>NZ_PIOK01000001.1:0-2004731 GCF_002810515.1 Klebsiella sp. D-Nf1
TTGCGCTACTGACGCTGGATGATGAGCTTCGCGAGCGACAGATAGTCTGGCCCGCGCTGAGATCGCTGCTGGCGGTGACCGGGTTTCTGGTCAGATTCCCGGCCGGTCCGGTATTTAGCGATTAACGTGGCTCCCCAAACGGGGAGCGCTATCGTAAAAATTACTTCGCTTTACCCTGGTTGGCGACGGCAGCAGCTTTCGCCGCGATCTCTTCCGCATTGCCCAGATAGTAATGTTTGATCGGCTTGAAGTTTTCATCGAACTCATACACCAGCGGTACGCCGGTCGGGATGTTCAGTTCGAGGATCTCGTCTTCGCCCATGTTGTCGAGGTATTTCACCAGCGCGCGCAGGGAGTTACCGTGAGCGGCGATGATCACGCGCTCACCGCTTTTCAGGCGCGGCAGAATGGTTTCGTTCCAGTAAGGCACGACGCGGTCGATGGTCAGCGCCAGGCTTTCAGTGGTCGGCAGTTCCGCGTCGGTCAGTTTTGCATAGCGCGGATCGTGGCCCGGGTAGCGCTCGTCGTCTTTGGTCAGCTCCGGCGGAGTGACAGCGAAGCCGCGACGCCACTGTTTAACCTGCTCGTCACCGTATTTCTCAGCGGTTTCCGCTTTGTTCAGGCCCTGCAGCGCGCCGTAATGACGCTCGTTCAGCTTCCAGGATTTCTCGACCGGCAGCCAGGCCTGATCCAGTTCGTCCAGCACGTTCCACAGGGTGTGGATGGCACGTTTCAGCACGGAGGTATAAGCAAAATCAAAGCTGAAGCCTTCAGCCTTCAGCAGTTTACCTGCCGCTTTCGCTTCGCTAACGCCTTTCTCGGACAGATCAACGTCGTACCAACCGGTGAAGCGGTTTTCGTTGTTCCACTGGCTTTCGCCATGACGAACCAGTACCAGCTTAGTTACAGCCATTCTCTTACTCCTCTCTACACGCCATCCCTCGCGCCGCGAACGGTGCGCTGAATATGTTGGTGTATGTGTTATTGATTGATAACTATTCTCATTATATTGCCGTGATTTGGCTCACGGCAATGCTTATCCCTAACCATAGCGAAAATAGTGGCTCAGTGTAAGGTGCTTGTAAAACACAGGTTATTTTTTTGTCCTTTGGTGACGGAAAATAGAGCAGGTTGCTGAAAAAAGAGGCGGCAGAGAGGAGGGCGGGGACGAAAAGCAGCGCCCCCGGCGGGGGGCGCATGCGGTTATCGGGCGATAAACTGATATTCCGTCAGGCTGACGTACTCCTGGCCCGGACGTAACACACAGTCCGGCTGCGGCCATTCCGGATGATTCGGCGAATCCGGCAGGAATTCGCTCTCCAGCGCCAGCCCCTGCCAGTCGGCGTAGGGCTCCGTCGTCTGCGACGGGGTGCCGCCGAGATAGTTGCCGGAGTAAAACTGCAGCGCCGGAGCGGAGGTATAGACCGTCATCTGCAGCTTGCCGTCCTGCGACCAGACCTGCGCCGCAGGCTGACTGGCGTCGCCTCTGGCGTCCAGCAGGAAGGCATGATCGTATCCCTTCACCTTTTGCTGATCGGCGTCGGCGAGGAAGTCGGCGGCGATGGTTTTCGGCTGGCGGAAATCAAAGCTGGTGTTAGCAACATCTTTGAGTTCACCACCCGGGATACCGTCGCTTTCCACCGGCAGATACCTCTGGGCGAGGATCTGCAGCTGGTGCTGGCGCACGTCGCGCTGGTCACCGTCGAGGTTGAAATAGACGTGATTGGTCATATTCACCGGGCAGGGTTGGTCCACGGTGGCGCGATAGGTAATCGCGATGCGGTTATCGTCGGTCAGACGATAGTGCGCGGTGGCCTGCAGAGTGCCGGGGAAGCCTTGATCGCCATCGGGCGAGGTCAGGGCGAACAGTACTTCCTGCTCGTCGGCGCGGACAATGCGCCAGCGGCGTTTATCAAACCCTTCCGGGCCGCCGTGGAGCTGGTGGCCCGCGTCGTTTGACGGCGTGACGTTGACGAGCTGGCCGTCAAGCGGAAAGCGGCTATTGCCGATACGGTTGGCGTAGCGGCCTACCGAGGCGCCAAGAAACGCGGCCTGGCGGGCATAGTCCTCCAGCTTCGCACAGCCCAGCAGCGGATGGCGCAGGCTGCCATCAGCCAGCGGCACCTCGGCGCTGAGTAGCGTCGCGCCCCAGTCCGCCACGGTAACGGTCATCCCCGCCTTATTGCGCAGGGTCACCTGCTGCCAGGGTTGGCCGTCCGGCGCCAGTGCGGTGGTTTGCGTTACCATTGGCCAGCCCCCTGTGACGGTTTGCAGACATAGAATGTCTCTTTAATACCGGTTTTCGCTTCATACGTTTTGGCAACGGCCTGCTGAACGGTATCGACCAGATCTTCCGGGACCAGCGCTACCACGCAGCCGCCAAAGCCGCCGCCGGTCATGCGTACGCCGCCTTTATCACCGATCGCGGCCTTAACGATCTCCACCAGAGTGTCGATCTGCGGGACGGTGATCTCGAAATCATCGCGCATTGAGGCATGGGATTCGGCCATCAGCTCACCCATCCGCTTCAGGTCGCCTTTTTCGAGGGCGCTGGCGGCTTCCACGGTGCGGGCATTCTCCGTCAGCACATGGCGTACGCGCTTCGCGACGACCGGATCCAACTCATGGGCGACGGCGTTAAATTGCTCGAGGGTAACATCGCGCAGGGCGGGCTGCTGGAAGAAGCGCGCGCCGGTTTCGCACTGTTCACGACGGGTGTTGTACTCGCTGCCGACGAGGGTGCGCTTAAAGTTGCTGTTGATGATCACCACCGCCACGCCTTTCGGCATCGAAACGGCTTTGGTGCCCAGCGAACGGCAGTCGATCAGCAGCGCGTGGTCTTTTTTGCCCAGCGCCGAAATCAGCTGATCCATGATGCCGCAGTTGCAGCCGACGAACTGGTTTTCCGCCTCCTGGCCGTTGAGGGCGATTTGCGCGCCATCCAGCGGCAGATGATAGAGCTGCTGGAACACGGTGCCGACGGCGACTTCCAGCGAGGCTGAGGAGCTTAACCCCGCACCCTGCGGTACATTGCCGCTGATCACCAGATCCGCGCCGCCAAAGTGGTTGTTCCGCTGCTGCAGATGCTTTACCACGCCGCGGACATAGTTCGACCACTGCTGGGTATCGTGGCTGATAATCGGCGCGTCGAGAGAGAACTCATCGGTCTGATTGTCGTAATCGGCGGCAATCACCCGCACCGTACGATCGTCGCGCGGCGCACAGCTGATCACCGTCTGGTAGTCGATGGCGCAGGGCAGCACAAAACCGTCGTTGTAATCGGTATGCTCGCCGATCAGGTTGACGCGGCCTGGCGCCTGAATGACATGGCTGGCCGGATAACCGAAGGCGTCAGCAAACAGGGTTTGGGTTTTCTCTTTCAGACTCATCATTACACTCCGGATTCACGAAAATGGACGTCGCTGACGGCGCGCAGTCGTTCGGCAGCTTGCTCGGCGGTCAGATCGCGCTGGGTTTCGGCCAGCATTTCATAGCCAACCATAAACTTGCGGACCGTCGCGGAGCGCAGCAGCGGCGGATAAAAGTGGGCATGAAGCTGCCAGTGGTGATGGTCTTCGTCGTTAAACGGCGCGCCGTGCCAGCCCATGGAGTAGGGGAATGAGCACTGGAACAGGTTGTCGTAACGGCTGGTCAGCTTTTTCAACGCCAGCGCCAGATCGCTGCGCTGGGCGTCGGTGAGATCGGTAATACGCTGCACGTGCGCTTTCGGCAACAGCAGCGTTTCGAACGGCCAGGCGGCCCAGTAGGGCACGACCGCCAGCCAGTGCTCGGTGTCGACCACCGTGCGGCTGCCGTCGGCCAGTTCGCGCTGAACATAGTCCAGCAGCATCGGCTGACCCTGTCCGGCGTAATACTCTTTCTGCAGACGGTCTTCCCGTTCCGCTTCATTGGGCAGGAAGCTGTTGGCCCATACCTGACCATGCGGATGCGGGTTGGAGCAGCCCATCGCTGCCCCTTTGTTTTCAAAGACCTGGACCCACGGGTAGCTTTTCCCGAGGTCCGCGGTCTGTTCCTGCCACGTTTTAACCACGCCTTCCAGCGCTTCAGGGCTCAGTTCCGGCAGCGTTTTGCTGTGGTCTGGCGAGAAGCAGATCACCCGACTGGTGCCGCGCGCGCTCTGACAGCGCATCAGCGGATCGTCACTCTCCGGTGCGTCCGGGGTGTCGGTCATCAGGGCCGCAAAGTCGTTGGTAAACACGTAGGTACCGGTGTAATTCGGGTTAGTGTCGCCGGTGACCCGGGTATTACCCGGGCACAGGAAACAGTCCGGATCGTGGGCTGGCAAGGTCTGTTTTGCCGGCGTTTCCTGCGCCCCCTGCCAGGGGCGCTTGGCGCGATGCGGAGAAACCAGAATCCACTGCCCGGTTAACGGGTTATAACGACGATGTGGATGGTCAACGGGGTTAAATACGCTCATGAAGGTTCCTTAGTCTGGATAACCCTGCGGATGACGGGACTGCCAGTGCCAGGTGTCCTGCGCCATTTCGTCCAGGTTGCGCGTCACGCGCCAGTTCAGCTCGCGGTCGGCCTTGGCAGCATCCGCCCAGTAGGCCGGGAGGTCGCCATCGCGGCGCGGCGCGAAATGGTAGTTAATGGGTTTGCCGCAGGCCTTGCTGAAAGCATTGACCACGTCGAGCACGCTGCTGCCGACGCCGGCGCCAAGGTTGTAGATATGTACCCCGGCTTTGTCAGCCAGTTTTTCCATGGCCGCGACATGGCCATCGGCGAGGTCCATCACGTGGATATAATCGCGTACGCCGGTGCCATCTTCGGTCGGGTAGTCGTTACCAAACACGGCCAGCGAGTCGCGACGGCCGACGGCGACCTGGGCAATGTACGGCATCAGGTTGTTAGGGATCCCCTGCGGGTCTTCCCCCATGTCGCCCGACGGGTGGGCGCCGACCGGGTTGAAGTAGCGCAGCAGGGCAATGCTCCACTCCGGCTGGGCTTTCTGCAGGTCGGTCAGGATCTGCTCCACCATTAGTTTGCTTTTGCCATATGGGCTTTGCGGGGTGCCGGTCGGGAAGCTTTCGACATACGGGATTTTCGGCTGATCGCCGTAGACGGTGGCGGAGGAGCTAAAGATGAAGTTCTTCACGCCCGCGGCGCGCATGGCAGAAACTAATTTCAGTGTGCCGGTGACGTTATTGTCGTAATATTCCAGCGGCTTGGCGACGGACTCCCCAACGGCCTTCAGCCCGGCGAAGTGGATCACCGCTTCAATGGCGTGATCGTGGAGGATCTCCGTCATCAGCGCTTCGTTACGAATATCGCCTTCAATAAAGGTGGCTTCTTTGCCGCCGAGACGTTCAATCACCGGCAGTACGCTGCGCTTGCTGTTGCAGAGATTGTCGAGGATCACCACCTCATGTCCCTGCAGCAGCAGTTGAACGCAGGTATGACTTCCAATGTAACCGCTACCACCTGTAACCAGAACTTTCATGATTCGCTCCATTCGGCTTATCGTGTATGAGGAAGATAGCATATCAAAGAAGTGAAAAGTGTGACATAGGGCAAGTTAGTGGAATCGTTTACACTTGGTGGTGAAACGACATAAATTAAATTTTTTTATCTTTAATACAGATGGTTAGGTGGTTTTGCCGCTATTTTTCTGAAAAATACCAGGGATCTTTCGACCCCCGGCAGGGGGCATCAGGCCACAGGACCGAGCTGATAAGTGTAACCGTCTCCACTGGGAACGAACGCCAGGCGATGGGTAATACAGTCCGGGGCATCTTCCGCATGGTGCGAGACAAACAGCAGCTGTGTGGCCCCTTCGCCAATCAACACGTCGACAAAGCGGCGAACCAGCTGGCGATTCAGGGGGTCCAGTCCCTGCAGCGGTTCATCGAGGATCAGCAGGGTCGGATGCTTCACCAGCGCGCGAACGATAAGCGCCAGCCGCTGCTGGCCCCACGACAGGCTATGAAACGGCGCGTCGGCGGTGCGTTTATCAATGCCGAGAATATCCAGCCACTGTTGCACCAGCTTGTGCTGCTTGTCCGAGACCGCCTGATAAATGCCGATAGAGTCAAAATAGCCCGACAGGATGACGTTGCGGACGTTGGTGCTGACCCGGTAGTCCAGATGCAGGCTGCTGCTGACGTAGCCGATATGCTTTTTAATATCCCAGATGGTCTCACCGCTGCCGCGACGGCGGCCAAAGAGCGTCAGATCGTTGCTGTAGCCCTGCGGATGATCGCCGGTGATAAGGCTCAGCAGCGTGGATTTACCGGCGCCGTTGGGGCCGACGATCTGCCAGTGTTCGCCCGGGTTCACGGTCCATGAGAGGTGATTGATGACCGGGCGATCGTTGTAGGAGACCACACCGTCATTGAGCACGATACGCGGCGCCGAGTCTGCCAGCGCATGACGGGCTGGTGGGACATCCGGCTCCGGCAGGGTGATGCCGTCCAGTTTTTCACTGTGCGCCAGCTGGGCGACCAGCGCCTGCTGCAGCAGGGAAGACTTCTCGCCGGTCTCGCTGAGGGTGCAGTCAGCCAGCACGCCGGCGAATTGCACAAACTCCGGGATCTCATCGAAGCGGTTGAGGACCAGCACCAGGGTGATGCCGGCGCGGTGCAGGTCGGCCAGCAGGGCAGCCAGCTGCTGGCGGGAGTTGACGTCGAGGCCGTCGAAAGGTTCGTCGAGGATCAGCAGTTGCGGATCGGTCATCAGGGCCTGGCACAGCAGGGTCTTACGTGTTTCCCCGGTCGACAGGTACTTAAACCGGCGGTCCAGCAGGGCGCTGATGCCAAACTGTTCGGCCAGGCGCGCGCAGCGGGCAGGATCTTTCACCTCATCCTGGATAATCTCCGCGGTGGTGCGGCCGGTGTCTTCTTCGCCGGGGCTCAGCAGGTCGGTGTTATTGCGCTGCCACTCGTCGCTGACCAGCTTCTGTAACTGCTCGAAGGAGAGGCGGGTTACGCGGGAGAAGTGGCTTTCGTGCTGGCCGCTGAGCAGGGTCAGGTCGCCAGCCAGGGCCCGCGCGAGGGCGGATTTGCCGCTGCCGTTGCTACCGACGAACGCCCAGCTTTGACCCGCTCTCAGGTTCAACTGGTCTATTTTTAAGGTTTTTGTATCGCTCAGGCGAAACGTGCCTTGCGAAATTTGCAATGATGACATGATGTATCCCATTTTTTGCAGCGATGTGCATCAGGGATACGACTTCGGGCGCGTAATGTCAATGGGGTCAGCATAACGTCGCGAGAATGATGCGATCGGCATTGAAGTAAGCGATCGCCTCCGTCCCTGCCGCCAGGCCAGACGTCTGCGCCTGTGGCAGAGTGGCGCACAGGGTCTGACCGTCGGTCAGCGTCATCAGTACTTCGCACTGCCCGGAACCGCATTCGATATGGCTGATACGTCCCGACAGCTGGTTATCGGCCTGGCGGGCCACGTCGGGGTCGAGGGTGATGCCGACCCAGGGGGCCTTCAGCAGGACCAGCACCTCCTGGCCCTCATCGAGCCCCAGCTTCTCAGCGCTTTGTGCGGTGATGGCGACGGTCAGGCGTGTCTGCCCGTCGGCCAGCAGTACCTCGACGTGCTGCTGCACCTGCTGGCGATCGCGACCGGTAATGGTGCCGAACCACTGGTTGCGGGCGCTGGTCTGCAGGGAAAAGCGTGAGATAGCCGCCAGCAGGCTATCCAGCGGCAGGGCATCGTCATCGCTGAGTACATCAAACGCTTTCTGCTGGATCTGCGCCAGCAGATCGTACAGCTGGATCAGCCGCTGCCCATAGCGGGTCAGCACCGCGCCGCCGCCGCCTTTACCGCCGGTGGCACGATCCACCAGCGGTTGTTCGCTGAGCTGGTTCATCTCGTTAATGGCATCCCACGCGCTTTTGTAGCTGATACCCGCGTGCTTCGCCCCCTGGCTTATCGAACCGGTCTGGTCAATTTGTTTGAGCAGGGCGATCCGCCGGGGATCGGCAAACAGGCGCTGCTGTAGCTTAAGGGTGAGAAGAATTTCGGCCTGCATAATCGTTTCCTGACAAAAAAGGGTATTGTGACCGATAGTCACCCACTTGCAAAACCTCTGTGCGCGGTTTTGTCATTAGCCACCGCACAAATGGGGCGTGTTTTTTCGGCTGAAACCGTTACAATCAGCAAATCATACTATCTGGAGTGAACCATGTTAGAGCTTTTGAAAAGTCTGGTTTTTGCGGTCATCATGGTACCGGTGGTGATGGCGGTCATCCTGGGATTGATTTACGGTCTTGGCGAAGTGTTTAACCTCTTCTCCAGCGTGGGCCACAAAGATCGCAGCCAGCAAAATCATTGATTTCCCGGCGCCCGGTTTAACCGGGCGCTGTGCTATTTCCCTCCTGTATCATTTCCCTTCGTTTTATTGTCCTGTGTCACTATAAAAATGCTCTGCATATCGTTATATTGTAGAATACATAACGCATTGACAGGAGATTCAGATGGCAGGTTCTTGGTTACGCGGAGTTATCGGGGTATCACTCACGCTGTGCGTCGCGGGTCAGGCGCTGGCGGCAGAGGGGAAAGTGACCGTTTTCGCCGCCGCATCGTTAACCAACGCGATGCAGGATATTGCCCAGGCGTATAAGAAAGAGAAAAACGTCGATGTCGTGTCGTCGTTTGCCTCGTCGTCGACGCTGGCGCGGCAAATTGAAGCGGGCGCACCAGCCGATCTGTTTATCTCCGCCGATCAGAAATGGATGGATTACGCGGCAGACAAAAAGGCCATCGATCCGGCAACCCGTGCCACCCTGCTTGGCAACAGCCTGGTGGTGGTCGCGCCGAAAGCCAGCGCGCAGGGGGCGATAACCATTGATGAGAAAACCGACTGGACCAGTCTGCTGAAAGGAGGCCGTCTGGCGGTGGGCGATCCGCAGCACGTTCCGGCAGGCATCTACGCCAAAGAGGCGCTGCAGAAACTCGGCGCCTGGGAGACCCTGTCGCCGAAACTTGCCCCGGCTGAAGACGTGCGCGGCGCGCTGGCGCTGGTGGAGCGCAACGAAGCGCCGCTGGGGATTGTCTATGGCTCCGATGCCGTGGCCAGCAAGGGAGTGAAAGTGGTCGGTACTTTCCCGGAAACCTCGCATCAGAAAGTCGAGTACCCGCTGGCGATTGTCGATGGTCACCGCAATGCGGCCGTAAGCGCTTTCTATGACTACCTGAAAGGGCCGGAAGCGTCCGCGATTTTTAAACGTTACGGATTTACCACCCGCTGATGTTTCTGAGCGAACCCGAATGGCAGGCGGTGCTGCTGAGCCTGAAAGTCTCCTCCCTGGCGGTGGCCTTGAGCCTGCCTTTTGGGATCTTTTTTTCCTGGCTGCTGGTTCGGCGCACCTTTCCCGGTAAGGCGCTGCTCGACAGTATTCTCCATCTGCCGCTGGTGCTGCCGCCGGTGGTGGTGGGGTATCTGCTGCTGGTGGCTATGGGGCGGCGCGGGTTTATTGGCAGTTGGCTGTATGACTGGTTTGGCATCAGCTTTGCCTTCAGCTGGCGCGGGGCGGTGCTGGCGGCGGCGGTGATGTCTTTCCCGCTGATGGTGCGCGCCATTCGCCTGGCGCTGGAAGGGGTGGACGTCAAACTGGAGCAAGCGGCGAGAACCCTCGGGGCCAGCCGCTGGCGGGTGTTTTTGACCATTACGCTGCCGCTGACCCTGCCGGGGATTATCGTCGGCACGGTGCTGGCCTTCGCCCGCTCGTTAGGGGAGTTTGGCGCGACCATCACGTTCGTCTCCAATATTCCCGGCGAAACGCGCACCCTGCCTTCGGCGATGTACACTTTGATCCAGACCCCGGGCGGGGAGGGGGCGGCGGCCCGCCTCTGCCTCATCGCCATCGGACTGGCGCTGGTTTCGCTGCTGATTTCGGAATGGCTGGCCCGCGTGAGCCGCCAGCGCATGGGAGGATAATGATGCTGGAGCTGGACTTTACCCAGACCCTCGGCAGTCACTGCCTGCAGATCCGTGAAACCCTGCCCGCCAGCGGGATCACCGCCATCTTTGGCGTCTCCGGCGCAGGCAAAACCTCGTTGATTAACGCCATTAGCGGCCTGACCCGGCCGCAGACGGGGCGCATCGTGCTCAACGGCAGGGTGCTGAACGACACCGCGCAGCGTATCTGCCTGGCGCCGGAGCAGCGCCGTATTGGCTATGTGTTTCAGGACGCGCGCCTGTTTCCCCACTATAAAGTGCGCGGTAACCTGTGCTACGGGATGGCGAACTCCATGGTCAGCCAGTTCGATAAGCTGGTGGAATTGCTGGGGATCGCGCCCTTGCTGGATCGCCTGCCGGGTCGGTTATCCGGCGGCGAAAAGCAGCGAGTGGCTATCGGCCGCGCCCTGCTGACCGCACCGGAGTTACTGCTGCTGGATGAGCCGCTGGCCTCGCTGGATATTCCGCGCAAACGCGAACTGTTGCCCTACCTGCAGCGGCTGGCGCAGGAGATCCATATTCCGATGCTTTACGTCAGCCACTCGCTGGATGAGATCCAGCATCTGGCCGATCGCGTGCTGGTACTGGAGGCCGGTAAGGTGAAGGCTTTTGGTCCGCTGGAGGAGGTCTGGAGTAGCAGCGTGATGCACCCCTGGCTGCCGGCGGAACAGCAGAGTACGATCCTCAGCGCCACGGTCGCCGCGCAGCATCCGCAGTACGCGATGACGGCCCTGACGCTGGGCGACCAGCTACTGTGGGTCAACCGGCTCGAACGTCCCCCAGGAGACACCGCGCGGATCCGTATTCAGGCGTCGGACGTTTCGCTGGTGCTGGCGCAGCCGTCCGGGACCAGCATCCGCAATATCTTACGCGCCGAGGTGGTTCAGTGTCTCGAAGTCAACGGGCAGATTGAGGTCCAGCTTAGGGTGAGCGGCCATCCTCTGTGGGCTCGAATCAGCCCCTGGGCGCGGGATGACCTGGCGATAGCGCCAGGTCAGCTGGTGTTTGCTCAGATCAAAAGCGTGTCGATCGCCGCCTGATTACAGCAGTTGGCGGTAGATAAACTCGGCGATGCTGGTGGACTCATTGTCACCGATGACCACCCTGGCACGGGCTTTCACCTCGTCCACCGCATTGCCCATCGCCACCCCGGTGCCCGCCGCTTCCAGCATGCTAAGGTCGTTGTAATTATCACCGAAGGCCACCACATCCTGCATCGACAGCCCCTGGTCGGCTACCCACTGCGCCAGACGTTTGCCTTTGCTGTTGCCGGCGCGCGCGATATCCACCTGATCGTGCCACGACCATTCGCACTCCAGGCCCAGCGTCTCGCCGACCTGGCGGGCAAAGTGCTGCAGGCGGGGAATATCTTCATCGGTGAGGGCGAATTTCCATACCGCGTTGACCTCGCGGACCGCCTGCGCCAGCGAGTCGACCTGGCGGAAGACCGGGCGCTGATCCTCCGGTAGCGCCTGCGCCCAGTTGCGGGTGCGGATCACATGCCCGGTGGGTTGTTCATAAAGCATCGCATCATCCACATACGCCAGGCCATGGATCTGCTGTTCGGCGAGCATGGCCGTCAGGCTGACCGCTTGCGCTACCGGCATAGGATCGGCTGCCAAAACCTCTTTTGCGTGATAATCATACAAATAAGTGCCATTACAACAAATTGCAGGTGTATCGAGAGCCAGTGCCTGATAAAAAGGATGAATAGCGACGTGATGACGTCCGGTAACGACGATAACCTGGTAGCCCGCCTCTCTGGCGCGGGCCAGCGCCTCCAGCGAAGCGGGCAGGATGGTTTTTTTGCTGGTGAGCAGGGTGCCGTCTAAATCCAGGGCAATCACGCGTGTTGTCATGTGTTATTTCCGGTTGATGTTGAAAAGTGACCTGGCCATGATGGTACACCGCCGTGGCGTCAGGACCAATTTTTCCACATCTGCCGTGAATGCCTGTATGCCCTTTGTGCCGCCGTCCGTCGGAAATTCAGCGGACTTTGCGAGTATCATGGGCGGATGTCTTATAATTTTCAGGGTGCTGTTATCCTGAAAATGAAAATTCCACGTGCAGTGAGGGAAGGAGTAGTCATGAAACAAACCGTTTATACCGCCAGCCCGGAAAGCCAACAAATCCACGTCTGGAGTCTTGAAGCGGACGGCAAACTGACGCTGGTGCAGGTGGTTGATGCCCCGGGGCAGGTACAGCCGATGGTGGTCAGTCCCAACAAGGAGTATCTGTACGTTGGCGTTCGTCCGGAGTTTCGCGTGTTAGCGTATCGCATCACGCCGGATAACGGGGCGTTGACCTTCGCGGGGGAAGCGGCGCTGCCAGGCAGCCCGACCCACATTTCTACCGATCATCATGGCCGCTTTGTCTTCAGCGCCTCCTACAATCAGGGCTGCGTTAGCGTGACCCCGCTGCAGGACGGCCTGCCGGGCGAAACCGGCACCGTGGTGGAAGGGCTGGAAGGTTGCCACTCGGCCAATATCTCCCCGGACAACCGCACCCTGTGGGTGCCGGCGCTGAAGCAGGATCGTATTTGCCTGTTTACCCTCAGCGAGGATGGTTTTCTCTCCGCTCAGGAGCCGGCGGAAGTGACCACCGTCGAGGGCGCCGGTCCACGCCACATGGTGTTCCATCCGAACCAGCAGTATGGTTATTGCGTCAATGAACTGAACAGTTCCGTTGACGTCTGGGAACTGAAAGACCCGAATGGCAACATCGAATGTGTACAAACCCTGGATATGATGCCGCAGGATTTCACCGGCGTGCGCTGGGCGGCGGATATTCACATCACCCCTGACGGTCGTCATCTGTACGCCTGCGATCGTACCGCCAGCATCATTACGGTGTTCAGCGTCTCGGAAGATGGCAGCGTGCTGGCAGTGGAAGGCTATCAGCCGACGGAAACTCAGCCACGCGGCTTTAACCTCGATCACAGCGGTAAGTATCTGATTGCTGCAGGGCAGAAGTCGCACCATATCGCAGTGTATGAAATTGAGGGTGAGCAGGGGCTGCTGCAGGAGAAAGGCCGCTATGCGGTTGGTCAGGGCCCGATGTGGGTGGTGGTCAACGCCCACTGAAGCGTCAGGCGGTAAAAGAAAAACCTCGCGTCAGCGAGGTTTTTTGATCAGAGCGGACAGGCTCTTTAGGGAAGGGGCCGCCAGCACTGGCAGGCCTGAAACGCAGAGCGGTTAAATATCGTCCATGGTGTAGCCGACGACAATTTCCAGCGTTTTACGGATCACGTCGGCAGTGACCACATCATCGGTGCTTTCCAGCGCCTGAATCAGCCATAATATAATGGCCTTATTGTTCAGGTGCCCCTCGGACTGAAGAATACTGTTGATGGCGAGCGACATGACGGCGGACTCATCAACCAGTTTATCACCGGCGGTACGGAAATAATCTGAGAGCGCGGTGTCCTGCAGTCCTGCGTAAATATCGGGTTGCTGATGCATAGTCTGTCTCATCACATTCTCACTCTGTTTTATTCACCATGGTTGGGACAATCAGTGGATTTTTTTAGCTTCCGGCGCCATGCTGCTCTGCGCCAGCGTTCCTCTGCTTTCCCAACGGCCATTGATTTTCTTAACCTGCAAAGGCGCGTGCTTCCGCTGGAGGGCGAGCTTCGCGCAAATTTCTTCAATAACGGCAGCGATGATTTTCCTTCGCTGGCGATCTGACTCTGTGGCCTGCATCAACCGAAGCCGAACCAGCAGGGTCGGGGTGGTAATCGGGCGATTCGTTTTCAGAAGCGCGAGCACCGCCTCGCCGATGATCTCATCGGTTATTTCCTCAGTATCACTGCTATTCATAACCGTCTCTCTGCATGCCACACTCTTCCTGAATCTGATAACGGGCATTCAGGTCAGCAGCAGGTTTATGGAAGCGATCGCCCCTCATCTGCTACTGCGGTTGCAACAGGCGACGATCGATGACGTTATTCCTGACCGGCAAACAACAAACCAATTAAGGTTTGATAGTGGCTCTCTTCCTCAGGCGCACGGGCGCTGTCAAGGCGGCTCAACAGTTTGGTGCACAGTGCCTTGCGGTTGAGATGGCGCCCTTCGTTGAGAATATCCATCACGATCTGACCCAGCGTTTCCTGCTGGGAAGGTAACGATGCTTTGTTGAAATACTGGGCAATTGCGTTCGCTGTATCTGGAATGTAACCATTCTGCTGCATATGTGCTCCTTTCATTTCATTCATCTGTTAACTGCAAATAAACTTATACAATAATTATTAAGTTGTACACAGAAAGTTGCGCAATATTGCTGCGATTGTTGATATTTTATTGATTTTTAATAAATTAATTTTATTGAGTGATTGTTTTTTAACCTGATTGGGTGGGGTTTTATGTTGTACATTGTACAAGGTGAGAGGGTGGGGGACGCCGGGGTGGGGCGTAATGCGTTTGAGTGTATATTTTTTGTTAAGATAAACCGTAGTTTTGCAAGACGATTAGCCTGATAACTGCTACTGTGAATGCTTATCCCTCCCATCTGGAATCACTATGCTTACCACCATCATTTATCGCAGCCATATTTGCGACAATGTCTCATTCAAATCGATCGAGGCCATGGTTGCCAGGGCAAACGAGAGAAATGGGCAGGCGGATGTCACCGGTATATTACTGTTTAACGGGACGCATTTTTTTCAACTTATTGAAGGACCGGAAGAAAAGGTACGGGATATTTATCAAAAAATTTTCCTCGATCCCCGCCATTATAATCTGGTGGAGTTGTTTTGCGATTATGCACCGTCCCGTCGATTTGGTAAGGTCGGTATGGAACTGTTTGATTTACGGGAACATGATCGCGAGGAAGTACTACAGACAGTGATGGACCGGGGCACGACAAAATATCAGCTCACCTATGATGACCGGGCGCTGCAATTTTTCCGTACTTTTGTCGAATCCACGGAAAAAGCGAACTATTTTGAGATCCCTTCCGCGGACAGTTGGGTATTTATTGCTGATAACGAGACCTTTTTCCCTGACACTCCTATTATCGATAATACGGAAAGCTGGTCTTTTGCCTTTCAGCCGATCGTCGATCCTTTCGCCTGTGAAATTATCTCGTGGGAAGCACTGCTGCGCACACCGGATGGTCAATCTCCTGGCGCCTATTTTGCCGGGCTGGCAGGGGACGATATTTATCTTGCCGACCTGCACAGTAAACGCGTCGCGCTGTCTCTGGCGGGGAAATTAGGTTTACGTAATAAGGCGTTAAGCATTAATTTGCTGCCGATGACGCTGGTGAAAGCGCCTGACGCGGTGGCTTTTCTGCTCGATGAAATTAAGCGCAATGATCTTATTCCGGAACAGATTATTGTGGAGTTTACCGAACGGGAAGTGATCTCACGGATGGACGATTTTACCGACGCGGTGCGTAAGCTGAAGGGCGCGGGGATTAATCTCGCCATCGATCACTTCGGCGCAGGCTTTGCCGGGCTATCGCTGCTGGCGCAATACCAGCCTGACCGGATTAAAATCGACCATGAACTGATCCGCAATATTCATCAGGACGGCCCGCGACAGTCGATTGTACAGGCTATTATCAAATGCTGTTTTTCGCTGGAAATTGCGGTATCTGCCGTCGGTATCGAGCGTGCTGAAGAGTGGATGTGGCTGGAATCAGCCGGTATCTCACAGTTTCAGGGAAATTTATTCGCGGGTGCCCGCCTGGGGGGCCTGCCCGCTATCGCCTGGCCGGAGAAAAAATGATTCACCGCGAAATCAGCTAACTTTTTTTTCATCTTTTTCCCCGCGCGCTGTGAGCCACAACCTGATATCTTTATCTGTACAAGAAAATAGAGTTGTACAGGATGCCTGAATTCGTTAGTTTAGGTATTAAAGTATCAGGTTGATGTGAGGCTGCTATGGCGTTTTACAGTATCGGTGAAGTCGCCGAACGTTGCGGAATCAATCCGGTTACATTGCGCGCATGGCAGCGGCGTTACGGTCTACTGAAACCGCAGCGCAGCGAAGGCGGGCATCGACAGTTTGATGAAGAAGATATCCTGCGCATAGAAGAGATCAAGCGCTGGATAGAGCGCGGTGTTTCCGTCGGGAAAGTCAAAGCGCTGCTGGAGGACAACCTGCCGGCGGCGCGCGACGAATCCGCGCATCTTCAGGAAGAGATGATGTCCATTCTGCGTTATATGCAGCCCGCCAGAATCCGCGCCAAATTAATGGCGTTGAGCCATCAGCACCCCGTCGACACCCTCATCGATAGCCTGTTAGTGCCGGTACGACAGCGGCTGAAACTCGATCAGAATACCTCGCTGGTGATTAGCAGCATGCTGGACGGCTTGTTAATCGACTGTGTGGCGCTGTTTCTCGCCGAAGCGCGTAAAAAAAATGGCAAAGAGACGCTGCTGGTGGGCTGGAGTAATGAAGACCGGACTCGCCTGTGGCTGGAGGCATGGCGTCTTTCCCAGCGCGGTTGGCATGTCAACGTTCTCGCGGAGCCGCTGGAGTCGCCACGGCCCGAGCTGTTCCCCGGGCAGCATACCTTCGTCTGGACCGGACGCGCCGTCACCCCTCTGCAGCAAGAGCTGCTCAGCCACTGGCAGGAGCAGGGCTTCAGCATTCATTTTCACAGTACGCAATAGCCCCGTCTGCGGGGACAGGCCGGGGCTGGTGCGCCTGGCTAGAGGTGAATCTGACTCCAGGATTTAAAGGTTTCGCTACGACTGATATTAAAAAAATCGGTCCTACCGCTACAGCCGAGCTTTTTAATCAGATTCAGCCGGATCTGATAAATGGTTTTGATGTGCAGATTCAGCGAACGACCAATGCTGGCAACCGCTTCGCCATTGCTGATAAGCTGAATAACTTTCTTTTCCCGCTCAGTAAACTGTACCGAGGCGCCCGGCGCCGGGTGGGTTTTGTAATAGCGGGTAGGCTGATGCAGAAATATTTTTAATTCTTCCGGCGTCGAATTTGCCGGTAACCGCAACATAGGCAGTTCACTGAGGAAATTAAGATCGTTGCCCTCAGTTAACAGAATAAATAACGTATCCCGACGATTATAGTTATGCTCAAGCACTGCGAAATAATTATCGCTGGTAAAGAAAACATGTTTTTTACGGAAATAAGATGCCGGCAAGGTATTCAGGATCAGCGACATCCCGTAGAGAAGAAAACGATTATCAAACCACAGATCGTAATGCTCAGAATGATAGCAAGTATTATGGTGTGACATTTTTTGAGCCCCAGTTAGCAGATGAAAACCCAGGCGTGCCGGCACAGCAGGGCTGTCCCTGCTGTCAGCGCGGTGGGATCACTTAATGATGATGTTTGCTGTACAGCATATCCAACGCCTGCAGATAGAGGTCGGAAAGTATTTCATTACTTTCCGTTTGCAGGCGGTGCTGGATTTCCGTAATCATCCGCTCATTATTGATCGTGCTGTGCTGCTTCATGAGCGTGTTTTCAATATTCTTCATCAGGGCTGAATTAAAGACAAACTCTGCTGGAATGGTATTTTTAATATGCATAGCTCGAACTCTCCCACGTATAAAGCAAACTGACCATAAAAGTCGCAGCGTACCGGTGGTACGCGCAAAGTTGCGAACAGAAAATGCAAAACCAGGAACCACCGCCAGGCTCACCGCGCAACCGTTAAGCATCCCCGCTTCGTTGCGCAACAAGCAGTTAACACTCCAAAACTATAGTCGGTGATTTCAGTATGTACAACTTTTTTCATAATAATATGTACAACGAGACGACTTGCTCTTTTTGTATTTATTTATTCATTGATTTAAAAGGATATTTTTATGTTTCTCTAAGTTGTACACAAAAGTGACTTTGTGCAGAATAGGGGGCGGGCAATCAAAACGGGGATAATGACGCAGACACGATCGAAATACGGGCGTTGTCGGTTTACGTCACTTGCGCAGAAACAGCACCGACGCAGGAAGGGGTACACAGCAACTCTGTCGTCGACAGGTGGCTAACTTCCGCGTCGGACCCTGAGCATAGCGGAAAACAGGTGAGGTTTTGTCTGTTTTTTGCACAGTAAGGTAAAGAGAGAAATATCAACCACTCCGCTATTGTCATGGCCGGTTTGTTGGCGGATTAGGCGTGTGCTACGCTTTTCTATAACCACTTTTTCATTTCGGCACGGTTATCTTTCCCCCATTTTCCTGTCGGGTGTCGCACCAGCATAACGACCGGTAAATACGGCATAAGCATTCTGTCCATGGACAGGCATAGAGGATTGAGGAGGGATGATGCGCGGTAAAAGCGTGATGCTGCTGGCCGGGTTAGCCACCTTCGCGCAGGCGAAGGAAATTAATCTCTATTCGGTGAATACTGGTTCCTATGTTTACCATCTGACCAATAACCACGGACAATATACTGAGAATTTTGAAAACCACTTTTTCTCGGTGGAGCGGAAATTCTCAGAAGACTCGAAATACAGTCTGCTGATTGGCACCATGAACAACAGTTTCGACGATCGCTGCCTGGCGCTGGGGGTGAGAAGAGACTGGTACCACAACGGCAGTGGATGGACCTTTAAAGGGGTCTACGGTTACACCGGTGAATTCTTCTTCGATGCCTTTGAGCACTGTGGCGACCACGGCTCCTACAAAGATTTTAAGGACGCCACCGGGATCGGCTTTTCCCCCTATATCTACCATGCCATCCAGTACAACTTTACCGATTATTTTGCCCTTGAGAGCGGCATTATTATTCCCAGCGTGTTTGTGATCAGCATCCAGTGGAGCTTCCGCTAAATTGCCGCGTCGTTTGTCACAGGGTTATCACTTTCTTGAGCAGCGTACTGGAGAGCACGGCGAGGGAAATGAGCACCGACAGGACAAACGTCAGCGCAATCACGCCCAGCTTGGTGGCTAACGAGTGAATAGGGATCAGCATCACCAGCAGGTGAAAAACGGAGTAATGCAGAATATAGACCCCGGTCATCGCTTTACTGACCGTCGCCAGCAGCGTCTCTTTCAGTTCGCGGTTCTTTTTAAACTGCACGGCGTTAGCGGCAATCACCAGCAGGACGATCAGAATATAAATTTGCGACCCCGTCAGAATGAACGCATTACGATCGGCTTTAAACAGCGCGAAGAAAAAATGGCGTTCATAAAACCAGGTGAATAAATAGACAAAGGGCAGGGCGATAATTGAGGCTTTAATTACCCGCGGGTCGCGTATCCACTCCGTGACCCGCGGATCGTTAAACAACTGCCCGGTTAAATAAAAGAGTAGCCATGTCCACAGACGATACTGCGGCGGCAGGCTGAAGAGATGTTTGTCCGGGTAGAGCACCGAGAGCAGGTCGTAACCATAGGAGCAGCACAGCAGCGTCAGTACCACGCTGAAAAACAGGCCGCGCCGCTGGCTGAGCCAGGCGATCAAGGGATGGAAGGTGTAGATCACGATCAGGGCGAAAATAAACCAGGGCTGGATCAGGTAGCCGCGCTGATAAGGCTCCCAGACATAATAGACCGTTACCCAGAACAGAAAGACGATGACCACGCTTTTAATTTTACCAATCTGCCAGTTGGCATCGTGGCGCGTCTGCGCATCAAGATAACCGGCCACCACAAAAAACAACGGCGTCGCGATGGTCGAGATAAAGGTCAGCAGCCCGAGGATCCAGTGATAGTCATAATCATAGTGATCCCAGGTGTTATAGATAGTGAAAAAGGTCACCGCTGTCATACAGCCTAATGTCTTGATAATGCTCAGACCGGTACTGTTCATCGTTGAGGCGTCATATCCTTATGGTGGAAGCAAGCGTAAATGACCGGCAGAACCAGCAGCGTCAGTACGGTGGCAAAGGCCAGTCCGAACATAATCACCACCGCCATACTCTGGAAGAAGACATCGCGCAGGAGCGGGGCAAGGCCAAGCACGGTGGTAAAGGCGGTCAGCAGGATCGGCCGCAGACGAGAGGTTGCCGCATCAATGATAGCTTGTCGTTGATCTTTCTCCTGTTTTTGTTGCTCTATCTCTTCCACCAGTACAATGCCGTTGCGGATCAGCATACCGCTGAGGCTAAGCAGGCCGATTAAGGCCATAAAGCCGAAGGGGATGCCGGTCAGCAAAAAGCCGGGCGTGACGCCGATCAGCGCCAGCGGCACGGTTAGCCAGATGGCAACGGCGTTTTTCAGCGAACTGAACATCAGCACCGTAATGATAAACATCACCAGATAGCCAAGCGGCAGGGTCGTGAACAGCCCTTGCTGCGCTTCACTGGAGTTCTCCGCATCGCCCCCCCATTCGATGCGGTAGCCATGCGGCAGGGTCAGCGCGTCAATGCGCGGTTTCACCCTGGCAAGGATATCGCCCGACGTTTGGCCACTTTGCGGGCTGGGGTCGGTCTGAACGGTAAGCACCCGGGTGCGATCGCGGCGGAGAATCAATGGATCTTCCCACTCCAGCGAGAAGCCATTGATGACGTTACTCAACGGAATATACTGCTGCCGGCTCTGGCTCCAGACCAGCACGTTATTCAGGTGGTTGGCATCCTGTCGCTCCGCTTCCGGCGGACGGACGATAACCGGCAACAGGTCGGCGCCCTCGCGATATAACCCGGCGCGACTGCCGGAGAAATTCATCTCCAGCGCGCTATCAATATCCTGTTTATCCACCCCCAGCTCACGTCCCAACGCCAGAGAGTATTGCGGGCGGATCACCTTGCTGCGGTTCTGCCAGTCGTTACGTACGCTGTCGGTCGCCGGATCCGCGGCGAGAATGTCGCCCACCTGACTGGCCAGCGCGCGCAGGGTATCCGGATCAGGACCCTTAATGCGCACTTCAATCGCGCTATCGCCGGAGGGGCCGAACATAATGCGTTTGGTGCTGGCGTTCACCTGCGGGTAGTTTCTGGCAATCCAGGCCTCTACGTGGCGGGTGACGGGGGCGATACTGCGCTGGTCATCCATCCGCACCATAATCTGTGCGTAGTTGCTGTACTGCCGCTGGCCGCTGTAGGTAAGAATAAATCGCATACTGCCCTGGCCGATGGTGGAGACGGTGGTAGCCACTCCTGGCTGGCTGGCGATCGACCGCTCAATATCGCGGGTCATCTGCTCGGTGGCGTTAATATCGGTACCGTAGGGCAGCCACAGGTCGACAAAGAAAATGGGCGTATTCGATGACGGAAAGAAATTCTGCCGGACGAAGGTGAAGCCCCAGATCGCCCCGGCTAACAGCACGCCCATCAGCACCAGGGTCAGGGTCTTTTGCTGCAGCAGTATTCGCAGCGTCTGCTGATAGCCGCGGTAAAAGCGGCCGCGGTAGGGATCGGCTTTTTCCTCCGGCGCGGCGGCCGGCGGGGCGTTTTTAAACAACCACCACTTAATGAGCACCGGGGTGATGGTCAGGGCGGAAAACCAGCTCAGCATCAGGGAGATCAGCAGCACCTGGAACAGGGATTTGCAATACTCCCCGGTAGAGTCCTGTGAAAGGCCAATTGGCGCGAAGGCGAGGATGGCAATAACGGTGGCGCCGAGCAGCGGCAGGGCGGAGCGGCGGATCACATAATTAATCGCGCCCAGCAGCGGAGATCCTTGCTGGCGGGCAATCAGCACCCCTTCGACAATGACAATGGCATTGTCCACCAACATACTCAGGGCGATGATCAGCGCCCCGAGGGAGATTCGCTGTAACTCGATCCCCCAGATATACATGATAAGCAGAGTGCCGAGGACGTTGAGCGCCAGCGACAAAGCAATAATGATCCCGCTGCGCACCCCCATGAACACCAGCAGCACGCCGACGACGATCGCCAGGGCCATCAGGAAGTTGGTAATAAAGCCATTGACCGAGTGGGCGACCTCTGCCGCCTGATCGTAAAAAATGGCGATGTCGATACCCGCCGGTTTATCGGCGGCCATCTGCTGAAGTCGGGCTTCGAGGGCATGCCCCACGTCAATGACGTTAACGCCAGGGATAAAGGAGACCCCCATGGTCACCGCCTGGCGGCCGTTGGCATGATAGATACTGGAGGGAGAGTCGGTCAGCCCGCGCGACAACGTGGCAATATCCCGTAGTCGGGTGGTGGCGCTGGCGCCATGAGGGCTGACCAGCAGATCCCCCAGCTCATCGATATTCTGAAACTCCCCGGTGGGGTGAAGGCGGATCGATTCGCTGCCAGCGCGGATCTCCCCGGCGCTGGACACCACGTTGAGCCGGGTCAGGATAGCGGCAAGCTGGTTAAGGGTAATACCGCGCGCCGCCATTTTCGCCAGCGAGATATCAACATTGATCTGTTGTGGAATCGCGCCGCCAATGGCGACTTTGCCGACGCCCGGCACCAGCACCAGCTCGCGGCGCAGCTGCTCGGCATAGCGCACCAGCTCAGGGTTGGTAAAACTGTCGCCCGAAATGGCGAAGAAAAAGCCAAACACATCGCCAAAGTCATCATTGACGAAGGAGGGGACTACCCCCGGGGGAAAAAGCCGGCTGGCGTCACCGACGCGGCGACGCAGCTCATCCCAGATTTGCGGCAGTTCGCTGGAATGGTATTGCGAAGCAATATTCACCGTAATTTGCGATAAGCCATTCGAGGAGATGGAGCTGACGTTATCCAGCGAGGGAAGTTGCTGAATCGCGTTTTCCAGCGGCAGGGTCACCTCCTCCTCCACCTGCTGGGCAGACGCGCCAGGGTAGTGGGTGACGATCACCGCCGTTTTAATGGTGAAGGCAGGATCTTCCAGACGGCCGATATTGAGCAGGGCGAACAGGCCACCCACCCCCAACAGCAAAATGGCTAACCAGACGCGGGTCGGGTTGTTAATAAACTGGCGGGAAATGTCCATTTATAATCCTCGTTCACGCGTCCAGATCCGCACCGGCTGCCGGTCGTGGAGTTCGCTCACGCCTGCGGCAACCACTTGTTCACCCGCGCGGAGCCCTTCGGTGATCATCACTCCCTGCGAGGTCACTTCCCCCACCGTGACCCTGCGCTCCTCAAGATACAGATGCGTGTTGTCGCCTTTTACCACCCAGACGACCGGTTCATTCTTCGGCCGGTTATCGGGGTTAAACACCGCTTCCACTGGCACCACGAGGGTTTCCCGCCCGGCGCTGGCCGGTAAATTACCGAGATTGACCGTCACGGTGCCGCTGACCCCGCCGACGGTAGGGAAATCATCCGGCCGCGGCATGGTTAAAATGATCTGCCAGGTGAGGGTGCTGTTGTCGCTGCTGCCGGTATGCTCTTTGTATTCCGCGGTAAACTCGCGGCCCGGCAGAGTATTGATCCTGACGACGGGGCGGTAGGCGGTATTGCGGATATCCAGCGAGGTGAACAGATTTTCCGGAATGCTGAAGACCACATCGAGCAGGTCGGTACGCGTCAGGGTGACCACCGGCTGGCCAGCCGCGACCACCTGATGATTACGGATATGCACGCCAGCGGCAATCCCGCCAAAGGGGGCGGTGAGACTCATTTGCGCCAGCTCTTCACGAGCGATTTTTAAGGCCGCGTTGGCGGCATCGCGATTGGCGCGCTGCACGTCCATCTCCGCCTGGGAAATCGCCTGGCGTCCCGCCAGGGTCTGGAAACGATCAAACTGACGCTGGGCGAGGGTCGCCGCCGTTTGTCGCTCATTGACTCGCTGCTGGGCTTCGCGGGCATTCAGACGCGCCAGCGTTTGTCCCTGGGTTAGGGTTGCGCCCTGGCGAATATCCAGTGACTCCACCTGACCACCCCGTTTAAACGACAGCTCGGTGGAGTCGCCAGACTCGATGCGGGCTGGAAACGTCCGCTGCTGGGTGTTACCCACGGCGGTAACTTGCGCCACCTTGACCATCCGGGGGGCGGCTTCGACGGACGGTGCTTTCTGATCGCAAGCGGTTGTTAATAAAATAACAACCGGGATGAGAGAAAAATAACGGTTCACAGTATTCCCCTCAGACTCATGATTTATTTTACGTTTTTATTACGCGGCGCACGCTTATTCTGCGAGGGCGGCGACAACCAGATAAGTGAATAGTCCTACCAGCGTACAGGCGACAATGGCCAGCGCGACAAACAATCCCAGACGTAACAGGCTATAACCAAACATGATTTTCTCCCTTAACTCCCACCCGAACCGCGAATGTCATTTCGTCCGGCACGACGTGTGACCGTCGGACATTCGGTGCGGCACTCCTGCTTGTAATCAGCATAGTCGGAGAAAACATGAAGTGTTAAAAAAGAGAATACCGCGTCGCTGTTGGCGTCAAGGGGGTAAGGGCAGGAGATCTGCAGGCATTCGCGGGTTTTTATAATATTTTTCAGTCTATTAATGGCTCATTTTCTAATGTTAATTTTCCTGTGCTACGTTTAATAACATCTATTCCGTTTTCCGCTTCTGTTGTTGAGATTTGCTTCCTCCCCAAGAATGGGGCTATTCATCACTACGCATTGTATTGGTAATAAAAGGATTATCTCATGTATAAAAATATCGTTGTTCCCGTTGACGTGTTTGATGCAGGCCTGGCCGACAAAGCCCTCTCTCATGCGAAATTCCTCGCCCAGCACTCTGCCGGGCAAATACATCTTGTCCATGTTATTCCGGCATTTTCACCGGTATTAACGCGAGGATTTATCTCTGATGCACGAAAGATGGAGGAACATCTGATTTCTACTGCTAAGGAAAAACTAAGCGAACTGGTAAAGAAAAATGGCCTTGCGGAAGACGCCAGCCATCTGTATGTGCGCAGTGGCAATATTCGCGATCAAGTGATCGCCCTGGCCGATGAGTTGAAAGCGGACGTGGTGATTGTCGGTTCGCGTAATCCGGGGATCCAGACCCATCTTCTGGGCTCCGAAGCGGCAAACATCGTGCGCTACGCCCATGTACCGGTTTTCGTTGTGCGCTGATGACGGCGGGATGTCGTCCTGACTTCCGCTTCAGAAATCGAGGGAGAGAGTATGAATACAGATAAACCGGGGGCGCCCTTCTATCAGCGCTCCGTCGAGGAGACGCTCGCCAGCGTGCAAAGTACGCCGGAGGGTATTAGCGGGACAGAAGCGGCCACACGCCTGCAGCAGTATGGCGAAAACGCCCTGCCGCAGAAGCCGGGTAAGCCAGCCTGGCTGCGTTTCATCGTGCATTTTAACGATGTGCTGATCTACGTGCTGCTGGCGGCGGCGCTGCTGAAGGCGGTGATGGGCCACTGGATCGACATGGCGGTGATCCTCGCTGTGGCGGTCGTCAATGCGCTGATCGGCTTCATTCAGGAGAGTAATGCGGAAAAATCGCTGCAGAGTATCCGCAATATGCTGTCCAGCGAAGCGGTGGTGATCCGTCAGGGTAACCATGAAACCATCCCCACCACCTCGCTGGTACCCGGCGATATTGTGGTGATCCGCGCGGGCGACCGTATCCCCGCCGATTTACGCGTGATTGAGGCGCACAACCTGCGGGTGGAAGAGGCGATCCTCACCGGGGAGTCGACGGTGGTGGAAAAAACCACTGAGCCGCTAAGCGGCGATTTACCGCTCGGCGATCGCAGCAACCTGTTGTTTTCCGGGACCACCGTCAGTTCAGGGGCGGGCAAAGGGATTGTTGTGGCCACCGGCGGCGATACCGAGCTCGGTCACATCAACCAGATGATGGCGGGCATTGAGAAACACCGCACGCCGCTGCTGGTGCAAATGGACAAACTGGGCAAAGCCATCTTTATCCTCATTCTGGTGATGATGGCGGCTCTGTTCGTCTTTAGCCTGCTGTTCCGCGATATGCCGGTCTCCGAACTGATGCTGTCGCTGATTAGCCTCGCGGTGGCGTCAGTCCCGGAAGGCTTGCCGGCGATTATCTCGATTATTCTGTCGCTCGGTGTGCAGGCGATGGCGCGCCAGAAAGCGATTATCCGCAAGCTGCCGACGGTGGAAACCCTCGGCGCGATGACGGTTATCTGTTCGGATAAAACCGGGACCCTCACCATGAACGAAATGACGGTGAAGGCGGTGATCACCGCGGACAGCGTCTATCGGGTGGAAGGGGACAGCTATGAGCCGGTTGGTAAGATCCACGCCATTGATGACCCGACGCCGGTCGCGGTTGCACCTGGCACGCTATTCGAGCGCTATCTGCGTACCATCGATCTGTGTAACGACAGCCAGCTTATTAAAGATGAGAGCGGGCTGTGGAAAATCACCGGTGGCCCGACCGAGGGGGCGCTGAAGGTACTGGCGGCGAAGGTCACTTTGCCGCCGCTGACCAGCGAGCTGCGCAGTAAAATTCCTTTTGATTCGCAATATAAATACATGTCGACCCTCTACCGGCTGGGTGAAGAGGAGGTGGTGCTGGTCACTGGCGCGCCGGATGTTCTGTTCCGCCTGTGTCAATATCAGCAGAGCGACAGCGGATTACAGCCTCTGGATCTGCCGTACTGGGAAGCCAAAATTGAAGAGTACGCCCGGGAAGGGCTACGGATGGTGGCCGCGGCCTGGAAGCCGGCTTCCGCAGGCCAGACGGAGCTGACCCATCAGGATCTGCAGCAGGGGGTGATTTTGTTAGGGGTTGCCGGGATGATGGATCCGCCGCGTCCGGAGGCCATCACGGCGATTGCCGACTGCCTGCAGGCCGGGATCCGCGTGAAGATGATCACCGGCGACCACCCGCAAACGGCAATGAGTATCGGCAAGATGCTGGGGATTGGCAATGCCGGGAATGCCATTACCGGGCGTGAGCTGGAGGTGATGGACGACGCACAGCTGAGCGTGGCCGCACAGCAGTTTGATATCTTCGCCCGAACCAGCCCGGAAGATAAGTTCCGTCTGGTGCAGGCCCTGCAGAGCAAGAAAGAGATTGTCGGGATGACCGGCGATGGGGTGAACGATGCCCCGGCGCTGAAGCAGGCTGACGTCGGCGTGGCGATGGGGATCAAGGGGACCGAGGTGACCAAGGAAGCCGCCGATATGGTGCTGACCGATGATAACTTCGCCACCATCGCCAGCGCGGTCCGCGAGGGGCGTCGGGTGTATGACAACCTGAAGAAAACCATTCTCTTCGTCATGCCGACCAACCTTGCGCAGGGGTTACTGATCGTGATCGCGCTGCTGGCGGGCAACGTACTGCCGCTGACGCCGGTGCTGATCCTGTGGATGAACATGGCCACCTCCGCCACGTTGTCGTTTGGTCTGGCGTTTGAAGCCGGTGAGAAAAATATTATGCGGCGGCCGCCGCGTGATCCGAAAATTCACGTCATGGACGGCTTTGCCATCTGGCGCGTGGCGTTTGTGGGGTCGATGATTGCGGTCAGCGCATTTATTCTCGAAGCCTGGCTGCAACCGCGCGGCTATTCGCCGGAGTTTATCCGTACCGTGCTGTTGCAGACCCTGGTCACCGCCCAGTGGTTCTATATGCTGAACTGCCGCGTGTCGGATGGTTTCTCGTTGACGAAAAGTCTGCTGGCCAACAAAGGGATCTGGATTGTCAGCGGCGTGCTGCTGGTGCTGCAGTTGCTGATTATCTATGCGCCGTTTATGCAGATGCTGTTCGGTACCACCGGGCTGCCGTTCCGCTACTGGGTGATCACCTTCATCATCGGCTTCGCGATGTTCCTGATCGTTGAACTGGAAAAACCGCTGACCCGCAAATGGCGAACCGCCTGACGGCGTGACGTGCAGTACGCAAAAGAGAACACGCAAAAGAGAAGAGGGGGCATCGCCCCCTCTTTTATGATGGTTTTCGGTTATTGTGCTTTACTGTTTCTGCTCGGCGACCACAGTGCTTCCCACGCCGCGGTTGTTATATTCCCACATGCGATTGACGCTATTGTCGTTGAGGTTGCGCTGCAGATTACCTTTGGCATCTACTGCGCCAACGTTACCGCTAAAGGCACGGTTTGAACCGACCGCTGCCGCCCACGGCTGGGCGATGTTAAAGCCTTCATTGATGACGCTGTCGCGGATCACGACCTGGCCGTTGCTGTCGCCGTCAACGTCCAGCGCGCGGCCCAGCTGCGCGACGTTATCGCCGGACGCGGTGAAGCGGCTGTTGGTCGCCAGGAAGCCGTAGGTCACGCTCTTCAGGGTAGCCGGCGCGAAAACATAGGCTTCTTTCTGAGTACGCGAGTTCACCACGCGGAAATCGGTGTTATCAAATACCACCGCGCCGCGACCGGACACGATATCCACATCGCCTTCAATATAGCTGTTGGTCACCAGGGTGCGGGTCTGGCGGTTATCCTGCAGACGGTTCTGCACGCCGCTGTTGGTCACAAAGAAGGTGTTCTGACGGCCAAGAATATTGACCTTGTTGATCTGCACCTGATCGCCATCGGTGCGCAGGGCGACGGCCTGGTGAGTCCCGGCGTCGACGCTGTCGCCAAGGTTGTTGGCGATGGTCAGGTTCTGCAACTGCAGGCCGTTATTCTGCGACCAGAAGACCGCGGAGCACATCACGCCGACGGTGGCCGCGGATTTATTCTGGCAGCTGTCGAACATATACCATGCCGGTTTGCCCGGCATATATTTACCGCCCGGATTGACCAGACGGCGCCAGGTGTTGCGATCCATTTCAGAATCAATGGCTTCGCTGATTTTCACGTCAATCGGTTTATCGCCGGTACCATACAGGGTCAGGGCGCCAGGCGCCGCCGGTACGTAAATCGTTCCCGGGTACTCGCCAGGCATGATGGCAATAAACAGACGGCGATTTGAATGACGGGCAATCGCCGCATCGACCGCCGCCTGGACGGTGGTATGGGTCACGCCCTGGGTTCCCGCCGGGCCAACGATAAAGTCAGGCTGCGCCGGCAGGCTGATGGCGGACGGCGTCCAGGCCGCGGCATTGGGGGTCAGCGACTGGAAATAGGCCGCCGGGGTGAAGTTCTTCGCTTCATCGGCGTTCAGAATGGGACGCGCGGTGGTGCCCGGTGCAGTCTGCGTAGAGGGCTGTTGATCGGCAGGCGTCGAGCTACAGGCGGACAGCGTCACGCCGAAGGCCAGCGCCAGCGCCAGACGGGAAACGGAATATGTGTTCATGTTGCTCCGGGCAAAATTAAGCGTAGTGAAATACCCCGGCTGAGACGCCAGGGTATAAGTCCTTTAAAACCTGCTGTTTTATACTAACTTGAACGAAACGGGAAGACGTGGGCTGAAAAACTTACCTTCTTTACGCAATACGCCGCGTCGTCGAACGGCCTCCAGTCACAAAAAAATAACATTTACTCGCGCTTTTGTTGACATTACCGGCGTTATGAAAATAAATGTCTATACAACCCATGACAAGTTGAGCGCTATGACTGAAGCCACCCCCGAACTCGTTGTCTGGCGAAACGCGCGTCTCGCCACCCTGAACCCTGATTACTCTCAACCCTACGGTCTGCTGGAGCGCCATGCGCTGCTGGTGCGCAATGGCCGCAT
Source organism: Klebsiella sp. D-Nf1 (assembly GCF_002810515.1). Lineage (NCBI taxonomy): Bacteria > Pseudomonadati > Pseudomonadota > Gammaproteobacteria > Enterobacterales > Enterobacteriaceae > Klebsiella > Klebsiella sp. D-Nf1. The sequence continues at coordinate 29,270 of NZ_PIOK01000001.1, forward strand.
TGAGGCAATTGTCGCCGACGCTGACGCCCCCAGCGGGCGCAGTATCGATCTCGAAGGCCGGCTGGTTACGCCGGGTTTAATCGACTGCCATACCCACCTGATCTTTGGCGGCAGCCGGGCGCAGGAGTGGGAGCAGCGGCTGAACGGCGTCTCCTATCAAACCATCAGCGCTAACGGTGGTGGGATTAATTCCACTGTGCGCGCCACGCGCGACAGCAGCGAAGCGGAACTACTGGCGCTGGCGCAGCCGCGTCTGGCGCGCCTGCTGCGTGAAGGGGTGACGACCCTGGAGATCAAATCCGGTTACGGTCTCGATCTGCAAAACGAACGCAAAATGCTGCGGGTCGCCCGCCAGCTGGCTGACGACAATGGCGTGGAGCTGTCGGCGACGTTGCTCTCCGCCCACGCCACGCCGCCGGAATATCATGGCGACGCCGATGGCTATATCTCACTGGTCTGCGAGACCCTATTGCCGACGCTGTGGCAGGAGGGGCTGTTTGAAAGCGTTGACGTCTTTTGCGAAAACGTTGGCTTCAGCCCGCAGCAAACCGAGCGCGTCTTTCAGGCCGCGCAGGCGCTGGGCATTCCGGTAAAAGGCCACGTTGAGCAGCTCTCGTCGCTGGGCGGCGCGCAGCTGGTGAGTCGCTATCACGGACTGTCCGCCGACCATATCGAATATCTGACGGAAGAGGGCGTGGCGGCGATGCGCGAAAGCGGCACCGTGGCGGCTCTGCTGCCCGGTGCGTTCTACTTCCTCAATGAAACCCGCAAACCGCCGGTGGAACTGCTGCGCAAGTACCAGGTGCCGATGGCGGTGGCGACCGATTTCAACCCCGGCACCAGCCCCTTCGCCAGCCTGCATCTGGCGATGAACATGGCCTGCGTCAAGTTTGGTTTAACCCCGGAAGAGGCGTGGGCCGGGGTAACGCGCCATGCCGCGCGGGCGCTGGGGCGGCAGGACAGCCACGGTCAGCTGGCGGCGGGCTTTGTGGCTAACTTTGCCATCTGGGATGCTGAGCATCCGGTCGAGATGGTGTATGAGCCGGGGCGCGCGCCGCTCTGGCAGCGCGTGGTGCGAGGAGAAATGCAATGATGCTATGGCAAGCCACGCCCGCCAGTCTCTGGCAGGGGCGTGATGATAGCGCGGAAGCGCCTAATGCGCTGCGCCTGTTCCAGACTATCGCCCGCGCGGAACGCTTCGCGCCGCAGGCGATGCCCGGCGATATCGCGCTGCTCGGCTTCGCCTGTGACGAAGGGGTCCGGCGTAACAAAGGGCGTACCGGTGCCGCGCTTGGCCCGGAAACGCTGCGCCGGGCGTTGGCCAATATGGCCAGCCATCAGGGCCACGACCGGTGCGTGGATATGGGCACCATCAGCGTCGATGGCGAACAGTTAGAAGCCGCGCATCAGGCGCTGCGCGAGGCGGTGGCCGCCTGCCAGCGTGCCGGTAAACGTACGCTGGTCCTGGGCGGCGGCCACGAGACGGCCTTCGGCCACGGCGCTGGGGTACTGGATGCCTTCCCGGGCGAAAAAGTGGGCATTATTAATCTCGATGCGCATCTTGATTTACGCTTTGCCGAATGCGCCAGCTCCGGGACGCCGTTCCGCCAGCTGGCGCTGGAGTGTGACGCGCAGCAGCGCGGTTTTCACTATACCTGCATCGGCGTCAGCCGGGCGGCCAACACTCAGGCGCTATGGGATGAAGCGGCGCGCCGCCAGGTGGCTATCGTTGAGGATCTGGCGGTGCTGGCGGCCTTCGACACTCACGTGTTGCCGGAGCTGGAGCGTAATATCGCGCAGTACGATCGTCTGTATCTGACCATCGATCTCGACGTGCTGCCGGCGCGGGAAATGCCGGCGGTGTCGGCCCCGGCGGCGCTGGGCGTGCCGCTGGCAATCCTGCTGCGCATCGTTGAGCCGTTGTGCCGCAGCGGTAAGCTGCAGGCGGTAGATTTGGTCGAGTTTAATCCGCAATTTGACATCGACGGACAGGGCGCCCGCGCGGCGGCCCGTCTGGCATGGCAAATCGCCCATTGGTGGCGCTAGCGATCCGCGCTATTATTTTCGTTTCGCCGCTCCGCTTATTACGCATAAGGAAAGCCAGGCCATGTTTGCACAACAACCTCGTTCCGCGCCCGCGCCTTTCTATGAAAAGGTGAAGCAGGCGATCAGCGAAAAAATCTACCGCGGCGAGTGGCGTCCGCACGACCGAATTCCCTCGGAGGCTGAACTGGTAGCCCAGTTCGGCTTCAGCCGGATGACCATCAACCGCGCGCTGCGCGAGCTGACGGATGAAGGCCTGCTGGTCAGGCTGCAGGGGGTCGGTACCTTCGTCGCCGAGCCGAAAGGGCAGTCGGCGCTGTTTGAAGTGCGCAGCATTGCCGATGAGATTGTCTCTCGTCGCCATCAGCACCGCTGTGAAGTGCTGCTACTGGAGGAGACCGAAGCCGATCTCATTCAGGCGGAGGCGCTCACCGTCGCCGAAGGCACGCGCATCTTTCATTCACGGATGGTGCATTTCGAAAACGAGGTTCCGGTACAAATCGAAGATCGCTGCGTCAATGCCGCGGTGGTGCCGGATTATCTGTTACAGGATTACACCACCACCACGCCGCATGATTATCTGTCACTGATCGCGCCATTAACCGAAGGCGAACATATTGTCGAGGCGGTGCAGGCGACGTCAGAGGAGTGCGCGCTGCTGCGCATTCTGCCGCACGATCCCTGCCTGCTCATTCGCCGTCGCACCTGGTCGAAGACGCATATTGTCTCTCATGCTCGCCTGCTGTTCCCCGGCGCACGCTACCGTCTGCAGGGCCATTTCAGCTCCTGATCCTTCCTCGCGTCAGCAAAACGTGATTGCTGACGCAATATAACAAAATTGTATCATTTCTGTTAAATCCTGGCTTGCGCAGAGTTGTATAGACAAGTATATGTATCTACGTACACAACGTTAATTGTCAGGAGAAACCCCGATGTCGCAAAGCAAATATCGCCAGCTGGACGTCCGTGCACCGAGAGGCACGACGCTGACCGCCAAGAGCTGGTTGACCGAAGCGCCGCTGCGTATGTTAATGAATAACCTCGATCCCGATGTCGCTGAAAACCCGCATGAGCTGGTGGTCTATGGCGGTATTGGTCGCGCTGCGCGCAACTGGGAATGCTATGACGCTATCGTGAAGGCGCTGAAAAACCTGGAAAGCGACGAGACCCTGCTGGTGCAGTCCGGTAAACCGGTCGGCGTATTTAAAACGCATGAAAACTCGCCGCGCGTGCTGATCGCTAACTCCAACCTGGTCCCGCACTGGGCCACCTGGGAACACTTCAACGAACTGGATGCCAAAGGGCTGGCGATGTACGGCCAGATGACCGCCGGCAGCTGGATCTACATCGGTAGCCAGGGCATCGTGCAGGGCACCTACGAAACCTTCGTCGAAGCCGGTCGCCAGCACTATCAGGGCAGCCTGAAAGGCCGCTGGGTATTAACCGCCGGTCTGGGCGGCATGGGTGGCGCGCAGCCGCTGGCCGCGACGCTGGCAGGCGCCTGCTCGCTGAACATCGAATGTCAGCAGAGCCGTATCGATTTCCGTCTGCGTACCCGCTACGTGGATGAACAAGCCACTTCTCTGGATGACGCCCTGGCGCGCATCAAAAAATACACCGCCGAAGGCCGCGCCATCTCCATCGCGCTGTGCGGCAACGCCGCGGATATCGTGCCAGAGCTGGTGAAACGCGGCGTGCGCCCGGATATGGTCACCGACCAGACCAGTGCCCACGACCCGCTGCATGGCTATCTGCCGAAAGGCTGGAGCTGGGAAGAGTATCAGCAGAAAGCTGAATCCGATCCGCAGGGCACCATGCTGGCGGCGAAACGCTCAATGGCCGACCACGTGCAGGCGATGCTGGCCTTCCACGAGATGGGGGTGCCGACCTTCGACTACGGCAACAATATCCGTCAGATGGCGCAGGAAGTGGGTGTCAGCAACGCCTTCGATTTCCCGGGTTTCGTGCCGGCGTATATCCGCCCGCTGTTCTGCCGCGGTATCGGCCCGTTCCGTTGGGTAGCGCTGTCCGGCGATCCGCAGGATATCTACAAAACCGACGCGAAAGTGAAAGAGATCATTCAAGATGATCAGCACCTGCACCATTGGCTGGATATGGCGCGCGAGCGCATCAGCTTCCAGGGACTGCCGGCGCGTATCTGCTGGGTAGGTCTGGAGTGGCGTCAGAAGCTCGGACTGGCGTTTAACGAAATGGTGCGCCGCGGCGAAGTTTCCGCGCCGATCGTGATTGGCCGCGATCACCTTGACTCCGGCTCCGTCGCCAGCCCGAACCGCGAAACCGAAGCCATGCGCGACGGCTCAGATGCGGTATCCGACTGGCCGCTGCTGAACGCGCTGCTTAACACCGCCAGCGGCGCGACCTGGGTGTCGCTGCATCACGGCGGCGGCGTAGGCATGGGCTTCTCGCAGCACTCCGGGATGGTTATCGTCTGTGACGGTACCGATGAAGCAGCGGCGCGTATTGCTCGCGTCCTGCGCAACGACCCGGCGACCGGTGTGATGCGTCATGCCGATGCTGGTTACGATATTGCTATTGAATGCGCAGCAGAACAGGGTCTGAATCTTCCGATGGTGGCAGCAACGCAGGGGAACGCTAAATGAAATCGTTAACGCTCATTCCGGGGAAACTGAGCCTGTCGCAGCTACGCGAGGTTTACAGCCACCCGCTGAACATTACCCTCGACAGCAGCGCGTTTGCCGCCATTGATGAGAGTGTGGCCTGCGTCAACACCATCCTTGCCGAAGGGCGGACGGCCTACGGTATCAACACCGGTTTTGGCCTGCTGGCGCAAACCCGTATCTCGACGGACGATCTGGAGAACCTGCAGCGTTCACTGGTGCTGTCCCATGCGGCGGGCGTGGGTGAGCCGCTGGACGACGACCTGGCGCGCCTGATTATGGTGCTGAAGATTAACAGTCTGTCCCGCGGTTTCTCCGGGATCCGCCTGAGCGTGATCCAGGCGCTGATTGGCCTGGTGAATGCCGGCGTGACGCCGTGGATCCCGGCGAAAGGTTCCGTCGGCGCCTCCGGTGACCTCGCGCCGCTGGCGCATATGTCGCTGACCCTGCTGGGTGAAGGCAAAGCGCGGGTTCGCGGTGGCGAATGGCTGCCAGCGACCGACGCGCTGCGTCAGGCGGGGCTGGAGCCGATTACCCTGGCGGCGAAAGAGGGTCTGGCGCTGCTGAACGGCACCCAGGCGTCGACGGCTTTTGCGCTGCGCGGCCTGTTCGAAGCCGAAGATTTGTTCGCCTCCGCAGTGGTGTGCGGGGCATTAACCACCGAAGCGGCGCTGGGTTCCCGTCGTCCGTTCGATGCGCGTATTCATGAGGTGCGCGGCCAGCGTGGTCAGATTGATGCGGCGGCACTGTATCGCCACCTGTTGACCGATGACAGCGCGATCTCACGGTCACACCATAACTGCACCAAGGTACAGGATCCGTATTCTCTGCGCTGTCAACCGCAGGTGATGGGCGCCTGCCTGACGCAGATCCGCCAGGCGGCTGAGGTATTGTTAGCCGAAGCGAACGCGGTTTCCGATAACCCGCTGGTCTTCGCGGCTGAGAATGATGTGATCTCCGGTGGCAACTTCCACGCCGAACCGGTAGCGATGGCGGCGGATAATATCGCGCTGGCGATCGCGGAAATCGGCTCGCTTTCCGAGCGTCGCATCGCGCTGATGATGGACAGCCATATGTCGCAGCTGCCGCCGTTCCTTGTGAAGAATGGCGGCGTCAACTCCGGCTTTATGATTGCTCAGGTCACGGCGGCAGCCCTGGCCAGTGAAAACAAAGCGCTCTCGCATCCGCATAGCGTTGACAGCCTTCCGACGTCCGCAAACCAGGAAGACCACGTTTCGATGGCGCCGGCTGCCGGCCGTCGTCTGTGGGCGATGGCGGAAAACACCCGCGGCGTACTGGCCGTCGAGTGGCTGGCCGCGGCGCAGGGCCTGGATATGCGCGAAGGGCTGACCACCAGTCCGCTGCTGGAAGAGGCGCGCCATCTGCTGCGCGAACGCGTATCTCACTATACGCAGGATCGTTTCTTCGCCCCTGATATTGAAAATGCCATTGCACTTTTGGCTGCACGTCACCTGACGCGTCTGCTGCCTGCCGTACTGCATTAATCACCGTTGTTCTCTGTACCCGCGTCGGGGGAAGTCATTCCCCCGGCCGACCTACATCGCATATTTGTCGTCATATAAAAAAATCAGGACACCTGTATATGCAACAACACAAACCGCATCTGCTGCGCGGGCTAAATGCCCGACACATTCGTTTTATCGCGCTTGGTTCCGCTATCGGTACCGGGCTGTTCTATGGCTCGGCCTCCGCCATTAAAGCGGCGGGCCCTGCGGTACTGCTGGCCTACCTGATTGGCGGCGCGGCGGTCTTTATGGTCATGCGCGCGCTGGGTGAAATGGCGGTGCGCAATCCGGTTTCCGGCTCCTTTGGCAGCTATGCGCGCCAGTATCTCGGGCCGCTCGCCGGGTTTATCACCGGCTGGACCTATACCTTTGAAATGGTGATCGTGGCGCTGGCCGACGTCACCGCGTTCGGCATCTATATGGGACTGTGGTATCCCGATGTGCCGCGCTGGATCTGGATCCTCAGCATTATCTTCTTTATTGGCGCGATGAACCTCTGCAGCGTGCGAGTGTTCGGCGAGATGGAGTTCTGGCTGTCACTGATTAAAGTGGTGGCCATCATCGCCATGATGGCGGCGGGCGCGGGGATTATTTTCTTTGGCTTTGGCCATAGTTTCCCGGCCACCGGGCTGGAAAATCTGTGGAGCCACGGCGGTTTTGCGCCTAATGGCTGGCAGGGGATCATCGCCTCGCTTGGCATCGTGATGTTTGCGTTCGGCGGCGTGGAAATTATCGGCGTCACCGCGGCGGAAGCGCAGAATCCGAAGAAGGTCATCCCGCAGGCTATCAACACTATCCCGCTGCGTATTATTCTGTTTTACGTCTGCACCCTGGCGGTGCTGATGGCGATTTTCCCGTGGAATAGTTTTGGTGAACAGGGCAGCCCGTTTGTGCTGATCTTTGATGGTCTGGGGATCCCGGCGGCGGCGACCGTACTGAATATCATCGTGATTAGCGCCAGTATCTCGGCGATTAACAGCGATATTTTTGGCGCCGGACGCATGATGTACGGCATGTCGAAAGAGGGGCTGGCGCCGAAGTGCTTCCAGCGGATTGCCAGCAACGGCGTGCCCTGGATGACCGTGGTGGTGATGGGCGTGGCGCTGCTGGTGGCGGTGGTGCTTAACTATCTGATGCCGGAGCAAGTCTTTGTGCTGATTGCCTCACTGGCGGCGTTTGCCACCGTCTGGGTGTGGCTGATGATCCTGCTGTCTCATTTTTCGATGCGTCGCGGTTTGTCGGCCGAAGAGCGCAGTAAGATCGAATTTCCTATTCCTTTCTGGCCGGTGGGCCCGCTGTTGACGCTGCTGTTTATGGGGCTGGTGATCGCCGTGCTGGGAATGGTGGAAGAGACGCGCGTGGCGCTGTTAGCCGGGTTGGTCTGGCTGGGGCTGCTGACGGTGGTGTGGTATGCGCGGGTGCGTAAAACCGCGCTGCAGGTGGCCACTGAACAGTAAGGTCAATCTCCCCGGTGGCGCTGCGCTTACCGGGGCTACAAATGGCACTGACTGTAGCGAGTAGCCCGGATAAGGCGTAAGCCGCTATCCGGGGGGATAATTAACTGAACAGGGCGGTGATGGAAGCGCTGGCGAGCGAATGGAAATGGACGTTAAAGCCGACCATCGCGCCGCTGGCCTCGGCATCGACATCAATCTTATCGATATCCAGCGCGTGGACGGTAAAAATGTAGCGGTGGGTTTCGCCCTTCGGCGGCGCCGCGCCGCCATAGCCTGCCTTACCAAAATCGGTGCGGGTCTGAACGGCCTCTTCCGGTAGCTCCGCCTGACCGGAGCCGGCACCCTGCGGTAACACCCGAGTATCGGCGGGCAGGTTGGCTACCACCCAGTGCCACCAGCCGGAGCCGGTCGGCGCATCCGGGTCGTAGCAGGTGACGACAAAGCTTTTGGTGCCCGCGGGCACATCATCCCACATCAGGTGCGGCGAAATATTGTCGCCATCATAGCCCATGCCGTTGAAGACGTGACGATTAGGCAGCTTGCCGCCGTCCTGGAGATCGTGACTGATCAGTTTCATGCTTCATCCTCATTGATAATGTGCAGATTAACAAAGAAGTGTAGCCTTCCCGGCGGCGCAAATCCGCTGTTTATTCGCTAAAAAATGTTTCGTCCTGCACGGCCAGGTTGACCGCACGGGTCAGGCGGGTCAGCTGTTTGGGCGTGATGATGTACGGGGGCATCAGATAAATCAGGCGGCCAAACGGGCGGATCCATACCCCTTGCTCAACGAAAAAGCGCTGCAGAGCGGCCATGTTCACCGGATGACGGGTTTCAACCACGCCAATCGCGCCGAGTACGCGCACGTCGGCGACCCATTCTGACTCTCGTGCCGGAGCCAGCTCGGCCTTCAGCTGGGCTTCAATCGCCGCTACCTGCTGTTGCCATTCGCCGCTCTCCAGCAGGCGCAGGCTTTCGCTTGCCACCGCGCAGGCCAGCGGATTACCCATAAAGGTGGGGCCGTGCATAAAGCAGCCGGCTTCGCCATTGCTGATGGTTTCAGCTACCGTTCGGGTGGTGATGGCGGCGGAAAGGGTCATGGTACCGCCGGTCAGCGCCTTACCCAGACAAAGAATATCGGCGGAGATACCGGCATGCTCGCAGGCGAACAGTTTGCCGGTGCGGCCAAAGCCGGTAGCAATCTCATCGGCGATCAGCAAAATCCCTTCCCGGTCGCACATTTTACGCACCCGCTTCAGCCACTCCGGATGATACATCCGCATGCCGCCCGCGCCCTGGACGATGGGTTCGAGGATCACCGCGGCGATGTCGTGACGATGCGCGGCCATCAGGCGGGCAAACGGCACCATATCCAGCTCATCCCACTCGCCGTCAAAGCGGCTTTGCGGCGCGGGGGCGAACAGGTTATCCGGCAGGTAGCCCTGCCACAGGCTGTGCATTGAATTTTGCGGATCGCAGACCGACATCGCGCCAAAGGTATCGCCGTGATAGCCGTTGCGGAAGGTCAGAAAACGACGGCGCGGCTGGCCTTTGGCCTGCCAGTACTGCAGCGCCATTTTCATCGCCACCTCTACCGCCACCGAACCGGAATCGGCGAGGAAAATGCACTCCAGCGACTCCGGGGTCATCGCCACCAGCTGGCGGCATAGCGCCACTGCCGACGGATGGGTGATCCCGCCAAACATCACGTGCGCCATTTTGTCGATCTGCGCTTTCATCGCCGCATTGAGGCGCGGGTGATTGTAGCCGTGGATCGCCGCCCACCAGGAGGACATACCGTCAACCAGCTGTTCGCCGCCGGCGAGGGACAGCTCGCAACCGTGGGCGGAAACCACCGGATAGACCGGCAGGGGGGAAGTCATAGAGGTGTAGGGGTGCCAGATGTGGCGCCGATCGAAGGCGAGATCGTCCAGTGTCATAATCGACTTGTAAACCATTTTGAAAACATTTAGGTTTACAAGTATAAACCGAACCGTAAATTAACAAAACCCTTTGGAGAGACCAATGGCTCACCGTGCACGCTGGACAATGTCGCAAGTAACTGAGTTATTTAATAAACCACTCATCGATCTGTTATTTGAAGCGCAGCAAATCCATCGTCAACATTTTGACCCGCGCCAGGTGCAGGTCAGTACCCTGCTGTCGATCAAGACCGGCGCCTGCCCGGAGGATTGTAAATATTGTCCGCAGAGCGCGCGCTATAAAACCGGCCTCGAAACTGAGCGCCTGATGGAAGTGGAGCAGGTGCTGGAGTCGGCACGCCAGGCGAAAAACGCCGGCTCGACCCGCTTCTGCATGGGTGCGGCGTGGAAGAACCCCAATGACCGCGATATGCCCTATCTGGAGCAGATGGTGAAAGGCGTGAAGGCGCTGGGACTGGAGTCGTGCATGACGCTCGGTACGCTCACCGACAGCCAGGCGCAGCGTCTGGCCGGCGCAGGTCTTGATTACTACAACCACAACCTCGACACCTCGCCGGAATTTTACGGCAACATCATCACCACCCGTACCTATCAGGAGCGTCTGGATACGCTGGATAAGGTGCGCGATGCCGGGATCAAAGTGTGCTCCGGCGGCATCGTCGGGCTGGGAGAGACCGTAAACGATCGCGCCGGGCTGCTGCTGCAGCTGGCTAATCTGCCGACGCCGCCGGAGAGTGTGCCGATCAACATGCTGGTGAAGGTCAAAGGCACGCCGCTGGCGGATAACGACGATGTCGACGCTTTCGATTTCATCCGCACCATCGCCATTGCACGCATTATGATGCCCACCTCTTACGTGCGTCTCTCCGCTGGCCGCGAACAGATGAACGAGCAGACCCAGGCGATGTGCTTTATGGCCGGGGCGAACTCGATTTTCTACGGCTGCAAGCTGCTCACCACGCCGAACCCGGAAGAGGACAAAGACCTGCAGCTGTTCCGCAAGCTGGGGATCAACCCGCAGCAGACGGCGGTACTGGAAGGCGACAATGAGCAGCAGCAGCGCCTGGAACAGGCCTTACTCACCCCGGACACTGAGGAATACTACAACGCGGCGGCGCTATGACCTGGCAGCAACGAATCGAGCGGGCGCTGGACGAGCGGCGGCAGGCGGATGCGTTTCGCCGTCGCCTGCCGGTAAGCCACGGCGCCGGACGCTGGCTGGAGCGCGAAGGGGAGCGCTGGCTCAACTTCTCCAGCAATGATTACCTGGGCCTGAGCCAGCATGCCGGCATTATCGCCGCCTGGCAGCAGGGGGCGGAACGTTATGGCGTCGGCTCCGGTGGCTCGGGCCACGTGAGCGGCTATAGCGAAGCCCATCGCGCGCTGGAGGAGGATCTCGCCGACTGGCTGGGCTATCCGCGCGCGCTACTGTTTATCTCCGGCTTTGCCGCCAATCAGGCGCTGGTTGCCGCGCTGGCGGAAAAAGAGGATCGGATTGTCGCCGACCGCCTGAGCCACGCCTCCCTGCTGGAGGCGGCGAGCCTGAGTCCGGCGCAGTTGCGCCGTTTTGCCCACAACGATCCGCAACAGCTCGCGCAACTGCTGGCGAAACCGCTGGACGGCCTGCAGTTAGTGGTGACTGAAGGCATTTTCAGTATGGACGGCGACAGCGCGCCGCTGACGGCCATTCACGCCGCAGCGCAGACCGCCGGGGCGTCATTGCTGGTGGATGATGCCCACGGGGTTGGGGTCGTCGGCGATGAAGGTCGCGGGAGCTGCGCGGCGCAGAACGTACGCCCGGATCTGCTGGTGGTGACCTTTGGCAAGGCGTTCGGCGTCAGCGGCGCGGCGGTACTGTGCAGCGAAGCGATGGCCGATTATCTGCTGCAGTTTGCCCGTCATCTGATCTACAGCACCGCGATGCCGCCCGCCCAGGCGGTGGCGCTGAGCGCTGCCCTGCGGATCATTCGCAGCGATGAGGGGCAGCAGAGGCGTGAAAGCCTGGCCGCCCGCATCCGTCAGTTCCGCGCAGGGATGGGCGATGTGTCGCTGGGGTTGACCGATTCCGTCAGCGCGATCCAGCCGCTGATCGTCGGGGATAACGCCCGGGCGCTGAGCCTGGCCTGCCGTCTGCGCGAGGCCGGCTGCTGGGCAACGGCGATCCGTCCACCGACGGTGCCGGTCGGCAGCGCTCGTTTGCGCCTGACCCTGACCGCCGCCCATCAGGCTGAGGACATTAACCGTTTACTGGAGGCGCTGCATGGCCACGGTGAATAAGCAGGCGGTGGCCGCGGCGTTTGGCCGGGCGGCCAGCGGCTATACGCAACATGATGAACTGCAACGGCGCAGCGCCGATCTGCTGCTGCGCCAGCTGGCGCGCCGCGATTTTGCTCAGGTGCTGGATGCCGGCTGCGGCCCCGGCAGCATGAGCCGCTACTGGCGTGAGGCGGGCAGCGTGGTGACCGCGCTGGATCTCTCCGCCGGGATGCTGGCGGAGGCGCAGCGCCGCAACGCCGCACAGCATTATCTGCAGGGCGATATCGAAGCGCTGCCGCTGCCGGATGGCTGCGTCGATCTGGCATGGAGCAACCTGGCGGTGCAGTGGTGCGACGATCTGCGCGCGGCGATCGGCGAGCTGTGCCGGGTGGTGCGGCCCGGCGGGCGGGTGGCGTTTACCACGCTGCTGGCCGACTCGCTGCCGGAGCTTAACCAGGCGTGGCGGGCGATCGACGACCGTCCACATGCCAACCGTTTTCTCAGCGAACCGGCGGTAAGGGCGGCGATGAGCGGGCTGCGCGCCGAAGGCGTCGTTCATCAGATTCGCCTGCCGTTCGCCGATGCGCTGAGCGCTATGCGCTCGCTGAAAGGCATCGGCGCTACCCATTTGCACCAGGGGAGGGCATCCGCCCCGCTTGGCCGCGGCAAACTGCGCGAACTGCAGCTGGCCTGGCCGCAACAGCAGGGCGTCTGCCCGCTGACGTATTATCTTTTTACAGGAGTCATTGAACGTGACTAAACGTTTTTTTGTCACCGGAACCGATACTGAAGTCGGAAAAACGGTTGCCAGCAGCGCGCTGCTGCAGGCGGCGAATCAGCTGGGTTTTAACACCGCTGGCTATAAACCGGTGGCTTCCGGCAGCGAGCATACCGCTGCTGGGCTGCGTAATGAAGACGCGCTGGCCCTGCAGCGCCATAGCCGGGTTGCGCTGCGCTACGACCAGGTGAACCCCTATACCTTCGCCGAGCCGACCTCACCGCACATCATCAGCGCCGATGAAGGCCGGCCGATCGCCGCGGCGACGCTTTCCGGTGGGCTGCGCGAGTTAGAAAGTCTCGCCGACTGGGTGCTGGTTGAAGGGGCCGGAGGGTGGTTTACGCCGCTCTCGGATACGCTGACCTTCGCCGACTGGGCGCAGCAGGAGCAACTGCCAGTGATTTTGGTGGTGGGCGTCAAGCTCGGCTGCATCAACCATGCCATGCTCACCGCCCAAGCGGTACGCCAGGCAGGGCTGCCGCTGGCGGGATGGATCGCCAATGACGTGCAGCCGCCGGGCAAGCGCCATAATGAGTATCTGGCGACGCTGAAAAACCGGCTGGCCGCGCCATTCCTCGGCGAAATACCGTGGCTTGCCGATATCGCGCAGCGCGACGATCTCGGCCAGTATCTGGATCTCAGCGCGCTGGATCTGGCGTCATCCACTGCGCCAGCAGCGGTTCATCCAGCGCCATAATATCGCCCTCGGCGACATTACGCCCTCGGTGTAATACACAGAACCGATCCGCCACCCGGCGGATAAAGGGCAAGTGCTGCTCGGCGAGCAGCACCGTCAGGCCGATATCGCGATTTAACCGCAGCAGCAGCTCCGCCAGCTTTTGCAGGCAGCGCGGCCCTGTGCCGCGCGAGGGTTCGTCGAGGATCAGCAGTCGTGGCCGGACGATCAGCGCCCTGGCCAGCGCCAGCTGGTACTGATCGTCGGCGCTCAGCGAGGCGCCTTTGCGCTGCCGTAGCGCATAGAGTTCGGGAAAGTGCTCATAAATTTCACCGCCGCTGGCGCTGACCCCGGGTTTCCCGGCCGCCAGGGCAATATGCAGATTCTCTTCCACGCTGAGCTGGGAAAAGATGCGTTTATCCTGCGGCACGTAGCCGATGCCGATAGCGCTGCGCGACTGAGCTGACAGGGGGGTGAGATCGCACGGCGGGGCGCCAATGTCATGCCAGGTCATCCGACCGCTGGCCACCGGCAGATGGCCGGCAATGCAGTTGACCAGGGTGGTTTTTCCCATTCCCTCGCGTCCCAGTACGCCAATGCACTCTCCCGGGCGTAGTTCAAGATCGACATTCCACAGCGAGTGCTGGTTACCGTAAAAATGATTTACTGCCTGTAAATTCAACATGGACGTTTTCTCCTTATCCTGGCGTCAGGGCGACAGAAAGATGCTGCAAAACTCTTGCCAGGAAAAAGAACGCTCGGAAAAAAACGCGAAACGCCGACACCATCGGGCACAGTCAGCGCGGGCGCTGCACTTTTCCGGTGCCCGACGCTAAAGGGTGGTGCAAAAAGCAGCAAAAATCGAGCGGCTTTAAACGGATAGTTATCAAAAATAGTTCGATAAAAATTTTTCGCCGCACGGTTGACGGCAAAAGTCGATTTGCGCCGGGCGGCGGTGGTCATGGGCTGCAGACAGTTATCCACTATTCCTGTGGATAACCTTGTGTATTAGAGTTAGAAAACCTGCGGTAAGCTAGAGCGTACGCGGCCTGCGGCTGAATTGGCGCGAAAGGCGTCTTTTCTTTAAAGTCATTAAATATCAGCTTGTTAGATAAAATCAATGGGTGTAAGAAAAGCGTCATCTACTGCCATAAAACTTTCACCCGTCTGCTTGACAAATGTTAAAAGGTGAAATTTTTTGGGGATAACCCTACCGGCCGGAGGATTATCCCACCCGGCGCGCGCTTTGTGCGCACCATGGCGGCAAAATAAGCCGTTTACTGACGCAATCATAGTGATGCACTGTTTAAATATCCAGTATAATTTGTTGGCAAAAAATGGCCCGGAGGGTAGAATTAAACACCGGCCGCTAAATCCATCTTCAGGTTTTGATCAATGAGTAAATCGTTTGTTCTGCATTCTGCCTTTCGCCCCTCCGGAGACCAACCGGAAGCCATCCGCCGCCTGGAAGAGGGGCTGGAGGATGGGCTTGCGCATCAAACGCTTCTGGGGGTTACCGGCTCCGGTAAAACCTTTACCATCGCCAACGTGATTGCCGATCTGCAGCGGCCGACGATGGTGCTGGCGCCAAACAAAACGCTGGCGGCCCAGCTCTACGGCGAGATGAAAGAGTTTTTCCCGGAGAATGCCGTCGAGTATTTCGTCTCCTACTACGATTACTACCAGCCGGAAGCCTACGTTCCCAGCTCAGATACCTTCATTGAGAAGGACGCCTCGGTGAACGAACATATCGAGCAGATGCGCCTGTCGGCGACCAAAGCGCTGCTCGAGCGGCGCGACGTGGTGGTGGTGGCGTCAGTCTCGGCTATCTACGGCCTCGGCGACCCGGACCTGTACCTGAAGATGATGCTGCACCTGACGGTCGGGATGCTGATTGACCAGCGCGCTATCCTGCGCCGTCTGGCCGAGCTGCAATACACCCGCAACGATCAGGCTTTCCAGCGCGGGACCTTCCGCGTTCGCGGCGAGGTGATCGACGTCTTCCCGGCGGAATCCGACGATATCGCGCTGCGCATTGAGCTGTTTGATGAAGAGGTCGAGCGCTTGTCGCTGTTTGATCCCCTGACCGGCCATGTGGAATCCGCGGTGCCGCGCTTCACCATTTATCCCAAGACCCACTACGTGACGCCGCGGGAACGCATCGTCCAGGCGATGGAAGAGATTAAGCTGGAACTGGCGGATCGTCGCAAAGTACTGCTGGCTAACAACAAGCTACTGGAAGAGCAGCGTTTAACCCAGCGCACCCAGTTCGACCTCGAAATGATGAACGAGCTGGGCTACTGCTCGGGCATTGAAAACTACTCGCGCTTCCTCTCCGGTCGCGGGCCCGGCGAGCCGCCGCCCACCCTGTTTGACTATCTGCCGGCAGACGGTCTGCTGGTCATTGACGAATCCCACGTCACGGTGCCGCAGATCGGCGGCATGTACCGGGGCGACCGGGCGCGCAAAGAGACGCTGGTGGAATATGGCTTCCGCCTGCCGTCGGCGCTGGATAACCGACCGATGAAGTTTGAAGAATTCGAAGCGCTGGCACCACAAACTATCTACGTGTCGGCGACCCCGGGAGCCTATGAGCTGGATAAATCCGGCGGCGATGTGGTGGATCAGGTGGTGCGGCCGACCGGTCTGCTTGACCCGATCATCGAAGTGCGACCGGTGGCCACTCAGGTCGACGACCTGCTGTCGGAGATCCGTCTGCGCACGGCCATCAACGAGCGCGTGCTGGTGACCACCCTCACCAAGCGGATGGCGGAGGATTTAACCGAGTACCTTGAGGAGCACGGCGAGCGGGTGCGCTATCTGCACTCGGATATCGACACCGTCGAACGCATGGAGATTATCCGCGACTTACGCCTTGGCGAGTTTGACGTGCTGGTAGGGATCAACCTGCTGCGTGAGGGGCTGGATATGCCGGAGGTGTCGCTGGTGGCGATCCTGGATGCCGACAAAGAGGGTTTCCTGCGCTCCGAACGCTCGCTTATCCAGACCATCGGCCGCGCGGCGCGTAACATCAACGGTAAGGCCATCCTGTACGGCGATAGAATCACTCCCTCTATGGCCAAAGCCATTGGCGAGACCGAGCGTCGACGGGAGAAACAGCAGCGCTATAACGAAGAGCATGGCATCGTGCCGCAGGGGCTCAACAAGAAAGTGGTGGACATCCTGCAGCTGGGCCAGAGCCTGGCGAAGACCAAAGCCAAAGGGCGCGGCAAATCGAAGGCCGCCGAACCTGCGGGACTCAGCGGGGTGGATATGACGCCAAAAGCGCTGCAGCAGAAAATTCACGAGCTGGAAGGGCAGATGATGCAGCACGCGCAGAACCTCGAGTTCGAAGAGGCGGCGCAAATTCGCGACCAGTTGCATCAACTGCGTGAGCTGTTTATCGCGGCCTCCTGATGGGCAGGGGCGTACTCCCGGACATTCGGATGAAAGGTCTGTTTTCCGCGTCTCGCCGCCCGCCAGTCAAATGCCAGAGAAGAAAAAGGCCGCATTGCGGCCTTCTTAATGTTTGCTTAATCTCACCAGGCGACACTATCCTCAACATGATGAGGATAGCGCCCATGCAAAAAATTAACTTCCGTGAATATCTGGCGGTTGCCACCGCCCTGGTCATTATTGTTGCCTTTTTCCATCAGTGGGTACTGACGTTCTGACGCGCCGCCGCGGGAATAACACCCACGCGCGGACGCCGGGCCCCGGCTGGCGGTTGTGCAGGAAGAACTGGGCGTCATGCAGCTGAGCAATGCGCGTGACGATGCTCAGTCCGAGGCCTATGCCGCCGTAGCGACTGTCCATGCGCACAAACGCTTTACTGAGTTCGCCGCTTTTCGCCTCATCAATTCCCGGACCTTCATCTTCCACCGCCATCACCGGCATCAAGCCCGCTTTCACCGAGATGCGGATAGTTGACCCTTCCGGACTGTAGCGGTGAGCATTTTCCACCAGGTTGCGCAGGATCACACGGATTAACGTTGCGTCGCCAGAGACAATGGCTTCGCTTTCGATATCCGTCAGCAGCAGTCGCTGCTGACGCTGCGCCAGCATGGTTTCCAGCTCTTCCTGCAACGGTTTCACTACGTCATCCAACAACAGCACCTGCTGATAGCTACCGGCGGAAAAAGACTGTCCGACGCGCGCCAGCTGCAGCAGCTGGGAAATGCTGTTGGTCATCTGGTCGAGGCGTTGGATCAGCGGGTCGACGCCCACGCCGTGCACTTTCGCCAGCAGTTCGAGGTGCAGGCGCAGGCCGGCCAGCGGGGTACGTAGCTCATGCGCCACGTCGGCGGTAAACAGCCGCTCACGGTCGAGGGTCAGATTGAGGCGGGAAACCAGCTGATTCAGGGCGGTGGTCACCGCCGTAACCTCGGGAACCGATTCGCTGAGCACGATAGGGGTGAGGTTGTCCGGCGTGCGGCTCTCAAGCTCGCTTTGCAGTCGTGAGAGCGGGCGGGTGATCTTGCGCACCGCCAGCACGCTGATATACAGCGCCAGAGCAACAATCAGCAGGCTCGGCACCAGCAGGCTGGCGACCGCTTCCCGTACCTCATGCTCCACATGTTTCTGGTTGTTGTGGCCTTCGACGGCGCTGGCCACCAGCAGCTGGATCTGCTCTTTACTCTCATGCCATAGCCAGAAGACGCTGATCAGCTGACAGACCACCAGAATGGTGCCGATGGTCAGCAGCAGCCGGTGGCGCATGGTCCAGGATTCGGTTGCAAACAGAGCCATGGTCTATTCCGTGTCGATGTGGTTAGCCAGCATATAGCCAAAACCCCTGACGGTGCGGATCCGCGATTTGCCAATTTTATCGCGCAGGTTATGAATATGCACCTCAAGGGTATTGGTCGCCGGCTCATTGTCCCAGCTGTAGATGTCGTTGTAGAGGATCTCACGATGCACCGGGCTACCGGCTTTCATCATCAGCCGCGACAGCAGGGCATACTCTTTCGGCGTCAATTCCAGCGCCGTCTCACCCAGCCACACCAGGCGGCGGGTGACATTGAGGCGCAGATCGCCGACGCTGATTTCGTTATCGCCCTGATTATTATGCCGGCGGAGCAGGGCGCGAATGCGTGCATTCAGCTCTTCCAGGGCAAAGGGCTTCACCAGATAGTCATCCGCACCGGTATCGAGACCGCTAATGCGATCCTCAAGCGTATCGCGGGCAGTGAGGATCAGCACCGGTTGGGTCATCTTCTCCCGCCGCATACGGGTGAGAAAATGCAGACCGTCTTCATCCGGCAGGCCGAGGTCGAGTACGATCAGGCTGTAGTGATTGCTGGCCAACGATAGCGCCGCTTCGTGCGCCGTGGAGACACCATCGCATACGTATCCTTCACTTTGCATCGCCAGAATCAACCCCTGTAACAGCAGCGCATCGTCTTCAATGACTAAGATTTTCATCAACCAGCCTCTCTACATGGCGTTAAAATATCATCTGCTGCCTGGTACTCGTGGGTGCTGACGCCGAGCAGGCCGAGCAGGGTGGAGAACAGATTATCTTGTGAATAATCCTTCGTCTTAGCCTGTTGTTGCAAACACTGGCTGGAAACACCATAACGTTGCTGGTAATCCGGCGACAGCCACAGCAGCATGGGGACGTGTTTTTGCGTATCCGGCGCGATGGAGTACGGCAGACCATGCAAATAGACGCCATCTTCACCCAGCGATTCGCCGTGGTCGGACAAATAAACCAGGCTAGTGGTAAATTTATCCTGTTTGGATTGCAGTAGTTTTATCGCCTTATCAACGACATAGTCGACATACAAAATGGTGTTGTCGTAGGTATTGGTCAACTGTTGTTGCGTACAACTTTGGATTTCATTGGTATCGCAGGTCGGGGTGAATTTTTTGAATTCAGCCGGATAGCGGTTGTAATAGGTCGGACCGTGGCTGCCGATAGTATGCAGTACGATAATGCCATCCTGTTTCAGGTTGTCGATGTAACTGTCCAGATTATGGAACAGGACGTCATCGTAGCACTCGCCGTCGATGCACTGACCGCTGAGATTCAGGTCGGTGACGTTTTGGTGCGGTACCCGGTCACAGGCGCCCTTACAGCCACCGTCATTGTCGTTCCACAGCACCTGAACACCGGCGCGCTGCAGAATATCCAGGACGCCTTCCTGATGGTGCGCCAGTTCTTCATCGTAATGCGCGCGCGGCATATTGGAGAACATGCAGGGGACGGAAACCGCTGTTGCCGTGCCACAGGAGGTGGTTTTCGGGAAGTACACCACATCGTCCTGTTGCAGGCGTGGGTTAGTCTCCCGATCGTAGCCGCCCAGCGAGAAATTCTCGGCGCGCGAGGTTTCGCCCAGCACCACAATCGTCAGGTTCTTACGGGGGCCGTTATGCATCACCGGTTTCTGTGTGGCATCTTCGCCAATCTTCACCAGCGGCAGGTTGTCCATGCGGTTGTGCGCATACCACGAGTTCAGCGCCACAATGCTGTTGGAGGGACTCAGGGATTTCACCAGCTCTTTGTTGTTACGGAACACCGAGGCGTAATCTTTATAGAACAGTGCGGCCACCAGAATAATCAGCAGCGCCGAAACGGCGATATTGAGCAGGCGCATCGCCGCGCCGCGCCAGAAAGAGGCGGGTTTACGAACTTTAATCCACCAGGCGACCAGAACCATCAACAGCCCGGAAAGCCCCAGCACGATGACCATTTTCGTCGACAGCAGAGCAAAGCTTTCCGCCGGGGTGGTATCGAAGATATTGGCGATCATCGAACGGTCAATCACCACGCCGAAGTTCCAGATAAAGTACTGTGCTGACGCGCTGAGCAGAATAAACAGGCTGATGACCACCCGATCGAGCTTCAGGAACGAGGCGAGGGTGGTGATGATATTCATCACGCTAATGGCCACGATCGGCATACTGAGGAATACCAGCCAGTTATGCAGGCTGTTTACCGGCAGTAACGGGAAAACCTGGCGATAAAAAGCCAGGTTGAGAAAGATACCGATATAGCAAGCAAAGAGAATCAAATAAGTCGTGCGGCTGAGAACTGGCCGACGTAAAGGTAATAACGACATAATACCTACCCACAGAAAGAGATAAGGGTATAGTGCCAGCCCTATTTTAAGACAACCTTAAGATTTTAAGGTGCGCCGAAGGTTGGCCCTCCGGCGCGCAGCGTCAGCCAGGAAGCTGAATTGCCTTTTCCAGCGCGCCGCGAAGCAGCGCCCGGTCATGGCGATAGGGCACGTCGCTGGCCTCCAGCGGCGTCTGGATCACCAGCCGGTCGTTGATGCCGTGGATATCGGCTTTTGGGCCGGCGATCACCGCATCCACCACCCGCTTACCCACATAGCGCTCCATAATCGCAATGCGCTCCGCCAGCGACAGCCTCGCCGCCGGGCTGTGCTCTTTGCCGAGGTTATCGATAAACACCATCGGCGCCGGGGTGCGGCGCAGCGCCTGAGCCATCTCGTCGAGCAGCAGGATCGGCAGCAGGCTGGTGTAAAAGCTACCCGGGCCGATGAGGATCAGATCGGCTTCGGCGATCGCTTCCACCGCCTCGCGGGTGGCGGGTACCGGTGGGGTAAGCATCAGCTCCTGCGGTAGGTTGTCGAGCTGATCGATATTCACTTCGCCGTAAACTTCATGGCCTTCATGATCGAGCGCCATCAAATCCACCGGTTGTTCCGACATCGGGATAAGAAACGCGTCTACTTTGAGCAGGTTTCTGATCAAATTGATGGCTTCTAAAGGCCGCACGCTCAGGTGGTCCAGCGCCTTTAACATCAAATTTCCGAGGTTATGCCCGGAAAGTTCGCCATTACCGCTAAAACGATACTCAAACATCGCCGACGCCACGCTCGGCTCGGCAATTAACTGATTGATGCAGTTGCGCATATCGCCCCAGGCAATGCCGCCTTCCGAGCGGCGGATCCGACCGGTGGAACCCCCGTTGTCGGTGGTAGTGACAATGCCGGTCAGCCGCGAGCCGAGCGAGGAGAGGGAGGACATCACCCGGCCCAGACCATGCCCGCCGCCGAGCGCGACCACCCGATCGAGGTCAGCGAATGTACGATTGCGCATAGAAATTCCTTATTTCACATAAACGGCCACACACTACCCGATCTACCCCTAAAAGACGATGGGAGGAGCCCGACAAACTGACCGACATCAAGGCAAAAAAATGATTTATGGCTATTCTGTAACGAAAATGCACGAAGGTAGCGATATATACAATGTTATATAACGAAATCGCAAATGGCGAAACCGTCCGTAACGCGCTACTATCGGCATAACCTGTTAACACTCTAGCCTCTTCGCCTGTGTCAAAAGATATGGCGATTTGGCCGCGACCCCTCCGGGTGTCGCCAGGGCGTGGGAAGAAATGACCGCGCCTCCCGTATTTGGAAAGGTGTATATGGCCTCACAGCTTACCGATGCATTCGCGCGTAAGTTTTTTTACCTGCGTCTGTCGATTACCGATGTGTGCAATTTCCGTTGCACCTACTGCCTGCCGGACGGCTACAAACCCGGCGCCGTCAATAACAACGGCTTTCTCAGCGTAGACGAAGTGCGCCGCGTCACGCGCGCTTTCTCCGCCCTGGGCACCGAAAAAGTTCGCCTCACCGGTGGGGAACCCTCTCTGCGCCGCGACTTCACCGAAATCATTGCCGCGGTGCGTGAAAACCCGGCGATCCGTCAGATTGCGGTCACCACCAACGGTTACCGCCTGGCGCGCGATGTCGAACGTTGGCGCGATGCCGGGCTGACGGCGATTAACGTCAGCGTTGATAGTCTCGACGCCCGTCAATTTCAGGCCATCACCGGCCAGGACAAGTTCCACCAGGTGATGGACGGCATTGACGCCGCTTTCGCCGCGGGCTTTGACAAGGTGAAGGTCAATACCGTGCTGATGCGTGATGTTAACCATCACCAGCTCGACATCTTTCTCGCGTGGATCCAACCCCGCCGTATTCAGCTGCGTTTTATTGAGCTGATGGAAACCGGTGAGGGCAGCGACCTGTTCCGCCGTCACCATCTTTCCGGCATGGTGCTGCGCGACGAGCTGCTGCGCCGCGGTTGGATCCATCAGATCCGCCAGCGCAGCGATGGCCCGGCACAGGTCTTTTGTCACCCGGATTACGCCGGTGAAATCGGCCTCATCATGCCGTATGAAAAAGACTTCTGCGCCACCTGCAACCGTCTGCGCGTCTCATCCGTTGGCAAACTGCACCTGTGCCTGTTTGGCGAAGGCGGCGTCGACCTGCGCGACCTGATGGCTGAGGACGAGCAGCAGGCCGAGCTGGAGGCGCGGATCGCCGAAGCCTTAACCCATAAAAAGCAGACCCATTTCCTGCATCAGGGCAACACCGGTATTACGCAGAACCTGTCCTATATTGGCGGTTAATCGTTTTCGAAAGGAGCATTCAGATGAGCCAGGCTAGCGCTGAGTTTATCCCGACCCGTATTGCTATTCTTACTGTTTCCAGCCGCCGCGGCGAAGAGGATGATACCTCCGGCCACTGGCTGCGTGAGGCGGCGCAGGAGACGGGACATCATGTCGTCGATAAGGCGATTGTGAAAGAAAACCGCTACGCCATCCGCGCCCAGGTGTCGGCGTGGATCGCCAGCGATGACGTGCAGGTGGTGCTGATCACCGGCGGGACCGGGTTCACCGAGGGTGACCAGGCGCCGGAAGCGCTGCTGCCGCTGTTTGACCGAGAGGTCGAAGGCTTTGGCGAAGTGTTCCGCATGCTGTCGTTCGAAGAGATCGGCACCTCGACGCTGCAGTCCAGGGCCGTGGCCGGCGTCGCCAATCGCACGCTGATTTTTGCCATGCCGGGCTCGACCAAAGCCTGCCGCACGGCGTGGGACAACATCATTGCCCCGCAGCTGGATGCCCGCACCCGTCCGTGTAACTTCATTCCTCACCTGAAGAAATAATCTATGTCACAACTGACCCATATTAACGCCGCGGGCGAAGCCCATATGGTGGATGTCTCCGGCAAAGCGGAAACGGTGCGCGAAGCGCGTGCCGAGGCTTATGTCGAAATGCAGGCGGCGACGCTGGCGATGATTATCGACGGCAGCCACCACAAAGGCGATGTGTTCGCCACCGCGCGTATCGCCGGGATCCAGGCGGCAAAACGTACGTGGGAGCTGATCCCGCTGTGTCATCCGCTGATGCTGAGCAAAGTGGAAGTCAATTTGCAGGCGCAGCCGGAGCATAACCGGGTGCGCATTGAGTCACTTTGCCGTCTGACCGGTAAAACCGGCGTTGAGATGGAAGCATTGACCGCCGCCTCCGTTGCCGCGCTGACCATCTACGACATGTGCAAGGCGGTGCAAAAAGATATGGTCATTGGTCCGCTGCGCCTGCTGGCGAAAAGCGGCGGCAAGTCCGGCGATTTTAAGGTGGACGAACGCCATGATTAAGGTTCTGTTTTTCGCCCAGGTGCGCGAACTGGTCGGCACCGATGCTCTGACCCTCGACGCCAGCGACCTGGCAACCGTCGAGGCCGTGCGCCAACAGCTTGCCGCCCGCGGCGACCGCTGGGCGCTGGCCCTGGAAGAGGGCAAGCTGCTGGCGGCAGTCAACCAGACGCTGACCGCGTTTGACCATCCTGTCGCCAGCGGTGACGAAGTGGCGTTCTTCCCGCCGGTCACCGGAGGCTAATAAGATGACGCAAACTCGTATTGTCGTCAGCCCGGCACGCTTTAGCGTCGGTGAGGAATATCCCTGGCTGGCTGAACGCGATGAAGACGGTGCGGTGGTCACCTTCACCGGTAAAGTGCGCAATCATAATCTTGGCGACAGCGTGAAAGCGCTGACGCTGGAGCACTATCCGGGAATGACCGAAAAATCTCTGGCGGAGATCGTCGACCTGGCGCGCGAGCGCTGGCCGCTGGGCCGGGTGACGGTTATCCACCGCATCGGCGAAATGTGGCCGGGGGAAGAGATTGTGTTTGTCGGCGTCACCAGCGCCCACCGAGGCAGCGCCTTCGCCGCCGGCGAGTTTATTATGGACTACCTGAAAACCCGCGCGCCGTTCTGGAAGCGCGAGGCGACGCCGGAAGGCGAACGCTGGGTCGACGCTCGCGACAGCGATCGTCAGGCGGCAGAGCGCTGGTAGTGTGATACGCTTACAGGGTGAAACTTTGTTAATCAGGAGAGAGTCATGGACAGATTTCCGCGTTCCGATTCAATAGTGCAGGGCCGTAGCGGTCTGCAGACTTACATGGCGCAGGTGTACGGCTGGATGACGGTCGGCCTGCTGCTGACGGCGTTTATCGCGTGGTTTGCGGCGAATACCCCGGCGGTGATGATGTTCGTCTTTTCGAGCAAAATCACTTTCTTCGGGCTGATTATTGCCCAGCTGGCGCTGGTGTTTGTGCTGTCGGGAATGGTGCAGCGGCTGAGCGCCGGGATGGCCACCACGCTGTTTATGCTCTATTCGGCGCTGACCGGGCTGACACTGTCGAGTATTTTTATCGCCTATACCTACTCATCGATTGCCAGCACCTTTGTGGTCACCGGCGGGATGTTCGGGGCGATGAGTCTGTACGGCTACACCACCAAGCGCGATCTGAGCGGCTTCGGCAGCATGCTGTTTATGGGTCTGATTGGCATCGTGCTGGCATCGCTGGTCAACCTGTGGCTGAAGAGCGAAGCGCTGATGTGGGCGGTAACCTACATTGGGGTGGTGCTGTTTGTCGGTTTGACGGCGTATGACACCCAGAAGCTGAAAAACATCGGCGAGCAGATTGATACCCGCGACAGCGCCACGCTGCGTAAATACTCGATTCTCGGGGCCTTAACGCTGTACCTGGACTTTATCAACCTGTTCCTGATGCTGCTGCGTATTATGGGCAACCGCCGGTAACCTCTTAATATCAGAGGGTTGCATCTCCTAACGCCCGGCAAGCGCAGCGCCGCCGGGCGATGGCATCAGGCACAGTACCCGTGGTGCTGCCGGGTGGCGGCTATGCCTTACCCGGCCTACAGGATCCTCTCACAGGCTCACACCCCGTAGGCCCGTGCAAGCGCAGCGCCGCCGGGCGAGATATCAGGCACGGTACCCGTGATGTTGCCGGGTGGCGGCTGCGCCTTACCCGGCCTACGGGGTCCTCTCACAGGCTCACACCCCGTAGGCCCGTGCAAGCGCAGCGCCGCCGGGCGAGATTTCAGGCACGGTACCCGTGGTGCTGCCGGGTGGCGGCTGCGCCTTACCCGGCCTACGGGGTCCTCTCACAGGCTCACACCCCGTAGGCCCGTGCAAGCGCAGCGCCGCCGGGCGAGATTTCAGGCACGGTACCCGTGATGTTGCCGGGTGGCGGCTGCGCCTTACCCGGCCTACGGGGTCCTCTCACAGGCTCACACCCCGCAGGCCCGGTAAGCGCAGCGCGACCTGGCTGTGTCATTCGCGGGCCAGCTTGCGTTGGTTCTTTTGCCGCAGCTTTTTCGCCCGACTCTCCAGCAGCAGATAGGCCACCATCGCCAGCAGCAGTGGCAGGAAATAATAAAGCGCACGCCAGGCGAGCAGGGCGGCGATAATCGCGCCCTTCGAAATCTCCTCTCCGGAGAGCATGGCGATAAACACCGCCTCCAGCACGCCGATCCCGGCTGGAATATGAACGATCACCCCGGCGATACTGCTCACCAGCAGCACCCCTAATACCAGGAAATAGTTAATTTCGCTGCCCAACAGCAGCCAGATTATCGCCCCCATCGCCATCCAGTTCGCCGCCGAGATCCCCATCTGCAGCAGCGCGAAGCGCCAGGAGGGCAGCACCAGCCGCTGGCCTTTAATCGTCAGGTGACGGCGTTTAGCGAACGCGCAGCCGAACAGATAGCAAAGCGTAAGGATCAGCATCACCCCGCCGATAATGCGCAGGGTGGTCTGGCTGATGTACCAGTGCGGCGGTAACTTCACCAGATCCGCCGTAAAGATCACTCCACCGAGCAGGATATAGCCCAGCCAGTTGGTGGTAATACTCAACGAAAAAATACGGGTGATGGTGCCGCCGTTGAGCCCCAGCCGCGAGTACAGCCGGTAGCGCATGCCGATCCCGCCGACCCAGGTGCTGAGCGTCAGGTTAAAGGCATAGCAGATAAACGACACCAGCATCACCTGGCGTTTCGCCAGCTTATGCCCGCAATAGGCCCGGCCAAGCAGATCGTAGCAGCCGTAGATCAGATAGCTGACGATGACCAGCGCAATGGCGCTAAATAAGGCCAGCCGATCATAGCCGCGGATCACCTTCCACACGTCCTGCCAGTCGACCTTCTGCGCGTAAATCACCAACAGAACGATCACGGCGATAAAAAAGAGCACGGTAAGTACTCTTTTCGCCATCCGCCAGCCGGGATGCGATTTGCTCATAGCGGATTATCCCTGGTTTGCGAGTCGACACGATCCTGGGTTTCAATCTCCGGCTGCACCGGCGGGCTGACCCTGGCCAGCCGCGGTGTATGGGCTGGTAGCCAGCCGACCCACGCCGGGAAGTGGCGCAGAAAGTGGAAGGCCATCACGCTGACGCCCAGCCGCCACCAGTTGCGCTTCGGCAGCATCGCTTTATCGATCCGCTGGCAATCCCTGGCGATAAGCCCGTTGAGGTTATCGCGCAGCGTCTGGTTAAACACCCGGTCGTGGATGATCAGATTGGCTTCCAGATTCAGCGACAGGCTCAATGGATCCAGGTTGCTCGACCCGACGGTGGCCCAGTGGTCGTCCGCCAGGGCGACCTTGCCATGCAGCGGACGGCGGCGATACTCAAAGATCTGCACCCCGCCCTTAACGAGATAGTGATAGAGCAGGTGGGCGCCAAACTTCACAATCGGAATATCCGGCTCGCCCTGGACGATCAGCTTGACCCGCACGCCGCGCCGCGCGGCATTGCGCATCGCATGCAGCAGGCGGTAGCCGGGAAAGAAATAGGCGTTGGCAATGATCACCTCCCGGCGGGCGCTGGTCAGCATCTTCAGGTAGTGGCGTTCGATATCGTCGCGATGATCCTGGTTGTCGCGCCAGATGAACAGCGCCTGCGCCTCGCCGGGAGTCTGGTTGATCTCCGGCTGATGGCGACGGCGGCGCCACCAGCGGCGGGCGGTTTCGCTGTTGGGCAGGTTCTCCAGCTCGAACTGCAGAATATCAAGCACCACCGGCCCCTCGACCTGCACCGCATAATCCTGTTTCGCTTCCGGGCCGTAGTCGCTCATATGCTCGGCGGAGTAGTTAATACCGCCGACAAAGGCGGTGGTGTCGTCAATCACCACGATTTTACGGTGCATCCGACGGAACAGGTTGGTGCGCATCCCCATCAGCTTAGGGCGCGGATCGTAGTAGCGAAAAATCACCCCGGCGGCGGTCAGTTCGCCGACAAACTCATCGCTGAGATCCGGCGAACCGTAGCCGTCAAGCAGCACCTCCACCTGAATACCGCGGCGGGCGGCTTTTAGCAGAACCGCGTGCAGCCGCCAGCCCACCTCATCTTCAAACCAGATAAAGGATTCGAGGATCACCCGCCGGCTGGCGCGACCAATGGCCGCAAACAGCGCCGGATAGTACTGGTCGCCGTTCTCCAGGAGCGTAATGCGGTTGCCTTCCTGCCAACGACATTTCACAAGTGTATCTCCACGCTAAGGGGCGCATGATCGGACAGATGCCGCCATTGTTTGAGGGCCAGCGCCTTCGGGTGGCTGGCGTGGGCGTTTTTGACATAAATGCGATCGAGGCGCAGCAGCGGAAAACTGACCGGAAACGTGCGCGCTGGCCTTCCGCGGGCGCGGGTAAAGATCTCTTCCAGCCCGGCTTGCGCTTTTAACGGCTGATTCGCCTGCTGAAGCCAGTCGTTAAAATCCCCGGCCACCACTACCGGCTCACCGGCGGGCAGGGTATTGACCCATTCCGTCAGCATGGTCAACTGCGCCTGCCGTTGGTCGGCGCGTAAACCCAGATGAACGCAGATGACATGGATCGTCACGCCGCTCTCTGGCGGCACGATGCGGCAGTAAAGCAGACCGCGTTTCTCGCCGTTGCCGACTGAAATATCGCGATTTTCATAGTATTCAATGGGAAAGCGCGACAGTACGGCATTGCCGTGGTGGCCTTCCGGATAGACCGCGTTGCGCCCGTAGGCGTAATCGCTCCACATGGTGTCGGCGAGAAATTCATAATGGGTGGTATCTGGCCAGTTCTCGATGTGCAGCGGGTGAACTTCATGAGCGCCCATCACTTCCTGCAGGCAAACAATATCCGCGCTGACGCTGCGCACGGCTTCGCGCAATTCGGGCAAAATAAAACGCCGATTAAACGCCGTAAAGCCTTTATGGGTGTTAATTGTCAGCACGTTCAACGAAAATCCCGACGTTGGCTCAGCCATAATTCTCCAGTAAATGTCACTTTCCTGAATAAAATAGTGTAGTAGACGTCACAAAAAGATGCGGTGATACGGAATTTTCCGTAAAGTGCGGTACTCTGAGTAGCAGAGAAAAATCCTTCAGGAGAGAAGCCATGAAGTGGCAACAACGTGTACGCGTCGCAACAGGTCTTAGTTGCTGGCAGATTATGTTGCATCTACTGGTCGTGGCAGTACTGGTGATGGGTTGGATGAGCGGCGCGCTGGTGCGCGTCGGATTAGGACTGTGCGTCCTCTACAGCGTCACGCTGCTGGCGATGCTGTTTTTACAGCGTCACCACGAGGCGCGCTGGCGTGATGTGGGAGACTTCCTTGAGGAGCTCACCACGACCTGGTACTTCGGCGCGGCCATGATAGCGCTGTGGCTGCTGTCGCGCGTGCTGCACAATAACCTGCTGCTGGCCCTCGCCGGGCTGGTGATACTGGCAGGCCCGGCAGTGGTCTCGCTGCTGGCGAAAGATAAAAAACTAAGCAATCTTTCTTCGGAACATCGCATACGCCGCTGAGCCGGTGGTGGCCGCTATGACCAGTAGCGGCCACAAACTTCCCCACACAATCTTCAGACTCGCATCCTTCAGATAAATTTGCTTGGTGATATCGGTAAAATGGCGGATCGGGTTTATCCAGGTCAGATCCTGCAGCCACTGCGGCATGTTTTCCACTGGTGAAACGTAGCCCGAAAGCAGGATTGCCGGCATCATAAAGACGAACACGCCGATAAACGCCTGCTGCTGGGTGGCGCACAGCGATGAAATCAATAAACCGAAGCCCACCAGCGATAAGCCATAAATCACCATCGTGAAATAGAACAGCAGCAGCGAGCCGGCAAACGGGATCTGATAGGCCCAGATACCAATCGCCAGCACGATAGTCGCCTGCAGGGTGGCGACGATCAGCGCCGGTACTGCTTTGCCAACGAAGATTTGCCAGGTGGCGAGGGGCGAGACCAGCAACTGATCGAGGGTACCCTGTTCGCGCTCGCGGGCCACCGACAACGACGTCACGATCATCACCCCGATGGTGGTGATCATGGCGATAAGCGACGGCACCACGAACCACTTATAGTCGAGATTCGGGTTGTACCAGTTGCGCACCACCAGTTCACTGTTATTCGGCTTCGCTTTCCCCTCCAGCAGCTCCTGCTGATAGTCTTTCACGATCTGCTGCAGGTAGTTGGCGGCGATTTGCGCGCTGTTGGAGTTGCGCCCGTCGAGCAGGAGCTGCAGCGGGGCGGTTTGATAGTTGTCGAGATTACGCGAGAAATCCGCCGGGAAGCGTACCACCAGCAGGGCTTTTTGTTCATCGATGGTCGGCTGGATCGCCTGCGGGCTTTGCAGCAGCAGGACGTGGGTAAAGGCTTTGGCGCGGGCAAAGCGCTGAGTGAGTTCCACCGCATGCCGGCCGCTGTCCTCGTTATAGATGGCGATGGTGGCGTTGGTCACCTCCAGCGTCGCGGCAAAGGGAAAGAGCAGTACCTGAATCAGCACCGGCATGATTAAAATCATCCGCGTTTGCGGCTCGCGCAGCAGCGACTGCAGCTCTTTGCGGATCAATGTCCATAAACGGTGAAACATAATAGCTCCTTTGGCCCATTCAACCACGCCGGGCGGCACTGCGTTTGCCCGGCCTACGGGATCGGCGAACCGTATAATCGATGTTGGTTAAACCGTAGGCCCGGTCAGCGCAGCGCCACCGGGCAAAACCTAATCCAGACGCCGCTTGGTTTTCAGCCACGTCAGGCCGATAAACATCACCGCCGACGCAATCAAAAACAGCACATTCACCAGCAGCACCACCGGAATATTGCCCGCCAGAAACAGGCTTTGCAGGGTGTTGACGAAATAGCGCGCCGGGATCACGTAGGTCACCGCGCGGATCACCGCCGGCATACTGTCTATCTGGAAAATAAACCCGGACAGCATAATCGACGGTAAAAACGCGGCATTCAGCGCCACCTGCGCGGCGTTAAACTGGTTGCGGGTAATGGTTGAGATAAGCAGCCCCATGCCCAGGGTGCTGAGCAAAAACAGACTGGTGATGACAAACAGAATCAGCAGCGAACCGCGATAGGGCACGCCGAGAATAAATACCGACACCAGCATACACAGCAGCATTGCCAGCATGCCGAGGAAATAGTAGGGAATGAGCTTGCACAGCAGCAGTTCGGCGCGGGTGATCTCCGTCGATAGCAGCGCCTCCATGGTGCCGCGCTCCCATTCGCGTGCCACCACCAGCGAGGTCAGGATCGCGCCGACCACGGTCATGATGATGGTGATCGCCCCGGGGATAATAAAGTGCTGGCTAATAGCCGCCGGGTTAAACCAGTAGCGCATCTGCACGTCGATCAGCGGCTCAAAGGTCTCACCGCGGTCTTCCGCCCGCTGCTGCTGCCAGATCTGCCAGATGCCTTCCACATAGCCCTGGGCGAAGTTGGCGGTATTGGGCTCGCTGCCGTCGGTAATCAACTGAATTGGCGCGTCGGCGCCGGGGCGCGCCATCTGGCGGTCAAAGTCCACCGGAATGACCACCATGGCGCGGATGCGCCCGGCCTGCATCATTTGAATCAGCTGCTGGCGATTATCGCTGACCGTGGCGTCGATATAGGGCGAGCCGGTCATGGTATGGACAAAATCCAGCGCCTCTTCGCTCTGTTGCTCCAGCAATACGCCGACCCGCAGCTTGCTGGAATCGAGGTTAATGCCATAACCGAAGATAAACAGCAGGAGTAGCGGGATCACCACCGCAATCAGCCAACTACTGGGATCGCGGACGATCTGCCGGGTCTCTTTCACGCACAGGGCGCGGACCCGTCGCCACGAAAGAACGCTATTGCTCATGGCCGTGCTCCTTATCCCATTGGTTAATCAGGGTAATAAACGCCTGCTCCATGGTGGGATCTTTCTGGCTATCATTCGCCGCCTGGGCCTTCAGCGCGTCCGGGGTCCCGCTGGCGATAAGCTTACCGTGATAGACCAGCCCGATGCGGTCGCAATATTCCGCCTCATCCATAAAGTGGGTGGTGACCATCACCGTCACCCCTTTATCGACCATGCTGTTGATATGCAGCCAGAACTCACGGCGGGTGAGGGGGTCGACGCCGGAGGTCGGTTCATCGAGAAACAGAATATCGGGCTCATGCATCAGCGAGCAGGCCAGCGCCAGCCGCTGCTTGTAGCCGAGCGGCAGCTCGTCGGCGGCGTGACGGGCGATACTTTTCAGGCCAAAGGCATCGCTCATCCGGGCGATTTTTTCATTTTGCGCCCGGCCGCGCAGGCCATAGACGCCGGAGAAAAAGCGCAGGTTCTGCTCGACGCTGAGGTTGCCGTACAGCGAAAATTTTTGCGCCATATAGCCCAGATGCTGGCGCGCCTTGCCAGAGCTGACCTTAAGATCCATCCCCAGCACCAGCGCTTTGCCGGAGGTGGGCACCAGCAGGCCGCACATCATTTTGAAGGTGGTGGATTTCCCGGCGCCGTTGGGGCCGAGCAGGCCGAAAATTTCACCACGCTTAACCTGGAAATCGACGTGGTCGGTAGCGGCGAAATCACCAAATTTTTTCGTTAACGACTGCGCCTCAATGACCGTTTCGTCTTTGCTGCCGTCAACGCGATGGATAATCGCTCCCAACGGCGACTCAGCGGTCCCGGCGCCGCCGAGCAGATCGATAAACGCATCTTCAAAGCGCGGCGCCGTCTCCGCCACCTGTAGCGGCGGGATGTCGCCATGCTGCTGGACTTCCTCAATGCGGGCGTCCTTTTTCAGGATCAGGCGCACCGATTTGCCCTGGATCACGCCATCGCTGACCTGCGGCAGTTTCAGCGCCCGCTGCAGCAGACGGCGGTTGTTTTCCTGTGGGCTGGAGACGAGGAAACTGCGCCCGGCCATGGTTTGCGTCAGCGCCGTCGGCTCACCCTGGTAGAGTAGTTTGCCTTCGTTCATCAGCAGCACGTCGCGGCATTGTTCCGCTTCATCGAGATAGGAGGTGCTCCACAGGATCAGCATGCCTTCGCCGGCCAGCTCGTGCACCATCTGCCACAGCTCGCGGCGCGAGATAGGGTCGACGCCGACGCCGGGCTCATCCAGCAGCAGTACTTTCGGGTCGCCCACCAGGGTACAGGCGAGCCCCAGCTTTTGCTTCATGCCGCCGGAAAGCTTGCCTGCCAGCCGTTCGGTGAACGGGCCAAGGGAGGTGAACTCCAGCAGACGGTCGAAAATTTTCTTCCGCGCCTCGCCGGTGACGCTGCGCAGGTCGGCGTACAGGGTCAGGTTTTCCATCACCGTCAGATCTTCATACAGGCCGAACTTCTGCGGCATATAGCCGAGCACCGCGTGCAGAGCGCTGTCGTCTTTTAGCGGGTCGAAGCCGATCACGCTGGCGCGGCCCTCATCAGGCTTGAGCAAACCGGCCAGCATTCGCATCAGGGTGGTTTTCCCCGCGCCGTCGGGCCCCACCAGCCCGGTGACGTAGCCGGCGTGGATCGTGCAGGTGAGCGGCGCCACCGCGGGCCTGTCCATTCCGGGAAAACGGCGGCTCAGACCGTTTAAGGCAATGATGGCCTCACTCATGTCCGTTCCCGTGGTTAAAGGAGACGGTCACCGGCATCCCCTGGCGCAGGGCGCAGTCGGCATCGGTCACCACAACACGCAGACGATAAACGAGGTCGGTACGCAGATCCGGCGTTTCCACGGTCTTCGGCGTAAATTCAGCGCTTGGCGAGACAAAGCCGATTTTACCGTGATAGGGCTTGTCCGGCCGGCCGTCGGTATACAGCAGCACTTCGCGTCCCGGCTGCGCCTGACCAAGGTTTTTCTCGTCAACATAGGCGCGGACCCACACCGGATGGGTTAACGACAGCGTCAGCACCGTGCCGCCGGCGTTCAACATGGTGCCGGGCTCGACGGCGCGGGTCATCAGCGTACCGTCGGAAGGGGCGATGAGCACGGTATCGTGCAGGTCCAGTTTAGCCTGGGCCAGCGCGGCCTGCGCCTGTTCCAGACTGGCTTTGGCCTGCGCAATTTCCTGCGGGCGGTTACCGGCGCGGTACTGACGCAGTTTGTCCTGCGCCGATTTTAAGGTCGCCTGTGCCTGATCGCGTGAAGAACGGGCGTTTTCGAGGTCGTTGGCGGATATCGCGCTGCTGGCGCGCAGGCCGAGCTGGCGCTGATAAAAGTTTTGCGCATAGTCGTAAGCGGCCTGCGCCTGTTTCACCGCCGCTGCGGCCTGGGCAATCTCTTCCGCGCGGTAGCCGGCCATCATCAGGTCATACTGCGCCTGGGCGGTAGAGACGTTGGCCTGGGCCTGCAGCAGGGCATTTTCATACGGCGCGCGATCAAGCTCGCCGAGCGTTTGCCCGGCGCGGATGCTGTCGCCTTCGTCGACGGTCAGCGAAGCCAGTCTGCCGCCGACGCGGAAGCTCATGTTGACGGTGCGGATATCGACATTGCCATACAGGGTCAGCGGCTGCTGCCGGCTGCTCTGGTACCACCACCAGCCGCCGCCCAGCGCGGCGAGAAGAATCACGATCAACAGAATGACGACGACGGGTTTTTTCATCAGCCCAAACTCCTTTGCGATAACCCATGCAGAATGAAATCGATATGACAGGTAATGACCTCGAAAATCTGTTCGGTCTTTTGCGCGTCAAACTGCGTCCAGCCGGTGCGCAGCAGGATGGTTTCACGCCCAAGACGGAAAGCCAGCACCTCGCCCAGCAGGGCGTGGGTGTGGAGGATCATTTGCGTATCACCGGCATCGCGGCCTGTCCAGGCGGCAATCAGCCGGGTGAGATAGTGGTGCAGGGGGGCGATCACCTGCTGGTGGATCAGATGGTAGGCGGCGGTCGGCGCCAGCTGCTCACGGGAAATGAATTTGCTTAAGTTGACCGTATCATCCTGGGTCAGCAGCAGGATCATGTTATGGCAGGCGTTGAGAATGAGGGCGCGTATTGCCTGGCGATCCGGCGACTTCCCGGCGAGCAGGGCCTCCGCCGCTTCGGCCTGTGGGCGAAAATTGTCGCCGATAAAATCGGCGATCCATTGGGCACAGGCGAGATATAAGTCGTCTTTCGAGCCAAAATAATAGGTGATAGCGGCGATATTCTGCCCGGCCTGGGCGGCGATATCGCGGGTGGTGGCATGCTGACCATACTCGCCAAACTGGGCGATAGCGGCCGCGATAAGCTGATTTTTTGCCTGTTCGCCTTTACTGGTCATCGCGCTCTGCAAAAGTTAATCAATCGATTGATTAACTTTAGGCCCCAATCGACAGTTTGTCTACCGGCCTGGATCAAATATGAAAACCTTCCTCTTTCAGCTCCCCGGCGACCCAGGCGAAGAAGCGCTGGACCTTCTCCTTCTGTTCATTGGCATGGGGGAGAACGAAGTGGTGCGCGCCGACCGGCATACTCCGCTCGTCGTCAAATACCGGCGTCAGCTGCCCCTGACGCACGTGCCCGCCGGCCAGCAGATTGCTTTCAAGGATCACCCCCATCCCCATTCTGGCCGCCTCGATGCTCATGTACGACCGGTCGAAATTAAAGATGAAGTTTTTATGCCAGCCGCGGACCTTGTGCCACGACAGCCAACTGCTCCAGTTAATTAAGGTGCTGTCGGAGTGGATCAGATCGCAGGTCAGCAGATCTTCCACCGCATGCACAGGATGGCTGGCTAAATAAGACGTTGCGCTGTAGGGCAGGACGCACTCATTTTTAATGGTTCTGACCAGCAGCGTTGGCCACTGTGATAGCCCGTGACGAATATCGATATCAATATTATCCCGGGAGAACTGGATGCTTTCGTATGAACAGGTCAGGCTGATTTTTAACGCCGGCCACGCCTGGCGAAATTTATCCAGGCGAGGCATCAGCCAAAGCAGGCCGAAACTCGGCGCCGAGTGAATACGTAAATAATCCTGATGGATATCGTTGATCACCTGACTGGTGGCCTGGCCAATCATATTCAGCGCCCCGGAGACCTCTTTGAGATATTTTTCTCCCACCGCCGTTAACATGACGCCTTTACTGCTGCGGGAGAACAGTTTTTTCCCCAGAAAGTGCTCCAGGCTGGCTATCTGATGGCTGACCGCCGAGGCGGTAATATTGAGATTCTCTGCGGCCAGGTTGAGGCTGCCGGTAGCGGCGACTTCAATAAAGGCCTGGATATTGCGTAAAGAGGGCATCGGCAAATTTTTATTGGGCAGCGGTTGACTCATGGCAGCATCCTGGGCAGGGCGTTTATAAAAGAAAATAGCGAACAGCGTGGCGCAGTCGTGATAGCCAGCATAGAGAAAAGGGAAAAATGATTTTAATTTGTGATGGACTTAACAATTTATCTCGTTAAAAGAGTGCGTGTCAGTAAACGCTAAAAATTTGCGGGAAGTCACTAACTCAATTTTTCTCAATCATAATTGAGGTTTTTTGAATACCGTTTCATTTTGGGGTTGTTATATTCCTCTCACAGGCCTGATCACAAACGGCGATGCATTGAGATCGCCATTATAAAACACCTAACCACCTGTTTAGCTGAGCGAAAAGATATTTATCTCTTGCTGCTGTATGGAAAGTGAAAACGCGGTGATCCGAAGCGGCAACGGGCAGCGAAGTGGATGAGGTATAAGATGAGGAAACCCTATGTCACGTATAGATACACTAGTCTGTACTGACGCCAGGAAAACAAAATATCGTTTCGTGGTTTTGACGATGATTTTCCTGGTGTATGCCATCAATTACGCCGACAGAACCAATATTGGCGCGGTACTGCCGTTTATCATTGATGAGTTTCATATCAATAATTTTGAAGCCGGGGCTATCGCCAGTATGTTTTTCCTCGGCTATGCGGTAAGCCAGATCCCGGCCGGCTTTTTCATCGCCAAACGCGGTACCCGAGGGCTGGTCTCGCTGTCCATTTTCGGCTTCTCCGCCTTTACCTGGCTGATGGGCACGGTGAGCTCCGTGTTTGGCCTGAAGCTGGTGCGGCTGGGACTGGGGCTGAGCGAAGGGCCTTGCCCGGTGGGGCTGGCTTCCACCATAAATAACTGGTTTCCACCAAAAGAGAAAGCGACGGCAACGGGTGTTTATATCGCGGCGA
Organism: Klebsiella sp. D-Nf1; assembly: GCF_002810515.1. Classification (NCBI taxonomy): domain Bacteria; kingdom Pseudomonadati; phylum Pseudomonadota; class Gammaproteobacteria; order Enterobacterales; family Enterobacteriaceae; genus Klebsiella; species Klebsiella sp. D-Nf1. The sequence goes on from NZ_PIOK01000001.1 coordinate 66,078, forward strand.
CCATGTTTGCGCCGATTATTGTCCCGCCGCTGGCGGTGTGGATTGCGGTGACCTGGGGCTGGCGGTGGGTCTTTTTCTCCTTTGCGATACCCGGGATCGTGGCGGCGATTGCGTGGTATCTGCTGGTTAAATCCAAACCTTCAGAGAGCGGATTTGTTTCACAAGGTGAACTTGAAGAGATTAATGCCGGGCGTGAACGCCATAATAACGGCGTACGCGAGAATATATTAATTGCCGATCGCTTCACCTGGTTGGATAAAATTATTCGGGTGAAAAAGATGGCGCCAATTGATACGGCGAAAGGCTTATTTACCTCAAAAAATATTCTGGGTGACTGTCTGGCGTATTTTATGATGGTCAGTGTGCTGTACGGATTATTAACCTGGATCCCGCTGTATTTAGTGAAAGAGCGCGGTTTTGATGTGATGAGTATGGGCTTCGTGGCCAGTATGCCGTGCATCGGCGGCTTTATTGGCGCGATCGGCGGCGGATGGATTTCGGACAAATTATTAGGCCGCCGGCGTAAACCCACCATGATGTTCACTGCGGTGTCAACCGTGGTCATGATGTTAGTGATGCTGAATATCCCGACGAGCACCCTGGCGGTCTGTATTGGATTATTCTTTGTCGGCTTTTGTTTAAATATCGGCTGGCCGGCTTTTACCGCCTACGGTATGGCCGTTTCGGACAGCAAAACCTATCCAATCGCCTCTTCCATAATTAATAGCGGCGGCAACCTCGGTGGATTTGTCGCGCCGATGGCAGCCGGTTTCTTACTTGATAAAACCGGGAGTTTTAATTCTGTATTTACCTATTTTGGTATCTGCGCCGCCATTGGCTTGGTGGTGATTCTTTTCCTCGATGAACCACAATAACGGAAATATATCCTGTTAATTAATATGACGTAATGTCATGGAGTGAAACTATGTTATTAAAAGATAAAGTCGCCATTATTACTGGCGCGGCCTCCGCACGCGGTTTGGGCTTTGCCACCGCGAAATTATTCGCCGACAACGGCGCGAAAGTGGTCATTATCGACCTCAATGGTGAAGCCAGCAAAACCGCGGCGGCGGCATTAGGCGAAGGTCATCTCGGCCTGGCGGCGAACGTCGCTGATGAAGTGGAGGTACAGGCGGCCATCGAACAAATTCTGGCGAAATATGGCCGGGTTGATGTGCTGGTGAATAACGCCGGGATTACCCAACCGCTGAAGCTGATGGATATCAAGCGCGCCAATTATGACGCAGTGCTCGATGTCAGCCTGCGCGGCACGCTGCTGATGTCGCAGGCGGTTATTCCCACCATGCGGGCGCAAAAATCCGGCAGCATTGTCTGCATCTCGTCCGTTTCCGCCCAGCGCGGCGGCGGTATCTTCGGCGGCCCGCACTACAGCGCGGCAAAAGCCGGGGTGCTGGGTCTGGCGCGGGCGATGGCGCGCGAGCTTGGTCCGGATAACGTCCGCGTTAACTGCATTACCCCGGGGCTGATTCAGACCGACATTACCGCCGGCAAGCTGACTGACGACATGACGGCCAACATTCTTGCCGGGATCCCGATGAACCGCCTCGGCGACGCGGTAGACATCGCGCGCGCCGCGCTGTTCCTCGGCAGCGACCTCTCTTCCTATTCCACCGGTATCACCCTGGACGTTAACGGCGGCATGTTAATTCACTAAGCGAGGCAAACAGATGAAGATGACCGAATCACAAAAAGTCGCTGCAGCGGCGTGGCGTATTCGCCGTTACGCCCTGCAAATGGGGGAAGTACAGGGGCAGGGCTATATCGGCCAGGCGCTGGGCTATGCCGATGTGCTGGCCACCGCCTTCAGCCACGCCATGACCTATCGCCCGGAAGATCCCGAGTGGGAGGGGCGCGATCGCTTCCTGCTATCTCATGGCCATTACGCTATCGCTTATTATGCCGCGCTGCTGGAGGCGGGCATTATCCCGGAAGCCGAGCTGGAAACTTACGGTTCCGACGACAGCCGCCTGCCGATGTCCGGCATGGCGACCTACACCCCAGGCATGGAGATGTCCGGCGGTTCGCTGGGACAGGGGCTGTCCATTGCCGTCGGCATGGCGCTTGGGCTGCGGCAGAAACAGAGCAAGGCCTGGGTCTACAACTCCATGTCCGATGGGGAGCTGGACGAAGGGTCGACCTGGGAAGCGGCGATGTCGGCGGCTCACTATGGCCTGACCAATCTGATTAACCTGGTCGACGTCAACAAACAGCAGGCGGACGGCGATTCGCGCAAAATCCTCGGCTTCGAGCCGCTGCATGAGAAATGGGCCGCCTTCGGCTGGTACGTACAGCGCGTGGACGGTAACGATCTGCCGGCGGTGATGGCTGCCTTTGACAACGCGAAAAATCACTCCGCTAACCAGCCGCGGGTCATTTTATGCGACACGCTGATGGGCAAAGGGGTGCCGTTCCTCGAAACCCGCGATAAAAACCATTTTATTCGCGTCGATGCCGACGAATGGCAAAAGGCGATCGCGGTGCTGGACGCTAACAAACCGGAAGGAGTGCTGTAATGAGCCAGAGTCAACCCCGTTTAAAAACGTCGGCGATGATCGCCTCGATTGCTGATGAAGGCCAGGCGACTGTCTCTGCGCCTTTCGGTGTCGCGCTGTCAAAACTGGCGGCGCAGCGCCCGGAAATCGTCGGCATGACCGCGGACCTGTCAAAATATACCGATCTGCATATTTTCGCCCAGGCCTTCCCGGATCGTTTTTTCCAGATGGGCATGGCCGAGCAACTGCTGATGGCGGCGGCGGGGGGGATGGCGAAGGAGGGGTTTATTCCTTTCGCCACCACCTATGCTGCCTTCGCGACCCGTCGCGCCTATGATTTTATTCATCAGGTCATCGCCGAAGAGCATCTGAACGTGAAGATCTGCGCGGCGCTGCCGGGCCTGACAACCGGCTACGGGCCTAGCCATCAGGCCACTGAAGATCTGGCGATTATGCGCGGTATCCCCGGCATGGTCATCGTCGATCCTTGCGATGCGCTGGAGATAGAGCAGGCGGTACCGGCCATTGCCGATCACCAGGGGCCGGTATATATGCGTCTGCTGCGCGGTAAGGTGCCGCTGGTGCTGGATAAATACGACTATCAGTTCGAACTGGGCAAAGCGAAGCTGCTGGAGGACGGCAACGATGTGCTGATCATCTCCTCCGGGCTGATGACCATGCGCGCGCTGGAGGCGGTTGAAAAGCTGCGGGCTGATAACATCAGCGTGGCGGTCCTGCACGTGCCAACCATCAAACCGCTGGATGAAAAAGCGATTATTGAACAGGCGTCGAAGCCGGGTCGTCTGGTGGTGACTGCGGAAAACCACACCGCGGTCGGCGGGCTAGGGGAGGCGGTGGCCGCGCTGCTGATGCGTAAGGGTGTGCGCTGTGAGCTGGATATCGTAGGGCTCCCTGACGCGTTCCTGTTAGCCGGCGCGCTGCCGACCCTCCACGATCGTTACGGTATTTCCACCGCGAAGATCGTTGAAAAAATCAAGTATCGTCTGCGTTAATCGTTCTGCGATGACACACCTGGCCGCTGAGCGCACTCAGTGGCCTTCTTCCCCCCGCCAGACAAGCGCGGCATTCTTTTGGCAGATTTTATGCGGCCTGTCACAAAATCTGCTAGAATGCGCCCCTTCATGGCATTGTGGTTTTTGCCATCTCTTATCGCAATAATCTCCCTGAAAACTACGCCCTTCACCGGGCCGGGGCGGTTCGGAGTTGTTATGTCTTTTGATTCCCTTGGCCTGAATCCCGATATCCTGCGCGCTGTCGCTGAGCAGGGCTACGTTGAGCCGACCCCTATCCAACAGCAGGCTATCCCGGCGGTAATGCAGGGGCGCGATCTGATGGCCAGCGCCCAGACCGGCACCGGTAAGACGGCGGGCTTTACCCTGCCGCTGCTGCAGCGCCTGATTGACAAAGAGCCGCACGCAAAAGGCCGCCGCCCGGTGCGCGCGCTGATCCTGACCCCAACCCGTGAGCTGGCGGCGCAGGTGGGCGAAAACGTCCGCGACTACAGCAAATACCTGAATATTCGCTCGCTGGTGGTATTCGGCGGCGTGAGCATCAACCCGCAGATGATGAAACTGCGCGGTGGCGTCGACATCCTCGTCGCCACCCCGGGCCGTCTGCTGGATCTCGAACATCAGAACGCGGTCAGCCTTGATAGCGTGGAAATCCTCGTGCTGGACGAAGCTGACCGCATGCTGGATATGGGCTTTATCCATGACATTCGTCGCGTACTGGCCAAACTGCCGGCGCGTCGTCAGAACCTGCTGTTCTCGGCGACCTTCTCCGACGAGATCAAGGGCCTGGCCGAGAAACTGCTGCACAACCCGCTGGAAGTGGAAGTGGCGCGTCGCAACACCGCGTCCGAGCAGATCACCCAGCACGTCCATTTCGTTGATAAGAACCGCAAGCGCGAACTGTTGTCGCAGCTGATCGGCGAAGGCAACTGGCAGCAGGTGCTGGTGTTTACCCGCACCAAGCATGGCGCCAACCACCTCGCGGAGCAGCTCAACAAAGACGGCATCCGCAGTGCGGCGATCCATGGCAACAAGAGCCAGGGGGCACGTACCCGCGCGCTGGCCGACTTTAAATCCGGCGGCATTCGCGTGCTGGTGGCGACCGATATCGCCGCCCGTGGTCTGGATATCGAAGAGCTGCCGCACGTGGTGAACTACGAGCTGCCGAACGTGCCGGAAGATTACGTCCACCGTATCGGCCGTACCGGTCGCGCGGCGGCCACCGGCGAAGCCTTATCGCTGGTGTGTGTGGATGAGCATAAGCTGCTGCGCGATATCGAGCGCCTGCTGAAAAAAGAGATCCCGCGCATTGCGATTGCCGGCTATGAGCCGGATCCGTCCATTAAAGCCGAACCTATCCAGAACGGTCGCCAGCAGCGCGGCGGCGGTCGTGGGCAAGGTCAGGGACGCGGTGGCCAGGGTCAGGGACGTAGCGGACAGCCGCGCAGCCAGAACAGCGCCCCGCGCCGTCAGGACGGCGAGGCGCCGAAAGCGCGTACGCAGGACGGCAAACCGCCGCGCCGCCGTCGCCCGCGTAAACCGGCTGGCGAATAACTCGCTGATGCCCCGGCCGCGATAACGCGGCCCGGCTCAGGCCCGTCTGTCCGCTACGCGGCGACGGGCCTTTTTCTTTCCATTACACTATTTGTCGAGCACGCTTCCACACTCAGCAGAAAGCAATACCTCCGGGCGGGCAAAAATGGCACAATAGTGGCTGTTTATACAGTATTCAGGTTTTCTCATGGCTTTGACCGCTGCGCTGAAAGCGCAAATCGCCGCCTGGTATAAGGCGCTTCAGGAACAGATCCCAGACTTTATTCCCCGCCCCCCGCAGCGGCAGATGATCGCCGATGTGGCGAAAACCCTCGCCGGGGAAGAGGGCAGGCATCTGGCTATCGAAGCGCCGACCGGCGTCGGTAAAACGCTGTCATACCTGATCCCGGGCATAGCTATCGCCCGGGAGGAACAAAAAACGCTGGTGGTCAGCACTGCCAACGTCGCCCTGCAGGATCAAATCTACAGTAAAGACCTGCCGCTGCTGCGTAAAATCATTCCCGACCTGCGCTTTACCGCCGCCTTTGGCCGTGGGCGCTACGTTTGCCCGCGTAACCTGACGGCGCTGGCCAGCACCGAGCCGTCACAGCAGGATCTGCTGGCCTTTCTCGATGACGATCTCACCCCGAACAACCAGGCCGAGCAGAAGCTGTGTGCGACCCTGAAGCAGGACCTCGACAGCTACCGCTGGGACGGCCTGCGCGATCATACCGATAAAGCCATCGATGACGCGCTGTGGAGCCGGCTGAGCACCGATAAGGCCAGCTGCCTGAACCGCAACTGCCACTACTATCGCGAGTGCCCGTTCTTCGTGGCGCGGCGGGAAATTCAGGAGGCGGAAGTGGTGGTGGCCAACCATGCGCTGGTGATGGCGGCGATGGAGAGCGAGGCCGTGCTGCCGGAACCGAAAAACTTGCTGTTGGTCCTTGATGAGGGCCATCATCTGCCGGACGTCGCCCGCGACGCGCTGGAGATGAGCGCCGAGATCACCGCCCCCTGGTTTCGCCTGCAGCTGGATCTGTTCTGCAAGCTGGTCGCCACCTGCATGGAGCAGTTTCGTCCGAAAACCACGCCGCCGCTGGCCAATCCGGAGCGGCTCACCGGCCATTGCGAAGAGCTGTTCGAGCTGATTGCGTCGTTGAATAATATTCTCAATCTCTACATGCCCGCCGGTCAGGAAGCGGAGCATCGTTTCCCGATGGGCGAACTGCCGCAGGAGGTGATGGAGATCTGCCAGCGGCTGGCGAAGCTCACCGAGACGCTGCGCGGGCTGGCGGAGCTGTTCCTTAACGATCTCAGCGAAAAGACCGGCAGCCATGACGTGGTGCGCCTGCATCGGGTGCTGCTGCAGATGAACCGCGCGCTCGGCATGTTTGAAAGCCAAAGCAAGCTGTGGCGCCTGGCGTCGCTGGCGCAATCCTCGGGTGCGCCGGTGACTAAATGGGCGACGCGGGTGGTGCGCGACGGCCAGATCCATGTCTGGTTCCACTGCGTCGGCATCCGCGTCAGCGATCAGCTGGAACGGCTGCTGTGGCGCAGCGTGCCGCATATCGTCGTGACGTCAGCGACGCTGCGTTCTCTGAACAGCTTTTCGCGCCTGCAGGAGATGAGCGGTCTGAAGGAGAAAGCGGGTGACCGCTTCGTGGCGCTGGATTCGCCGTTCAATCACGTGGAGCAGGGGAAAATTATTATTCCTCAAATGCGCTATGAACCGTTGATGGATAATGAAGAGCAGCACATTGCTGAGATGGCAGCCTATTTTCGCCAGCAGGTAGAGAGCAAGAAACATCTCGGGATGCTGGTGCTGTTTGCCAGCGGGCGGGCGATGAACCGCTTCCTGGAGCATGTGACCGATCTGCGCCTGATGCTGCTGGTGCAGGGCGATCAGCCGCGCTATCGGCTGGTGGAGCTGCATCGCAAACGGGTTGAAAACGGCGAGCACAGCGTGCTGGTGGGCCTGCAGTCCTTTGCCGAAGGTCTCGATTTAAAGGGCGATCTGCTAAGCCAGGTGCATATTCATAAAATCGCCTTTCCGCCCATCGACAGCCCGGTAGTGATCACCGAAGGCGAATGGCTGAAAAGCCTCAATCGTTATCCTTTCGAGGTACAGAGTTTGCCCAGCGCCTCCTTTAATCTGATTCAGCAGGTGGGGCGTCTGATCCGTAGCCATCACTGCTGGGGAGAGGTGGTGATTTACGATAAGCGTCTGTTGACCAAAAACTATGGCGCGCGTCTACTGAACGCGTTACCTGTTTTTCCCATAGAGCAGCCGGGCGTCCCGGAGGTTATAGTAAAACGGAAAGCAAAACAGACAGCAAAACAGACAGGCCGCAAACGTCGCTGACGCCGGCGCGTGATGCACCAGGGGGAGCCATGGAGTACAGCAAAATTATAAAAGAGGTGGGTCGCGGTAAGAATCATGCCCGCGACCTCGATGAAGAGACCGCCCGTGCGCTCTATGCGCGGATGCTGGACGGCGAGGTGCCGGAGCTGGAACTGGGGGGAATATTAATCGCCCTGCGCATCAAAGGCGAAGGCGAAGCGGAGATGAAAGGGTTTTACGCGGCGATGCAGCAGCATACGCTGCGCCTGACCCCGCCGGCCGGCAAGCCGATGCCGATTGTCATCCCCAGCTACAACGGCGCACGCAAGCAGGCGAACCTGACGCCGCTGCTGGCGATGCTCCTGCACAAGCTGGGGTTTCCGGTGGTGGTTCATGGCGTCAGTCACGATCCCACCCGGGTGCTGACCGAGACCATTTTTACCCTGCTGGACATTCCGGCCACCCGGCACGCCGGACAGGCTCAGGCGCAGCTGGAGGGCCATGAACCGGTGTATATCCCGGTGGGGGCTTTCTGTCCGCCGCTGGAGAAACAGCTGGCGATGCGCTGGCGGATGGGCGTGCGCAACAGCGCCCATACCCTGGCCAAGCTGGCTACACCGTTTGGCGAAGGGGAGGCATTGCGTCTCTCCAGCGTGTCACATCCGGAATATGTTCCCCGGGTGGCGAACTTCTTTCGTGAGACCGGTGGCCGCGCGCTGTTGATGCACGGTACCGAGGGCGAAGTGTATGCCAACCCGCAGCGCTGCCCGCAGATCAGCCTGATCGATGAGCAGGGCGTGCAGGTGCTGTACGAACGCCAGACTGAGACGGCAACGGAGGTGGTGGTCCTGCCGGCCTCGAAAGATCCCGAGGTCACCGCGCGCTGGATCGAGCGCTGCGTCGCCGGCGTCGAACCGGTGCCCCACTCGTTGAAAATTCAGCTTGCCTGCTGTCTGCTGGCCAGCGGGGAAGTCACCACCCTGGAGCAGGGCCTCAGCCGCGTCAACGACTGCTGGTAATCGGATCTGCAGGATAAAAAAAAGCCCGTCCGGTGGCTCGGACGGGCAAGGCAAGGGTATTAAAGGTTTTTTCAGGGTTAATTCAGTGGCTTACAGAGGGAACAGCGATTATTTATAGATAACCGCGGTACCGCTCAGTTTGTTGTTGGTGTTAGCGGAAGTAATGCTGTAGCCAGTCGCACCAGCGGCTTCGGCTTTAGCAGCCAGTTTTGCTTCCAGACCATCTAAAGTGGTTGCGCCTTGCGCAGACACCACACCGATTTTATTCATGCTTTCAGCCTGAGCGGGGGTGACCGGTTCGGCGGCAAACGCGCCGAAGGAAAGGGCGGTCAGAGCGATGGCAGCGGCAGCATATTTGATGTTTTTCATAGTTAATCTCTCGCAGGTTGTTCTGTTCAGGGGACGATGTTCCGTCGATGTGATAAGTATCACGCTTTTTTGCGGGAGATAAAATCGAAGGAAATTCACAGTCTTCATCTAATTTTTTGAATGATTAATAATTTACTGATTATTAATAAATTATTTCTCATTCTTTTCGCCACGAAGCGTAGCGAGGAAGACCGACGCGTTTAAGGGCACATATTGCGACTTTTTCCGCCAAAAAATGTGCGCGAAAAGATAATGCGAAAGGCTGTCATGAACGGTAAAGGAAAGTCAGCGTAGCTGGCTATCCTTGGATCCGCGACGATTATATCCTGAAAATGTATTGTTATGTAAATCTTTCTCCTGCTGGCACTTCACGCAATATCTGACTCCTGGGATGGCCTGTCGACGGGCCTCCGGAATCGGCTCTCCACATTCATCACAAAATTTGTTGCTTTCGCCGCGCGGAAGCTCGCGGCGCGCGCGAGCCACCGCATCGTCAATGGTGCTGTCGATCTGATCCTGAACGGCCCCATCGCCTGCCCAACCTGATGCCATCGTCTGCCTCCTGTGAAAGGTTATTGATAAATTATAGCTGAACCGTGCAGTCGGTTACCGCTGCTGGCAGCATTGACCCGCCAGGCTATCGCCCCCTGGCGGTGGGCCTTATCCGCGAGCGCAGCCACCAGATCATCAAGGGTGCTGGCACCGGAGGCGGAGACGGTACCGACAGGGCGTAGCGGCCCGTCATAGGGCAGTACGGGTGTCGGTGGCAGGGGAGAGGCCGCGGCGGCATGAGCGGTGAGCGCAGCGGCGAATAGCAGCGAGGTGATTTTCATCAGCATATCCTCATAAACAGCATGGGACATAGCTTAAGTGTAGGTCTTTCCCGACCGTGCGATAGAGAATTTTTAATGCAAAACAAGGCGTTTAGTAGGCTACCGGCGCAGGGCAGCGGCACTCTGGCCGGTAGATTATTTAGCGGGCGTCAGGGCGGATCATGTCAAAACGCAGACTGTCATCAATACTGTAATAGGCGCTCGGACCTCCGGCGCGCAGGATCGGCTGGGCGCGGGCGGTTTGATAGATGCCGTTGTCCAGCAGTGATTCATCAATATGCACGGCGACCACTTCGCCAAGCACCAGCCACGTATCGACAGGGTGACCGTCGGCGGTGGTGAGTTGAATACATTGCGACAGACGGCACTCAAAGTTCACCGGGCTCTCCGCGACCCGGGGGGCGCTGACCAGGCGGCTGGCGGCGGCGGTGAGGCCGGCGCGCACGAACTCGTCCTCATGGTGCGGGATCGAGGCAGACGTTTCATTCATCGCCACGGCCAGCGGGCGCGTTGCCAGGTTCCAGACGAACTCTTTCGTCTCGACAATATTTTGCACGCTGTCTTTCCAGCCGCTGCTGGCGAAACCAATGATCGGTGGCCGATAGTTAAAGCAGTTAAAAAAGCTGTATGGCGCCAGATTACGGTGGCCCTCAGCGTCCTGCGAGGCGATCCAGCCTATCGGGCGAGGCCCGATAATCGCGTTCAGGGGGTCATGCGGCAGGCCGTGGCCCTGCGAAGGTTGATAAAAGTACATGCTGCACCTGTCACGGATAAAGGAGATATCCAGACTCCCTTATTTACCGCGCCGCCGTCAACGGGTATCTTACGCGGCTGTTCAAAGGAGATTGTCATGAAAGCCCAGAAACCGGGGTTACACCCGCGTAACCGCCACCATCAACGCTACGACCTGCCTGCGCTCTGCCAGGCGCATCCTGACCTGCAGGGATACATTACGCTCAATCCGCTGGGTGAGCAGACCATTGATTTTGCCAATCCGCAGGCAGTAAAGGCGTTGAATAAAGCGCTGCTGGCGCATTTCTACGCGGTCAAACACTGGGACATTCCTGACGGTTTTCTCTGTCCGCCGGTGCCCGGGCGTGCCGATTATATTCATCATCTGGCGGATCTGCTGGCGCAGGATAGTGGCGAGGTGCCGAAGCAAGCCACGATCCTTGATATTGGCACCGGCGCCAACCTCATCTATCCCCTGATCGGCGTTCACGAGTACGGCTGGCGCTTTACCGGCAGCGAAATCAGCCCGGAAGCCTTCGCCAGCGCGCAGGCCATTGTCAATGGCAACCCCGGATTGACCCGGCAGATCCGTCTGCGTCGGCAAAAAGAGAGCCAGGCCATCTTCCACGGCGTCATCCACAAAAACGAGACCTATGAGGCCACGCTGTGTAATCCGCCGTTCCATGACTCCGCAGAGAGCGCCCGGGCAGGCGGTGAGCGCAAGCGCCGCAATCTCGGACTCGGCGCCGACAGCGCGCTTAACTTTGGCGGTCAGCAGCAGGAGCTGTGGTGCGAAGGAGGCGAAGTGGCCTTTATCTCGCAGATGATCCGCGAAAGTCAGGCCTTCGCCCGCCAGGTGAAATGGTTTACCTCGCTGGTGTCGCGCGGCGATAATCTGCCGCCGCTCTACCGCCTGCTGACCGAGGTTGGGGCCGTGAAAGTGGTGAAAAAAGAGATGGCCCAGGGTCAAAAGCAGAGCCGCTTTATCGCCTGGAGCTTTATGGACGACGCCAAACGCCGCCGTCCGTTCTAACTACTCGGCGGCCGGGCTGTCTGAGCCCGGCATCGGCAGCTGTTGCCAGGTCTGTACCGGGGCGCGAACCCCGGCGCGGTCGAAGTGCTTTTTCACCTGAGTGTCGAGGGCAAAGCGCACCGTCCACTGCTTCAGCGGCAGGGTAGTGAAGCTGACGCGTAGCGTGAAGGCGGTGTTGCTCAGCCCCACCAGCCCGGCGAACGACGGCTCGCCAATGATCAGGCCGCGGATCTCCTCCTGGGCCAGCAGATCGTCCACCGCCGCCTTCAGCGCCTGGCTGGCTTTATCCAGATCCTCGTGACGGTCGACATCATAGTTGGCGACCACCGAGCCAATGCCGCGCACGAAGTTGGCAAAGGTGGTAATCGAGGACCAGGGAATAATGTGATAGGCGCCGGTATCCTGCCGTACCCCCACGGAGCGAATCGACATTCGTTCCACGGTGCCGGTCAAAGGGCCGATGGTGACCAGGTCGCCGGTATTCATCCCGTTCTCAAACTGGATAAATATGCCGGTGATAATATCTTTAACCAGCGTTTGCGCGCCAAACGAAATCGCCAGCCCTAACGCCCCGGCGCCCGCCAGCAGCGGCGCAATGTTAACCCCAATCTCCGAAAGCAGGATCATCACCGTGATGGTGCTGATCACCACCGCCAGCGCGTTGCGAAACAGGGTCAGCAGCGTCCGGGCCCGCGCGCTGGGCAGCGGGCGACCATGGATATCCGAGGCCAGCCGGTTTTCGATCAGGCTGGCCAGCACCGTCCAGCCGATGGCAGAGAAGAAGAGGATGAGGGCGATGCGGATCAGCACATCCACCGTTTTTTGCCCGGCATCGTTATGCAGCCATTCGCGGAAGTCAAACAGGCCCCAGGCGCTCAGCAGCAGCATGACGGCGACGCAGACGGTGAGAATGCGCGCGGCCTTCAGCGAGGCGGAGATCCAGCCATTCAGCCGCTTTTGCAGCTCAGGATAATTGCGCTGGGTGGCGGGTGACAGGGTGATGGTTTTGGCTATCCAGCGCGACAGGATGCCGGACACCAGCGCCGCGCCGCCGATAATGGCCAGGCTGCGCAGGGTGGCGCCCATCATGAATTTCAGGCTATTGCCCGGGTCGAACAGGGAGAAGAAAAAGAGCACCACAAAGTAGGCGCAGGCCAGCCAGTGCCAGACCAGCGCGAAGGCGCGGATAAACAGGCTAAAGAAGGAGAGCGAACGGTCGGCCAGATGGATTAGCCCCTGCGTAATCAAGGTCTTGTTATGAAAAATCAGGTACAGCGCCCACAGCGTAATGCACAGCATGATGACGACGTTAGCCAGCGCGCCAACCTGAACATTCACCTGATTGGAGATAATCGGCACCGCGACGATCAGGCCATAGCCAATCAGGCTGCTGAGCGCGCTCAGGCGCAGGCTCCAGTATGACGCGGCTTCGTCGCTGAGGTTAAAGGGCCGGAGCGCCGGGATGCGCGGGCAGAAAATGAGCCGCAGAATGGCTTTAAAAAACTCGATCAACGCGAAGGCGTTGAGGAAAAGACTCTGCTGGAAGGCGATGGTGGGGTTATTACCATTCAGGCGATCGCTTAACAACTGGCCGACAAACAGGGTCAGCGCCAGCAGCAGCAGGTCGATAACAAACGCCCCGGCGATGGTCAGGGGCAGCTGGAGCCAGTTTCCGCGATCGCGGTTTTTATGCCGCCCCCATTCACCCATTTTGCGATACAGCGGCAGCGCCGCGAGACGTACCAGCCACCAGAAGGCAAACACCAGGCCGGCCAGCAGTAAAAAATGCCAGGCCGCGCTGGTGAAGGTTTGCGAATTAAAGGGTTTATGCGGTGAGCCGGTGATATTGCGCCACAGTTGAGAGAAGCGCGACGAGAGCTGCTCGCCGTATTCCCGGCTGATCTGCGTGACGTTCTCCAGCACCGTGGTCTCTTCTTTCACCGCCGGCGGCGTCAGCGTCGGGGTGCTGTCTGGCGGCGGCGTGGCGGCCGCTTTACGCAACTGGTCAATGAGCTCCTGACGGGCGCTGTCGTTAGCCAGCACGTCAGCCAGCGCGGCGTAGGCCGCTCTTTTCTGTTCCGCATCGGGTTCGCTGGCGCTGGTTTTATCGGCGTTAGCTGTCGGCACGCCGGGCAGGGCGGCGGCGGAAAGCGGGGCAGTAAACAGCGCAGCGAGCAAAAGCAGGATCCACGGCATGGGCACCTCCGTTGCAACGTAAACGGGTAAGTATAGAAGCCGATGGCGGAAGGGGAGGGAAGAGGAATCTGGAAAAGCGGCTCTCTCCGCGGGGGAAGAGAGCCGTTGCGGGTCAGGCGACGTGCTGCAGGAATTCGCGCAGGCGCGGGCTTGGCGGATTCTTCACCAGCTCCTGCGGGTTGCCGTCTTCAGCAATGCGTCCTTTGTCGATAAAGATCAATCGCGAGGCCACTTTTTCGGCAAAGCCGATTTCGTGGGTTACGATCACCATGGTCATCCCCTCTTCAGCCAGATCCTGCATCACTTTGAGCACTTCATGGCGCAGTTCCGGGTCGAGCGCGGAGGTGGGCTCATCAAACAGCATCATCTTCGGCTTCACCGCCAGCGCGCGGGCGATCGCCACACGCTGCTGCTGGCCGCCGGACAGTTCGGACGGATAGTGATGCGCGCGCTCTGCCAGGCCGACTTTCGCCAGCAGATCTTTCGCCTGCTTCTCTGCCGCCTGCTTGCTGGCGCCGCGCACCCGCAGCGGACCAAACATGACGTTCTCCAGCGCCGTCAGGTGCGGGAACAGATAAAACTGCTGAAATACCATCCCGGCTTCCTGACGAATCAGACGTTCGTCAACTTTCGGGTCGTTGACCTTCAGGCCATCGACAATCAGATCGCCGCTGGTGATCTCTTCCAGTTTATTGATGCAGCGTAGCATCGTTGATTTACCAGATCCGGACGGGCCGATAATGACCACCACTTCACCCTGATTAATTTTCAGGGAGATATCATGCAGCACCTGGGTTGGGCCAAAGTGCTTGGAGACGTTTTTAAATTCAATCACAGGATTTTCATCCTTCTTTCAAGACGACGCAGAATAAAGCTCAGGACCAGGGTAATAATCAGGTAGATAACAGCAACGGCGCTCCAGATTTCCAGGGCGCGGAAGTTGCCCGCGATGATCTCCTGTCCCTGACGGGTCAGTTCGGCGACGCCGATGACGATGAACAGCGAGGTGTCCTTGATGCTGATAATCCACTGGTTGCCCAGCGGCGGCAGCATGCGGCGCAGCGCCAGCGGCAGGATCACGTGGCGAATGGTTTCGCGACGCGACAGACCAAGCGCCAGGCCCGCTTCGCGGAAGCCTTTATGAATGGAGAGCACCGCGCCGCGGGTAATTTCCGCGATATAGGCGCCCGAGTTAATCATGATGGTCACTACCGCTGCGGAGAAGGGGTCGATGCGCAGGTCGCTAAAGGCCATCGGCAGCGCAAAGTAGATGAACATAACCTGCACCACAATCGGGGTGCCGCGAATGATTTCAATAAACACCAGTGCGATGTGGTTGGCGATCCAGCCGCCGAAGCAGCGGGCGAAACCGGCCACCAGGCCGATTATCAGACCGCCGGCCAGGCCGAGGACGGAAATCCACAGCGTCATTTTGGCGCCTTCCAGCAAAATCGGAATGGCAGGCCAGATGGCACTCCAGTCAAACTGCATAATACGTTCCTGTTACCATGTCGAGAGCAGAGGAAATCCTCTGCCAAAATACTGTCTCCCGCGTAGCCTGTGCCGGAAGACCGTTGTGGTGTCGCCGGACCTGCGTCCGGCGAAGTGTGTTCTTATTATTTTGGTTCAGTGCCGAACCATTTTTTATAAATTTCGTTGTAGGTACCGTTCTCGCGCAGCGTTTTCAGCGCACCGTTCACTTTCTCACGCAGCTCGTCGCTGCCTTTCGGGAAAGCGATACCGTAGTTTTGCGCTTCCAGTGATTCGCCTACCGCTTTGAACTTGCCGTTGCCCGCGGTTTTGATGAAGTACAGAATATTTGGCGTATCGTGCAGCACGGCATCAGCGCGGCCGGTACCCAGTTCCATGTAGGCGTTATCGATGTTTGGGAACTGACGTAGATCTTTGGTTTTGATATTGGCTTTCGCGTAGTCAACGGAGCCGGTACCGCCCTTCACCGCGACCACTTTGCCGTTCAGATCTTTCACATCTTTGATGTCGTTATTATTGGCGTTGACCATCACCAGCAGGCCGCTTTTGTAGTAGCCATCGGAGAAATCGATCGCTTTTTTACGCTCGTCGGTGATGGTGATCCCGGCCAGCGCCAGATCGATATTTTTAGTTTGCAGCGCCGGGATAATGCCGCTGAAGTCCATTGGCTTCAGGGTGTAGTCGAGCTTCAGCTCTTTGGCGATAGCCGCCCACAGGTCAACGTCAAACCCGACATATTTATCGCCTTGCTTAAATTCGAACGGGACGAACGCCGTATCGGTGGCGACAACCAGGGTCTTATTGGCGGCATGGGAAGAAACCGCAAAAGCCAGGGTCAGTGCAGCCAGTGAAACTTTAAATACAGACTTCATAGCATTTCCTTTTATATCCACGGGACGATCCCCTGCGAGAACGACTAGCCTAATGAAAAAATCGTGCCACTTTTACAAGCTGTTGTTTTTCAACAAACGAAGCGCGAGAGGTTGCACAATTTCGATCACGACAGGCACTAACCGCACCATGATGGGGCGTCACTTTGGTGCGTTATAGAGTTGCTGAATAACGAGCACATTTTTAGCGCAAACCCTGATGGGAAAACAATCTCGGCGTAACGATTGTGTGAGGTGATTATTACAATTGTTTTACTTTTGTGCGCATTTTCATCAATTTGGCGCCCTAAAACGGTGCAAGGTCAGCGGGGAATGAAAGCAAAGAAGGGATAACAGATAGAACGGAAAACAGAAAGGTGGGGGAGGGAAAAGCAAAGGCGCCGCCGACCGCGTTGCGACCGGCGGCAAAGCCTTACTCGATATTCGCTTCGATGAACCACAGGAATTTATCCAGATCGCGGGAGGCCGCGGTGAAAATATCCGCGGTATCCTCGTCTTTGGCTTCACCAATCGCCTTGCGTACGTCGTTAGCGACGACGGCATAGCGGTCAGCCAGCGCTTTCAGGTGATCCTGAACGTGATGGATATCGAGCGGGTAGCTCTGCAGCGGCGTTTTGCTGTTAATGACCTGAGTGGTGCCCAGTGCGACGCCGCCCAGCTGCACGGCACGCTCCGCCATGGTGTCCAGGTGCTCGGTTAGCGCGGTACGGAAGCCATCCAGCATTTCGTGCACGGCGATAAAGTTCGCACCGCGCATATTCCAGTGTGCCTGCTTGGTGATAAGTGACAGGTCAATGAACTGGATCACCTGGCGATTCAACAGCTCAATGGTCGCTTTCTTTTCGCTGTCAGCGACATCGTTGCGGGTATAGACCAGATTAGATGCTTTTGATTTAACCAGTTTTGCGGTACTCATCGTTTCATATCCTCTTGATATTGATGCTCGTCACACTTCAAATCTGAATGATGTGGAGCGTTGTCCCAGGTAACTTCGGGACTAAGTATAGCAAGGGTTTCAAAGAGTGAGGCATCGGCAGGCCATATCACTTTGATAGCGCAAAGTGGTTGGTTATTTTAAAAAAACTCTAAATATCATACGGTTATATTTGGCTGAACGGCCCGGATTTCTCACGGGCCGGCGGCGTAACAGAATGTTAATTGATATCGACTTGCTCGATTTTACTTTGTCGCTGCATGGTCAGCGTGGCGCCCATTGAGGCGATAATGATCGCGCCCAGCGCCAGAGTCTGGGAGAGCTTCAACGTTTCGCCGAGGAAGACCATACCGGAAAGGGCGGCTAACGCTGGTTCGAGGCTCATCAGTGTGCCGAAGGTGCGCGTCGGCAGGCGCGTCAAGGCCATCATTTCAAGGGAGTAGGGCAGTGCGGTTGAGAGAATAGCAATCCCCAGCCCCATCGGCAGCAGCGACCACTGCCATAGCGTATCCGTGGCCTGCGCTATGCCTAACGGAACAAACACCAACGAGGCGATGAGCGACCCCATCGCCACCGTGGCCGGACCGTGTTCTTCACCGGCACGTTGCCCGGTCAGAATATAGACTGCCCAGCAGGCTCCCGCGCCCAGGGCAAACAGCGCGCCGGTTAAATCGACCTGCGCCACGTTCTGCCCCAGCGGCAGGAGATACCACAGCCCGAGGATCGCCAGCGCCACCCAGACGAAATCCAGCGGTCGGCGCGAACCAAACAGCGCCACCGCCAGCGGGCCGGTAAACTCCAGGGCCACCGCCACGCCGAGCGGAATGCGCTGCAGGGATAAGTAAAAGAGATAGTTCATCGCGCCGAGCGCCAGGCCGTACAGCAGCAGCGGCACACGCTGTGCTGGGGAGAAACGTAACCGCCATGGCTTGAACACGACCACCAGAATCAGCGTCCCGAGCGCCAGACGCAGGGCGGTGACGCCCGGGGCGCCGACCAAGGGGAACAGCGATTTGGCGAGCGAGGCGCCGCTCTGAATCGATGTCATGGCGACTAAAATCACCAGAATTGGCAACCATGCCGCCGCTTTTCGGGATGGACCGGGCATCCTTTCTCCTGTCAGGTTTTGTCAAAAGTCGTAAAAGTTCCAGTGTACTGGAATAACCTGCTGACGGTTGAGCTAATGTTGAAAAAAACAGGGGCAAAAACAGTAGAATGGCGCACGTTGCTGAGAAATTCGCCAGGCGATTAGGATTAATCTGGATGCTTGCGAATTTCTTAATGAGCGTTAAGATGTACGTTAACGCCAAAAATTGTTGTTTTCCATATTGTTATAGAAGTATGGAAACTTTTAGTTACATGAAAAAGTATGTTAGACAATGTAAACTCCAAAGAGTTTCCCAAAAGTTTTTGATATATTTAAGGCTTAGGACTTATTAGAAACACATTTGAGGTGGTTATGAATAAAATTGCACGTCTTTCAGCACTGGCCGTTGTTCTGGCTGCATCCGTAGGTACCACTGCATTTGCTGCAACTTCTACCGTCACTGGCGGTTACGCGCAGAGCGACATGCAGGGTAAAGCGAACAAAGCTGGCGGTTTCAACCTGAAATACCGTTACGAGCAAGATAACAACCCACTGGGCGTTATCGGTTCCTTCACCTACACTGAAAAGGATAACACCAGTAACGGTACTTACAACAAAGGTCAGTACTACGGCATCACCGCAGGTCCGGCTTACCGTCTGAACGACTGGGCAAGCATCTACGGCGTAGTGGGTGTTGGTTACGGTAAATTCCAGAACAACAACTTCCCGAACCAGAAATCCGATATGAGCGACTACGGTTTCTCCTACGGTGCTGGTCTGCAGTTCAACCCGATCGAAAACGTTGCCCTGGACTTCTCCTACGAGCAGTCTCGTATTCGTAACGTTGACGTCGGTACCTGGATTGCTGGCGTGGGTTACCGCTTCTAATCACTCCTGTGATATAAAAAATCCGCCTCACGGGGCGGATTTTTTTTGCCTGTTGACGGCCAGCCCGGGCGGTTGACCGGGCTGAACGAGTCGTCTTAGTTGACAGTGAACTCATCGCTGCCGAGGTGGGTGTAGTCAACCTTCTGCAGCTGGAAGTTGGTGATGTACACCGGACCGGCCTTTTGCTCAGAGATAAAACGATAGCGCGGGACGAGTTCCGCCGCCTTGATCCCGGTCCACTGGGAGAAGAAACTGAGGAAATCATTCGCTGACCGCTGCGCTTTAATCACTTTATGCGCGTTGTCATCGCTGGACAGCACCATAAACGGCACCTGGAAGTTCTGCTGGAACTTATCGTCATGCGCCAGATACTGCACCTCTTTTCCCCGCTCCTTGAACGCCAGACCATGATCGGAAAAGTAGGTCAGTGAAAAGGTATCGCCGGAGTTTTGCAACTGGCTGTAGAGCTTAGCCAGCAGCGAGTCGGTCTGCGTCATGCTGTAGAGATAACAGGAAGTCTCTTTCGACTGGACGAAAACCGTGTACTTGCCTTTGGTCCGGTCGCAGGCCTGCGGGTGAGAACCCATCAGATGCAGGACGATCAGCTGCGGCTGGGTGCGCTGTGTAGAGAGTACCTGTTCGGTCAGCTTTAATAACTGCTCGTCCTGGGTATTTTTATTGGCCTCGAAATCGCCGTTTTTCAGGAACTGGACTTCATCCGCACGTTTGGCAATGCTGGCGATAGCGGTGTCGTACTCGCCAATCTGCCCCTGGTTGGAGAACCACCAGGTCTGGAAACCCGCGCGGTTGGCAAGGGTGACAAAGTTATCCTGAAACTGCGGTTTACCGTCGACTACCCGGTTAAGCGTCAGGCCGAGCGATTTCTGCGTCGAGCCGCTGGCGGCGACATAGTTGTTAAACAGATAACCGTTTACCGAGCTGGCAAACGGCGTGTTGTCCCAGTGGCCACCGAAGGCGCCGAGGGCGTCGCGGCGGGCGCTTTCGCCAATCACCACCACATAGATATGGTACTTTGGCTTCACCGCCAGCACGTGCCAGCTGTCTTTCATGCCGGCCAGCTGCGCCATTCGCGCCTGCTCGTCCAGCACCTCGTTATTATTCACCACCACGTCTTTCACAAAACGAAAGGCCGGATAACCGGTGTCAATCACCTTGAACACGCCGCCCCAGGCGAGATTCTGCACCGGCTGCAGAAAGAAAATCCCGATGCTGAACAGCAGGCCCAGGGTCTCCATTTTTCCCCAGCGGGATGGCTCAACGATCCTGCGGCGAACCGCAATGATCCCCAGCGCGAAAATGAAGACCGCCAGCAGATAGTTGTACCACGGGAAGATGGTCAGAATTTCCGTGGATTCTTCCACATTGGTGGCGTGAAGCGCCAGCAACGTATTGAAGTTGGGGGCGCCGTAGGCCTGGCCAAAGGGGTAGTAGAGAGCCGCCAGCAGCGAATAGGCACCGACCACCCCTTTCTGAACGCGTGGAAAGGCACGCCACAAAAGATGTAACACGCAGGTAAATGCCACGGTATAGAGCAGGCTAAATTCATAGCCCAGCGCCAGGTTAATTAATAGCGACTGTAAAAAGTAGAATCCTGTCCATGGGTTCAGTGCCAGTCGGCGGGCGACCAGCGTATTTTTCAGGGTGGTGACATTCATAGTAAACAATCAAAAAGAGGCCATGCGCATCCCCTGGCATCAAGGGGGAAAACCTGCTGGACAGTGCGCGAAGAGGGTCTCTGCGAGCCGCGAATGTGGCAGGGCTGTGCAAAGATAGGGCTTGTAAATGGTAAGGTCAACCAGACATAACAGATTGTTTTGCGAGGGCGCTTACAAAACTTGAAAAAAGGTCAGGGAAACGGGGGAAACCGGCCATTTTAGCGGCAGAAGATGACAGAAAAATGAAGCGGCGTACCGCGACGCCGCCTTAGGAATGAGGTTTGTCCTGCTGCGGTTTACCGTTAATCATCTCGCACAGCATACCGATCAGCATTAGTCGTACTTTAAAGGGTGAATGGCTAAACACGTTTAAGCACCTCTTGAATTCATTCATCTGCTCTCCTCCTGCCTGTTCACGCCGTCAATCCTTGATGGCTGTTTGCATTACATACAGATATAGCACAGGCTATATTTTATAGCTATGGCTAAAACGTTAATTTTTTGTGCTCTTGGCGCAATCCATTACAATGTGGATCTTTTTATATGATGCTTGACGCGTCACACGAATGAGGAAGCACAATGAACCGTCGCGCAGGTAAGCCAATAACAAAAAAAGTGACGCAGTTAGTAAATGTTGAAGAGCACGTTGAGGGTTTCCGTCAGGTGCGGGAAGCGCATCGCCGCGAGCTGATCGATGACTATGTGGAGCTGATCTCCGATCTGATCAACGAAGTGGGGGAGGCGCGCCAGGTGGATATGGCGGCGCGTCTTGGCGTTTCGCAGCCTACGGTCGCCAAAATGCTTAAACGCCTGGCCAGCGTGGGGCTAATCGAACAGATCCCCTGGCGCGGGATCTTCTTAACCCCGGAAGGGGAAAAGCTGGCCCAGGAAAGTCGCGAGCGCCACCAGATTGTGGAAAACTTTCTGCTGGCGATTGGCGTCAGTCCGGAGATTGCCCGCCGCGATGCGGAGGGAATGGAGCATCACGTGAGTGAAGAGACGCTGGCGATGTTCCTGAAATTTACCCAGAAACAGGGATCCCAGGAAGCATGACTCTTCCCTTCGTTCAGTCGCTGCTGCGCGACCGTTTTTTACACCTGCTGCTGATTATCGCCTGCGTGCTCAGCGCCATCGTGCCGTTTGTCCCGGCAAGCTGGCCGGCGGCCATTGACTGGCATACCATCATCACGCTCAGCGGCCTGATGCTGTTGACCAAGGGCATTGAACTGAGCGGCTACTTTGACGTGCTGGGACGGAAAATGGCTCGCCGCTTCGTGACTGAGCGCCAGCTGGCCATCTTTATGGTGCTGGCGGCGGCGCTCTTATCCACCTTCCTGACCAACGATGTCGCCTTGTTTATTGTGGTGCCGCTGACGCTGACGCTGAAAAAGTGGTGCGCGATCCCGGTTAACCGTCTGATTATCTTCGAAGCGCTGGCGGTCAACGCCGGGTCTCTGCTGACGCCGATCGGCAACCCGCAAAACATTTTGCTGTGGGGACGGTCCGGTCTCTCTTTCGTCGGGTTTATCGGCCAGATGCTACCCCTGGCGGCGGCAATGATGTTGACTCTGCTGGTGCTGTGCTGGTTCTGTTTCCCGGCAAACCGGCTCAGCTACCAGAGTAGCGATAAGGCGCCATCGTGGCAGCCTAAGCTGGTCTGGAGCTGTCTGGGATTGTATCTGGTGTTCCTGACCGCGCTGGAGATGAATCAGGCGCTGTGGGGTCTGGCGCTGGTGCTGCTGGGCTTCCTGATACTGGCCCGGGCGGTGATCGTCCATGTGGACTGGTCGCTGCTGCTGGTGTTTATGGTGATGTTTATCGATGTCCACCTGCTGACCCAGCTTCCGGCGCTGCATCATGTGCTGAGCGGCGTCGGGACGCTTTCCGGCGGCGGACTGTGGCTGACCGCCATCGGCCTGTCGCAGGTGATCAGTAATGTGCCCTCGACCATTCTGCTGCTCAACTATGTCCCGCCGTCGATACTGCTCGCCTGGGCGGTTAACGTGGGCGGCTTTGGCCTGCTGCCAGGATCGCTGGCCAATATCATCGCCCTGCGCATGGCCAGCGATCGGCGGATCTGGTGGCGCTTCCATCTTTACTCCATTCCTATGCTGCTGTGGGCGGCCATCAGCGGCTATTGGCTCTTCAAACTCTGCGCCTAATTTCTGCAGAATTGGGCAAGAAACTGACAGAAACACCCCATTCGCACGCCTCGACTCAGCGGTATAACTATACCGCTGACGTTAATCATCCTGTTGAGGAGAGTGCTATGCGATATCAAAAACTGGGCAATACCGGTCTGTTTGTCTCTGAGCTGTGCCTGGGCACCATGACCTTCGGCGGCGAAGAAGGGATGTGGGGCAAAATCGGCCAGCTGCGCCAGGCCGAAGCCGAGCAACTGGTCGGCAGCGCGCTGGACGCTGGGATCAACTTTATCGATACCGCCAACGTCTACTCGGAAGGGCGCTCTGAAGAGATTACCGGCCAGGCGCTGAAAAACCTGAAAATCCCGCGTGAAAACGTGGTGGTGGCGACCAAAGTGTTTGGCGAAACCGGCACCGCTGGCGTGAACTCTCGCGGCAGCTCACGGTACCACATCATGGGCAGCGTGAAAGAGAGCCTGCGCCGCCTGCAGCTCGATCATATCGATCTCTATCAATTGCACGGCTTCGATCCGGCGACGCCGATCGAAGAGACGCTGTCGGCCCTGGATACCCTGGTACAGCAGGGCCACGTGCGCTACATCGGTGTTTCTAACTGGGCGGCCTGGCAAATCGCCAAAGCGCTGGGCATAGCGGAACGCCTTGGACTCTCCCGGTTTGCTTCTCTGCAGGCCTACTACACTATCGCCGGGCGTGACCTGGAACGCGAGCTGGTGCCGATGCTGCAAAGTGAAGGCCTCGGCCTGATGGTCTGGAGCCCGCTGGCGGGCGGCCTGTTGAGCGGGAAATACCGCCGCGACGGCGAGGCGGAAGCGGGGGGGCGTCGCCTGGCGTTCGACTTTCCGCCGGTGGATAAAGCGCGCGCATTTGATTGCATCGACGTCATGCGGGTGATAGCTGAAGCAAAAGGGGTATCGGTGGCGCAGATTGCCCTGGCGTGGCTGCTGCATCAGCCGGCGGTGACCAGTGTCATTATTGGCGCCAAACGGGCCGAACAGTTGCAGGATAACATCGCTGCGACCGCTATTCGCCTGAGCAAAGATGAGTTGCGCCAGCTTGATGCGGTCAGCGCCCTGCCGCGCGAATATCCGGGCTGGATGCTGGAGCGCCAGGGGGAATATCGTCGTCATCAGCTTGACGCGCAGTAACGCCGTTTCCACTTACCTCTAAAGATCGCCGCTTGCGGCGATCTTTTTTGTTTGTCTGGCTCACAGAAAACGATCCGTCTTTTGCTTCCGTGGCGTATTTTTTGTATATGACTAGTCATGAATTTAAAATGACTAGTCATATACAGAGGCGAACCATGAAAGACACATTACCGGCCGATTTTTTATGGGGCAATTCGGTCTCCAGCATGCAGACCGAAGGGGCGTGGAATGAGGGAGGAAAGGGGATGTCGGTGTACGATATTCGTCAACCGTCAGAGTTCGCCTCGGACTGGAAGGTGGCGACTGACTCCTATCATCGCTTCCGCGAAGATTTCGATCTGATGCAGGATCTGGGCATGAACTGCTACCGCTTCCAGATCGCCTGGAGCCGGGTGTGTCCGGAGGGGGACGGCGAATTCAATGAAGAAGGGATCGCTTTCTACCATCAGTTTATCGATGAGCTTATTGCCCGTGGCATCGAGCCGATGATCTGCCTGTATCACTTTGACATGCCGCTGTCGCTGGCGGAGCGCTACAACGGTTTTACCGACCGCCGGGTCATGGACGACTTTATCCGCTATGGCCAGAAGATGATCGACTGCTACGGCGATAAGGTGAAGTACTGGCTGACCTTCAATGAACAGAACCTCTACCATTCGCCGGAAGCCTTCCTGATCACCGGCTATCTGCGTGGCGATAAAACGTTGCGCGAACTCTACCAGATCCAGCACCACGTGATGATGGCGCATGTCCATCTGACCCACTATCTGCATCAGACGAAGCCGCAGTGCCTGATGGGCGGAATGCTGGCTCACGCGCTGGTCTATCCGGCTACCTGCAAACCACGCGATATTCTCTGCGCTCAGCAACTGGACGAGTTTTTAAACCAGAACCTGCTGCGCGTCTACGCGGGCGAGGGCTATAGCCCGGAGGTGATGCACTTTGTCGCCCGCGAAGGCTTTGACGATATTTATCGCGCCGAAGATATGGCGCTGATGGCAATGGTGAAGGTGGATTATCTGGCGTTCAGCTATTACGCCAGCCGCTCGCTCAATAGCGACGCGATCCCGCCGGGAACGGCGGTCAACAATTACATGCTATTCGGTAATCAGGATAACCCGTACCTGAAAGCGACGGAATGGAACTGGCAGATCGATCCGCTGGGATTTCGCATGATCATCACCCGTTATTACAATGACTGGCGGCTACCGGTGTTCCCGATTGAAAACGGCATCGGGGTGATCGAATCCTGGGACGGTGAACATCCGGTTGCCGATGATTACCGCATCGCCTACCATCGCGACCATATTAACGCCATGAAAGCGGCGATGTTTGAGGACGGCGCGCAGGTGATCGGCTATCTGGGCTGGGGATTAATCGATATTCTTAGCTCACAGGGCGATATGCGTAAGCGCTACGGCGTGGTGTACGTCAATCGTGAGAACCATGACCTCAAGGATCTACGGCGGGTGCCGAAGAAGAGCTATGCGTGGCTGAAGCAGGTGATCCACAGCAACGGCGAAGCGATGTAACGGCGTCCTGGCGGTCAGGTCAAGTATGCTGCCCGCCAGTCACGCACAGAATGTAAAAGGACCGGGAATGACGGCGAAGTATCTGCAAATTGCGCGGGAAATAAAAAAACGCATCATCAGCCAGCAGTATCCTGCCAGCGCACCGCTACCCGACCAGTTTGCGCTGGCGGCGGAGTTCAACACCAGCCGGATGACGATCCAGCAGGCGATGCGTCAGTTAATCGTCGAAGGGCTTATCTACACCCGCAAAGGGCAGGGCACCTTTGTGCGGAAAAATTTCCTCCAGCTGTCGCAGTGGGAACTGCCCGGCAGCGACTATTTTGGCGCCACCAAAACCTGGGAGCATCTTGGCGAGGTACAAAGCGAAGTGGTGCGCTTTGAGGTGCGTTTTCCCAGCGACAAGGAGCAGAGTTCGCTGCTGATTGACGCCGATGCCCCGGTGTATGACTTTGTCCGTCTGCGGCTGCTCAACGGTGAGCCGGTGTCGTTGGATCTGACGGTTATGCCGGTGGGACTGGTGCCGGGGCTCAATAAAAGCCATCTGGAAAGCTCGGTGTTTCGCTATGTGCAGGAGACGCTGGGGCTGAAGCTGATGGGATCTTACCGCGTGGTGCGGGCGATGAAGCCCGATGAACTGGATAAATTACATCTTCACTGCGACGCCACCGACCCGGTGCTGGAGGTTGAGCAGGTTATCTACCTCGAAGACGGTACGCCGCTGGAGTATGCCCACTGCCACTATCGCTACGATCACGGCGGGATTATTCTGGTGAATAACGGCTAGACCGGGGGGCCTGTTTGCGAGCGCTTAGCAGGGCCAGGGTGTTGTCAGGTTTGGTAGCCCGGGGAAATACAGATAAAAAAACGGCGGGCATCAGGCCCGCCGTTTTTCTTGTCATGCAGAACTTAGTTCAGACGCACCGGCATACCGGAGCGGTTCTGGATAGCCTGCTCAACCACGTTCTGATCGACATCAGATTGGCTGGTGATCGCCTGTACCGGCTGAGTCAGGGTGATTGGCACGATTTCGCCGCCCTGGAACTGCGCTTCGGTGGTTGACAGCGGGTTGTGAACCTCAATGTAACGGCTGCCGTCCGGCTCGGTGGTCGCTTTTACCGGCTCATCGATAAATTGTACGCGGGTGCCAACCGGCACGTTATCAAACAGGAACTTGATGTCATCGTTGCGCAGACGCACGCAGCCGTGGCTCACGCGCAGGCCAATACCAAAGTTAGCGTTGGTGCCGTGGATGGCGTACAGACGGCCGATATACAGCGCGTACAGGCCCATCGGGTTATCCGGACCGGCCGGTACGACGGCTGGCAGCGGGTTGCCGGCAGCGATGTATTCGGCATGCATCTTGGCGGTCGGCGTCCATGTCGGGCCGGCTTTCTTGCGTTCGACTTTGGTGGTCCAGTTAATCGGCGTGTCTTTACCTAACTGGCCGATACCGATCGGCAGGACGATCACGGTGTTGGTGCCTTTCGGATAGTAGTACAGACGCATCTCGGCGCTGTTAATCACGATGCCTTCGTGGACGGTGTCCGGCAGAATCAACTGCTGCGGGATGTTCAGGACGCTACCGCCTTTTGGCAGATAGGTGTCCACCCCCGGGTTGGCTTCCAGCATGTTGGACAGCCCCATCTGATATTTCGCCGCAAAGTATTCCAGCGGCTGCTTGTTATCATCAGGAATGGTGATGACCTGATTCTGACCAACCAAACGGCTGCCGTCGGTCGGCAAAGGATAGGTGACAGCAGACGCTGTATTGCAAAAGCCTACGAGGGCGAAGGCTGCCGCTAAGAGTGTAGATAATTTCATAGTCTTTAATGTCGTGTGCGAAATCAACGCCACACAGGCCTTTGTTAATGATTGAGACAGTAGATGGGAGCGCATTATATGTGCATTCCGCTGAACAGGTAAATCAGATGTGTACGAAATCACATTTTTTTCCCTGTCGTCTCGACTGTCGGGGCCTGGCGGACAATGCGACCGCCGCCTCCCACGCGGTTCACAGGGAGGTTATCCTTCCAGTAACCGGTCCTGCAGCGAAGCACGGGCCGGGGCGGTGAGCTGGTACTCTTCTGCCAGCCAGGCGTCGACGCTACCATAGCGCTGGTGGATGGCCGACAGCGCGGCGGCGAGATAGGACTCTTTCACCGTCAGAATATCCGCCAGACTCTGGCGTCCCTGGGGCGTCAGGTCGTTGCCGAGCATCTCCAGCATCCAGGCTTCCACCTGCGTCAGCATACCGTGGGTGAGCAGATACTCCTCCATGACCGTCTCGCTGTCGCATCCGACGGCAAACAGCGTTAGCGCGCAGCCGACGCCGGTGCGATCTTTGCCGACGGCGCAGTGTTGGAGTAACGCCCCTTCAAAAGGGGCCGTCAGCCAGGCAGTGAGCTGGCGATAGGCCGGATTGTTAAACGGCAGCTGGCGATAGAGTTGCAGCATAAACTGTTCACCATTCAGCGCGTTAAGGGTGGCAGCATTCAGCTCGGTGACCTTCGCATTCACATCGCTGATGGGCGGATTGGCTGGCGCGTTCAAATAATGAGTGAGCGGGCTAAGCTTGTCAGGCGTGCGCTGTACCTCTCCGGGGTCGCGATAGTCGAGCACCCGACTGAGCGGCAGCGTCGCCAGGTGGTTGAGATCGTCCGCCGTCAACTGGTTTAGCGCGCCGGAGCGTAGCAGCTTGCCACTGCGTACCGTGCGTCCGTCGGCGGCACGCTGGCCGCCCAGATCGCGAAAATTGATACCGCCCTGCAGGGATAAAAAGGCCGGGTGTCGCGGTAGGCTGGTGGTCATGGGGTTCCTCATAATGACGTACAGAATAACCGTTTGAGCCCTGGTCTGTGGCTCATCTGACAAAGACCTTAGCACAAGCGTCGCGGCGGAATTTACCGCAGGCCGTGAAAAGTGCGTCATTTACTGGCATAATGTCTGCTGTGTCACACCCCTCATTCTCTTTTTTCAGGATATCCCCGTGCTAGTATCCAGCAACGTTACCATGCAGTTTGGCAGTAAGCCGCTGTTCGAAAATATCTCCGTTAAATTTGGCGGCGGCAACCGTTATGGTCTGATCGGCGCCAACGGCAGCGGTAAATCGACCTTTATGAAGATCCTCGGCGGCGATCTCGAGCCGACGCTGGGCAACGTTTCTCTCGACCCGAACGAGCGTATCGGTAAGCTGCGCCAGGATCAGTTCGCCTTCGAAGCGTTCACCGTGCTGGATACGGTTATCATGGGCCACGGTGAGCTGTGGGAAGTGAAGCAAGAGCGCGATCGTATCTACGCCCTGCCGGAAATGAGCGAGGAAGACGGCTATAAAGTGGCCGATCTGGAAGTCAAATACGGCGAGATGGACGGCTACTCCGCCGAAGCGCGCGCCGGCGAACTGCTGCTCGGCGTCGGCATTCCGGTTGAACAGCATTACGGCCCGATGAGCGAAGTCGCGCCGGGCTGGAAGCTGCGTGTCCTGCTGGCGCAGGCGCTGTTTTCCAATCCGGATATCCTGCTGCTCGACGAACCGACGAACAACCTCGACATCGACACCATTCGCTGGCTGGAGCAGGTGCTGAACGAACGTGACAGCACCATGATCATCATTTCGCACGACCGTCACTTCCTGAACATGGTCTGCACCCACATGGCGGATCTCGATTACGGTGAGCTGCGCGTCTATCCGGGCAACTATGACGAGTATATGACCGCGGCGACCCAGGCACGCGAACGTCTGCTGGCGGACAACGCCAAGAAGAAAGCGCAGATCGCTGACCTGCAGTCCTTCGTTAGCCGCTTTAGCGCCAACGCCTCTAAATCGCGTCAGGCGACCTCTCGCGCCCGTCAGATTGATAAAATTAAGCTGGATGAAGTGAAAGCGTCCAGCCGTCAGAACCCGTTTATTCGCTTCGAGCAGGATAAGAAACTGTTCCGTAATGCGCTGGAAGTGGAAGCGCTGGCGAAAGGTTTTGATAACGGCCCACTGTTCAAAGGGGTGAATCTGCTGCTGGAGGTTGGCGAGAAGCTGGCGGTGCTGGGGACCAACGGCGTCGGTAAATCAACGATGCTGAAAACCCTGGTGGGCGAGCTGGAAGCAGATAACGGTACCGTTAAGTGGTCCGAAAACGCCCGTATCGGCTATTACGCGCAGGATCATGCCGAAGATTTCGAGAACGATCTGACGGTCTTTGACTGGATGAGCCAGTGGAAACAGGAAGGCGATGACGAGCAGGCAGTACGCAGCATCCTCGGTCGTCTGTTGTTTAGCCAGGACGATATCAAAAAGCCGGCGAAAGTCCTTTCTGGTGGTGAAAAAGGGCGCATGCTGTTTGGTAAGCTGATGATGCAGAAGCCAAACATCCTGGTAATGGACGAACCGACCAACCACCTGGATATGGAATCGATTGAATCGCTGAACATGGCGCTGGAGATGTATCAGGGCACCCTGATCTTCGTCTCTCACGACCGCGAGTTCGTGAGCTCGCTGGCGACCCGCGTCCTGGAGATCACCCCTGAACGCGTTATCGATTTCAGCGGCAACTACGAAGACTACCTGCGCAGCAAAGGTATCGAGTAATCCCTGTCCGTTACCCGGGTTGCGGCTTACGCCTTACCCGGGCTACGCCTGGTATGTGATCTGTAGTTTGTAGCCCGGATTAGCGTAGCGCAATCCGGGAACATAATAAAATCCAGGCCGGGCAAGGCGTAAGCCGCCGCCCGGCATATCGCTTAGCGCCTCCACTCCGTTCCTTCGACGCCATTCACCAGCAGCTTACGCTTTTCTCCCGCCGGTAATGACAGCCTCAGCGCTTTCCACGCCGGGCGATAGTTGCCGCGAGCGTTGATATTCAGGTTTATGCTGTTGGCGCTGCAGGTCATTTCCCACTCCAGCCATAGCGCATCCCCCTCTTTATAGCCCCAGCTTTCGCCGTCGTCTTCAAACAGCAGACCGCGGGTTGAGCCGGTACCTTTCAGCGGGAACAACTGCAGTTCGCGACGATCGTCTTTTTGCGCATCGACATGGCTGATACGTTCACTGAGCGGCAGACCGGCGCCGGCGCGGACCAGCAGCGGCAGTTTTTCCAGCGGCGCGTCCAGCGTCACCCACTGGCCACCGGCGAACCACTGGTGGCTGTAAAAATCGTACCAGCCGTCCTGATTATCGGGCAGCCATAGCTGGCGCTGACGGGCGCCGGGCTCGACCACGCTGGCCACCAGCAGATCGCGACCCAGCAGGAAGTCATCGCACTCGGCGAAGGTCTGGGTATCGTGCTGGTGATCGAGGAAGGTCGGGCGCAGCATCGGTTCGTCATCGGCATGCGCCTGCCACAGCAGAGTGTACAGATAGGGCAGCAGGCGGTAGCGCAGTTCGATGGCTGAGCGGATCGCCGGGGTGATTTCCGGGTACATCCAGGCTTCATTGACCGTCTGGTCGTCATTCCACGAGTGAATGGTAAAGCGCGGATGCATCACGCCGTTTTGCACCCAGCGCACGAACAGCTCCGGCTCAGGTTTATCGCCGGAGAATCCGCCGACGTCGTGGCCGACGTTAAACAGCCCGGACAGGCTCATGCCTAATCCCATGCGGGTGTTATAGCGTAATGTATCCCAGTTGGTGCGGTTGTCGCCGCTCCAGGTCTGGACGTAGCGCTGCATCCCGGCGCAGCCGGAGCGGGAGATCAGATACGGGCGCTTTTGCGGCGCAAAGCGCTGCTGGGCTTCCATGGAGGCGCGCATCATCAGCAACGGCATCACCGGGCGAATATGTTTAATGGCGATTTCGCGGCCAAAGCCGTAGCAGCGCGCTTCGCCGTCCCACACCTCATACTCGTTATTATCGTTCCAGGTCGAATCGATACCCATCTCCAGTAGCTGGGTGGTCACGCCTTCCTGCCACCAGGCCACGGTGTGCGGGTTGGTGAAGTCGAGATGCGACCCTTCATCGTCCCAGAAGCTGGAGCGCTCCGGCGCGTCGGTTTGCGAATCGCGAATAAAAAGACCGCGCTCCGCCACTTCGCCATAGCGCGGATGATCCTGCAGCAGGCAGGGTTTGATATTGGCGGCAAGCTTCAGCCCGGCATCATGGAACGACTGGCTCATCACTTTTGGCTGCGGCACCTTGTCGTAGTTCCAGTTAAAGACGTAGCGCTTGCCGTTGATCGAGGTATAGCCGGAAGAGAGCTGGAACGAGTCGCAAGGGATCGCGTGCTGCTCGCACAGGCGGATGAAGTTCATCAGCTGATTTTGCGCATCCGGCGCGTCGGTGTAGTGCATGGTGGAACCGCTGTAGCCGAGGCTCCATTTTGGCCCGAACAGGGTTTTACCGGTCAGACGGACGAAAGCTTTGGTCACATCCAGCACTTGTTTACCGGTAAACAGGTAATAATCGATGTCGCCGGCCTCCGCCTGCCAGCGGCGATAGGCGGTGTGATAGTTGTCGATTTCATTACCCAGATCCAGCCAGCAGCTGCTCAGGTTGTCGTAAAACAGGCCGTAGCTGATATCGCTGCGCTGGGTGATGGTAAACGGAATATGTTTATACAGCGGGTCGGTGCTGACGGCATTGTAGCCCATGGCATCGAGGTTACGTATTTCATAGCGCTTACCGTTGCGCTGCAGGTCGCCGGCCTTTTCGCCCAGGCCGTAGAAACGCTCATCTTTACGGCGGCTCAGATAATGGGCGACGCCATCCCCGTGAGCGTTTGCCAGATAGGCGCTGGTGGGACGGTCACTGGCGAGCGTCTGCCACTCACCGGCGTCGTCGCGATAGCTCCACTCCAGCCAAAGCGGCTGGTGGACGGTGACGCGCAGCTGGCGGGTGGCGATGGTCAGCGCGTTATCCTCTTCGATCATCTGCCAGGCCGGGAGACTAAAACCGCTGAGGTCATCCCGCGCACGGCCTTCCCACGGCACATCCTGCTGCGGGGCGATACTCCAGGTGCGATCCAGCGCCAGCTGGCCCTGGCGCTTCAGCAGGACGCGGAACAAATTCTCTTCCAGCACGTACAGGCACAGGGTGTGCTGGCCATCGACGGTCAGTTCAACGTGATGCTCCAGCTGTTGGTGCAAACTCCAGTGTTTCAACGTCTTCATATTTTATATCCACTCTCAGGCGCGCTTGGCGCGACGTTCAGCAATAAATGCCACCAGGAAAACGGCGCCAATCAGGTCAAAGAAACCCATGGCGATAAACAGCGGGTTGAAGCCAATTTTGTCGGCGGTCACCCCGATCAATAACGAGAACAGGAAGCTGGCGATCCATGCCGCGGATCCGCGCATGCCGTTGACTGTCGCCATTTGCCCCTTGTCGAAAGATTCCACCACCAGCGCGCTGAGCATGCAGGAGATGATCTGGTGCCCGAAGCCGCCAATGGAGATCAGGATGATGGTGATATAGGGATCGCGGGTGATGGCGACCAGGGCCAGCGAGATCATCAGAAACGCGCCGGTCACTGAGCTGGCGATAACCGAGTTGACTCGCGTGCAGCCGAACCAGCGAACGTACAGGCGGGTGAGATAGCCGCTGACCACGCTGCCAAGGTCGGCGGCGAGGAACGGCAGCCAGGCAAACATCGCTATCTGCTTCAGATCCATCCCGTGCTCTTTCGCCAGGTACAGCGGTACCCAGAAGCTCAGCACCGCCCAGGCGGGCTCGGCCATAAAGGCGGGGATGGCGATCCCGTAGAAACGTTTGTTCTTCGAGACGGTTTTTAGCGCGGTCAAAAAGGGCAGCTTCACCGGCGGGGCTTCGTTATCCTGCTTGATGTATTCCAGCTCGCTTTTGCTGAGGTTCGGGTGCTTTTCCGGGTTCTGATAGAAAGCCCACCACAGCACCACCCACAGCAGCGCCAGCGCGCCGGTAAACATAAACGCGCCCTGCCAGCCGAAGGAGGCGTGGGCGAAGTAGATGATTGGCGGGGCCAGCATCGCGCCGATAGAGAAGCCGACGCCAGCCCAGCCGGCGGCGATCGGTCGCTCGGATTTCGGGAACCACTCGCCGATGGTTTTGGCGTTGGCCGGCGTGGCGGCCGCTTCAGCGCCGCCCATAAAGAAGCGCAACATAGCCAGGTGCAGCCAGCTGCCGGCCCCGGCATGGGCGATACAGGCCAGCGCCCACAGGGTAGCGCAGATCATAAACCCGAGCTTCAGGCCGATGACGTCGATAAGCCAGCCACAGAGCGGCTGGAAAATCGTGTAAGCCAGCTGAAACGCGCCGACGATCCAGGAATATTGTTCGGTGGTAATGCCGAGGGTCGCTTTCAGTTCCGGGGCGATAATCCCCAGCGAGTTGCGTGTGAT
Organism: Klebsiella sp. D-Nf1; assembly: GCF_002810515.1. Classification (NCBI taxonomy): domain Bacteria; kingdom Pseudomonadati; phylum Pseudomonadota; class Gammaproteobacteria; order Enterobacterales; family Enterobacteriaceae; genus Klebsiella; species Klebsiella sp. D-Nf1. The sequence continues at coordinate 99,790 of NZ_PIOK01000001.1, forward strand.
GTAGTTGACGGTGACGCCAAGTAAAAACAGGACCAGCACCCACCAGCGCAGGTTTTTTACCACCCGGCGTGTTTTGCTGACCGCGATATCATTGTTGAGGCCTTGACTCATAGCACACTCCACAAGACGTTTGTAGGGGGAAAGTGACGGCCTCTTTCCGTGAGTGGTCACATATTTTTTTTAACTATTTGAATAGTCTAATTTTTATCTCAACATTATTGGTATGACTAGTATGGGAGATGTTGGACCAATTCAGGCTAAGGGAGAAAAATCGTCGGGCATAGCGCTATTTATGCAATTTTTTTCATGAAATGACGAAGATCTCATATTTCGCTGTGATACTTGCTTGCGTGAGGCGCTTTAGCGATTATGAAAATCCTTTCATTTTCCAATCGGAGCTGGATCACAAAATGGATAAAAAGCTGCGCGTTGCCGAAATTGCCGCCCGCACCGGGCTGTCGGCCAGCACGGTTTCACGCGTCCTGGCCGGGAAAGCGAATACCAGTGACAAGGCGCGCCGGGCGGTGCTGGACTGCGCCCGCGAGCTGGGGGTCATGCAAGGGCTGGCCGCCGGGCGTCTGCTGCTCAATAATCTGCTGGTTTTTGCCCCGCAGCGCGCCTTCGATGAGCGGTCGGATATCTTCTACTACCGGGTGATCCAGAGCATTAATAACGCGCTGGCGGCGCATGAAGTGCGCCTGCGCTACTGTGCGCTGGACGAGAACGACAGCGACGCCAATCTGTTTCTTGCCCGCATGAACGAAGCGGAGACCCAGGCCGCGGTGCTGCTGGGGATTGACGATCCGCATATTCATGGCCTGGCGGCGGATCTGGGCAAACCCTGCGTATTAATCAACTGTCGGGATGAAGGGATGCGGCTGCCGTCCGTTGCCCCCGACCATCGTCTGATTGGCCAGTGCGCGGCGCGCTATCTGTTTGATATGGGTCACCGGGCGGTGATGAATGTGATGTGCCTGCGCCGCTACACCATGGAGCTACGGCTGGGAGGGATCCAGGAGGCATGGCGCGCGCGCAATCTACGCTTTACCGCCAGCCGGGATCTCATCAGCGTCGCCAATTTTAGCGCCAGAGAGACGGAAGAGCAGGTGGGGGTCTGGCTCGACGCTTTACAGGGGCGCCCGATGCCCACCGCCTTCCTGGTGGGCGGCGATTTTATGGCCGCCGGTACCGTCAGCGCCCTGCAAAAACGAGGCCTGCGGGTGCCGCAGGATGTCTCGGTAATGAGTATTGACGGGTTTAATCTGGCGGCGATTCAGGAGGTGCCGCTGACCGCGGTGCATGTGCCGCGAGATGAGCTGGGCAGCGAGGCGGTGCATCTGCTACAGCAGCGCCTGCTGCGCCCGGAGGCGCCGCACGGCTCGCTACTGCTGCATGGTACGCTGGTGGTGCGTGATTCGGTACGGCGGATCCGGCCAGGCAAGAGCCATACCGCCGTCGAGCCGCAGGGGCTGTATGACGATTAGGTCGGCATTCCCAGCGCCCGTTTCCCGTGAATATTCAGATCATCAAGGGTGAAGCGGCCCTGCCAGCTGGCTTCATAGTCCTCGCGCGGAAAATCCCCCGGCGAAGCGCCTTTCTCAAGGGCTATTTTCACCTTCTGCGCATAGGCAAGATTCTTCTCGCACATCGGCGCGGCGGGGATGTACATCACGTTGCCCCAGCCCTGCTGATTTTCCACCGGCGCCACTGAGTGAATAACATCGCAGTGCCACCAGACGGAGTCCCCGGCATTCAGCGCCGGAATCGAGCTTAACGCTTTAATTAAGAGCGGGTGCCATTGCTCAGAGATCGGCAGCACTCTGCCCGGCGCGACGCCGCACAGTTCATCTTCCGGCACATCGTCGAGCAGGGGGCGCAGCAGCACATAAGCCATCGCCTCCGGGATAGGCACCACGTGCAGCAGCCCCTGACCCGGGATCATGTCCGACAGCGCGGTCCAGCCCTGGAAGGTGCGGAACACCGAGCATTTGGTGGTGTTGTCGACGGTGTACTCTTCCACTTCGGTACGATGCGCGGCGTCCCACGGATCGTAGGCGTCGATATTGCCATTAAAAACGTTGGCGAAAACCTGCTGATAGGCGGGAAGCAGCCAGCGCTCCAGCGCCCCGGAATCGGTATGCGCCCCCAGCCCCTTTGACGTGGTTCCCGGCGGACGACGACGAATGCGGTCAGGGTAAATCACGCTGACATCCGGATCGAACCAGCGCTTGCCGTCCTGCTCAAAGCGCCACAGGCGGTTGAGGAAGGATTGCACTGCTGCCATTTCATCGCTCTGGCGAGCCTGCATCTGTGAGGGCGACCAGTAGATCGGATAGATTTCCGGGCGCGAGGCCTCCAGCGAGCCGAAGAAGCTGTCGCCAGGCCCTTTGTATACATCATCGAAATGGTTCAGATCGAGGTATTCCAGCATCGCGTTATCCCAGGCCAGCGCTTGTTCGCGCGGGTAGTGGCCTTTGATGACCGCGCAGCCCCGGCGCTTAATCGCCGCGCGCTGCGCATCGCTCACGTTACCCTGGGCGATATCGCTGAACGGGATCGTCGGCCAGACCTCCTGGCCTGCGGCTTTCAGGGCCTCAATCTCTTCCAGGCGCTCTGTGATGCGTGCCGAGAGTTTATCGAATACCGCCTGGACATCGCCGATTTGCGCCCGTAAGGCCTGTTTCATCTGGCGAATTGCCGCTTTGTGGTCGGCAGGTAATGTTTCGTGGGTCGGGAGAGCAGCCATAATAACCTCGCTGTATCTTTCATTCGAAAGTATTAAATCTTACAAACGTTAATTTAAGTTAAAATGGAGTTAATGCAAGTTTAAAATCTTGCTGCGGCGCACAAAATGGAAAAGCCGGGGCGCGCTGCCCCGGCGAAAGGTCAATCGTTGAAGGGGGCGGTGTTATCGAGGACGGCCTGAATGACGTTCAGCGCGCCGTCATGGTTGTTATCGTCAGTGGCGTAGCCAGCGATGGCTTTGATGCTGTCAGCAGCGTTGCCCATGGCAAAGGCGTATTTCACCAGCTTCAGCATTTCGGCGTCGTTGCCGCTGTCGCCGATGGCCACGCACTGCTGCGGCGAAAGGTTCCAGCGTTTGAGCAGGCGGCTGATGCCGTTGGCTTTATGCAGGCCGGGGATGATCAAATCGACAAAACCAAAGCCGCTGGTGGCCGGCTTCATGATCCCATCGAGCGACACGTGCAGCTTATCGATCAGCTGTGGGATCTCGCTGTCCGGCAGGTTGAGGGAGAATTTAAACAGCGTATCGTCGATGCGATGGTAATCACTTATCCGCTGCAGACGGTGGTAGTGCTTTGACATCAGGTCGACGAAGGCGTCCGGGGCTTTATCGCTCACATACGCGCTCTGCAGGCCGCAGGCGACAAAGTTCAGCTGCGGATCGTTAAGTAATTCCCCGATCACCACCTGCGATTCGTGGCGGGTCAGTTCGCCGTGGAACAGCTGCTTCCCATGCTCAAAGACCAGCGCGCCGTTTTCGGCGACGAACGAAATCTGCTCGCGGATTTCCGGGAAAAATGAGATCAGCTGATAGTACTGGTTGCCGCTGGCGACAACAAATTCAATACCTTGCTGTTTGAGCTGCGCAAACTGCGCGAGGAAACGCGGGCGGTCGTACTGCTTGGCGTCATTGAGAAAAGTTCCGTCCATATCGGTGACGATAACTTTAACGGTCATAAGGGGATGCTCCTGGCTTAACTTCGACCAGTAACATTCTAATTACAATGTGATGGGGAGCACAAATTTATTTCGAATGAAAGTTCACTCAGCGCAGAAAATGCCGGGTGGCAACGTTGCCTTACCCGGCCTGCAGAACAGGGTAGGCCCGCTAAGCATAGCGCCAGCGGGCACGAAGGGTTACAGCGTATGTTCGGTTCGGGCGATGATATCGTCCTGGGTATCCGGCGACAGGGCGGTGAAGAACGCCGAGTATCCGGCGACGCGGACCACTAAATCGCGGTACTGGTCAGGGTGTTTCTTCGCCTCCAGCAGCGTGTCGCGGGACACGATGTTGTACTGGATATGCCAGCCTTTGTGCACCTCGAAGAAGGTGCGCAGCAGCACCATCAGCTTCTGCTTGTCGGACTCGTTCTCCAGCGTGGACGGATTCAGCTTCTGGTTAAGCAGCACGCCGCCGAGGATCGCCCCGGTGGGGAGTTTGCCCACCGAACTGATGACCGCCGTCGGCCCCAGATGGTCGGTACCGGAAGCCGGGCTGGCCCCTTCCGCCAGCGGGGTGTGCGCTTTACGGCCATCCGGGGTCGCCATGGTCTGCGCGCCGAACGGAACGTTGGCGGAGATAGAGGACGTGCCGGCGTAATAGTTGCCGCCGATTGGGCCGCGGCCATAGCGCGGGTTGTGATACTGCTTCAGCTCGTCGATATAGGTCTGGTAGGCCCGCGCCAGCAACTCGTCGACGCTGTCATCATCGTTACCGTACTTCGGCGCGCCGTTGATCAACCGCTGGCGCAGCTGCTCGTGGGTCAGACCGTCGAAATCTTCCGCCAGCGCCTTCGCCAGTTCCTGCTGGCCGATGGCGCCCTGATCGAAGACCAGTTTTTTCACCGCCGCCAGGCTGTTGCCGAGGTTGGCGATACCCACCTGCAGGCCGGAAACCCAGTCATATTTCGCGCCGCCTTGCTTGATGCTTTTCGCCCGTTCGATACAGTCATCCACCAGCGCCGAACAGAGAATATCGTGGACGTTTTCCTCCAGCATGGTATCGACCACATACTCAATCTCAATGGATTTACGGGTGTAGTAGCGGATCTGGTTATCCCAGTCTGCCAGCACCTGGTCGAAATTAGCGAAGTTGCCTTTCGACAGGGCATGCTCCTGGGGCAGGAATACCTGACCGCTGGTGGCATCGCGGCCGCCTTCCAGCGTCGCCAGCATCACCCGCGCGAAGTTGATAAAGCTCATGCCGGTGCAGCGATAGCCCCATTTGCCGCCGACCGCGGTTTCGATGCAGCCGATGGCGGCGTAATCGTAGGCGTCCTGTGGCTCGATGCCGAGTTTGATAAATTCCGGAATGACGATTTCATCGTTATTAAACGCCGGCATGCCGAAGCCGCAGCGGATCACCTGGACGCAGGCGTCGAGGAAGTCGTTGCTCATCCCGGCATGGTAACGCACGCTGAGGTTCGGCTGGGTAGAGCGCAGACGACCACAGGATTCCAGGATGGCATACGACAGCGGGTTGACGGCATCTTGCGGCTGGCCGTCGACCAGGTTCTGGCCGCCAATGGTGACGTTCTGGTACAGCGGGCTGCCGGCAGAGGCCTTGGAGTGCGAGCCGGAGCGAATTTTGTTGACCTCCAGCAGCTTCAGCCAGCAGCTGTGCAGCAGCTCAATGGCCTGTTCGCGATCCAGCGATTGCTGCAGTTCAACGTCGCGGCGGTAGTACGGATAGAGGTACTGGTCCATACGGCCAAAGGAGACCGAGTGGCCATTGGATTCAATCTGCAGGATCAACTGAATGAAGTAGCACAGCTGCAGTGCCTGCCAGAAGGTTTTCGGCGGCTCATGGGCGATGATGTCGCAGTTTTCGGCAATCGTCAGCAGCTCGTGGCGGCGTGATTCGCGGGATTCTGCTGTCGCCATCTCGCGCGCCAGTGCGGCGAAGCGTTTGCTGTGGTCGCTGACCGCTTCCAGAACGATATCAATCGCTTTCAGGAACTGTTCGCCATGCAGGTCTTCCAGTACCGTCAGGTTAATGCGCGACCGGCGTTCAGCAACCTTGGCGCGCATGCCGTCGAGGCCTTTTTCCAGCAGTAACGGGAAGTTGACCGCCAGGTGGGCGTCACCGGAAGTCATGTTGCCTTCCGCCTTGATAATACCGGTGGCGAGGAGCGCCTTCTGCTCATCGGTAAACATACCGTAGCAGCGGTCCTGTACGGTCTGCCCGCGCCACCATGGGCACACTTCATGCAGCACGCGTTTGTTCTCTTCGCTGACCGAGAAGCCGGCGCCGGGGCGGTCGGCGAGATCGTCGATCTCTTTCTCAATCCAGCTGACGGTATATTCCGGGAAAATCGGCGCAGCGCGCACTTCGCTGGCCTGGTTGCCGACGATCAGCTCATCGTGCTTGATCCAGATGGTGCGCTCCGCCAGGTGGTGGGCGAGGGCCAGGGCGCGACGCACCGGGATCGGTTTATCGAGATGTTGCTGATACATCGCCGTATAGTGGCGGGCGCGCTCGGTACAGACCGGCGGCTTAACGATATGCACCAGCGCCATTTTATGGGCCTGGATGCGGGCGCTGAGGGTGTTGAGTTTCAGGGTCGTCATAGGGTTATCCTCGTAAGATCGCCGTTAGCCCCTTGCTCCGCGCATAATCTTGCGCAAAGGCGAGCAGCTCAGGAGCATCCAGCGGTTTGTCCGGTGCGGTGTAGGGCTGACTGAGTAACTGGTATTTGTTCATTCCCAGCGTGTGGTACGGCAGGAAATGGATTTCGCTGACCTGCAGGCGGTCGGCGGCAAAATCGGTGATCGCGGCAATGTCGGTTTCGCTGGCGTTGAATCCCTGGATCAGCGGCACGCGAATAATCATTTTTTTCCCTGCCTGCGCCAGACGCTGCAGGTTATCCAGCACCCGGCGGGCGCTGCCGTCGGTCCACTGCTGGAAAACGGCCTCGTCGACATGCTTGAGGTCGGCGAGAAACAGGTCGACAAAGGGTAAAGCCGGTTCAATGTATTTCCACGGCACGTGCAGGCAGGTTTCCACGGCGGTGTGAATACCAGCCTGATGGCTGGCTTCGAAAAGCGCCTGCGCCAGCGTCGGGTTCATAAAGGGTTCGCCGCCGGAAAGGGTGATGCCGCCGCCGCTGCGATCGTAGAACGGTTTATCACGCAGCACCGTCGCCATGATCGCTTCGACGTTTTTCTCCTCGCCGCAGACCGTTAGCGCGGTGGTGGGGCAGCAGTCACGCAGCGCAGTAATATGCTTGTCGTTAACGTTTTGCCGATCAATGATCAAACCATCGAGGGTACGGGTGATAACCTCCGGCGCCGCCTGCTGGCACAGATCGCAGCCGGCCAGGCACAGCCGCGAGTCATACAGCAGATCTTCGCTGCGGGCGCGGCTTTCCGGGTTCTGGCACCAGCGGCAGCCCAGCGAGCAGCCTTTCAGGAAGACGACGGTACGGATCCCTGGGCCGTCATGGGTGGAATAGCGCTGGATGTTGAAGATCATGGCTTATCCTCTTGTTTGCGTATGAATATAAAAACACTTTCGAATGAAAGTTGTATTGACGCAAATCAATAAGCGGTATGGGGATAAGCCCCTGGGGATAAAATAACGAGAGAGGTCACAAAACCACCGACGACCCTCGTCGCCGGTGTGGGGGGTTAGTGCGAACCGCATACCTCGCACTGCGGATGACGCATCAGCTTCATTTCACGAAACTGGCAGGTCATGGCGTCGTACATCACGATTTTTCCGCTGGCAGGGGTGCCGTAGCCGGTCAGCAGTTTAATGGCCTCCATCGCCTGCAGCGAACCGATAGTGCCCACCAGCGGGGCCATTACCCCGGCTTCGACGCAGGTGAGGGCATTTTCGCCGAACAGACGGCTCAGGCAGCGGTAGCAGGGTTCGCCATCCTGATACGTGAAGACGCTGATTTGCCCCTCCATGCGGATCGCCGCCCCGGAGACCAGCGGGGTGGTGTGCTGGAAACAGCCGGCGTTGAGCTGGTTACGAATGGCGACGTTGTCGGTGCAGTCCAGCACCAGATCGTGATCGGCAATCTGCCCCGCCAGCGCGGTCTCATCCAGCAAGGCATTGAGCGTAACCAGCCGGACGTGCGGGTTAATCCGCGCCAGCGCCTCGCGGGCAGAATCCACCTTCGGCTGGCCGAGGGTGGCGTCGCTGTGCAGCGTCTGGCGTTGCAGGTTGGACAACGAGACGGTGTCGAAATCGAGCAGGGTGAGCTGACCCACTCCGGCGGCGGCCAGATACTGCGCGGCGGCGCAGCCGAGCCCGCCGAGGCCGACCACCAGCACGCGAGCGGCTTTTAACCGCTCCTGGCCGTCAAAATCAAAACCGCGCAAGACGATCTGCCGGTTATAGCGCAGCATCTCTTCATCGCTCAGCTCAACGGTCATTACCGCCCTCCAAACAGGTGACTGAACGGTTCGACCTCGACCCATTCGCCTGCTTCAACGTGGCCGCGCTCACGCTCCAGCACGATAAAGCAGTCGCCGAGGCTGAAGGAACTAAAAATGTGCGAGCCCTGATGGCCGGTGGTGGTCACCACCAGCTCGCCGTCGGGGTTGCGCTGCAGAATACCGCGCTGAAAATCGAGACGACCCGGGGACTTTTTCAGTCGCGTGGCGGCGCGTACCCGCAGGCGGGGTGGCTGAAGCGGGCCGTGCTTGCCCGAGAGTTTCGCCAGCAGCGGCTGCACCAGCTGACAGAAGGTGACGGTGGCGGAAACCGGGTTACCCGGCAGGCCGCAGAACCAGCTGCTGCTGAGTTTGCCGAAGGCGAAGGGTTTCCCCGGCTTGATCGCCAGCTTCCAGAAGCCGATTTCGCCCAGCTCTTCAAGAATGGTTTTGGTGTAGTCGGCTTCGCCCACCGAGACGCCACCGGAGCTGATGACCACGTCAGCCTGCTGGTCGGCGGCGATAAACGCGTCACGCAGCTTCGCTGGGTCGTCAGGAATAATGCCGAGGTTAATGACCTCGTAGCCCAGCTGCTGCAGCATCAGGTGCACCGCCAGGCGGTTGGTATCGTAAATCTGGCCGTCGCCGAGCGGTTGACCCGGCAGCTGCAGCTCATCGCCGGTTGAGAAGACCGCGACGCGGACCTTGCGCACCACCTCGACCTCGGCAATGCCCAGCGAGGCCAGCACCGGCAGCTCGGCCACCGTCAGCGGCGTCCCCGCCGGGAAGACCACCGCGCCGTGGGCGATATCTTCTCCACGGCGGCGAATATGCTGCCCGGCTTTGACTGGCGCGGTAAAGCGCACGCCGGCGTCGGTCTGTTCGGTCTCTTCCTGCATCACCACCGCATCGCAGTCTGCAGGCACCGGCGCGCCGGTCATGATGTGGATACAGGTACCCGCCGGCCAGGTCTCGTTAAACGGTTGGCCGGCAAAGGCCTTACCGGCGACCGGCAGCGCCGCGCCGTCGCGAAGATCGCTTAGCCGGACGGCATAGCCATCCATCGCCGCGTTATCAAAGCCGGGGACATCCAGCGGGGAGACGATGTCATGGGCGGTCACGCGCGAGAAGGCCTGCAACAGCGGTACAGTTTCCGTCGCGCTCAGCGGCGTAATACGATCGAGCATCTGGGTGAGGGCTGTGTCGAGCGGCATCAGTCCGGCGGTAAAATCCATGGGTCACTCCTGCGGGCAAAACAGCGAAAACGCCTATTATGGCAGAAAAGCGGCGCGGGCTGTATGCCACCTGGGTACGAGGCTTTACATCGCCCGCCGCTCTTTCTATATTCAAAAATTGTATAAGACATTCAGCAATATAATGATATCAATACCCTATTCCTGACGTGACCGGCGCCGCGACGCTGCGCAACAGGGCGGGGCTATCCACTTCATCGTTAAGGACTGGCGAAATGGGCAAAGCGGTTATAGCAATTCACGGCGGCGCAGGGGCGATTTCCCGCGCGCAGATGACGCCGGAACGGGAGCGGGAGTATGTGGCGGCGCTGTCGGCAATCGTCGAAAGCGGGCAGAAAATGTTGGCCGCGGGCGCCAGTGCGCTGGATACCGTGACTGAAGCCGTCCGTCTGCTGGAAGAGTGCCCGCTGTTTAACGCCGGGATGGGCTCAGTATTTACCCACGATCAAACCCATGAACTGGACGCCTGCGTGATGGATGGCTATAGCCTGCAGGCGGGCGCGGTGGCTGGGGTCAAACATTTGCGTAATCCGGTGCTGGCGGCGCGTCTGGTACTGGAGGAGAGCCCGCACGTGCTGCTGATTGGCGAGGGCGCGGAAAATTTCGCCTTCTCCCGGGGGATGGAACGCGTCGAAAACGATCTCTTCTCCACGCCCGAGCGCCTGCTGCAGCTGCAGGAGGCGAAAGCGGGCGGGGAGATTATCCTCGACCACTACGCCGCCCCGCTCGATGAACGCCAGAAAATGGGCACCGTCGGCGCGGTGGCGCTCGACCTGGCTGGCAATCTGGCGGCGGCAACCTCCACCGGCGGCATGACCAACAAACTGCCCGGACGCGTCGGCGACAGCCCGCTGCCGGGCGCGGGATGCTATGCCAACAATGCCAGCATGGCGGTCTCCTGCACCGGCACCGGCGAAGTCTTTATGCGCACCCTGGCGGCCTACGATATCGCCGCCTTAATGGAGTATGGTCAGTTGAGTCTCTACACCGCCTGCGAGCGGGTGGTGATGGAGAAACTGCCCGCTCTCGGCGGTAGCGGCGGGCTGATTGCCGTCGATCGCGAAGGTAACGTCGTTTTACCGTTTAACAGTGAAGGCATGTACCGCGCCTGGTGCTATGCCGGCGATACGCCGACCATTGGCATTTATCGCGAATAGAAGAAGGGAGAGGGAGATTGTCGCAAACTCACGAAACCGATACCTGCGAAGTGCTGGTAGTGCGCAACCTGAACGTGGCCTTTCGCCAACAGGATGCGCCAGAGGTGCAGGCCGTGCGTCAGCTTTCCTTCAGCCTGCGTCGCGGCGAGACGCTGGCGATTGTGGGTGAGTCCGGTTCGGGAAAATCGGTGACCGCGCTGGCGCTGATGCGTTTGCTTGACGCCGCCAGCAGCGAAGTGAGCAGCGAGGGGCTGTGGCTGCGGCGGCGTAACCGGCAGGTGATCGCGCTCAATGAGCAAACGGACGCCGAGATGCGCCGGGTGCGCGGCGCCGATCTGGCCATGATTTTTCAGGAGCCGATGACCTCGCTGAATCCGGTTTTTACCATCGGCGAACAAATCGCCGAATCCCTGCGCCTGCACCAGGGGCTGGGGCGCGAAGAGGCGCTGCGCGCGGCGAAAAAGATGCTCGACCAGGTGCGTATTCCCCAGGCGGAAGAGATGCTCTCACGCTATCCGCACCAGCTCTCCGGCGGCATGCGCCAGCGGGTGATGATCGCCATGGCGCTCTCCTGTCGGCCGGCGGTGTTGATAGCCGATGAGCCGACCACGGCGCTGGATGTCACCATCCAGGCGCAAATTTTGCAACTCATTGCCGTCCTGCAAAAGGAGATGGCGATGGGGGTGATCTTTATTACCCACGATATGGGCGTCGTGGCCGATATCGCCGATCGGGTGCTGGTGATGTATCGCGGTGAGGCGGTAGAGACCGGCAGCGTTGAGGAGATCTTTCGTTCGCCGCAGCATCCTTATACTCAGTCGCTGCTGGCGGCGGTCCCGCGGCTGGGGGAGATGCGGGGTCAGGATCTGCCGCGCCGTTTTTCGCTTCCCGGTCAGCCACAGGCGGAGACAGAAACGCCAGACACGGTGGCGGCGGGGGAGCCTATCCTGCAGGTGCGCGACCTGGTGGCCCGTTTTCCGGTGCGCGGCGGGCTGCTCAATCGCGTGACGCGCGAAGTGCATGCGGTGGAGAAGGTCAGTTTTGATCTCTGGCCGGGAGAAACTCTGTCGCTGGTGGGCGAGTCCGGCTGCGGCAAGTCGACCACCGGCCGGGCGCTGTTGAGACTGGTAGAGACCCAGGGAGGCACCATTACCTTCGACGGCCAACGGATTGATACGCTCTCCGGCAGCAAGCTGCAGTCCTTGCGCCGTAATATTCAGTTTATTTTTCAGGATCCTTACGCTTCGCTTGACCCGCGTCAGACGGTCGGTGACTCGATTATGGAACCGCTGCGGGTGCATGGCCTGTTGCACGGGGAAGCAGCCCGTGAGCGGGTTTCCTGGCTACTGAAGCGCGTGGGGCTTCAGCCGGAGCATGCCTGGCGCTACCCTCATGCCTTTTCCGGCGGCCAACGACAGCGGATCTGCATTGCCCGCGCGCTGGCGCTGAATCCGAAGGTGGTGATAGCCGATGAGTCGGTGTCGGCCCTGGATGTCTCCATTCGGGCGCAGATTATCAATCTGATGCTCGATCTTCAGCGCGAGATGGGCATCGCGTTTCTGTTTATTTCCCATGATATGGCGGTGGTGGAGCGCATCAGCCACCGCGTGGCGGTGATGTACCGCGGTCGCATTGTCGAAATAGGCCCGCGCCGCGCGGTGTTTGAAAACCCGCAGCACCCCTATACCCGTAAGCTAATGGCCGCCGTACCGGTGGCCGACCCGGCCTACCGTCATCCGCAGCGGGTCCTGCTGTCTGATGATGTCCCGGGCAATATCTATAAGCGGGGCGAGGAGATCGCCAGCGTGCCATTGCAGCAGGTTGGGCCGGGCCACTTTGTCGCCCGCGAGTCCGCCGATGTGCTGGGCAGAGCATAACAACACATAACGCACTTTTTCAGGAGAACACGATGACACAACCTGTTTCACGCAAATGGTGGCTGGCGCTGAGTATCGCGGCGGCCCTGGCGAGCGCCCCCGCCTTTGCCGCCAAAGATGTGGTAGTGGCGGTCGGGTCTAACTTTACGACGCTCGATCCCTATGATGCCAACGATACGCTGTCGCAGGCGGTGGCGAAGTCCTTTTATCAAGGCCTGTTCGGCCTTGATAAAGAGATGAAGCTGCAAAATGTTCTTGCCGAGAGCTATACCGTGTCACCGGACGGCCTGGTGTACACCATCAAGCTGCACAGCGGGGTGAAATTCCAGGATGGCACCGACTTTAACGCCGAGGCGGTCAAGGCTAACCTTGATCGCGCGAGTAATCCGGATAACCATCTCAAGCGCTATAACCTGTATAAAAATATCGCCAGCACCGAGGCGGTCGATCCGACCACGGTCAAAATTACCCTGAAGCAACCCTTCTCGGCGTTTATTAACATTCTCGCCCATCCGGCAACGGCGATGATTTCGCCGGCGGCGCTGAAAAAATATGGCAAGGATATTGGCTTCCATCCGGTGGGTACCGGGCCGTATAAGCTCGACACCTGGAACCAGACCGATTTCGTGAAGGTCAGCAAGTTCGATGGTTACTGGCAGCCGGGCCTGCCGAAGCTGGACTCCATCACCTGGCGTCCGGTAGTGGATAACAACACCCGGGCGGCGATGCTGCAGACCGGCGAAGCGCAGTTTGCTTTCCCGATCCCTTACGAACAGGCGCCGCTGCTGGCAAAAAACAGCAAACTGGAGCTGGTGGCCAGCCCGTCGATCATGCAGCGCTACATCAGCATGAACGTGACACAGAAGCCGTTCGATAATCCGAAGGTGCGTGAAGCCATCAACTATGCGATTAACCGTCAGGCGCTGGTCAAGGTGGCGTTTGCCGGATACGCCACCCCGGCGACCGGGGTGGTGCCGCCGTCGATTGCCTACGCCCAGACCTACACCGCCTGGCCCTACGATCCGGCGAAAGCTCGCCAGTTGCTGAAAGAGGCCGGCTACCCTAACGGCTTCAGTACCACGCTGTGGTCATCACATAATCACAGCACCGCGCAGAAAGTGCTGCAGTTCACCCAGCAGCAGCTGGCGCAGGTGGGGATTAAGGCGCAGGTGACGGCGATGGACGCTGGTCAGCGGGCGGCGGAAGTGGAAGGTAAAGGGCAGAAAGAGAGCGGGGTACGGATGTTCTATACCGGCTGGTCCGCCTCCACCGGTGAAGCCGACTGGGCGCTGTCGCCGCTGTTCGCCTCGCAAAACTGGCCGCCGACGCTGTTTAACACCGCATTTTACAGCAACCCGCAGGTGGATAAAGCGCTGAGCGAGGCGCTGAAAACCACCGACCCGCAAGAGAAAGCCAAACTCTATAAAGAGGCGCAGGATATTATCTGGAAAGAGTCGCCGTGGGTACCGTTGGTGGTCGAGAAACTGGTCTCCGCCCACAGTAAGAACCTCACCGGTTTCTATATCCAGCCGGATACTGGCTTTAGTTTTGAACAGGCAGATTTAACACCGTGAAGGATGGGATGATGCCCTCAGGCGCCAGCGCGCGGGGGGCGGTTTTTCCGCGGGGCGGGTTGCGGAGGTATGATGCTCAACTATGTGATTAAGCGCCTGCTGGGGCTGATCCCCACCCTGCTTATCGTCGCAGTACTGGTGTTTTTGTTCGTCCATATGCTGCCCGGTGACCCGGCGCGGCTGATTGCTGGACCGGAGGCCGATGCCCAGGTGGTGGCGATGGTGCGCCAGCAACTGGGGCTTGACCAGCCGCTGCATGTCCAGTTCTGGCACTACATCACCAACGTACTGCGCGGCGATTTTGGCATTTCCATGGCCTCGCGGCGTCCCGTTTCCAGTGAGATAGCCAGCCGCTTTATGCCCACGCTGTGGCTGACGCTGGCCAGCATGAGCTGGGCGGTATTGTTCGGGATGGCGGCGGGGATCGCGGCGGCAGTGTGGCGCAATCGCTGGCCTGACCGTCTGGGAATGGCGTTGGCGGTGAGCGGCATTTCGTTTCCGGCTTTTGCTCTCGGCATGCTGCTGATGCAGGTCTTTTCGGTTGAGCTGGGCTGGCTGCCGACGGTGGGGGCCGACAGCTGGCGGCACTATATTTTGCCGTCGTTGACCCTTGGCGCGGCGGTGGCGGCGGTCATGGCGCGCTTTACCCGCGCGTCGTTCGTCGATGTGTTGCATGAAGACTATATGCGTACCGCGCGGGCGAAAGGGGTGAGCGAAACGTGGGTGGTGCTCAAGCATGGCCTGCGCAACGCGATGATCCCGGTGGTGACCATGATGGGGCTGCAGTTCGGTTTTCTGCTCGGTGGGTCGATCGTCGTGGAAAAGGTGTTTAACTGGCCGGGGCTTGGGCGCCTGTTGGTCGATTCGGTAGAGATGCGCGATTACCCGGTGATTCAGGCGGAAGTCCTGCTCTTTTCGCTGGAGTTTATTCTTATCAATTTAGTGGTGGATGTGCTGTACGCGGCCATTAACCCGGCTATCAGGTATAAGTAAGGTGCGATTGCTTAACTGGAGAAGGCAGGCGGCGCTGAACGCCATGCCGGGTATCGGACCCGGCGAGATCCATACCCCATGGCATGAGTTCTGGCGGCGATTTCGTCGCCAGCCGGTGGCGATGGGCGCTGGTATTTTCGTGCTGTTGCTGATTGCGGTAGCCATCGTTGCCCCATGGATAGCGCCGTACGATGCGGAAAATTATTTCGACTATGACCGGCTTAATGAGGGGCCCTCGCTGGTGCACTGGTTCGGTGTCGACTCGCTGGGACGCGATATTTTCAGCCGAGTGCTGGTCGGGGCGCAGATCTCGCTGGCTGCCGGGGTACTGGCGGTGCTGATTGGCGCGGCCATCGGCACGGTGCTTGGGCTGCTGGCCGGGTACTATGAGGGCTGGTGGGACCGGCTCATTATGCGACTTTGCGACGTGCTGTTCGCCTTTCCGGGGATCCTGCTGGCGATTGCGGTTGTCGCCGTCATGGGCAGCGGGATGGCCAACGTGATCATCGCCGTGGCGATCTTCTCGATCCCGGCGTTTGCTCGTCTGGTGCGCGGCAATACGCTGGTGTTAAAGCAGCAGACCTTTATTGAATCGGCGCGCAGCATCGGCGCCAGCGACGCCACCATTCTGTTCAACCACATCCTGCCGGGGACGGTGTCATCGATCGTGGTTTATTTCACGATGCGTATCGGGGTATCGATTATTTCGGCGGCCAGTCTGTCGTTTCTCGGCCTCGGCGCGCAGCCGCCCACCCCGGAGTGGGGCGCGATGCTCAACGAGGCGCGGGCGGATATGGTGATGTCCCCGCACGTAGCGCTATTTCCGGCGGTGGCGATTTTCGTGACCGTGCTGGCGTTTAATCTGCTGGGAGATGGCCTGCGCGATGCGCTGGATCCGAAGTTAAAGGGGTAGGGTGAGAGAAAGCTCCGTCGTGCGGCGCTTTATATTATTTGTGGCTTCAACGCACATTGCGCTCCCGGTTAATCTTCTGCGTTATGTCTCTCATAGCGCAGGGAGCGGTGTGGGGCGAAACGACTGCCGGACGGTTCCCTCTCCCTCCGGGAGAGGGTTAGGGTGAGGGAAATCTTCGCCGTGCGGTGCTTTATATTATTTGTGGCTTCAGCGCACATTGCGCTCCCGGTTAATCTTCTGCGTTATGTCTCTCATAGCGCAGGGAGCGCACAGGGGGCGGCCAGTCGCCGCCGCCCCCTGTACCCCCGGGCTCCGGCCAGCAACATCGCCACTGCGTGGTGCCTTCGACTTATCCCTGCAGGCTTCGGGTCGGGCCGAGGCAGCGTCCGTGCAAAACACGGCCCTCAGCCCGCATCCATGCGGGCTGCCCCGGCCTTCCGGGAACGTCTCAGCGATGTTGAGGCCGCCAGCACCGGCAGTTTCAGCGGCCCCATATCCGGCGGCGATTCACATATTGGGACTGGACCCCGTAGGCCGGGTAAGCGTAGCGCCACCCGGCAAAATAACGGCGCAACAGGGTTGCCTGGAAGGTAATCAATGCTTGCCCGGCGGCGCTGCGCTTGCGCGGGCCTACTGTATCTGCGCTTACAGGCGGCATTTGTAGGCCGGGTAAGCGTAGCGCCACCCGGCAAAATAACCGCGCAACAGGGCTGCCTGGAAGGTAATCAATGCTTGCCCGGCGGCGCTGCGCTTGCGCGGGCCTACCGTATCTGTGCTTACAGGCGGCATCCGTAGGCCGGGTAAGCGTAGCGCCACCCGGCAAGATAACGGCGCAACAGGGTTGCCTGGAAGGTAATCAATGATTACCCGGCGGCGCTGCGCTTGCGAGGGCCTGGGGGGGTGAGCCTACGGGAGGACCCCGTAGGCTGGGGAATGCGATAAGCCGCTATCCTGGAAGCTGGACTAAACCCGGGTACCCCACAGGTCGTATTCGTCGGCATGCTCGACTTTCACCCGCACCACGTCGCCCGGCTTAACGCGGGTTTCGCCGTTCAGGTAGACCGCGCCGTCGATTTCCGGGGCATCGGCCATGCTGCGGCCAATGGCGCCTTCTTCGTCAACTTCATCCACCAGCACCATGATTTCGCGGCCCACTTTCTCCTGCAGACGCTCGGCAGAGATCTGCTGCTGCAGCTGCATAAAGCGGTTCCAGCGCTCTTCTTTCACTTCTTCCGGTACCTGATCCGCCAGTTCGTTGGCGGTGGCGCCTTCTACCGGGCTGTATTTGAAGCAGCCGACGCGGTCGAGACGCGCCTCTTTCAGGAAGTCGAGCAGCATCTGGAAATCTTCTTCCGTTTCGCCCGGGAAGCCCACGATAAAGGTAGAGCGCAGGGTCAGATCCGGGCAAATTTCACGCCACTGCTTAATGCGCGCCAGCTGGCGGTCTGCAGAGCCAGGACGCTTCATCAGCTTCAGAATACGCGGGCTGGCGTGCTGCAGCGGAATATCGAGGTACGGCAGAATTTTGCCTTCCGCCATCAGCGGGATCACATCGTCGACGTGCGGGTACGGGTAGACATAGTGCAGGCGCACCCAGATGCCGAGCTTCGCCAGCTCTTCGCACAGGCTGACCATGCTGGTCTTCACCGGCATGCCGTTGTGGAAACCGGTACGGTGCTTGACGTCGACGCCGTAGGCGGAGGTGTCCTGAGAAATCACCAGCAGCTCTTTCACACCGGCGTCAGCGAGGCGTTTGGCTTCCGCCAGCACTTCGCCAATCGGACGGCTCACCAGATCGCCACGCATGGACGGGATGATGCAGAAGGTACAGCGATGGTTGCAGCCTTCAGAAATTTTTAAGTAGGCGTAGTGGCGCGGGGTCAGCTTAACACCCTGTTCCGGCACCAGGCTGAGGAACGGGTTGTGCTTCGGCTTCGGCGAGTAGTGGTGGACGTGCTCCAGCACCTGCTCATAGCTGTGCGGACCGGTGATCTCCAGCACCTTCGGGTGAACTTCGCGGATCTGATCCTCTTTCGCGCCGAGACAGCCGGTGACGATCACCTTGCCGTTCTCTTTCAACGCTTCGCCGATCGCTTCCAGCGATTCCTGCACAGCGCTATCGATAAAGCCGCAGGTGTTAACGATGACCATATCGGCGTTGTCGTAGGTGGGGACGACGTCATAACCTTCGGTGCGCAGTTCGGTCAGGATACGCTCTGAGTCCACGAGATTTTTCGGGCAGCCCAGGGAGACGAAGCCGATTTTCGGCTGGTGCGTGACATTGCTCATAGCTTAAAAAGTGTTCAATTATTGGAATGGTCAGGGCAGGAATTCTACAGATCTTTGCGAAAAAGAGTATAGCTCCATCGCGGTTAATGGTGAAAAAGCGCTCGGGTGAAGGGCGCGTGAGCTTCAGCGCCGGGTCAAAACCGCCATTCCTGATAAAAACGCCCGTCATTTACGTTGTAATCTACAAGTTGATAACAATTTCTTTACTAAATACCTCGGTGACCGCGAGGAGAAGAGGCAAGGAAATGACACCAACAAGCGCACCGGTGGCGATTGCCACCCTGCCATTCAGTAATCTGGAGATCCCCCCGCAGCCGCCGCAGATCCAACACGCCCTTGAGCAGGGGAATGTGCTCTATCTGCCGCAGCTGGCGTTTTCATTAACCGCCACGGAGCAGGCGTTGCTGACCCCTGAGCTGGTCGCGCCGCGGCGCAAGAATATCAGCTATCAACCTGACACCCGAACGCTCAGAGGCGTGGCGGATAAGCAGAAAACCGCCGCCGTCGCCCGGCTGATGGCGCGTTACCACCAGATGTCGCTGCAGCTGATTGACGCGTTATTGCCAGGCTATGGCGAGGCGCTGCACCATCCGCAAACCAGTCTGCGTCTGCATCCCATTACCGCCTGGCGTGAAACGACCTCCTGGCGCAAAGACGATTCGCGCCTGCACGTGGATGCTTTCCCGTCGCGCCCGGTCAATGGTGACCGTATTCTGCGCATTTTTTGCAATATTCACCCAGGCGGCGAACCGCGAACCTGGCGGACGGGGGAGCATTTCGATACCCTCGCGGCGCGCTTTCTGCCGCAGCTGAAACCCTGGTCGCCGCCAGGCGCCTGGCTGCTGGCAGCGCTGGGGATCACCAAAAGTCGGCGCAGCCATTACGATCATCTGATGTTGGCCCTGCACGATGCGATGAAAAGCACCCCTGAGTACCAACAACAGGGGGTGCAGCAGGAGATCGACTTTGCCGCCGGCAGCACCTGGATCTGCTTTTCCGATCAGACTCCGCACGCCGCAATGCGCGGCCAGTATCTGCTTGAGCAAACCTTCCTGTTGCCGGTGAAGGCGATGAGTCACCCGCAGCTCTCGCCGCTGCGGGTGCTGGAAACGCTCCTGCAAAAGCCGTTAGTTGCGCGCAACGTGTAGCGCCCGGCGTGGCTACCGGGCAAAGACTTATTGCGCCGGCGTAACGGCCCCGGAAGGCCTGGCGCTGGGCTTTTTCGGCTCGCGCTTATCCTTCAGGGTGAAAATGGAGATCAACGTAAAGAGCCCGGCGATACCGCCGAGGATCAGATAGGTGTCGGCGAAGCCAATGGTATCGTACAGGTAGCCTGCCAGCGGGGAATAGATGGCGGTGGCGATCGAGGCGACAAACAGCACCAGCAAATAGACCGTCGAAGAGAGCTTGTGGTCGAAGTTGGCGGCGATGAATTTAAAGACCGATACCAGAATTAATGGTTTCTCCAGGGCATGCATCATTTTCACCGCGCCAATCCATACCGGACCGAGGGGGATGGCTGACCCGACAATGCGTACCGACATGATCAACCCGGCGATGATCAGCGCCCATTTGGCGCCGGTCCGGTTAACAAACCACGGCATCAGGCATAAGAACAGGGTTTCACCGCAGACCTGAACGGATGCGAGGATACCGTACCAGCGGTTGCCTTCCTCCGGCGTCGGGAACTGCAGCGAGAAATACTGGGCAAACTGCTGATCGTAGGTGTCATAAATCTGCGTGACGAACAGGGTAAAGAGCAGCAGCATCCAGAACTGACCATTCTTCGCCAGCTCAAGGGCATGGGAGACCTTCAGCGATTCGCTTCGCGCCACATCAGCGTCGGTTAATTCAATTTTGGTCAGCATAAAGCAGATGGCGGTGATGACGATGGCGAGGCTGGCGAGCCAGAAGGCCAGATTAGGATTGCTGTCGATATATTTACCCACAATCCAGGCCGCCGCTGCCCAGCCTAACGAGCCCCACATCCGTACCCGACCGTATTCGAACTGGTAGCGGCGTGAAATCTTATCGATGTAAGAGTCGATCACCCCGCAGCCGGAGTTAAAGATGATCCCCAGATAGATCCCCCCCAGCAGCGCGCCAAACCAAAAGTTGTGCACCAGCAGCGGCGCGTAAACGTAGATAAAGAAGGGCCCCACCGGCAGGAGCAAGGCGACCAGCAGCCAGATAAGGCGTTTTTTCAGGCCGAACTTGTCGGAGATAAAGCCGAAGAAAGGCTGCATCAGCAGGGCGATAAAGGCGTTGACCGAGTAGAGCAGGCCAGTCTTCGTGGCGCTGATGCCAAGATGCTGGGTGGTCCAGATGACGAAGAAAGCCATGGTCGACGACCAGGCGAACAGGTAGAGGAAATCGAAAAGACTCAACAGGAGGTAGTTTCTTTTACCGGGCGTCATATTTCAGTTCCTTGCAAACGAGCAGAGAGATTATCAGCGATCCACGGCGTGCGTCCGCTGTTTTTATGAAATGTTATACGTATTACATTAATAATTTGTTATGGCACTCTAACTGGCGATCGCGCAATAGCGCCTGTAATATATTGTGATCATTACAGCACTATTTCCGCCTTTTAATGGCAATCGTTGCGAGTTGATTTCTTTTTGAAACTAATTGTGATCGTATACCATTATCTTTGGTATGTATCCTACAAAGCGGTAAGGTTGTCACATTGTAAATGGTGTTAAAGGCTTGGGAATAATTGACCTGGCGCATCATTTTGCACAAAAAATAACCGTATTATGAGAAGGGTAAAGGACGACAGAGGAGGAACTGTGATGACCGTTGACAGACGATATCGCCACCTTTTGCAGAAGCTCATCAATGCCAATATCGATATTGATGCCTATCTGCAGCTGCGAAAGGCCAAAGGCTACATGTCAGTCAGCGAAAATGACCATCTGCGTGATAACTTGTTTGAGCTGTGCCGTGAAATGCGTGCGCAGGCCCCGCGCCTGCAGAATGTCGTTTCACCGGAGGAGAGGGATGCCCTTCGCCTGGCTGGCGAGTCCATCGCCGCCGCTGCAGTATGCCTGATGAGCGGGCATCATGATTGCCCGCTGTACATTGCGGTTAACGTAGAGAAGCTAGAACGCTGTCTGACAGGATTGACTTCAAATATTCATAAATTGAATGAATTGGCGCCAATCACCCATGCCTGATCGGCTGAAACCCAGGGGAAGTAGACGCTTCCCCTGTTAAAGGTTATGTAAAAATCCCCGCGCAACTTTCCCCGCTGGCTACCCTTTAGCGCAGAGCTGAATAAAGGAGAATGCCATGCGTCCGATCCCGCTGCTGTTGATATTGAGCGCCTTAGCGCTGCCGGTGTTAAGCCAGGCCGCGGTGCGGGTGGAGGTATTGCAAAACCGGCTGGCCCATCCGTGGGGTCTGGCGTTTCTCCCCGACGATCAGGGCATGTTGATTACCCTGCGCGGCGGCGAGCTCAAGCGCTGGCAGCCAGGTAAAGGCCTGTCGGCGCCGATATCCGGCGTGCCGCAGGTGTGGGCCAACGGCCAGGGCGGCTTACTGGATGTGGCGCTGGCGCCGGATTTTGCGCAGTCGCGACGGGTATGGCTGAGCTATGCGGAAAGCGACGCCAGCGGCAAAGCGGGCACCGCGGTAGGCTACGGACGGTTAAGCGAGGATGCCACCCAACTGACGAACTTTACCGTGGTGTTTCGCCAGCAGCCGAAGCTCTCCGTTGGCAATCATTTCGGTGGCCGGCTGGTGTTCGACGGCAAAGGGTATCTGTTTATCGGTCTGGGAGAGAACAATCAGCGCGCCACCGCCCAGGATCTCAGCAAGCTGCAGGGGAAAGTGGTCCGCCTGACGGACGCGGGGGACGTTCCGCCGGATAACCCCTTTGTCGGCCGGGCTGACGCCAGGCCGGAGATCTGGGCCTACGGTATTCGCAATCCGCAGGGCATGGCGATGAACCCATGGAGCGACGCGCTGTGGCTCAATGAGCACGGCCCGCGCGGCGGGGATGAAATTAACATCCCGCAGGCGGGGAAAAACTACGGCTGGCCGCTGGCGACGCACGGCATTAACTACAGCGGCCTGCCAATTCCGGAGGCCAAGGGCAAGACGGTCCCGGGTACCGAACCCCCGCTGTATGTCTGGCCGGTCTCCCCCGGGGTGAGTGGGATGGCCTTTTACTCGGCGCAGACTTTTCCCCAGTGGCAGCATAAGCTGTTTATCGGCGCGCTGAAGGAGACGTCGCTTATTGTCTTATCGGTGGACGGTAATCAGGTCCGCGAGGAGGGGAGATTGCTGGAGGCGCGCGGGAAGCGTATCCGCGACGTCCGCGTGGGACCCGACGGCTATCTGTACGTATTAACCGACGAGTCTAACGGCGAACTGTTGCGTTTGAGCCCGGAGGGTTAACCTCAGGTGACCGGGATCTTCACGACCTCGTGCCAGGCGGGGCGCTGGCTAATCTGCTGATACCAGCGCTGCAGATGGGGCCGCGGTTGCCAGGTATCGAGGATCGTCAGCAGATTGTAGACAAAGGGGGCAACGGCAATATCGCCAAGGCCGAAGTGCTCGCCAGAGAGCCATGGCGTTTTCGCCAGTTCGTCATCAAGCATGGCAAACAGCGATTCACAGGCGCTGATCCCCGCGGCGATGGCCGCCGGGTCGCGCTGCTCCGGTGGCGTCCTGACCAGACCCATTAACACCGGGCGATGGGCGGGAGAGAGCGTGCCGTTGGACCAGTCCATCCACTTTTCCCCTTGCGCGCGCTGCGCCGGCGTGGCCAGCCACAGGCGATCGACGCCGTACTGCGCGGCAAGGTAGCGAATAATGGTATTTGATTCCCACAACACCACCCCGGTGGCATCGTCTTTTAACAGCGGCACCAGCCCGTTCGGGTTCATCGCCAGATATTCCGGGTCATGATTGAGACCAAACTCCAGCCCGGCGAGGATCTGCTCATAAGGAAGATCCAACTCCTCCAGCACCCAGCGTACTTTCTTCACGTTGGTCGAGTTATTACGTCCCCACAGTGTAATCATTTTCGCTCCTGAGTTTGTTTCACTGCCGTTGCAGCGCGATCGGCGATCATGTTGGGATAAAGTTAATATTTAGGCAATCACGATCAAAAAAGTTGTTCTGATTAAAGCACAGCGGCACGTTATTGCGTAAACTTTAAAAACTTTACCAACTCGCTGTTTCTTTAAGGTCATTTGTACGCTTTACTCACCGGTTGCTGCGGCGCGGTCAGAGTGGTGCGGCATATTTTGTTTGGAAAGGATACTTGGGTGGCTCTTATGATGCATGACGCTTTTTCCCTTCGCGGCCTCGCTGCAGGTTGCGCGCTGTTATTTCTTGTCGCACCTGCGGTGCAGGCTGCAGAACAACTCCCCGACGCCCCTTCGATTGACGCTCGCGCCTGGATCCTGATGGACTACGCCAGCGGGAAGGTGCTCAGCGAAGGCAATGCCGATGAAAAACTCGACCCGGCCAGTCTGACAAAGATCATGACCAGCTACGTGGTGGGGCAGGCGATAAAAGCGGGAAAAATCAAGCTCACCGATATGGTGACCGTCGGACGTGATGCCTGGGCGACCGGCAACCCGGCGCTGCGCGGCTCATCGGTGATGTTCCTCAAGCCTGGCATGCAGGTCTCGGTGGAAGATCTGAACAAAGGGGTCATTATTCAGTCCGGTAACGACGCCAGTATTGCGATTGCCGACTACGTGGCGGGCAGCCAGGATGCATTCGTCAGCCTGATGAACGGCTATGCCAAAAAAATGGGGCTGACCAACACCACCTTTATGACCGTCCACGGCCTTGATGCGCCGGGTCAGTTCAGTACCGCCCGCGATATGGCGCTGCTGACCAAAGCGATGATCCACGATGTGCCGGAAGAGTACGCGGTACATAAAGAGAAAGAGTTTACCTTCAATAAAATTCGCCAGCCGAACCGCAACCGTCTGCTGTGGAGCACCAACCTCAACGCCGATGGCGTGAAAACCGGGACCACCGCCGGGGCCGGCTATAACCTGGTCTCCTCAGCCACCCAGGGTGATATGCGTCTGATCGCCGTGGTACTGGGGACCAAAACTGACCGCATTCGCTTTAACGAGTCGGAAAAACTGCTGACCTGGGGCTTCCGCTTCTATGAAACCGTGACGCCGATTAAACCGGATGCCACCTTCGTCACCCAGCGCGTGTGGTTTGGCGACAGTAGCGAAGCGAAACTGGGAGCCGGCGAGGCGGGCTCTATTACCCTGCCGAAGGGCCAGCTGAAAAACCTGAAAGCCAGCTACACCTTAAATCAGCCGCAGCTTACCGCGCCGCTGGAAAAGGGGCAGGTGGTCGGGACTATCGACTTTAAGCTGAATGATAAAACCATCGAACAGCGCCCGCTGATCGTCATGGAGCCGGTGAAAGAGGGCGGCTTCTTCAGCCGGATGATCGATTTCGTGCTGATGAAACTGCACGGCTGGTTCGGCAGCTGGTTCTCCTGATGCCATGACCGCGCCCGGCGGGCGCGGTCAGTGACGCCTCAATACAGCAGGGAGATCTGCTGCGCCTTCGCCAGCGCGACCAGCTCATCATCCGGGCAGATATCGCTGGCGATCACGTCAAAGTTCGCTAACGCCCCCATGCGCGCCGGACGCACTTTGCCAAACTTGCTGTGGTCGACCACCAGCACATGGTAGCGCGCGTGACGCATCGCCCAGTGCTTGACCGGCAGCTCCTCCAGGTTATAGCAGGTCGCCCCCTGCTCGCAGTCAATGCCCGCCGCCGAGTAAAAGGCGATGTCGGGGCTCAGATGGCTGAGGGTATCTTCAAGGCTCAGCGGCATAAAAATCGCGTTGCTGGCGTGAAATTCTCCACCGCAGAGGACCGCGCGGCACTGCGGTTTCTCCTGCAGGGCCAGGAAGGTATTCAGGGAGTAACAGACGCCGGTGAAGGGCAGGGCATCATCGATGGCGTCAATGATCCACGGCGTGGTGGTCCCGCAGTCGAAGAAGGCCATCTGATGGGCCTCCAGCAGCGCGGCTGCATGGCGAGCGGCGCGGCGTTTTTCCTCGACCAGCCGGGTTTTTTGATCGCTGAGCAGGTAATGGGTGGCGCTGCGCGGCTCCAGCACAATGTATCCGCCGAGCAGCACAACCGGGCCGCTATGGCCATTGAGGTCGCGACGAATGGTCATTTCCGAGACCCCAAGCAGGGAGGCGGCTTCTTTCAGATGCAGCTTATCGCTGCGCTTGAGTGCCTGAATGAGCTGACTGATACGTTCGTCACGGCGAGTTTCCATATTCCCTCTGCGCTAAAATCGCCCTGCGGGGGCAGGGCGTTAGCGGGATTTTACCTGTCGCTTACGGGTTAGTCACGCGGTGGCCGCAGCGACGGCTGGCGTTTAGCCGCGTACCCAGCCTTTGCGGATCGGCAAGGAGAAGCAGAGACGATACAGTCGCTGCAGCTGGCGATACAGCGCCGGGCCGAACGTATGCCAGATCAGCGCCGCGCCAAGGCAGCCGCACATTCCGGCCAGCAGACCACCGACCATATCCAGCGGCCAGTGCACGCCGAGATAGACGCGGGACCAGGCGATGGCGGCGGCAATGGCCATCAGCAGGGTGCCAGACCACAGGCGGTGCCAGAACAGAAAAGCCAGGGCAAAGGTAAAGCTGACGGTGCCGTGATCGCTGGGGAAGGAGTCGTCCGCCGCGTGATGCAGGAAGTTATAGCCCACGCCAGCGACAAACGGCCGATCGTGCGGATAGAGGTGGCCGATCGCCCACGACACGGTCAGGCTAATCATCAGCGCCAGCATCAGCTTAAACACCATCTGCCGCTGGGCAGGCCCCCACAGCCATAATGTCACTACCAGCAAGGGCACGATCAGAATCAGATCTTTGGCGATCAGGATCGCCACCTCAATGGCCCACTGCGGCGAGGCCGGCGTCGCGTTGATCAGGGCGAACAGCGCGTAGTTAATATTTTCCAGCATAGACTTCCAGGCTCGTTGGTCCGATAGCAAATAAGCCGCCTACCCTAAAAAAAAGCGGTGCGGAGATAAAGCAGCATTGTCTTAAAGATCAGGTTGTTAAGAAATCTTGCAAATGGATTTCAATGCTAACCGCCTGAAAAGCGCCAGTATATCGTTTGTCACATTGCTGAAACATAAACGGAATATATACGCAGGCTGAATAGCAGGGGGAGAGTCTGGAGGGGGGCGCGCAATTCGCAATATTGTGCGGTGTCACCCACAATTCACTATCTCCGCGCCGGGAGTTTCATTACACTTTGCGCGATTTTTGATAGATAAGAGATTTCATGCAAAATTATTCGCTTTCAGGCCGCCGCCTCGGAAGGCAGGCGTTGCTGTTCCCGTTATGTCTGGTGCTGTACGAGTTTTCCACCTATATCGGCAACGATATGATCCAGCCGGGTATGCTGGCCGTGGTTCAGGAGTTTCAGGTGGGCAACGAATGGGTACCTACCTCGATGACCGCCTATCTGGCCGGCGGCATGTTTTTACAGTGGCTGCTGGGGCCGCTGTCGGACCGTATTGGCCGCCGCCCGGTGATGTTGACCGGGGTGGTGTGGTTTATCGTCACCTGCCTGGCGACGCTGCTGGCGCAGACCATTGAGCAGTTTACCCTGCTGCGCTTCCTGCAGGGGATCAGCCTGTGCTTTATCGGCGCGGTAGGCTATGCGGCGATCCAGGAGTCCTTTGAGGAGGCGGTGTGTATCAAAATCACCGCCCTGATGGCCAACGTGGCGCTGATTGCCCCGCTGCTGGGGCCGCTGGTGGGCGCCGCCTGGGTGCACGTGCTGCCGTGGGAGATGATGTTCGTCCTGTTCGCCGTGCTGGCGGGCATCTCGTTCGTCGGGCTGCAGCGGGCGATGCCGGAAACCGCGACGCGGTTGGGCGAAAAGCTGTCGGTCAAAGAGCTGGGTCGTGACTATCGTCTGGTGCTGAAAAACCTGCGCTTCGTCGCCGGTGCGCTGGCGACAGGCTTTGTCAGCCTGCCGTTGCTGGCGTGGATTGCCCAGTCGCCGGTGATTATTATCAGCGGCGAACAGGCCACCAGCTATGAGTACGGCATGCTGCAGGTGCCGATTTTCGGCGCGCTGATTGCCGGTAACCTGGTGCTGGCGCGCCTGACTTCGCGCCGTACCGTGCGCTCGCTGATTATCATGGGCGGCTGGCCGATCATGTTTGGTCTGATCCTCTCCGCGGCGGCGACCGTGGTCTCTTCCCACGCTTATCTGTGGATGACCGCCGGCCTGAGCTTCTACGCCTTCGGAATTGGCCTCGCGAATGCCGGGCTGGTGCGCTTAACGCTGTTCGCCAGCGAGATGAGCAAAGGCACGGTCTCGGCGGCGATGGGAATGCTGCAGATGCTGATCTTCACTGTCGGCATCGAGCTCAGCAAACATGCTTATGAGCTGGGGGGTAACGGCTTGTTCAGCCTGTTTAACCTGCTGGGCGGGGTACTGTGGCTGGGGCTGATGATCTACTTCCTGAAAGATAAAAGCGTCGGCAATTCGCAGCAGGCGTAACCGGTGGCAAACCCGGATGCGCTCGCATCCGGGGTCTTATCAGGCGAACGGCGCTTCGCGATTTAACACCTTATCAATAATCTGCAGCACGCCTTCTTCGTTGTTGTGCGGCGCGTGATGGCTGGCGACGGCTTTGACGTCTTCCCGGGCGTTGGCCATGGCAAAGCCAAATCCGGCGTGCTGCAGCATCTCGATATCATTGCCGCTATCGCCGAACGCCACCACCTCATGATCCTCAATGCCCCAGCGCTGCTGCAAAATGCGCAAACCGTTAGCTTTGTGCACCCCTGGCATAATTAAGTCAATACTGCCGTAGCCGGTGGCCACCGCGTTGACCATATCCCCCAGCGCCGCGTGCAGCTTCGGCTGAATTTCCGGGATCAGGCTGTCCGGTACATTGAGACCAAATTTGAGGATCGCGTCATCAAGGTGGTTAAAATCATCCACCAGTTCGAGGCGGTGATAATACTTCGCCGCCACCGTCTTCAGCGCGTCGTTATAGCGGTTGAGCGTGTAGGCGCTGCGCTTCCCGCAGGCGATGATTTCGATATTCGGCAGGGTCTGCAAATGATCGACCACGGCGTTGAAATGGTGGAGCGGCAGCTGGCAGTTGAAGACGTCTTCATTGCCGCTCACCACCCAGCCGCCGTTTTCCGCCACAAAGGCGATCTGATGGGCGATCTCCGGGAAAAAGGAGATCAGCTGATAATATTGGTTGCCGCTGGCGACCACGAAGCGAATATTCTGTTCACGCATTCGCTGGTACTGGGCGAGGAAGCGCGGCCGGTTGTAAGTTTTGGCATCGCTTAAAAAGGTGCCGTCCATATCCACCGCAATCAGTTTGATGCTCATTAGCTGTTCTCCATAACGGGTTCAGATTGTGGCTTAGCCACCGCGCGGGCGACCAGTGCCGCCACCATGACCAGACCCAGCACCACCATCATGGCGCTGCGCAGGCCGAAGTGTTCGCCGAGGAAGCCCAGCAGCGGCGGCCCGACGAGGAAAGCAAGATAACCGGTGATCGCCACCACGCTGACGCGCTTGGGCGCGTCCGGCCCGGTATCGCTGGCGGCGGAGATGGTCAGCGGGAAGCCGAGCGAGGCGCCAATGCCCCACAGCAGTACCGAGATTCCCGCCACCCAGGGGTTATCGACGAAGATGATCAGGCCAATACCCAGGGCGCCCATCACCGCGCTGCCGCGGACTACCGTCACCCGGCTGTAGCGATCGATAAACCAGCCGCCGGTAAAGCGGCCCAGCGTCATACCGAGGGTGAAGCCGGCATAGATCAGCGAGCCGGAGGTGGGGCTAAAGCCGTGGCCGTCCACCATCAGCAGCGGCAGCCAGTCGTTGGCCGAGCCTTCGGCAAAGGCCATCGCCAGGACGATGACCCCGATCAGCAGCAACTGCGCGTCGCGCCATACCGGCAGACCCTTCGCCTCACCGTGGGCGGCTTCGGCGGCATTTTTACCGGTGCCATCGGGAATGGCGCGGATGGCAATGGCGATGGGCAGGATAGCCACCAGCGCGGCCGCCAGGATGTGCGGGGCGGCAGGTAGGCCGAATCCGGTCACTGCCATGCCCACCCCGGCGCCGAACAGGGTGCCGAAGCTGTAAAAGCCATGCATCATCGGCAGCACCGTTTTATTCATCTCCCGCTCGATGGCCGCGCCTTCGACGTTAATAGCGACTTCTGCAGAGCCAAAGCTGGCGCCAAAGATGGCCAGGCCGAAGGCGAACAGCGGGGCGGAAGAGACCCACAGCGCCAGGCTGAGCACCAGCATGCCGAGTACGGCGAAGGACATGGTGGTGCGGATGACCTTGCGGGTACCAAAGCGCTTCACCAGCCACGCTGAGCAAAGAATACCGCTCATCGACCCCACCGACAGACCAAACAGCACTACGCCCATTTCTGCCGTAGAAAGCATCAACTGATCGCGGATCGCCGGCGTGCGGGTGGCCCAGGAGGCCATTAATAAGCCGGGGATGAAAAAGAACATAAACAGCGCCCACAGCCGAAGCTGGAGCGCTCTGCGCGAGGTTTGCGTCGTCATCCGTAAACGCCTTAAAGGAGAAGAGTGAAGACAACAGTAGCAAGCATGTGTACATTTGTACATAAACCGGAAGAGGAAAATTATGGCCCGTAGACCGAACGATCCGCAGCGCCGCGAGCGCATCCTGCAAGCGACGCTGGACACCATCGCGGCGCACGGCGTCCAGGCAGTGACGCACCGCAAAATCGCCCTCTGCGCGAATGTGCCGCTGGGGTCGTTGACCTATTATTTCAGCGGCATCGAGGCGCTGGTTGAGGAGGCGTTCAGCCTGTTTACCGCCGAGATGTCGGCGCAGTATCAGCAATGTTTTGCTGGAGTAACGAACCGGGAACAAGCCTGCGATGCTATCGCGGAGCTGATCTTCAGCGCCCAGGTGACCACGGCGCGCAATATGGAGCTGATGTACCAGCTGTACGCGTTCTGCAGCAGTCAGCCGGCGCTAAAGGGGGTGATGCAGAACTGGATGCGGCGCAGCCAGCAGACGCTGGAGCAATGGTTCGCCGCTGATACCGCCCGCGGCCTCGACGCCTTTATTGAAGGGATGACCTTGCACTTTGTCACCGACCGCGCGCCGCTGTCGAAGGCGGCAATCCGGCTGCTGGTTGGGCAGCTGGCGGGGGAGAGGGTGCAGGAAGAGGGGCGCTGAGGCAGTGCGAGACATGCGTGAGGGCTAAATGCAGGCAACAAAAAACCCATCAACCTTGAACCGAAGTGGCGGGGTTGATGGGCTCCACAAAATGGGGACATCAAAGAAAAGCAGTGGCATTACTTATGACTGATGCCCTGAGAAAAAGTTCTGCCTGTGACGGCTTTTTTCTCAAAAATTTATTGTAGCCCTGGCCAGATGATCACGATGAGCGTCCCGGCAAGGGTAAGCAGCACGTTGGCGATGGCGTAGGTGCCTGCGTAGCCGAGCGCCGGAATGTTGCTGCGCGCGGTATCGCTGATGATCTCCATTGCCGGGGCGCAGGTGCGGGCGCCCATCATGGCGCCAAACAGCATCGCCCGGTTCATGCGCAGCACATAGGCGCCGAACAGGAAGCAGATCACCACCGGCAACAGGCTGACGATAAGCCCTGCCGCCAGCATCTGGCCGCCGACGGCGCCCAGACCGTTATTGATCCCGGCCCCGGCGCTGAGTCCGACCCCGGCCATAAACACCATCAGGCCAAACTCTTTCACCATGTTCAGCGCTCCCTGCGGGATATAGCCGAAGGTTGGGTGGTTGGCGCGCAGGAAGCCAAGCATAATGCCGGCGAACAGCAGGCCGGCGGCGTTGCCGATGCCGAAGCTAAAAGAGCTGAACTGGAAGGTGATCATGCCGATCATCAGGCCGACGATAAAGAAGGCGCAGAAGGCCAGCAGGTCGGTCACCTGGCTGTGAATGGAGATAAAGCCGATGCGGTCGGCTACGGTTTTTACGCGACGGGCATCGCCGCTGACCTGCAGCACGTCACCTTTGTTCAGCACCACGTTATCGTCGATAGGCATTTCAATCTGGCTGCGAATAACCCGGTTTAAGAAGCAGCCGTGGTCGGTGAGCTTCAGCTGCGCCAGGCGGCGGCCGACGGCGTTGTGGTTTTTGACCACAATCTCTTCGGTGACGATGCGCATGTCGAGCAGATCGCGGTCGAATACCTCTTTGCCGTTACGGAAGCTCGGGTCGAGGCGGGCGTGCGCGTCCGGATAGCCCACCAGCGCAATATCGTCGCCCATCTGCAGCACCGCGTCGCCGTCCGGGTTGGCCAGAATGCCGTTGCGGCGGATGCGTTCGATATAGCAGCCGGTCTGGCGATAAATACCAAGCTCGCGCAGATTTTTGCCATCCGCCCAGGCCACCAGCTCCGGGCCAACGCGGTAGGCGCGGATCACCGGCAGGTACACTTTACGTTTTGAATCGGTATCGAGGCCGCGCTCGCGGGCGATTTGCTGGGCGCTGGTCTGCAGATCCTGATGCTGCAGCTTGGGCATATAGCGGGCGCCGACGATCAGACTCACCAGGCCGACCAGGTAGGTCAGGGCATAGCCGAGGCTCAGATGGTCAAGCGATTGCGCCAGCTGATCGCTGGGCAGGCCGAAATGGCGCAGGGTGTCGCCCGCGCCCACCAGCACCGGGGTGGAGGTCATGGCGCCCGCCAGCATACCGGCGGTAAGACCAATATCCCAGCCGAACACTTTGCCCAGCACGGTGGCGATCAGCATCGCGCTGCCGACCATCACCAGCGCCAGCATCAGGTAGTTTTTGCCGTCGCGGAAAAAAATGGAAAAAAAGTTGGGTCCGGCTTCCACGCCGACGCAAAAAATAAACAGCATAAAGCCGAGATTAAGGGCATCAGTGTTAATCGCGAAATGCTGCTGACCTAATAAGAGAGAAACGACTAAAACGCCAATGGAATTACCAAGTTGTACTGAGCCGAGACGCAGTTTTCCCAGGCATAGTCCTAATGCAAGTACAACGAATAATAACAGGATGTAATTCCCGTTTAACAAATCTGCGACGTTTATATTCACGAAAGCCAACTTCTCATTTACTAGTAAGTTGTTGAAGGAAATGGTTATTTGGTCTAAGGTTGCTCAGGCGTTCGCGTTGTGGCGAACCTATTCTGGCACCCTGTTATAACCAGCAAAAATATAACCGCTAGTTTAATCCTTCCTGGATGCGGCGGCTAGTGACAATCGTTTTTAGGCTGGTAGGGGAGTTATTGGCATGGATTGCCGAAATGCTTTATCTGACTGGGCGACGTGGACGTGAGTTAGAGGCAACATCAGGAGGATACGGTGAAGTCTGAGCGTAGTTGGGCCGGTATTATCTGCGGCTTCGTTCTGTTCATTGTGGTGTGCTTATCGCTGCTATTACATATGAAAGGGGCCTTTCGCGCCAGCGGCAACCCGGAGCTGGGCCTGCTCTTCTTTTTGCTGCCAGGGGCGGCGGCGAGCTGCCTCTCTCCCGGACAGCGGGTGCTGCGCCCTTTGCTGGGTGCGATGCTGGCGGCGCCGGTCTGTATGGTGACGATGCGGCTGTTCTTCGTGACGCACAGAACGTTCTGGCAGGAGATGGCGTGGGTACTGAGCGCGGTGTTCTGGTGCGCGCTCGGGGCGTTGTGCTTTTTGTTTATCTGCGCCTGGCTTGATACCTGGCGCAGTCACTCATCGAGCAAATAAATTGGCTCAGGCAAACAGACCGAGATTCTCTTTCGCCCAGGCTTCGAAATCGGTGCAACCGCCGATGTGTTTCTGGTCGACGAAAATCTGCGGTACGGTTTCAACCGGTTTGCCGACGGTTTTTTCCAGGTCAGCTTTGCTGATGCCTTCGGCGTGAATATCCACGTAACGGTAGTTAAAGTCATCACGCTCGTTGGTCAGTTTTTCTGCCAGCTCTTTGGCGCGAACGCAGTAAGGGCAGCCTGGACGACCAAAAATAACGGTAAACATTGCTTCTCTCCTTAAACCTCAGCCGGATGGCGAATGCCGCTTATGATGCCTGCATTGGCCGGGGAGGGAAAGAAGGTTCTGCCTTTTGCTTCGATGGTTTACGGCTATGTTTGATAAATGTCGTACTATCAAAACCCGTATACTGACCCGGCGGCGCAGTGGGATTGTCTGATGCGCCGCGCTTATCAACCGGAGAGGCGTGATGCGAAAATTTGCCCCGTTGCCGAAAAGCATTCTGCTGGTTGAGATCCTCGGGATGGGGCTGTTAACCCTTGCCTGGCTCTCGCTTAACCAGTATGTCCAGCTGCCTGCGCCCATTGCCAGTCCGACTGCGGCGCTGGTGATGATCTTTGCCGGGATTATGCTGATGATCCCCGCCGCCATCGCCGTCATGTGGCGAGTGGCGCAGATCGTGGCCCCGCAGTTAACGCACTCTCCAAAGCCTGAATCCTTGTCTGACAGAGAAAAACGCAATGACGCCGACCATTGAGCTGCTGCGCAGCCATCGTTCCATCCGCCACTTCACCGATGCGCCCGTGAGCGACGAACAGCGCGCAGAGATTATCGCCAGCGCGCAAGCGGCATCTACCTCGAGTTTTTTACAGTGCACCTCCATCATCCGTATTACTGACCCGGCGCTGCGTGCGCAACTGGTCCCGCTGACCGGCGGCCAGCAGCACGTCGCCCAGGCGGCGGAGTTTTGGGTCTTCTGCGCCGACTTTAACCGCCACCTGCAGATTTGCCCACAGGCGCAGCTGGGGCTGGCGGAACAGCTGCTGATCGGCGTCGTCGATACGGCGCTGCTGGCGCAAAACGCGCTGATTGCCGCCGAGTCCCTCGGGCTGGGCGGCGTCTATATCGGCGGACTGCGCAACAACATTGAGGCGGTGACGGCGCTGCTGGCGCTGCCGCAGCACGTCCTGCCGCTGTTCGGTCTTTGCCTTGGCTGGCCGGCGGATAACCCGGACATCAAGCCGCGGATGCCGGCCGCCATGCTGGTGCATGAGAACCACTATCAGCCGCTGGATAACGCGCTGCTGGCGGACTATGACGACCAGCTGGCGCACTATTATCTGTCGCGCGGCAGCAACGCCCGCCGCGATACCTGGAGCGATCATATCCGTCGCACTATCGTGAAAGAGAGTCGTCCGTTTATTCTCGACTATCTGCATAAGCAGGGGTGGGCAACACGTTGATTACGTGTACACTGCTGCTCCGGCCAGGCGGTATCCGCCGCCGGCCGCAGGAAAGGTGAAAGTGTGTTCGATAGTGAGGCCCGCCAGAGCGGGTCTTTTCGCAGAGGTGCAGGATGAAAATTGCCATATTATCCCGGGATGGAACGCTTTATTCATGTCGACGCCTGCGCGAAGCGGCGCAACAGCGCGGGCATCAGGTCGAGATCCTCGATCCGCTTTCCTGCTATATGAACGTCAGTCCGGTGGCGTCGTCCATCCACTACAAAGGGCGTCAGCTACCGCATTTTGATGCGGTGATCCCGCGAATTGGCTCGGCGATCACCTACTATGGCACCGCGGCTTTGCGTCAGTTTGAGCTATTGGGAAGCTATCCGCTGAATGAGTCGGTCGCCATCACCCGCGCTCGCGATAAGCTGCGCTCGCTGCAGCTGCTGGCGCGCCAGGGCATCGATCTGCCGCTGACCGGCATCGCTCACTCCCCCGATGACACCAGCGACCTGATCGCCATGGTGGGTGGGGCACCGCTGGTGGTGAAGCTGGTGGAAGGCACCCAGGGGATCGGCGTGGTGCTGGCGGAGACCCGTCAGGCGGCGGAGAGCGTGATCGACGCCTTTCGCGGGCTGAATGCGCATATTTTGGTGCAGGAATATATTGCCGAGGCGAAAGGCTGCGATATTCGCTGTTTGGTGGTCGGCAATGAGGTGGTGGCGGCGATCGAACGGCGGGCAAAAGAGGGCGACTTTCGTTCTAACCTGCACCGCGGCGGCATGGCCACGGTGGCCCAGATTAGCGACGAGGAGCGGGCGATTGCCATCAAGGCGACGCAAACCCTTGGGCTCGACGTCGCCGGCGTCGATATTTTACGCGCCACCCGCGGGCCGCTGGTAATGGAAGTGAATGCTTCGCCAGGGCTGGAAGGGGTAGAAACCACCACCGGCGTGGACATCGCCAGCAAGATGATCGCCTGGATCGAGCGCCAGGCGACGCCGGAATTCTGTTTGAAAATAGGCGGCTAGCCGCCGGATGCAAGTCTGTCATGGTATGCGGCGCTTTTTTTGCGTAAGCTATGGCGTCGTTTTTCCATTGTAAGAGGTCACAGGCACTATGGATTCACTGGTCGTTCCAGGTCTGGATACGCTACGTCGCTGGCTGGATGAGATCGGCATCAGCTTTTTTGAGTGCGATTCCTGTCAGGCATTGCACCTGCCGCATATGCAGAATTTCGACGGTATTTTTGATGCCAAAATTGACCTGGTGGACAACGTGGTGCTCTTTTCCGCCCTCGCGGAGGTGAAGCCGTCTGCCCTGCTGGCGCTGTCGGCGGATCTTTCGGCCATCAACGCCAGCTCGTTAACCGTGAAGGCCTTTATCGATATTCAGGACGATAACTTGCCCAAGCTGGTGGTCTGCCAGTCGTTGTCTATCGGCCCGGGAGTGACCATGGATCAGTTCGCCTGGTTCTTCCGCCAAAGTGAAGAGCAGATCTCGATGGTGATCCTCGAAGCGGGCGCCAACCAGCTGTTGTACAAAGGTGAAGAGGAAGAGCCCGCGGCGGAAAACGTGCAATACCATTTTCTTCACTAAAGCCGTCTAAAATTAGCGCAGCCACTACCGCAGCGGCTGCGTATTACCCGCTTTTATTCTGCGTTTAACCTTCTCTTAAAGCATTATTCACCGCCATTCAGGCCGTTTTGGCTTATCACGTAGACCGTTATTGCATAAAAATTTGATAAAAGGCGTTTTTTTACCTGGGCTATAGCCTCTTATTCTGGCTACAGTTATTCTGGCGATGCTTCCAGTTGCGAGCAACCACTCCGGGAGAGATCCGCTCTCCTTTTCTCAGGCAATGAAAAAATATGCATGATTCTTGCATGCGTTGAAATGCGTATATTTGAGCCCGTAAATTAACGGGCGTTGAGAAGGATAAGAGATATGACCGCCTTTGGTAAAAAATGGTTAACAGGTCTGGTTACGGGTGCGCTGATGGCCGTCTCTGCCGGTTCGCTCGCCGCCGAACAAAAAACCCTGCATGTTTATAACTGGTCTGATTATATTGCGCCGGACACGGTAGCGAATTTCGAAAAAGAGACCGGAATTAAAGTCGTGTATGACGTTTTTGATTCCAACGAAGTACTGGAAGGCAAATTAATGGCGGGCAGCACCGGTTTCGACCTGGTGGTACCGTCGGCAAGCTTCCTTGAGCGCCAGCTGGCGGCGGGCGTGTTCCAGCCGCTGGATAAGAGCAAGCTGCCCAACTGGAAGAACCTTGACCCCGAAGTGCTGAAGCTGGTCGCCAAGCATGACCCGGAGAATAAATACGCGGTGCCTTATCTGTGGGCGACGACGGGTATTGGCTACAACGTGGATAAGGTGAAAGCGGTCCTCGGCAAAGATGCGCCGGTCGATAGCTGGGATCTGGTGCTGAAGCCGGAGAACCTCGAAAAACTGAAAAGCTGCGGCGTCTCCTTCCTCGACGCGCCGGAAGAGATTTTCGCCACCGTGCTGAACTACCTTGGCAAGGATCCGAACAGCAGCAAAGCGGATGATTACACCGGCCCGGCCACCGATCTGCTGTTGAAGCTGCGGCCGAACATTCGCTACTTCCACTCTTCGCAATATATTAACGACCTTGCCAACGGCGACATCTGCGTGGCGATCGGCTGGGCAGGGGATGTCTGGCAGGCGGCCAACCGCGCGAAAGAGGCGAAAAATGGCGTAAACGTCTCCTACTTTATTCCGAAAGAAGGCGCGCTGGCGTTCTTTGATGTCTTTGCCATGCCGGCCGACGCCAAGAATAAAGATGAAGCCTATCAGTTCCTTAACTATCTGATGCGTCCGGATGTGATCGCTAAAATCAGCGACCAGGTGTTCTACGCCAACGGCAACAAGGCCTCCACACCGCTGGTCAGCGAGGCTATCCGTAACAACCCGGCGATTTATCCGCCAGCGGATGTGTTCGCCAAACTGTTCACGCTGAAGGTGCAGGATCCGAAGATTGACCGCGTGCGCACCCGCGCATGGACCAAAGTGAAGAGCGGCAAATAATCTCTGACGGCCCGTCGAACACGGGCCGTATCAGATCTGCACTCGCCGGGAAATGGCAGCGCGCCCGGCGAGCAGAAGCACCAGGATGGTGCAATTGCACTGTTAAGCACGAAGTATGGCACCGGACCATATGGTGATCGTTTTTTTGCCGGAGAGCACCCGATTGAACGACGTAATGCCCCGCCCACAGGCGAAAGCCCCCAAAGCGCTGACCCCGCTACTGGAAATCCGTAACTTAACCAAGTCGTTTGATGGCCAGCACGCGGTCGACGACGTCAGTCTCACTATCTACAAAGGCGAAATTTTTGCTCTGCTGGGCGCATCCGGCTGCGGGAAATCGACGCTGCTGCGCATGCTGGCGGGCTTTGAACAACCGACCGCCGGGCAGATTATGCTCGACGGCGTGGATCTGGCGCGCGTGCCGCCCTATCAGCGACCTATCAATATGATGTTCCAGTCCTACGCCCTGTTTCCCCATATGACCGTTGAGCAGAATATCGCCTTCGGTCTGAAGCAGGATCGCCTGCCCAGAGCGGAAATCACCGCCCGGGTGCAGGAGATGTTGGCCCTGGTACATATGCAGGAGTATGCCAAACGCAAGCCGCACCAGCTCTCTGGCGGCCAGCGCCAGCGTGTCGCGCTGGCGCGTAGCCTGGCGAAACGGCCGAAGCTGCTGCTGCTCGATGAGCCGATGGGCGCGCTGGACAAAAAGCTGCGCGATCGCATGCAGCTTGAGGTGGTGGATATCCTTGAACGCGTTGGCGTGACCTGCGTAATGGTGACCCACGACCAGGAAGAGGCGATGACCATGGCGGGCCGTATCGCCATCATGAACCGCGGCAAGTTTGTGCAGATTGGCGAACCGGAAGAGATTTACGAGCACCCGACCACCCGCTACAGCGCCGAGTTCATCGGCTCGGTAAACGTCTTTGAAGGCCTGGTGAAGGAGCGTCTGGAGGATGGTCTGGTGTTGAGTTCGCCAGGACTGGTGCACCCGCTGAAGGTCGACCCCGACGCGTCGGTGGTGGACAACGTGCCGGTCTGGGTGGCGTTGCGCCCGGAGAAGATCATGCTGTGCGATGAACCACCGGCGGACGGCTACAATTTTGCCGTCGGCGAGGTGATTCATATCGCCTATCTGGGGGATCTCTCTATCTATCATGTGCGCCTGCAAAGCGGGCAGATGATCAGTGCCCAGCTGCAGAATGAACACCGCCATCGGAAAGGGACGCCCACCTGGGGTGATGAGGTGCGTTTATGCTGGGATGCTGACAGCTGCGTAGTGCTGACGGTGTAAGGAGAGGGCGATGAGTACCGTTGAATCCCCGTCAGGGGAGAAAAAACCGGGCGGTTTCGCATTGTGGGTGGCACGCCTGCAGATGGCGCATGGCCGCAAGCTGGTGATTGCGCTGCCCTATCTGTGGCTGATCCTGTTGTTTATGCTGCCGTTCCTGATCGTGTTCAAGATAAGTCTTGCCGAGATGGCGCGGGCGATCCCTCCCTACACCGAACTGATGGAGTGGGCGGATGGCCAGCTGACGCTGACCCTCAACTTTGCCAACTTCCTGCAGTTGACCGACGATCCGCTCTATTTTGAAGCTTATCTCCAGTCGCTGCAGGTGGCGGGCATATCGACGATCTGCTGCCTGCTGCTGGGCTATCCGCTGGCCTGGGCGGTGGCGCACAGCAAGCCGTCGACGCGCAATATTCTGCTACTGCTGGTGATCCTGCCGTCGTGGACGTCATTCTTAATCCGCGTCTATGCCTGGATGGGGCTGCTGAAAAGCAACGGCGTGTTGAATAACTTCCTGCTGTGGTTAGGGGTTATCGATCAGCCGCTGGAGATCCTGCACACCAACCTGGCGGTGTATATCGGTATCGTGTATGCCTACCTGCCGTTTATGGTGCTGCCGATCTACACCGCGCTGACCCGCATCGACTATTCGCTGGTGGAGGCCTCGCTGGATCTCGGCGCCCGGCCGCTGAAGACCTTCTTCCAGGTGATCGTCCCGCTCACCAAAGGCGGCATTATCGCCGGCTCCATGCTGGTGTTTATTCCGGCGGTGGGGGAGTTCGTGATCCCGGAACTGCTGGGTGGCCCCGATAGCATTATGATTGGCCGCGTGCTGTGGCAGGAGTTCTTTAACAACCGCGACTGGCCGGTCGCCTCGGCGGTGGCGATTGTCATGCTGCTACTGC
Source organism: Klebsiella sp. D-Nf1 (assembly GCF_002810515.1). Classification (NCBI taxonomy): domain Bacteria; kingdom Pseudomonadati; phylum Pseudomonadota; class Gammaproteobacteria; order Enterobacterales; family Enterobacteriaceae; genus Klebsiella; species Klebsiella sp. D-Nf1. The sequence continues at coordinate 139,445 of NZ_PIOK01000001.1, forward strand.
TGATCGTGCCGATCATGTGGTTCCACAAGCACCAGCAAAAACAGATGGGAGAGCAGGGATGAACGACTTGCCGGTAGTACGCTCGCCGTGGCGCATTCTGATCCTCGTGCTCGGGTTCACCTTCCTCTATGCCCCGATGCTGATGCTGGTGATCTACTCATTCAACAGCTCGAAACTGGTGACGGTCTGGGCCGGGTGGTCGACGCGCTGGTATAGCGAATTGTTCCACGATGATGCGATGATGAGCGCGGTAGGGCTGAGCCTGACCATCGCCGCCTGCGCGGCGACGGCGGCGGCGATCCTCGGTACCATCGCCGCGGTGGTGATGGTGCGCTTTGGACGCTTTCGCGGGTCTAACGGCTTCGCATTTATGATCACCGCGCCGCTGGTCATGCCGGACGTGATCACCGGTCTCTCGCTGCTGCTGCTGTTCGTGGCGCTAGGGCATGCCATTGGCTGGCCGTCGGACCGCGGGATGTTGACCATCTGGCTGGCGCACGTCACCTTCTGTACCGCCTACGTGGCGGTGGTGATCTCCTCGCGTTTGCGCGAGCTGGACCACTCGATTGAAGAGGCGGCAATGGATTTGGGGGCGGCACCGCTGAAGGTCTTTTTCGTCATCACGTTGCCGATGATTATGCCGGCGGTGATCTCCGGCTGGCTACTGGCCTTCACGTTGTCGCTGGATGACCTGGTTATCGCCAGCTTTGTCTCCGGTCCCGGGGCCACGACCTTGCCGATGCTGGTCTTCTCCAGCGTGCGCATGGGGGTCAACCCGGAGATTAACGCCCTGGCGACGCTCATCCTTGGCGTGGTCGGTATTGTTGGTTTTATCGCCTGGTATTTGATGGCCCGCGCAGAAAAGCAGCGAGTGCGCGATATCCAGCGTGCAAGACAAGGCTGAACCACCTAAAATCGGTACAGCAGCCTCCTGTCGGCGCCACCTTGTGGCGCCGTTTTCATGGAAGACATTACGTTGGGATTGTTTACGAAAACTCGCTCATCTCATGCCCGCCTTAACGTCCCTGCGCTGGTGCAGGTGGCGGCCTTTGCTATTATTTTGATTCGTGCTCTGGATCTGCTGATGATCCTCAATCTGTTGGGTCTGCAGGGGTTAAACGAATTCATTCACCGCAGCGTCCAGACCTGGAACCTGACGCTGGTCTTCCTTGGCAGCCTGGTGCTGGTGTTTATCGAAATCTGGTGCGCTTTTTCACTGGTGAAAGGGCGTAACTGGGCACGCTGGATCTATCTGCTAACGCAGGTGATTGCCGCCGGCTATCTGTGGGCTGCGTCGCTGGGCTACGGTTATCCGGAACTGTTCAGCATTCCCGGTGAATCGAAACGGGAGATTTTCCACTCGCTGGTGATGCAAAAACTGCCGGATCTGCTGGTCCTGACGCTGCTGTTTGTGCCTGCAAACTGTCGTCGGTTTTTCCGCCTGCAATAACGGTGATACAATCCCCGCCCCTGGATTTTTGAAGGTCAATTATGCATTGCGCACTCTACGACGCCGGCCGCTGCCGCTCCTGTCAATGGCTGGAGCGGCCGGTCCCGCAACAGCTCGCCGATAAAATGGCCGATCTGCGCACGCTGCTGGCGGCGATCCCGGTCGCTGCCTGGGGCGAGCCGGTCAGCGGGCCGGAGACGGCCTTCCGTAACAAGGCCAAGATGGTGGTCAGCGGCAGCGTTGAGCGTCCGTTGCTGGGGATGCTGCATCGCGATGGCACCCCGGTGGATCTCACCGACTGCCCGCTCTATCCTTCAGCGTTTGCGCCGGTGTTTGCTGCCCTGAAACCCTTTATCGCTCGCGCCGGGTTAACGCCCTACAACGTCGCCCGCAAGCGCGGGGAGCTGAAATATCTGCTGCTGACCGCCAGCCAGCAGGGAGAGATGATGCTGCGCTTCGTGCTGCGCTCAGAGGCCAAGGTGGCTCAGCTGCGCGCCGCGCTGCCGTGGCTGCAGGCACAGCTCCCGCAGCTCAGCGTGATCACGGCGAATATCCAGCCGGTGCATATGGCAATCATGGAAGGCGAGCAGGAGATCTTCTTCACCGAACAGCAGGCGCTGGGGGAGGTCTTTAACGAGGTGCCGCTGTGGATCCGCCCGCAAAGTTTCTTTCAGACCAACCCGGCGGTAGCCAGTCGGCTGTATGCCACCGCCCGCGACTGGGTGCGCGCGCTGCCGGTCCAGCATATGTGGGATCTGTTTTGCGGCGTCGGGGGATTTGGCCTGCACTGCGCGACGCCGGCGATGCGCCTGACCGGTATCGAGATTGCCCCGGAAGCGATCGCCTGCGCCAGACAGTCAGCCGCGCAGCTGGGGCTCAGCAATCTGCATTTTCAGGCGCTGGACTCGACGCAGTTCGCCACTCATGAAGACGATATCCCGCAGCTGGTGTTGGTCAACCCGCCGCGTCGCGGCATTGGCGCCGAACTGTGCGACTATTTAAGCCGCATGGCGCCGCCCTATATCATCTATTCCAGCTGTAACGCTCGCACCATGGCGACCGATATTGCCCGTCTTCGCGGCTATCGCGTCGAGCGGGTCCAGCTGTTTGATATGTTCCCTCACACCGCGCACTACGAAGTGCTGACCCTGCTGGTCCGCGAAGTTTAAACAAAATGTGAAGGCTTTGCGTCGCTGAAATCAGGTAAGCTTGGCGCTGCATGTTTTGTTATTGGTGGGGGGAATCTAATGGCCAAAACCATTCTGCTGGTGGAAGATGACGAGGATATTGCCACGCTGCTGCGGCTCAATCTTCAGGATGAGGGCTATCAGATTGTGCATGAAGCCGACGGCGACCAGGCCCTTGTCCAGCTGGAAAAGCAGGTCTGGGATGCGGTGATCCTTGATTTGATGCTGCCTGGCGTCGATGGCCTGGAGATCTGCCGGCGTATCCGTCAGATGACCCGCTACCTGCCGGTGATTATCATCAGCGCTCGCACCAGCGAAATGCACCGCGTGCTGGGCCTGGAGATGGGCGCCGATGATTATCTGGCGAAGCCCTTTTCACTGCTGGAGCTTATCGCCCGCGTCAAAGCGCTGTTTCGTCGCCAGGAGGCGATGGGGCAGAACCTGCTGATGGACGCCGGGCGCCTGTCCTGCCATGGCCTGAGCATCGATCCGCTGTCGCGCGAAGTGAAGCTGCGCGGCGAGGTGGTGGACCTCACGCCGCGCGAATTCGATCTGCTCTATTACTTCGCCCGCCATCCCGGTGAGGTGTTTTCGCGGCTGGCGCTGCTGGAGCAGGTTTGGGGATATCAGCACGAGGGCTATGAGCACACGGTTAATACCCATATCAACCGCCTGCGCAGCAAAATCGAACGTGATCCGGCGGAGCCGGACATCATTCTTACCGTCTGGGGTAAAGGCTATAAGTTCGCCCCGGTGTCGCAAGAGGCCGCCCCGTGATCCGCCGCTTAAGCCTCAGCCAGCGGCTGGCGCTGGTGGTGGTCTCCCTGCTGATACTGTGCGCGGCGGCAGTGTGCGCCGTTCAGTTACACAGCAGCGCGCAGTATGGCAACGCCATGGTGCAGCGCCTCTCCGCCGGGCTGGCTCAGCAGATTGTGGCCCGCGAGCCGCTGCTGGACGCCCACGGCGAGGTCAACCGACAAACCCTGAAGTCGTTGTTTGACCGCCTGATGACCTTTAATCCCAGCGTGGAGCTCTATCTGCTGTCGCCGGATGGCGACCTGCTGGCCGATGCGGCGCCGCCGGGACATATCCAGCGCCAGCGTATCGACATGGCGCCGGTGCAGGCTTTTCTCACCGGCAGTGCGTCGCCGGTATATGGCGACGATCCGCGTAGTCTCGACGGACGAAAAGTCTTCAGCGCCGCCCCGCTGCGCGTCGACGGGCAGCTGCGCGGCTACCTGTATATCATTTTGCAGGGAGAGACCTTTAATCAGCTGGCGGCCGACGCCTGGCAAAAAACGCTGTGGAGCATTGTTCTGTGGACGCTGCTGCTGGTGGCCCTGTTTGGCCTTCTGGCAGGGGGGCTGGCATGGTTCTGGGTCACCCGGCCGGTCCGCCTGCTCACCGCCCAGGTAGTGGCGAGCGGTCAGGACAGTATCAGCGCCATCAAAACCCTGGCGGCCCGCACACCGGAGCCGCAGCCAGGTAACGAGGTGGCGATGCTCGAGAATCGTTTTATTGACCTCGCGCAGCAGATAGCCGGCCAGTGGGATCGGCTGGCCGACAACGACCGCCAGCGCCGCGAATTTGTGGCCAATATCTCCCACGATTTGCGCACGCCGCTGACTTCGCTGCTGGGGTATCTGGAAACGCTGACCCTGAAGGACGAATGGCTGACTGCCGAGGAGCGCAGGCAATATCTCACCATCGCCCTGCGTCAGGGCAACAAAGTGCGCCATCTCTCGCAGCAGCTGTTTGAGCTGGCGCGACTGGAGCACGGGGGCATTAAGCCGCAGCGCGAGCGTTTCGCGATGGGGGAGCTGATCTCCGACGTCGCGCAGAAGTTTGAATTAACTGCCCGCACGCGCGAGGTGAACCTGCATATTGATGTGCCGGGACCGCTGCCGCTGATTAACGCCGATGTGTCGATGATTGAGAGGGTGGTGACCAACCTGCTCGATAACGCGATGCGGCATACTCCCGTCGGCGGGGAGATCCGTCTGGCGGTCTGGCAGGAGGATCAACAGCTCCAGGTGGAAGTGGCAGACAACGGAACGGGCGTCGATGCCGCGCTGCGCGACGATCTGTTCCAGCGGCCGTCGGCGTTGTCTACCCAGGCATCGCGGGAGGATCGCGGCGGGTTAGGGCTGCTGATTGTGAAACGAATGTTGGAGCTGCACGGAGGCGGTATCAGACTGGTGGAGTCGGTAAGCGGGGCGCGGTTCAGGTTCTTCGTGCCACTTTGAGACATTGCCGGATGCGGATACACCTTACCCGGCTACGGGGAAAGAGTAGGCCGGGTAAGCGCAGCGCCACCCGGCAAAAAAGTTACTCCGGGAACCACTGATTGCTGATTTTCTGGTAGGTACCGTCGGCCTTAATCGCTTTCAGCGCGGCGTTCAGTTTCTCCAGCAGCGCCTTGTTATCCGGGCGCACAGCAATGCCGAGTCCGGTGCCGAAGTATTGCGGATCCGTCACTTTCGGCGTGGCTGCGCCCAGCTGCGGGTTGGTTTTCAGCCACTCGTTGACCACCGCCGTGTCGCCGAACACACCGTCGATACGGCCATTTTTCAGATCGATAATCGCATTCTGGTAGCTGTCATAGGCGACGGTCTTCACCTCAGGATGTTTATCCTGCAGATATTTCTGGTGAGTAGTGCCGTTTTCCATGCCGATCCGTTTGCCTTTCAGGTCATCGAAGGAATGGAACGCGTCTTTTTTGGCGATCACCAGCGCGGAGTTGGCGTAGTACGGGTCGGTGAAGGCCACCTGCTTGCTCCGTTCCGGCGTAATATCCATTCCGGAAATCACCGCATCATATTTCTTGAACTTCAGTGCCGGGATCAGGCTGTCAAACGCGTGGTTGGTAAAGGTACATTCTGCCTGCATTTGTTTGCACAGCGCTTTGGCCAGGTCGAGATCGAAACCGACAATCTGATTATTGGCATCCATCGATTCAAACGGCGGATAGGTCGCGGACACGCCGAAGCTGATTTTCTCCGCGGCGGCAGCGCCGAAGGTGAACGTGGTGAGCAGTGCAGCCAGAACTAACTTTTTCATCGTGGAACTCCCGTCTGTCAATCTTATGATTATTCGCCGTGTCTGCGGCATAGAGTGACAATGCCATTAAATGAATTTATATGCAATAAAAATGATTAAGTATTTTTAATGGCATAAAAAAAGACGGACAGGTGTTAGACTTGTCCGTCTTGTTGTCTGCTTTTTATGCAATATGTTCCGTCGCTAGTTACGTCGCTCGAAGGCCAGCGCTTTACGTTCCACCAGGCGCATCAGCAGCGTCAGCAGTCCGTTGACGATGAGATAGATAATCCCGGCGGCGCCGAACACCATCACGTCGTAAGTGCGTCCGTACAGCAGCTGGCCGTGTCCCATCACTTCCATCAGGGTGATGGTGTAGGCCAGAGAGGTACTCTTGAAAACCAGCACCACTTCGTTGGAATAGGACGACAGCGCACGCTTAAAAGCATAGGGCAGCAGGATCGCCAGGGTATCCTTTTTACTCATCCCCAGCGCGCTGCAGGACTGCCATTGCCCGTCGGGGATCGCCCGGATGGCGCCATAAAACAGCTGAGTGGTGTAGGCGGCGCTGTTGAGCGACAGGGCGATTAGGGCGCACAGCCACGGTTCGGAGATAAGATGCCACAGCCACGGATAATCCTGCAGCGAAGGAAACTGTCCGGGGCCGTAGTAAATCAGGAAGATCTGCACCAGCAGCGGCGTACCGGTAAACAGGGTGATATAGCCGCGGACTATCCACACCAGCCCCGGCGTTTTCAGCGTCAGGATTATGGTAAAAATCAGCGACAGGATCAGCGCCACGATAATCGACGCCACGGTCAGCGTCAGGCTGGTATGAAGCCCTTTCAGCAGTTCGGGTAAGTAGTCGAGCATCAGCCTGGTCTCCGTTCGAAGCGCGTCGCACGCTGGTCAATCCGCTTAAGGATGTATTGACTCAACAGGGTGATGACGAGATAGATTGCCGCCGCAATGATATACCAGTTAAAGGGTTCCTGAGTGCGAGTGGCGATGCTTTTGGTCTGCAGCATCAGATCGTTGACGCTGATCAGGCTCACCAGCGCGGTGTCCTTTAGCAGCACCAGCCACTGGTTACCGAGACCGGGAAGGGCATGGCGCCACATCTGCGGCATCACCAGGCGGAAGAAAATCGCGGCTTTCGACAGCCCTAGCGCCTGGCCGGACTCCCACTGCCCTTGCGGAACGGCTTTCAGCGCGCCGCGCAGCGTTTGCGAGGCGTAGGCGGCATACAGCAGCGACAGGGCGATCGCCCCGCAGAGGAACGGACTGACGTCAAAGTTCTCAATCTGCATCTGCACCGGGATCTGCGTGAACCCGAGCGGGATGGTGAAACCGTCAGAGAGCGTCAGCAGCAGCTGGGAAGAGCCGAAATAGATAAACAGTACCACCAGAATTTCCGGTAGTCCGCGCAGAATGGTCACAATGCCGGTTGCAAGCCAGGCTACCGGACGCCATTTCACTGACTCCAGTACCGCAAAGAGCATCGCCAGGACTAGGCCGATGGCGAGCGCGCAAACGGCAAGGCCGACGGTCATCCCGGCGGCGCTTGCTAATGGAAAAATTTCGTTCATTCAGTCTTACTTCTGGAACCATTTGTTATAGATGGTCTGGTAAGTGCCGTCTTTCTTCACTTTTTCCAGCGCAGCGTTAAATTTCTGCTGCAGATCGGTGTTGCCCTGACGCACGGCAATGCCCAGCCCGGTGCCGAAATAGGCTTTGTCGGTCACTTTGTCGCCCACGGCCGCCAGCTTCGGATTGCTCTTCAGCCATTCGGTGACCACGGCGGTATCACCAAAGACCGCGTCAATACGACCATTCTGCAGGTCCAGCTTCGCATTCTGGTAGCTGTCGTAAGGAACGGTAGTAATTTCCGGATGTTTATCGGTGATGAATTTCTGGTGGGTGGTGCCGTTCTGCACGCCCACTTTTTTGCCCTTCAGCTGGTCAATGCTGGTGAACTTACCCTGCTGACCGACGAACAGCGCCGAGTTGTCATAATACGGGGTAGAGAAAAGCACCTGCTTTTCACGCTCCGGCGTGATGTCCATCCCGGCCATGACCGCGTCGAAACGGCGGAATTTCAGTCCCGGGATCAGGCTGTCAAAGGCCTGGTTGGTAAAGGTACAGGTGGCATCGATCTCTTTACACAGCGCGTTCGCCAGATCGACATCGAAACCGACGATCTGGTTGTTGGCGTCCACCAGCTCAAACGGAGGGTAGGAGGCCTCGGTGGCGAAACGAATGGTCTGCGCGGCGGAAGCGGAGAGGCTCATGCCTGCGAGCAGGGCGGCTATCAGTACTTTTTTCATCGTCATTTCCCCGAAAAACATCAATGTGAAAGATAGTTTTTAAACGCGTCAGTTTGCGGATGCGTGAAGCAGGAGGCATCCCCTTGCTCGACGATATGGCCATTTTCCATATACACCACCCGACTGGCCGTCTTGCGCGCCACTTCAACTTCGTGGGTGACGATAACCTGGGTGATGCCGGTTTCAGCCAGCTCGCGGATAATGCTGACGATTTGAGCCGTGATTTCCGGATCGAGCGCCGCGGTAGGCTCATCGAACAGCAGGACCTGCGGCTCCATCATCAGCGCGCGGGCGATAGCCACACGCTGCTGCTGGCCGCCGGATAAATGCAGCGGATAGCGATCGCTGTAAGGCTTCAGACGCAGGCGTTCCAGCAGCTTCTCTGCACGAGCCAGCGCCTGATCCTTGCTTAACCCCAGTACGCGACAGGGGGCTTCGATCAGGTTTTGCTGCACCGTCAGGTGCGGCCACAGGTTGTACTGCTGAAAGACCATGCCGACGTTCTGACGCAGCTCGCGAATCGCTTTATCGGACGGCGCTTTGGTGAAGTCGAATTGGTTGCCGGCGATGGATAACGAACCGGAACGCGGCATCTCCAGCAGGTTGAGTACGCGCAGCAGCGAGCTCTTCCCGGCACCGCTGGGGCCGAGCAGCACCAGCGTTTCCCCCTGCGGGCAATCCAGCGTGATGTCGAACAGCGCCTGGTGTGCGCCGTAGAAGCAATTAATGCCGTTTAGTTTAATACTCATCTGGGCAGTCTGATACGAATAGCTATTGAGGCCGCAAATAGTACCTTTGGCAGAATAGTTATGCAATATTTATGCGTTAAAAGTTAAATCTAAACCACGTTTAGCTTTAAAGTTAGCACAAAATATGGCCTGGTGGGTGAGGGAGGCGCAAATGTCGGCATTCCCGGGGCGAATACCGACATTTTACCGGGGGTATCGTTTCAGCGGCGTGGCTTCAACTCCGGAATCAGCGTTTCTCCAGACTCTGTCGCAATGAACCCGCTGGTGCGTGGCTGTTATTGCCGAGATAGCGAACGTCATCGACGGCCCAGCACTGGCCTTCCTGGATCATCAGCACTTCATCTTTCCAGCTTTGGGTACCCTGTTTCAGTTCGACGCGCAGCGGAATATTGCGCGCATCACGGTTCGGGATGGTGGAGGCGCTGGCAACGACGGCGCTGTCCGCCGGGGTGCTGCTACTGGAGAACGGGTTAGCCTGTAACAGTTTGCTGTTGGCCGGATCCTGGCGGGCGTCGTTGAGTAACTGCGCCAGTCCGTCGCTCAGATAGGGGCGCAGTGCTGCCGGATCCTGAGTGCGATTCTGGATCTGGGTGTCATAGAATTTTTGCGCTACGTCGTCAGGGCCGCCTTCAACGCAGGGGCCGCTGCGAGTGCCATTATCTTTATAGGCCGGGGTGACGGTCGTACAGGCGCTGAGCGCCAGCGCGCAAGGGAGAAGTACAGCAAGAAGTTTGTAGCGCATGATGATTTCCTTATAAGCAAACTACGTTTTCAGTTTCCGTTAAAGCATAGCGTATAGCGTGCGGATTGTACTTGACGCAAAGAGCTAAGACCTTGATGTGACTACGGCCTTAGGGCAGGAAATCGACAATGAGCATCACAGAATGATATTAGGGCAGGAAAAAACAGGCGCCGTTTAAAAATAAACAGACTTTTTGAGCAAACAAGAAACATTACCCGGCAATAGGATAATGTTTCTTGAGATATAAGATTAATTACTTCTTCTTATAGATGTTAGCGGAGACGTGAAGTTTTTTATCGGTATTACCGGAGGAGAGCACGATAACGTCCGCGCCTTTTTCATCGGCCTTTTTAATCAGTTCTTCTCGGGCATCGCTCGGCGCAGTCTGGCCAGTAGAGGAAATGGTGCCGATTTTGGTATATTGCGTATGGACCTTATTAAAGGCTTCTTTCGTTAAAATCTCAGCGGAGAAGGCGTTCGCCGTTAAAAACAATGCTGCACCTGCCACTAAAGCTGCATATTTCATATTTTTAAACTCCATTGTTTATTTTGCTATCATCATGCTCTTGTTTTAACTGACCAATGAGCGGTTTCAGATTGTACTAACGCCGCTTTTTTTTCAAGTGCAATACTGCAATTTTATGACGTTTAGGTAACTATTTTTTAAACAAAAGATGACGTGGTTCTCATTGATAATTCTTGCTTTTTTTTGCCGAATGAACATAGGGGCGGCGCCAGACCTTTTTCCACTGTTGTTAGCTGAAAATTAGCTGAGGCGCCGGCAGGAGAAGGGGGCGGGGCGCTGACAGACATTCCCGGGAACATGGTTTATCATAAAGAAGAGCAGGGGCTACGCCCATGGTCATGCAGGTCACCAGGGAGACAAGATGTTAACGAATAAGCGAGAGAGTGCGCGGGAGCAGCGAGCCGCGTTGTGGGCCACCCGAGATAATGTCCAGAGACATGCGCTGTCGATGAGTATGCCCTGGCTGGCCTTCGTCAACATCGCTTTCGCGTTAATGATTTTCTTCCGTAATTTCATCTTCACTTATTTTGATCAGAAGTTACTGACGCACCAGGCGGTTATTCCTTATATTGAAGTGGCGCTGATTGCGGTCATTATTATTTCGACTATTTTAGCGGCCATCGCCGTCACGCCGCGGCTGGCGCAGGGGCGATATACGCTGAATATCATCACCGGGCTGCTGCTGGCGCTCAGCCTGTGCTGGTCCCTGAGTAATTACTGTTTCATCTTTTTCTGGACCTTGCCCTTCGCCTGGCCACTGCTGGTGATTTTAATGACCACCGGCCTCACCGCGCTGTATCACCACTGGCCCGGAATTATCGCCTTTATGCTACCGATGTGGGTGACCGCCTTGCTGGCAGGGGTGCAGATTCACTATGACGCTGAAGTACGATTTTTGACCTTATGGGCTATTTTTACGGCGATTTTGCTTTATGGGCGGCGTATTCTGCAGCGCTGGTATGACGAAGCCTGGGATACGCACCAGGAAAATATGCAGCTTATCCATCGGCTGGAAAGTATCGCCAACCAGGATGCCTTAACCGGAACGGCCAACCGCCGGGCACTGAATGCTTTTCTGGCGCAGCTCTGGGAGCAAAAAGCGCCGTTAGCGCTGATTATGATCGATGTTGATTACTTTAAGCGCTATAACGACCATTACGGTCATCAGGCCGGCGATGACTGCTTATCGTCTGTCGCGCAGGTGCTTAAAATGGCGGTGCGGGCTGAGGACGATCTGGTGGCCCGCTACGGCGGCGAAGAGTTTGTGGTGGCGCTGCCCGGGGTTTCCTTAGCGCACGCCACCGCCATTGCCGAGCGCATTCAGCAGAAAATCCACGACGCGGCCCTGCCGCATGAAGCCTCAGCGGTGGCGGAGGTGGTGACCGTCAGTATGGGGATCGTGGCTTCCGATGGTACGGTCCCGGTGGAGGCGCTCATCGCCCGGGCGGACAGTGCGTTGTACCAGGCTAAAAATAAAGGACGTAATCAATGGTCTTATTAACCCGGCTCCACTGCCGGGCGAGGGAGAGGGGATGAAACGGATTGCGCGGATCGCCCTGCTGGCGCTGCTGCTAACCGGCTGTGCCGGGGAAAAGGGAATTATCGATCGCGATGGATACCAGCTGGACACTCGCCATCCGGCGCAGGCGGCCTATCCGCGAATAAAAGTGTTGGTGATCCACTATACGGCAGACAATTTTGATGTTTCTCTGGCGACGTTGACCGATAAAGAGGTCAGCTCCCACTATTTAATCCCCGAGCAGCCGCCGCGTTATCATCATAAACCGCGGATCTGGCAGCTGGTGCCGGAAGAGGATTTAGCCTGGCACGCCGGGGTGAGCTACTGGCGCGGCAGTACGCGTATCAATGATACGTCCATCGGCATTGAGCTGGAGAACCGCGGCTGGCAGAAGACGGCGGGTGTCAAAAGCTTTACCCCCTTTCGCCCGGAACAGATAGCGGCCCTGATCCCGCTGGCGCGCGATATTATCGCCCGCTACCATATTGCACCGCAGAACGTGGTCGCCCATGCGGACATCGCGCCGCAGCGCAAAGACGATCCGGGGCCATTATTCCCCTGGCAAGAGCTGGCGCAGCAGGGGATTGGCGCCTGGCCTGACGAGCAGCGGGTGGCCTTTTATCTGAACGGACGGTCGGCCAGCGATCCCGTTGACCCTGAGGTGGTGCTGGATTTACTGGCGCGCTATGGTTATCAGGTGACGCCGGAGATGACCCCCGCGCAGCAGAAGCGGGTGATTATCGCCTTCCAGATGCACTTCCGTCCGCAGCGCTGGGATGGCGTAGCGGATGCGCAAACCGAGGCGATAGCCGAGGCGCTGTTAGAAAAATATGGTCAGGGTTAGCGGTGAAGTTTACCGTGGTCGCGTAGCCAGGCGGCGGTACGCACAATGCCCTCGTCAAGTGTCACCACCGGCTGATAGCCCAGCTCATCCTGTGCGCGGGTGATATCAAGCGTAAAATCAAAATTCAGCTTAGAGACGCCGTAGTGGGTAAACGCGGGCTCTTTGGCTGTTTTATCGCCAAAACGCTCCATGCTGCGGGCGATAATATCCAGCATCGGGTAGGGAACTGAGCGGATCCGGCACTTGATGCCCAGCTCATCGATCAGTTTCTGCACGATACTCCGCAAGGTGCGCGGTTCGCCATTGCTGATATTCCACGCGCGGGCGGAAGGGAGATGGTCGCAGGCTGACTGGCTTGCCAGCCACATCGCATGTACCGCATTTTCATAATAGGTCATGTCAACCAGCGCGCTGCCGCCCCGCGGCAACAGGACGCTGCCATAGTGCTGCATCATTTGCGCCAGTCGGGGAATAAAGACTTTATCGTGCGGCCCGAACAGGCTCTGCGGGCGCAGAATGGTAAAACGGGTATGTGGGTTGGCCTGCGCCAGCAGGTTGATCACCTCCTCGCTGGCCGCTTTGCTGCGGGCAAACTCGTTGGCGAAGCGGTGCGGGCGGAAATCTTCCTGGATATCGCGATGGTGGTGATAATCGAAATAGAGCGATGGCGAAGAGATATGGACGAAATTGCGCACCCCCCATGCCACAGACCATTCGCCCAGGCGACGGGTGGCGCGGACGTTAGCGAGATCGAAAGCCTGCTGGGTGCCCCAGGGCGAGGTAAAACTCGAGCAGTGCCACAGGGTATCGATACCGGCGAGCATCACTTTAGCCTGCGAAGAGACCAGCTCGGTTAAATCTGCCGGGATGAATTCCGCCCCCATCTTGCTCAGAAGCTTACCCATCGCTTCGTTGCGCCCGGTGGCTCGCACGCTGATGCCCTTATTGCGCAGATATTCCACTGCGTTGCGGCCTAATCCGCTGGTCGCACCGGTAACCAGTACCTTCATATCACTCAACTGTCCCAGAAAAGAATTTCGTGCGCATTTTTCCGTGATTCTCCCGACTATGCAATGAGAATCATGAAAGAATAATACTTATCCTTCGTCTATGCCTGAGATTTGTTCGGCCAGCCGGGCGATGCGTTGCGCCATACCGCGGAAAATAAACAGATGCGCCGGGATCATCAGCAGCCAGTAGACCAGTCCGGGCATACCGTGCGGGTGCCACCAAGCGCGCACGTCCAGTTCACGACGCTCGCCTTTATCGTTAATCGTAAAGCTTAACCGGCCCAGGCCCGGCGCTTTCATGCCGAATAATAAGGTTAGCTGTTTTTCTTCCTCCACGATAATCACCTTCCAGCTGTCGACCGTATCGCCGGTTTGCAAATAGTCGCGCTGTGGCCGCCCTTTGGCTAAGCGGTGGCCGACCAGCAGGTCCATCGCACCGCGGGTTTTCCACAGAATATTGCCGAAAAAATATCCCTCTTTACCGCCGATTTGGTTAACGACTTGCCACAGCGCCTTGCGGCTCGCCTGGGTGGTCACGGTACAGCCAGCCTGCTTCGGAAAGTAGCCGTACTCCGGGCGCCAGCGGGCGAAGGCCTGCGCGTCGTAGCCCCAGTCGCTGGAGTTTACCAGCCGCTCTTCGTCTTTCAGCGTCAGGCGGACTGCCTGATCGAAGGGGATCAGCGTTTGTGGGATCAGCGCGCGCAGGGCGCGGTCGTCGGCAATCAGATCGTGCTTCAGCCCCTGGATCAACGCCTTGGCGATGGTTGGCGGGACCGAGGTGATAACGTTAAGAAACCACACCGAGATCCAGCGCGTCGGCAAGGGGATGGGAATGAGAGGGCGATGTTTGCCGCTGACGGCCATAAAGCGAATGAACTGCTGCTGATAGCTTAAGACCTCCGGACCGGCGGCTTCAAAGACGCGGTGTTCGCGGGACGGATGGTTCAGCAGCTCAACCAGGTCAAAGAGCAGATTTTCCAGGGCGACAGGGGTGGTACGCGAGCGTACCCAGCGCGGGGGAGTGAGCACTGGCAGGTTATAAACCATGTCGCGCATCACCTCGAAGGCGGCAGAGCCGGCGCCGATGATAATCCCGGCCCGCAGTTCGGTCACGGGTACACCCGACTCACGCAGGACATCGCCGGTTACCTGACGGGCGCGCAGATGGTCAGATTGTTCCTGCACCGGGGCCTGCAGCGAACTGAGAAATATCACCTGGCGCACTGACGACTGACGCAGGGCATCGCGCACATGCGTGGCCACCCGGCGCTCATGGGCGATAAAATCGCCGCCTTCGCCCATACCGTGTACCAGATAATAAAGGGTATCGATGCCGGCGAGCAGTGCAGGCAGAGCCTGCGGCTGATTAAGATCGACTGACCGACAGGTGACGCCGGGCAAATCGAGCTTTTGCAGTCGGTCGATATGGCGTGCCGCCGCCAGCACTGGATAACCCCGCGCACTTAACTCGCGCACCAAATGCTGGCCAATATAGCCGCTGGCGCCGAGCACCAGAACAGATTGCGACACGCCTGACTCCTTAGCGCTGTAAAAAAGCCTGCCAGTGAGCGACCACCTCGCTCAGCTGCTGACGATTGACATCCAGGTGAGTGACCAGACGAACAACAGGCGAGGCGTTGATCAACACGCCGCGCGCCTGCATAAACTCGCCGAGCGCCGGGGCCTGCGCTTCGCCGACGCGCACAAACAGCATGTTAGTATCGTGGCGGGTGACGTCGGCGCCGATGGCGCGCAGCTGCTCCGCCATCCACGCGGCGTTGTCATGATCCTCCTGCAAGCGCTGCACGTTATTTTTCAGCGCGTACAGCCCGGCAGCAGCCAGAATGCCCGCCTGGCGCATGCCGCCGCCGACCATTTTCCGCCAGCGGACGGCACGGCGAATGTACGCCTCGCTGCCGAGCAGCAGCGAGCCTACCGGAGCACCAAGCCCCTTTGACAGGCAGATGGTGAAGGAGTCGCAGTACTGGGCGATATCACGCAGTTCGCAGCCGTAGGCCACCACGGCGTTAAAGATGCGCGCGCCGTCGACGTGCAGCGCCAGGTCGCGCTGGCGGGTAAATGCCCAGGCTTCCTGCAGATAGTCGCGCGGCAGCACCTTACCGTTATGGGTATTTTCCAGGCTGAGCAGACGGGTGGGGGCGAAATGAATATCGTCGGGTTTGATTTTCGCCGCCACTTTCTCCAGCGGCAGCGAACCATCCGCTGCGGCGTCAATCGGCTGTGGCTGAATACTGCCGAGTACCGCCGCGCCGCCGGCTTCGTACAGATAGTTATGTGCCCCCTGGCCGACGATATACTCTTCGCCGCGCTGGCAGTGGCTGAGCAGACCAACGAGGTTGGCCTGGGTACCGGTGGGCAGAAACAGCGCCGCCTCTTTGCCGGCGAGATCGGCGGCATAGCGCTGAAGTTCATTGACGGTAGGGTCGTCGCCATACACATCGTCCCCGACCGGGGCGGCCATCATGGCTTCCAGCATGGCACGCCCGGGGCGGGTAACGGTATCACTGCGCAGATCGATCACGGCTTTTCCTTGTTCTGGTTCAGAGTATGGCTTCTGTTTTACCTGAGCCAGTTGGTTTTCGCCAGTTCGATGACTTCATCGCCGCGCCCGCTGATGATCGCCCGCAGCATATACAGGCTAAAACCTTTCGCTTGTTCCAGCTTGATCTGCGGCGGGATCGCCAGTTCCTCTTTAGCGACGACGACATCGACCAGCACCGGGCCGTCGGTGCGAAAAGCGGTCTGTAGCGCTTCATCCACCTCGGAGGCTTTTTCAACGCGTATACCTTTGATACCGCAGGCCTCGGCGATGCGGGCGAAGTTGGTATCGTGGAGCTCCGTACCGTCGGTGAGATAGCCCCCAGCCTTCATCTCCATCGCCACGAAGCCCAGCACGCTGTTGTTAAAGATGACAATTTTCACTGGCAGCTTCATCTGCGCCAGCGACAGAAAATCGCCCATCAGCATGCTGAACCCGCCGTCGCCGCACATGGCCACTACCTGCCGCTCCGGCGCAGTGGCCTGGACGCCGATGGCCTGCGGCATGGCGTTGGCCATTGAGCCGTGGTTGAACGAGCCCAGCAGACGGCGTTTGCCGTTCATTTTGAGGTAGCGTGCTGCCCAGACGGTTGGGGTACCGACATCGCAGGTGAAAATGGCGTCTTCATCGGCAAAATGACTGATCTGCTGCGCCAGATACTGCGGGTGAATGGCTTTATCACTGGGTTTAGCCAGATCGTCGAGGCCTTTTCGCGCGTCGCGATAGTGCTCAAGCGCCTTATCCAGGAAGTGGCGATCGGTTTTCTCTTCCAGCAGCGGCAGTAGCGCTTTCAAGGTCGATTTAATATCGCCCACCAGCGCCATATCGACCTTACTGTGCGCGCCGATGCTGCCGGGGTTGATGTCGATCTGAATAATTTTGGCGTCGGTTGGATAGAAGGCGCGATAGGGGAACTGGGTGCCCAGCAGGATCAGGGTATCGGCATTCATCATGGTGTGGAAGCCAGAGGAGAAGCCAATCAGCCCGGTCATGCCGACATCGTACGGATTGTCGTACTCCACGTGCTCTTTGCCGCGCAGAGCGTGGACGATGGGGGCTTTAATTTTGGCCGCGAACTCCACCAGCTCCTGGTGAGCGCCGGCGCAGCCGCTGCCGCACATGAGCGCGATATTGCTGGAGTAGCGAATAAGCTGCGCCAGCTTGCGCAGTTCTTCTTCCGCCGGAGTGACCGTCGGCAACGGCGCATGATACCAGTGGCTGCTGGCGCTCTCCGGGGCGGCCTTCAGCGCCACGTCGCCGGGCAGCACCACCACCGAGACGCCGCGGTTAATCACCGCTTTACGCATGGCGATGGCCAGCACCTGCGGAATTTGTTCCGGGGTGGAGACCAGCTCGCAGTAGTGGCTGCATTCGCGGAACAGTTCCTGAGGATGGGTCTCCTGAAAATAGCCGCTGCCGATTTCGCTGGAGGGGATGTGGGCGGCAATGGCCAGCACCGGCACATGGTTACGATGACAGTCAAACAGACCGTTAATCAGATGCAGGTTGCCCGGCCCGCAGGAACCGGCGCAGACCGCCAGTTCGCCGGTCAGTTGCGCCTCGGCGCCAGCGGCGAAAGCAGCGACCTCTTCGTGCCGGGTGGGCATCCAGTCAATGGTGCCCATGCGGTTCAGACTATCGCTCAATCCATTGAGGGAATCTCCGGTGACGCCCCAGATACGTTTCACGCCAGCCTGTTCCAGCGTTTTGGCAATGTATGCGGCCACGGTTTGTTTCATGATCTCCATCTCCTTTTTGTGATAACGCCTTCAAGCTTAGATGAAACTGCAGGTTACGTTGCTGATTGCCCCTTATTTTTTGCTGGTTTTATTGCTGAAAAATTGTGCATACTCTGGGACCACACAGGGTGTAAAACAGGAAGCACATCAGATGGTTAAGGGAATGTTAAACGCAGTAAATAAAACGCTGTCGCATGAAGACGCCGGTAAACTCTTGTTACGACTCGCCGTCGGCGGGTTAATGCTGTTTCACGGTCTGCATAAGCTGATGGACGGCGTGGGCGGGATCAGCGGCATGCTGGTGGCGAAGGGGTTGCCGGGGTTTATCGCCTACGGTGTGCTGGTGGGGGAAGTGGTCGCTCCCTGCTTGTTAATTCTCGGCGTCCTGACCCGTCCGGCGGCGCTGGTGCTGGCGTTCACCATGGTGGTGGCGTGGCTGATGGTCGGTCTCGGCAAGACGTTTGCGCTTGATGCGGTGGGGGCGTGGGCGATCGAGAACCTGGTCTATTTCTTTGTTGGCGCGCTGGCGATTGCGCTACTCGGCGCGGGGCGTTATTCGCTGGCCTGTCAGTCGGCCTGGCGGTAAAAATGCCTCATTCGTCCTACGGCGTAAAGTCGATACTGTTGTCGGTTTGCAACTTTTTCAGTCCGAGAAAGCGTTTATCTCATGTCGCCTGAGCGTTTATTGTCGCCAGGGATTTTCCCGGAGGCGGCGCATTGCGCCTTCTCCGGGCTACCCAATCGCACCGCGCTGTAGCCCCGGTAAGCGGTAGCGCCACCGGGGATTTTGACCTCAGGCGAGAACCAGATCGCTCTGCGGATGGCAGGAGCAGGCCAGCACATAGCCGTCGGCGATTTCGGCGTCGGTTAACGTCATGGTGCTGGTGACGCTGTACTTCCCGGAAACCACTTTGGTTTTACAGCAACCGCAGACGCCGGCGCGGCAGGCGACGGTCACCGGCACCTTATTGCTCTCAAGCGCATCAAGCAGTGTGGTGCCCACCGGCGCGTAAAACTCGCGCGCTGGCTGCAGTTTGGTAAATTTCAGGCCACTGGTCGCGGCCTCTGCCACCGGGGTGAAGAACTTCTCTTTAAAGAAGCGGGTGACGCCCAGGGCGGCAACATCCTGCTCGACCTTCTCCATATAAGGCGCCGGGCCGCAGGTCATCACGGTGCGGCTGGCTAAATCCGGCACGCTCTGCAGCAGCTCCCGGGTCAGACGGCCGGCGACAAAGCCATGAGTGGCATGGTGCTCCGCCACCAGGGTGACCGGATACTGGCGCCACTCCTCGGCAAAGATCACATCCTCCGGCGAACGCACGTTATAGATCACCTGCACGTCGGCCTGCGGTCGATACTTCGCCAGCCAGCGGCGCATCGACATTATTGGCGTTACGCCGCAGCCGGCGGCCAGCAGCAGGAATTTATCTTCCGCTTTATCGTCGCAGGTAAACTCGCCCATCGCATCGGACAGCCAAAGGTAATCGCCGCGTTTGACCTCGCGGGTCAACCACTGCGAACCCGCGCCCTCGTCAATACGGCGAACGGTCAGCGTAATGTACTCGCTGACCCCCGGCGTGGAGGAAAGGGTATAGGCGCGCAGCGTTTCCGCCGAGTGATGCACGCTGACCAGGGCGTACTGGCCGGCGCGGTACGGATAGTAATCGTGGCACAGTAGCGAAAGCGTCCACACGTCCGGGGTTTCCTGGTGAATGTGGTGAACCTGCATCCGCCACGGGCACTGGGAGGTTGGCATGGTCATCAGGGACTCCTTACGCGCTCAGCAGCTGCTGCATATCTTGTTCTACGGTGGTCACCGAACGCAGACCAAACTTCTCATTGAGGACCACCAGCAGATCCGGAGTGAAGAAGCCAGGCGCTGTCGGGCCGGTGACGATGTTTTTCACCCCCAGCGACAGTAGCGTCAGCAGAATGACGATCGCTTTTTGTTCAAACCAGGAGAGCACCAGCGACAGCGGTAGATCGTTAACGCCGCAGCCCAGTTTTTCCGCCAGCGTAACCGCGAGAATAATTGCCGAGTAGGCATCGTTGCACTGCCCGGCATCGACCAGACGCGGCAGGCCTTCGATATCACCGAAGTCCAGCTTGTTGAAGCGATATTTACCGCAGGCCAGCGTCAGGATCAGGCAGTCATCCGGCACGCTGGTGGCGAAATCGGTGAAGTAGTTACGCTCCCCGCGGGCGCCGTCGCAGCCGCCGACGAGGAAGATGTGGCGCAGTTTTTCACGGCTGACCAGATCGATTAGCGTATCCGCTGCGCCAAGCAGCGTCTGACGGCCAAAGCCGACGGTGATCAGATGCGGGATTTCGCTGTACGGGAAGCCCGCCATCTGCTGCGCCTGGGTGATAACCGGGGAGAAGTCTTCACCTTCCAGATGATTCACGCCCGGCCAGCCGACGATGCTGCGGGTCCAGATACGATCGTCGTAGGCGCCGACGGTGGGGTCGATGATGCAGTTCGAGGTCATCACGATAGGGCCCGGGAAGCGGGCGAATTCCACCTGCTGGTTCTGCCAGCCGCTGCCGTAGTTGCCGATCAGATGTTTGAATTTACGCAGCTCCGGATAGCCGTGTGCCGGCAGCATTTCGCCGTGGGTATAGACGTTGACGCCGGTGCCTTCCGTCTGCTCCAGCAGGTTGTAGAGATCTTTCAGGTCGTGGCCGGAGATCAGGATGCACTTCCCTTCGGTGGCTTTAACGTTGACCTGAGTCGGCGTTGGGTGGCCGTATTTGGTGGTTTCACCGGCGTCAAGGATGCTCATCACCTGGAAGTTCATCTGGCCGATCTCCATCGAACATTCGAGCAGCGCGTTCATATCCGCGGGCCAGGTTCCCAGCCATGCCATGATTTTATGGTACTGGGCATAAATCGCGTTGTCGTACTGGCCGAGCACGTGGGCGTGCTCCATATAGGCCGCCGCGCCTTTCAGACCGTACAGGCACAGCAGGCGCAGGCCGAGGATATTCTCGCCGATGGCGGCTTTATCTTTATTTGGGGCATAGTCTGCCGCCTGACGCTGCAGGTCACCCAGATCGTCGCTGACCAGGTGTAGATCGGCTACCGGGTTATCAACCGCGGCGCTGGCGTCGAGATTCAGGCACTGTGCTTTCAGCGCCTCACGCAGGGCAATCGCCTGACGGGCATAGCCGACGATACGCGGAGAATCGAAGTTGACGTTGGTCAGGGTGGAGAAGAAGGCGCGGGGGGCAAAGCTGTCGACCTCATGATCGATAATGCCATATTCGCGGGCCTTGAGCGCCCAGGCGGACAGGCCTTGCAGTGACGCAATCAGCAGATCCTGCAGATCGGAGGTTTCCGCTGTTTTACCGCACATCCCCTGCGCGTAAGAGCAGCCGTTGCCGGCTGGGGTACGAATGGTTTGTTCACATTGCACACAAAACATGGTCACACCTTTAAAGTTATATTTAATATACATGTTTAAGGTTATGCCGCATGGCACAAGGTGAAAAGGCATTTCTGATACAACTTAAAGGGAGATTGATTTAGCGCAAATTTGGCGGCAGGAAGGCTGCCGCCAGCGCGTACTCAGGCGGTAAAAAAGGCGATCAGGATCGGGACCAGCAGGCTAAGCAGAAAACCGTGCACGATGGCGGCAGGAACAATCTCGACGCCGCCGGAACGCTGGAGTACCGGTAAGGTGAAGTCCATCGAAGTGGCGCCGCACAGCCCCAGCGCTGTGGAGCGGCTGCGGCGAACAAGGCCCGGAATTAACATGATAGCCAGCAGCTCGCGACACAGATCGTTAAAGAACGCCGCGCTGCCTATCACCGGACCAAAGGATTCGGTGAGTAAAATACCGGAGAGCGAGTACCAGCCGAAACCGCTCGCCATCGCCAGACCGGTCTTTAACGGCAGACCGAGAATAAAGGCGTTAAGTATCCCGCCGAGTAATGAGCTGGCCATAACCACCACGGCGACGATCATTCCCCGACGGTTAAGGACTATTTGTCGCAGACTCATTCCATTATTGCGTAATTGAATACCGACGAGGAACAGGAGAAAGATCAGCGTATATTCGCTGGCTTCGGTCGCGTGCTGTAAAAAAGACAGGCCGGTCAGGCCGAGCAGAAAACCGAGCACGACCACGCCGCACAGCTGCAGCGATTCCAGGGCCATGGCCAGGCGCGAGGGTAATTTCTCCTGCCGATGCTGGCTGCGCCATGGCATTTTACTTTCCAGCCACAGCAGGGCGGCAATATTACACAGTAAAATAATGACCACGCTCACCGCGGCGTAATGCAATATGGCCAGCAGGTTGCTGGCCATATTGTCGAGGAACGCCAGGCTGATACCCATAAAAAAAAGGATGACATAGACAATCCAGCTGAGCATCCGGTTAATCAGTTTTAGCGCGGAGGGTTGACGAAGTGGCACCAGATAGCCGACAACCAGCGGCAACAGAATGATGAAGAGTCCCGAGAACATGAACGATGCAGCCCTTGCATAATGAGAATAGCGCCCATGACACTACCCAAATCACCGGGCCGAGTAAAGCTGTCACCAGAAAGAAAAAGCCCGGAAACCCGGGCTTTAAAAAGGATTAATCGCGTTTTTCCAGCAGGGTGCGATACAGAACGCCGCCGAGGATCCCGCCGACGATCGGCATGACCCAGAACAGCCACAGCTGCTGCAGCGCCCAGCCGCCCTGGAAAATCGCTACCGCGGTGCTGCGCGCCGGGTTGACCGAGGTGTTGGTGACCGGAATGCTGATCAAATGGATGAGGGTCAGCGCCAGGCCGATGGCGATCGGCGCAAAGCCCGCCGGCGCGTGTTTATCGGTCGCGCCATGGATAACCAGCAGGAAGCCGCAGGTCAGGACAATTTCAATGACGATAGCCGACAGCATGGAGAAGCCGCCCGGGGAGTGTTCGCCATAGCCGTTAGAAGCAAAGCCGCTGGCGGCGGCATCAAAGCCGGCTTTACCGCTGGCCACCACATACAGCACCGCCGCGGCAATAATGCCGCCGACCACCTGAGCGATGATATAGCCAATGACCTCTTTCGCCGGGAAACGGCCGCCGGCCCACAGACCCAAGGTCACTGCCGGGTTGAAATGCCCCCCGGAAATATGGCCAACCGCAAACGCCATGGTTAATACCGTTAAGCCAAATGCCAACGCGACGCCGGCAAAACCAATGCCGAGCTCAGGGAATGCTGCGGCAAGCACGGCGCTACCGCAGCCACCAAATACAAGCCAGAAGGTGCCGAAGCATTCGGCTGCTAATTTTCTGAACATAACCACCTCAATTAAAATGTATACGCGCACGAGCGGACCGTGCCGGTCTTTATTTATCGTGATAAGGGATGACGATAAAAATAAAGCGGCGTTATTCTAGAGATAACCGCCATCCCAGAGCCAGTTAAATATATTGATATTATTTGATTTAGGGCAAGGTGAGTGGATTCCTTTTGCCAGTTTAGCCTTTCCTTTATCCGTGGAAGATTATCAATAGTGTAGAACATAACGCCTGAAATAAAATTATTTTGTTTGATGAATAATCAACAGTCGGTAATAGGTGATAAGTGAGTAATTTTATGAATATATTTAATCTGCTGAATATGATGCGCCGATGCGATTAAGCAGAGTGTCATCTTGCCGCTGCCCTCGCTATACTGTTGATTACTGAAGGAGAGTGGTGGTTTAGCGGAGGGGATATGCTTCTTGAGCGCGTAGAAATCGTCGGTTTTCGCGGTATCAATCGTTTGTCGTTGATGCTGGAGCAAAATAACGTCCTGATCGGGGAGAACGCGTGGGGGAAGTCCAGTCTGCTTGATGCACTAACCCTGCTTTTGTCCCCTGAGTTCGATCTTTATCACTTTGTCCGCGATGACTTCTGGTTTCCCCCGGGCGACATCCAGGGGCGCGAGCACCATTTGCATATTATCCTGACCTTCCGCGAAAGCGAACCGGGCCGCCATCGGGTCCGGCGTTTTCGTCCGCTTCAGCGTTGCTGGGTACCTTGTGACGATGGTTATCATCGGGTGTTCTACCGCCTGGAAGGCGAGCTCGCCGATGACGACAGCGTGATGACCCTGCGGAGCTTTATCGATGGCGAAGGCGAAGCGCTGGCGGTTGAGGATATTGATGACCTGGCCAGACACCTGGTGCGTCTGATGCCGGTGCTGCGCCTGCGCGATGCGCGCTTTATGCGGCGCATCCATAACGGAACGGTACCGCATTCGCCGCAGATAGAGATCACCGCCCGCCAGCTGGATTTTCTCTCCCGGGAACTGGTCAGTCATCCGCAAAATTTATCGGACGGTCAGATCCGCGAGGGGTTGTCGGCCATGGTGCAGCTGCTGGAGCATTACTTTGCCGAGCAAAGCAGCGCCCAGACGCGGCATCGCCTGATGCGGCGGCGCTCCCATGATGAGCAGCGCAGCTGGCGTTACCTGGATATTATCAACCGGATGATCGACAAACCCGGCGGGCGCAGCCATCGGGTGATCCTGCTGGGGCTGTTTTCCACCCTGCTGCAGGCGAAAGGGACGGTGCGCCTCGATCGCGATGCACGGCCGCTGCTGCTGATTGAGGATCCGGAGACGCGTCTACATCCGATTATGCTCTCCGTCGCCTGGCACCTGCTGAATTTACTGCCGCTGCAGCGCGTGACCACCACCAATTCCGGAGAGTTGCTGTCCCTGACGCCGGTGGAGCAGGTCTGCCGGCTGGTACGTGAATCGGCAAGAGTGTCGGCGTGGCGGCTGGGGCCCGGCGGAATGAATGCCGAAGACAGCCGGCGTATCGCCTTTCATATTCGCTTCAACCGCGCCTCATCGCTCTTCGCCCGCTGTTGGCTGCTGGTGGAGGGGGAGACGGAGACCTGGGTTATTAACGAACTGGCCCGCCAGTGCGGTCATCATTTTGATGCCGAGGGGGTGAAGGTGATCGAATTTGCCCAGTCTGGCCTTAAACCCCTGATCAAATTTGCCCGCCGGATGGGGATCCAGTGGCACGTACTGGTGGATGGCGATGAGGCAGGGAAAAAATATGCCGCCACCGTGCTCGGTCTGCTGAATAACGATCGCGAGCTGGAGCGCGACCATCTGACGAGCCTGCCAGCGATGGATATGGAACACTTTATGTATCGTCAGGGATTTGATGACGTTTATCACCGGGTGGCGCAGATCCCGGATAATGTCCCCATGAACATGCGGCGGGTGATCACCAAGGCCATCCATCGTTCATCCAAGCCCGATTTGGCGATTGAGGTGGCGATGGAGGCTGGCCGACGCGGGGTGGACGCCGTGCCGACGCTGCTGAAGAAAATGTTCTCGCGGGTACTGTGGCTGGCTCGTGGTCGCGCAGATTAACCTGCGGCGTAGGGCTGGCGTAAAGCTCTCCGGTAGCTAAACAAAACGTAAGCGACGTTAAAAATGGGTGTTCTGTTGCCGACGGGTTTGGATAGAATCACCGTCTGGAGCGGCAGGGAAACAGCAGGAATCGGATAATGAAAGTGAAGGGAAAACGCAGGACAATCTGGTGGTTGTTAGCGATCGTTGTGCTGGGTCTGGCCGTCTGGGGATGGCGGATCCTGAATGCGCCGCTGCCGCACTACCAGACGCTGGTGGTGCGCAAAGGTGACCTCCAGCAGAGCGTGCTGGCCACCGGTAAGCTGGATGCCCTGCGGAAAGTTGACGTCGGCGCCCAGGTCAGCGGACAGCTGAAAACGCTGCACGTCAACATCGGCGATAAGGTCAAAAAGGACCAGTTGCTGGGGGTTATCGATCCGGAGCAGGCGCAAAACCAAATTAAAGAGGTTGAAGCGACGCTGATGGAACTGCGTGCCCAGCTCAATCAGGCGCGCGCGGAGAGCAAACTGGCGCAGGTGACTCTGGCCCGTCAGCAGCAACTGGCGCAGCGCCAGCTGGTCTCGCGACAGGACCTTGATACCGCAGCCACCGACCTGGCGGTGAAACAGGCGCAAATCGGTACCATTGAAGCGCAAATCAAGCGTAACCAGGCGACGCTCGACACGGCGAAGACCAACCTTGACTACACGCGGATCCTGGCGCCGATGGCTGGCGAAGTGACGCAAATTACCACCCTGCAGGGGCAGACGGTGATCGCCGCCCAGCAGGCGCCGAACATTCTGACGCTGGCGGATCTCAGCACCATGCTGGTCAAAGCGCAGGTGTCTGAAGCGGATGTCATCCACCTCCGACCGGGGCAAAAGGCGTGGTTTACCGTACTGGGCGACCCGCTGACTCGTTATGAAGGCACGCTGAAAGACATTCTGCCGACGCCGGAAAAAGTCAATGACGCCATCTTCTACTATGCCCGCTTCGAGGTGCCGAATCCGCAGGGGATCCTGCGTCTCGACATGACCGCGCAGGTGCATATTCAGCTGGCCGAGGTGAAAAATGTGATTACCATCCCGCTGAGCGCCCTGGGCGATGCGGTGGGTGATAACCGCTATCACGTCCGGCTGTTGCGCACCGGCGAGGTAAAAGAGCGTGAGGTTGCCATTGGCGCCCGCAACGATACCGACGTCGCGGTGGTGCAGGGGCTGGATGAGGGAGATGAAGTGATCGTCGGCGAGAGCGCGAGCGGGGAGGCAAAATGACGGCGCTGCTTGAGCTGCGTGATATTCGTCGCAGCTACCCTTCCGGCGACGGCAGCGTTGAGGTACTGAAGGGGATCACCCTCAGCATCAATGCGGGGGAGATGGTGGCGATCGTGGGTGCCTCCGGCTCGGGTAAATCGACGCTGATGAATATTCTTGGCTGTCTCGACAAACCGACCAGCGGCACCTACCGGGTGGCGGGAACCGATATCGCGCAGTTGAATGGCGATGCGCTGGCCCGGCTGCGGCGAGAACACTTTGGTTTTATCTTTCAACGCTACCACTTGCTGTCGCATCTTACCGCCGCGCAGAACGTTGAAGTGCCCGCGGTGTATGCCGGCAGTGAGCGGCGGGCGCGCCTGGCGCGCGCCCATGATCTGCTGGTGCGTCTGGGGCTGGGCGATCGGGCTGACTATCAGCCGTCGCAGCTGTCTGGCGGCCAGCAGCAGCGGGTGAGTATCGCCCGTGCGCTGATGAACGGCGGGGAAGTGATTCTGGCGGATGAACCGACCGGCGCGCTGGACAGCCATTCCGGCGAAGAGGTGATGGCGATCCTGCATCAGCTCAAAGCTCAGGGCCATACGGTCATCATTGTCACCCACGATCCGCAGGTCGCAGCCCAGGCGGAGCGGATTATCGAGATCCGCGATGGCGAGATCGTCCGCAATCCACCCGGCAGCCGCCAGGGCGGTGGGCTGCGCGCCCGTCAGCAGGCGGAACCCTCGGCGTGGCGTCAGTTTACCAGTGGCTTTCGCGAAGCGCTGGTGATGGCGTGGCGGGCGATGGCGGCGAATAAAATGCGTACCCTGCTGACCATGCTCGGTATTATTATCGGTATTGCGTCGGTGGTATCGATCGTGGTGGTCGGTGATGCCGCCAAGCAGATGGTGCTGGCGGATATTCGCGCCATCGGCACCAATACCATCGATGTCTATCCCGGAAAGGATTTTGGCGATGACGACCCGCGTTATCAGCAGGCGCTGAAATATGACGATTTGCTGGCGATCCAGAAACAGCCATGGGTGCGTTCCGCCACGCCGGCGGTATCGAAAAGCCTGCGCCTGCGCGCCAACAATATTGACGTTGCCGCCAGCGCGGAAGGGGTCGGGCCGCAGTACTTTAATGTTTACGGCATGACCTTCAGCGAAGGCAATACCTTTAATGAACTGCAGCTTAATAGTCGGGCGCAGGTGGTGGTGCTCGACAGCAATACCCGTCGCCAGCTGTTTCCCAATAAAGCGAAAGTGGTGGGCGAGGTGATTCTGGTGGGCAATATGCCGGCCACGGTGATCGGCGTCGCGGATGAAAAACAGTCAATGTTTGGCAGCAGTAAAATTCTCCGCGTCTGGTTGCCTTACACCACCATGGCGGGAAGAGTGATGGGCCAGTCGTGGCTGAACTCCATTACGGTACGCGTTCATGAAGGTTATGACAGTGAAACCGCAGAGAAACAGCTGCTGCGGCTGCTGGAGCTGCGGCATGGAAAAAAAGATGTATTCACCTGGAATATGGACAGCATCTTGAAAACCGCAGAAAGGACCACACATACCTTACAGCTGTTCCTGACATTGGTAGCGGTGATTGCCCTGGTGGTTGGCGGTATTGGCGTAATGAATATCATGCTGGTGTCGGTGACCGAACGGACGCGGGAAATCGGCATCCGCATGGCGGTTGGTGCGCGGGCCAGCGATGTACTGCAGCAGTTTCTCATCGAAGCGGTGCTGGTTTGCCTGGTCGGTGGTGCGCTGGGGGTCACGTTGTCGCTGATGATCGCGTTTATTCTGCAGCTGTTTCTGCCCGGCTGGGAGATCGGTTTTTCCCCGCTGGCGCTGGTGACGGCTTTTCTCTGTTCGACGTTGACCGGGGTGCTGTTTGGTTGGCTGCCTGCGCGCAACGCGGCACGGCTCGATCCGGTGGATGCGCTGGCACGCGAATAGAAATAAAAATGCCAGTCAGAAGGACTGGCATTTTATTAGCAGGATGTACACAATGAAGCAAAAGAGTTATGCAGCCGTTTCCGCTTCCACAGGGACGATCACGCTGGCGTGGTTGCCTTTTGGCCCCTGGTGAACATCAAACCGAACGGCTTGTCCGGCTTTTAGCGTTCTGTAACCATCCATCTGGATGGTGGAGTAATGGGCGAAAATGTCTTCGCCGCCGCCCTCAGGGCAGATAAAACCGAACCCTTTGGCATTGTTGAACCACTTAACAGTACCCATTTCCATACTTCGACATCCTTCGTAAATCTTTATAAGTAAGATGGAATGAACCGGTGGTGGAGTGACGAGTTGTTCAATTGCTCGCCAACTCTCGCCACTACAATTTAGAGAAATACGAAAACGCGTCAAGCGATTGAGGAGGGGGAAAGGCGAAAAATGCGTCAAAATTTGAAGCAGTTAACGCTATTGCCGGGGAATGTGACAGCCGTCGCGGATAGAAGCGATAGATGATAGTTATCTATGATCTGTTGTAGATTTGTGATGAGCATAACCTCTGGTCATCGACAGGCCTCCGCCTGTTGGCAACAGCAACCGATGATGAACACTGACGATGAGTAAGAGAGATTGGCTGGACTTCGAGCACCTGGTTGACGACGAAGTTCGTGATGCGATTAAACCGCCATCTATGTATAAAGTGATATTGGTCAATGATGACTACACTCCAATGGAGTTTGTTATTGACGTGTTACAAAAATTCTTTTCTTATGATGTTGAACGTGCAACGCAACTGATGCTCACGGTTCACTATGAAGGTAAGGCGATTTGTGGCGTGTTTACCGCGGAAGTGGCGGAGACCAAAGTCGCTATGGTGAATCAGTACGCGAGGGAGAACGAGCATCCATTGCTGTGTACGCTGGAAAAAGCCTGAATACAGGCATGAAAATTGGGGGAGGTGCCTATGCTCAATCAAGAACTGGAACTCAGTTTAAATATGGCTTTCGCCAGAGCGCGCGAGCACCGTCATGAGTTTATGACCGTCGAGCACTTGCTGCTGGCTCTGCTAAGCAACCCCTCGGCCCGTGAGGCCCTGGAAGCGTGTTCAGTGGACCTGGTGGCATTGCGTCAGGAACTTGAAGCCTTCATCGAACAAACCACACCCGTCCTGCCAGCCACGGAAGAAGAGCGTGACACCCAGCCGACGCTGAGCTTCCAGCGTGTGCTGCAGCGCGCCGTCTTCCACGTGCAATCTTCTGGCCGCAGCGAAGTGACCGGCGCCAACGTACTGGTGGCCATTTTCAGCGAGCAGGAGTCGCAGGCCGCTTACCTGCTGCGTAAACATGAAGTCAGCCGACTCGATGTGGTGAACTTCATTTCTCATGGTACACGCAAAGACGAGCCGAGCCAGTCTTCCGATAACAGCGGAAGCCAGCCTGGCAATGAAGAGCAAGCCGGCGGGGAGGAACGTATGGAAAACTTCACCACCAACCTCAATCAGCTTGCTCGCGTCGGCGGCATTGATCCCCTGATCGGCCGTGAAAAAGAGCTGGAGCGCGCGATTCAGGTCCTGTGCCGTCGCCGTAAAAATAACCCACTGCTGGTGGGGGAATCTGGCGTCGGTAAAACCGCGATCGCCGAAGGCCTTGCCTGGCGCATTGTGCAGGGCGATGTGCCGGAAGTGATGGCCGACTGCACCATCTACTCGCTCGACATTGGCTCTTTGCTGGCAGGGACCAAATATCGTGGCGATTTTGAAAAACGCTTCAAAGCGTTGCTCAAACAGCTGGAGCAGGATACCAACAGCATCCTGTTTATTGATGAAATCCACACCATTATCGGTGCGGGGGCGGCTTCTGGCGGCCAGGTCGATGCGGCTAACCTGATCAAACCACTGCTTTCCAGCGGCAAGATCCGGGTGATCGGCTCCACCACCTACCAGGAGTTCAGCAACATCTTTGAGAAAGATCGTGCGCTGGCCCGTCGTTTCCAGAAAATTGATATCACCGAACCGTCGGTGGAAGAGACGGTGCAGATTATTAATGGCCTGAAGCCGAAGTACGAAGCGCACCATGATGTGCGTTATACCGCCAAAGCGGTGCGTGCGGCGGTTGAGCTGGCGGTAAAATACATTAACGATCGTCATCTGCCGGATAAGGCGATTGACGTCATTGACGAAGCGGGCGCGCGGGCGCGCTTAATGCCGGTCAGCAAGCGTAAGAAAACGGTTAATGTGGCGGATATCGAGTCAGTGGTGGCGCGTATTGCGCGGATCCCTGAGAAGAGCGTCTCCCAGAGCGATCGCGATACGCTGAAAAACCTTGGCGACCGTCTGAAAATGCTGGTCTTTGGTCAGGATAAAGCCATTGAGGCGCTGACCGAAGCTATCAAAATGGCGCGCGCCGGGCTGGGACATGAGCACAAGCCGGTTGGGTCATTCCTGTTCGCCGGGCCTACCGGGGTCGGGAAAACCGAAGTGACCGTGCAGCTGGCGAAGGCGCTGGGTATTGAGCTGCTGCGTTTTGACATGTCCGAATATATGGAACGTCATACCGTCAGCCGTTTAATCGGGGCGCCTCCGGGTTACGTTGGCTTCGATCAGGGCGGGCTGCTGACCGATGCGGTGATTAAACATCCGCACGCGGTGCTGCTGCTTGATGAGATCGAAAAAGCGCATCCGGATGTGTTCAACCTGCTGCTGCAGGTGATGGATAACGGTACGCTGACTGATAACAACGGGCGTAAAGCGGACTTCCGCAACGTGGTGCTGGTGATGACCACGAACGCCGGGGTGCGGGAAACTGAGCGTAAATCGATTGGCCTTATTCAGCAGGACAACAGTCCGGATGCAATGGATGAGATCAAGAAGATCTTTACGCCGGAGTTCCGTAACCGCCTCGACAACATTATCTGGTTCGATCACCTCTCTACCACGGTGATCCATCAGGTTGTCGACAAGTTTATCGTCGAGCTGCAGGTCCAGCTGGACCAGAAAGGCGTCTCCCTGGAAGTGAGTCAGGAAGCGCGCGACTGGCTGGCGGAGAAAGGCTACGACCGGGCGATGGGTGCACGTCCAATGGGACGCGTCATTCAGGACAACCTGAAAAAGCCGCTGGCGAACGAGCTGCTGTTCGGCTCGCTGGTCGATGGTGGCCAGGTGACGGTGTCTCTGGACAGCGCGAAGAATGCGCTGATCTACGATTTCCAGAGCGCGCAAAAGCACAAACCGGAAGCCGCCCACTAACGCGATGTCTTCAACGTAAAAACCGGCCCAGGGCCGGTTTTTTTTTGCCGGTGGCAGAAATGAAAAGACCGGGAATTATCCCGGCCTTCAGCATCTGACGCCTTAGGGGCGAAAACAATCAGCGACTACGGAAGACAATGCGGCCTTTGCTCAGGTCGTACGGGGTCAGCTCAACAGTCACTTTGTCGCCCGTCAGAATGCGGATGTAGTTTTTACGCATTTTACCGGAAATATGCGCAGTTACCACGTGACCGTTTTCCAGTTCTACGCGGAACATAGTGTTAGGCAACGTTTCAAGTACGGTGCCCTGCATTTCAATATTGTCTTCTTTGGCCATCTAGTCCTCTGGGGTATCACTACCGTAGTTTTGAACCGGCAAGATAATGCCGAAGTTCATCATGTAAGTAAAGTTTTACGTATCTACCCTGAATAATTCACCTTGCCGGAAAGCGCACAGTCAGCACACCGGCAACGGATATATGACGGGTATGAATCGCCGAAGTAGTTTTGGCGCATTGCCCGGAACACACACGGCTATGCCGCGTGACAGGCGCAAACGTAAAGGGGAGTGACAGAACGATGGGCGTTATCTGACTCTTATTATTCCCAAACGGCGGCGGGGCAACAGGCAGAAGCTACTCTACCGCGCAATTATACCATCCTGACGCAAAATGTGCTGAAAACATTTTTATTGCGCGCCTGGAAATAGCACCCGCGGCACCCAAAATCGCTCGGGCAGGCGGTAACCGCGTAATACTGACAGGTAGTCAAGATAATCGCGGCGGGGAATATCCACCGCGCCTAATGAGGCGGTATGATTGTTCAGTACCTGGCAGTCGATTAATTTACCACCACTCTGCGCAAAAGCCTGACAGAATACCAGCAGCGCGGTTTTGGAGGCATTTTCTGCCCGGCTGAACATCGATTCACCGCAAAACAGCGCCCCTTGCGCCACGCCGTACATTCCCCCCACCAGAGTATTCCCCTGCCAGACTTCAATGGAGTGGGCATGACCCAGCTCATGTAGCTGGTGATAAGCGCGAACGATACTGCTGGTTATCCAGGTCCCTTCGTCACGATCGCTGGCGCAGCCTTCAATGACCTCGCCAAAGGCATGATTCAGCGTGACGCGATAAGGCGAACGCTGATGAAAACGCTTCATGCTGCGGCTGAGATGAAACTGTTCCGGCCAGAGCACCGCCCGGGGATCGGGCGACCACCAGAGGATCGGGTCGCCAGGAGAAAACCAGGGGAAAATACCGCGCTGATAGGCCATCAGCAGACGCGCCGGGCTCAGATCGCCGCCAAGCGCCAGCAGGCCGTTAGGTTCACGCAGGGCGCCTTCCGGGGAAGGGAAGGCGATAGAATGCCGGGAGAGCTGAACCAGACGCATTTTAACCTCAATACGCATCAGCAAAAATTAGATAATAGCCTACAGACGCTGTTTAAACTGGAAGTACCGGCCCTGTTTAGCGAGCAAATCCGCGTGACTACCTTGCTCAATTATCTGGCCGTTGTCCATGACTATTATCTGATTAAAACGCGCCAGGCCCCGCAGGCGGTGCGTCACCATCAGCACGGTTTTCTCGCGCATTACTTCCGCCAGAAGATGCAGGATCTGGCTTTCGGTGGCCGCATCCAGACCTTCTGTCGGCTCATCGAGCAGCATCAGCGGCGCATCATGGAGCAGTGCGCGGGCAATGGCCAGCCGGCGCAGTTCGCCGCCGGATAGCTGGCGTCCGCCTTCCCCCAGCCAGCTGTTCAGTCCGCCATCTTCCAGCAGCTTTTCCAGCCCCACTTTCTCGAGGGTTACGCACAGCGCAGTATCGTCAGCGTCTGGCGCCGCCAGCAGCAGGTTGTCGCGCAGCGTAGCGCTGAACAGGTGCACGCGCTGCGGCACCACGCTCATTGCCTGACGCAGGCTGGCTTCGCTGAGCTGGGACAGCGGCTGGTCGTTGAGCAAAATCTCTCCCTGTGCCGGGTCCCAGGCGCGGGTGAGCAACTGCAACAGCGTTGACTTTCCACAGCCGGTTCGCCCAAGGATGGCGATATGCTCACCGGCGGTAATCTGCAGGGAGATATTCTCCAGGGCGGGGGAGGGCTGTTGCGGATAGCGGAAGGTAACCTGCCTGAAGGTTAAGGCCACCTGCGCAGGCACCCTGGCTTCACTTTCGACAAAGGTGACCTCCGGCTGCTGCTCGGTGATCTGCGAAATCCGCCGTGCGGAGGCGATCACCTGGCCTAAATGCTGGAAAGCGCCGGTCACCGGCGCCAGGGCTTCGAAGGCCGCCAGCGCGCAGAAAACAAACAGCGCGATCAATGCCCCTGGCTGGCTGTTACCCCCGATGCCAGCGGACGCCAGCCAGAGCATGGCCACCACGGCGATGCCGCCGATTAACAGCATTACCGCCTGCGAAAGCGCGGTCAGCTCGGCCTGACGGCGCTGCGCGTCCTGCCAGCTGAGCTCGGTCTTTTCCATTTGCGCGCGGTAGCGGTCGCTGGCGTTAAACACCATCAGCTCTGCCTGGCCCTGCAGCCAGGCAGTAAGCTGTTGGCGATACTGACCGCGCAGCTGCGTCATACTTTCGCCGGCCGGTTTACCCGCGCGATAGAACAGCGGCGGCATAACCAGCAGGGTGACCAGCATGATGCCGCCGAGCGTCAGCGCGAGAGTGACGTCGAGCAGGCTTAATCCGCAGGTGACCACCACAATCACCACCAGCGCGCCGACCAGCGGTGAAATCACCCGCAGGTAGAGATGATCCAGGGTATCGACGTCGGCCACCACCCGGTTGAGCAGTTCACCCTGGCGAAAGCGCGCCAGCCCCGCCGGAGAGAGGGGCAGCAGTTTGCTGAAGGTGAAGACGCGCAGGTGCTGCAGCACGCGGAAGGTCGCGTCATGGCTAACCAGACGCTCAAAGTAGCGTCCGGCGGTACGGATAATCGCCGCGCCGCGGACGCCCGCGGCAGGCAGCATATAGTTAAAACTGTAGATCCCGGCGACACCCACCACCGCTGAGGCGGAGAGGAACCAGCCGGAGAGCGTCAGCAGGCCGATGCTGGCCAGCAGGGTCACGATGGCTAGCACGACGCCGAGCAGCAGCATCCATTTATGGCGTTTATAAAGCGCCAGATAGGGTAAAAGTGCGCGCATTTAAATCTCCTCCCGACGATGGGCCAGCAGCGCCGAGAAGGCCCCACTGGCGCGGGCCAGCGTGGCGTAGTCGCCTTGCTCGATAATCTGTCCGTCCTGCATGACCCAGACGGCATCCCAGTCAGCCAGTCCCTCGAGCTGGTGGGTAACCAGCAGCGTGGTTTGCTCGGTGGAGGCATGGGTCAGGGCCTGCATCACCCGTTGTTCGCTATGGGCGTCGAGGCTGGCGGCGGGTTCATCCAGCAACAGCAGGCGGCAGGGCACCAACAGCGCGCGAGCAACCGCGATACGCTGCGCCTGACCTACCGACAGACGACCCGCCTGATCGCCCACGGCGGTATGGATCCCGTCCGGCAACAGGGCGATAAACTCACTGACCCAGGCTTTATCCAGCGCCAGCCGAAGCTGGGCATCGCTGGCTTCCGGCCACGCCAGCAGCACATTCTCCCGTAGCGTGGCGGCAGGTAGCTGGGGATTCTGTCCCACCCAGCTTAACAGGCGGCGCCAGCGTTCGGTGTCCAGTTCGCGCAACTCCGCGCCGTTGACCTTCAACGAGCCCTCGTAGGGCAAAAAGCCGAGCAGTGTGTTCAGCAGCGAACTTTTTCCGGAGCCGCTCTGACCCACCAGCACAACGCGTGCGCCAGCAGGCAGTGAAAAGTTAAGCGGCCCGGCCAGGACTTTACCTTCCGGAGACTTGATCACCAGGTCGCGCGCTTCCACGCCAATCAGATCGCTATCATTTAAGGTTTTTTCGCCGCGCTCCAGCTGGGTCAATGGGGTTTCCATAAACGTTTTCAGGCTGTCTGCGGCGCCCACGGCCTGGGCTTTGGCATGGTAGAAGGTGCCCAGGTCACGTAACGGCTGGAAAAATTCCGGCGCGAGGATCAGCGTCAGGAAGCCTGCCATCAGCGTGACGCCCGCGCCATAGTGGCCGAAGTTCAGCTCGCCAAGGTAAGAGAAGCCAAAATAGACCGCCACCAGCGCAATGGAGAGGGAGGTGAAAAACTCCAGCACCCCGGAGGAGAGGAAGGCCAGACGCAGGACTTCCATGGTGCGTTGGCGAAAATCCTGCGAGGCGTCGCGAATATTATCGATTTCTGCCTGACCGCGGTGAAAAATACGCAGGGTTTCCATGCCGCGCAGGCGGTCGAGGAAATGGCCGCTGAGGCGGGCCAGCGCCTGGAAGTTACGCCGGTTGGCATCGGCGGCGCCCATCCCGACCAGCGCCATGAAAAGCGGGATCAGCGGGGCGGTGCCGAGGAGGATCAACGCGGCGGCCCAGTTAATCGGGAAAATAGTGATAACGATCAGCAGCGGTACGCAGGCCGCCAGCGTCATCTGGGGCAGGTATCGCGCATAGTAATCGTGCATATCATCGATCTGCTCAAGGATAAGCGTTGCCCAACTGCCGGCCGGTTTGCCCTGGATCCAGGCCGGGCCCGCCTGCTGGAGGCGGTCAAGAACCTGGCGGCGAATTTCATAGCGGATATGCTGCCCGGCCTGAAAGCCGACCCGCTCACGCAACCAGACCACCCAGGCGCGCAGCACAAAGACCAGTACCAGCAGCGTCAGCGGCAGCAGCAGGGCGGTTGCCGGAATATTTTCCATCACCATCCGGTGCAGGATCCGCGCCAGGAACCAGGCCTGCGCCACGATCAGCAGACCGCTTGCCACGCCAAGCAGGCGGGAAATCATCAACCAGCGACGGGAGATAATACTTTGCTGTTTTAACCAGCGGGTTAACTCTTGTTGACGGGTTTTATTCATTGCGCGCTTTGCAGGTATCGTTGTGGGAATATTGGGCACGGCAATGTTACATCGCGGCAAAAATAAAGGCGACTTTTCGTCGCCTTCTTTACCTTTGTTACTGACTTGTAAAGATTATTTGCAAGCGTCGGCCAAACCGTCCAGGTAACGCTCTGCGTCCAGCGCCGCCATGCAGCCGGTGCCGGCGGAGGTGATCGCCTGACGATAGATATGGTCCATGACATCGCCAGCGGCAAATACGCCCGGGATACTGGTTTGCGTGGCGTTGCCGTGGATCCCGGACTGCACTTTGATATAGCCGTTTTCCAGTTCCAGCTGACCTTCAAAGATGGCGGTGTTCGGGCTGTGGCCGATGGCGACGAACAGGCCTGCCACTTCCAGAGACTCAACGTTGTCGCTGTTTTTGGTATCACGCAGGCGCAGGCCACTGACGCCCATCTGGTCGCCGGTCACCTCTTCGAGGGTGCGGTCGGTATGCAGCACAATGTTGCCGCTCGCCACTTTATCCATCAGACGCTTGATGAGGATTTTTTCCGCGCGGAAGGCGTCGCGACGGTGGATCAGATGCACCTCAGAGGCGATATTGGACAGATACAGGGCCTCTTCAACCGCCGTGTTACCGCCGCCGATCACCGCCACTTTCTGGTTACGATAGAAGAATCCGTCACAGGTGGCGCAAGCTGAAACGCCACGGCCTTTAAACGCCTCTTCCGATGGCAGACCGAGGTAGCGCGCCGATGCGCCGGTGGCAATGATCAGCGCATCACAGGTGTACTCACCGCTATCGCCTGTCAGACGGAACGGACGGTTTTGCAGATCGACGCGGCTGATATGGTCGAAAATAATTTCCGTTTCAAATTTCGCGGCATGCTCGTGCATGCGCTCCATCAACAGAGGACCGGTGAGATCGTTAGGATCGCCTGGCCAGTTTTCCACTTCCGTCGTGGTGGTCAGCTGACCGCCTTTTTCCATCCCGGTGATCAGCACCGGCTGCAGATTGGCGCGTGCGGCATAGACCGCCGCGGTGTATCCCGCAGGTCCAGAACCAAGGATAAGCAGTTTACTGTGTTTGGCTGTGCCCATGAGATCCCCATATTAATTGGCATACATTGGCCAGAGATTGTAGGGAATTTGTTGTCGTAAAAAAAGAGCACAGCGATTTTGTTAACGATGTGTGCAATAGAAACCGCCGATGAATTGGCGATTTTACCGGCAAAGAATATAACTATTTCTACTGTCAGCGGGACAATTATAAGACGAAAAAATGAGAATCAACCAGGGGGGATGATGAATATCTGGCATCTTGTACTAAAAATCGATGTTTTGCTTTGACAATCCCCTGTGCTTTTGCGAAAACATTCATGGAAGAAGAAAAGCAGTATTTAGCGTGCGGCGAATTTTCATGCACGCAAATGCCATTTTTATCCGGGTTAACGAAATCTACGCATGGTGTGGACAGACGCCATGCGTGATGTCGGTGACTGCCGTCAGGCAACGGGCTTCTCACGTACCCCTGGGTTACCCATTGTCGTACGGGTAATAACAGGATGGGCTCTGGCAGTGAAGGAACAGAGCCGGAACAGGAGTAGGGAAGGAATACAGAGAGACAATAATAATGGTAGATAGCAAGAAGCGCCCTGGCAAAGATCTCGACCGCATTGATCGTAACATCCTGAATGAATTGCAAAAAGATGGTCGAATTTCTAACGTCGAGCTTTCTAAACGGGTGGGACTTTCTCCGACGCCTTGCCTTGAGCGCGTGCGTCGTCTTGAAAGACAGGGTTTTATTCAGGGCTATACGGCGCTGCTCAACCCGCATTATCTGGATGCATCACTTCTGGTATTTGTTGAGATTACTCTGAATCGTGGCGCGCCGGATGTGTTTGAGCAATTTAACGCCGCAGTGCAAAAACTTGAAGAAATTCAAGAGTGTCATCTGGTTTCCGGTGATTTCGACTATCTGTTGAAAACCCGCGTACCGGATATGTCAGCGTATCGTAAATTACTGGGCGAGACCTTGCTGCGCCTGCCGGGCGTAAACGACACCCGTACCTACGTGGTGATGGAAGAAGTCAAGCAAAGTAATCGTCTGGTTATTAAGACGCGCTAACACGGAACAGGTGCAAAATCGACGTGGTTTGATTACACTCCTGTTAATCCATACAGCAACAGTGCCGGGGAGACCCGGCGCTGTTGTCCGTTTTAGCAGCAGGCAGGAAACAGCCTGATACCTGGAGAGCCTTTCTTGAGCCAGGAATACACCGAAGACAAAGAAGTCAAACTAACCAAACTCAGCAGCGGGCGCCGACTCCTTGAGGCGATGCTCATCCTTTGCTCCCTCTTCGCCATCTGGCTGATGGCGGCACTACTGAGCTTTAACCCCTCGGATCCAAGCTGGTCGCAGACGGCATGGCATGAGCCTATTCATAATTTAGGCGGCGCCCCCGGTGCGTGGCTTGCCGATACCCTCTTTTTCATTTTTGGCGTCATGGCCTACACCATCCCGGTGATCATCATCGGTGGATGCTGGTTTGCCTGGCGGCATCAGGAAAACGACGAATACATTGATTATTTCGCCGTTTCCCTGCGCCTCATTGGCGCGTTAGCCCTGATCCTGACCTCCTGTGGTCTGGCAGCTATTAACGCCGATGATATCTGGTACTTCGCCTCGGGCGGAGTGATCGGCAGCCTGCTGAGTACCACGCTGCAACCGCTGCTGCACAGCAGCGGCGGCACTATTGCCCTGTTGTGCATCTGGGCGGCCGGTCTGACGTTGTTCACCGGCTGGTCGTGGGTCAGCATTGCGGAAAAATTGGGCGGTGGCATCCTGTCGGTGCTGACCTTTGCCAGCAACCGTACCCGTCGGGATGATACCTGGGTCGATGAAGGCGAATACGAAGATGACGATGAAGAGTACGACGATGAAGACGAAGCGGCAAACCCGCAGGAGTCGCGTCGTGCCCGTATCTTACGCAGCGCGCTGGCGCGGCGTAAGCGTCTGGCCGAGAAGTTTACCAACCCCATGGGACGTAAAACAGACGCGGCGCTTTTCTCCGGCAAACGGATGGATGACGGGGAAGAGGCGGTGCAATACAGCGCCAGCGGTGCGCCTGTCGCCGCCGACGATGTCCTGTTTTCCGGCGCCAGCGCCGCGCGTCCCGCAGAGGATGATGTGTTGTTCTCCGGTGCCAGCGCCGCGCGCCCTGGAGATTTCGACCCTTACGATCCGTTGCTGAATGGTCATAGTATCGCTGAGCCCGTGGTCGCAGCGGCGGCGGCCACTGCCGCGCCACAGGCGTGGGCTGAATCCGCGGCTGGCCATCAGGGCGTTGCGCCTGCTTATCAGCCGGAAGCTGGTTACCCGCCGCAGGCGTACCAGCCAGAACCGGCACCGTATCAGCAGCCGACTTACGATCCACACGCCGGTCAGCCGACGCCACAGGCGTACCAGCCTGAGCCGGCACCGTATCAGCAGCCTGCTTATGCTCCTCATGCCGGTCAGGCGGCGCCGCAGGCGTATCAGCCAGAGCCCGCGCCGTATCAGCAGCCGGCTTACGATCCGCATGCCGGACATCCTGCGCCGCAGGCGTATCAGCCAGAGCCCGCGCCGTATCAGCAGCCGGCATACGATCCGTATGGCGGGCAACCTGCGCCGCAGGCGTATCAGCCAGAGCCGGCGCCGTATCAGCAGCCGGCATACGATCCGTATGGCGGGCAAC
Source organism: Klebsiella sp. D-Nf1 (assembly GCF_002810515.1). NCBI lineage: Bacteria > Pseudomonadati > Pseudomonadota > Gammaproteobacteria > Enterobacterales > Enterobacteriaceae > Klebsiella > Klebsiella sp. D-Nf1. The sequence goes on from NZ_PIOK01000001.1 coordinate 179,565, forward strand.
CTGCTCCGCAGGCGTATCAGCCAGAGCCGGCGCCGTATCAACAGCCTGCTTATGCTCCTCATGCCGGTCAGCCAGCGCCGCAGGCGTATCAGCCAGAGCCGGCACCGTATCAGCAGCCGACTTACGATCCGCATGGCGGTCAACCTGCACCGCAGGCGTATCAGCCTGAGCCAGCAGCGTATCAGCCGCAAAGCACGCCAGTTCCGTCACCAGAGCCAGAACCAGAGGTTGCGCCGGAAGAGGTGAAACGTCCACCGCTCTATTACTTCGAAGAAGTCGAAGAGAAGCGGGCACGTGAACGTGAGCTGCTGGCCTCCTGGTATCAGCCTATTCCGGAGCCGGAAAGCCCGATCGCCACTAAACCGCTGACGCCGCCAGCCACCCCGTCCAAACCGCCAGTGGAGACAACGGTGGTCTCTGCGGTCGCGGCAGGGGTGCATCAGGCAACGGCCGCCAGCGGCGGCGCGGCGGCGGCAACGTCGGCGACTGCCGCATCCGCTGCGGCTGCGCCATTGTTCAGCCCGGCGTCCAGCGGACCGCGGGTTCAGGTGAAAGAAGGCATCGGTCCGAAATTACCGCGACCAAATCGCGTTCGTGTCCCGACGCGTCGGGAGCTGGCCTCATACGGCATCAAGCTACCGTCGCAACGGGAGGCTGAACAGCGTGCGCGGCAGGCGGAACGCGATCCTCATTATGACGATGAGCTGCTCTCTGATGAAGAAGCCGACGTTCTGGAGCAGGATGAACTGGCCCGCCAGTTCGCCGCCACCCAGCAGCAGCGCTATGGTCATCGCTGGGAAGACGATAACGCGACTGATGACGATGACGCCGACACTGCGGCGGAAGCGGAGCTGGCGCGTCAGTTTGCTGCCACTCAGCAGCAGCGCTACGCCGCTGAGCAGCCGCCGGGTGCGAACCCGTTCTCGCCGGCGGATTATGAATTTTCACCAATGAAGACGCTGGTCAATGACGGACCGAGCGAGCCGCTGTTTACGCCGACACCGGAAGTCCAGCCGCAGCAACCGGCCCCGCACTATCAACAACCGGCGGCGGCTCCGCAGCAGGGTTATCAAGCTGCGGAGCATCAGCCTGTACACCATCAGCCAGTGCCGCCTCAGCCGCAGTCTTACCAGACTGCGCCGCAGCCAGTGCAGCAGCAACAACCGGTTGCCCCGCAGGGGTATCAGCCTGCTGCGCCTGCGCCGCAGGAGAGCTTGATCCACCCGCTGCTGATGCGTAATGGCGATAGCCGTCCGCTGCAAAGACCGACCACGCCGCTGCCGTCGCTGGATCTGTTAACGCCGCCGCCCAGTGAAGTCGAACCGGTGGATACCTTTGCTTTAGAGCAGATGGCGCGACTGGTAGAAGCACGTCTGGCCGATTTCCGTATCAAAGCGGATGTCATCAACTACTCGCCAGGCCCGGTGATCACCCGCTTTGAGCTCAATCTGGCGCCAGGTGTTAAAGCGGCGCGGATCTCGAATCTGTCACGGGACCTGGCGCGTTCGCTGTCAACGGTTGCTGTGCGCGTGGTAGAAGTGATCCCGGGCAAGCCGTATGTCGGCCTGGAATTACCGAACAAAAAGCGTCAGACCGTCTATCTGCGTGAAGTGCTCGACAATACCAAGTTCCGCGATAATCCGTCGCCGCTGACCGTGGTGCTGGGTAAAGACATCGCTGGCGACCCGGTGGTGGCCGACCTGGCGAAAATGCCGCACCTGCTGGTTGCCGGTACCACCGGTTCCGGTAAGTCAGTCGGTGTGAACGCCATGATCCTCAGCATGCTCTACAAAGCGCAGCCGGAAGATGTGCGTTTCATTATGATCGACCCGAAAATGCTCGAGCTGTCGGTCTACGAAGGTATTCCGCATCTGCTGACGGAAGTGGTCACTGACATGAAAGACGCCGCCAATGCGCTGCGCTGGAGCGTCAACGAGATGGAGCGTCGCTACAAGCTGATGTCAGCGCTGGGCGTGCGTAACCTGGCGGGCTATAACGAGAAGATCGCTGAAGCTGCACGCATGGGGCGGCCGATCCCGGATCCGTACTGGAAGCCGGGCGACAGCATGGATGCCGTGCATCCGGTGCTGGAAAAACTGCCGTACATCGTGGTGCTGGTGGACGAGTTCGCCGACCTGATGATGACCGTGGGCAAGAAGGTGGAAGAGCTGATTGCCCGTCTGGCGCAAAAAGCGCGTGCGGCGGGGATCCATCTGGTGCTGGCGACGCAGCGTCCGTCAGTGGATGTCATTACCGGCCTGATTAAGGCCAACATCCCGACGCGCATCGCCTTTACCGTATCGAGTAAAATCGACTCGCGTACCATTCTCGATCAGGGCGGCGCGGAATCGCTGCTGGGTATGGGGGATATGCTCTACTCCGGGCCGAACTCTACCACGCCGGTGCGTGTCCACGGGGCGTTTGTGCGCGACCAGGAAGTCCACGCCGTGGTTCAGGACTGGAAAGCCCGTGGTCGTCCGCAGTACGTGGATGGCATTACCTCCGACAGCGAAAGTGAAGGCGGCGGTGGTGGCTTAGACGGCGGCGAAGAGCTGGATCCACTGTTCGATCAGGCGGTCAACTTTGTGACTGAGAAGCGCAAAGCATCGATTTCCGGCGTACAGCGTCAGTTCCGCATTGGGTATAACCGTGCAGCGCGCATTATTGAACAGATGGAAGCGCAGGGGATCGTCAGCGAGCAGGGCCATAACGGTAACCGCGAAGTGCTGGCACCGCCGCCCTTTGAATGAGTGCAAAGTTGGGTAAATAAGCGCAAAATCAGCCAATTCTTCTGTTCCGCCGCCATCAGCGGTCCTACATTAGGGGCAGAAGAGGCTCCCGCGTCGGGAGTGACGCACATTAAGGAATAACAATGAAAAAACTCGCAATCACCTGTGCATTACTGTCTGGTATGGTCGTCAGCCAGGTCTGGGCAGATGCGGCCAGTGACTTAAAAAGCCGTCTTGATAAAGTGAGCAGTTTCCATGCCAGCTTCACGCAGAAAGTCACCGACGGCAGCGGTAACGCCGTCCAGGACGGTCAGGGCGACCTGTGGGTAAAACGTCCGAACCTGTTTAACTGGCATATGACCCAGCCGGACGAGAGCGTCCTCGTCTCTGACGGTAAAACACTGTGGTTTTACAACCCGTTCGTTGAGCAGGCCACGGCGACCTGGCTGAAAGATGCTACCAGCAACACGCCGTTTATGCTGATTGCCCGCAACCAGTCCAGCGACTGGCAGCAGTACAATATCAAACAAAACGGCGATGATTTTGTGCTGACGCCGAAAAGTGGCAGCGGTAACCTGAAGCAGTTCACGATCAACGTCGGTCGGGATGGCACCATCCACCAGTTCAGCGCCGTCGAGCAGGATGATCAGCGCAGCAGTTATCAGCTGAAGTCGCAGCAGAATGGCGCAATCGACGCATCTAAGTTCACCTTTACGCCGCCGAAAGGGGTGACGGTGGACGATCAACGTAAGTAGAGGCGAAAGTGAGCAATCTGTCGCTCGATTTTTCCGACAACGCGTTTCAACCTCTGGCCGCTCGTATGCGGCCAGAAAATTTAGCGCAGTATATTGGCCAGCAGCACCTGCTGGCGCCGGGTAAACCCCTGCCGCGGGCGATTGAAGCCGGGCACCTGCATTCAATGATCCTCTGGGGGCCGCCGGGCACCGGCAAGACCACCCTCGCGGAAGTGATTGCCCGCTACGCCAGCGCCGATGTCGAACGGATCTCGGCGGTGACCTCAGGAGTCAAAGAGATCCGCGAGGCCATTGAGCGCGCACGGCAAAACCGCAACGCTGGCCGACGGACCATCCTGTTTGTTGACGAAGTGCATCGCTTTAATAAAAGTCAGCAGGACGCCTTTCTGCCGCATATTGAAGACGGCACCATCACTTTTATTGGCGCGACCACCGAAAACCCCTCCTTTGAGCTTAACTCAGCGCTGCTCTCCCGTGCGCGCGTCTACTTACTGAAATCGCTGACTGCCGACGATATCGAGCGGGTGCTTGACCAGGCGATGAACGATAAGTCCCGCGGCTACGGTGGGCAGGATATTATTCTGCCGGATGAGACCCGCAAGGCCATCGCCGAACTGGTGAATGGCGACGCGAGGCGGGCGCTGAATACCCTGGAAATGATGGCCGATATGGCCGAGAGCGATGACTCGGGCAAGCGGGTGCTGAAGGCGGAACTGCTGACCGAGATCGCCGGCGAGCGCAGCGCGCGCTTTGATAACAAAGGCGACCGGTTCTACGATTTGATTTCCGCTCTGCATAAGTCGGTGCGCGGTAGCGCGCCGGATGCGGCACTTTACTGGTACGCGCGGATCATCACCGCCGGTGGCGACCCGCTGTACGTTGCCCGTCGCTGCCTGGCGATTGCCTCGGAAGATGTCGGCAACGCCGACCCACGGGCGATGCAGGTGGCCATTTCCGCGTGGGACTGCTTTACCCGCGTCGGGCCAGCAGAGGGTGAACGAGCAATTGCCCAGGCCATTGTCTATCTGGCCTGCGCGCCGAAAAGCAACGCCGTCTACACCGCCTTTAAAGCGGCGCTGGCCGACGCGCGAGATCGTCCTGACTATGACGTTCCGGTGCATCTGCGCAATGCGCCGACGAAGCTGATGAAAGAAATGGGTTATGGCCAGGAGTATCGTTACGCTCATGACGAACCCAACGCCTACGCCGCTGGCGAGCAGTACTTCCCGCAGGAAATGGCGCAAACGCGCTATTATCACCCGACAAACCGGGGGCTTGAGGGCAAAATTGGCGAAAAGCTCGCCTGGCTCGCTGAACAGGATCAAAATAGCCCGATAAAACGCTACCGCTAATTGAGGCGTTGCGGTAAGGTTATTACACTATTTCCGTGGTCGTAGTCTGCGGCCACTTTTCTTTATTTAATTCGATAAGCACAGGATAAGCATGCTCGATCCCAATCTGCTGCGTACCGAGCCAGACGCAGTCGCAGAAAAACTGGCACGCCGGGGCTTTAAGCTGGATGTAGATAAACTTCGCGCGCTTGAAGAGCGTCGTAAAGTTCTGCAGGTGCAAACGGAAAACCTGCAGGCGGAGCGCAACTCCCGATCGAAATCCATTGGCCAGGCGAAAGCGCGCGGGGAAGATATCGAGCCATTACGCCTGGAAGTGAACAAGCTTGGCGAACAGCTGGATGCCGCAAAATCCGAACTGGAAGCGCTGCTGGCGGAAATTCGCGATATTGCCCTGGCGATCCCGAACATTCCCCATGATGATGTGCCGGTTGGCCGTGACGAAAACGACAACGTTGAAGTTAGCCGCTGGGGTACGCCGCGCCAGTTCGATTTCGAAGTGCGCGATCACGTGACGCTGGGTGAAATGCACGGGGGGCTGGATTTTGCCGCCGCCGTTAAGCTCACTGGCTCGCGTTTTGTAGTGATGAAAGGCCAACTGGCCCGTCTGCACCGCGCTCTGGCCCAGTTCATGCTGGATCTGCACACCGAACAGCATGGCTATAGCGAAAACTATGTCCCGTACCTGGTGAACCAGGACACGCTGTATGGCACCGGCCAGTTGCCGAAATTCGCTGGCGACCTGTTCCATACTCGTCCGCTGGAAGAAGAAGCCGACAGCAGCAACTACGCGTTGATCCCGACGGCGGAAGTGCCGCTGACCAACCTGGTGCGCGATGAAATCATCGACGAAGACGATCTGCCGATCAAAATGACCGCCCATACGCCGTGCTTCCGCTCTGAAGCCGGTTCCTATGGTCGCGACACCCGCGGTCTGATCCGTATGCACCAGTTCGACAAAGTTGAAATGGTGCAGATCGTGCGTCCGGAAGACTCCATGGCGGCGCTGGAAGAGATGACCGGCCATGCCGAGAAAGTGCTGCAGCTGCTGGGTCTGCCGTACCGTAAGGTCGCGCTGTGCACCGGCGATATGGGCTTCAGTGCCTGCAAAACCTACGACCTGGAAGTGTGGGTTCCGGCGCAGAACACCTATCGTGAAATTTCTTCCTGCTCTAACGTCTGGGATTTCCAGGCGCGTCGTATGCAGGCTCGCTGCCGCAGCAAGTCCGACAAGAAGACTCGTCTCGTTCATACTCTGAATGGTTCTGGTCTGGCGGTAGGTCGTACCCTGGTGGCGCTGATGGAAAACTATCAGCAGGCCGATGGCCGTATTGAAATCCCGGAAATTCTGCGCCCGTATATGCGTGGCCTCGAATATATCGGGTAATTTTTTCTTCCTCTCTTTTAAAAGCGCCTGCGGGCGCTTTTTTTACGCCCTTATTGATACCGGGCAATAATCCATTCTACGAATGCAGTGATACTCCCTTTGGATTAAATCAGCATAAAAAACCAATAATATTTCAAAGCAATATATATATGACTATATAGCGCTTGTCAGTTTATTGTGAGCAACCAAAGCGAGTATCCATGAAAATTAAAGCCCCCGATGCTTTACTGGCTGCTGAGGTAAGCCGCCGTGGTTTAATGAAAACCACGGCAATAGGCGGCCTGGCGCTGGCCAGCAACGCACTAACATTACCCTTTACCCGTATGGCGCATGCCGCCGATACACCGGCGCCCGCCAGCGAGAAGGTGGTCTGGAGCGCCTGTACCGTCAACTGCGGCAGCCGCTGCCCGCTGCGCATGCACGTGGTGGATGGCGCGATTAAATACGTTGAAACCGATAATACCGGTGACGATAACTATGATGGCCTGCATCAGGTTCGCGCCTGCCTGCGTGGTCGCTCGATGCGTCGCCGGGTCTATAACCCGGACCGCCTGAAGTACCCGATGAAGCGCGTCGGCAAACGCGGCGAGGGCAAGTTCGAGCAAATCAGCTGGCAAGAGGCGTTCGATACCATCGCCAGCAATATGCAGCGGTTAATTAAAGAGTACGGCAACGAATCCATCTACCTGAACTATGGCACCGGCACGCTCGGCGGCACGCTGACACGCTCCTGGCCGCCAGGGAAAACGCTGATTGCTCGCCTGATGAACTGCTGCGGCGGCTATCTCAACCACTACGGCGATTACTCTTCGGCGCAGATTGCCGAGGGCCTCAATTATACCTACGGCGGCTGGGCCGACGGCAATAGCCCGTCGGATATTGAAAACAGCCAGCTGGTGGTGCTGTTCGGCAATAACCCCGGCGAAACGCGGATGAGCGGCGGCGGGGTGACGTACTACCTTGAGCAGGCGCGGCAGAAATCCAATGCCCGGATGATCATTATCGATCCACGTTATACCGACACCGGCGCCGGACGCGAAGATGAATGGATCCCGATTCGCCCCGGTACCGATGCGGCGCTGGTATCGGGTCTGGCGTGGGTGATGATCACCGAGAATCTGGTCGATCAGCCGTTCCTCGATAAATACTGCGTGGGATACGACGAGAAAACGCTGCCCGCCGATGCGCCAGCCAATGGTCACTACAAAGCTTACATTCTTGGCCAGGGCACTGACGGTATCGCCAAAACGCCGGAGTGGGCCTCGACGATTACCGGTATTCCGCGCGAACGCATTGTTAAACTGGCGCGCGAAATTGCCACCGCCAAACCGGCCTATATCAGCCAGGGTTGGGGGCCGCAGCGTCACGCCAACGGCGAAATCGCCACCCGGGCTATCTCGATGCTCGCTATCCTGACGGGTAACGTCGGGATCAACGGCGGCAACAGCGGCGCGCGCGAGGGCTCTTACAGCCTGCCGTTTGAGCGCATGCCGACGCTGGAGAATCCGGTTCAGACCAGTATCTCGATGTTTATGTGGACCGACGCTATCGAGCGTGGTCCGGAAATGACCGCGCTGCGCGACGGCGTTCGTGGCAAAGATAAGCTCGACGTGCCGATCAAAATGATCTGGAACTATGCGGGAAATTGCCTGATTAACCAGCACTCAGAGATCAACCGTACCCACGAGATCCTGCAGGACGACAAGAAGTGCGAGATGATCGTAGTCATCGATTGCCATATGACCTCGTCCGCGAAATACGCCGATATTCTGCTGCCGGACTGCACCGCCTCCGAGCAGATGGATTTCGCGCTGGATGCCTCCTGCGGCAACATGTCCTACGTCATCTTTGCCGATCAGGCCATCAAGCCGCGTTTCGAATGCAAAACTATCTATGAGATGACCACCGAGCTGGCAAAACGCCTCGGTGTGGAGCAGCAGTTTACCGAAGGCCGTACCCAGGAAGGCTGGATGCGCTATCTGTATGAGCAGTCGCAGAAAGCGATTCCCGATCTGCCAGATTTCGACACCTTCCGCCAGCAAGGCATTTATAAGCAGCGCGATCCGCAAGGACACCATGTGGCCTACAAAGCCTTCCGCGAGGATCCGCAGGCCAATCCGCTGACCACGCCGTCGGGCAAGATCGAAATTTACTCGCAGGCGCTGGCGAAAATCGCGGCTACCTGGGAACTCCCGGAAGGGGATGTTATCGATCCGCTGCCTATCTATACCCCGGGCTTCGAAAACTACAACGATCCATTGACGGCGAAATACCCGCTACAGCTGACCGGCTTCCACTATAAATCGCGCGTTCACTCAACTTACGGCAACGTCGATGTGCTGAAGGCCGCCTGTCGGCAGGAGATGTGGATTAACCCGATCGACGCGAAGCAACGCGGTATTGCCAACGGCGATCGCATTCGCATCTTCAACGACCGCGGTGAAGTACATATCGAAGCGAAGGTGACGCCGCGCATGATGCCGGGCGTTGTCGCGCTGGGGGAAGGGGCCTGGTATAACCCGGACGCTTCGCGGGTGGATCAGGCGGGCAGCATCAACGTGCTGACCACCCAGCGTCCGTCGCCGCTGGCGAAGGGGAACCCGTCGCATACCAACCTCGTCCAGGTTGAAAAGCTGTAAGGAGTAACCGATGACAACTCAGTATGGATTTTTTATTGATTCCGCCCGTTGCACCGGTTGCAAGACCTGCGAACTGGCCTGTAAGGATTACAAGAACCTGACCCCGGAGGTCAGCTTCCGCCGCATCTATGAGTATGCCGGCGGCGACTGGCAGGAGGACAACGGCGTCTGGCAGCAGAACGTGTTCGCCTACTACCTCTCCATCGCCTGTAACCACTGCGAGGATCCGGCCTGCACCAAGGTCTGCCCGAGCGGGGCAATGCACAAGCGTGAAGACGGTTTTGTCGTGGTCAACGAAGAGGTGTGCATTGGCTGCCGCTACTGCCATATGGCCTGCCCGTACGGCGCCCCGCAGTACAACGCCGACAAAGGCCATATGACCAAGTGCGATGGCTGCCATGAGCGCGTCGCCGAGGGGAAAAAGCCGATCTGCGTCGAGTCCTGCCCGCTGCGGGCACTCGATTTCGGACCGATTGCCGAACTGCGCGCTAAGCACGGCCAGCTGGCCGCGGTGGCCCCGCTGCCGTCGGCGCACTTTACCAGGCCGAGTATCGTTATCAAACCTAACGCCAATGCCCGGCCGTGTGGCGATACCACCGGTTATCTGGCGAACCCGAAGGAGGTGTGAGATGGGAAACGGATGGCATGAATGGCCGCTGATGATCTTTACGGTCTTCGGCCAGTGCGTCGCAGGCGGGTTTATCGTCATGGCGCTGGCGTTGATGACGGGCAATCTCTCCCGTGAGCAGGAGCAGCGCGTGGTGGGGAGTATGTTTGGCCTGTGGGTATTGATGGGGATCGGTTTTATTGCCTCGACGATGCACCTTGGCTCACCGCTACGGGCCTTTAATTCGCTGAATCGCGTGGGGGCCTCGTCGCTGAGTAATGAGATAGCCAGCGGGGCGATCTTCTTCGCCGTCGGCGGAATTGGCTGGCTGCTGGCCGTGTGCAAAAAGCTGCCTGCCAGCCTGCGTAGCCTGTGGCTGATAGTCACCATGGTGTTGGGCGTGATCTTCGTCTGGATGATGGTGCGGGTGTACAACACCATCGACACGGTGCCGACCTGGTATACCGTCTGGACGCCGCTGAGCTTCTTTCTGACGCTGTTTATCGGTGGTCCGCTGCTGGGTTATCTGCTGCTGCGCGTGGCAGGTGTTGACGGTTGGGCGCTGCGCCTGCTGCCGGTGGTCTCTTTGCTGGCACTGCTGGTGAGTATTGTGGTGATCCTGATGCAGGGGAGTGAACTTGCCACTATCCGCAGCTCAATTCAGCAGGCCTCCGCCCTGGTGCCGGATTACGGGGTGCTTATGGCCTGGCGGGTGGTGCTGCTGGCGCTGGCCCTGGCCTGCTGGTGCGTGCCGCAGATTCGCGGCCGCAAGCCGGCGGTCTCGCTGCTCGGCCTGGCGTTGGTTCTGGTGCTGGCGGCAGAGATGATCGGCCGCGGCGTATTCTATGGTCTGCATATGACCGTGGGGATGGCTGTCGCCAGTTAATCCGCGTCATCATGCCGGCGCAGGCGTGCCGGCATGATGAAAACGTGCTGTCGATAGATGAAATTTTTCGACTGAAATTAACGCCGGGATTTATTAATAAATTAAGAAAAACAATAGCGTATTATCTGTTGCCTTACCTTTCCCCCTTCTGTGGATAAAAAACTTCTATCGTGCCCTGCAAAACCGCGTCAGGCCTGATTTCAGATGGATTGACAATGTTTTTAGCGGTGGCATGATGCGCTCGCGATCTGAACATTCCTCACGGTTTTTTACCCATGACCATCTATACCCGGCCAGTGCAAATGCTGCTCTGTGGCCTGCTTTTACTGACCCTGGCGATAGCGGTGCTGAATACGCTCGTCCCGCTCTGGCTCGCCCATGAAAATATGCCAACCTGGCAGGTCGGCATGGTGGGGTCATCTTATTTTACCGGCAACCTGGCCGGTACGCTGCTGGCCGGTTGGGTGATTAAGCGCCTTGGGTTTAACCGCAGCTATTATCTCGCGTCGTTAATTTTCGCCGTCGGCTGCGTAGGGCTGGGGATCACCGTTGGTTTCTGGACGTGGCTGAGCTGGCGTTTTATCGCCGGCGTAGGCTGCGCGATGATTTGGGTGGTGGTGGAAAGCGCGCTGGTCTGCAGCGGGACTTCCCGCAGCCGGGGTCGTCTGCTGGCGGCGTACATGATGGTCTATTATGTCGGTACCGTACTGGGCCAGCTGATGGTCAGTAAATTACCCACCGATTTAATGAGCGTCCTGCCGTGGGTGACAGGGCTGGCGCTGGCGGCGATCCTGCCGCTGCTGTTTACCCGTATTATGGGACAGGCTGAAGAGCCGCATGAAACAGTACGTATCTGGCCGATGCTGAAGCTGCGCCAGGCGCGCCACGGTGTCAATGGCTGCATTATCTCGGGGATTGTTCTCGGCTCGCTGTACGGCCTGATGCCACTATGGCTGAACCATCAGGGCGTCAGCGACTCCGGCATTGGTTTCTGGATGGCGGTGATGGTTAGCGCGGGCATCCTGGGGCAGTGGCCGGTAGGGCGCCTGGCTGATCGTTATGGCCGCCTGCTGGTGCTGCGGGTGCAGGTCTTTGTGGTGATCATCGGCTGTCTGGCGATGCTGAGTCAGGCGGCAATGGCCCCGGCGTTGTTTGTGCTTGGGGCATCCGGTTTCACGCTGTATCCGGTGGCGATGGCCTGGGCCTGTGAAAAAGTGGAGCACCATCAGCTGGTGGCGATGAATCAGGCGCTGCTGATGAGCTATACCATCGGCAGCCTGCTGGGCCCGACCCTGACGGCGATGCTGATGCAGAACTTCTCAGACAACCTGCTGTTTATCATGATCGCCAGCGTGTCGTTTATCTATCTGCTGACCCTGCTGCGCAAGGCCGGGCATCATCCGACGCCGGTGGCGCACGCATAACCATTCTGACGTGCAGCGAAGGCTGCGCGTCATCTGCTTCAATCGATCGTGTTTTCCACTGCAGAGATGGCATTGCGCTTTTCATGAGGATGAAATGCGAGACTGGAACGATTTCCAGCGTAGCGTCGGGCCGGCGTAAGCGCACCACCGGCCCTGATGAGGCTATTAGTACATCACCTTGTGACCATACTGCTCAAGAATGCCTTTCACCCGCTCCATGGTCTCTTTCTTCGGCGGATGGACGCCGTCCAGCTTGTACTCTTCACCCATCGCTACCCATTTGTGTTTGCCCAGCTCATGGTAGGGCAGCAGCTCAATTTTCTCGACGTTGCCCATATCGCGGGTAAATTCGCCCAGGCGGTGTGCGGAGTCATCATCGTCTGACCAACCCGGAACCACCACATAGCGGATCCAGACATTGATATTCTTTTTCGCCAGGTACTGGGCAAACTCGAGGGTGCGGTGGTTGGACACGCCGACCAGGTTCTGGTGAATTTCATCGTTCATCTGTTTGAGATCCAGCATGACCAGGTCAGTCACCTCCAGCAGTTCGTCGATAACCGGATCGTAGCGACGGACAAAGCCGTTGGTATCGAGGCAGGTATGAATACCTTCCTTCTTACAGGCGCGGAACCAGTCGCGAACAAACTCCGCCTGCAGGATCGCTTCGCCGCCCGATGCCGTGACGCCGCCGCCTGAGGCATTCATAAAGTGACGATAGGTCACTACCTCTTTCATTAACTCTTCAACGGTGATTTCTTTGCCGCCGTGGGTATCCCAGGTGTCACGGTTATGGCAGTACAGGCAGCGCATCAGGCAGCCCTGGAAAAAGGTAATAAAGCGGATGCCCGGGCCATCAACGGTGCCACAGGATTCAAAGGAGTGGATGCGACCAATAACTGACATTGCGGTGTTTTCTCCAGATGTGGCCCATCCGGGGCCGTGTTGGTGCACAGCTCAGCGGCTGTGTCGAGTCTGTTTTGACAGGTACCCAAAGTATAGATAACTGGCAAAGCAGGCTGGGGCGGGGAAGCACTTGTTAAAAAGGCCCCACTGACGTGGGGCCTTTATTGTACGCTTTTTCAGTCAGACTGGGAATTACATGGTCTGAGTGAAGGTACGGGTAATAACGTCCTGCTGCTGTTCTTTCGTCAGGGAGTTAAAACGTACGGCGTAGCCAGATACGCGGATGGTCAGCTGCGGATATTTTTCCGGGTTTTCCATCGCGTCGAGCAGCATTTCGCGGTTCATGACGTTCACGTTCAGGTGCTGACCACCTTCGATGGACGCTTCGTGATGGAAGTAACCATCCATCAGGCCCGCCAGGTTGGTCTTACGAACTTCGTCATCTTTACCCAGTGCGTTCGGCACGATAGAGAAGGTGTAAGAGATACCATCTTTCGCGTAAGCAAACGGCAGTTTAGCTACGGAGGTCAGAGAGGCAACAGCACCTTTCTGGTCACGGCCGTGCATTGGGTTAGCACCTGGTCCGAACGGCGCGCCAGCGCGACGACCATCTGGGGTGTTACCGGTTTTCTTACCATACACCACGTTAGAGGTGATGGTCAGAACAGACTGAGTCGGGATAGCGTTACGGTAGGTGTGCAGTTTCTGAATTTTCTTCATGAAACGTTCAACCAGGTCAACGGCCATATCATCGACGCGAGCATCGTTGTTACCAAACTGCGGGTATTCGCCTTCGATTTCGAAGTCGATAGCCAGACCGTCTTCGTCACGAATCGGTTTAACTTTCGCATATTTGATAGCAGACAGGGAGTCAGCAGCAACGGACAGACCAGCGATACCACACGCCATGGTGCGGATAACGTCACGGTCGTGCAGCGCCATCAGAGAGGCTTCGTAGCTGTACTTGTCGTGCATGTAGTGGATGATGTTCAGCGCGGTGACGTACTGTTTAGCCAGCCAGTCCATGAAGTGATCCATGCGATCCATGACTTCGTCGAATTTCAGGACGTCGCCTTTGATCGGTTCAGATTTCGGACCCACCTGCATTTTCAGTTTTTCATCCACGCCGCCGTTGATAGCGTACAGCATGGTTTTCGCGAGGTTGGCACGAGCGCCGAAGAACTGCATTTGCTTACCAACAACCATCGGGCTTACGCAGCATGCGATAGCGTAGTCGTCGTTGTTGAAGTCCGGACGCATCAGGTCATCGTTCTCGTACTGCAGAGAAGAGGTATCGATAGACACTTTAGCAGCGAATTTCTTGAAGCTCAGCGGCAGTTTTTCAGACCACAGGATAGTGATGTTCGGCTCAGGAGACGGCCCCATGGTGTACAGGGTGTTCAGGAAGCGGAAGCTGTTTTTGGTCACCAGGGTACGACCGTCAACGCCCATACCACCGATGGATTCCGTTGCCCAAATCGGGTCACCGGAGAACAGTTCATCATATTCCGGAGTACGCAGGAAGCGAACCATACGCAGTTTCATGACCAGGTGGTCAACCATTTCCTGCGCGTCTTGCTCGGTGATTTTACCCGCTTTCAGGTCACGTTCGATGTAGATATCCAGGAAGCTGGAGGTACGACCGAAGGACATTGCCGCGCCGTTCTGAGATTTCACGGCAGCCAGGTAACCGAAGTAGGTCCACTGGATTGCTTCCTGAGCAGTTTTTGCCGGAGCAGAGATATCGCAGCCGTATTTCGCTGCCATTTCTTTGATCTGACCCAGAGCGCGATGCTGTTCAGCGATTTCTTCACGCAGACGGATAGTTGCTTCCAGATCTTCGCCGCTTTCCAGTTTCGCTTGCAGAGACTGGAACTGAGCGTATTTGTCTTTCATCAGGAAGTCGATACCGTACAGCGCAACGCGACGATAGTCACCGATGATACGGCCACGGCCATAAGCATCCGGCAGACCGGTCAGCACGCCGGATTTACGGCAGTTCAGGATGTCTTTGGTGTAAACATCAAATACGCCCTGGTTGTGGGTTTTACGGTACTCGGTGAAGATTTTTTTCAGCATCGGGTCCAGCTCGCGATTGTACGCTTTGCAGGAACCTTCAACCATTTTGATACCACCGAACGGGATGATTGCACGTTTCAGCGGCGCTTCGGTCTGCAGACCAACGATTTTTTCCAGACCTTTCTCGATATAGCCTGCGTCGTGAGAGGTGATGGTGGAAGCCAGGGCAGTGTCAAAATCAACAGGCGCGTGAGTGCGGTTTTCCTGTTTTACACCTTCCATTACGCTGTCCCACAGCTTGGTGGTCGCTTCAGTTGCGCCAGCCAGGAAGGATTCGTCGCCTTCATATGGGGTGTAGTTTTTCTGAATGAAGTCACGGACGTTGACTTCATTCTGCCAGTCACCTTTCGCAAAACCTTCCCAGGCTGTGGCTAACTTTTCATTAAGCTCGGACATGTAACACCTACCTTCTTAAGTGGATTTTTTATTTACTGCCTGAAACAACCCTTAGTGATGGTCGTTGCCACGCAGGTAAATGACCCAGTATGTCAACCCGACCAGCAGACCTCCGCCGATAATGTTCCCGATAGTCACCGGAATCAGGTTATCAGTGATGAAGTTCATAACGGTCAAGTGTGAGAAACTTTCCGGAGTTGAACCGACCGCGGTCCAGAATTCCGGGCTCGCAAAATTGCGGATTACGATACCCATTGGGATCATAAACATGTTGGCGATGCTGTGCTCAAAGCCGCTGGCAACGAACATCGCTACCGGCAGGACCATGATCATCGCTTTATCCATCAGGCTACGACCGGAATAGCTCATCCATACGGCGAGACAAACCATCAGGTTAGCGAGGATACCCAGGCTCACGGCCTCCACAAAAGTATGGTGCATTTTGTGGTCAGCGGTCTGCAGGACGTTTAGCCCCCAACCGCCGTTGGCAGTCATATATTCGCCTGATAACCACATCAGCAGCACAAACAGCAGTGCGCCCACCAGGTTACCAAAATAGACGTTGAGCCAGTTTTTTGCCAGTTGCCCCCATGTAATTCGACCGCTGGCTTTCGCCACCACGATCAATACGGTAGAGGTAAAGAGGTCAGCGCCGCAGATGATGCACAGAATCAGACCCAGGGAAAAACAGACCCCACCGATAAGCTTGGCAATCCCAAAAGGCATCGCGGCAGTGCCGGTGGTCGCGGTGATATAGAATACGAAAGCGATGGAGATGAAAACGCCAGCGGTGATCGCCAGATAAAAGGTCTTCATCGGATGCTTCGTTGCTTTATAGACACCTGCTTCTTCGGCGACTTTCGCCATCGCGGCAGGGAGCAAAAGATCAAAAGGGTTGTCAGCTTTCACACTAACTCTCTCTTTATATAAGTTGGCGGTGAGATACTAACAAAGCATTATAGAAGGGAAATTGATATAGATCATATCTCACCGGAACTATATGCCTTTTTAGTGTGTGGTTTTTGTCTATTTGATGCTTAACTATTTGAATTTTTTATGGAAAATAAATTTTAAAATTTATAACTTATGTTGAATTTTTTCGTTTTCGCCCCAGTTTTTGAGTTAATTAAAATGGAGTATTTTATTTAAAATTAACAATTGGTAAATGATATAAGTGCGATATTTACTATTAATTAACTTTGCAACTACAAACTATAGTGGCTAGCTCGCCAGGTTTAAATAACGGAGCCGCATCGGGCTCCGTTGTTGACAAGCATGTTAGCGCAATGAGGGCTTATTTTGCCCAGAATGCCGCTTTCGCCCGCTGCAGCTTTTCATACGCTTTCAGCAGCGACTGATGAGCCGGGAAGGCTTGCAGATCGCTGTCGACAGCCTGAAGGCCATAGAACGGGGCTTCGCCGCTCAGCGCAGCGCTGGCGGCCTCGACCGCATCAGTGCCGTACATACGGAGGAAGGCGTTCAGATACTGTAGCGGCTGACGATCCTCTTCCTGGCTCAGCAGCAGCAGGGTCTGCAGGCAACGATAGTAGTTTGCGCGCTCAGGGCTGAAGATAGAGGCATTGAATTCCATGGTCCATTCGGTCCAGATCAGCGCCTGTTCCAGATCGCCGCCAGCCAGGGCCAGCATCGCTTTCAGCTCGCCGATGCGCAGGGTATACCAGCCGTTGTCTTTCCCGGTGGCAAGGCCCAGCAGTTCGCGAACGCGGGTGAAATCATCCAGGCCTTCGTCGTCCATTTGTTCGATGAGCGCCAGATAATCTTCTTTTTCCCACTCGCTGCCCGGCAGAGACAGAATAGTGTCCCGCAGATGGGCGCCCATGCTGTTGTTTGCCAGCCACAGGTCTTCTGCCGGATAAATATCCGACATTCCCGGAACGATGATACGGCAGGCGTAAACGCCCAGATGCTCGTAGTCGGCAATGTACACTTCTTTATCTTCGGCCTTGAAGATGGCCATCAGGGTGGCGAACTCTTCTTCGGTGGTACCGGAGAAACTCCAGTCAACGAACGGATAGTCGGCATCCTGCTTGAACATATCCCAGGAGATCAGACCGCTGGAGTCGATGAAGTGGGTTTCGAGGTTAGCGTGCTCGGCGACTTCTTCGTCATCAAAGGTCGGCGGTGTAAAGACGTCGAGGTCTTTCAGGCTGCGGCCCTGCAGCAGTTCTGTGACGGTACGCTCCAGCGCCACGCCGAAGTCCGGGTGGGCGCCAAAGGAGGCGAAGCAGGTGCCGTTAGCCGGGTTAAACAGCACGACGCAGATAACCGGGTATTTGCCGCCCAGCGATCCATCGTAGGCAAAAATCGGGAAACCTTCGGCTTCAAGTTTAGCGATCGACTCCACGACGCCAGGATAGCGCGCCATGACTTCCGCCGGGATCTCCGGCAGGCTGATGCTCTCTGCGATGATGCGGTTTTTGATGTGACGCTCAAAGACTTCGGACAAACCCTGCACGCGCGCTTCATTCGGGGTGTTACCCGCTGACATACCGTTGGATACGTACAAGTTACCAACGATATTCATCGGAATATAGACGGTTTCGCCGTCGGACTGGCGGGTAAAGGGCAGGCCGCACACGCCGCGCTCATCGTTCCCCGACTGCAGATCCACCAGCATACCGGCGGTCAGTTGATCGTCAGGATCGTAGAACGCGCGCAGGCGGGCATCCAGCAGACCTTCCGGTACTTCATCGTCTTCGGTCAGTGGGAACCATTTTTCGTTCGGGTAATGAACAAATGGGCCGTTAGCGATGGTGTCGCCTAACCAGAAGTCGGCGAAGAAATAGTTGGTGGACAGACGCTCGAAATATTCGCCCAGCGCGGAGGCCAGGGCTGCCTTTTTGGTGGCGCCTTTACCATTGGTAAAGCACAGCGCGCACGCTTTATCGCGAATGTGAACGGACCACACGTGCGGCACCGGGTTCAGCCACGAGGCCTCTTCGATATCAAATCCGAGGTCGAGCAATTTCTGCTGGAAGCGAGCGATGGAATCTTCCAGGGCGGCATCTTTGCCGGGAATAAACGTTTGGGTCATGGCGATCACTTTTGTCGTACGGAAAGCGCGCAATGATACGGCTTTTATCTGACAGGTGCTATCTCCATCATCTGGCTATGCTTAGAGGCAACTTATGACCCGCAGGGAGATGATAGATGAAAGCCTTTGACTGGCAGCGGATGGCGCTCGATAAAGTGCCGGTGGAGTTTCTTGCTGAGGTGGCGCTGCGTTGCCTCTACACCTTCGTTCTGGTCTTTATTTTCCTCAAAATCACCGGACGGCGCGGCGTGCGGCAGATGTCACTATTTGAGGTGCTGATAATTCTGACCCTCGGCTCGGCGGCAGGGGACGTGGCGTTTTATGACGATGTACCGCTACTGCCGGTGCTGGTGGTCTTCATCACCCTGGCGCTGTTGTATCGCGGTATCATGTGGCTGATGGGGCACAGCGAAAAGCTGGAGGATCTGCTGGAAGGCAAACCTATTGTGGTGGTCGAGGAGGGGCAGCTGGCGTGGGAGAAGCTGCATGCGGAAAACATGACCGAATTCGAATTTTTCATGGAGCTGCGGGTCAACAGCGTCGAGCAGCTTGGCCAGGTCCGGCTGGCGATCCTCGAAACCAACGGGCAGATCAGCGTGTTTTATTATCCCGATGAAGAGGTCAGAGCGGGGTTGTCTATCCTGCCTACCCACTGTACCACGCGTTACACCACCATTCCGCAGGAGGGGATCTATGCCTGCGTACGCTGCAGCATCGTGATGGCGATGCAGGCGGGAGAAAAGCGAATATGTCCGCGCTGCGCAAATGCAGAATGGTCGAAGGCCAGCCGGGCGAAACGGCTCACCTGACAGCAAATATGTCGGTTTTATTACGTCAAGCCGATAGATTCTGTTGTGTGACGGAGGCCGCGTTTTACCGTTGGCGAGTTTTAGCCATTGCGGACTGTGTCACTGAATGATAAAACCGATAGCCACAGGAATAACTTATGCCCGCGGCGGTTCGCGGGCAAAACAACATAGCAACGTGGTGAGGGGAAATGGCTCAGGTCTATAACTTTAGTTCGGGCCCGGCAATGCTGCCGGCGGAAGTACTCAAACTGGCTCAGCAAGAACTGTGCGACTGGCACGGTCTGGGTACGTCGGTCATGGAGATCAGTCACCGTGGTAAGGAGTTTATCCAGGTGGCAGAAGAGGCAGAACAGGACTTCCGCTCCCTGCTGAATATTCCTTCCAACTATAAAGTTTTGTTCTGCCACGGCGGCGGCCGCGGCCAGTTCGCGGGGATCCCGCTGAACATCCTCGGCGATAAAAACGTCGCTGACTATGTGGACGCCGGCTACTGGGCAGCCAGCGCGGTCAAAGAGGCGAAGAAATACTGCACGCCGAACGTTATCGACGCGAAAATCACCGTCGATGGCAAGCGGGCTGTTACGCCGATGAGCGAGTGGCAGCTGACGCCGGGCGCGGCCTATCTGCATTACTGCCCGAACGAAACTATTGACGGTATCGCGATTGATGATACGCCGAACTTCGACGACGACGTCACCGTCGCGGCCGATTTCTCCTCCACCATTCTGTCCCGTGAAATTGACGTCAACCGCTACGGTGTGATTTATGCCGGCGCGCAGAAAAATATTGGCCCGGCAGGGCTGACGCTGGTTATCGTGCGTGAAGATCTGCTGGGCAAAGCCAGCGTGGCCTGTCCGTCGATCCTCGACTACACCGTGTTAAGTGAGAACGACTCAATGTTTAACACGCCGCCGACGTTCGCCTGGTATCTTGCTGGTCTGGTGTTTAAGTGGCTGAAACAGCAGGGCGGCGTCGCTGCGATGGATAAAATCAACCAGCAGAAAGCCGAACTGCTGTATGGCGTGATCGATAACAGCGGGTTCTACCGTAACGATGTGGCGCAAGCCAACCGTTCACGCATGAACGTGCCGTTCCAGCTGGCGGACAGCGCGCTGGACAAACTGTTCCTCGAAGAGTCGTTTGCCGCCGGGTTGCACGCGCTGAAGGGCCACCGCGTGGTGGGCGGCATGCGTGCCTCCATCTACAACGCGATGCCGCTGGACGGCGTGAAGGCGTTAACCGACTTTATGCTGGACTTCGAACGCCGCCACGGTTAATCGCCTGTTTCTTTCTTCCTCCCCGCGGCCAGTCTGCGGGGTTTTTATTCTGTTTGTTTGAGAGTGAAGTTTGATGGAATCCCTGACGTTACAACCCATCGCACGCGTAGAGGGCACCGTGAACCTGCCAGGTTCGAAAAGCGTCTCCAACCGCGCGCTGCTGCTGGCCGCCCTGGCCCGCGGCACGACGGTGCTGACCAACCTGCTGGACAGCGACGATGTGCGCCATATGCTGAATGCCCTGAGTGCGCTGGGAGTTCATTACACCCTGTCTGCTGACCGCACCCGCTGCGAAGTGACTGGCAACGGTGGTCCGCTGCGCTCTACTGCGGCGCTGGAACTGTTCCTCGGCAACGCCGGTACCGCGATGCGCCCACTGGCTGCGGCCCTGTGCCTTGGCAGCAACGATATTGTGCTGACCGGCGAGCCGCGGATGAAAGAGCGCCCGATCGGCCATCTGGTGGATGCCCTGCGTCAGGGCGGCGCTCAGATCGACTATCTTGAGCAGGAAAATTATCCACCGCTGCGCCTGCGCGGCGGTTTTCAGGGGGGCAATGTCGAGGTTGACGGCAGCGTCTCCAGTCAGTTCCTGACCGCGCTGCTGATGACCGCGCCGCTGGCACCGCAGGATACCGTGATCGCCATTAAGGGCGATCTGGTGTCGAAACCCTACATCGACATTACACTGCACCTGATGAAAACCTTCGGCGTTGAGGTGGACAATCAGTCTTATCAGCGTTTTGTGGTGCGCGGCAAGCAACACTATCAGTCACCAGGGGATTACCTGGTGGAAGGCGATGCTTCCTCGGCCTCGTATTTCCTCGCCGCTGGCGCCATTAAGGGCGGCACGGTAAAAGTCACCGGTATCGGCCGCGGCAGCGTACAGGGCGATATTCGTTTCGCCGACGTACTGGAAAAAATGGGCGCCACCGTGACCTGGGGCGACGATTTCATCGCCTGCACCCACGGCGAGCTCAAGGCTATCGATATGGATATGAACCATATCCCGGACGCGGCGATGACTATCGCCACCGCCGCGCTGTTCGCGCAAGGGACCACTACGCTGCGCAATATCTACAACTGGCGTGTCAAAGAGACGGACCGTCTCTTCGCCATGGCGACCGAGTTGCGTAAAGTGGGCGCCGAGGTGGAAGAGGGGGAAGATTATATTCGCATCACCCCGCCGGCGAAGTTGAAGTATGCTGAAATCGGCACCTATAACGACCACCGGATGGCGATGTGCTTCTCGCTGGTGGCGCTGTCTGATACGCCGGTGACCATCCTTGATCCCAAATGTACTGCCAAAACGTTCCCGGACTATTTTGAGCAATTGGCGCGGATCAGTACCCTCGCCTGAGTAAAACTTTGTCATCCCGCGGGCTGATGTCCTGTCAGCCCGCTATAATTGCGCAAAACTTCTGCTTTTCATTTCCTGTAGTCCGTAATTTACAAGCAATGCTCACTTTCCGGCGTATTGATGCGTATAATGCGCGGCGTTTATATTCCATGCGCCTTGCTGAAGGAGAAAAAGATGACGGCGAATATTCCGGTAATCACCATTGATGGGCCTGGCGGTGCGGGTAAAGGTACGTTGTGCAAGGCAATGGCGGAAGCGCTGGGCTGGCATCTGTTAGATTCAGGCGCGATCTACCGCGTTCTGGCGCTGGCGGCGCTGCATCATCATGTTGACGTAGAGTCCGAAGAGGCGCTGGTGCCCCTGGCGGCCCATCTTGACGTGCGCTTTATTTCTACTGACGGCACCCTGGAAGTGGTGCTGGAAGGGGAAGATGTCAGCGGCGAAATTCGCACTCAGGAGGTCGCCAATGCCGCCTCGAAAGTGGCCGCTTTCCCACGCGTTCGCGAAGCGCTGCTGCGCCGCCAGCGTGCTTTCCGTGAACTGCCCGGGCTCATCGCCGACGGGCGCGATATGGGCACGGTGGTTTTCCCGGACGCACCGGTCAAAATTTTCCTTGATGCCTCTGCCGATGAACGGGCGCATCGCCGTATGCGGCAGTTGCAGGAAAAGGGCTTTGATGTTAACTTTGAACGTCTTTTGTCCGAGATAAAAGAGCGTGACGATCGCGACCGAAATCGTGCCGTGGCGCCGCTTGTCCCGGCTGCCGATGCATTAGTTCTCGATTCAACAGAACTAAACATTGAGCAAGTGATTGAAAAAGCGCTACAATATGCGCGCGAAAAATTGGCCGTTGCGTAAGCCTTAGCCGGTAACGCGCCGAAGCCTCCGAATTATAGCAGTACCCCGCGGCAATGGATGGTCAGCGGGTATGTGAAACAACCCCATCCGGCACGGAGCCAGGTGGACGTTAATATTAACCTGAAGATTAAACATGACTGAATCTTTTGCTCAACTGTTTGAAGAATCCTTAAAAGAAATCGAAACCCGCCCGGGTTCCATCGTTCGTGGTGTTGTTGTTGCTATCGACAAAGACGTAGTACTGGTTGACGCCGGTCTGAAATCTGAGTCCGCCATCCCGGCTGAGCAGTTCAAAAACGCCCAGGGCGAGCTGGAAATCCAGGTTGGTGACGAAGTTGACGTTGCTCTGGATGCAGTAGAAGACGGCTTCGGTGAAACTCTGCTGTCCCGTGAGAAAGCTAAACGTCACGAAGCTTGGATCACGCTGGAAAAAGCTTACGAAGACGCTGAAACTGTTACCGGTGTTATCAACGGCAAAGTTAAAGGTGGCTTCACTGTTGAGCTGAACGGTATTCGTGCGTTCCTGCCGGGTTCCCTGGTAGACGTTCGTCCGGTGCGCGACACGCTGCACCTGGAAGGCAAAGAGCTTGAGTTCAAAGTCATCAAGCTGGACCAGAAGCGTAACAACGTTGTTGTTTCTCGTCGTGCCGTTATCGAATCCGAAAACAGCGCAGAGCGCGATCAGCTGCTGGAAAACCTGCAGGAAGGCATGGAAGTCAAAGGTATCGTTAAGAACCTCACTGACTACGGTGCATTCGTTGATCTGGGCGGCGTTGACGGCCTGCTGCACATCACCGATATGGCCTGGAAACGCGTTAAGCATCCGAGCGAAATCGTAAACGTTGGCGACGAAATCACTGTTAAAGTGCTGAAGTTCGACCGCGAGCGTACCCGTGTATCCCTGGGCCTGAAACAGCTGGGCGAAGATCCGTGGGTAGCTATCGCTAAACGTTATCCGGAAGGTACCAAACTGACCGGTCGCGTGACCAACCTGACCGACTACGGCTGCTTCGTTGAAATCGAAGAAGGCGTTGAAGGCCTGGTTCACGTTTCCGAAATGGATTGGACCAACAAAAACATCCACCCGTCCAAAGTTGTTAACGTTGGCGACGTAGTGGAAGTGATGGTTCTGGATATCGACGAAGAGCGTCGTCGTATCTCCCTGGGTCTGAAGCAGTGCAAATCTAACCCATGGCAGCAGTTCGCGGAAACCCACAACAAGGGCGACCGTGTTGAAGGTAAAATCAAGTCTATCACTGACTTCGGTATCTTCATCGGCCTGGACGGCGGCATCGACGGCCTGGTTCACCTGTCTGACATCTCCTGGAACGTTGCAGGCGAAGAAGCAGTTCGTGAATACAAGAAAGGCGACGAAATCGCAGCAGTTGTTCTGCAGGTTGACGCAGAGCGTGAGCGTATCTCCCTGGGCGTGAAACAGCTCGCGGAAGATCCGTTCAACAACTACGTTGCTCTGAACAAGAAAGGCGCTATCGTTGTTGGTAAAGTGACTGCAGTTGACGCTAAAGGCGCAACCGTAGAACTGGCTGACGGCGTAGAAGGTTACCTGCGTGCTTCTGAAGCATCCCGTGACCGCGTTGAAGACGCAACTCTGGTTCTGAGCGTTGGCGACGAAGTTGAAGCGAAATTCACCGGCGTGGATCGTAAGAACCGCGTAGTGAGCCTGTCTGTACGTGCGAAAGACGAAGCGGATGAAAAAGACGCTATCGCTACCGTGAACAAGCAGGAAGACGCGAACTTCTCCAACAACGCCATGGCTGAAGCGTTCAAAGCAGCGAAAGGCGAGTAATCTTTGTCATTCAGGTAATAACAACCTGAATAGTGACGAGTTTACTTGACAGATTGCAGGATTCGTCCTGTAATCAAGCACAAAGGGCGGCTACGGCCGCCCTTGTTTAAGCTGTTAGCTAATTTTTGCCTTGAAGGAAACCGGAGGAATAATGACCAAGTCAGAATTGATTGAAAGACTTGCCAGCCAGCAATCTCACATTCCGGCGAAAGCGGTGGAAGATGCTGTTAAAGAAATGCTGGAACATATGGCCTCAACGCTTGCTCAAGGTGAGCGCATTGAAATCCGCGGTTTCGGCAGCTTCTCTCTGCACTATCGAGCACCTCGCACCGGACGTAACCCGAAAACTGGTGATAAAGTCGAACTGGAAGGTAAGTACGTTCCGCACTTTAAGCCCGGGAAAGAATTACGTGACCGCGCCAATATTTATGAAGAGTAAGTTGCACGACGTGCAACCTGCCTGACGATAAAAAAAGCACCTTCGGGTGCTTTTTTTGTGCCCGCGATTTACCTCCTGCTTCGCAAAAAAACTGTGCCTGACTGCAACAGATGTGAATGTCCGGAACGCGCTGCGCAAGCCTGAATTCGGCGGCAGGACGCCCCCGTTGCTTTGCGTAACACTGCCTGCTCACAGGGAGGTGTTTATGCGTCTACCATGGCTTGCCGGATGCGCCATCATCGGTATGCTGCCGCTACTCTGGTTACCCGCCTTGCCGGGTCCGCGCATTTTGGCAGGCGCGTGCTTCATGGCGTTGCTGTTGACCCGCCTGCATGGAACGGCCATGGCCTGTGTGGCGATGACGCTTCTGCTGATGGTCTGGGGAGTATTGAGCGGACATCAGGCGCTGTGGCCTGCGCAGCGCCTCTCCGGCGCCACCCGGCAGGCGGAAGTGATCCTCAGCGAGACGGATGGCCAGGCCCTGCATCGTGGTCAGATTGTGCGGCTGGCGGGTCGCTACCTGTTTCCCCCGGTCGGCGTGACGCTGTACGGGGAACTTGCACCTGCGCCCGCCTGTGCGGGTCAGCACTGGCTGATGACGCTGCGCCTGCGCCCGGTGCACGGGCAGCTCAATGATGGGGGGTTCGACAGCCAGCGTTATGCGCTGGCGCAGCACCGGCCGCTGAGCGGGGGAATTGTCGCAGCTTCCGCGCTGGATCCCCGCTGCAGCCTGCGCGCCCGCTATCTGGCGTCGCTGACCCGACGGCTGCAGACTTATCCCTGGCATCCGGTGATGCTGGGACTGGGGATGGGGGAGCGGCTGGCCCTGCCGACGGCGATTAAAGTCCTGATGCAGAACACGGGCACCTCTCATCTGATGGCTATCTCCGGTCTCCATATCGCCCTCGCGGCTTCCCTTATCGTGCTCATGCTGCGCGGCGTGCAGTATATTCTCCCGGGTCGCTGGATCGGCTGGCGGTTGCCGCTGCTGGCCGGGCTGGCCGGCGCCGTCGGTTACGGCTGGCTGACCGGCATGCAGCCGCCGGCGCTGCGGACTTGCGTAGGGTTGGGCGTGTGCTACGCCTTACGCTTGTCGGGGCAGCGCTGGACGGCGTGGCAGGTGTGGCTCTGCTGTCTGGGGGCGATACTCGTTGCCGACCCGCTGGCGGTGCTGTCGCAAAGCCTGTGGCTATCCGCCTTCGCCGTGGCGGGGCTGATCTTCTGGTTTCAGTGGGTACCGCTTCCTGTCGGCCGCTGGCGCTGGCCGTGGAAAGCACTGTTCGCCCTCGTTCATTTGCAGGCTGGCGTGACGCTGCTGCTGGTGCCGCTCCAGCTCCTGCTTTTCCATGGAGTCAGCCTGACGTCCATGGCCGCCAATTTGCTGGCGGTACCCCTGGTGACCCTGCTGGCGGTGCCGCTTATTCTCGGCGCGATGCTGCTGCATCTCACGGGACCGGGGATGGTGGAGTCGCTGCTCTGGCTGGCGGCCGATCGCGTGCTGGCGCTGCTGTTCTGGGGATTACGACATTTACCGGACGGCTGGCTGCCTCTTGACGCCCGCTGGCTCTGGATCAGTAGCCTGCCGTGGCTGCTGGTGATGGGCTGGCGTTTTCAGAGCTGGCGGCATTTCCCGGCCCTGTGTCTGAGTGTACTGCTTTTGCTGATGCGGCCCTTCTGGAGGCAAATTCCCGCAGACGAATGGCGGGTGACGATGCTGGATGTCGGGCAGGGGCTGGCGATGGTGATCGAGCGTCACGGCAAGGCGCTCCTGTATGATACCGGGCCTGCATGGCCGCAGGGCGACAGCGGTCAGCAGGTGATTATCCCGTGGCTGCGCTGGCATCATCTGCAGCTGCAGGGCATTGTGCTAAGCCACGAACATCTCGATCATCGCGGCGGCCTTGATTCAGTGCTGCAGGCATGGCCGCAGGCGTGGGTGCGCAGCCCTTTAAGCTGGGCGCGTCATCTGCCGTGTCATCGCGGCGAGCGCTGGCAATGGCAGGGACTCAACTTCCAGGCCCTGTGGCCGCTGCCGGGCAGCACGGCAAAGGGTAATAATCACTCCTGCGTGGTGAAGGTGGATGATGGTCGCTCCAGCATCCTGCTCACCGGCGATATTGAACGTCAGGCAGAGCAGGCGATGATCAGCCGTTACTGGCAGCATCTGACGTCTACACTTATCCAGGTTCCGCACCACGGTAGCAACACCTCGTCCAGCGAGCTGCTGGTCCGCCGGGTAGATGGCGCGGCCGCGCTGGCTTCTGCTTCGCGCTACAATGCATGGCGGATGCCTTCGCACAAGGTGGTTCAGCGCTACCGCCAGCAGGGGTATCGCTGGTTAGCCACGCCGCAGCAGGGACAGATAACGGTGGTTTTTTCCGCAGAAGGGTGGCAAATCCACAGCTTACGGGATCAAGTTTTACCTCGTTGGTATCATCAGTGGTTTGGCGCGCCCGCCGATAACGGGTAGAATATGCGGCTATTTCAACACAAGCTGGTTTATTGAATGCAGAACGATAAAGATCTCTCCACGTGGCAGACCTTCCGCCGACTTTGGCCGATTATCGCGCCGTTTAAAACCGGGCTAATCGTCGCGGCGGTGGCGTTAGTGCTTAACGCGGGCAGTGACACCTTCATGTTATCGCTTCTTAAACCGTTATTGGATGATGGTTTTGGTAAAACGGATCGCTCAGTGCTGCTATGGATGCCGCTGGTGGTTATCGGGCTGATGGTGCTGCGTGGGATCACCAGCTACATCTCGAGCTATTGTATCTCCTGGGTTTCCGGCAAAGTCGTGATGACCATGCGTCGTCGCCTGTTCGGCCATATGATGGGCATGCCGGTGTCCTTCTTTGACAAGCAGTCTACCGGGACGCTGCTGTCGCGCATTACCTATGATTCTGAGCAGGTCGCCTCATCCTCTTCCAGTGCCTTGATCACCGTGGTCCGCGAAGGGGCATCGATTATCGGCCTGTTCGTGATGATGTTCTATTACAGCTGGCAGCTGTCGCTGATCCTGATCGTACTGGCGCCGATTGTGTCGGTGGCGATCCGCGTGGTCTCCAAGCGTTTTCGCAATATCAGTAAGAATATGCAGAACACGATGGGGCAGGTCACCACCAGCGCCGAGCAGATGCTGAAGGGTCACAAAGAAGTGCTGATGTTTGGTGGCCAGGAAGTGGAAACCAAACGTTTTGATAAGGTCAGCAATAAAATGCGCCTGCAGGGGATGAAGATGGTGTCAGCCTCGTCTATCTCTGACCCGATCATTCAGCTTATCGCATCGCTGGCGCTGGCCTTTGTCCTGTATGCCGCCAGCTTCCCGAGCGTGATGGACACCCTGACTGCCGGGACCATTACCGTGGTCTTCTCCTCGATGATTGCGCTGATGCGCCCGCTGAAGTCGCTGACCAACGTCAATGCCCAGTTCCAGCGCGGGATGGCCGCGTGCCAGACGCTGTTTGCGATCCTCGATTCCGAGCAGGAAAAAGACGAAGGTACGCGGGTCATTGAGCGGGCGAAAGGCAATCTCAAGTTTGAAAACGTCACATTCACCTATCCGGGTCGCGAAGTGGCCGCGCTGCGCAATATCAATCTCGATATCCCGGAAGGGAAAACGGTCGCGCTGGTGGGGCGCTCCGGGTCGGGTAAATCGACCATCGCCAGCCTGATCACCCGCTTCTACGATGTTGACGACGGCCAGATCCTGCTGGATGGTCACGACCTGCGCGAGTACAAGCTGAGCTCGCTGCGCGATCAGGTGGCGCTGGTGTCACAGAACGTGCATCTGTTCAACGATACCGTCGCCAACAACATTGCCTATGCGCGTACCGAAGAGTACAGCCGCGAGCAGATTGAAGAGGCCGCGCGAATGGCCTACGCCATGGATTTCATCAACAAGATGGACAATGGTCTGGATACGATCATCGGCGAGAATGGCGTAATGCTGTCCGGTGGTCAGCGCCAGCGTATTGCTATCGCCCGTGCGCTGCTGCGTAACAGCCCGATCCTGATCCTTGATGAAGCTACCTCGGCGCTGGATACCGAGTCCGAGCGTGCCATTCAGGCGGCGCTGGATGAGCTGCAGAAGAACCGCACCTCGCTGGTTATCGCCCACCGTCTGTCGACCATTGAACAGGCGGATGAAATCGTGGTGGTTGAAGACGGGCGGATTGTGGAGCGCGGAACCCACCACGATCTGCTGGAGCATAAAGGCGTGTACGCCCAGCTGCATAAGATGCAATTCGGCGAATGATCGCGCGCATCTGGTCCGGGGAATCGCCGCTGTGGCGCCTGCTGCTGCCGCTCTCCTGGCTGTATGGCCTGGTGAGCGCGGTTATTCGCCTCAGCTATCAGCTGGGGTGGAAAAAAGCCTGGCGCGCGCCGGTGCCGGTGGTGGTGGTCGGTAATCTCACGGCCGGCGGCAATGGTAAAACCCCGGTGGTGATCTGGCTGGTGGAGCAACTGCAGCAGCGCGGTATTCGCGTGGGGGTGGTCTCTCGCGGCTACGGCGGTAAAGCCGACCGCTACCCGCTGGTATTAACTGACCGGACCAGTACGGCGCAGGCGGGTGATGAGCCGGTGTTAATTCATCAGCGCACTGGCGCGCCGGTGGCGGTTTCTCCGCTGCGCAGCGACGCGGTGAAAGCGCTGCTCAGCGCGCATGATCTGCAGATTATCGTGACCGACGACGGGTTGCAGCACTATAAGCTCGCGCGGGACAGAGAAATTGTCGTCATCGACGGTGTGCGTCGCTTTGGCAACGGCTGGTGGTTGCCTGCCGGGCCGATGCGCGAGCGGGCCTCGCGCTTGCAAAGCGTTGACGCGGTTATCGTTAACGGCGGTGTGCCGCGTCCGGGGGAGATCCCGATGCAGCTGCGTCCCGGAAGGGCGGTTAACCTGCTCACCGGCGAACGTCGCGATGTCTCCACCTTCAAGAACGTGGTGGCGATGGCCGGCATCGGCCATCCGCCGCGCTTCTTCGCCACCCTCGAAAGCTGCGGCATCCAGCCGGTCAAAACCGTGGCGCTGGCGGACCATCAGGCGTTGAGCCAGGCCGATGTCGTCGCCCTGGCGACCGCCGATCAGACGCTGCTGATGACCGAGAAAGATGCCGTGAAATGTCGCGATTTCGCCGCCGCGAACTGGTGGTATTTACCGGTCGACGCCATAATGGCCGATGAACGCGCACAGCGGTTGCTTGCGGACTTAGCGACGTTGGCGCAACGTTAACCATCGCGCCGGCTTTGCTCGCCGCTGTGCTGGAATTCCTGACGGAGAACCTGCATGTCGGTATTGCAATTTTCGCTTAACGAGGCGCGCCACCTCCATCTCGCGGCGCAGGGGTTGTTAAAAAGGCCCCGGCGTCGCGCTCGCCAGAATGACATCCTTTCCACCATCCAGCAGATGTCGCTGCTGCAAATCGATACCATCAACGTGGTGGCCCGTAGCCCCTACCTGGTGCTGTTCAGCCGCCTCGGCAGCTATCCGCAACACTGGCTGGATGAGTCGTTGCGCAGCGGCGAGCTGATGGAATACTGGGCGCATGAAGCCTGCTTTCTGCCGCGCAGCGATTTCGCCCTGGTGCGCCATCGCATGTTGAATCCCGACAATATGGGCTGGAAATATCATCGAGCGTGGATGCACGAGCATGCCGGGAGTATTGCAGAGCTGCTGGCGCACATCGGGCAAAATGGCCCGGTCCGCTCGGCGGATTTTTCCCACCCACGCAAAGGTGCCAGCGGCTGGTGGGAGTGGAAACCGCATAAGCGCCATCTGGAAGGGCTGTTTACCGCCGGCGAAGTGATGGTGGTGGAGCGGCGCAATTTTCACCGCGTGTATGATTTAACCCAGCGGGTGATGCCGGACTGGGATGACGAACGCGACGCGCTATCCCGCGAAGACGCAGAGGCCATCATGCTGCGCAACAGCGCCCGCAGCCTCGGTATCTTTCGTACCCAGTGGCTGGCCGATTACTATCGCTTGCGCCAGCTGTCGCTACCGGGTCTGCTGGCTGCCTGGCAGGAAGAGGGCCTGGTGGTGCCGGTTAACGTGG
Source organism: Klebsiella sp. D-Nf1 (assembly GCF_002810515.1). Taxonomy (NCBI): domain Bacteria; kingdom Pseudomonadati; phylum Pseudomonadota; class Gammaproteobacteria; order Enterobacterales; family Enterobacteriaceae; genus Klebsiella; species Klebsiella sp. D-Nf1. Next base: position 210,379 of record NZ_PIOK01000001.1, read on the forward strand.
AAGCACTCGGCGAGATGTGGTTGCATAGCGACGCGCTGGCGCAGCTTGAGTCAGCGCCTGGCGGTAAGCTGATCGCCAGCCATAGTGCTGTGCTCTCTCCCTTCGACCCGGTGGTTTGGGATCGTAAACGCGCGGAGCAACTCTTCAACTTCAGCTATCGTCTGGAGTGCTATACCCCGGCACCGAAGCGGCAGTATGGCTACTTCGTACTGCCCCTGCTGCACCAGGGCAAGCTGGTTGGGCGGATGGACAGTAAAATACATCGCAAAAGCCAGGAGCTGGAGATCTTCTCCCTGTGGCTGGAGGAGGGGGTGAAGATCACCCGTGGCCTTGAGCAGGGGCTGCGCCGGGCGATTAATGACTTCGCGCGCTGGCAATCGGCGGAACGGATCTTGTGCCGGCGCCTGCCGGAAGGGCTGTTTGTCGGTCATGAGCAGGGGTGGGAAATCGACGCCGATTGATCCCGGCGCCGACCTTCCTGTGATATGCTGCTGAGAAATCTATCCGGTCCATCAGGAGGAAACATGGATCACCGTTTACTTGAAATCATCGCCTGCCCGGTCTGTAACGGTAAGCTGTATTACAGTCAGGATAAGCAAGAACTTATTTGCAAACTTGATAGTCTGGCGTTTCCGCTGCGCGATGGTATCCCTGTGCTGCTGGAGACAGAGGCGCGTCCGCTGGCGGTAGAAGAGAGTCACTCATGAGTTTCGTGGTTATTATTCCTGCGCGTTTCGCCTCCACGCGCCTGCCGGGAAAACCACTGCAGGACATTAATGGCAAGCCGATGATTGTTCATGTGCTGGAGCGCGCGCGCGAGTCCGGGGCGGATCGGATCATTGTCGCCACCGATCATCCGGACGTGGCCAGCGCCGTTGAAGCGGCGGGTGGTGAAGTGTGCATGACCCGTGCCGATCACCAGTCCGGCACCGAACGGCTGGCGGAAGTGGTGGAGAAGTGCGCATTCAGCGATGACACTATCATCGTCAATATTCAGGGCGATGAGCCGATGATCCCCCCGGCAATCGTCCGCCAGGTGGCCGAGAATCTGGCGTCCAGCGCCTGCGGAATGGCGACGCTGGCGGTGCCGATCCACGACGCGGAAGAGGCGTTTAATCCGAATGCGGTCAAAGTGGTGATGGATGCCCAGGGCTATGCGCTCTATTTTTCACGCGCCACCATTCCGTGGGATCGCGATCGCTTTGCCCACTCCCGGGACGCTATCGGTGATTCCCTGCTGCGTCATATCGGCATTTATGGCTACCGCGCCGGCTTTATTCGCCGCTATGTCAGCTGGGCGCCGAGCCCGCTGGAGCAGATTGAAATGCTCGAGCAGCTGCGGGTCCTGTGGTATGGTGAGAAAATCCATGTTGCCGTTGCAGCAGAAGTACCAGGCATCGGCGTCGATACCCCGGAAGATCTGGAGCGCGTCCGCGCTGAGCTGCGTTAATCCCCTGTCCCCTCCTTACAGGGGGGGGATATCCCCGCCGGTTTTTCGCTTTTTTTACCCCTTTTTGATCTTATTCGATGACAACCCAGGTGCGGGCGCTCATTATGAAACCAGTAGTGTTCATAGGGGTAATCGACAATGGAACAGTTGCGAACCGAACTCAGTCACCTGCTTGGCGAAAAGCTGAGCCGGGTGGAGTGTATCAGTGAAAAAGCCGCTACGGCGCTGTGGTCCCTGTATGATGCGCAGGGAAACCCGATGCCGCTGCTGGCGCGCAGTTTCACCACGCCCGGTGTGGCGCGGCAACTGGCATGGAAGATCTCCACTCTCGCGCGCAGTGGTACAGTGCGCATGCCGGTGGTTTACGGCGTGATGACGCATGAAGAGCATCCCGGGCCGGATGTGCTGCTGCTTGAGCGCCTGCGCGGTGTTCCGGTGGAGGCCCCCACGCGTACGCCGGCCCGCTGGGAGCAACTGCAGGAGCAAATCGTCGAGGCGCTGCTCGCCTGGCATCGTCAGGACAGCGGCGGTTGCGTAGGGATGGTCGACAATACCCAGGACAATCTGTGGTCGAACTGGTACCGCCAGCGGGTAGAGATGCTGTGGAGCACTCTGAACCTGTATCAGGATACCGGCCTGACGATGCAGGATAAGCGCATTTTGTTTCGCTCCCGCGAGTGCCTTCCAGAGCTGTTCCGCGATTTCAATGACAATGCCGTGCTGGTACACGGCAATTTCACCCTGCGCAGTATGCTGAAAGACCCACGCAGCGATCAGCTGCTGGCGATGGTGGGGCCGGGGATGATGCTATGGGCGCCACGCGAGTATGAACTGTTCCGCCTTGCAGAAGGCGGTCAGGCCGAGCAGCTGCTGTGGCGCTACCTGCAGCAGGCGCCGGTTTCAGAAGCCTTTGTCTGGCGGCGCTGGCTCTATCTGCTGTGGGATGAGGTGGATAGCCTGGTCAATACCGGGCGCTTTGATCGCACCCGTTTCGACCTCGCAAAAAAATCACTCCTGCCCTGGCTCGCCTGAGCCACCTTTCAGCCATTGCCAGACGCGACCGAGGGTTTCATAGCCGACCCGGTCGCTGTGCATCAGCCATACCGGGGAGGGGATGGCTCGCTCCCACGGATTAAGCGGCGAGGTCACCGCTAACTGATTTGCCGGCGCGGGCAGGGGATCCAGACCGGCATGACGAAAGAAAATCATCGCCCGTGGCAGGTGTGACGCCGAAGTGACCAGCAGGAAGGGGGCATCGCCGATGGCGCGCTTCACCGCCTGCGCTTCCTCTTCTGTATCTTTCGGCCGATCGAGCACAATGATATCGCTGCGCGGTACGCCGAGGCTCTCGGCCACTCTCGCCCCAGCTTCTGCCGTGCTGACGGGATTCGTTTTTGCCGCCGCGCCAGTGAAGATCATTTTCGACCCGGGATGCTCATGCCAAAGGCGGATACCCTCCGTCAGGCGCGGCAGGCTGTTATTGATAAGATTAGAGCTTGGCGCCCACTCTGGATTCCAGGTATAGCCGCCGCCCAACACCACCACGTAGCTCACCGGCTGCTCGCCGCGCCAGGTGGGGTAGCTATCTTCAATCGGTTTCAACAGGCTGTCGGCGACGGGCTGCAGGCTCAGCAGCGCCAGCAGCAACCAGCCGAGGCTCACGCATAGCTTTCCGGTACGTTGAAAGCGGCTGAACCATAACAGCGCGATCCCGATCCCGATCAGCAACAGCAGGGCGGGAAGCGGCAACAGCAGACCGCCGACGATCTTTTTTAGCGTGAAAAGCATGCCAGATGGTTCCTTTTTTAACCATATAACCAAAGTTATGTTCGGATCTTATAACAGATCGCTTCATTCTCGGCGTGGGTATGACAAAATAGCGGTTTTGTGTTGGCTTGTGGAGTCGCCCGTGCAGGATCGCAATTTCGATGACATTGCTGAAAAGTTTTCGCGCAATATTTACGGCACCACAAAAGGTCAGCTGCGCCAGGCGATCCTCTGGCAGGATCTGGAACCGCTGCTGGCGCATCTGGGGCCGGGACCGCTGAGGGTACTGGATGCCGGCGGCGGCGAAGGGCAAACGGCCATTAAAGTGGCGCAACTGGGCCATCACGTGACGCTGTGCGATCTCTCCGCTGAAATGGTGGCGCGCGCCCGCCAGGCGGCCGTCGATAAAGGTGTGATCGACAACATGCATTTTGTACAATGCGCGGCTCAGGATATTGCGCAGCATTTGGAAAGCCCGGTTGATCTGGTACTGTTTCATGCGGTACTGGAGTGGGTGGCGGAGCCCCAGGAGGTGCTGCGTACGCTGTGGTCGACGCTGCGTCCTGGCGGTGGGCTGTCGTTGATGTTCTACAATGCTAACGGCCTGCTGATGCACAATATGGTGGCCGGTAATTTCGATTACGTACAATTGGGCATGCCAAAAAAGAAAAAACGCACGCTGTCGCCGGATTATCCGCGTGAGCCGCAGCAGGTTTATCACTGGCTGGAAGAGATTGGCTGGCAGATTGTCAGCAAAACCGGCGTGCGGGTGTTTCATGATTATCTGCGTGAAAAACGCCAACAGCATGACAGCTATGCGGCACTACTGGAGCTGGAAACGCGCTACTGTCGTCAGGAGCCGTATCTCAGCCTGGGCCGTTATATTCATGTCACCGCGCTTAAGAGCCAGGCTCATAGCCGCAGATGCAAGGATAAAGTATGAGTGAATTTTCCCAGACAGTCCCCGAACTGGTTGCCTGGGCCAGGAAAAATGATTTTTCTATCTCGCTGCCGGTCGACAGACTCTCTTTTCTGCTGGCGGTCGCCACGCTGAACGGCGAACGGCTGGAAGGGGAAATGAGCGAGGGAGAACTGGTGGATGCGTTCCGCCACGTCAGTGATGCGTTTGAGCAGACCAGCGAAACCATCAGCCAGCGCGCCAATAATGCGATCAACGATTTGGTGCGCCAGCGTCTGCTGAACCGCTTTACCAGCGAAATTACCGAAGGCAATGCGATCTATCGCCTGACGCCGTTGGGGATCGGGATCACCGATTACTATATCCGTCAGCGTGAATTCTCGACGCTGCGTCTCTCGATGCAGCTGTCGATCGTCGCCGGCGAGCTGAAGCGCGCGGCGGATGCCGCAGAAGAGGGCGGAGATGAGTTCCACTGGCATCGCAATGTTTTCGCTCCGCTGAAATATTCCGTGGCAGAAATTTTCGACAGCATTGACCTGACGCAGCGCATTATGGATGAGCAGCAGCAGCTGGTGAAAGACGATATCGCGCAGCTGTTAAATAAAGACTGGCGCGCGGCGATTTCCAGCTGTGAACTGCTGCTGTCGGAAACCTCTGGCACGCTGCGTGAACTGCAGGATACGCTGGATGCGGCGGGGGATAAACTGCAGGCGAATCTGCTGCGCATCCAGGATTCGACCATGGCGCGCGACGATTTGCATTTTGTCGACCGGCTGGTATTCGACCTGCAAAGCAAGCTCGATCGCATCGTCAGCTGGGGTCAACAGGCGATTGACCTGTGGATCGGCTACGACCGCCACGTGCACAAGTTTATCCGTACCGCTATCGATATGGATAAGAACCGCGTCTTCGCCCAGCGTCTGCGCCAGTCGGTACAGACCTATTTTGATGAGCCGTGGGCGCTGACTTACGCCAACGCCGACCGTCTGCTGGATATGCGCGATGAAGAGATGGCGCTGCGCGATGAAGAGGTCACCGGCGAACTGCCGGCGGATCTCGAATTTGAAGAGTTTAACGAAATTCGCGAGCAGCTGGCGGCGCTAATTGAAGCGCAACTGGCGGTCTATAAAGAGAAGGGAATACCGCTGGACCTCGGCCTGGTGGCGCGGGAGTTCCTGGCGCAGTATCCGCGCGGGCGTCACTTCGACGTGGCGCGGATCGTCGTGGATCAGGCGGTACAGCTGGGCGTCGCCCAGGCAGATTTCACCGGACTGCCGGCAAAATGGCAGCCGATTAATGATTACGGAGCCAAGGTACAGGCGCATGTCATTGACAAATATTGAACAAGTGATGCCGGTTAAGCTGGCGCAGGCGTTGGCCAATCCGTTATTTCCGGCGCTGGACAGCGCCCTGCGCGCGGGCCGTCATATCGGTCTCGACGAGCTGGATAATCACGCATTTTTGATGGATTTCCAGGATTACCTGGAAGAATTTTACGCTCGCTATAACGTCGAGTTGATCCGCGCGCCGGAAGGGTTCTTCTACCTGCGCCCGCGCTCCACCACGCTGATTTCGCGCTCGGTGCTGTCGGAGCTGGATATGATGGTGGGCAAAATTCTTTGCTATCTCTACCTCAGCCCGGAGCGCCTGGCAAACGAAGGGATTTTCACCCAGCAGGAACTCTATGACGAACTGCTGACCCTGGCGGATGAATCCAGGCTGCTGAAGCTGGTGAACAACCGTTCCACCGGTTCGGATCTGGACCGCCAGAAGCTGCAGGAAAAAATGCGCGCGTCGCTTAACCGCCTGCGCCGCCTGGGGATGGTGTGGTTTATGGGCCATGACAGCAGCAAGTTTCGCATTACCGAATCGGTATTCCGCTTTGGCGCCGATGTGCGCGCCGGCGATGACCCGCGCGAGGCGCAGCGCCGCCTGATCCGCGACGGGGAAGCGATGGCCCTGGAAAATCACCTGCAGCTCAATGATGAGAATGAAGAAAACCAGCCGGATAGCGGGGAGGAAGAGTAATGATTGAACGCGGTAAGTTTCGCTCGCTAACGCTGGTTAACTGGAACGGTTTCTTTGCCCGGACCTTTGATCTTGATGAACTGGTGACCACCCTCTCCGGGGGGAACGGCGCGGGTAAGTCCACGACCATGGCGGCTTTCGTCACGGCGCTGATCCCGGATTTAACCCTGTTGCACTTCCGTAACACCACCGAAGCGGGCGCCACCAGCGGTTCGCGCGATAAAGGCCTGCACGGTAAACTGCGTGCCGGGGTGTGTTACTCGGTACTCGACGTGATCAACTCTCGCCACCAGCGCGTGGTAGTCGGTGTGCGCCTGCAGCAGGTCGCCGGGCGCGACCGTAAAGTCGACATCAAACCTTTTGCCATCCAGGGGCTGCCCACCTCGATCCAACCGACCCAGCTGTTGACCGAGACGCTCAACGATCGTCAGGCGCGCGTGGTAAGCCTCAATGAGCTGAAAGACAAACTCGAGGCGATGGAAGGCGTTCAGTTTAAACAGTTCAACTCGATCACCGAATATCACTCGTTGATGTTCGATCTGGGCGTGGTGGCGCGTCGTCTGCGTTCCGCCTCCGATCGTAGCAAATACTACCGCCTGATTGAGGCCTCGCTGTACGGGGGGATCTCCAGCACCATTACCCGCTCGTTGCGCGATTACCTGCTGCCGGAAAACAGTGGCGTGCGTAAAGCGTTCCAGGATATGGAAGCGGCGCTGCGGGAAAACCGCATGACGCTGGAAGCCATTCGCGTTACCCAGTCTGACCGCGATCTGTTTAAACACCTGATCAGCGAAGCCACCAACTACGTGGCGGCGGACTATATGCGTCACGCCAACGAGCGGCGCATTCACCTGGATAAGGCGCTGGAGTATCGTCGCGATCTCTTTACCTCGCGTTCGCAACTGGCGGCCGAGCAGTACAAGCACGTCGAGATGGCGCGCGAGCTGCAGGAGCACAACGGCGCGGAAGGCGATCTGGAAGCCGATTACCAGGCCGCCAGCGATCACCTGAACCTGGTGCAGACCGCCCTGCGCCAGCAGGAAAAAATTGAGCGCTACGAAGCGGATCTCGACGAGCTGCAGATCCGTCTGGAAGAGCAGAATGAAGTGGTGGCGGAAGCCGCCGACCAGCAGGAAGAGAACGAAGCCCGCGCCGAAGCCGCCGAGCTGGAAGTGGATGAGCTGAAAAACCAGCTCGCCGACTATCAGCAGGCGCTCGACGTCCAGCAGACCCGCGCCATTCAGTATAACCAGGCGCTGCAGGCGCTGGAGCGCGCGAAGGCGCTGTGCCATCTGCCGGATCTGACGCCAGAGAGCGCCGACGAGTGGCTGGAAACCTTCCAGGCGAAAGAGCAGGAAGCGACGGAGAAAATGCTGTCGCTGGAACAGAAAATGAGCGTGGCGCAAACCGCGCACAGCCAGTTCGAACAGGCGTACCAGCTGGTGGCGGCGATTAACGGCCCGCTGGCGCGTAATGAAGCCTGGGACGTGGCGCGCGAATTGCTGCGCGACGGCGTTAACCAGCGCCATCAGGCCGAGCAGGCGCAGGGGCTGCGCAGCCGTCTCAACGAGCTGGAGCAGCGTCTGCGCGAGCAGCAGGACGCCGAGCGTCAGCTGGCTGAGTTCTGCAAACGCCAGGGCAAACGCTACGATATCGACGATCTGGAAACGCTGCATCAGGAGCTGGAAGCGCGCATCGCGTCGCTGGCCGACAGCGTCTCTAACGCTCAGGAACAGCGCATGACCCTGCGTCAGGAGCTGGAGCAATTGCAGTCGCGCACCCAGACGCTGATGCGTCGGGCGCCGATCTGGCTGGCGGCGCAGAACAGTCTCAACCAGCTGTGCGAGCAGAGCGGCGAACAGTTTGAGTCCGGCCAGGAGGTCACCGAATACCTGCAGCAGCTGCTGGAGCGTGAGCGTGAGGCTATCGTTGAACGTGACGAAGTCGGCGCCCGCAAGCGGGCCATCGACGAAGAGATCGAGCGTCTCAGCCAGCCGGGCGGCTCTGAAGACCCGCGTCTGAACGCGCTGGCGGAGCGCTTTGGCGGCGTCCTGTTGTCGGAAATTTATGACGACGTTAGCCTCGAAGATGCGCCGTACTTCTCCGCGCTGTATGGCCCGTCGCGCCATGCGATCGTGGTGCCGGATCTGTCGCAGGTGGCGGAGCAGCTCGAAGGGCTGGAAGATTGTCCGGAAGACCTGTATCTGATCGAAGGCGATCCGCAGTCCTTCGACGACAGCGTGTTCAGCGTCGACGAGCTGGAAAAAGCGGTGGTGGTGAAGATTGCCGACCGCCAGTGGCGTTATTCACGTTTCCCAACGCTGCCGCTGTTTGGTCGCGCGGCGCGCGAAAACCGTATCGAAACGCTGCATGCTGAGCGTGAGAGCCTCTCCGAGCGTTTCGCAACCCTGTCGTTCGACGTGCAGAAAACCCAGCGTCTGCACCAGGCTTTCAGCCGCTTCATTGGCAGCCATCTGGCGGTGGCTTTCGAGGACGATCCGGAAGAAGAGATCCGCAAACTCAACAGCCGCCGCGGCGAGCTGGAGCGCGCGCTGAACGCCCATGAGAGCGATAACCAACAGAACCGCGTGCAGTATGAGCAGGCGAAAGAGGGCGTTTCTGCGCTCAACCGCCTGCTGCCGCGCCTGAACCTGCTGGCGGATGATACGCTGGCCGACCGCGTGGACGAGATCCAGGAACGTCTGGACGAAGCGCAGGAGGCGGCGCGCTTTATTCAGCAGCATGGCAATCAGCTGGCGAAGCTGGAGCCGATCGTCTCGGTATTGCAGAGCGATCCGGAGCAGTTTGAGCAGCTGAAAGAAGATTACGCCTATGCGCAGCAAACCCAGCGCGATGCGCGTCAGCAGGCCTTCGCGCTGGCGGAAGTCGTGCAGCGCCGGGCCCACTTCAGCTACTCCGATTCGGCGGAGATGCTCAGTGGCAACAGCGATCTCAACGAGAAGCTGCGCCAGCGTCTGCAACACGCGGAGTCCGAGCGTAGCCGCGCGCGCGAAGCGATGCGAAGCCATGTTGCCCAGTTGAACCAGTACAACCAGGTGCTGGCGTCGCTGAAGAGCTCGTATGACACCAAAAAAGAGCTGCTCAACGATCTGTATAAAGAGCTGCAGGATATCGGCGTGCGCGCCGACGCCGGGGCGGAAGAGCGTGCGCGTGCGCGTCGTGACGAGCTGCACATGCAGCTGAGCAACAACCGCTCCCGCCGCAATCAGCTGGAGAAAGCGTTGACCTTCTGCGAAGCGGAAATGGACAACCTGACCCGTAAGCTGCGCAAGCTGGAGCGCGATTACTGCGAAATGCGTGAGCAGGTCGTCAGCGCCAAGGCGGGCTGGTGTGCGGTGATGCGTCTGGTGAAAGACAACGGCGTGGAACGTCGTCTGCACCGCCGTGAGCTGGCTTATCTCTCTGCCGATGAGCTGCGTTCGATGTCGGATAAGGCGCTGGGTGCGCTGCGTCTGGCGGTTTCCGATAACGAGCACCTGCGTGACGTGCTGCGTATTTCGGAAGATCCGAAACGTCCGGAGCGCAAAATCCAGTTCTTCGTCGCCGTCTATCAGCATCTGCGTGAGCGTATCCGTCAGGATATTATTCGTACCGATGACCCGGTGGAAGCGATCGAGCAGATGGAGATCGAGCTCAGTCGTCTGACCGAAGAGCTGACCAACCGCGAACAGAAACTGGCGATCAGTTCCCGCAGCGTGGCGAACATTATTCGCAAAACCATTCAGCGTGAGCAGAACCGTATCCGGATGCTCAACCAGGGGCTGCAGAGCGTCTCGTTCGGCCAGGTTAACAGCGTGCGTCTGAACGTTAACGTGCGTGAGACCCACTCGACGCTGCTCGATGTGCTGTCTGAACAGCATGAGCAGCATCAGGATCTGTTCAACAGCAATCGCCTGACCTTCTCGGAAGCGCTGGCCAAGCTGTATCAGCGCCTCAACCCGCAGATCGATATGGGGCAGCGCACGCCGCAAACCATCGGCGAAGAACTGCTCGACTACCGCAACTATCTGGAGATGGAAGTGGAAGTTAACCGCGGCTCCGACGGCTGGCTGCGCGCCGAGTCCGGCGCGCTGTCCACCGGGGAAGCGATCGGTACCGGGATGTCGATTCTGGTAATGGTGGTGCAGAGCTGGGAAGATGAATCCCGTCGTCTGCGCGGCAAGGACATCTCGCCATGTCGTCTGCTGTTCCTCGATGAAGCGGCGCGTCTCGATGCCCGCTCTATCGCCACGCTGTTCGAACTGTGCGAACGTCTGGAGATGCAGCTGATTATCGCGGCGCCAGAGAACATCAGTCCGGAAAAAGGCACCACCTATAAACTGGTGCGTAAAGTGTTCAATAATCATGAACATGTGCACGTGGTCGGGTTGCGCGGTTTTGCCGCGCCGGTGCCGGAAGCCCTGCCGGGGACGGCCGACGCCTCCTGAGGCTGCGGCTAAATCCTGGTGCGTAAGCGGTGAAAAGGGCAACGTTAAGTTGCCCTTTTTGCTATCCAGCCCGGTATGCCAGAGTGGTATAATCTTTAAGCTTCTTTACATTAGGTAAGGCAAAAGCCTTTTGGTCTTTATATACTGAGAAAAAGCCCACTAATTTGTGGGCGGCAATGTGTGACAACAGGGGGCAAGGGATGTTGCTAAAGAAACGGTATGGTCGTCCATTGTCAGCGCTCAGCCTGAGCCTGGCACTGGCATTTGCTCCGCTGTTCAATGTCCAGGCCGCAGAGCCTGAAGTCGTACCCGGTGATAGCTCCGCTACACCTGGAGAGCTTTCCGTCGCGCTGACGCAAAGCGATGGGCAATCGCCGGCGGTCGCGAAGCTAGCCGGTGAGCAGCCGCTGTCGATGGAGGCCGCGGCGAACAGTCGCGCCCAGATCGAAGCGCTGTTGCCGGCAGGGTACAAACCTGTCTTTATCAATCCGCTGGTATCGCTGTACGCCGCCAGGGATATGAAACCGATGTGGGAAAACCGCGAGGCGGTGCAGGCGTTCCAGCAGCAGCTGGCGGAGATCGCCATCGCCGGTTTTCAGCCGCAGTTTACCACCTGGGTCAGCCTGCTGACCGATCCCGCTGTCAGCGGCATGGCGCGCGATGTGGTGTTGTCGGATGCCATGATGGGCTACCTGCATTTTATCAGTGGTATCCCCACCCAGGGCACTCGCTGGTTGTACGGTTCGACACCGTACAAAATGGCGACCCCACCGTTGTCGGTAATTAACCAGTGGCAGCTGGCGCTGGACAATGGTTCCCTGCCGGCGTTTATCGCCGGCCTGGCGCCGCATCATCCACAGTATGAGACCATGCACCAGTCGCTGCTGGCGCTGGTGGCTGATTCTCGCCCGTGGCCGCAGCTAACCGGCAGCGGCTCGCTGCGCCCCGGTGAATGGAGCAATGATATCGGTGCCCTGCGTGAGATCCTCCAGCGTACCGGGATGCTGGAAAATACGGCCGATATCGTTCTGCCCGGCGATGTGGTCAGCCCGTCGGCGAAGAAAAAGAGCAAATCGGCTGCGGCCCGCGGCGTGTACGATCGCCAGCTGGTGGAGGGCGTGAAGCGCTTCCAGGCCATGCAGGGGCTGGGGGCGGATGGCGTCATTGGCCAGTCCACCCGTGACTGGCTCAACGTCTCCTCCGCGCAGCGTGCGGGGGTGCTGGCCCTGAATATTCAGCGTTTACGCCTGCTGCCGGGCAAACTCTCGACCGGCATTATGGTGAATATTCCCGCTTTCTCGCTGGTCTATTACCAGGATGGCAGCCAGGTGCTGGCCTCGCGGGTGATCGTGGGGCGTCCGGACCGCAAAACGCCGATGATGAGCAGCGCGTTGAATAACGTGGTGGTCAATCCGCCGTGGAATGTGCCGCCGACGCTGGCGCGCAAAGATATCCTGCCGAAGGTGCGGAATAACCCAGGCTATCTGGAACAACATGGCTACACCATGATGCGCGGCTGGAACAGTAAAGAGTCGATTGATCCTTACCGGGTCGACTGGTCGACCATCACCGAGAATAATTTACCGTTCCGTTTTCAGCAGGCGCCGGGGGCGCGTAACTCACTGGGCCGCTACAAGTTTAATATGCCGAGTTCGGATGCTATCTATCTGCACGATACGCCAAACCATAATCTGTTCCAGAAAGATGTTCGTGCGCTCAGCTCCGGCTGCGTACGCGTCAATAAGGCCTCGGAGCTGGCCAATATGCTGCTGCAGGATGCGGGCTGGAACGACACGCGTATTTCCGATGCCCTGAAGCAAGGGGATACGCGCTATGTCAATATTCGGCAAAATATACCGGTGAATTTATATTACTTAACGGCTTTTGTAGATGCTGATGGACGTACACAATATCGAACAGATATTTACAATTACGATCTAACCGCGCGATCCAGTGCACAAATTCTGACGAAAGCTGAACAATTAATCAGGTAAATGAAGTAGTTCAATGGATTTTGTTGTCCTAGCACTGGGTAAAAAAGGGCGCTGCTCCTCTGCAGCGCCCGATTTTCCTGGGGTGAGGCTGCCTTGACGTTGGCAATAATGCCCGGTAAGGTGCCTTTCGTGCGCCAGAAGTGCATATACATATAATTCCGCTCAATGCGTAGCGCGGCCAGCGCGAACGCTCTCCTTTGCCGGGCTGCATCACGGTTGTGGCGAGCGATGGCGAGCTGGCGGTTAGCCTCGTGCGATGCGGAAAAAGTATATAACGATTCATTGACTGTAGACCTGATTATCATGGACAAATTTGACGCTAATCGCCGCAGATTGCTGGCGTTGGGTGGTGCTGCGCTGGGTGCTGCCGCCATTCTCCCTGCGCCGGCATTTGCCACCCTCTCGACCCCCCGTCCGCGTATTTTGACGCTGAATAACCTGCATACCGGTGAATCGCTCAAGGCGGAGTTTTTCGATGGCAGAGGCTATATTCAGGATGAATTAGCAAGACTTAATCATTTTTTCCGTGATTACCGCGCGAATAAAATTAAGTCCATCGACCCAAGTCTGTTCGATCATCTTTATCGGTTGCAGGGATTGCTTGGCACCAACAAACCTGTTCAGCTTATTTCTGGTTATCGTTCCCTCGATACCAATGATGAGCTTCGCGCACGAAGCCGTGGTGTAGCGAAACACAGCTATCACACCAAGGGACAGGCAATGGATTTCCATATTGAAGGCATTTCGTTAAGCAATATACGCAAAGCGGCGTTATCTATGCGCGCAGGTGGTGTAGGATATTACCCACGTAGTAACTTTGTGCATATTGATACCGGTCCGGTAAGGCACTGGTAACGAAAGGAGCGTCATGAACTATCGTATTATTCCGGTTACCGCGTTCGCGCAGAACTGTTCTCTTATCTGGTGCGAACAAACCCGGCTGGCAGCGCTGGTCGATCCTGGCGGCGATGCTGAACGTATCAAAGCGGTGGTGGCGGAGGCAGGCGTCACGCTGATGCAGATCCTGCTGACGCATGGCCATCTCGATCACGTCGGCGCCGCTGCGGAACTGGCGCAGCATTATGGCGTACCGGTTATTGGTCCGGAAAAAGAAGATGAGTTCTGGCTGGAAGGATTACCGGCGCAAAGCCGGATGTTCGGCCTGGAGGATTGCCAGCCGCTGCGTCCGGATCGCTGGCTCAATGAAGGCGATGTGGTCAATGTAGGGAATGTGGCGCTGCAGGTGTTCCACTGCCCGGGCCATACGCCGGGTCACGTGGTCTTCTTTGATGACGCGTCCCGATTACTCATTTCCGGTGACGTGATTTTTAAAGGCGGGGTGGGGCGTAGCGATTTTCCACGCGGCGACCATGGACAGCTGATTGCGGCCATTAAAGATAAGCTGTTGCCGCTGGGTGATGACGTGACCTTTATTCCCGGCCATGGTCCACTGTCGACGCTGGGTGAGGAACGCCGTAACAACCCGTTCCTGCAGGATGAGATGCCGGTCTGGTGACAGACATGACGCGAACACATAAAAAAGGCCGCATTCGCGGCCTTTTTCTTTTATCTCGCTTAGAGCACTCTGTCGCTTACAGTACCGCGACGATGGCTTCGCACAGCGGCGCCATATTGTCGGGCGTCATCCCGGCCACGTTGATACGTCCGGATGCAACCGCATAAATGGCGAACTCTTCGCGCAGACGCAGCACCTGCTCTTTGCTCAGCCCGCTGAACGAGAACATGCCGTTCTGCTTGCTGATAAAGCTGAAGTCGCGGCTCGCGCCTTTCTCCTGCAGGGTGTTGACGAACAGCAGGCGCATACGCTGGATGCGCTGGCGCATATCGGTCAGTTCCTGTTCCCAAATCGCTCGCAGCGCATCGTTGCTCAGAATGGTGGCGACCACGGAGGCGCCATGCGCAGGCGGGTTGGAGTAGTTGGCACGGATCACCGATTTCATCTGACTGAACGCGCGGTCCACGGTCTCCTGATCGGCGGCGACCAGCGTACAGGCGCCAACGCGCTCGTTGTACAGGCCAAAGTTTTTCGAGTAGGAGCTGGCGACCAGCAGCTCTTTGTGCAGCGCAGCAAAGGCGCGCAGCCCTTCAGCATCTTCTTCCAGACCGCGGGCGAAGCCCTGGTAGGCGAAATCAAACAGTGGGAGCCAGCCTTTTTCCACAGACAGCTGCGCCAGCTGCTGCCACTGGTCGAGCGTCGGATCGATGCCGGTCGGGTTGTGGCAGCAGCCGTGGAACAGCACCACGTCGCCTGCCTGCGCTTCGTTCAGGCTGGCCAGCAGACCATCAAAGTCCAGCGCATGGTTAGCGGCATCGTAGTAGGTATATTCGCGCACTTCCAGGCCGGCAGAGTTAAACACGCTTTTATGGTTCGGCCAGCTTGGGTTGCTCACCCAAACGCGTTTTACGTCGGTGTTTTTGGCGAGGAAGTCAGCCGCGACACGCAGAGCGCCAGTACCGCCTGGGGTCTGCGCAGTACGGGCGCGTTTATCAGCGATAATCGCATTGCCTTTACCGAACAGCAGCTCCTGGGTGCAGCGACCAAATTCAGGAATACCATCGATGCCCAGATAGTTTTTAGTCGTTTCATTTTCCAGCAGGTACTGCTCTGCTTTTTTGACGCTGGTCAGAACGGGTGTTTTACCGGTTTCATCCTTGTAAACACCAATTCCGAGGTTAATTTTTTCAGGGCGGTCATCGGCACGAAACAGATCGGCCAGACCTAAAATCGGGTCGGCTGGGGCGGCGGTAATGTTCTCAAACATGACGAGGTTCCATTGTGATTACTGAAGGGAAATCCGCTATCAGGTTAACGGGAGAATAACGAATTGCCAACCGTTTGCGACAAAAAGCGAGAAGGTTTTCGAAAGATACGATCTTTGCCTCACGAATACAGAAAAGCAGGACCGAAGTCCTGCTTTGAAGGCATATCACGAAGGGGTGTACTGCAGATTAGAACTGGTAAACGATACCCACGGCCGCCTGGTCGTCGGTCGCTACGCCAGCCGCTTTGGTGTAATCGTTGTCGCTCAGCTGGTTGAATTTATACGCAGCATAAACGTTCATGTTCTTGTTGAAGTAGTACCAGGTACCCACTTCGATGTATTTAACCAGATCCGCATCGCCGCCGGAGAAGCCAGCACGCGATTGCAGGTCTTTACCTTTGGTCTGCACGTAGCCGATGGACGGACGCAGGCCGAAGTCGAACTGATACTGTACGACAGCTTCAAAGTTCTGAGTTTTGCCCGCGAAGTGGTTATCTTCTTCCGGAGTCATGTTGTAAGTCTGGGAGTACATGACTGCCGCGTAGACGTTGTTGGCGTCATATTTTGCAGAGGTTGCCCAGGCTTCGGCTTTGTCGCCATTGCCGTCAGCTTTCTGATCGACGCTACGGTTAGAGCCGGAGTAGCCTGCAGACAGCGCGATACCGTTGTCGAACGCGTAAGTGGCTGCGGTGCTGAAGCCATCGCCATTCTGTTTACGAATAGCGCGGTCGTGGTCGTTTTTACCCTGGTACTGCAGCGCGAAGCTCAGGCCGTCAACCAGACCGAAGAAGTCAGAGTTACGGTAGGTTGCCACGCCGTTGGTACGGCCGGTCATGTAGTTGTCGGTGTAGTTCCAGCCGTCGCCGCCCCATTCAACCAGCATATCGGTTGCTGCTTCGACGTCGTAGATTGCGCCGTAGTTACGGCCGTAGTCGAATGAACCGTATTCGCCTGCTTTCAGACCCGCGAACGCCAGACGGGTTTTCGTCGGCTGGGAACCTTCAACGTTGGACGCATCCATGTTGTATTCCCACTGGCCGTAACCGGTCAGCTGATCGTTGATCTGAGTTTCGCCTTTCAGGCCGATACGGGCATAGGTGGTATCGTCGCTGCTGGTGTTACCATTGGTGGTCCAGACGTGCTCGCCGACCATTTTCCCGTAGAAGTCCAGTTTGTTGCCGTTTTTGTTATAGATTTCTGCAGCGTTGGCTGCACCGGCTACCAGCAGGGCAGGGATCACCACTGCCAGAATATTGCGCTTCATCATTATTTATTACCCTCATTAATATTTTTTATATGAACACGTGCCACTGCCGTCAATAAGTTCTGTCAATAAAAACTTACAGAACCATTGATGAGAGTTTGGTGTCTGAAGGCATCTTTCCATCCGCGACAACGTTTCGCTAGCCGGAAAATGCTACTAATATCTCATATGAGTAACAAAACGAAAAATCATGTAACTAAATGTGTATTTTAGGGAACTTTGTGAACTTAATCAAAATTCCGTTCCACCTGATAAGGCAAAACGCCATTGCTTATCTATCTATATGAATTATTTATGATTAATTTGGATAAGCGGTAATTCGTTCATTTTGTGTGTTGAATTCGCCTTCTTTTTATTCAGCTCCTGTCTTTGCAAGACGTGCGGTGAGCGGTTAAAAAATGAGCAGATTTATCAGCGGTTTTGCGTTCTTATGAACATAAAGTGCGATCTGCGTCACCAGTATGCACCGAAACAGTGCGTAACATAAATGTGATTTCCAGGCCTTGATGTTTAAGTTTGTTGAATTTTGCTAACAGTAATTGACATAAAAAAGGCCAGCTTGCGCTGGCCTCTGAGGTTTATAACCGAAAAATTTAGAATGTCGCGTTGCGCGGGGTTCGCGGGAACGGAATGACATCGCGGACGTTCTGCACGCCGGTTACGTAGGCAATCAGACGTTCGAAGCCCAGACCAAAGCCGGAGTGCGGCACGGTGCCATAGCGGCGCAGGTCGCGATACCACCAGTAGTCTTCTTTGTTGAGCCCCATCTCTGCCATACGTGCGTCCAGCACGTCGAGACGCTCTTCACGCTGGGAACCACCGATGATCTCACCGATGCCCGGCGCCAGGACGTCCATTGCCGCGACGGTTTTACCGTCTTCGTTAAGGCGCATGTAGAACGCCTTAATGTCTTTCGGGTAGTTTTTCACCACGACCGGCGCTTTGAAGTGCTCTTCGGCCAGATAACGTTCGTGCTCGGAGGAGAGATCCACGCCCCAGTAAACCGGGTTCTCAAACTGCTTGCCGCAGTTTTCCAGAATAGTGACGGCATCGGTGTAATCCACCTGGGCAAAGTCAGCGGAGACGAAACGCTGCAGTCGGTCGATAGCGTCTTTGTCTACGCGCTCGGCGAAGAACTGCATATCATCCGCACGCTCTTCCAGAACTGCCTTGAAGACGTACTTGAGCATCGCTTCTGCCAGACCTGCAACATCATTCAGGTTGGCGAAGGCGACTTCCGGCTCCAGCATCCAGAACTCCGCCAGGTGACGGCTGGTGTTGGAGTTTTCGGCACGGAAGGTCGGGCCGAAGGTGTAAATTTTCGACAGCGCACAGGCGTAGGTCTCGCCGTTCAGCTGGCCGGATACGGTCAGGAACGACTCTTTACCAAAGAAGTCTTTATCGAAGTCGACTTTGCCCTGATCGTTACGCGGCAGGTTTTCCAGATCCAGCGTCGACACGCGGAACATTTCGCCGGCGCCTTCGGTATCGGAAGCGGTGATCAGCGGGGTGGAAACCCAGAAGAAGCCCTGTTCGTCGAAGAAACGGTGCAGCGCCTGCGCCAGGGTATGACGCACGCGAGCTACCGCGCCAATCAGGTTGGTGCGCGGACGCAGGTGCGCCACTTCACGCAGATACTCGATGCTGTGGCGCTTGGCCGCCATCGGGTAGGTGTCCGGGTCTTCCACCCAGCCGGTCACTTCCACGCTGGTCGCCTGGATCTCAAAGCTTTGACCCTGACCCTGGGAAGCCACGACTTTACCGGTGACAATCACCGAGCAACCGGTGGTCAGACGCAGCACTTCCTGATTGTAATTGGGCAGAGAATTATTAATAACGGCCTGTACAGGATCAAAGCAGGAACCGTCATAGACGGCGAGGAAAGAAAAGCCAGCTTTAGAATCTCGGCGGGTACGCACCCATCCGCGGACCGTGACTTCGCTGTCAACGGCAACGCGGCCCTGGAGTACGTCGGCTACAGGCACAACGCTCATAATAATCTCTCTATGTAGTCCAATAAAAAAGTCTCTTCCCCCTACAGCGGGGGGATATCTATGTTACCTGTCATCTTCCATCAGACAAGCAGAATTCGCACATGGGAGGGAGGATTTCGGAAATAAATTAGCCGCGGGGCCGTTCTTTACCTTCCGTTTACCTCTTTTACGCGAATTATTCGATAATGACCGTCATTTCCTGCTTCGCGTTTTGCATCGATACGATGGTGCGGAAGGATTTGATATTCCCCGAGGCAAAGAAGAGCTCACGGGTCAGGGCTTCGTATTCCGCCATATCGCGGACGTTGATCACCAGCAGAAAATCGAAGTCGCCGGTGACGTAATAAACCTGCTGCACCTGCGGGCAACTGACAAACCGCTGTTTATCCTCTTCAAGTAGGTCAAGGCGTTCATTCTCGATCGTAACCTGCACCATGATAGTGGTTGGACGGCCCACTTTACTGGCATCAACCACGCTCACGCTGCCTTTAATGATGCCAGCCTCTTCCAGCGCGGCAATTCGCCGGTTGACCGCCGAGGCGGAAAGACTGACGCGATCGGCGATTTCCCGCTGCGACAGGCGATTGTTGCGCTGTAGCAGGGTGAGAATTTTTTTATCCCAACTATCCAGTTTCATTATCTTTGTCGCCCTAAATACCTGTGATCGGCCTCACGCATGCAACTTTGTTGCGTGAAAGAGGTGAATCAGAGTGAAAATTGCGAAGCTATGGGCAATTTTGCGCCATTTAACCATCGGCGGCAGTGTACCATCTCAGACAGTGGTAAAGCGTGAAATCGCTACAGAAAACCACTGACGTTATTTCTATAGCCTAAATAATTCGAGTTGCAGAAAGCCAACACACATGCAACTTGAAGTATGACGGGTATACATCGATTTATTCGACCATCTCTTTATTGGCCGCGCGGATCCCTGCGCCCTTTATTTGGCCGGGCTGGTCGTTGATTAATTCATCGTCGTACGACGATATGGATAAAAGGTTTATTTATGACGGACACGATTAAATATCAACTCAACGCCCGGCATCTGCCGTATGAACAGGGGGCGGACCTCAGTCTGCTCAATGAAAGCGTTGGCGACGAAGTGCTGGCATTCCATCAAAAATTCCCCGCCTATCGGGTAACGCCACTGCGAAAGTTGGATTATTTAAGCCAGCGTCTCGGGCTGGGATCGTTGCATATAAAGGATGAAGCGCAGCGTTTCGGCCTTAACGCCTTTAAAGGATTAGGCGGTTCTTATGCGATGGGAAAATATCTCGCGGAACAGCTTGGGCGCGATATTAATACTTTGAGCTTTAGCGATCTTAATTCACCAGAAATCAAAGCCCGTATTAAAGATATTGTGTTTGTCACCGCTACCGATGGCAACCACGGCCGTGGCGTGGCGTGGGCGGCGGAGCAGCTTGGGCTACGGGCGGTTGTTTATATGCCTAAAGGTTCCTCGCCGGTCCGCGCGCAGAATATTCGCCAGCATGGCGCTGAGTGCACAATAACCGAACTCAATTATGACGATACCGTCCGTCTGGCGGATAAAACCGCCAAAGAGCAGGGTTGGGTACTGCTGCAGGACACCGCCTGGCAGGGCTATGAACAGATCCCTACCTGGATCATGCAAGGTTATATGACGCTCGCCGTTGAAACCTGGCAGCAGTTGGCGCAAAGCGGCGCCAGGATGCCTACGCATCTGTTTTTACAAGCCGGCGTCGGCTCTTTTGCCGGCAGCATTATGGGGTATTTCGTTGAGAAGATGCAGCAGAATGCGCCGACAATAGTGATCCTTGAACCGCATAAAGCGAACTGCCTGTACCGTTCGGCAACCATCAATGACGGGCAACCGCACAGCGTCGGCGGCGACATGGCGACGTTAATGGCCGGCCTTGCTTGCGGCGAACCCAATATCACCAGTTGGCCGATGCTGCGTGACCATGCCCGTTGTTTTATCTCTGCCGATGATTGTCTTGCCGCTAACGGCATGCGCCTGCTGGCCGCGCCGCGGCCAGGTACCGATGAACCCTTTATCTCCGGCGAATCCGGCGCCATCGGCGCGGGAGTGCTTTATGCGCTGATGACTCAGCCGGAATACCGCGAACTTGCCGAAGCGCTGCGGCTGAATGCTGATGCGCAGGTCCTGTTAATCAGCACTGAAGGAGATACGTCCCCGGATGTCTATGAAGACATCGTCTGGTTTGGCCGTAATGGCTAATCGCCATCGGCAATAACAAGAGGGCCATCTTACCTACCCTACGAGCCCTCGGTATGACATGCGTTCTGACTAATAACGAAAACATACGCGGATTCGCGTAATGCATAGAGAGAACCTGACCGATGAATACTGAAAATGCTGTGACAGAAAGAGGATGTTGCGATGCCGCAAAGTGGCATAGCGAAGATACCGTGTGGGTGCTTGGCCTGTTCGGCACGGCAATTGGCGCCGGGGTGTTGTTTCTGCCGATTAACGCCGGAATTGGCGGTTTTTGGCCGCTGCTTATCGTTTTTGCTCTCGCTTTTCCCATTACTTATCTGGCGCATCGCGGGCTGGCACGATTTATTTATTCTTCCAACACGCCGGAAAGCACGATCACCGATGTCATTGGCGAGCATTTTGGCGCGCTAGCGGGGAAGGTGTTTACCGTTATCTATTTCTTCGCTGTGTACACCATTTTGATTATGTATGCGGTAGCCATTACGAATACTGCGCAAAGTTTTATCAGCCATCAACTGGGGCTGGCGGAGCCGCCGCGGGCAGTGGTGTCGATTGTGCTGATCCTCGGGCTGATGTTTATTGTCCGCCTCGGGCAGCGTTTGATTATGCGCGTGATGAGCACCCTGGTTTATCCCTTCATTATTTCACTTATTTTTATGGCGCTGTTTTTGATCCCGCACTGGAACGGCGCGATTTTGCACACCGTGAGCTTCAGCGCAATGGGCGATGGGCGCGGCATTTTACTGACGCTGTGGATGACTTTTCCGGTGCTGGTTATGTCGTTTAACCACTATCCGATCGTCTCGCCGATGGTCGTACGCCAGAAGCAGCGCTACGGACTCGCGCTTGCCGAGCGCAAATGCGCGCAGATCCAGCGCTATGGCATTCTCTTAATGACCGTGGTGGTGCTATTTTTCGTTCTCAGCTGCGTGTTGAGCCTGTCACCACAGCAGTTAGCGGAAGCAAAAGCGCAGAATTTGTCGATCCTGTCGTACCTCGCCAACCAGTTTGAGACGCCGATTATTGCCTGGCTATCGCCAATCATTGCGTTTGTCGCGATTACGAAATCGTTTCTTGGCCACTATATCGGCGCTTATGAATCGCTGCGCGATCTGATTATCGAGGCCGCCGCCGCGCGGGGGAAAAAACCGACTATCCGCGCAGTTGACGCCGTTATTCTGGTTTTTATGGTCCTCACCTGCTGGTTCGCCGCCTATAAGAACCCAAGCATCCTCGGTATTATCGAGTGCATCAGCGGCCCGACCGGGGCTGCGATTCTACTGCTGTTGCCGATGTATGCCATTCATAAGTTACCGGTGCTGGCGCCGTATCGCGGCAAAGCCAGCAACGTTTTCGTCACCCTGATTGGGTTAATTACCGTATCCGCCATTTTTTACGGCATGTTCCAGTAACCCCGAACAATAGCGAGATGTTTTATGAGTCATGATCTACAGATAAACGGCCAGCGGCTGATCGATTCCCTGTTTGCGCTTGGTGAATGCGGCGCGTTGGAAGGCGGCGGCGTCTGCCGCCTTGCGGCGACCGCGGAAGATAAAGCCGGTAGGGACTTTGTTGTTGCCCGGATGAACGCGCTGGGGCTGACTATCTATATCGATGCTATCGGCAACGTTACCGGTGTTTATCGCGGAGAAGAGGCGCTACCGATGGTGATGATGGGGTCGCATATCGACACCGTGGGTACTGGTGGCCTGTACGATGGCAACTACGGCGTGATGGCCGGTCTCGAGGTGATTGCCACCCTTCAGGATGCCGGGATTCGTCCGCGACGTCCGTTAGCCGTAACCTTCTTTACTAATGAGGAGGGGGTGCGATTCCAGCCCGATATGATGGGAAGCGTGGTGTTTGCCGGGGAGTATCCACTGGCGCAGGCCCTGGCGGCAAAAGACCACAATGGCATTACTCTTGACGAGGCGCTGCGGGAGATTGGCTATAAAGGCGAACATCAGCCGGGCAATCTGCCGGTAGATAGCTACGTCGAACTACATATCGAACAGGGACCTATCCTCGATAAGGAACGGATTGATATCGGCGTCGTCATCGGCGTGCAGGGTATTTCATGGCAAGAATTTACGCTAACAGGCGTGTCGAATCACGCCGGTACGACACCGATGTCCATGCGCCGCGATGCCGGCCTGGCGGCGGCGAAAATCGCCGTTTTTGCCCGTGAACTGGCGATGAGCCTCGGCGGCAATCAGGTGTCTACCGTCGGGCATATCAGCGTTAAACCCAACCTGATTAACGTCATTCCAAATCACGTCGTGATGTCGGTGGATTTACGCAATACCGATAACGCTATCTTAATTGAAGCGGAACGGCGCTTAGCCGAGTTTGTCGCCACAACGGCGCAGGAAGAGGGGGTGGAGATAGCCAGCCGTTCACTGGTGCGTTTTAACCCGGTCATTTTTGCCGATGAAATCGTCAATGCCGTAGAAGCGGAGGCGAAACGTCAAGCCCTCAGTTATCGGCGCCTGCCGAGCGGTGCCGGCCACGACGCGCAATTTATGGCTTCGGTATGCCCCGCAGGGATGATTTTTGTCCCCTGTGTTGACGGCATTAGCCACAACGTCAATGAACATAGCGAAGCCAAAGATCTCATTGCCGGCGCCAATGTGCTGCTGCAGGTGGTATTACAGCGCGCGCAGCGTGCGGCATAATTTTTACAGGAGTGAAGAATGAATCAACAACAGCTAAAGCAGCAGCTTATTGCCTGGCGCCATCACCTGCATGCCAATCCGGAAAGCGCCTTTGAAGAAGTCAAAACCTCGCAGTTTATCGCCGAGAAACTCGAAGCGATGGGCATTGAGGTTCATCGTAATATAGGTAAAACCGGGCTGGTGGGCGTGTTGAAATGCGGCGACGGTAACGGTGTTATCGCCATCCGCGCCGATATCGATGCTATTCAATTGAACGAACAGGGTGAACGGCCTTACCGCTCCACGACCGCCGAACGGATGCACGGCTGCGGGCATGATGGCCATACCTGCATTGCGCTGGGCGCGGCGCAGTTGCTATTGCAGCGGCAAAACTTTAACGGCACCGTCTGTTTTGTTTTTCAACCTGCGGAAGAACCCGGTTATGGCGCCAATGCGATGATGACGGACGGCGTTATCGAGCGTTTCGGCATCGAGGAGATTTACGGCCTGCACAATATGCCGGGTATGAAGGCCGGGACCATCGCCACCCGTGTCGGCGGTATTATGGCCAGCGAAGATAACTTTATTATCCGTATTAAGGGGCAGGGGGCGCATGCCGCCCGGCCGCATATGGCGAAGGATCCGCTGGTGATTGCGGCAGAAATTATTCTGGCGCTGCAGACCATCGTTTCACGCAATATCGACCCGAACGTGCCGGCGGTGATCTCCTGTACGGAGCTTCATACTGACGGTATCCGCAATGCGATCCCCACGCATGTGGAAATTAAAGGGGATACCCGCAGCTACTCGGCTGACGTACAGGCGCTGCTGGAAGCGCGCATGCGGACCATCAGCGAAGCGATTTGCGCGATGCACGGCGCGCAGTGCGAGTTTAGCTATACCCATGAATTCGCCCCGACGGTGAACTGGCAGCAATGCGTTGATGTCGCGGTCAATGCGGCGGTGAACGTCGTGGGGGCGGAAAATGTCGACGGCAACGTCGCGCAGATGATGATTTCGGAGGACTTCGGCGCCTTCCTGCAGGAGATCCCCGGCTGCTTCATCTTTTTAGGTAACGGCGATGCGTCTGATACTCAGGGCAATACGCCGCTGCATAACGCTTGCTACGACTTTAATGATGAAATTTTACTGACCGGCGCGGAGTATTTTGCCGAGGTGATCAGGACAAGATTGCCGCAGTAGAGATGTTAGTCGGCCCGGCAGCGTAACGCCGCCGGGCCGTTTTTTTAACTCGCCTTTTTAATCGGTGGCAGGTCGAACGCCTCGCGCAGGGCGCGGACGAAGGCCTTATCGTGGCAGATGGTTTTCCCCGGGCTGTCGGAGAGTTTCGCCACCGGCTTGCCGTTACATTCCACCAGCTTAATCACGATATTGAGCGGTTTAACCTGCGGCAGATCGCAGGTTAAACGGGTGCCGATACCAAAGCTCAGCTTCACTCGCGAGGCGAAGTGGCGATACAGATCGACCGCTTTAGCGAGATCGAGGTTATCGGAGAAGACCAGCACTTTACTCAGCGGATCGATGCCCAGCTTTTGATAATGGGCGATGGCTTTTTCACCCCATTCCACCGGGTCGCCGGAGTCATGGCGCAAACCCTGATAGCGGGTAGCGAATTCCGGACCAAAATCGCGCAGGAACGCATCCATGGTGATGCAGTCGGTCAGCGCAATACCAAGCTGGTCGGGATATTCTTCCAGCCAGGCGGCAAGGGCCGCCCGCTGGCTGCTGGCGAGGTTCGGGCTGATCTGCTGGTGGGCCTGGAACCATTCATGCGCCTGGGTGCCCATCGGGGTTAAATGTAAGCGACGAGCCAGATCGTAATTGCTGGTGCCGACAAACCACGGCTCCTGCTGCAGACGTTGCACAATGGCCTCTTGCACTTCGCGTGAAAAACGACGGCGGGTACCGAAGTCCATCAGGCGGAAGGCGCGCATATCGAGGCCAGCGGTCATGCTGGCGAAGTCGCCTAGTTTATGTTCCAGCGTGTTCAGTGCCTGATCGACGCCCGTCTCGGGTGAACGATAGCGATGGACCAGCTCGCTTATCACCGCCAGCAGCGGGACTTCCCACATGATGGCTTCACGCCATGGGCCGGTAAGGCGAATGTTAAGCTTGCCGTTGTCATTGCTGACCGTGACCTGGCGCGGGTCATAGCGAAAATCGCGCAGCCAGTCGAGATAATCCTGGCGGAAAAAGGGAAGGGTGGACAGCCAGTGATATTCATCGTCCCGCAGCCTCAGGTCGCGCATGGACTCCACCTGCTCGCGGATCGCGTCGGCATAAATGCCGAGCAGGTCGTCTCCGCGGCAGCGAAACTCCGCCGCCACATGCACATCGCCGTAGCGATGGAAGACAGCCTGCTGCATGTGCAGCTTGTAGGCATCCGTATCAAGCAGCGAGTGCAGTACAGGAGAAGTGAATTGTGTCATGGTGCGCAGTAGCATCCTCTCACTGGAGCGTTCCATCCAAACCAACGCGAAAAAGGAGGCGGAGTATACCTTTATTACCCGACTCTGTCCCGCGATGGCGAGCGATGGCGACGCTGACGGTCATTTGCGAGGCCTAGTTTAATATATTGAACATGGATCACACCACAAGCTTTGCGTCGGGTCGAGGGCATTTCGTGCCGCACGTGTTAACAAAATGTAGCGGTTTTCGTGTTTCACATTGAAAAGATGAAGATTCTGCATAGCGCGATTGACACAACGGGAATAGACTGGGACGACACTTTACCCAAGATGCGAAAGGTTTTTTATGACACAACAGCCCCAAGCCAAATACCGCCACGACTATCGTGCGCCGGAGTATCTGATTAGCGATATCGATTTGACCTTTGACCTGGATGCCGCAAAAACCGTCGTTACGGCCGAGAGCAAGGTCTCCCGCCACGCGGCTGCGTCTGATGTGCCATTGCGCCTGGACGGCGAAGATCTGACCCTGATCGCGCTGCAAGTGAACGGCCAGCCGTGGAGTGACTATAAAGAAGAAAACAATCAGCTGGTGATCGGCGGCCTGCCGGAGCATTTCACCCTGACCATCGTCAATGAGATAAGCCCGGCGGCGAACACCGCGCTGGAAGGCCTGTATCAGTCAGGCGAAGCGCTGTGTACGCAGTGCGAAGCGGAAGGTTTCCGCCATATTACCTGGTATCTGGACCGCCCGGACGTGCTGGCGCGGTTTACCACCAAAATCATCGCCGACAAAGCGAAATACCCGTTCCTGCTCTCCAACGGCAACCGCATGGCGCAGGGAGAGCTGGAGAATGGCCGCCACTGGGTACAGTGGCAGGATCCGTTCCCGAAACCGTGCTACCTGTTTGCGCTGGTGGCCGGTGATTTTGACGTTCTGCGTGACACCTTTACCACCCGCTCCGGTCGTGAAGTGGCGCTGGAGCTGTACGTCGATCGCGGCAATCTCGACCGCGCGCCGTGGGCAATGACCTCGCTGAAAAATTCCATGAAATGGGATGAGGAGCGCTTTGGCCTCGAGTACGACCTCGACATCTATATGATTGTCGCCGTCGACTTCTTTAATATGGGCGCGATGGAGAACAAAGGACTCAACGTCTTTAACTCCAAGTATGTCCTGGCCCGTACCGATACCGCCACCGATAAAGACTATCTTGATATCGAGCGGGTGATTGGTCATGAGTATTTCCATAACTGGACCGGCAACCGCGTCACCTGCCGCGACTGGTTCCAGCTCAGCCTGAAAGAAGGTCTGACCGTGTTCCGCGATCAGGAGTTCAGCTCCGACCTCGGCTCACGGGCGGTTAACCGCATCAACAATGTGCGCACCATGCGCGGGTTGCAGTTTGCTGAAGACGCCAGCCCGATGGCGCACCCGATCCGCCCGGATATGGTTATCGAGATGAATAACTTCTACACCCTGACGGTTTATGAAAAGGGTGCCGAAGTGATCCGCATGCTGCATACCCTGCTGGGTGAAGAAAACTTCCAGAAAGGGATGCAGCTGTACTTTGAACGTCATGACGGCAGCGCGGCGACCTGCGATGATTTCGTCCAGGCGATGGAGGATGCCTCGAACGTCGACCTGTCACACTTCCGCCGCTGGTACAGCCAGTCCGGTACGCCAATCGTCACCGTGCATGACGACTACAACCCGGAAACCGAGCAGTACACGCTGACCATCAGCCAGCGTACGCCGCCGACCGCCGAGCAGGCCGAAAAGCAGCCGTTGCATATCCCGTTTGCCATTGAGCTGTACGATAACGAAGGCAAGGTGATCCCCCTGCAGAAGGGCGGCCATCCGGTACACCCGGTGCTCAATGTGACTCAGGCCGAGCAGACTTTCGTCTTCGATAACGTTTATTTCCAGCCGGTGCCGGCGCTGCTGTGCGAATTTTCAGCACCAGTGAAACTGGAATATAAGTGGAGCGATCAGCAGCTCACCTTCCTGATGCGCCATGCGCGGAATGATTTCTCGCGCTGGGATGCGGCGCAGAGCCTGCTCGCGACCTACATCAAGCTGAACGTCAACCGTCATCAGCAGGGACAGCCGCTGTCGCTGCCGGTGCATGTGGCGGACGCCTTCCGTGCCATCCTGCTGGACGAGAAGATTGACCCGGCGCTGGCCGCCGAGATCTTAACCCTGCCGTCGGCTAACGAAATCGCCGAGATGTTCGCCATTATCGATCCGATCGCCATCGCCACCGTACGCGAAGCGCTTACCCGCACCCTGGCGAATGAGCTGGCGGACGAGTTCCTCGCGGTTTATAACGCCAATAAGCTCGACAGCTACCGGGTGGAGCACGCCGATATCGGTCAGCGTGCCCTGCGTAATACCTGCCTGCGCTATCTGGCGTTTGCGGAACCGACGCTGGGCGATAAGCTGGTGGCGGCGCAGTATCACCAGGCGGATAACATGACCGATGCGCTGGCCGCGCTGTCGGCGGCGGTCGCGGCTGAATTGCCGTGCCGCGATGCGCTGATGCAGGAGTACGATGACAAATGGCATCAGGACGGTCTGGTGATGGATAAGTGGTTTATCCTGCAGTCCACCAGCCCGGCAGCCAATGTGGTTACAACGGTACGTGGTCTGCTGAATCACCGTTCGTTTAGCATCAGCAACCCGAACCGTGTGCGGTCGTTAATCGGCGCTTTCGCCAGCAGCAACCCGGCGGCGTTCCATGCTGAAGACGGTAGCGGCTACCAGTTCCTGGTGGAGATGCTGACCGAGCTTAACCAGCGTAACCCGCAGGTGGCGTCGCGTCTGATTGAGCCGTTGATTCGTCTGAAGCGTTATGATGAGAAACGCCAGGCGCTGATGCGCGCCGCGCTGGAGCAGTTGAAGGGGCTGGAGAATCTCTCCGGCGATCTGTTCGAGAAAATCAGTAAGGCGCTGGCGTAACGGCCGCAAAATCCCCGGTTGCGCTCTCGCTTACCGGGGCTACAGCGCTGTGCGATTTGGTAGCCCGGCCGAGCGAAGCGCGGGCCGGGGACGTTAGTTAGCCATGACTAAACAAACGCGGTGCGCTCTCGCTCTTGCCGCGTTTCATCACCCGATCCAGCACCTCTGCCTCCAGCTCGGCCAGCTTCGCCGACCCGGTGCGCCGCGGTCGCGGAATATCCACGTTCAAATCGAGGCCAATTTTCTTCTCTTCAATTAACAGCACCCGGTCGGCCATGGCCACCGCCTCACTGACGTCGTGCGTGACCAGCAGGACCGTAAAGCCATGCTCCTGCCACAGGGAAACGATCAGCTCCTGCATTTCCAGACGGGTGAGGGCATCCAGCGCCCCCAGCGGTTCGTCCAGCAGCAGCAGGCGCGGGCGATGGATCAGCGCGCGGGCCAGCGCAACGCGCTGCTTTTGCCCGCCCGACAGCGCCGCCGGCCACTCCTGCGCGCGGTTCTCGAGTCCGACGCTGGCCAATGCCTGTAGGGCGGCGTCGCGCCAGGCGCCTTTTAACCCCAGCCCCACGTTATCAATCACCGTTTTCCACGGCAGCAGGCGCGCATCCTGAAACATCATCCGGGTGTCGTCCTGGATCGCCGCCAGCGGCGTCGCGCCCGCCAGCAGCTCGCCGGCGTTCGGTTTTTCCAGACCCGCCAGCAGGCGCAGCAGGGTACTCTTGCCGCCGCCGCTGCGGCCCACCACCGCCACAAACTGGCCGCTGGGAATATGCAGATCCAGCTCGTTAAGAATAGTGTTATCGCCATAGCGTTTCGTCACCCCGTTCAGCAGCAACGGGATACCTGGGTTCAGACGGGCAGTGTTCATGCGTTAGCCTCCTGAAGATGATACGCCGGGTTCCAGCGCAGCCAGAGCCGTTCCAGCAGCTGGGCGCAGACGTCGGCCAGTTTGCCAAGGATGGCGTAAAGAATGATGGCGACCACCACCACGTCGGTTTGCAGAAATTCACGCGCGTTCATCGCCAGATAGCCGATACCGGCATTCGCTGAAATGGTTTCGGCAACAATAAGCGTCAGCCACATCAGGCCAAGAGCGAAACGCACGCCGACCATAATTGAGGGCAGGGCGCCGGGTAAAATCACGTGACGGAACAGCGCGAAGCCGGATAAACCATAGCTGCGCGCCATCTCCACCAGCCCACGGTCGATATTACGGATCCCATGCCAGGTGTTGATATAGATCGGGAACAGGGTGCCCAGCGACACAAGGAAGATCTTGGCGGTCTCGTCGATGCCGAACCACAAAATCACCAGCGGGATCAGCGCCAGATGCGGCACATTACGCAGCATCTGGATCGAGGTGTCCAGCAGACGCTCGCCCCAGCGTGACAGGCCGCTGATCAGGCCGAGCACCAGCCCGATGGAGCCGCCGATGGCGAAGCCGACCAGCGCCCGCCACGAGCTGATGGCCAGATGCTGCCACAGCTCACCGCTGGCCGAGAGCGTCCAGAACGCTTTCAATACCCCCTCCGGCGAGGGCAGTACCCGTGTCGACAGCCAGCCAACGGACGAGGCCAACTGCCAGACAATGACCGTCCCTACCGGCAGCAGCCAGGGGGCGAGGCGTAACAACAGGGGATGGGTTGATTTTGCCATCAGTGCCTCCTCAGCTTTGCGCCACTTTACGCGGGATAAACTCGTTGGCGACCGCTTCCCCCTGCAGGCGCAGATTTTGCGGCTGCGGGATAGACGGCACGGCGACGTCGAGCAGGGGGAACAACAGCTCGCCGACCCGATACGCCTCTTCCAGATGCGGATAGCCGGAGAAGATAAAGCTATCGATCCCCAGCGCAGCGTATTCATTGATTCGTTCGGCAACGGTGGCGGCATCGCCCACCAGCGCGGTACCGGCGCCGCCGCGCGCTAAACCGACACCGGCCCACAGGTTAGGGCTGATCTCGAGCTGATCGCGTCGACCGTTATGCAACGCCGCCATTCGCTGTTGACCGACCGAGTCGGTTCTGGCGAAGGCTGCCTGGGCGCGGGCGATAGTTTCATCATCAAGGTGGGAGATAAGGCTGTCCGCGGCCTGCCAGGCTTCCTCGTTGGTTTCCCGCACGATCACGTGCAGACGGATGCCAAAACGCACCCGGCGTCCATGCCGGGCCGCTTTCTCCCGGACCTGAGCAATCTTCTCTGCCACCTGTTTCGGTGGTTCACCCCAGGTGAGATAGAGATCGACCTGCTCAGCGGCCAGATCCTGCGCCACCTCAGACGAACCGCCGAAATAGAGCGGTGGACGGGGCTGCTGTAGCGGCGGGAACAGCAGTTTGGCATCGCGAACGCGCTGATGCTTGCCGTTAAAGGTGACGGTTTCTCCCTCCATCAGCTTGCGCCAGATGTGGGTAAATTCAGCCGAGGCCTCATAGCGCTCGGTGTGGTCGAGGAAGACGCCGTCTCCTGCCAGCTCGGCGGGATCGCTGCCGGTGACCAGATTGAACAGCGCCCGGCCGTTTGACAGTCGGTCCAGGGTCGCCGCCTGGCGGGCGGCTACCGTCGGCGACACCACGCTAGGCCTGAGGGCGACAAGAAATTTCAGCCGTTGCGTCACCGGGATCATCGAGGCCGCAACCAGCCAGGCATCTTCACATGAGCGTCCGGTCGGGATCAGTACGCCGGTGAACCCCAGCCGATCCGCCGTCTGCGCGATTTGCTGCAGATAGCCGTAATCGACCGGACGGGCGCCCTCTTCGGTGCCCAGATAACGACCATCACCATGGGTCGGTAAAAACCAGAACATATTCAGACTCATGATTTCGCTCCTTGTGCGGCGGCGGGCTGCCAGATACGGGCCCGGATATCAACTTTTTTCGGCACCAGCTTGTTCTCATAGAACAGGTCGGCCGTTTGCTGCTGGCGAGCGGCCGTTTCGGCGCTCACCGGGGTCACTGAGGTGGGGGGACGATGGTCCAGATAGCTGGCGATCACCGCTTCCGGTAATCCCATCGTTTTCGCCAGCAGCGTAATGCTTTGCGCGCGCTGGCTATGGGTCAGGGCATCGGCCTGAGTAAAGGTGTCGAGTACGCCTTCAATGAAAGCGCCATTGCGTTCAGCGTAGGGCCGGGAAGCAAGATAGAACGATCCCGTCTGTTTCAGATCGGTTCCGTCAGTGAGCACCCGGGCGCCGCCCTGCAGCAGCGCGGCGGAGTAGTACGGATCCCAGATGGCCCAGGCGTCGACATTGCCCTGCTGGAAGGCGGCGCGCGCATCGGCGGGGGCAAGGTAAACCGGCTGAATATCGCTAAATTTCAGGCCCGCCAGCTGCAGGGCGCGCAGCAGCAGATTGTGGGAGCTGGAGCCTTTCTGGAAAGCGACCTTTTTCCCTTTTAATTCGGCAACGTTGTGAATGGGACTGCCTTGCGCTACCAGGATGACTTCCGCTTTGGGCTTGGGCGGCTCCGAACCGATATAGACCAGATCGGCGCCCGCCGCCTGAGCAAAGATAGGCGGAATGTCGCCAGTGCTGCCGATATCGATGCTGCCGACGTTCAGCGCCTCCAGCATCTGGGGGCCGGCCGGGAATTCAATCCACGAGATATGGGTGCCCGGATAGCGCTGCTCCAGCAGCTGGTGGCTCTTCGCCAGCACCATGCTGACGCTGCCTTTCTGATAACCAATGCGCAGGGCATCGGGCGCCGCCGGGGCGGCGTGGCCCAGCGCAGAGAACAGCAGCAGTCCGCCGAGGGTCAGCGCGCGGAGAGGATTAAACATGTTCCACCCCACGCAGAGACGTTAACGACGGGGCTCGGCTGCTGGGACGATGCAGCGCCTGCCAGAAGGTCTCCAGGGACTCATCCAGGCGCCGCTGCAGGTTAGGGGTGAACTGCGGCTTATGCTGGTAATCCGTGACCTGGCTGTCATCGGCGAAGACGCCATGGAGGATCTCCTGGGCCTTCAGGGCATTCAGGACGGGTTTCAGAGCGTAGTCCACCGCCAGCATGTGGGCGATGGTGCCGCCAGTGGCCAGCGGTAGCACGATTTTGCCCTCCAGCGCGCGCTCAGGAAGCAGATCGAGCAGGGTTTTCAGGGCGCCGGAAAATGAGGCTTTATACACTGGCGTGGCGATAATCAGACCGTCGGCCCCGGCCAGTTGCTCGTTGAGCGTTTGTAGCGCCGGGTTGTCAAAGCGAGCGTACAGGAGGTCTTCCGGGGCAAAGTTCTGCAGATGCCAGTGGCAGACTTCGATATCGGCGGCGGTGAGCGTCTCTCTGGCATATTCCAGCAGGGCGCTGGAACGGGAAGGGTAACGCGGGCTGCCCGCAAGCGTAATGACGCGCATCTCTCTCTCCTTATAACTAAATGTTTGCATTTATCTATAATTGATAACATTTGCAGTGAGTGTGACAGAGCACCATTATTTCCCTAAATGATTTATCCACCGTTAGATAGCCGAAAAGCGCATAACGGCGTGGGGAGAGGTAATCGTTTGCGCTGATGGGTGATTTTTTGTCGCAGGTCAATTCCCTTTCAGCTGCGGATCGCACATAATACGCCCCCGGTTTGCACACCGGGAATCCAGGAGAGTTCATGTACTACCCCTTCGTTCGTAAAGCCCTTTTTCAGCTCGATCCTGAGCGCGCTCATGAAGTTACCTTTCAACAATTACGCCGTGTCACCGGGACGCCGCTGGAAATGCTGGTTCGCCAGAAGGTACCGGCCAGGCCCGTTACCTGCATGGGGCTGACCTTTAAAAATCCGCTGGGTCTGGCGGCCGGGCTGGATAAAAATGGGGAATGCATTGACGCGCTGGGCGCGATGGGTTTTGGTTCGATTGAGATCGGCACCGTGACCCCGCGTCCGCAACCGGGCAACGATAAGCCGAGGATCTTCCGTCTGGTGGATGCCGAGGGGTTGATCAACCGCATGGGCTTTAATAACCATGGCGTTGATAACCTGGTTGAGAACGTGAAAAAGGCGCATTTTGACGGCGTGCTGGGCATCAATATCGGCAAAAATAAAGATACGCCGGTGGAGCACGGTAAAGATGATTACCTGATTTGTATGGAAAAAGTCTATCCTTACGCCGGGTATATCGCCATTAATATCTCCTCACCGAATACCCCGGGGTTGCGCACGCTGCAATACGGTGAAGCGCTCGATGATTTACTCTCCGGTATTAAAAATAAGCAACTTGAGCTGCAGCAAAAGCATCAAAAATATGTTCCGGTCGCCGTTAAGATCGCACCGGATCTTTTACCAGAGGAATTGATCCAGGTTGCCGATAGCCTCGTGCGTCATAATATTGACGGGGTGATTGCAACCAATACCACCCTCGATCGTTCTCTGGTTCAGGGAATGAAACATTGCGATGAGACCGGCGGGCTTAGCGGTCGTCCATTACAATTAAAGAGCACCGAAATTATCCGTATGCTCTCCGCTGAGCTGAATGGTCGTTTGCCTATCATCGGCGTGGGCGGTATTGATTCGGTGATTGCTGCGCGGGAAAAGATGGCCGCCGGAGCATCGCTGGTGCAGATTTATTCCGGATTTATTTTTAAAGGTCCGCCGCTGATTAAAGAAATTGTTACCCACATCTAATCTTTTCCTCCGCTGAATCCCACCCAGGGCTTTATTTCCGGCCCTGGTTGTTTTATATTCCCTCACTGTTGCTTATTTAAACATTTTAGACTTTTCTTAATTTTAGAAAATATTCTGCGGCAAGTCGCAACAACTTTGCAGAGGCGTATGAAAGGGGACAGGGGGAAAAATGCGCATTAAACCTGACGATAACTGGCGTTGGTATTACGATGAAGAGCACGACCGTATGATGCTCGATTTGGCCAATGGCATGTTATTTCGCTCGCGCTTCGCCCGGCGAATGCTGACCCCGGATGCCTTTGCGCCGTCGGGATTCTGCGTCGATGACGCCGCGCTCTATTTCTCCTTTGAAGAAAAATGCCGCGATCTCGGGCTATCGAAAGAACAGCGGGCAGAATTAGTGCTCAACGCGCTCACTGCCATCCGTTTTCTCAAACCGCAGATGCCGAAAAGCTGGCACTTTACCGCCCACATTCATCACTGGCAACCCAGCAGCGGCGACGCCGCCTGCGTCTGGCTGAGCGATACCGGCGAGCAGGTGAATTTGCTGGTGGTGGAGCCGGGAGATAACGCCGCGCTTTGTCTGCTGGCCCAGCCGGGTCTCACCCTTGCCGGGCGCGTGATGCAGTTAGGCGACGTCATTAAAATCATGAACGACAGGCTGCAGCCGGCGCAGAGCGCGGTCAGCTACAGCCTGGGACAGGCGGTTTAAGGCGCCAGGCGCAGCGCCGTTTTTGGTACGCAGCTGCAGGCGAGAATGGTGCCATCCCCGGCGACCGCATTTTTCTTTAACGCGCTGACTTCGCCCTCTTCCAGGCGAATGCGGCAGCTGCCGCAGATCCCCGCCCGACACGAATAGGGTACGCGAATGCCCTGTTGCTCCAGTTGCTCCAGCAGCACCTGCTGGTTATTCCCGGTAAACTGTTGACCCTGCCATTCGATGGCAACCGTAGCCTGCTGCTGCGCTTCTGGGGCCGGAGTATCGTCGCTCTCGCCGGCGCCGTAGGCTTTCGCCGGGCCGCGGGCGAGGATTTCGACTTCATCACCTACCCGGATCACCCCGCTGTTGCGGGCAATCAGGTTCTGGCCAAAATCGACATCGCCATTGTCCAGCGCGGTACGAAAACGTTTTAAGGTTTCCAGCGGCTCCCCGGTGGGATGCTTCTGTCCGCGCTCCGGACTGACAGTGGTAAAAATGCAGCGGCTACAGGGCTTGGCGACGTCAAACACCACCTCGCCGACGCGGATCACTTTCCAGCTATCTTCATCCCAGGCCGCCGCGCCGGTGACCACGAGGTTAGGACGAAACTGTTCTATGCTTACGCTGGCAGGACACCGTTGCTGCAGATCGCGCAGCGAGGCCTCGTTAGCCAGCAGGTATGGGTAGCCGTCGGCGAAGGAGAGCGGTACCGCATCGTGGCGCTTCACCCGGCGGGTTAACTGCGGCCCCAGCCAGCGCAGCTGGACATCGCGCTTGAAAAAGCCGCTGAGCCACTGGTTAACGGCAGCGGGCGCGATGAGGGCGGTGAAATGGTTGCCCCAGACTTCGGTCGGCTCGGCCTGCGGGGCGAAATCGCTAAAACGCACCACGGCGCTGCTGCCGTCCGGTGCGGTCAGGTGAAGGCCATCATGAAGCGGCGCCGGAATAAATTTCACCATTTGCGGAAACTGGCGGGCGGTAATAAAGGTCCCGTCGGTTTCGGTGACCATAAACAGGCGATCGAAGGCCAGGCCGCTGATATCAGCAAAGGCATGGGTCAGGCCCATGCCGCGCATGGATTTAACGGGATGAATAAAAAGTCGCGAGAGCGTTACCATACGCTGCCTCCGGGTTCCAAAAATAAGCCTATAACTTTATGACATAGGGCACATATTGGCTATAATGCGCACCAATTTTCTTTAAGTAAAAGTGACGATATGAATTCTCTGTTTGCCAGTACGGCTCGTGGGCTGGAAGAGCTGTTAAAAACTGAACTGGAAGGACTTGGCGCGACGGACTGCCAGGTCGTCCAGGGCGGGGTCCATTTTCAGGGGGATACGCGCCTGCTGTATCAAAGCCTGATGTGGAGCCGGCTGGCTTCGCGCATCATGCTGCCACTGGGTGAGTGCAGCGTGTATAGCGATCTGGATCTCTATCTGGGGGTTCAATCGATTCCGTGGACGGAGATCTTTACCACTGACGCGACCTTCGCGGTGCATTTTAGCGGCCTCAATGACGAGATCCGCAACAGTCAGTATGGCGCATTAAAAGTCAAAGACGCCATCGTCGACAGCTTCACGCGTAAAAACCTGCCGCGCCCGAATGTCGATCGTGAAAATCCCGATCTGCGGATCAATGTCTGGCTGAACAAAGAGACGGCGCATATCTCTCTGGATCTGAGCGGGGAAGGGTTGCATCTGCGCGGCTACCGCGATGGTACCGGTATGGCGCCGATCAAAGAAAACCTCGCGGCGGCGATCGTCATGCGCTCTGGTTGGGCTCCGGGTACGCCGCTGCTCGATCCGATGTGCGGCTCCGGTACCTTGCTGATTGAAGCGGCGATGCTGGCGACCGATCGCGCGCCGGGTCTGCACCGCGGCCACTGGGGCTTTGACGGCTGGGCACAGCACGATGACGCCATCTGGAAAGAGGTGAAGGCAGAAGCGCAAACCCGCGCCCGCCAGGGGCTGGCGGCATATGGGTCGCGCTTCTATGGCTCTGACGTCGACGAGCGCGTCATTGAGCGCGCGCGCCGCAACGCCCGCCGGGCTGGCATCGGCGAACTGATCGATTTTGCAGTAAAAGACGTCGCCCAACTGAATAACCCGCTGCCGAAAGGCCCGTACGGTACAGTGATTAGTAACCCGCCGTATGGTGAGCGCCTGGAAAGCGAACCGGCGCTGATCGCCCTGCACAGCCTGCTGGGCCGGATCATGAAAAGTCAGTTTGGCGGCTGGAACCTGTCGGTGTTCAGCGCCTCGCCGGAACTGCTGAGCTGCCTGCAGCTGCGTGCCGATAAACAGTTCAAAGCGAAGAACGGCCCGCTGGACTGCGTACAGAAGAACTATCACCTGGCGGAAAGCGAAGGCGGCAAGCCGGCGATGCTGGCGGAAGATTTTGCTAACCGTCTGCGTAAGAATCTGAAGAAATTTGAAAAGTGGGCCCGTCAGGAAGGCATTGAATGCTATCGCCTGTATGATGCCGATCTGCCGGAATATAACGTGGCGATCGATCGCTACGGTGACTGGGTGGTGGTGCAGGAGTATGCGCCGCCGAAAACCGTCGATGCGCACAAAGCGCGCCAGCGTCTGTTTGATATTATCGCGGCGACCATCGCTGTGCTGGAAATCGCCCCCAACAAGCTGGTGCTGAAGACCCGCGAGCGGCAAAAGGGTAAAAACCAGTATCAGAAGATGGCGGAGAAGGGCGACTTTATCGAGGTGCAGGAGTACAACGCGCGCCTGTGGGTTAACCTCACCGACTACCTGGATACCGGTCTGTTCCTCGACCACCGTATCGCCCGTCGCATGCTGGGCCAGATGAGCAAAGGTAAGGACTTTCTCAATCTGTTCTCCTATACCGGCAGCGCCAGCGTCCACGCCGGTCTGGGCGGCGCGCGCTCTACGACCACGGTGGATATGTCGCGTACCTATCTGGAGTGGGCGGAGCGCAACCTGCGTCTCAATGGCCTGACCGGTCGCGCGCATCGCCTGATGCAGGCTGACGTGCTGGGCTGGCTGCGGGAAAGCACCGAGCAGTTCGATCTGATCTTTATCGATCCGCCGACTTTCTCTAACTCCAAACGGATGGAAGATGCTTTCGACGTGCAGCGCGATCATATTCGCCTGATGACCGATCTAAAACGTCTGCTGCGTAAAGGCGGCACCATTATGTTCTCGAACAACAAACGCGGTTTCCGTATGGATCATGACGGGCTGGCGGCGCTTGGCCTGAAGGCGCAAGAGATTTCGCAAAAAACGCTGTCGCAGGATTTTGCCCGCAACCGTCAGATCCACAACTGCTGGCTGATTACTGCAGCCTGAAAGGAATAAAGAATGTCACTGATTAGTATGCACGGCGCCTGGCTTTCATTCAGCGATGCGCCGCTGCTGGATAATGCTGAACTGCATATCGAAGATAACGAACGTGTCTGTCTGGTTGGGCGCAATGGCGCCGGTAAATCGACCCTGATGAAGATCCTCAACCGTGAACAGGGGCTGGATGACGGGCGCATTATTTATGAACAGGATCTGATCGTCGCGCGTCTGCAGCAGGATCCGCCGCGCAACGTTGCCGGTACGGTGTACGATTTCGTCGCCGAAGGGATCGCCGAACAGGCAGCTTACCTGAAGGCCTACCATGACGTGTCGCATCAGGTGATGACCGACCCAAGCGACAAAAATTTAAATGAACTGGCCCGTCTGCAGGAACAGCTGGATAACCTGGGGCTGTGGCAGCTGGATAGCCGCATCAATGAAGTGATCGAGCAGCTTGGTCTTAACGCCGACGCACAGCTGGCTTCGCTTTCCGGCGGCTGGCTGCGTAAAGCGGCGCTGGGCCGCGCGCTGGTCAGCGGGCCGCGCGTGCTGTTGCTGGATGAACCGACAAACCACCTCGATATCGAAACTATCGACTGGCTGGAAGGGTTCCTGAAAAGCTTTAAAGGCACCATTATCTTTATTTCGCATGACCGCTCCTTTATCCGCAATATGGCGACGCGCATCGTCGATCTCGATCGCGGCAAGCTGGTGACCTATCCGGGTAATTACGATCAGTATCTGCTGGATAAAGAAGAGGCTCTGCGGGTTGAAGATCTGCAGAATGCCGAATTTGACCGCAAGCTGGCACAGGAAGAAGTGTGGATCCGTCAGGGGATCAAAGCGCGCCGCACCCGTAACGAAGGTCGCGTTCGCGCCCTGAAGGCGATGCGTCGCGAGCGCGGCGAGCGCCGGGAAGTGATGGGCAGTGCGAAGATGCAGGTTGAAGAGGCTTCGCGCTCCGGCAAAATCGTTTTCGAAATGGAGAACGTCAACTATCAGGTTGACGGCAAAGTGCTGGTGAAAGATTTCTCCGCGCAAATTCAGCGCGGCGATAAGATTGCCCTGATCGGCCCGAACGGCTGTGGCAAAACCACGCTGCTGAAGCTGATGCTTGGCCAGCTGCAGGCCGACAGCGGGCGGATCCACGTCGGCACCAAGCTGGAAGTCGCCTACTTCGACCAGCACCGCGCAGAGCTGGATCCGGACCGGACGGTGATGGATAACCTCGCCGAAGGTAAGCAAGAGGTGATGGTTAACGGTAAGCCGCGGCACGTGCTGGGCTATCTGCAGGACTTCCTGTTCCATCCGAAACGGGCGATGACGCCAGTCCGCGCGCTGTCCGGCGGGGAACGTAACCGCCTGCTGCTGGCGCGGCTGTTCCTGAAACCCAGTAACTTATTGATTCTCGATGAACCGACAAACGACCTTGATGTCGAAACGCTGGAACTGCTGGAAGAGCTGATCGACGGCTATCAGGGTACCGTGATGCTGGTCAGCCACGATCGTCAGTTTGTTGACAATACCGTGACCGAGTGCTGGATCTTCGAGGGCGGCGGCCATATTGGTCAGTACGTTGGCGGCTATCACGACGCCCGCGGTCAGCAGGCCCAGTCGCTGGCACAGAAGCAGCCGGCAGCGAAAAAAACGATGGAAGTTGCTCAGCCAAAAGCAGAAACTGTCAAACGCGGCGGGAACAAACTAAGCTATAACCTGCAGCGCGAGCTGGAGCAACTGCCGCAGAAGCTGGAAACCCTTGAGGCTGAACTGCAGACGCTGCAGGAGCAGGTAGCCGATCCCGACTTTTTTGGACAATCGCACGATCGTACGCAGCAGGTGCTGGCGCAGCTGGCCGAGGCGGAGCAGGCGCTGGAAGCCGCCTTTGAACGCTGGGAATATCTCGAAGGATTAAAGAACGGCGCCTGAGCCGAGGAGTTGTCATGTGCGATCACCATCATGCTGCGCGACATATTTTATGTCCCCAATGTGATTTGCTGGTGGCTTTGCCGCAGCTTGAGCATCGCCAGAAAGCCGCCTGCCCGCGCTGCGGTACAACGTTAACCACCACGTGGGACGCGCCTCGCCAGCGTCCCACGGCTTACGCGCTGGTCGCGCTATTTATGCTGCTGCTGGCCAACCTGTTTCCTTTTATCTATATGAAAGTGGGTGGCATCAGCAGCGAAATAGAGCTGCTGGAAATTCCCAACGTGCTGTTTACCGAGGATTACGCCAGCCTTGGCACCTTCTTTTTACTCTTTGTGCAACTGGTACCGGCGTTTTGCCTGGTCACCATTTTGTTGCTGGTCAATCGGGTCAGGATGCCCCTCGGCCTGAAGGCATTCCTGGCGCGTATTCTGTTTCACCTCAAGACCTGGGGCATGGCGGAAATCTTTCTTGCCGGCGTGCTGGTCAGCTTCGTCAAACTGATGGCCTACGGCGATATCGGCATCGGCCTAAGCTTTATTCCCTGGTGCATGTTTTGCCTGCTGCAGTTACGTACCTTCCAGTGCGTCGACCGCCGCTGGTTGTGGGATGATATTGCCCCCATGCCGGCGATTACCCAACCGCTGAAAATTGGGGTTGCCGGGATCCGCCAGGGGCTGCGCTCCTGCGCCTGTTGTACGGCGGTGTTACCGGTCGACCAAACGGTCTGTCCGCGCTGTCACAGCAAAGGAACGGCGCGGCGTAAAAATAGCCTGCAGTGGACGCTTGCGCTGCTGGTGACCTCATTTATTCTCTATCTTCCCGCCAATATTATGCCCATCATGATCACCGATCTGCTGGGCGATAAAATGCCGTCGACCATTATGGCCGGGGTGGTTTTACTGTGGAGCGAAGGCTCTTATCCGGTGGCGCTGGTGATTTTTATCGCCAGTATTATGGTGCCGACGCTGAAGATGATCGCCATCGCCTGGCTGTGCTGGAATGCCAACGGTAACGGTGCGCGCGATTCGGAACGCATGCATCTGATTTATGAAGTGGTGGAATTTGTTGGCCGCTGGTCAATGATTGACGTTTTTGTCATCGCCGTGCTCTCTGCGCTGGTGCGCATGGGAGGGTTGATGAATATCTATCCCGCCATCGGCGCGGTCATGTTTGCGCTGGTGGTGGTGATGACCATGTTTTCAGCGATGACGTTTGATCCCCGTTTACTGTGGGATCGTGAGCCAGATTCAAGCCATGAGGAAATACAACAACATGGAAAATAAGAGCGGAGAAGCGAAAGTGCAGAAGGTGAAGAACTGGTCACCGGTGTGGATCTTCCCTATCGTCACTGCGCTGATCGGGGCGTGGATCCTGTTTTATCATTACAGCCATCAGGGACCAGAGGTCACGCTGATCACCACCAACGCGGAAGGCATTGAAGGGGGAAAAACCCGGATCAAGAGCCGCAGCGTGGATGTTGGGGTGGTAGAGAGCGCGACGCTGACTGACGATTTAACCCATGTGGAAATCAAAGCTCGCCTCAATTCCGGGATGCAGAAATTACTGCATAACGATTCCGTCTTCTGGGTGGTGAAACCACAGGTAGGGCGCGAGGGGATCAGTGGCCTCGGGACATTATTGTCCGGGGCCTATATTGAACTGCAGCCGGGGTCGAAAGGTTCGGTGCCGGCGCAGTATCCGCTGCTGGATTCTCCGCCACTGGCCTCGCCGGATGCCAAGGGGATCCGTATTTTGCTGGAAAGCAGCAAAGCGGGCCAGCTTTCGCCAGGCGATCCGGTGCTGTTCCGCGGCTATCGCGTGGGGTCGGTGGAAACCAGCACTTTTGATGCGCAAAAACGGCATATCACTTATCAGCTGTTCATCAATGCGCCAAACGACCGCCTGGTGACCAGCAACGTTCGCTTCTGGAAGGACAGTGGGATCGCCGTTGATTTGACCGCGGCGGGGATGCGCGTCGAGATGGGCTCGTTGTCGACGCTGTTTGGCGGCGGCGTGAGCTTCGATATTCCGGAAGGACTGGATCTCGGCGAGCCGGTGGCGAACAAAACGGAATACCACCTGTTTGACGATCAGAAGAGCATCCAGGATTCGGTCTTTACCGAACATATCGACTACGTCATGTTCTTCAAAGACTCGGTTCGTGGCCTGCAGCCTGGTGCACCAGTAGAGTTCCGCGGTATCCGTCTGGGAACCGTCGGCAAAGTGCCGTTCTTTATTCCTGGGCTGAAGCAGCGTTTGAACGATGACTATCGTATTCCGGTGGAAGTGCGGGTTGAACCGCAACGTCTGATTAACCAGCTCGGTGGCGATCCGAATATTCGTGCCCACATTGACGATCTGATCAACCGCGGACTGCGCGGCTCGCTGAAGACCGGCAACCTGGTGACCGGCGCGCTGTATATCGATCTCGACTTCTATCCGAAAGCGCCGCCGCGCGGGAAAATTCAGGAGTTTAACGGCTATCCGATTATCCCGACCATTAGCGGTGGACTGGCGCAGATCCAGCAGCGTCTGATGGATGCGTTGGATAAAATCAATAACCTGCCGCTCAATCCGCTACTGGAGCAGGCGACCAGTACGCTGGCGCAAAGCGAGAAGACCATGCAGCACGTGCAGACCACGCTGGATAGTCTGAATAAGATCACCTCCAGTCAGTCGATGCAGCAGTTGCCTGCTGATATGCAGACGACGCTGCGCGAACTGAACCGCAGTATGCAGGGCTTCCAGCCGGGCTCCGCGGCCTACAATAAGATGGTGGCCGATATGCAGCGTCTGGATCAGGTGCTGCGTGAACTGCAGCCGGTCCTGAAAACGCTCAATGATAAGAGCAATGCGCTGGTATTTGAGGCGAAGGATAAAAAAGACCCACAGCCGAAGGGAGCGAAATAATGAAAAAATGGTTACTGGCAGCAGCCGTTTGCGCGCTGACGGCGTGCAGTAGCGGCGGCGAGAGCAAAACATACTACCAACTGCCGGTGGTGCAGGGCGGCGCACAGAGCGCAGCCAGCCAGGGGGCTCGCCTGCTGTGGGTTGAGCAGATCAGCATCCCGGATTATCTGGCGGGCAATGGAGTGGTCTATCAGACC
Organism: Klebsiella sp. D-Nf1; assembly: GCF_002810515.1. NCBI lineage: Bacteria > Pseudomonadati > Pseudomonadota > Gammaproteobacteria > Enterobacterales > Enterobacteriaceae > Klebsiella > Klebsiella sp. D-Nf1. The sequence continues at coordinate 253,943 of NZ_PIOK01000001.1, forward strand.
ACCGATGTGCAGTATGTGATCGCCAGTAATAATCTGTGGGCCAGCCCGCTGGACCAGCAGCTGCGTACTACGCTGGTGGCAAACCTCAGCCAGCAGTTGCCGGGCTGGGTAGTGTCGTCCCAACCGTTGGGCAGCGAGCAGGATACGCTCAATGTGGCGGTAAATGGCTTTCACGGGCGCTACGACGGGCGGGTTATCGTCAGCGGCGAGTGGTTATTGAAGCATCAGGGACAGCTGATTAAGCGCCCGTTTAACATCGTGCTCAAGCAGCAGCAGGATGGCTATGATGCGATGGTGAAAACCCTGGCGCAGGCGTGGAGCCAGGAGGCGGCGGCCATTGCCGGCGAGCTTAACCGTCTGCCATAAGTAAAATTCATAAAAGTGATATGCCGCGCGGTTCATCTGAGCCGCGCGGCATTTTTTTTTGCCAGGTCAGTTCGTTAGCAACCGCGGCGCTGAATGAACAAAAAATGAACTCTTATATAGGTCACAAATATGACACTGGCGTGAATTTTGCGCATTGACGTTGCCTTCATTTCGCGGTATTCGTAACCCGTGGCTGCATAATTTGCGACCACTGTTTTCTTTTCCACCAGATCAAAGAATGAGGGAAACGAGGCATGAAGAGACAAAAACGAGATCGCCTGGAACGGGCACATCAACGTGGATATCAAGCGGGTATCGCGGGAAGATCGAAAGAAATGTGTCCATACCAGAGCTTGAATCAACGCTCATGGTGGCTGGGAGGCTGGCGAGAAGCCATGGAGGACAGGGTACTAACGGCCTGACACTGTCTCTTTAAAAAAGAAGCCTCCGCATAGCGGGGGCTTCGCCTTTTAATCGCTGCCGATGATTATCAGAAAGCGGAAGTATCCTGGAACAGGCCTACTTTCAGATCGTTCGCGGTATAGATCAGACGATCGTCAACCAGCACTTCGCCATCCGCCAGGCCCATAATCAGACGACGGTTAACAATGCGCTTGAAGTGGATGCGGTAGGTGACTTTTTTCGCGGTCGGCAGAACCTGACCGGTGAATTTCACTTCGCCAACGCCCAGCGCACGGCCTTTGCCTTCGCCGCCGAGCCAGCCAAGATAGAACCCGACCAACTGCCACATCGCATCCAGGCCCAGGCAGCCCGGCATCACCGGATCGCCGATGAAGTGGCAACCGAAGAACCACAGGTCCGGGTTGATGTCGAGTTCTGCCTCAACATAACCTTTGTCATAGTTACCACCGGTTTCGCTCATTTTGATGACGCGGTCCATCATCAGCATGTTTGGTGCTGGCAACTGCGGGCCTTTCGCGCCGAACAGTTCACCACGACCAGAGGCAAGAAGATCTTCTTTTGTATAGGATTCGCGTTTATCTACCATGTTTTCAGTAAGCCTTATTTTAAGTTCGGGACGCAGGATAGCTAACACGTGTAAGCTGAACAAGTCCGATCAGTTAGAACTTGTCCCACCTAACCAGCGTAGCGGCCACGGAAAACGATGGCGAGTCTCTTGCTGGGTCGCCTGCGCTATCCGCTCCTGAATGGTTTGTCGCAGCGTCTGCCCTTCACCGTCCCACATCAGTTGGGTCAGCATCGGCAGCGCTTCGGTGATATCTTCAATTGCCCAGATGGAAAACTGATTCTCGGCAACGGCCTGACGTAACTCGTGGCTCAGGCTGAGATGGCGAACGTTGGCGACTGGGATAATGACGCCTTGTTTACCGGTTAAGCCGCGCTGCTGACAGATAGTGAAGAATCCTTCAATTTTTTCATTCAGACCGCCGACCGGCTGCACGCGACCAAACTGGTCGACGGAACCGGTAATTGCGATGCTCTGATTAATCGGCACATTGGCCAGCGCGCTGATTAAGGCGCAGAGTTCGGCCATGGAGGCGCTGTCGCCGTCCACTTCACTGTACGACTGTTCGAAGGTCAGCGAAGCGGAGAAGGGAAGCTGCTGCTCCAGCTCCAGCTCGGACATCAGAAAAGCCTGCATGATCATCATGCCCTTCGCATGAATATTGCCGCCCAGCTCGGCTTTGCGTTCGACGTCGATAAATTCGCCGTCGCCAATGTGCACGACACAGCTGATGCGCGAAGGTTCACCGAACGCGCGCGGATGGCCGGGAAATTCAATCACCGACAGGGCGTTGATCTGTCCGACGCATTCGCCTTCGGTTTCAATCAGGATCTGTTCCTGCAGGATTTCATCCTGCATTCGTTCTGCGAGGTAGCCTTCACGCCACTCCCGGCGTGCCAGCATCGTCTGCATTTCTTCGCCAGTAATCTCCTCGCCCTCGCAGAATGCGGCGGCCTCCCGCAGCTGGCGGGCTATCCATAGCGGACTGAGCGGCAGGGTCTCCTGATCGCCGGTATAGCGCGTCCCCTCATCGATCAGCAGTGGCCAGGCGTCGGCCGCCGGACCTGGCAGCGTCAGCTGCTGGGCATTTTGCCATACCCACTGGCACCAGGCTTTCAGCGTCTCGGCGTCAGCAAACTGCAAAGTGTCTTCATACTCACTGTAGATCGCCTGAGCACAAAGCTCTGGTTCCATTTCCTGGAAATCCGCCAGCGATTCGCGTTCGCCGACCAGCATGACTTTCAGGCTCAGCGGCATGGAGGGAATGCTGACCGGCAGCGGGCGTGACTCATCGATGGAGAGCCAGTCAAACCGCTGACGGGTCACCATATTTTTCAGGCGCACCCACAGCAGCGGTTGCGCCAGCAGTGTACGAAGCGAGATTACCAGCACGCCACCATTGGCCTGATGAACCAGGCCTGGCTGGAGGGTGATGCCACCGTTAAACTGGCGTACGCAGCCAAATAGCTGTTCCGCCTCTACCCAATCGGCCGCGACGACCGGAGCGGTGCTGGCAAAATTATCCTCTGCACGTTGTGCCGGGGAGAGCGTCACGCGAGCGCCGTCAATGTCATAGCGGACCCCGTAGAGCGGGGCGGCAGGTTCATGCAGCGTGCGGGTTTCTGCCGTCAGCCATTGCAGATACTCCGGTTCTTCGGGGGCTTTCACCAGCATGAAGGAGGAGACTGCCGGCGTGCACAGCAATTGCTCAAGCGCGTAGAACAAACGCGGCTGCAGATCGCCCGAGAGGGAGGGGGCCGGTTGAGAGAGATCAGCTTGGGCAAACAGCGCCTGATAAGGTTCCATATCGGGCGCAAGGTCGGTTCGGGTCAGTTTCGTAATGGTCAAAGTCGCTGTTTTTTAGTTAGATGTAAAGCGCGCAATTATACCTGATGCCGCGACTGAGCACACGGAGGATTATGATTACCCCAATGATTCCCCGGCCATACACATCACGAATAATGATTTATATTCAGCACATCAGGAAAAAACTGATATCCTGAAATGAGTTACACGGTCACATTGAGATCGCAATGAAATATCAACAACTGGAAAATCTTGAAAGCGGCTGGAAATGGAAATATCTGGTAAAGAAGCACCGGGAAGGTGAGCTGATTACCCGCTACATTGAGGCCAGCGCTGCGCAAGCTGCGGTAGATGACTTGCTGACGCTCGAGAATGAACCTGTGCTGGTGCATGCCTGGATTGAGCAGCATATGAATCCGGCGCTGATGAACCGCATGAAGCAGACTATCCGTGCACGGCGGAAACGGCATTTTAACGCGGAGCATCAGCACACGCGCAAGAAGTCTATCGATCTTGAGTTTGTCGTCTGGCAGCGTCTTGCCGGCCTGGCGCAGCGGCGGGGTAAAACCTTGTCTGAAACCATTGTGCAGCTGATTGAGGATGCTGAGCATAAAGAGAAGTATGCCAGCAAAATGTCGAGCCTGAAGCACGATCTGCAGGAACTGTTAGGCAAAGAGTAGCCTGTACGGCCAGTCAGGGGCTACCCTGATATGGAGGCTACCACCGCGAAAGCGAGCGAGAAGACATAAAAAAACCCGCCGAGGCGGGTTTTTTCATCAGTTCTAACTTAAGCCGCTGGCTGAGTTACAACTTCTTTGTAGCCTTTAACTTCGATCTCTACACGACGATCCGGGGCCAGGCAGTCGATCAGTGCAGCGCGAGCTTTCACGTTGTCACAGGTGTTGCCAGTAACCGGGTTGGATTTACCCATACCGCGTGCGGAGATTTTGCCTGCCGGGATGCCTTTAGCAACCAGGTAGTCAACAACGGACTGAGCACGTTTCTCAGACAGCTGCTGGTTGTAAGCTTCGGAACCGATACGGTCGGTGAAGCCCATAACAACTGCAGAACCGTCTTTCGGATCCATGTTGCTCAGCTGGGTGTACAGCTGATCCAGAGCCTGCTGACCTTCCGGTTTCAGGGTTGCTTTGTTGAAGTTGAACAGAACGTCAGACTTCAGGGTGAAGTGCTTGGTAGTCACTTCCGGAGCCGGAGCCGGAGCCGGAGCTACAACCGGTGCAGCATCTTCCTGACCGAAACGGTAGGAAACACCCACGCTCAGCATGCCGTTGTCCGGACGAACGCCAACGGTGCCCGCGTCGCCAATGTTGTTAACCCACTGGTATTCCAGACGGGTAGCGATGTCACGAGTCACAGCCCACTCTACGCCGCCAGCAAATACCGGAGAAACGCCAGTGTCGTGGTTGTCGCCAGCGATGCTGTTGCTGGAGTCTGCGCGCCATACCATGCCGCCCAGACGGGTGTAGATGTCCAGATCGTCAGTGATCGGGTAACCCAGTTTAGCGGTCAGCTGAACGCCCTGAGCTTTGAATGCGCCATTAACCTGGTCGCCTTTGTACGGCATACGGCCCAGCCAGTCGTAACCCATTTCGAAACCGAGGTACGGGTTAACCTGGTAACCACCGAACGCACCAGCGCCCAGCTGGCTTTCGTGGGTCGGACCATTGTTGTTCAGAGAGCTGTTGTACCAGCCAGTGTCATGGAACTGGGACCAACCCAGTTTACCACCTGCATACCAGGTGTTATCTTTCGGAGCGGCCTGCGCTACGGTAGCGAAGCCAGCCAGTGCCACTGCAATCGCGATAGCTGTCTTTTTCATTTTTTGCGCCTCATTATCATCCAAAATTCGCCATGAAGTTACAAAAGACCTCACGGTTAAATCCTTCACCCGGGGCGTGACTTGTTGTTAACTATGCTGATACATGCAGCGTAAGCCGATCACCCCTGGCGATGTAAAGTCTACAACTTAGTTCGAAACTTACAAGTGTGAACTCTGTCAGGCATATGAAAAAAAAGGGTTGTGTACACAATATTTAACAAATATGGTTGATTTTCGTACGCAGAAAAAAGGCAGAAATGCCCGTGTGACAGGCATTCCGCGAAAAAGACCCTGAAAAACGCTGTGGCTTTACCATCGGTAAAAAAAATTCCAGGAATAATCCTAATTTCACTCAATGATACAAATTTGAGTGAATTTTTAGCCCGTTGAGTTGTCTGCCGAGCGTGCCTTGATTTCTCACCGGGCGCATGATGAATCCCATCGCGCAACCTTCCTGGGCTGCATTGACCAGACGCTCATGCTCTTCTGCGGTTAGCTCCTCCGTTAGCCAGCAGATAACCACACTATAATTACCGGTGCGCAGCGCGCGGATCATCGAGTCTATGGTATGGCAGGGGGACAGCTGGCTAATTTGCATGACTTTAGACAGCGGTAGACCGGCAGACTGGACCCACTCGCGGCTAAGCTTTTGTTGCGGCGTGAGCCACAGCTGCCAGCGAGATTGTTGACCCAGCTGTTGTAATAAAGGTAGCAGCAGTAACTGGGTCATCATGGGTTGATCTTCACGATAGACAATTTCACTGATCAGCCCATTGGCGGTCTGTTCGCCAGAACGATGAGCGTAGTGGCCTGCAGAAGCAGAAGCCTGTGCTGAACGATTTGCGTGAGCTGAAGTAAACATAGTCTATCCCGCCTGTAGTTACTGTATGCATATACAGTATATCTACCTGGGGAAAAGATCAACCGCAATTTGCCATTTTGCTGGCTGAAATTTAATCATTTCCAGGCGCGTCTTATCTATAGAGATGCGCACCTCTCCTCAACAATATCCTTCACGCGGGCTAATCATTTCTTTCCACCCTGTTGATTGCAGCAACGTCAGCGATTTTCTGAAAGCGTCTCGCAAAACCGCGTTCTGGTGGAAAAGTCGGCGAAAATCATCTTGCTGCTGTTCGGGAAGTCCCTTATGTTTTCTCTTAGCGGATCCGTTAACAACTTAAGTTTAATTACATGATTAACAAAGGAATGATCATGAGAAAACTAGTATGTCCGCGGTTCCCGCAATTTCAGGCCTGCGTCTCGCCGCTGGGTCAGTTACATTCTCGTCCGCTTTTTGGCGGCTATAGCCTGGCCATTGATGATACGGTGTTTGCGATGGTGGCAGAGGGGGATATTTACCTGAGAGCCTGCGAGCAGAGCGCCGCGTATCGGGTTGAACATCGTAATCCTTTATTAACGCTGCGCCGACACGGGCGCATCGTGCCAATGAAGTATTATCAAATTGACGACGCATTGTGGCGCGATGAAACACAGCTTTTTCGGCTGTCGCTGCTGTCGTGGCAAAGCGCCCAGCGTGAAAAGTACCACCGTCGGGAGTCTGGCCGCCTGAAGGATTTACCCAATATCAGCTTTCATATGGAATTGCAGCTGATCCACGCGGGCATACCGGATGTCAGGACGCTTCGGGAGGTAGGCGCTCAGCAGGCCTGGCAACGGCTGCGAGAAAACAACGCCTCCTTGTCGGTCAACGTCTTGCTGGCGCTGGATGGGGCGATTGTCGGCGTTCACACCGCTGCGCTCCCGACGCTGCGGCGTCAGGAGCTGCTCGAATGGGCTGGAGCCCGCTAGCGGACGACCACCGTTATTCTGTTTGAGCGTGGACGCGCTGTTGCAGGCGGCAAATTTCAGGCAGCAGCGCGAGCAACAAGCCAATCTGCTGCAATACCAGCGGCTCTTTACTATCCGCGCGCGGTTCCAGGTGTTGGATCCGGCTTTGCAGGCTGCTCAAAGACTTCTGCACCCGATGTTCATCGGCGGGGGGATGGTGCAGGGCGTCATCAACATAACAAACGGCATCATCCAACAGGGCAAGGATATCGGGGGTGGACAGTTTTTCCCGATGCGCGCCGAGAGCGGAGATGTAGCTGGTGAAGGTATGGTTGAGACACAGCAAGCGAAAAGCGGTCTCGCGCTGGGCGCCATCCGCGCGCGGTTCAGTCGACAAATTCGAGACCACGGAGGCCAGTTCGGCATCACGGTTGTAGGCATCACGGCGGGCGACACGATAGGCCAGACGGTTGTCGCGGCCCTGGTGATACTGCTCCAGAATGGCATCCAGATAACGGCAGTTCGCGTTCATCGCCCGGTCCAGGACGCGCGGCAGATTGCGAAATTTCCAGTCCGGCCAGATGAAGCTGACCGCCGCCCAGGCGATGGCGCAGCCGATCAGGGTATCAATGATGCGCGGCAGCGCGACCTCAAAGCCTTCGCCAAGCAGGTTAAAGCACAGCAGCACCAGCAGCGTAATAAACATGGTGGCATGGGCGTACTGCACGTTACGAAAGGCAAAGAACAGCACGCCGGTGAGCACGATCAACACCAGTTGCCCTTCAATCGAAGGCACCAGCAGCAGGACGGGCAGGCCGATCGCCACCCCCACCAGCGTGCCGATGATCCTCAGCGCCAGTCGGTGGCGGGTGGCGTTATAGTTCGGCTGACAGACAAACAGGCTGGTCAGCAGGATCCAGTAGCCATGCTGGAGCCCGGTAAACTGGATAAAGGCATAGCCGGCGCAGAGGACCAGCGACATACGTACCGCGTGGCGAAAGAGAGCGGACTCCGGTGACATGTTGCGCCGCAGACGCAGCCAGATGTCGTTCAACCCGCCGAGTCTGTCGTCGGCCAACAGCGTCTCGGTGTTGCTCCCGGCAGGCGCGTTCGTTTGCACAGATTCAATCGTGGCCAACTGCGCATCGATAGCGCGCAGGTTATTGAGTAAAAAGCCAAGGGCATTGATCTGCTCGTCGGACGCGCCGCTGGCGCGCACGCGGTCGAGCGCGGCGTCGAGATGCATAAACGCGCGTTCAAATTGGGCGTCATGCTGGTAGGGTTCGCGCAGCAAAATCGCCCGTGAAAGTTTCTGGCAGGCCTGGGCCTGCATCGAGAGCATGCGCTGGAAACGGAACATCACATCGCTGTAGCGGAATTGATCGCGTAAGGTCTGGTACTGAATATGCGATGAGCTGGCGCGTTCGTGGATATCCTGGGCCACAAAATAGTACTGCAGCGTGCGGCGGGTGCCGCGCTGGCCCCGGTCGCCTCGCAGCCTGGTCAACAATGAGACCTTAGTTTGATTGAGCGTGGCCACCAACTGGCCGTTGGCGAGGGCCAGATCGTACAACGGCGCCTGGCTCTCATCCTCCAGATCGGGATCAAACAGCCGGGATTTGAGCTCAAGATAGCGGGCCAGTTGCTCATAGCTGCGCGCCAGGTTGTCCTGTAGCGGTCGAATCGGAAATATCAGGTGCCCGGACAGTGTCAGTAGGTTGTACCACACGGCGCCCGCCAGCAGAAACAACGGCTGCAGATACCAGTGATCGTACAGCGTGACGCCGAGCATCGTGTAAATGGCGATGAGCAGGGCGCCGAAGGCGATAGTGGCATAGCGCTGACCGAGGCCGCCGAGCAAAATAAAGCCAATGGTAGACACGGTGAGGCCAAGAGCAAACAGCGGCGGCCACGGAAACAGCAGCTCCACGGAGGCGGAGGCGATGAAAAAACAGACCAGGGTAATGGCGAGGTTGCGCAGACGACCGGTCAGCCGGTCGTCGAGGTCGGTCAGGGCCGCGGCAACAACGCCAAGGGTGAGAGGGATGGTCAGTTTGACTTCGCCGATCCACCAGGGAAACAGCGTTGTGCCGCAGAGCGCGATAAAGATCCGTACGTTATAAAGCCAGGCACTGTTCCAGGTATAGCGGCGTAGCAGGGGGCTAATCATGTCCGTGTTCCGTTCGGTTACTGAAAGCGACGACGCGCATTGGCTTCACGTGCGGCACGCGCGGTTTCCACAGAGACGACCCTGCGCCCTACCGGCCAAAGGGCAATGGCAGCAATTTTAAAATTCGCGATCCCCACCGGGATGCCAATAATGGTTAGACATTGAGCTATGCCGCTGAAAATATGCATCAGGCACAACCACCAGCCAAAAAAAATGAACCACAGAATATTCAGCACGGTGCCGCCGGCGTTGAGAAGACCGTTTTTACGGCCCGGCTCCAGCTCATCGACATGAATCGCCTCGTTACCGTAAGGAAATAACGAGAGTCGGGTGATTTCCCAGCAGGAGCGGGTCAGCGGCAGCGTGACGACCAGAATGATGCTAACCAGCGTGGCGAGCAGCCAGCCTAAAGTGGTGGCGAAACCACCAAGGATAAAGTTCAAAATATTCAGAATGGTACGCATAAACCCTCGGTTTTGCCCTGTGGATAATAAGACCTGACAATTGTAACGTTTTTTTGCGCTGGAGCACCTGGTCCCGGGCGGTTAAACTGAAAAACAATCCACCCTGATTGAAAATCGACATTATATGGAACTTAAAGCGACAACATTGGGCAAACGCATGGCTCAGCACCCTTATGATCGGGTGCAGTTACTGAATGCCGGCGTAAAGGTTTCCGGCGACCGTCATGAGTATCTTATCCCTTTCAATCAGTTATTGTCAGTGCATTGTAAGCGCGGTCTGGTCTGGGGCGAACTAGAGTTTGTGCTGCCTGACAGCAAAGTCGTGCGTTTGCACGGTACCGAGTGGAGCGAAACACAGCGCTTCTATCACCATTTACAAGCACTCTGGGAGCAGTGGAGCGCGGAAATGAGCGACATCGCCGCAGGCGTGCTGAAGGAGCAGCTGGCGACGATCGAGCACACCCGTGCGCAAGGCAAATGGTTGACGCGTCAGCAGGTGGCGGATGTGCAGGATAACATTCGCCAGGCGTTGACTGGCTTGCCGATGCCCACCAGCCGGCTTGAAGCCTTTGACAACTGTCGGGAGCTGTGGCGGGAGTGTCAGCGCTGGTTAGGGGATATTGAAGCGACACGCCTGGCCCATAATCAGGCCTTCACCGAGGCGATGCTGGAGCAGTATCGCGGCTTTTTTGACGGCGTTGAGTCGTCCCCTCTTAATGCCTCACAGGCGCGGGCGGTGGTGAACGGTGAACATTCCCTGCTGGTGCTGGCGGGCGCGGGCAGCGGTAAAACCTCGGTGCTGGTGGCGCGGGCAGGCTGGCTGCTGGCGCGGGGAGAAGCGGCGGCAGAGCAAATTTTGCTGCTGGCATTCGGCCGCCAGGCAGCGCAGGAGATGGATGCGCGGATCCGCGAGCGTCTTGCATCAGACGATATCACTGCGCGTACCTTCCACTCGCTGGCGCTACATATTATTCAGCAGGGCAGCAAAAAAGTCCCCACCATCAGCAAACTGGAAAGCGATAGCGCAGCTCGTCAGGCGCTGCTCGTGAAAAGCTGGCAGCAGCAGTGTCAGGAGAAAAAAGCGCAGGCGAAAGGCTGGCGCCTGTGGCTGGAAGAGGAGATGGGCTGGCAACTACCGGAGGGGGATTTCTGGCAGGACAAGAAGGTGCAGCGGCGTATGGCCAGTCGGCTCGACCGCTGGGTTAGCCTGATGCGTATGCACGGTGGCTCCCAGGCAGAGATGATTGCCGGAGCGCCGGAGGCGGTACGCGATCAGTTCAGTAAACGGGTGAAGCTGATGTCGCCTCTGATGAAAGACTGGAAGGCGTCGCTGAAGGCTGAGAATGCGGTCGATTTTTCCGGCCTGATCCATCAGGCGGTCAATATTCTCGATAAAGGCCGCTTCGTCAGCCCATGGAAACACATTCTGGTGGATGAATTTCAGGATATCTCGCCGCAGCGGGCCTCGCTGTTGGCCGCATTACGCCGGCAGAATACCCAAACCACGCTATTTGCCGTCGGGGATGACTGGCAGGCGATTTACCGGTTCAGCGGGGCCCAGCTTTCCCTGACCACCGCGTTTAATCATTACTTTGGCGAAGGGGATAGCTGTGCGCTGGATACCACCTATCGCTTTAACGGCCGCATTGGCGAAATTGCCAATGGCTTTATCCAGCAGAATCCACATCAGTTAAGTAAACCGCTGAACAGCCTGACGGCGGGCGATAAAAAGGCCGTCACGCTGTTAGCCGATGATAAGCTGGATGATTTGCTGGATAAACTGAGCGGCTACGTTAAGCCCGAGCAGCGGATCCTGCTGCTTGCCCGCTACCATCATCTGAAGCCCGACGCGCTCAACAAGGCGGCGACGCGCTGGCCGCATCTGCAGCTTGATTTTATGACTATTCATGCCAGCAAAGGCCAGCAGGCGGACTATGTGATTGTGCTGGGACTGCAGGAGGGAGAGGATGCGTTTCCCGCGCCGGCGCGCGAGTCGATCATGGAGCAGGCGCTCCTGCCGCAGCCGGAAGATTTTCCTGATGCGGAGGAGCGGCGACTACTGTACGTGGCGATAACCCGCGCACGTCATCGGGTGTGGTTGTTGTTTAACAAAGCGCAACCTTCGCCATTTGTCGACATCCTGCAGGCCCTGGATGTGCCGGTTGCCAGGAAACCCTAATCACGGCTGGGTTATTTCAGGCGCTCGGCAAGATAGCGCGGATAATCCGGGATCAGAATATCGAGCGGCTGATTAAAGTGCGGTGACTGGATGATAAAGTCAGCGGTGGAGACGTTAGTGGCAACCGGAATGTTCCAGACGGTGGCCAGGCGCAGCAATGCTTTGACGTCCGGGTCGTGAGGCACAGCGTTCAGCGGATCCCAGAAGAAGATCAGCACGTCGATTTTCCCTTCTGAAATGAGCGCGCCAACCTGCTGGTCACCGCCCATCGGGCCGCTCAGCATGGCATGGACCTCCAGTCCGGTAGCCCGCGAGACCAGGTTACCGGTGGTGCCGGTGGCATACAAAACGTGTTGCGCCAGCAGCGCCTGATGGCGAGCGACCCATTTCATCAGCATATCTTTACAGTGATCGTGAGCCACCAGCGCGATATGTTTTTGCGCGGACAGGGTACGAGTTGTCAGTTCCATATTTTCATTCCACATTTTGACCTGCAGACAGATTACTGAATGTGGCTGCCGCTGCAAGCATCGGGGTGAAAATTTTGCCGAATCTGTGGGTTAGCCTGGATGGCTGCCTGCTGCGGATTAGCATACACTTAGGTGAAATAGCAGGAGGAACCCATGAAAGAGAACGATATTGCCGGCATCCTGACGTCGACACGGACGATTGCGCTGGTTGGCGCCAGCGACAAACCTGACCGCCCGAGCTACCGGGTCATGAAGTATCTGTTGGATCAGGGGTATCACGTTATCCCGGTTTCGCCGAAGGTGGCGGGCAAGACGCTGCTGGGACAGCAAGGGTATGCGACGCTCGCCGACGTTCCGGAAAAGGTCGACATGGTTGATGTCTTCCGTAATTCAGAAGCGGCGTGGGGCGTGGCGCAGGAGGCGATAGCCATCGGCGCGAAAACGCTGTGGCTGCAGCTGGGGGTTATCAATGAGCAGGCCGCAGTGCTGGCCAGAGAAGCCGGGTTAAACGTGGTGATGGATCGTTGTCCGGCCATTGAGCTGCCGCGACTGGGATTAGCAAAATAACAAAAAACCCCGCCAGGCGGGGTTTTGTTTTAGTTGCGAAGGCGCGGAGCCTGCAGCTGCTGACGAATCGTTTTGGCCAGTTCGTCGAGGGACGGCTGTTCCGGGTGTTCGTCGCGGGTTTCGCTGCTCAGCTGCGCTTCTGCCAGATAGGTGTGGATCGGCTGGCCATCATCATCTTCCATCACCACATGGTACCAGGGCGCCGCACGCAGTTCGTCATTGGCGGCAATCTCATCCTCTTCCGGTTCCGCGAGTGAATACTCGGGATCGACATCGACGATGACGCCCAGGTAGCCCAAGAGCGTATGGCGGACCTGTTGGCCGATACCGAATTTGCTGGCTATCATAGGCACCTCCTGGGAAACATGAATACTCCCTATATGAGGCTCATGTTTCGTTTTTCAAGTTACATGACGCGACAGGCAAACCCCTTCAGATACAGCCCTTCCGGGTAGGTTGCGATCACCGGGTGGTCGGCAGCCTGACGGAACTGTTCTATAAATTGTACATCACGCCCGGCATCAATTGCGGCATCCGCGATGATTTTCTGAAATAAATCGGTGGTCATCAGGCCGGAGCAGGAGAAAGTCAGCAGCACGCCGCCGGGGTTCAGCAGCTGGATCGCCAGCATATTGATATCTTTATAACCGCGGCAGGCGCCCATCAGCTGGCTTTTGTTTTCCACGAACTTCGGCGGATCCATCACGATCACGTCGAATTTCTCTCCCTGATCGCGGTATTTACGCAGCAGTTTGAACACGTCGTCACGCACAAATTCCGCTTTGGACAGATCCAGTCCGTTGAGCTCCACGTTCTGTCGGGCAACGTCCAGCGCTTCCTGAGAGGTATCCACGCTGGTGACCTGGCGGCAGCCGCCCATCAGCGCTGACACCGCAAAGCCGCCGGTATAAGAGAAGCAGTTCAGCACTCGCTTATCGGCGACATAGCGGCGAGTGGCCAGGCGACTGTCGCGCTGGTCGAGGTAATAGCCGGTTTTGTGCCCGCCCTGGATATCAACCAACAGCTTCATGCCGTGCTCGGTGATCGGCAGCAGCGCCGGGGGCAGCTCGCCCACCACCGGCCCCTGGGCCAGCTCCAGTCCCTCTTTTTTACGCACGGCGACATCGCTGCGATCGTAAATGGCGCAGTCCGGGAACAGGTTCTGCAGGGCGCTGATGATGGCGGCCCGCTGGTATTCTGCGCCTGCGCTGAGCAACTGCAACACGAAAAAGTTGCCAAAGCGGTCGATAGTAACGCCCGGCAGCCCATCGGACTCGCCGGCGATCAGACGGTAGCTGTCGAGGCCATCGCGCTCTGCCAGCCATGCCCGCCAGGTTTGCGCTTGCTGCAGGCGGCGTTCAAAGAAGGCGCTATCGATGGTTTCATTGCGGTCGAAGGTCCACACGCGGGCGCGGATCTGCGACGACGGCGAGTAAGCGCCGCGGGCCAGCCATTTTCCCTGATGGTCAACAATATCGATGGTTTCACCGCTGCGGGCTTTACCCTCCATGCGGGCGACGCCGCCGGAGAAAATCCACGGATGGCGACGCAGCAGGGATTTCTCGCGTCCTTTGGCTAACACTAAGCGGGGGAATAGGGAATCTGTCATGGAGCTACCTTTAAGCAACGGGAATGTCGGCACCGAAAAATGGCGCGTAGAGTAGCACACCTGGCGCACGCAAGCATCTTTCGCCCGGCAGGCACAGGTGAGCGTTTCGGCACAAAATGCAGGCGCTTCGGCACATTCAGCTTGTGCGGACTCTCATACCCTGTTTTCTCACCCCAACGAGGATCAGATGATGAAAACAGGTATACGCATGGCCGTGGCGATGGTCGCGGCAGTGAGTAGTGGCGCGATGGCTGCGCCGTTTAGCGTGAGCAGCGATGATATGCATGACGGGCAGGCGCTGGCCCGGAAGCACTGGTTTGCCGGTTTCGGCTGTACCGGAGGCAATGTCTCTCCGCAGCTGGCATGGAAAAATGCCCCGGCGGGGACGCGAAGCTTCGCGGTCACTGTCAGAGATCCCGATGCGCCTACCGGCAGCGGCTGGTGGCACTGGACGGTGGTCAATATCGCCAGCAGCGTCTTTTCGCTGCCCGCTGGCGCGGGAGATAAAAACAGCGCTACACTGCCGGGCGGAGCGGTACAGGGCCGCAACGATTTTGGCTATGCCGGCTTCGGCGGCGCCTGTCCGCCGGCGGGAGATAAACCGCACCGCTACCGCTTTACGATATGGGCGCTGGATGTCCCTACGTTGCCGGTGGATGCCGGGGCCAGCGGGGCGCTGGTCGGCTATCTGTTACACAGCCATGCTCTCGCCAGCGCACAGTTGACAGCGATGGCCGGGCGCTAAAATAAAGGGTCGATCCGATGGAGAGTATCCACTTCCAGCATAACGCCTTAACCGCGGCAGAGGTCACCACCCGACGGCTGTGTAGATTGCATCGGGTGCGCCTGTTCTCCCCGGCGCTCTGTCGGGTTAAACGTGGCAGCAAGGTGATTGTGCAAGGGGAGAGCCGGGTGCTGGCGACGCCGCAACAGCTGATTGTGTTGCCGGCTGACGTTGAGCTGGAGGTGATTAACCAGCCGGATAACGGCCTGTTTTGCTCCGATCTGCTGTCGCTGACCCCCGAGCTGCTGACGATGTTTAAGACCCGTTATCTCAGGGAGCCACCGCCAGGGCGTCTGACCTCGCTCTGCGCCCCGGTGACGACAGAGCTGGCGTTTATGTGGCAAAGCGTTCTGCAGGCGGTGCGGGAGGGATTATCCTCCTCACTACAGCACCACCAGACCATGGGCCTGCTGCTGGCCTTGCACGAGGCGGGCTATGCCGGCCCGCTGCTTGTCGAGCGGCAGCAGGATCTGTCGGCGCAGGTTCGACAACTGGTCATGCTGTCGCCGGCGCAGGCATGGAGCGTGTCGCGGGTGGCGAAAATGCTCTTTCTCGGCGAGTCCACTCTGCGCCGTCGGCTGCAGCAGGAATCGCAGAGTTTTCGCCAGATTGTTGAGGAGGTGCGGATGGCCCACGCCCTGGGGCAGCTGCAGACCACCTCGCGGCCAATAGGCGAAATCGCGCAGAACAGCGGATATCAGTCGGGATCGCGCTTTACCGCGCGCTTCCGTCAGCATTATGGTTTACTGCCGAAGCACGTACGCTGAGCGAATTTGCTATCCTCAGCGTAAAGTGTGAGCGAAAAGGAGATGATAATGGCCAGTATCTGCACGATGGCATGGGTTTACGGTTCGGTTCAGGGCGTGGGATTTCGCTATTCTACACAGCGGGAAGCGCTGCAGCTGGGGTTGACCGGCTATGCCCGTAATCTGGACGACGGAGGGGTGGAAGTGCTTGCCTGCGGCGAGGCAGAGCAGGTGGAGAAACTCATCGCCTGGCTGAAAGCCGGGGGGCCGCGCAGCGCGCGGGTTGACCGAGTGTTAACCGAACCCCATCAACCCACCCGCAGCTGGGAAAAATTCGCGATTCTCTATTAGATGCACTTCACCGGCTTCGGCAGCCCGGCGATTTTGGTCGCCTGTTTGGCGGGGCCTTTCGGGAACAGGCGATAGAGATAGCGGCTGTTGCCTTTCTCTTCGCCAAACTTGTTGGCCATCGCCTTCACCAGCATGCGGATCGCCGGAGAGGTATTGAACTCAAGGTAAAACTCGCGCACAAAGCGCACCACTTCCCAGTGTTCAACGGCGAGCGTTATCCCTTCCTGCGCGGCAATGACTTCCGCCATCGCCTCGCTCCACTGGGTGGTATCTTTCAGATAGCCTTCGCTATCCGTTTCAATTTCGTTGCCTTCAAAAATAAACATGATTTTTCACATACCGCCTGAAACTGGCCGCAGTGTAGCAAAAAAAAAGGCCCCGCATAAGCGAGGCCTCAGGATGAGCAGGGGAGCGGTTAGTCCCGGCTGGCGAAGCCCAGAATGCTCAGCAGGCTGACAAAGATGTTGTACAGCGAGACATACAGGCTAACTGTTGCGCGGATGTAGTTGGTTTCACCGCCGCGGATGATGTTGCTGGTCTCGAACAGGATGGCACCCGAAGAGATCAGGATGAACACCGCGCTAATCGCCAGATGAAGCGCCGGCAGCTGCAGGAACAGGTTAGCGACCATACCAATCAGGACGACCACCACGCCCGCCATCAGCATTCCGCCGAGGAATGACATGTCTTTGCGCGTCGTCAGCACGTAGGCCGAGCAGCAGAAGAAGACCAGTGCGGTGCCGCCCAGCGCCAGGCCGATTAAATCGCCCATGCCGGCAGAAAGGTACGCGTTCAGCATCGGCCCAAGGATATAGCCGAGGAACCCGGTGAAAGCGAAGGCGGAAATAATCCCGGTGGGTTTATTCGCCGTTTTGTAGGTCAGGAACATCAGACCGTACATCCCCACAAGGGTCAAAATCAGCCCCGGGGAAGGAAGCATCAGCACCGTGCTGGCGGTGGCGGTGATAGCGGAAAACGCCAGCGTCAGGCTGAGCAGGAAATAGGTATTACGCAGAACCTTGTGCGTGCTGAGCAGCGAGGAACGGTCACGCGATGATGTAATTATGCGATCCATGAGTCACTCTCTTATGACAGATGTAATTAGGGATAAAGAATAAGAAAAACAAGCGTGAAGCCCTAATGCTTTTACCCATCTTTACTTAGCTTTTGCCGCTTTTGCCCAGCATAAAATTCTACATGGATTGGGAAAAGCGATATGTTTTCGCGTTTCGCATCGGTGAGCCGATCGAAATCTTATAGGTTGCTGAAATACATTGCTTTATTGAAATTCTGCGACTAAGTGTGGAAGGGGGAATAACTCCGTACGTTAAAGGCAAAGGGAAATGACATTACACAAAAACAATCACATCACCCGAACACTCCTGGCAGTGAGTATGATGGCCATGATCGGTGGGGCGCAGGCGGCGCAGGTGCCGCCGGGCACCCAGCTGGCGGAAAAGCAGGAGCTGGTCAGAAATAACGGCAGCGAACCGGCGTCACTCGATCCGCACAAAGTCGAGAGCGACGTTGAATTCAACGTCATTAGCGATCTCTTTGAAGGGCTGGTCAGCGTGACGCCTGCGGGGGCGATCCAGCCCCGGCTGGCGGAACGCTGGGAAAACAAGGACAACCTGTTATGGACCTTCCATTTACGCCCAGGACTGACCTGGTCCGACGGCACGGCCATCACGGCGCAGGATATCGTCTGGAGCTGGCAACGACTGGTCTCGCCGGCCACCGCCTCGCCCTATGCGAGCTATCCCGGCAATATGCATATCGCCAACGCCCGCGAAATTGCTCTGGGGCAAAAGGGACCCGAGACGCTGGGGGTAAAAGCGCTGAACGACACCACGCTGCAGGTCACCCTGACCCAGCCAAACGCTGCCTTCCTGGCGATGCTGGCGCACCCTTCGCTGGTACCGATCGACAAAGTGCTGGTGGAGCGTTTTGCCGATAAATGGACCCGGCCAGAGCATATCGTCACCAGCGGGCCCTATAAGCTGACCCAATGGGTGGTGAATGAGCGGTTGGTGGCTGAACGTAATGCGAAGTACTGGGATAATGCGCACACCGTTATTAATAAAGTGACTTACCTGCCCATCTCTTCGGAGGCTGCCGATGTCAACCGCTACAAAGCGGGGGAGATCGATATTGTTTACACGGTGCCGGTCAATCAGTTCGCGCAGTTGCAGAAAACCATGGGCGACCAGCTGGACGTTTCGCCACAGCTGGCGACCTATTACTACGAATTTAACACCACCCGGCCGCCGTTTAACGACGCCCGCGTGCGTCGCGCACTGAATATGGCGCTTGATAAAGATATCATTGCCGGAAAAGTGCTTGGCCAGGGGCAGCGCCCGGCCTGGCTGATCAGTCAGCCGGATATCGGCGGCGTGACGCTGCACAACCCGGACTACGCCAGCTGGCCGCGCGAGCAGCGGATTGCCGAGGCGAAAAAACTGCTGACGCAGGCGGGGTACGATGAGCGCCATCCGCTGGTCTTTACCCTGCTGTATAACACCTCTGAGTCGCACCAGCGTATCGCCATCGCCGCCAGCTCCATGTGGAAGAAAAACCTCGGCGTCGAGGCGAAGCTGCAGAACCAGGAGTGGAAGACGATGCTGGATACCATGCATACCCATAACTTTGACGCCGTCCGCTATGCCTGGATCGCCGACTACGACGATGCCGCCACCTTCCTCAACACTTTCCGTACCGGGGATAGCGAGAACACCAGTCAGTACAGCAACCCGGCTTACGATGAGGCCCTGCGCAATGCGGCGAAAGCCTCCGACGTAGCGACCCGGGGCAAATACTATCAGCAGGCGGAAGATCTGCTGGCGCAGGATGTTCCCGCCATTCCGGTCTATCACTATGTGCGTACCCATTTAGTGAAACCCAGCGTGGGCGGTTTCACGCCGGATAAGCTGGGGTATTACTACACCAAAGACATGTACATTAAAAAATAGTCATCTGATAGCGGGGAAGAGCGCTGATTTTCTGTGCGAACTGCCTGAAATTCAGACGAATAACACAGAATTGTTTGTTTTTAAGGCAGTTGAACAAAATGGTGCTTTACAGCATCCGTCGAGGTGTTTATAGTGCGCCTCACACCGGAAGTGTGGCCGAGCGGTTGAAGGCACCGGTCTTGAAAACCGGCGACCCGAAAGGGTTCCAGAGTTCGAATCTCTGCGCTTCCGCCATATAAAAGAAGGGGTTACCGAAAGGTAACCCCTTTTTGCTTTTCCCTCTAGCCGTCCTGACTGCACTTCACCTTCACCTCCCGACTCCGCAAACCCGCCATGTCTGTAGCGTTATCGCTGGCGAAAAGGTGACGATCAATCCATTGCAAATGGTTGTTATTTTAATTATTCAGCCTCTCGTTATAAACGGCAATGGTGCTGAGGAATAAAAACCATTCGGCAAAATATCTTCGTCTATACTTGGAAAAATGATGATTTACCTGCCATGGTTTTACGCAGATACAGAGACCAGTGAGGTCAGAATGCCTGTCACTAATCGTCCAGAAATCAAAGAACTACGGGTTTTGGTAGAACAGCAATTAAAGTACACATTGTGTGTTAGCTTAAATAAAGCTACGCATGGCGATATTTTTAACGCGGTGGCGCTGGCCATTCGTCATTTTCAACAGGACCATTTTCTGTTGAGCCAGACACGGCAACGTGAAGAACATAAAAAGCGCGTTTACTATCTGTCGATGGAGTTTTTACTGGGACAGTCGCTGCGTAATAACCTTTTGAATATGAATTTACTGGCGGAGATGCGCCAGGTGGTGAATGACCTGGGGTTTGATCTTGACCACCTTCTTGACGAAGAGCCCGACGCCGCGCTGGGCAACGGGGGGTTAGGGCGCTTAGCCGCCTGTTTTATCGATTCGATGGCCACCCTTGATATTGCCGCATCCGGGCATGGCATCAAATACGAATATGGTCTTTTTCGCCAATCCTTTCAAAATGACCAGCAGATGGAACATCCGGATGACTGGCATTCCATGCACTCCCCGTGGCTGGTTGAACACCATGCTCAGCAAATCCTGATCCCGCTGGGAGGCTATATTGAACACAGCGAAGATGTTGATGGTAATTACAACCCAATGTGGCTGGGTTGGAAAACGATTATCGGTATTCCCCATGACTATTTCGTTTCCGGCTATCGGGATACGACGACCAATAAGCTGAGGCTCTATAGCGCGGTCGCCTCTGACTCCTTTAATATCCATATTTTCAATCGTGGTGATTATATCAAGGCGGTGAGTGATAAAATTGCTTCGGAGAATATTTCAAAAATTCTTTATCCTTCCGATGAGGTGCTCACCGGAAAAGAGCTGCGGCTGACGCAAGAGTATTTTCTGGTGGCCTGTACGCTGCGGGATATATTCCGTGACTATGCCGAGGCTAATGACGATATTACTTTCCTGCCGCAGCATGTGGCGATTCAGCTTAATGACACCCATCCGGCATTAGCGGTGGTGGAGCTGATGCGCATCCTGGTCGATGAATACCGGTTGCCCTGGGAGCAGGCGTGGGAGATAACGCAAAACACCTGTGCCTACACTAATCATACGTTGATGCCGGAAGCGCTGGAGACCTGGCCGGTGACGCTGTTTGAAAAACTGCTGCCGCGGCATTTGCAAATTATATTTGAGATCAACCATCGTTTCCTTGAAGACGTGGCCCGGCGCTGGCCGGATAAAAATCACCTGTTATCTTCGCTGTCTTTAATTGACGAACATCACGATAAGCAAATCCGCATGGCCAATCTGGCCATTGTTGGTAGCCATCGCGTGAACGGGGTAGCATGGCTGCATTCGGAACTGGTTAAGAAACAACTGGTGCCGGACTTCTATTTTATGACCCCGGAGAAATTCATTAATCAGACCAACGGCGTCACGCCGCGACGCTGGGTGCAGCAGGCTAACCCCGGCCTGGCAGCATTTTTGCATCAACAGCTGGGGGAAGGGTGGCCAACCGATTTACCCTTGCTGTCCAGTCTGGAAAGCCTGGCCGATGATACTGCTGTTATTGATAACATCCGGGCCATTAAATTTGCCAACAAAACCGCGCTCAGCCAGCTGGTCGCTCAACGCTATGGCATCGCCCTGGATCCGCTGGCGATGTTTGATTGTCAGGTCAAACGTATTCATGAATATAAGCGTCAGTTGCTTAATATTCTTCACGTGATCGCGCTTTACCTGGATATCAAAGAGACAGGGAAAACTATCGCGCCTAAGGTGCATTTGTTTGCGGGTAAAGCGGCGCCGGGCTATCGGATGGCGAAGCTGATTATTCAGTTGATTAATACCGTCGCCCGGAAAATTAACAGCGACCCGCAGGTTGCCGGGCAGCTTAAAGTGGTTTTCCTCGAAGATTATAAAGTCTCGCTGGCGGAAAAAATCATTCCGGCCACGGATCTCTCTGAGCAGATCTCCACCGCCGGTACCGAGGCGTCCGGCACCAGCAATATGAAGTTTGCTATGAACGGCGCGTTAACCATCGGCACCTATGATGGGGCGAATATCGAAATCCGCGAGGCCGTGGGAATCGATAATTTTTATCTGTTTGGCGCCGTGGCGGAAGAGATTGAAGAGAGCCGGCGACTCGGGCATCACCATGCTTTCTATCATCAGAACCCGGCTATTGCGCGTGTTGTCGATACCCTCGTGTCTGGGTTGTTCACCAGCGATCGTGAGCTGTTTACACCACTTCACCACATGTTGACTGAGGGCGATCATTACTGTCATTTACTGGATTTCGACAGTTATTGTCAGGTCCAGCGGCAGGCGATGGCCGATTTTGAACTGCCGGAACAATGGCACCGTCGGGCCTTACTCAATATTTGTCGGATGGGAGAATTTTCCAGCGACAGAACCATACGTGGCTACGCCCGGGATATTTGGGGTATCACCTGCTAAAGAGAGAACACGCCGAGCGGAAAAGGGACTCGTCGACGGATATCAGTCACTATTGAGGATGAGCATGAACGTTGAATTACATACCGAGCAGGGCGTAAAAATTATTATGCCACTGGTGCGCCGACTGGACGCTTCCGTCGTACAGGCGTTTAAGCAGCAGGTTCTGGAGGCTATCGACCCGGATACCAAAAACGTGCTGCTGGATCTGAGCCACGTTGATTTCATCGACAGTAGTTGTCTTGGCGCGCTGGTATCCATTCTGAAAAGCGTCAACGGTCAGGGCGAGCTGGTGCTGTGTTCGCTCAATGACACGATTAAAAACCTGTTTAAGCTCACCCGTATGGATCGCATCTTTTCCATTAAGGAGACTCGACAGGATGCGCTGAACACGTTCACTCAGTGATGACGTTGGTGCAGGCCAGCGGGTGATGGGTCGCCCGCTTATTCTTCGACAATCCGCGCCTTCGGTTTGCTCAGCAGGAGCATCACCAGCGCGACGTAGGGCATCGGCTTCCAGAAATAGTAGCCCTGCAGCAGATGAATATTCTGGCGATTGAGATAATCCAGCTGGGCCTGGGTTTCGACGCCCTCGGCAATGATGCGCAGTGACAGCGTCCGGGCCATCTCTATCACGCAGTCCAGCAGTTTGCTTGACGGTGTCTCCCCGGTCACCCTGCCGACAAAGCTCTGATCGATTTTGATATAGTCGAAAACCAGCTCGTGGAGATAGGAAAGCCCGGAATAGCCGGAGCCAAAGTCGTCCAGCGCGATGGAAAACCCGCGGGAGTGTAACGTATTGAGCTTGTCCACAACCGCGCCGTTGAGCAACAGCGGCTCCTGCTCCGTGATCTCCAGCATCAGCTTCACCGCTTTGCCCTCAAAGCCGCGCTGATAGTGCAGGCAATCGTCGATAAACGTCGGATCGTTAATGTGTGACGCGCTGATATTCAGGCCAATATGAAACCCATCCGGCAGCTTACTGAAGATGGGTCTCATCTGGGCGGCGACCTGCGCCATCAGGCTGCGGGTCAGTGGGATAATTAAGCCGGTACGTTCGGCCAGTGGAATAAATTCAGCGGGCGAACGCCACTGTGCGGTGGAATTTTTCCAGCGGGCGAGAATTTCCACGCCGTATATCTCCCCGGTTTTCCCATTCACGACGGGCTGGTAGTAGGGAATGATATCCCCCTGGGCGATAGCGTAGCGCAAATTCTCTTCTTCAGAGGTATAGGCATTGAGGTATTTGCGCAGCAGGAAATAAAACAATAGCGCGATAGAGAAAATAAAAATCAGCAGACCGAAGCCATTACGAAATAAGCGACCGGGGCTAAAAAAAGGCGACTCGGGATAGATAATGCGAAACGGGTAGTCCGGTGAGCTAAATATACCCTGGTGTGGGCCCGCGTTGAGTGGCTCCACATCGCCATATCTGGCGATCATCTGATGGTTGACCGAGAGCGCCAGCCCGGCGTTATCCTCATCGCTATACAAGGCATCGCGCAAATGGATGTCGCTGATACTGACAATGACTCTCACCTGCGCCGAACGCGTGTGATAGATCAGCACCGGCCGCTTGTTAACCATCATCCTGGCGGGCAGCAGCTGCAGCAGCTCATCAGGCAAGGATTCCGGATGGAGCGTCAGTACCCGATTGCCCGGCAGCGACGAGCACCACACCAGGCCATCTTTTACCAGCACGATCGTGCGCAGATGCGGCTGCAGGGCGGCCTCGGTCCCGAGCTGGAATTGACCCTGCACGGAGCAACCGCGGCGGCTAACGTTCATTGCCGTCACCGTGGCGGCTCGGGCTTCATCCAGAATAACGGCGATTTTCTTCGCCGCCTGACGGGCGGCGGCGGCATGGGTGGCCTGGTCTGAATGCCACAGTTGCCAGTTAATGACGAACACGCCAGCCAGAAATACCACCAGCGCCAGGGAAAAGGAAATCCATGCGTTTCGCACTTTTGTCTTTTTCATTTATTACGCGTGCTATGTGAGGCGAGCATAAAATGAACCATTCATCCCGCTGAAAAGGCGTTATCCAATGATCGTAGAAGGGGGATAACCTCCGCGACGACGGAGCATGTAAAAACATGATCAGTCTCACAATACCTGCCAGCAAAACTCGCTAACGACCTGATGCGGCTACGAGTCCGTCACGACAGGAATAAAAAAAACCTATCTTAATGTTTTCTTAACATAAATTCCGGCATTGGATAGTTTTAAGCATTTTCTAATCCCTAATAACAGACCGGCGCTATTTTTTGCTTTTTTAAGTTTATGATAATTGTTTTCATTATCATTCTTTTTTTGCTGTGATTTAATCCTCTCCGCTCAGGCTATTTACCGTTTATTGCCCTATTTCATTAAGGATGCGTTCATGAAATCTCGCTTATCGCCCCTCCGTACGGCAGCGTTGGTTGCCGCTTCTCTGTTTCTGGCGCCGCAGGGGATGGCGGCTGACGCTCAGAACGGGATTGTGGTCTACAACGCCCAGCACGAAAATCTGGTGAAGTCGTGGGTGGATGGATTTACCAAAGAGACCGGTATTAAGGTCACGCTGCGCAATGGCGATGACAGTGAGCTGGGTAACCAGCTGGTTCAGGAAGGCTCCGCGTCGCCGGCCGATGTGTTTCTGACCGAGAACTCGCCGTCGATGGTGCTGGTCGATAATGCCAAACTTTTCGCCCCGCTGGATGCCGCCACCCTGCAGCAGGTTCCGGCGCAGTACCGTCCGCAGCATGGGCGCTGGATCGGCATCGCCGCGCGCAGCACCGTTTTCGTCTACAACCCGGCGAAAATCAGCGAGGCGCAGCTGCCGCATTCCCTGATGGATCTGGCAAAACCGGAGTGGAAAGGGCGCTGGGCGGCTTCGCCATCGGGGGCAGATTTCCAGGCTATCGTCAGCGCGATGCTGGCGCTGAAGGGTGAGCAGGCGACTCTCGACTGGCTGAAGGCGATGAAAACCAACTTTGTCGCCTATAAAGGCAACAGCACGGTGATGAAAGCGGTCAATGCCGGGCAGATCGACGGCGGGGTGATCTACCACTACTATCGCTTCGTCGACCAGTCAAAAACCGGTGAGAACAGCAAAAACACCCATCTGTATTACTTCAAACACCAGGATCCGGGCGCCTTCGTCAGCATTTCCGGCGGCGGTGTGCTGGCCTCCAGCAAACATAAAGAGCAGGCGCAGGCCTTCATTAAATGGATCACCGGCAAACAGGGGCAGGATGCGCTGCGCACCAATAACGCCTTCGAATATGCTGTGGGGGTAGACGCGGCCTCTAACCCGAAACTGACCCCGCTGAAAGATCTGGATGCACCGAAGGTAGAACCTTCCTCGCTGAACAGTAAAAAGGTCATTGAGCTGATGACGCAGGCTGGCCTGCTCTGATCCTGAGGAAGTGATGTTGCTATGTCTGTTCTGAGTCTGTCGCTCGGAAAGAAAACAGGACGCCTGCCCGAGCGCAGGCGTCCTGCATTTCCGATGGTGGCGTTAGCGCTGCTGTTTTCATTGCTGGCGCTGTTGCCGTTAGGGTTTGTGGTGGCGGTTGGATTCGACACCGGCTGGCCGACGATCAAAGCGCTGGTCTTTCGCCCGCGGGTAGGGGAGCTGCTCAGCAATACCCTGTGGTTGACGGTGCTGGCGGTCCCCATCAGCATTGTGCTCGGCGTGACGCTGGCCTGGCTGACGGAACGTACCGCCCTTGCCGGTCGGCAGCTGTGGTCGGCGCTGGCGGTGGCCCCGCTGGCGATTCCAGCCTTTGTCCAGAGCTACGCCTGGGTCAGCGCCGTGCCTTCGCTGCATGGCCTCTCCGCCGGGGTGTTTCTCTCGGTGCTGGCCTACTATCCGTTTATTTATATGCCGGTGGCGGCCGTGCTGCGCCGCCTCGATCCCACCCTTGAAGATGTCGCCGCATCGCTGGGCACGCCGCCGTGGAAAGTATTTTTCCGGGTGGTGCTTCCGCAGCTGCGCCTGGCTATCTGCGGCGGTGCGCTACTGGTGGCCCTGCATCTGCTGGCGGAATATGGCCTGTATGTGATGATCCGCTTCGATACCTTCACTACCGCCATTTACGATCAGTTCCAGTCGACCTTCAGCGGTCCGGCCGCCAATATGCTGGCAGGCGTGCTGGCTCTGTGCTGCCTGGCGATCCTGCTGCTGGAGAGCGCCTCACGCGGTAAAGCGCGTTACGCGCGTATCGGCGCCGGGGCGGCCCGCGAGCAGAAGCGGCTTGTGCTGGGTAAAGGGGCGGCTGTTGGCGCGCAGCTACTGCTTCTGCTGCTGGTGATGCTGGCGATGGGGGTTCCCTTACTGGTCCTGTGCCGCTGGCTGTGGCTGGGCGGCATCGACAACTGGCTGCATGCCGATCTGTGGCATTCGCTGCGCCAGACCCTGCTACTGGGCATGGGCGGGGCGCTGCTGACGACAACCTGCGCGATCCCCATTGCGTGGCTCGGCGTGCGCTATCCGCGCCCGCTGTTCCGCCTGCTGGAGGGGTGTAATTACATCACCAGCTCGCTGCCCGGCATTGTTACCGCGCTGGCGCTGGTGACGGTCACCATCCACTACGCCCGCCCGGTGTACCAGACCGAAGTGACGCTGTTTCTGGCCTATCTATTGATGTTTATGCCGCGTGCGCTCATTAACCTGCGTGCCGGTATCGCGCAGGCGCCGGTAGAACTGGAAAACGTTGCCCGTAGCCTCGGGCGCAGTCCGGCCCGCGCCCTGTGGAGTATCACCATGCGGCTTGCCGCGCCGGGCGCGGCCGCAGGGGCCGCGCTGGTGTTCCTTGGCGTCAGTAATGAGCTCACCGCCACGCTACTGCTCTCGCCGTTAGGCACCCGCACCTTGTCGACCGGTTTTTGGGCGTTAACCAGCGAGATCGACTACGTGGCGGCGGCGCCGTACGCGCTGCTGATGATCGTCATTTCGCTGCCGCTGACCGCGGTTCTTTATATGCAGTCGAAAAAAATGGCAGGGTTGTAACATGCTGGAATTGTCTTCTATTTCGAAATCCTTCGCCGATGCGCTGGTTCTCGATAATCTCAATCTGACCGTGGCGCCGGGGAGCCGGACGGCCATTGTTGGTCCGTCGGGCTCGGGAAAAACCACGCTGCTGCGCATTCTCGCCGGTTTCGAAACGCCCGATCGCGGGCGGATCGTCATGCACGGTACTCCTCTGTTTGCCGACGGCGTGTTTGTCCCCGCCCACCAGCGGAGGATCGGTTATGTTCCGCAGGAAGGGGCGCTGTTTCCTCATCTCAATGTTGCGGACAATATCGCCTGGGGGCTGGACGCCAGCCGTGAGGAGAAGCGTCGCCGGGTGGGGGCGTTGATGGAGATGGTCGCCCTCGACCCTGGCCTGGCGAGCCACTGGCCACATGAAATTTCCGGTGGTCAGCAGCAGCGCGTTGCCCTGGCCCGTGCACTGGCTCAGCAGCCGGCGCTGATGCTGCTGGATGAGCCGTTTTCTGCACTGGATACCGGGCTGCGCGCCAGCACGCGTAAAGCGACGGCGGACCTGCTGGCCGAGACGGGAATCGCCTCGATTCTGGTGACCCATGATCAGAACGAAGCGCTGTCGTTTGCCACTCAGGTGGCGGTGATGCGCCAGGGGCGCTTTGCCCAGGTCGGAACGCCGCTGACAGTTTACTCGCAGCCGGTGGATGAAGAGACGGCGTTGTTTCTTGGCGATGCCCTGATCCTTCCTGCGCGCCTGAGCCCCGGCCGGGCAAGCTGCGCGCTGGGGGACCTGGCGACGGACGCACTGCATCCTGCTGGCGAAGGTAGGGTGATGCTGCGTCCGGAACAGCTGAGCGTCAGTGTGAGCGAGCCGCAGGAAAGTACCGCCATCATCCGCGATGTCGATTTCTCAGGCCAGCTTTCCACGTTGACGCTGTCGATGGCCGGGCACGAGCGGCCGATTGTCCTGCGAACCGTGAGCCAGCCGGCGTGGCAGCCCGGCGCGACGGTACGACTGACGGTCAGCGGCAAGGCGCGGGTGTTTAGCGGCTAATCCCTGAGCAGGCGCCGTCGGCTATCGACGGCGCCGCACGGAAAGCTAATCAGATGGCGGATGAAGCCGCTAGTATCCGCGCCACTGACCTCGTCGCCATGGAGTGGTAGTACGTTGGAACAATTCCGCGGGGTCAGTCCAGCGCCCACCATTTTACCGATCCGTCGCTTTTTCATTCGTCCCGCTACGCTTAACTGCTATCCTGTCTCGCGATCGGCCCTGTTGTTACCATGAGACATCGCTATGCCTGAACTCCATACTCCTGCGAATCGCCCCGGCCCGGCCGCTGTGGCCCGGGTGACGCTCCTGCCAGCGCTGCTGGTTATCGTCGCCATCGCTGTCGGCTGTGTCCTGGTGTCGCCCCCGGTCGGCACACGACACGAGATCCTGACTAACCCCGGTCTCTATATCGATCTGCTGGCGCTTTTGTTTTTGGTGTTTATGCTGTGGAGCTCGGCAAAGGTGCGGATGAGCCACATTGCCGTCAACTGGGTGCGTTATGGGCTGCTGCTGTGGATTGCCGGTGGTACCTTTGACGTGATGGATGAGATCGTGGTTCAGCCGCGCTGGATGGGCTATTACTGCGAAGATCTGCTGCGCCTCTCCGGGATGCTGCTGACCGTGGTGGGTGTCTACAAAATTATTGAGCGGATTAACCTGCTGTACGTTGACGCGCGATCGCAATCCCTGAAGGATGAGCTCACCCAGTTGCCCAACCGCCGTTTTTTCATCAATACCATCCGCGAGAAGTCGGGGCATGCGCTGGGACTCATGATTCTGGATATCGATTTTTTTAAGAAAATTAACGATACCTTGGGCCATCTGGTGGGCGATGAAGTGTTATTTTCGCTGGGTAAACAGTTGGCAAACTTGACCAGCGATCGCATCCAGCCGGCGCGTATCGGTGGGGAAGAGTTTGCCATTATCGTCGATGGCCTGTCGGAGCCCGAGCTGCACGCCCTGGCGCAGGCGATCCTCGACAATGCCCACACCATCCTGATCAATCATCAGACGCCGTTGTCGATCAGCATTGGCGTTGGAATGTGGCGGCCAGGCGAAGCGCAGGAGACATTTATCCGTAAAGTCGACGAGGCGCTGTACAAGGCCAAGCACAACGGACGCGGACGCGTGGAGTGGGCGTAAGATTCCGGCGCGGCAGGTTAGGCCTGCTGCGCGCTACGGCAGTGTCGCCGATACTCCGACGGTGAGCGTTCGGTGTAGCGTTTGAATACCCGGCAAAAATAGTTGCTGTCGACGAAACCGCAATTATGGGCAATCTCTTTCACCTTCAGGTCATAGCCGCGCAGTAGCTGCTTCGCCTTTTCCAGGCGAACCCGGGTCAGATACTCATTAAATCCCACCGAGCCTGATTTCTGAAAAATATGCGATAGATAGTTGGGTGTGATGTGAAAACGTTTGGCTACCGATTCCCGTGTCAGCGGCAGGCTAAGATTTTCCTCGAGGTAGTCCTGGACGGCGAGAAACAGATCCCGACTGCGGCTGACGCGCATTTCCAGACCGACCAGCTGTTCACGACAATGACTCAGCAGCGCGGCGACCACCAGCCGTGCGGTCAGCGGGTCGGGTTGCAGGCTGACTTCATTCAGGCTCAGCAACAGGTAAGAGCCCACGCGCGGTCCGAGGCGGGAAACGCTCTGCTTTTCCGTATGCAGGCTTTTCCCGTCCCAGCGCTGAATACTGAATCCCAGTTTCTGCCGACCAAACAGGATGCTCAGGGTAGTGGCCGGGCCGGTCCACTGCGGCAGCGTCCACTTCCCCGCCTGCACGTACAGTACCTGCAGCGTGGTTAACGTCGAGGCGGCCAGCGGCAGTCCCTGTTCACTCAGCTGGCCCTCCAGCACAATTTCCAGACGCGGAAACGGCACGTTGAAGGCGAGGGCAGGCACGGAGATATCCGGCTCAGGAAATCTCACCTGTAAGTGATCTTTTTGACCGATTAACCGATGCAGTATATCCGGCAGATCTTCAATCATTCTTTGCCCTCAGCATGCGCATTATCCTGTTGATGGTAATCTATTTTTTCCTTCCTGGCAGCGTTAGTTTAGCCATTTTGCGCAGCGGATTGCCGGCCAGCTGCAGCGCATGCATTGCCGGAAAAGAGATTGTTGATGTCCATCACACTTTGTGGGCTCGCGTACGTATGTCCAGTTTTTTGTAGCGCTCGCCTCGTGTCATGCCGCGGAGGGACCAGTAGAGTTTGTTTGTGTTATCGGAACGTTAAAAAGGAACGCAAAATGAACTCATCATCGGCTAACTTTCTCGATGCGTTAGGCGCCAGCCAGGCGCTCAGTGCGCAAATGAAACACGAGCTCGACACCCTCGGCTATACCGTCGTGCATAACGTCGTTGACGCCCAGTGGCTGAGCGAAATGCGCCTGCTCATTGACACCCTGGTTGAACGCGAAGGCGATAATCTGGCGATGGAGCACCATCAGGAGGCGACGGCGACGCGGATCGCTAACCTGATTAATAAGGGGGTTATCTGGGAGAAAGTCTGGTCACACCCGCTGATCCTCTCCGCTTGTCGCTATATCTTCAACGGGGATTTTAAAGTCTCCAGCCTGAACGCGCGCGAGGCGCTGTATAACGGCGGCCACCAGCCGCTGCACGCCGACTGGAAAAAGCCGCGCCCGGATTTTCCCAAAGTCCACCTGGTGAATACTATCTGGGCGATAGATGATCTGAGCGCCGCCAACGGTGCACCGCGGATCATTCCCGGTACCCACCTGCGCCCGGCGTTGCCGGAGGAGGTGCTGGCCGACCCGGAACTGACCCATCCCGATGAGATTGTGTTTGCCGCACCGGCCGGCAGTGTGATGATTTATAACGCGCACGCCTGGCACGGTGGTACTCGTAATCGTGAAGGCAGCAGACGACGCGTACTGCATGGGTTATATATCGATCGCGCGGATACGCCGCAGCAGGACCAGCGGCGCTGGCTGACGCCGGAGACGGCAAGCCGGCTGACGCCGGCGCAAAAGTGGCTGCTGGATGTAGAATAAGGTCTGTCGCCGGTCAGGGAAGTTCTACATAGACGACCGGCTTTTTCATGATGCTTTTCACGGCCTCGACGATCTGCTGCGGCTGCAGCAGGAAGCTCTTGATGCTGGTTTTAATCGTCCGCAGGCCGCTAAAGCGCTGGGCGTCATCGATTTCGATATCCGTCACCAGCAGCACCACTTCGGCGCGGGCGATATCTTCGGCGGTGATCCGGTTTTCAACACCGAGCGCGCCCTGGGTTTCGACTTTCAGGTGCCATTTTTCATGATGACCGACCTTTTCCAGTCGTTCGGCGGCCATGTAGGTATGCGCCACCCCGCTGACGCAGGCGGTTACGGCAACGATCGTAAAGTCCATAATATCCTCCTGGCGTTATCCGCCGATAGTGACGTGGAATCCGGCCGCTTCGGCCAGCGTCCGGTAAGGTTGAATTTCCGCTTCGTCAGGCGCTTTCACGCCGGCGAGCGGCCAGCGTTTGCCCAGCAGACGGTATTTGGGCTCGCCATATTGATGAAACGGCAGCAGGTGTATTTCTTTTAGCGCGAACGGCGCGAGAAACGCCAGAATCTGGCGAAAATTATCGACGTTCAGGGTGTAGCCCGGGATCAGCGGCACCCGCGGGATCAGGTTGATTTTTCTCACCGCCAGCTGGCGAAAATTGTCCAGCACCCGTGGCTGATTCATTCGCAGCAGCGACCGCGCCCGCTCAGGTTCCATGATTTTAAAATCAAACAGCACTTCATTGCAGGCTTCGGCCACCGGCAGGAAGCGGTCGAAAGCGCAGTCGCCCGCGGTTTCGATGGCGGTGCGGATCCCCCACTGGCGCAGGCGCTGGAGAAAGCGGGCGGCAAACCCGGCCTGCATGAGCACTTCGCCCCCGGAGAGGGTGACGCCGCCGCCGGAGGCGCGAAAGAAGACCTCATCCTTCAGCACCTCCTGCAACAGGTTATCCAGCGTCACATCGCGGCCAATCTGTTCCCACGCTCCGGACGGACATTCGGCAACGTCCTGCTGGCAGCGGGTGCAGCGCAGGCATTTGCTCTCCCGGCGCAGGGTCTGAATCCTGGGTGAAATTGATTCGGGATTGGCGCACCACGGGCAGGTATGAGGGCAGCCTTTAAAAAAGACCACCGTGCGGATCCCTTGTCCGTCATTGAGCGAGTAGCGCTGGAGGTTAAAAATGCGCGCCCGGTCGGCGCGCGTGTCGATGACCTCACAGCTGATGCGCGGTGCGGCGGATAATGTCATCCTGAATCTCCTTTGACAGCTCAACAAAGAAGGCGCTGTAGCCCGCGACGCGTACCACCAGGCCGGCAAAGTCCTGCGGCCGCTGCTGCGCTTCACGCAGGGTGTCGGCGTTGACCACGTTGAACTGAATATGCTGCAGCTTGAGCTTGCAGAAGGCCTGTAAAAAGTCTGCCAGTTTGTTCAGCCCACCGTCGCCGGCCAGCGTTGCCGGGGTGAATTTGACGTTCAGCAACGTACCGTTCGACAGCAGATAGTTATCCAGCTTGCTGACCGATTTCAGCACTGCCGTTGGCCCCTGGGAATCCTGACCGACCATCGGCGACAGGCCGCCGTCTGCCAGTTGCTCACCGGCCAGCCGCCCGTCCGGGGTGGCGCCCACCACTGAACCCAGCGGCACGTGCGCGGAGACGGTGTAGGAGCCGGGGGTAAAATGACCGCCGCGCGGGTTCAGATACTGCTCAACCTCTTTGCAGTAAAAACGCAGCAGATCGGCGCTAATGTTGTCGACATCGTCGATATCGTTGCCGTACTTGTCAAAACGGTTAATCAGTCGGGCGCGGATTTTTTCCCCTTCCGGCGTCTGGAAATTGGCTTTCAGCACGGCCATCAGTTGGTCAAAGCTGAGACGCTGCTGGTCGAAGACCATACCCTTCAGGGCGTACAGCGAATCGCTCAGGTTAGCGATCCCGATACCCTGAACGCCGGAGAAGTTATAGCGCGCGCCGCCGGCGGTGATATCTTTGCCGTGCTGCACGCAATCTTCAATGAACGAGGAGAGCAGGGGGACCGGCGCCCAGTCGCGGTGGCCGATATCGCAAATGTTGCTGCCCTCGACCATCAGCTTGATGTAATGGCGGATTTTGTCGCGGATCTGGCTGATGAGACCGTCCCAGCTGACGTCAGGCTGATGTTCATTTTCCTGCAGCACAATTTCCATCACCTTCAGCAGATTAAACATGGCGATATCATGCAGGCCGTAGGTGCGGCCGGGAATGGAGAGCTCCACGCAGCCAACCACCGCGTAATCACGGGCATCTTCCAGCGACACGCCGCGATTGAGGAAAGCAGGGACCACCACCTCGTCATTGAAAATCTGCGGGATCCCGGTCCCCAGGCGGATGGTTTCGGCAGTTTTGCGCAGGAACGGGCGATCAATCAGCTCGTTGACCCGCACGCCCAGATTCGGCTGCGGTAGCTGAACGTTTTGATAGGCGTCGAGGCATAAAAATGACAGCACGTTGACCGCGCTGCGCCCGGTGTCCGTCAGCCCGCCGAGCAGGGCGGTATAGCCCGTGGGAAAACCCGCGAAATAGCGCGCGCTGCTGGAGGAGCGTAGCAGGACGATATCGTTGCATTTCACCCACAGCGACTCCAGCAACTCCTTGAGATACGCGGGATCCTGGCCCTGATTTAGCGATGCCTGATAAAACGGCAGCATATACTGGTCAAAACGCCCCAGCGAAATCGAGCTGGCATTGGATTCGTACTGCAGAATGATATTCATATACCAGAACAGCTGGCAGGCTTGGGGGAAGTCCGTTGGCCGATGCTGCGCATTGTGGCGCGAAATAGCGGCGATGGTTAACAGCTCTTGCTGACGCTGCGCATTCGCACAGTTAGCGGCCATCGCTTCGGCCAGCGCGGCGTAGCGCAGAATATGGCGCTGGGAAGCTTCCAGCAGGATCAGTACCGCCTGATAAAAGGGGTTCTCCGGTTGCTGGGCGCAGTGCGTTTTGAGCTCGGTGACCAGCGCGCCAAGGCCATGATTCAGCAGCCGTGGATAGTCGATGATGATATGGCCCTGGCCTTTATCGGTCTGGTTAACGCTAAATATCTGGGTGTTGACAGCAGCCTTGACCTCTTCAGTCATCTGGCCGTTGATGAAATCTTTCATTGAGCGCTTTTCCCAGTAGGGGAACAGCGTTTCGCGGTAGATTTGTTTATCTTCTTCGCTTATTTCGAAGCGATCCTGCGGGCGGGTCGGGAAGGCGTCGAGCTCGTTGAGCAGCCAGTAGGGGTCCATCTCTGGCGACATTATTCCCGCGCGCGGTTTGACGGTGCGGTTGCCAGCGATCAGTTCATCCTCACGAATCGAAATCATCACCTTATCGAGGATCCACGCCGTGGCTTTCGCCCGGCGGATAATGACCGGTTCGCCCTCCGTCTGCCGATGGCTGGCAGTGTAGAGTAATGCGCGTTCAAGGGAGATTTCGCGCGGCTGGGCAAACAGGCTGGCTTTCAGGCGTTGGGTACGATTCGTCATGATAAACTCCATGTTGTGGCGAAGGGCGCGAGGGCGCCCCTTTTAAGGCTTCAGGCGCTCTGGGAAAGGTGGCTGTCTATCTTGTTCATGATGGCGTCGGCGCGTTTTACCGCATCGCTGATGTTGACGCGCACGATAGTTTTCCCGGCAAAACGCTCTTCGAATTTGATGCCGATATCTTTGGTCAGAATGACCATATCGGCGGCGGCAATCTCTTCCGCCGTCAGTTCATTTTCAATGCCGATAGAACCCTGCGTTTCTACCTTGACCTGCCAGCCTTTGGCTTTGGCGGCGCTTTCCAGCGATTCGGCGGCCATGTAGGTGTGAGCCACGCCCGACGGGCAGGCGGTGACAGCGATAATGTGGGTCATAATCTGTTCCTTCCAGTCTGTTAGTTAATTTCGAAATCAAGGTCTAGTTCATCGTCAGCGGTGACGTCAGTGGGTTTCTTTTTGGCGAAGGCTTTCAGCAGGATGACGCAGGCGGCGCTGACGCAGGCGCCGACCAGCAGCGCGGCGACAAAGCCCAGCTTGCCCTGGACCACCGGCAACACGATGAGCCCGCCCCAGCCGGCGTAACACTGGACGCCCATCAGCGCGGCGGTGACGCAGCCGCTGGCGGCGCCAATCATATTGGCCGGAATGACGCGCAGCGGGTCCGCGGCGGCAAAGGGAATCGCCCCTTCGGTCACGCCGACACAGCCCATCACCAGCGCCGCTTTGCCGGTTTCCCGCTCTTCGGCGGTGAAATATTTGCGGCCAATCAGCGTCGCCAGCCCCATGCCCAGCGGCGGTACGGCGATACCGACGGCGGCGATGGCCACCACGCTGTAGACGCCCTGCGAAACGCAGATCAGCATGAAGGCGTAGGCCACTTTGTTCACCGGGCCGCCCATATCAAAGGCCAGCATCAGGCCCATAATGATGGCCAGCACCACGATGCTGCCTTCACGCATCCCCTGCAGCCAGCCGGTCAGATTAGCGGTCAGCGCGCCAACCGGCTCGCCAAGCCCCCACATCATGATCCCGGCGGTGATAAAGGTGCCGACGATAGGAATGATGAAAATCGGCATCACCGAGCGCAGAACTTTATGTACGGGGATTTTTTTCAGGTAATAGACCACCAGGCCGCCAATCATGCCAGCGATCAGCGCGCCGAAGAAGCCGGCGCCAAAGCTGTTGCCCACCCATGCGCCGATGGCGCAGGGGGCCAGCGCGGCGCGGTCAGAAATGGAGTAGCCGATGTAGGCGGCGAGAAAGGGCACCATCAGCGTCAGCCCGGCGACCCCGATATCAAAGAGTTTCTTCAGATTAGGGTCGGTGGCGGCATCGGGCACCGCGCCTTTGCCATACAACATGACGGAGACCGCCAGCAGGATCCCGCCGGAAACCACGAAGGGGATCATGTGCGAGACGCCGGTCATCAGATGCTGGCGGGTATTTTTTAGTATTTGCACCAGTTCGTTCATTGCTTGCTCCTGAGCGCTGTAGGGCCCGTGACAGTATTGATGCCTCAACATTAGAAAAAGGGCGGGGTATTAAACAGTAGAGAAAAAGTGCATTTACTGGATATTTGTAAGGTGAGAAAAGAATTGCGATCCACCTCAAATCTTAGTAGTGACAGGAAAGATGAGCGCTAACAGGGTGGAATTGTGATGGCGGACATAAAAAATTATCGTGTGTACAATAGTCCAGTAATTGCCAGTTTTATCACCTAGTCCCGGGGGCCGTCTTTTATTACCTTTTGGGGAAATAATGGATTGCTCAGGAGGAAGGCGATGGCTCTGGTCATTGAATTTACATGTGATTTGCCCAACGGCGTGCATGCGCGTCCGGCCAGTCTGGTCGAAACGCTGTGTAATCGTTTTTCATCAGCGATTGAGTGGCGGAACTTGCACCGCGAGACCGGTGGAAATGCCAAGAGCGCGCTGGCGATTA
Source organism: Klebsiella sp. D-Nf1 (assembly GCF_002810515.1). Lineage (NCBI taxonomy): Bacteria > Pseudomonadati > Pseudomonadota > Gammaproteobacteria > Enterobacterales > Enterobacteriaceae > Klebsiella > Klebsiella sp. D-Nf1. Next base: position 290,495 of record NZ_PIOK01000001.1, read on the forward strand.
TCGGCAGCAATACCCTGAGGGGCGACGCCTGCCAGCTGCTTATCAGCGGCGAAGATGAAGCTGAGGCATTCGCCGCGTTAACGGTTTTTATGCGCGATGAATTTCCCCACTGTGACGCGCCGCTGCCCGCTGCGCCAACGCTGGATATCCAGCCTGTGCCAGAGTCACTTTCGCGGCTGAACCCGACGCTGTTTCATGCCCGCCCGGTGTGCGCCGGCAGCGCGGGGGGAACGCTGGTTCATCTCAAATCACGCGATCTGCACGAGCTGGGTGAACTGCCCGTCGCCGCCAGTCCCGAACAGGAGCAGGCGGCACTGGATAATGGCCTGCGGCTACTGGTGAAAGATATTGCGCTGCGGTTGCTGGACAACGACGGCACCGCCAGCGCGATCCTGGAAGCTCACCGTTCGCTGGCGACGGATGCCTCGCTGCGCCAGCACCTGCTTGGCGGTATTCTCACCGGGCTGAGCTGCGCCCAGGCGATTGTCGCCACCGGCGACCACTTCTGCGCCCAGTTCCGCGACTCCGGTAACCGCTATCTGCAGGAGCGGGTACTGGATGTCCGTGACGTTTGCTTCCAGCTGTTGCAGCATATCTACGGCGAAGCCCGTTTCCCGGCGCCGGGCCAGCTGCGGGAAGCGGCCATTTGCCTTGCCGACGAGCTGACCCCCAGCCAGTTTCTGGAACTCGATAAAACGCATCTCAAAGGGCTGCTGCTGCGCAGCGGCGGCACCACCTCGCATACCGTGATTCTGGCACGCTCATTCAATATCCCTACTCTGGTGGGCGTGGATTTAGCCGCGCTGCTGCCGTGGGTGGATACGCAGGTGCAGATTGACGGCAACGCCGGGCTGCTGGTGGTGGATCCGAGTCCGGCGGTGGCGCGCTACTATCAGCAGGAGGCCTGGCTACAGGCGCAAATCCAGCAACAGCAGCAGGTATGGCTGGATAAAGCCGGGCAGACGCAAGATGGTATCCGCGTGGAGATCGCCGCCAATATCGCCCATTCGGTGGAAGCGGTGGCGGCATTCAACCAGGGCGCGCAGTCGGTAGGGTTGTTCCGCACTGAAATGCTGTATATGGATCGCCCGAGCGCGCCGTCGGAAGATGAGCTCTACAACATCTTCTGCCAGGCGCTGGAACCCGCTGCCGGGCGCAGCATTATCGTGCGGACTATGGATATCGGCGGTGATAAGCCGGTGGCCTATCTCAACATCCCTGCGGAAAACAATCCGTTCCTCGGCTACCGCGCGGTGCGCATCTATGAAGAGTATCAGGCGCTGTTTCACACTCAGCTACGGGCGATTTTACGCGCCTCGGCACACGGCTCGCTGAAGATTATGATCCCCATGATTTCATCAATGGAAGAGATCCTGTGGGTGAAAGAGCGACTGGCGGAGGCCAAACAGTCGCTGCGCGCCGAGCAGATCCCGTTTGATGAAAAGATCCCGCTCGGCATCATGCTGGAAGTGCCGTCGGTGATGTTTATCATCGATCAGTGCTGTGAAGAGGTGGATTTCTTTAGCATCGGCAGCAACGACTTAACGCAGTATCTGCTGGCGGTCGATCGTGATAATGCGAAAGTGACGCGCCATTACAACAGCCTGAATCCCGCCTTCCTGCGCGCGCTGGACTATGCGGTACAGGCGGTGCATCGGCAGGGGAAATGGATCGGTCTGTGTGGCGAACTGGGGGCCAAAGGATCGGTGCTACCGCTGCTGGTAGGCCTCGGTTTAGATGAATTGAGCATGAGCGCGCCGGCGATCCCGGCGACCAAATCGCGCCTGGCCCAGCTGGACAGCCGCGCCTGCCGCCAGCTGCTGAATCAGGCCATGCAGTGCCGTACCTCACTGGAAGTGGAGCATCTGCTGGCCCAGTTCCGCATGCGTCAGCAGGATGTGCCGCTGGTGAGCGCCGAGTGCATTACGCTGAACAGCGACTGGCGCAGCAAGGAGGAGGTGCTGAAAGGGATGACGGATAATCTGCTGCTGGCCGGACGCTGCCGCTATCCGCGAAAACTGGAGGCTGACCTGTGGGCCCGCGAGGCGGTGTTCTCTACCGGTCTGGGCTTTAGCTTCGCCATTCCGCACAGTAAATCCGAGCATATCGAGCAGTCGACCATCAGCGTCGCCCGCCTGGCGCAGCCGGTGGTGTGGGGCGATGAAGAGGCGCAGTTTGTGATTATGCTGACGCTGAACAGGCACTCGGCGGGCGATCAGCATATGCGGATTTTCTCGCGGCTGGCGCGGCGCATTATGCACGCGGAGTTCCGTCAATCTCTGGTATCCGCGGAGAGTCGCGAGGATATCGCTGGCCTGCTGCGCCGCGAGCTGGAACTGTGATCCACGCACCGGCCAGCGGTGCTGGCCGGAATGCGCTTTACAAATCCAGCACTAACCGGCCGCCTTTGGCGCGCGAGCAGCAGATCAGCATACTCTGCTGGCTGGCTTTCTCTTCCTCGCTGTAATACTGATCGCGGTGGTCGGCTTCCCCCTCCAGAATCATCGTTTCGCAGGTGCCGCACACCCCTTCGCGGCACAGGCATTCCACCTTCGCCGCTTTGTTATTCTCAATAACCTGCAAAATGGTCATGTCCTGCGGTACGGTAAATTCGCGTCCGGAACGCGCCAGCACCAGGGTAAACGCCTCTCCGCCTTTATCCTCAACGATAAACTGCTCAAAGTGCAGCTGACTGGCGGGCACCTGATGGCGTTCGGCGGCGGCTTTCACCGCCTCGTTAAGCGCTGCCGGGCCGCAGGTATACACGTGGGTCCCGGGCTCGAGGTCGGCGAACAGGCGCGGCAGGTCGAGACGGCTGCCGAGCGCTGATACATGAACATTGACCCGATCGCGCCACGGCGCGGCGCTGAGCGCATCGACGAAAGCATTATTGTCGGCGTCGTGGAAACAGTAGTGCAGCTGCCAGTCGGCCTGCCGTTGTTCCAGTTCAGGGATATGCGCTAAAAACGGCGTGATGCCGATGCCGCCGGCGATCAGCAGATGTTTTCGCGCCTGTGGTTCGATGGCGAACAGGTTGTTGGGCGTGGACACCGTCAGGGTATCGCCCGGGCGCACCTGCTGGTGCATAAAACGCGAGCCGCCTTTGGAAGGCGACTCAAGACGCACCGCAATCTGCCAGCTGGTGGTATCCAGCGGCGAGCTCATCAGCGAGTAGGCGTTACTGTAGCGCTGCGCGCCATCCTGCATCTGGACGATAATATGGCTGCCGCCGCTGAATGCCGGCAGCGGAGCGCCGGTCGGCGATACCAGCGTAAAACGCTTCACAAGGGGGGTGATCTGTTCAACATCGCGAACGATCGCCTCAAACATTTGATAATCAGACATCGCTGAACTCCATCAAAAAATCCCGGCGTGGCCAGCGCCGCCGCCGGGAGAGGACATTTACAACCCCTGGCAGAGATACTTCATCTCCAGGTAATCTTCGATTCCGTGTTCCGACCCTTCGCGGCCAAGGCCGGACTGCTTCACTCCGCCAAATGGCGCGACTTCGTTGGAAATCAGCCCGGTATTGATGCCGACCATCCCGTATTCCAGCTGCTCGGAGACGCGCCAGATACGGGCGGCATCGTTGCTGTAAAAATAGGAGGCGAGGCCGTAGATAGTGTCATTTGCCTGTTCGATGACCTGCTGCTCATCGTCAAATTTCACCAGTGCCGCCACCGGGCCGAAAATCTCTTCCTGCAGCAGCAGTGACCCCGGCTGTACGTCGCCGATCACCGTAGGGGTGAAGAAATTACCGCCCAGTGGGTGCGCTTTACCGCCGGTTAACAACGTTGCGCCGCGGGTCAGGGCGTCGTCAAGCAGGGACTGGACTTTGCGCCCGGCGTCGGCGTTGATCAACGGACCAATCTGTACATCGGACTCGCTGCCATCGCCAACTTTCAGGGCGGCGACGCGGGCCACGAACTTATCGCAGAATTGGTCGTAGATGGCGCGATGAATATAGAAGCGGTTGACGCAGACGCAGGTTTGCCCGGCGTTGCGGAACTTGGCGATCAGCGCTCCCTCGACCGCTTTATCGATATCGGCATCGTCAAAGACGATAAACGGCGCGTTACCGCCGAGCTCTAAAGAGAGCTTTTTGATGGATTCCGCGCACTGGCGCATCAGCACGCGGCCAACTTCGGTCGAGCCGGTAAAGGAGAGTTTACGCACCCGCTCATCGCCGGTGAACACCGCGCCAATTTCGCGCGACTGGCCGGTAACGACGTTAATGACGCCCTGCAGGATCCCGGCCTGAATAGCCAGTTCCGCCATCGCCAGCGCGGTAAACGGCGTTTCGTTAGCCGGCTTTATCACCATCGTACAACCCGCAGCCAGCGCCGGGCCGGCCTTACGGGTGATCATCGCCGCCGGGAAGTTCCACGGGGTGATCGCCGCGCAGACGCCCACGCCCTGGCGGATCACCATCAGGCGTTTATCCGCGCCAGGGGAGGGGATTATTTCGCCGTTGGTGCGTTTGCCCTGTTCGGCAAACCACTCGATAAACGAGGCGGCATAGGCGATTTCGCCTTCCGCCTCCGCCAGCGGCTTGCCCTGCTCGGCGGTCATGATCTGCGCCAGCGCGGTTTTGTTTTCGAGGATCAGGCGGTGCCAGTTTTTCAATAGCGTGGCGCGCTGAGCGGCGGTTAATGCGCGCCAGGCCGGCAGCGCGGCCGCAGCGGCATCCACAGCCTGCTGCGCTTCCGCCCGACCCATATTAGGGATCTGGCCGAGCGCCGCGCCGGTGGAAGGATTGCTGACGGCAAGCGTCGTGCCGTCGGCGGCGTCGCGCCAGCTTCCGGCAATCAGCGCCTGCTGGCGAAACAGATCTGAGTGAAACACGGACATAGCAAACTCCTTCAACGATTACGGCTGGAACACCTGGGCCACCAGATTGTGGAAATGGGCGATACCGTGCTCGGAGATACCGCTGCCGCTGTTATCCGCCATAATGCGTCCCTGGCCGCGATAGCCGCGGGACTTCAGCCCCTTCTGCACGCTTTCCACCAGGCGTAAATCTTCCGGGCGGAACACGTCGCGATACCACTCAATCAGCGCTTTCTGATCGTCAGTCAGCTCTTCGTTGGTGAAATAGATGTCGTAATTCTGCAGAGTGGTCTCTTCATCCACCGGGAATTCATAGATCACGGTCATCATGCCCTTGATCGGCGTGACGTTGAACATGGTGCACGGCCATAGCCAGAAACCGTGGAACGCGGCTTCGGTACCTTCTTCGAATTTAAACGACTGCTCGGACGGCTTGGCGAAGCCATACTGCAGCGTCCATTTGCCGTGCATGGTGTGCCAGTAACGGTCAACCTGTACGGAATCCGAGAAGCCCGGGTGCGCCGGGCCGCAGTGGTAACATTCCAGATAGTTATCGACGATATTTTTCCAGTTCGCCGGGGTGAGAGTGGTAAAGCGCGCCGCCAGTTTCAGATCATGCACGTCCGGGCAGGCTTCCAGCACTTTGTCCTGCAGGCCCGGCAGCTGTGTTTCCACGCTCTCGGCTTCCGGGTTCAAATTGATAAACACAAAGCCGGCATACTCTTCAAGGCGAACCGGCACCAGCTGCGCCTTTTCGCTATCGAAATTCGCCACGTTTTCGCAGTTGCGGGCGTGGGCGAGATTGCCGTCAAGCTTGAAGGCCCAGGCGTGATAGGGGCAGGTAATCACGTTTTTGGCTTTACCTTCACCGCTCAGCAACTGGTGGCCGCGGTGCGGGCAAACGTTATAGAAAGCGCGCAGAATGTTGTCGCGGCCGCGGACGATAACGATATTTTCGCCGATGATTTCTCGGGTTATGTAATCGTTCGGCCTGGCGACCTCGCTGCCGTGGGCGACGCAAATCCAGCTATTGGCGAAGATGCGCTCTTTCTCGTGCTCAAACGCCTGGCTGTCGGTATAAAAACGGGCCGGAATGGTCCAGGCATCCTGCGGATTGGCGCAAAAATTAATCGGCAGCGTAAAGTCAGGGCTCAAATTGCTCATGTAAGGTCACCTTGTGATTATTGTCAGTAAGAGGTTTTACAGCGACTGGCCGTCGCCTTTGAGTACCGTGCCAACCGGTAGCGTCTCGGCTTTAATCATTGGCTCGGGCGTATGGGTTTCTATCTGATTGACCGGCACGTGGGCGTAGTCCTGTTTTAACCAGCGCACGAAGCCGCCAGTCTTAATCAGCAAAATGGCAAGGAACGGTAGGGCGGTCAGTACCACGGTGGTTTTCATGGTCTCAAGCGAAGCCCCAGTAAACAGAATCGATAGCGGGATGAGGGTGATCACCACGCACCAGAACAGGCGCATGCCGCGATCCGGATCTTCGCCTTCGCGCAGGTTGCGGGTGCTGGTCGCCGCCATGGTGTAGGCCACCGCATCCATGTGCGAGGCGAGGAAAACAATCATCACGAACAGATAGGCGGCGAGGAACAGCTTACCTGCCGGCAGCGACATCAGCACCTGCTGGACGGCGGTTTCGCCGCCGAGAGTCTGCATCACCTGCGGTACGTTAATCACGCCGTTAACGAACTGGTGCATGGCGTAGCTTTCCATCACCCCGAAGAAGAACCAGCAGCCGGCGGTGCTACCGAGGAGCAGTCCCCAAATGACCTCTTTGATTTTGCGCCCGCGGGAGACGCGAGTGACGAACATCGCCACGCCTGGGGTATAGGAGATCCACCACAGCCAGTAGAAGACGGTCCAGTTGCGGGTAAAGGCGCCGTCGCCGAGGGGGTCGGTAAACAGGCTCATCTGCAGGAAGTTTTGGGTGGTGAGGCCAATGGCGTTGATAACGTTATTGGTGATGAATTCGGTCGGGCCAACCAGTAATACCACCAACGGCAGCAGGAACGCGCCCCAGCCGACCATTTTGCTCAGGCGCTGCAGGCCGTTGTTGATGCCAATCCACGAACTCATGCAGAAAATGCCGCCGGAGAGCAGGATCACAAACGCCTGCACGGTGAAGTTATCCGGCAACCCGGTCAGCGCTGACAGGCCGCGGGTGAAGGTGGCGGCAGTGACCACCAGCGAAATGGTTAACGCGCCGACGGTGGCGATCAAGAACATCAGGTCGACCAGACGGCCCCAGAAGCCCTGCGGACTCACTCCGGTGATTGCTGAAATGATCCCGGAGAGGCTGAGGCCTTTATTTTTCCGCACGTGGAAGTGATAGGCCATGATCAGCGAGGCGAGAGTGTAGGTCGCCCAGGCGCTAACCCCCCAGTGGAAGAAAGAATAAGGGATGCTGTATTCCAGCGCTTTCGGCGATTGCGGCGCAATGTTCAGGCCCGGGGTCTGGTAGTAATAAGCCCATTCGGCAACGCCCCAGTACAGCGTGGAGGAGCCGAGCCCGGCGCAGATAAACATAAACAGCCATGAGAGGGTACTGTATTCGACTTTGCCTTCGCCGAGACGGATATTGCCGTATTTGCTGGTTGCCAGATAGAGCACCAGTCCCAGTGCCAGCAGCACCAGTACCTGTACCGTGGAACCCAGCAGCCGGGTCACGCCGTTAAAAATCGAATCAGCCGCCTGCGCGGTTTGGTGGGGGAAGAGACTTAATGTAGCGGCGATGAAAACAATGGCCGCCAGGCTGATGGCAATCAGCGGCACATCTTTTTTCTTTACGTTGCTCAACATGGGTGATCTCCTGGGCATGATTGCCCGTAGGTGGCTTTAGCCTGTCGTTGTTATCACGCTGTAGGGTCAAGGTTCGTAGCAAAAAGCTATTAACAATCGGATTATTTCTTCGTTACATGAATTAAACAATTGGCCGATTCGTGAAGCAATAAAACACGGAACGGAAATAATAAAAGGTGAATTGGCGCAGGTTCTTTCCTTTCAGGAATTAATAAAGTTCACCGCTGTGATGCGGTCCACTTGTCAATCGTGGGGGATTCTGCATAACGAAAAGAGAGGGGAGTTGGCGGGCCAGGCGCGCGGGTTTTCCCGGGTAGCGGTTACGCCTTACCCGGGCTACTCACGGTGCCGTTTTTTGCCGGGTGGCGGGTAGCGCCTTACCCGGACGATATTCTCGTGCCATTGTAGCCCCGGTAAGCGCAGCGCGACCGGGGAGCGGCCGGGGTAATTACGCCAAAATGGCTTTGCAGATAGCGTCGCTGACCTGTTGCGTTGACGCGCTGCCTTTCATATCCGGGGTTTTTGGCCCGCTGGCAATCACCTGCTCAATCGCCGCCAGGATCCCGTTGTGGGCGGCGTGATAGCGCTCGTCGCCGTTACCGAGGAAATCGAGCATCATCGCCCCGGCCCACACGGTGGCGATCGGGTTGGCGATATTTTTACCGTAGATATCCGGCGCGGAGCCGTGAACCGGCTCGAACAGCGATGGGAAGGTGCGCTCCGGGTTGAGATTGGCCGATGGCGCAATACCGATTGTGCCGGTACAAGCCGGGCCGAGATCTGACAGAATATCGCCGAACAGATTGGAACCGACCACCACGTCGAAACGCTCCGGCTGCAGCACGAAGCGGGCGCACAGGATATCGATATGCTGCTTGTCCCAGCGAATATCCGGATAGTTTTTGGCCATCTCTTCCACTCGCTCATCCCAGTAGGGCATGCTGATCGCCAGGCCATTGGATTTGGTCGCCGAAGTCAGCGTTTTGCGTGGGCGGCTTTGCGCCAGTTCGAAGGCGTAGCGCAGGATCCGGTCCACGCCGCGGCGGGTAAAGACCGACTCCTGAATCACCACTTCATGCTCGGTGCCTTCATTGGCGCGCCCGCCAAGGGCGGAATATTCGCCTTCGGTATTTTCGCGCACCACGTAAAAATCAATATCACCGGCCTTTTTACCCGCCAGCGGGCAGGGGACGCCGGGGAACAGGCGCACCGGACGCAGGTTGACATACTGGTCGAACTCGCGGCGGAACTTCAGCAGCGACCCCCACAGAGAAATGTGGTCGGGAACGGTATCCGGCCAGCCGACGGCGCCAAAGTAGATAGCATCGAAGCCCTGCAGCTGCTCGCGCCAGTCGTCCGGCATCATCTTGCCGTGATGAGCATAATATTCGCAGCTTGCCCACTCCATCTGCTCGAAGCTCAACGACAGATCCCAACGCTGTGCGGCGGCTTGCAGCACGCGAATCCCTTCAGGCAGAACTTCTTTGCCAATTCCGTCACCCGGGATGGCGGCAATACGACAGGTTTTTTTCATTCCGGTTCTCACTTTTTAGCGATGATGTTTGACCACCTGCCTATCCTATAATTGACTGGTTCATAATTAATCACGCTAACTGGTGAAACATAAAACACAGATCATGAATAATCTGCCGCTGCTAAATGATTTACGCGTCTTTATGCTGGTCGCTCGCCGGGCCGGGTTTGCCGCCGCCGCCGAGGAGCTTGGCGTATCACCGGCGTTCGTCAGCAAGCGGGTTTCGCTGCTGGAACACACCCTGAATGTGGTGTTGCTGCACCGAACTACCCGCCGGGTCACCATTACCGAGGAGGGGGAGCGGATCTACGAGTGGGCGCAGCGCATTTTGCAGGATGTCGATGAGATGATGGACGAGCTTTCCGACGTGCGTCAGGTGCCGCAGGGAACGCTGCGTATTATCAGCAGCTTCGGCTTTGGCCGCCGGGTGGTGGCCCCGGCGCTGTCGGCGCTGGCCCTTCAGTACCCGCAGCTGGAACTGCGTTTCGATGTCCAGGACCGGCTGGTGGATTTAGTCAATGAAGGGGTGGATCTCGATATTCGCGTCGGCGACGATATCGCGCCGAATCTGATTGCCCGCCAGCTGGCGTCCAACCACCGCGTGCTCTGCGCCTCACCGCAGTTCCTTGACCGCCATCCACCACTGAAGCAGCTGAGCGATCTGGCCGCCTTACCCTGCCTGGTGATTAAAGAGCGCGATCATCCGTTTGGCGTCTGGCAGTTGCACAGCAAAGAGGGGCAGCACGCGATCAAGGTGACCGGGCCGCTGTCATCCAACCATGGTGAAATTGTGCACCAGTGGTGTCTGGACGGGCAGGGAATTGCGTTACGTTCATGGTGGGACGTCAGGGAGAATATCGCCAGCGGCCATCTGGTGCATGTGCTGCCGGAATTCTTTCAGCCTGCCAATGTCTGGGCGGTCTACGTCTCCCGGCTGGCGACGTCGGCCAAAATTCGCACCACCGTGGAGTTTCTGCGCCACTACTTTCAACTGCACTATCCGCAGCATGAGCCGACGGCCAGGGCCGTCGGCGGAGGCGATTAAACCCCAAGGCGGTCGCGCAGACTGTAGTAGGCGGCGCCCATGGCGGTAAAGGGAATGCGCAGGCTGCGGCCGCCCGGGAACGGGTAGTGCGGCAGCCTGGCGAAGGCGTCGAAACGCTCGGCGTCGCCGCGCAGCAGCTCTGAAATCAAGCGTCCGGCGAGGTGGGTACAGGTCACGCCGTGGCCGCTGTAGCCCTGCATGTAGTAAATATTGTTATCGAGACGCCCGAACTGCGGCATCCGCGACAGGGTCAGCAGGAAGTTGCCGGTCCAGCGGTAGTCAATTTTTACCCCCTGTAGCTGCGGGAAGGTTTTCAGCAGCTTGGGCATAATCAGCCGTTCCACGTCGTCCGGATCGCGTGCGCCGTAGACCACGCCGCCGCCGTACAGCAGGCGGTTGTCGCCGGTCAGACGGTAGTAGTCCAGCAGGTAGTTACAATCTTCCACACAGTAGTTTTTCGGGATCAGCGAACGGGCGACCTCTTCCGACAGCGGGGCGGTCGTCACCACCTGGGTGCCGCACGGCATGCTGCGTTTCGCCAGCTCCGGCTCCAGCTTGTCACCGAGATAAGCATTGCCGGCGACGATGACGTAGCGTGCGGTCACCTGGCCGCGCGCGGTACTGACCACCGCCGGGCTGGTGTGCTGGATGCGGGTGACCGGCGACTGCTCATACACCCGGCCGCCGTTCAGGCGAATGGCGTCCGCTTCGCCGATGGCGAGGTTCAGCGGGTGAATATGGCCGCCGCTGTGGTCGAGCAGGGCGCCGACGTAGCGGTCGCTATCCACTTCGCGACGGATTGCGTGGCTGTCCAGCAGTTCCAGCTGGGTGTTGCCGTAGCGCTCCCAGTTGGCTTTCTGCTCTTCCAGGGTTTCCAGTTGCTTATGGTTCATCGCCACAAACAGGCCGCCCGGGCGGTAATCACACTGGATCTGGTAGCGCTGGATGCGCTCGCGAATAATATCGCCGCCTTCGAACATCATGCTGCCGAGCATTTTGGCCGCATCCGGGCCGTAGTTCTTCTCAATGACGTCGATATCGCGGCTATAGGAGTTGACCAGCTGACCGCCGTTGCGGCCGCTGGCGCCGAAGCCGATGCGCGCCCCTTCCAGCACCACCACGTCGTAGCCCATTTCGGCCAGATGCAGGGCCGAGGAGAGGCCGGTGTAGCCGCCGCCGACGACGCAGACGTCGCAGCTTATCGATTCGTCCAGCGTTGGGAACGGTTCATACTTGTTGGCGCTGGCGGCGTAGTAGCTAGTGGTATGTTCAGTCATGATCAAGACTCCAGGGCAATCCAGATGGTTTTCAGTTCGGTGAATTTTTCCAGCGCGTGCAGCGATTTATCGCGCCCGTTGCCGCTCTGCTTGTAGCCGCCGAACGGAACGGTCATATCACCATCGTTATAGTTGTTGACGAAGACCGAGCCAGCCTTCAGGCGACGGCTCATGCGGTGGGCGCGTGACAGATCGCGGGTCCACACGGCGGCGCCGAGGCCGTAGTCGCTGTCGTTGGCAAGCTGCAGCGCCTCTTCTTCGCTTTTGAAGCGCGTGACCACCAGTACCGGGCCGAAGATTTCTTCCCGGCTGAGGGTCGATGCCGGGTCGACGTCAACGAAAATGGTCGGGCCGACGGCGGCAGGCCACGGGTTTTTCCGCCCGTCGAGGAACAGCGTGCTTTTGGCTTCGCCGCCGCGGATAAAACTGTGCACGTTGTCGGCATGGGCGTTATCAATCAACATGCCCATGGTGGTGTCCGGATCGAGCGGGTTACCCGGTTGCCAGTGTTGCGCCTGCGCTTTCAGCAATGTCAGAAATTCGTCGGCGATGCTCTCCTCCAGCAGCAGGCGGGTGCCAGCGATACAGACCTGGCCCTGGTTATAGAAGATGCCGCCGGCGGTGGTGTTGACCGCTTTTTGCAGATCCGGGCAGTCGGCGAAGACGATGTTGGCGCTCTTGCCGCCCGCTTCCAGCCATACGCGCTTCATATTGCTGTCGCCGGCGTCTTTCAGTAGCTGCTTGCCGGTACGGGTGGATCCGGTGAAGGTGATGACTTCGACGTCAGGATGCAAGGCCAGCGCCTGTCCGGCCTCGTGGCCAAAACCGCTAACCACGTTCAACACGCCGTCCGGGAGTCCGGCCTCTTTCGCCAGCCCGGCCAGACGCAGGGCGGTGAGTGGTGACTTTTCCGATGGTTTGAGGATCACGCTGTTGCCTGCCGCCAGCGCCGGGCCAAGCTTCCAGCAGGCCAGCAGCAGCGGAAAGTTCCACGGTACCACCGCGGCAATGACGCCAATCGGTTCGCGGACGATCATCGCCAGCTCGTTGCTGCCGGTCGGCGCGACTTCGCCATAGACTTTATCCAGCGCTTCGGCGTACCAGCGGATGGCGCGGGCGGCGCCGGGAATATCGTCGCGCAGGCTGTGGCGGATCGGTTTGCCGGTATCCAGCGTTTCCAGCAGCGCCAGCTCTTCACGATGCGCTTCCATCAGGTCGGCAAATTGAGTGAGAACCGCTTTACGTCGGGCCGGAGAGGCCTGCGACCAGTCGCCGTTATCAAAAGCCTGGCGCGCGGCTTTCACCGCCAGGTCGACGTCGGCTTTTTTACCACGGGCGACCTGCGCTAATGTCTGCTGCGCGGCAGGGTCAATGGTTTCAAAGGTGGTATTATCGGCCGCGGCGCAATATTCGCCGTTAATAAATAAGCGCGTTTCAATGGCCAGGTTTTTCGCTTTTTCCTGCCAGTAAGCCAGGTGCTGAAAATTCATCATGACTCCTTAAAAACATTATCGGCAAATTAATCAGTTCGGCGTTTTCAGGCTGCACGGGGGCGCTGCGCCAGGCGCAGGGCATAACGTATCCCCGGAGTTGAATACCGTTTATTTCCCTGGAATTCGACAGGTTGTTTGCAACCCGAATTATTCAGGGGCGAGCCGCCATTCACAGGCGTTAATTATTTCAGGGCCAACAGGAAATAATATTCCGTACGGCACAGGCGTTATTACTGCGAGTTCTTCGCCGCGACGAAAATAGCTTTTCCGTCGCGACAGGCCTGAAGAAAGCCTGAACCTCGTTCAGGCTAAATAATCAGAATGTGGTGGGGGTGTGGGCACTGATGATGCGGCAGATGCCTGCCGAGGTGTTGCTGAAGCTGTGCGGGATGCCGGTATTAATGGCATAGCTTTGTCCAGCCACCAGGTGGTACGACTGACCGTTAATGGTCAGCACGATCTCACCTTCCAGTATGGTGCCTATCTCCTCACCCTGATGCTTAATTCTCTCCCCGGTCGTGGTTCCAGGCTGGTAAGTTTCAAAAATCATCGCCAGCGTACGGTTCGGATTTCCGTTATGAACCAGTTTCATGGAAACGCCCTGACTCCCCATCTCAATCAGGTCATCCTGATTAATGACCACCTGGGGTTCGTCCGGCTTTTCGGGTTCAGAAAAGAATTCCGAGAGCGACAGCCCATAGACTTTCAGCAGCTTTTGCAGCGTACTGATGGCAGGACTGACTTTATCCTGCTCTATGGTGCTGATGGCACTATGTGTTAACCCAGACAGTTCGGCGGCACGACGCTGTGAGAGACCCAGCTGTTGGCGGATCTCTGACAGACGTTTCCCTGGCGCCAGTCCGTCATCGCTCATATTTGCATTTCCTTAACGGTAGTGGTCAGCGCCGCCGCTTTTCAGCATGATGGCCCTGACAGGCGGTGATAAAACCATCAAACAACATACGCGACAGGGCGTATTCGCTACTGTTCCATTCAGGATGCCACTGTACGCCCAACGCGAAAGGATGATCGTTCACGCTGACCGCTTCCACCAGTCCATCCGGCGCTCGTGCCTCCACGCGCAGCTGCGGACTCAGAGTTTTCGCCCCTTGCCCATGTAGCGAGTTTACCCAAAACGTGTTGCAGCCCGGTATCAATTGCGACAGCAATCCTCCTTCCTGAACCTCAACCTGATGGGACGGCGCATACTGCTGCTCGACGGGCAGTTCAGGATCTTCACGATGTTCAAGGAGCTCAGGCTGCTCGAACAGACGACGATACAGAGTCCCGCCGGTGGCGACAACCAGTTCCTGCAGTCCACGACAGATGGCGAAAATGGGGATGCGCCTTTCGAGTGCGGCGTTAATCAGCGCCATGCTCAGAAGATCACGCCCGGGGTCGGCGTCAGGCTCATCGCCGTTTTCACCATAAAGGTGCGGCTGCACATTACTGGGACTGCCTGGCAGGTAAATCCCGTCCAGTTTATCGACTAACGCGTTCAGCAGCTCCGGCTCCGCCAGCGCATGCGGCAGGGCGATCGGCAGTCCGCCGGCGTTAACAATGGCATTCAGGTACTTTTCTTGCAGAGTCTGGGTCTGGTGACCCTTAAGCCTGTTTCTACACATCACGACGCCAATAACTGGCTTGTACATTATATTTTCCATGATCGCCCTCACAAAGTGGACTAAATTATGACCGCTATAGCGGGTTTAACGGCCATATCGTTCAATATTTTCTCAATCTAGCAGTGGAAATAGCCCTTTGCAAACTTAATTTAACATTTGACAAACAATTTGTTTGCATACACAGTCGATGGGGTGGACATTATATTTAACGGTCTGAGCACAGGACCGAAACCCAACCAACGGCGGTGAATCATGGAAACCAATATCGTAGAAGTTGAGAATTTTGTTCAGCATACGGAAGAGAGACGGGTCAGCGCATTCGCGAAAGAAGTGAAGCGCTACCTCGAAACCTACCCCGATACCCAGTATGTCGATGTCCTCCTCACCGACCTGAACGGCTGCTTCCGCGGCAAACGGATCCCGGTTGCCGGCCTGAGTAAACTGGAGAAAGGCTGTTATTTCCCGGCCTCGGTGTTTGCGATGGATATTCTTGGCAATGTGGTGGAAGAGGCCGGTCTGGGTCAGGATATGGGCGAGCCGGATCGCAGCTGCATCCCGGTACCTGGCACCTTAACGCCTTCGGCGGCTGACCCACAATCGATAGCCCAGGTACAGCTGACCATGGTTGATGAAGATGGCGCTCCCTTTGACGTTGAGCCGCGGAACGTACTCAACCGCCTCTGGCAGCAGTTGCGCCAGCGCGGGCTGTTCCCCGTGGTAGCGGTAGAGCTGGAGTTCTATTTACTGGACCGCAAACGCGATGCCGAAGGCTACCTCCAGCCGCCGTGCGCGCCGGGCACCGACGATCGCAACACCCAAAGCCAGGTCTACTCTGTCGATAACCTTAACCACTTTGCCGACGTGCTTTATGACATCGACGAGCTGGCCAAACTGCAGCTGATCCCCGCCGACGGCGCGGTGGCGGAAGCCTCGCCGGGCCAGTTTGAAATCAACCTTCACCATACCGATAACGTGCTGGATGCCTGCGATGATGCGCTGGCGTTAAAACGTCTCGTGCGTTTAATGGCGGAGAAGCATAAGATGCACGCCACTTTTATGGCGAAGCCTTATGAAGAGCATGCGGGCAGCGGGATGCACATCCACATCAGCATGCTGAACAATAAAGGGGAAAACGTGCTGGTGGACGGCGACGGGGAAGACTCCGCGCTGCTCAAACGCGCGCTGGCCGGGATGATCGATCTGATGCCGGCCTCGATGGCGCTGCTGGCGCCAAACGTGAACTCGTATCGCCGCTTTCAGCCGGGGATGTACGTCCCGACGCAGGCTTCGTGGGGGCATAACAACCGTACCGTGGCCTTGCGTATTCCGTGCGGCGAGCGGCAGAACCACCGCGTCGAGTATCGCGTGGCGGGGGCGGACGCCAACCCGTATCTGGTGATGGCGGCGATTTTTGCCGGCATTCTGCACGGGCTGGATAACCCCCAGCTGCCTTTGCAGGAAGAGGTGGAAGGTAACGGTCTGGAACAAGAGGGCCTGCCGTTCCCGATCCGCCAGAGCGATGCGCTGTGGGAGTTTATGCAGAACGATCATCTGCGCGAGCGCCTCGGTGAGCGTTTCTGCCACGTTTTTCATGCCTGTAAGCATGATGAATTACTGCAGTTTGAGCGTCTTATCACAGAAACCGAAATTGAGTGGATGTTGAAAAACGCCTGATGGTCGCCCCGCGAGGGGCCCATGAGTTTGGTAATCAGTAGCATCATACGGCCTGAGCGGAGCCTGGTCGTCCTTTTTGCTGGGAGCCCAGCCATTTCCCGGATGTCGCGTTAAGGAGCGCAGGCGGCAACGGGGCTTCAGTTAACGACACAGTGTGTGACGAGGAAATGAGATGATGCAGATGTTCAAATATCCGCAGGGAGAGGGAGGCCGCTCTGGCCGCATTGGATGCCAACCAGCTACCGCTCACCGGTCCGTCTTACCCTTTTATTTACGCCTTACCCCTTTGCTAAGCAGGTTTGTCACGCGGACGTTGTACCCGCAGACTGTTATCAGCAAAGGGGGAATGAGCGATGGCTATTAATCTTCCTGCGCAAGATGCCGCTCAGGCGGGCAGACCTGGTCTGCGGAAATCACTCAAACTCTGGCAAGTGGTGATGATGGGGCTGGCCTATCTCACGCCGATGACGGTGTTTGATACCTTCGGCATTGTCTCCGGCATCAGCAATGGTCACGTACCGGCGTCTTATTTGCTGGCGCTGGCGGGCGTGCTGTTTACCGCTATCAGCTACGGCAAACTGGTGCGCCAGTTTCCGGAAGCTGGCTCCGCTTACACCTACGCGCAAAAATCCATCAGTCCGCACGTCGGCTTTATGGTTGGCTGGTCGTCGCTGCTGGATTATCTGTTCCTGCCGATGATCAACGTCCTGCTGGCGAAGATCTATCTCTCGGCGCTATTCCCGGAAGTACCGCCGTGGGTGTGGGTGGTGACCTTTGTTGCCATCCTCACCGCCGCGAACCTGAAAAGCGTTAACCTGGTGGCTAACTTCAATACCTTGTTCGTGTTAGTGCAGATCTCGATCATGGTGGTGTTTGTCATTCTGGTGGTGCAGGGGTTGCATAAAGGGGAGGGGGTGGGTACCGTCTGGTCGCTGCAGCCGTTTATCAGCCAGAATGCCCATCTGATCCCGATTATTACCGGCGCGACCATTGTCTGCTTCTCGTTTCTCGGCTTCGATGCGGTGACCACGCTGTCGGAAGAGACCCCTGATGCCGCGCGGGTGATCCCGAAGGCGATTTTTCTCACCGCAATGTATGGCGGCATTATCTTTATCGCCGCGTCGTTCTTTATGCAGTTGTTCTTCCCGGATATTCATCGCTTTAAAGATCCTGATGCCGCGCTGCCGGAGATTGCGCTGTATGTGGGCGGCAAGCTATTCCAGTCGATTTTCCTGTGCACGACCTTTGTTAACACCCTGGCGTCGGGCCTGGCGTCGCATGCCAGCGTCTCCCGTCTGCTGTACGTGATGGGCCGCGACAACGTCTTCCCGGAGCGTATTTTTGGCTATGTGCATCCGAAATGGCGTACCCCGGCGCTGAACGTGATTATGGTGGGCATCGTTGCGTTGTCGGCGCTGTTCTTCGACCTGGTGACCGCCACGGCGTTGATCAACTTCGGCGCACTGGTGGCGTTTACCTTCGTTAACCTGTCGGTGTTCAACCACTTCTGGCGGCGTAAGGGGTATAACAAAACCTGGAAGGATCGTCTGCACTATCTGCTGCTGCCAATGGTCGGGGCGTTGACCGTGGGCGTGCTGTGGATCAACCTCGAGGCCACCTCGCTAACGCTTGGTCTGGTGTGGGCGGCGCTTGGCCTGCTGTACCTGACTTATCTGACCCGGCGTTTCCGTAAACCCCCGCCGCAGTTCGATGCCACCAAAGCGGAGCAGGCCTGGGAATCATAAACGTTTGATGCTGCTGTTGAACGAAGGCAGGCCCACAGGCCTGCCTTCGTTTTTGGTTCGGTAAGGGACAGTACAGGACGGTAAAGAAATCAGCAGAAAACGGCGGGGAACGGAAGGTGTTATTTCTTCTTTTTATGGACAGGTAACTGACTGGCGCGCCGCTCTTTGAGGTACGACACTAGGCTGTAAATGGCGACGCCCAGCAGCGCCACCGCGACGATAAAGAGAATAAGACCCGACATAGACCAACCTAATATTCTGTTTAGAAAGGGAAAAAGATACAGGGCTCTGTTTGAAGATAACATCGGGATATGTCTGAAAGATGACGCCTCATACCGGGAATCTTCGGCGGTGGGGTTGTGATAAAATATTTCCCGCAGGAATGTGACAGCCAGGGTTTCATCTGAAATGGCGTAACACTCCGTTAAGTGATTTTACAGAAGTGCGGTCTACAGCAGGTTACGCTGACCGCGAATAAGAATGATCTGAGAGTAAGTCATGTATAAGAAAACCCTCAGCCTGCTGGGTGTGGTGCTGGCGCTGTCTGCCTTCGCCAGCCAGGCTGAAAGTGAACGTCAGGCGAGCCGCGAACGGATCGTGGAGCAGGTCCTCAAGCCGTGTGAAGGTAAAAAAGCGGGCGATAAGGTGGTGATCACCGATCGCCGCGGCGGCGAGCACGAGGCCATTTGTACCCTGACGGCGGTTCCGCTACCGGAGTAACGCCCGCCGCAAGGGGGTTAGCGATACCGCGGCGCCGGTTGCCCGGTTCGCGCGCTGGTAAACAGCGCCAGTCTGGTCTGCTCGAAAGCCTCCCACAGTCCCAGGTCATGAACCGGCGGTAAGGTGACCTGTTCCCCCATCTCCAGTCCCCTGAGGGCGGCGTCCACCAGATCTTCTGTGGTCATCACTGTGCCGGTGGGCAGGGCGTCCAGCGCCACGCCGGAGGTCGGCCAGAGATCGGTGGCGGTCGCCGCCGGCAATACCGCCTGAATACGCACGCCGCTGTCGGCAAACTCATCCTGCAGTCCGCGGGTGAAGCTCAACACCCAGGCTTTACTGGCGCTGTAGACCGCGCTGCCCGGCAGCGTATGTAGCGCGAGGATGGAGGCAATATTAATGAGCGTTCCCCGGCGTCGTGGGGTGAAAGCGGCCAGCGCGGCGTAGCTCAGGCGTAGCAGCGCCGTGGTGTTGAGCGTATGAATCGCCTGGTGCTCGCGCGGCGTACTGGCGAGAAAACCCGCCATTTTTGCGGTGCCGGCGTTGTTAATGAACAGGTCGATGGTGAGATCCTGCTGCAGACGCTGCTCTACGGCGGCAATCCCGTGCTCTTCGCTAAGATCGGCTTTGAGGATGCTGGCCTGGATGGCGTAGCGTGCCTGCAGCTGGTCGGCGAGCGCCAGCAGCCGGTCTTCACGACGGGCGGCGAGGATCAGGTTGTAGCCGCGGGCGGCGAGTCGTTCGGCATAGATCGCGCCGATACCTGAGGACGCGCCAGTGATAAAAGCAGTGTGCGATGACTGGGTCATGAGAATTGCCTCGTAAAAGGTTGCATTATTAAACCAAATTCAGCATGAGATATCTGGTTTAATAATGCAACTATTTTGCCAGGCTTTTTTTATTTCTGCCTGCCGCAGGGAGCGATTAGTCGTTCAGCGGGAGGGCGATGGTGATATCCGCTGGGGACAGCTCACGGCCATCGGCCGCCTGCAGGACCAGTTTACGCAGGGGCTGGCGCTGCTGGCGGTCAATGAGCCGGGTCGCCGGTTCGTTCGGGTCAAAAAGATAGTCATCTGCCCACTGGGAGAGGGCGACCAGCACCGTTTGCAGGGCACGGCCTTTGTCGGTCAGGACATACTCCTGCCAGGCGCTGCCGTCGGAGGCCGGTTGCAGGCGCAGGATGCCTTCATCCACCAGCATTTTCAGCCGCCCGGCGAGCATGTTTTTGGCAATACCGAGGTTTTTCTGGAATTCGCTAAACCGGCGCACCCCGCGCAGGGCATCACGGACGATCAGCAGCGACCACCAGTCACCGATTACATCGAGGGAACGGGCGATAGGGCAACAGCTGTTTTCCAGACGGGTACGTTTCACGAAGGCCTCCAGGTTAATTGTTTCATTATAAAACTCTTTGCCCGGCAGGGGAAATTTTCGGCTACGGTCTAAGTTTGCGAGCGATTACCAGGAAAAATGTCATAAATCCGTCACAATTAACGCGATGATGATAAATGATTAAGGATGAAGGGATGAAAAAACGTCTACTTGCCGCCGCCGTCGCCGGCGCGGTGATGTTATCCGCTGGCGCTCAGGCGCAGGACACGGCCGCCCCGGAGGGGTATCAGCTGCAACAGGTGCTGATCATGAGCCGTCACAATCTGCGTGCGCCGCTGGCCAATAACGGCAGCGTGCTGGAGCAGTCGACAGCGAAAGCCTGGCCGCAGTGGGATGTGCCGGGCGGCCAGCTGACCACCAAAGGCGGCGTGCTGGAGGTGTATATGGGCCACTATATGCGCGAATGGCTGGCGCAGCAGAAGCTGGTGACCAGCGGTGAGTGCCCGCCGGAAAACGCGGTTTACGCCTATGCCAACAGCCTGCAGCGCACCGTTGCCACCGCGCAGTTCTTTATCACCGGCGCGTTCCCGGGCTGCGGTATCACGGTGCACCATCAGCCGCAGATGGGCACTATGGACCCGACCTTCAACCCGGTTATTACCGACGACTCCCCCGCGTTTCGCGAGAAAGCGCTGCAGGCGATGGAAAAAGAGCGTCAGGGGATGCAACTGACCGAGAGCTATAAGCTGCTGGAGAAGATGATCGATTACCGCAATTCGCCCTCCTGCAAAGAGAAGCAGGTTTGCTCGCTGAGCGAGGGTAAGGATACCTTTAGCGCCGGTTATCAGCAGGAGCCGGGAGTTTCCGGCCCGCTGAAGGTGGGCAACTCGCTGGTGGATGCGTTCACCCTGCAATACTATGAAGGTTTCCCGAAAGACCAGGTGGCGTGGGGGGAAATCACCAGCGATAAGCAATGGCAGGTGCTGTCGAAGCTGAAAAACGGCTACCAGGATAGTCTGTTTACCTCGACGGCAGTGGCGCAAAACGTCGCCAAACCACTGGTTAAATATATCGATAACGCGCTGGTGGGCGAGGAGGCCAACAAGGCGAAAGTCACGCTGCTGGTGGGGCACGACTCGAATATCGCCTCGCTGCTGACGGCCCTGGACTTTAAGCCTTATCAACTACCTGGCCAGTACGAGCGCACGTCCATTGGCGGCAAACTGCTGTTTCAGCGCTGGCATGACAGCGCCGGCAATCGCGATTTGATGAAGATTGAGTATGTCTATCAAAGTACTGAACAGCTGCGTAACGCCGACGCGTTAACCCTGCAGGCCCCGCCGCAGCGGGTCACCCTGGCGCTTAACGGCTGCCCGGTTGACGATCAGGGATTCTGCCCGCTGGAGACCTTTAAAAAGGTGATCAACGAGGCGGCGAAGTAATGTAAAAAACCCGGAGCAATCCGGGTTTTTTAGCAGGTTAGGGTGAGCCCTGGCGGGAATAAACGTCCTAGACGTTTTTACGCTCAATCGTCTGTTCACCCCAGAACAGCGCATCTTTATCGGTTTTGGCAAAGGCCAGCGCCAGCACTTCGTCGCTGCCTTCCTCCCAGATTTGCTCCGCCCGTTTTTCATCGTAATGGGCGACTTCAAAAATCGCCTCGGCGATCTCCGGCGAGGTGTTACGTAAACTTGCCCATTCGCCGACGTGATGTGCTTTTGCTTCTTGAGTTGGCATGTTGCTCCTCCTGCAGAAGATTAGCCGTGTACTTTAACGGCCAGTTTAGCGACATGTTCGCCCTGATAGCGGGCGATGGCTAACTCTTCCTCGCTCGGCTGACGCGAACCGTCGCCGCCGGCGATGGTGGTCGCGCCATAAGGGGTTCCGCCGCGGACCTGGGAGATATCAAACAGCTCCTGGGCGCCATAGCCGATCGGGACGATGATCATGCCGTGGTGGGCCAGCGTCGTCCAGGTCGAGGTGATCGTTTGTTCCTGGCCGCCGCCGGTGCCGGTTGAGCTGAATACGCTGGCGATTTTGCCATACAGGGCGCCGGACGCCCACAGGCCGCCGGTTTGATCGAGGAAGGTGCGCATCTGACCGGACATGTTGCCGAAACGAGTCGGGGTACCAAAGATGATGGCGTCATACTCTGCCAGTTCCTGCGGCGTGGCGACGGGCGCGTTTTGAGTTTTCCCGCCTGCTTTGGCAAATGCTTCAGCCTGCATGGTTTCCGGCACGCGCTTCACAACCACCTCAACGCCATCCACCCGGTTCGCTCCATCGGCGACGGCATGAGCCATGGTTTCAATGTGTCCATACATGGAATAATAAAGCACCAGAATTTTAGCCATTTCCATCACTCCTCGGTTGCGTTATAAGCCAGCCAAATGACTGGTTACCTTTAAAGATAAAGCCTCCGCCGGAGAGTGCAAATCCAACGGGCATTTATTTGATTTATAACAAAATGACAAAGCGTTATTTACTTTTCCTTGCACAGCGCGGCCTGAACAGGAGAGAAGAGGGGGCGTTGCGCCTGCCATTTTGGCCGGTGCGGCAAGGGTGTAGCATCAGGATACATTTTTGCCGACTATTTTTTCTCCGCCAGCAGAGTCGGTTAGGACCCGTTCACGCCGCGAGGGGACTTTTTTCGCCCGGGTTTGTTTCTGGATATTTCATTTGCCGCCGTCAGCGGCTGTCATTCACTAACCTTATAGATACGCGGTAAGACAGCGGCATCGCCGCTCCCGCGTAATGCACTATGATGTCTAACCTAATGGAGGTCAGTAATGGCAAACCATCGTGGCGGTTCTGGCAACTTTGCTGAAGACCGTGAAAGAGCATCAGAAGCAGGACGTAAAGGTGGCCAGCATAGCGGGGGGAATTTTAAGAATGACCCTCAGCGCGCCTCAGAGGCTGGCAAAAAAGGGGGTAAAAACAGTCATGGTAGTCGTGACAGTTAACGCGCGACTCGCACTGTTCTCTTTGATGCGGTGTTAATCTCCCCCACCCAACCGCATCGCCCTCGCCGCCGGCATCTGCCGGCGGTTTTTTTATCTGTCGGTGGTTGCGCTCCCGCCGGGCGGATTGCACACTGGTCGCCCCGTTAATCGTCATGGCTGTCTTATGTCTTCGTTAAAATTCTCCGTTACCCGCCAGGAAGCGCTCCTTATCATGATCACCATGTTCTGGGGAGGGACGTTCCTTGCCGTGCAGTATGCGGTAAGCCTCAGCGGGCCGCTGTTTTTTGTCGGTCTGCGTTTCGCGACCGCCGCACTGGCGGTGGGCCTGCTCTCGCTGCGTACCCTGCGCGGTCTGACGTGGCTGGAGGTGAAAGCGGGGGTGGCGATTGGCGTGGCGATTGCGCTGGGGTATGGCCTGCAGACCTGGGGACTGCAGTCGATCTCCAGCAGTAAGTCTGCGTTTATCACGGCGATGTATGTGCCGCTGGTGCCGCTGCTGCAGTGGTTGTGCCTGGGCCGTATGCCGGGGGTGATGTCCTGCGTGGGGATTGTGCTGGCCTTTATCGGTTTGATCTTGTTGGCCGGGCCGGAAAATAATCTGCTGGCGCTTGGCGTGGGGGAGATGATTACTCTGGCGAGCGCGCTGGCGATAGCCGCGGAGATTATCCTTATCAGCGCCTGGGCCGGGAAAGTCGATGTCCGCCGGGTGACGGTCGTGCAGCTGGCGACCGCGTCGCTGGTGGCTTTCGCCGCCATGAAGCCGGCGGGTGAGGCGGTTCCGCCGTTGACGCCGGCCCTGCTCGGCGTCGCGCTGGGGCTGGGGATTTTCAGCGCGATCATTCAGGTGACCATGAACTGGGCGCAGCGCAGCGTCTCGCCGACGCGGGCCACCCTTATCTATACTGGTGAACCGGTATGGGCCGGTATTTTTGGCCGGCTGGCCGGTGAGCGTCTGCCGCTGCTGGCTCTGCTCGGCTGCGTCTTGATCCTCGCGGGGGTGCTGGTGAGCGAGCTGAAGTGGAAGCGCAAATCGCCGCCGCAGATTGCAACGAATGACGATGCGCCGCCGCTGCCTGGCCTGGCCGATCGCCACGAGCCGTAATCTTTCCCTTCTGTCCCGATAGCGCCGCCGGGCGGTCAGGCTCCGTACCCGTGGCGGTTCCGGATGGCGGCATAAATGCCTTATCCGGCCTACAGGCTCACACCACCCAGGCCCGCGCCAGCGCAGTGCCGCCGTGAGGTCAGGCTCAGTACACGTGGCGATGCCGGATGGCGGCATAAATGCCTTATCCGGCCTACAGGCACACACCACCCAGGCCCGCGCAAGCGCAGCGCCGCCGGGCAGTCAGGCTCCGTACCCGTGGCGGTGCCGGATGGCGGCATAAATGCCTTATCCGGCCTACAGGCTCACACCACCCAGGCCCACGTGCCAACACCGCGCTAATGTGGCTTACACCGGCGTTACCCTGGCCTCCTTCGCCTCCCGCGTTCCGCGATGAAGCAGCGCGTGCAGCAGGATCGCCCCGAAGGTGGCCGTACCAATTCCGCCCAGCGTAAAGCCGCCCAGCGACAGCGCGAAATCGCCGGCGCCCAGCACCAGGGTCACCGACACCATGATCAAATTGCTGTTCTGACTGAGGTCGACCCGGTTTTGCACCCAGATCCGCGCCCCGGCGACGGCAATTAAGCCAAACACCACGATCGAGGCGCCGCCGATCACCGGCCCGGGAATGGTGTGGATTAATGCGCCAAACTTCGGCGAGAAGCCCAGCAGCATCGCGATCAGTGCCGCGGCGACAAAGACCAACGTCGAATAGACCTTGGTCACCGCCATGACGCCAATGTTCTCCGCATAGGTCGTAACCCCGCTGCCGCCCACCGAGCCGGAGAGCATGGTCGCCAGCCCATCGCCGACGAAGGCGCGCCCTATGTACGGGTCCATATTGCGCCCGGTCATCCCGGCGACGGCCTTCAGGTGCCCCAGGTTCTCAGCCACCAGGATCACGGCGACGGGCGCAATCAACATCATCGCCTGACCGTTAAAGGATGGGGTGGTAAAGTGCGGCAGCCCGAACCACGCCGCCTGGGAGAGGGAAGAAAAGTCCAGCGGCTTGCCAAGGCCAAAGCCGTTAGCCAGCAGGGCGTACAGTGCGCAGGCGACGATCAGGCCGACCAGGATCAGCAGACGCTGCAGCATCCCGCGGGTAAATACCGCGACTATGCCGATGCAGAGCACGGTTAACACCGCCATCCAGCTGTCGAAGGCGCTGGCGGACACGCTGTGCACGGCAATCGGCGCCAGGTTCAGGCCGATAGCCATCACCACCGCGCCGGTCACCACCGGCGGCATCAGGCGCTCGATCCAGCGGGTGCCGATCTTCATCACCACCAGACCAATCAGGGTGTAAACCAGCCCGCAGGCGATGATCCCGCCAAGGGCGACGCTCAGATGAGGGTTCAGCCCCTGGCCGTTAAAGCCGGTAATGGCGATCACCACCCCGACAAAAGCGGCGCTGGAGCCGAGATAGCTCGGCACCCGTCCGCCGGTGACGACAAAGAACAGCAGAGTGCCGACGCCCGACATCAGAATCGACAGGTTGGGGTCGAGCCCCATCAACAGCGGCATCAGCACCGTCGCGCCGAACATCGCAACGGCGTGCTGCACACCCATCACCAGCGTTTGTCCGGCCGACAAGCGTTCATCGGGGGCGACAACGCCGGACTCAGCGGCGGGGGAGGTCAACTTCCAGCGAGGAAAATCGAAGAGTGCCATGATGATATCCCGGGTTAAAGGTTAACAAGCGGGTCGCATAAGCGTGTGATAACCGCGGTCAAACCACATCAGTCCCCGGGGTTCCGGGTGACGGGTAATGGCCACGACGTGACAAAACAGGATGTCGTGCGTGCCGACGCTGACGCGCTGGTCGATACGGCAGTCAAAGCTGACCAGCGCCGCCTCCAGCCGCGGACAGCCGGTGGCGCCGGTCTGCCAGTCGGCGGCGGCAAAGCGCTCGTCCATTGCCGTTTTACCACCAAACAGCGTCGACAGGGCCTCCTGTCCCGCCGCCAGGGTATTGACGCACAGCGTGTGGTGTTCGCTGAACACCGGCCACACCGAGGCTGAGCGGTTCAGGCAGACCAGCAGGGTCGGCGGCGTATCGGTGACGCTGCAGACCGCGCTGGCGGTAAACCCCGCCCGGCCCGCCGGGCCATCGGTGGTAATAATGTTAACCGCGGCGCCGACGTGGGCCATGGCGTCACGAAAACTCGCTTTGTCCGCTAACTCCATCGCAAACTCCTTATGCCAGCAGGCAAGCTTCATCAAAGGACAGACGCGGCAGGCGACCATACAGCTTGCCGGGGTCACCATAGCCGATATTCACCAGCAGGTTGCTTTTCCAGCCGTTGTCGGCGAAAAACGCCGCGTCGACTTTTTCCCGGTCAAAACCGGACATCGGCCCGGTGTCGAGGCCCAGCGCCCGGCAGGCGAAAATCAGGTACGCCGCCTGCAGCGAGCTGTTGCGAAACGCGGTCTCTTCCGCCAGCTGCGGGCTGGAGGTAAACCAGCTGCGGGCGTCACCGTGGGGAAACAGGGTCGGCAGCCGGTCGTAGAAGGCGCTATCCCATGCCACGATGGCGGTCACCGGCGCCTGCATGGTTTTCTGCAGATTGCCGCTGGAGAGCGTTGGGCGGAGCTTCTCTTTGCCTTCCGCGCTGCGGACGAACACGATGCGCGCCGGCGAACAGTTGGCGGAGGTGGGCCCCATTTTCATCAGGTCCCAGATGGCCTGCAGTTGCGCGTCGCTCACCGGCTTATCCAGCCAGCCGTTGTGGGTCCGGGCCTGGGTAAACAGCGTCTCGCAGGCCGTGTGGTTTATCGCATCGTTCATTAGATCTCCCTGGCGACCGGCAGCATAGCGGCCAGCCCGTCGCATAAAATGGTATTAAACGTATCGGCGTCGGTGACGTTACAGGCATGGCCGCCCCACGGCATCTCCACACGCTGGCTGTCGGGGATCGCCGCCTGCAGCACGCGGGAGCAGGAGGCCGGGACCAGCAGGTCGTCAGCGGCGCTGACAATCAGCGTCGGGCAGGCGATGGCCGCCGCACGGCGTGAAAAATCAGCCTGCTTCAGGGCCTGCAGCCGCTTCAGCAGATTCTCCTTGCCCTGAAAATGGCTGATGGCAAGCGCATCTTCCGCTTCGAGGCGCGGCAGGCGCGCGGCCATCCATTCCGCCGGGTAGAGAAACAGTGGTTGCGCTTCGACCCACGCCTGCGCGCCGCCGGCATGCAGCAGACGCTCGCGCACCAGGAAGCAGCGGCGGGTATGCGGCGACAGCGTCAGCCAGCCGTTGACCAGCACCAGGGCGCTCACCGCCTCGGGGCGATCGAGCGCCAGCTGCAGACCAATCAGCGCCCCCAGGGCGTGGCCCACCAGCGCAAAGCGGGTGATCCCCGCCGCCTGCAGGGCGTTGAACAGCTCCCCGGCCATCGTCGCCATGCTGTAGTCGGCGGGCAGCGGGCCGGCGTTTTCCCCGGTCCCGTTATGGTCATAACTCACCAGCTGATAATGTGCCTCCAGCGCCGCGCGCTGCGCCAGCCAGTAGCCGCCGCCCCCGCCAAGGCCGGCGCTGAGGACCACCACCGGCGCGCCGGGCCACGGAGCCGGGGCGATATTGAGCCTCATCATGTCGGGGTTCCGATATGGGCGACGCTGGCGATTTCCACCAGCGCATCAGGCTTCACCAGTCCGCACTGAATGCAAAAGCGCGCCGGTTTATCGCCGGGGAAGAACTCGGCGTAGACCTCGTTAATCGCGGCGTAATTTGTCCAGTCGGTGATAAAGATGCTGTTGAAAGTCACATCCGCCATACTCCCGCCCGCCGTTTCGATAACGCTCTTGATGGTCTCCAGCACGTGGCGGGTTTGCGCCTTTGGGTCGCCGATGTGCACCACATTGTTTTGCTTATCAAACGGCAGGGTGCCCGAGACGTAGACCACCCCGTCGGCGAGCGTCCCCGGAACAAAGGGGGCAATCGGCGTGGTGGTGCCTGGCGGAATAATCACCTGTTTAGGCATAACGTTTCTCCTTGGCTAAAGACAGCGGGGTGGCGGGGGACAGCGCGTGGCAGAAGCTCTCGACGTCGCTGACCCAGCCGAAAAAGGTTTCAATATTGAACAGCGCCGCCTGCTGGGCGAAGGCCGGCCCGGCCTGATGGGTGGCATCCTCCAGCACGATACCGAAGTATTCGAGAAAGAAGCCATCGCGCAGCGTCGATTCGACGCAGACGTTGGTGGCGATCCCGGTGAACACCAGGTGGCGTATGCCGCGGCTGCGCAAAATGCTGTCGAGCGGGGTGTTAAAGAAGCCGCTGTAACGCGGTTTCGGCAACACGATGTCGCCTTCCTGCGGTGTCAGTTCGTCCACCAGCTGATAATCCCAGCCGCCTTTCGCCAGCAGCTTGCCCTGCAGCTCCGGACGCTGACGCATCGTTTTCAGCGCGTTGGACTTGTGATAGTTCGGCGAGCCCGGGCCGCCAGCTTCAACATACTGGTCATCCCAGCCATTCTGGAACCAGATAATCAGCATACCCGCGGCGCGGGCGGCGGCGACGGCGGTATTAATATTGTCGATAACCGGCCGGGTGGCGGAGACGTCAAAGCCGGCGAGATCCAGATAACCGCCCTGGCTGGCGTAGGCGTTCTGCATATCGACCACAATCAGCGCGCTCTGCTGCGGCGCGAAGGTCAGGGATTCCGGGCGAGCGGGAAGGGTAATCATCAGGCCACCTCACGGGTAACAGGAGCAATGTGGTCCCGGCAGCGCATCAGCGGCTGAATGCGTTCGCCAAAGGCGTCGATGCCGGCAAGAAAATCATCAAAGGTCAGCAGCACGCCGTCAGTACCGGGCACGCTCGCCACTTCATCGAGCATCCGCGCGACGCTGGCATACGATCCGACAAGGGTGCCCATGTTAATGTTGACCGCCGAGGTGGGGTCGGCCATCTGGCGCACGTTGGTATCGCTGCCGGAGCGGGTGTCTTTCTGACTCTGCTCGGTGAGCCACGCCAGCGCTTCTTCATCGGCGCCCGCTTTGTAATGTTCCCATTTGGCGCGCGCCGCCTCGTCGGTTTCGTCGGCGATCACCATAAACAGCACATAGGACCCCACGTCGCGGCCGGTTTTTTCCGCCGCCTGCATCATGCGCGCGGCGGTCGGGGCAAAGGCCGTTGGCGTGTTGACCCCTTTGCCAAAGCAGAAGTTGTAGTCCGCGTGCTGAGCGGAGAAGGCCATACCGGCATCGCTCTGCCCGGCGCAGATCACCTTCATCGGCTGCGAAGGGCGCGGGCTGACCCGGCAGTCGTTCATGGTGAAGTAGTCACCTTTGAAATCGCTGCGCCCGGTGCCCCACAGGTCACGGAGCACCTGAACGTATTCGGTGAGATAGTCATAGCGGCTGGCGAAATAGTCATCTCCCGGCCACATGCCCATCTGGTCATATTCCGGTTTTTGCCAGCCGGTCACCAGATTGACGCCAAACCGACCGCCGGAGATGGAGTCGATAGTGGAGGCCATCCGGGCGACAATCGCCGGCGGCAGCGTCAGGGTGGCAGCGGTGGCGTAGATCTGGATCTTCGAGGTCACCGCCGCCAGGCCGGCCATCAGGGTGAAGGACTCCAGGTTGTGATCCCAGAACTCGGTTTTCCCGCCGAAGCCGCGCAGCTTGATCATGGAGAGCGCGAAGTCGAAATGGTAGTGCTCGGCTTTCTGTACGATAGCCTTATTCAGTTCGAAGGTCGGCATATACTGCGGGGCATGAGTAGAGATCAGCCAGCCGTTGTTGCCAATGGGAACGAAAACACCAATTTTCATACCTACCTCTCTGCAGTCATGGAAGATGGAATTGCGGTGGTGCGGCATCCTGCCTCTCCCTGGACCACCTTGCAGAAGAGCTAAAGCAAACGCGATGCCAGTTTTATAAATGCTAATGTTATTAATGTGTTACTTTTGAGTTGCTAAAAAGGATGATAAAAAAGTGGACTGGATGGTCAAAATCAGTGCACGAAAAAACGGCAGTCATGCGCAATCAGGGTGCACGGGGTCGTGTCGGCGCGGGGCTTTTGCTATGCTGGTGGCGTCAACTGAAGGAGAGGATGTATGACACAGGGCGCGGTGAAGAAAAACGGCAAACGTTCACAAGCGGTAAGCGCCAAAAAGGAGGCCATCCTGGCCGCCGCGCTGGAGGCATTTTCGCAATTTGGTATTCACGGTACGCGACTGGAGCAGGTGGCTGAGCGCGCCGGGGTATCGAAAACCAATCTGCTCTATTACTACCCTTCGAAAGAGGCGCTGTATGTGGCTGTTCTGCAGCAGATCCTCGCCATCTGGCTGGCGCCGCTGAAGGCGTTTCGTGAGGATATCAGCCCGCTGGTGGCGATCCGCGAATATATTCGCCTGAAGCTGGAGGTGTCCCGCGATCATCCCCAGGCCTCGAAGCTGTTCTGCCTTGAGATGCTGCAGGGGGCGCCGCTGCTGATGGGCGAACTGACCGGGGACCTGAAAGCGCTGGTCGATGAGAAATCGGCGATTGTCTCCGGCTGGATCGACCGCGGCAAGCTGGCGCCGGTCGATCCGCAGCATTTAATCTTTATGATCTGGGCCACCACCCAGCATTACGCCGACTTCGCTACCCAGGTGGAGGCGGTCACCGGCGCCACGCTGCAGGACGCGGCCTTTTTTGAACAAACGGTCGATAATGTCCAGCGGATGATTATCGAAGGCATTCGCGTCCGTTAATTGGCCGGTGGCAGCGGGCAGCTTTGATCGCCATCCTCGCACTGCAGTAGCGAGGAGAGGAATGACTCCCGCTCCACGCTCTTATCGGTCATGCACTGGCTTACCAGCATCGGCTGCATGCTGCCGCCTTCGGCGCCGGACGCGAGGAAGGCGCAATCGGCGTCGCGCAGGGCGATCCATGCCTGCTGCGCCTGCTTCAGTAATGTTTGTTGTTTACCCACCGCCCGCTGCAGGGCCTGCTGCCAGGTGTCATTCAGTTTTTTGTCGGCCGCCTGAAACTGCGCGGCCGCGCACTGATTCATTTCGGTTTGGGTATTGGCGTTGCTGCACTCGTCTGCCAGCGCCGCGCCGCTGGCCAGCAGGGCCATCACGGCAAATAACGTGCGTTTCATTGTTCTGCTCCCATAAAAAAGGCTCCCGTCCGGGAGCCTTAATTAAACACAGCTGACGTCGGCTGTCATTAGCTGATCACTGCGCCAATTTCCCGGATGGCGGCGCACAGCGCCTTATCCGGGCTACCTCGTGGTATTGTTATGTTGTCGGGTGGCGCTACGCTTACCCGACCTACAATACTGGCCGCCCCCGTGCCATGAGACAGGTAGCCCCGGTAAGCGTAGCGCCACCGGGGATGATCACAGCGCCTTATCCGGGCTACCCTTTGGCGGTGGTAGGTAGCCCCGGTAAGCGTAGCGCCACCGGGGAACCTGTTTTAGCCGATGGTCATCAGGCTGGCGTTACCGCCTGCCGCCGCGGTGTTAACGCTCAGCGAACGCTCGATATACAGCCGCTCCAGCAGCAGGTTGGTTTCGCCGCGGGCGAAGCCCTGCACGGAGACAATCGCCCCGTCGCGCGCCGCCACCTGCTCGCACAGCTCGCGCAGCTGGTCGGAATCGCCGTGGTAGATAACCGCGTCGAAGGCCTGACCAGGTAACTGCTCCGCTTTGGCAAAGCGAATGCGCTCGCTGACCTCCCGCGGCAGCTTCTTCGCCAGATCGCGCTGCAGGGCGCTGTCCGGCCACAATACTTCACAACCCACCGCTAACGCTGCCGCCAGCTGGATCAGCGCATCCTGCTCGTTATCCGCCACGCACAGCACACGGTCGCGCGGCATCAGCGTCAGGGTATTGCGCTCGCCGGTTGGCCCAGGCAGCAGGCGTTGGGTACCGCTTTGCGCCTGCTCGCTGTACTGCTGGCACAGCGCCTGCAGCTCAGGACGGCCCGCCGCCCACTGCTGCAGCGCCAGGAGTGGTTTTTCCAGCAGCGTTTTCAGCTGGGCGTCCAGCGGGCGCTCCGCATCCTGGCGGGCGAAGGTCACGCCAACCGCGTCCTGCGGACGGCTGGAGAGCAGACGGTACAGATACAGCGGACCGCCGGCTTTCGGACCGGTACCGGACAACCCTTCGCCGCCGAACGGCTGCACGCCGACCACCGCGCCAACCATATTGCGGTTGACGTACAGGTTGCCCACCTTCGCGCTGCCGGTGACCTGGGCGATGGTCTCGTCGATGCGGGTATGCACGCCGAGCGTCAGGCCGTAGCCAGAGGCGTTAATCTGCTCCACCAGTTTGTCCAGCTCGTTACGGTTATAGCGCACCACATGCAGTACCGGGCCGAAGACCTCTTTTTTCAGTTCGTCGAAGCTGTCGAGTTCGATAAGCGTCGGCGGCACGAAGGTCCCGTGGCGCCATTCGCGGGCGTCTTCGCTATTCTCGCGCACCGCCTGGTAGACGGTGCGGCCTTTGGCGCGCATCGTCTGAATATGGCGTTCAATATTCTCTTTCGCTTCCGTGTCGATAACCGGGCCAATATCGGTGGTCAGCCGGCCCGGATTGCCCATCCGGCACTCGCTCATGGCGCCGCGCAGCATGGTTAACGTATGGTCGGCGACCTCTTCCTGCAGGCAGAGCACGCGCAGGGCGGAGCAGCGCTGGCCGGCGCTGTCGAACGCGGAAGCCAGGACGTCGATCACCACCTGCTCGGTGAGTGCCGACGAGTCGACGATCATCGCGTTCATCCCGCCGGTTTCGGCGATCAGCGGTGTCGGGCGACCCTGGGGATCGAGGCGGCTGGCAATATTGCGCTGCAGCAGCGTCGCCACTTCGGTGGAGCCGGTGAACATCACGCCGCGTACGCGCTCATCGGAGGTTAGCGCGGCGCCCACGGTCTCCCCGCGGCCCGGCAGCAGTTGAATAACGCCAGGCGGCACGCCGGCCTCCAGCAGAATCGCCACGCCCTGGGCGGCGATGAGCGGCGTCTGCTCGGCTGGTTTCGCCAGCACGCTGTTGCCGGCCGCCAGCGCGGCGGCAATCTGGCCGGTGAAGATCGCCAGCGGGAAGTTCCACGGGCTGATACAGACCACCGGGCCCAGCGGGCGGTGGGTTTCATTATCGAAATCGTCGCGCACCTGGCCGGCGTAATAGTGCAGGAAGTCGACGGCTTCGCGCACTTCGGCGATGGCGTTGCTGAAGGTTTTACCCGCTTCGCGCACCAGGATCCCCATCAGGGTCGGCATCTGGCTTTCCATCAGCACCGCGGCACGCTCAAGAATGGCGGCGCGCTCCTGCGGCGGGGTGGCGAACCAGATCGGCGCATTGTTGATAGCGCTGGTCAGCGCCTGCTGTACTTCGGCGTCGCTGGCTTCGCGGACGTAGCCGACGATATCTTTCGGTTCTGCCGGGTTAACCACCGGCTGCATTTCGCCTTCGGCCACCGGCTGCTCCAGCATCGGCAATGCCTGCCATTTATGCAGCGCGCTGTTGAGCAGGGAAGAGGAGAGGGAGGCCAGACGGTGCTCGTTCGCCAGATCGAGACCGGCGGAGTTGCTGCGGCCGCTGCCGTAGAGATCGCGCGGCAGCGGGATTTTCGGATGCGGCAGGCCGGCCTGGCCTTCCTGCTGCGCCAGTTTTTCTACCGCGCTGACCGGGTCGGCCACCAGCTCGTCCAGCGGCAGGGTATTGTCCGCAATACGGTTGACGAAGGAGGTATTGGCGCCGTTCTCCAGCAGACGGCGCACCAGATACGCCAGCAGCGTTTCGTGGGTGCCCACCGGGGCGTAGATCCGGCACGGACGGTTCAGTTTGCCGTCGGCGACTTTGCCTACCACCTGCTCATACAGCGGTTCGCCCATGCCGTGCAGGCACTGGAATTCATACTGACCCGGGTAATAGTTCTGGCCCGCCAGCTGGTAGATAGCCGCCAGGGTATGGGCGTTGTGGGTGGCGAACTGCGGGTAAATCAGGTTTGGCACCGCCAGCAGTTTTTTCGCGCAGGCGAGGTAGGAGACGTCGGTATAAACCTTGCGGGTATAAACCGGATAGCCTTCGAGGCCTTCCATCTGCGCGCGTTTGATTTCGCTATCCCAGTAGGCGCCTTTCACCAGACGGATCATCAGGCGACGACGGCTGCGGGTCGCGAGGTCGATCAGGGCATCGATGACGAACGGGCAGCGCTTCTGATAGGCCTGGATCACGAAGCCGATGCCGTTCCAGCCGGCCAGCTCCGGTTCGAAACAGAGTTTTTCCAGCAGATCGAGAGAGATCTCCAGGCGATCGGCCTCTTCGGCGTCGATGTTGATGCCGATATCGTACTGGCGCGCCAGCAGGGTCAGCGATTTCAGACGCGGATAAAGCTCTTCCATCACCCGGTCATACTGCGCGCGGCTGTAGCGCGGATGCAGCGCGGAGAGTTTAATCGAGATGCCCGGGCCTTCATAAATGCCGCGACCGTTGGAGGCTTTGCCGATGGCGTGGATCGCCTGCTGATAAGAAACCATATAGGCCTGGGCATCGGCGGCGGTCAGCGCCGCTTCGCCGAGCATATCGTAGGAGTAGCGGAACCCTTTTTCTTCCAGCTTGCGGGCGTTAGCCAGCGCTTCGGCGATGGTTTCGCCAGTGACGAACTGCTCGCCCATCAGGCGCATCGCCATATCGACGCCTTTGCGGATCAGGGGTTCGCCGCTCTTGCCGATGATGCGGTTCAGCGAGCGCGAGAGGCTGGTCTCGTTATGGGTCGACACCAGTTTCCCGGTAAACAGCAGCCCCCAGGTGGCGGCGTTGACGAACAGCGACGGGCTGCGGCCGATGTGCGACTGCCAGTTGCCATTGCTGATTTTGTCGCGGATCAGCGCATCGCGGGTGGCTTTATCCGGAATACGCAGCAGGGCTTCCGCCAGGCACATCAGCGCCACCCCTTCCTGTGAAGAAAGGGAGAACTCCTGCAGCAGACTCTGCACCATGCCGGCGCGGCCGCTGGCGGTTTTCTGG
Source organism: Klebsiella sp. D-Nf1 (assembly GCF_002810515.1). Classification (NCBI taxonomy): domain Bacteria; kingdom Pseudomonadati; phylum Pseudomonadota; class Gammaproteobacteria; order Enterobacterales; family Enterobacteriaceae; genus Klebsiella; species Klebsiella sp. D-Nf1. Next base: position 325,597 of record NZ_PIOK01000001.1, read on the forward strand.
TTGCGCAGTTTTTCCGCCAGCTGATACGCCAGCTTGTGTGCCTGTTCGCCCAGCGGCTGCGGCAGACGGGCCTGCTCCAGCAGCATCGGTACCGCGTCGGTTTCCGGACGTCGCCAGGCGGCGGTGATCGCTGCGCGGCTCACCGACTGCGGCAGGATCTGCTCGGCAAATTCGAGGAACGGCTGATACGGTTCTTCCGCCGGGGAACCTGCTTCATCGCTTTCATTGGCGGCGCCGGAGAGCAGGGCCGGCAGCTCAGGCAGCGTCTCGTCGTTCTCCAGTTTTTCCAGATAATTGAAGATGGCCTGTTTAATCAGCCAGTGCGGCGTGCGGTCAATACGGCTCGCGGCGGACTTAATGCGCTCGCGGGTGGCGTTGTCAAGCTTAACACCCATGGTGGTGGTGCCCATGCTCAGAACTCCTGTCATTTATCGTTAGGCTTATGCGGTTGCATGGAAATATCCACTATGTTGCAACTTTGTGCAACCTTGTTAATTGTGGCTTGTGACACAAGCCGTGAAATGGCGCATTTGTTAAAAATAATACTCAAAATAGCAGAATTTTAACCCCGGCCTCATAGGGTATTTGTATGCGTGAGTTAACACTTTTGTTTGGTGCAACCTTTAAAAACGTGAGAGAGTGCAACCTCTAAAAAAATGACGTTTTGCGCTGCCGGTTTTTCGTGTAAATGCTGTGTTAAATCATTTGTGAAAAACCGAAGCTTCCGTCAGGATACGGTCGCCCAATTAAACAACGCACCATTACCCCGTTCCGGTAGTGGAAAAAACGACAAAGCGGGACGCTGTCGATAAAAAATTCTGGAGACTTTGCATGGCTATTAGCACACCGATGCTGGTGACATTTATTGTTTATATTTTTGGTATGGTTTTAATAGGGTTTATTGCCTGGCGTTCGACCAAAAACTTCGATGATTATATTCTCGGCGGGCGGAGTCTGGGGCCATTTGTGACCGCGCTTTCCGCGGGGGCGTCGGATATGAGCGGCTGGCTGCTGATGGGACTGCCGGGAGCGATTTTCCTCTCCGGGATTTCCGAAAGCTGGATCGCCATTGGTTTAACGCTGGGGGCGTGGATTAACTGGAAGCTGGTGGCCGGTCGCCTGCGCGTGCATACCGAGGTGAATAATAACGCCCTGACGCTGCCCGATTATTTTACCGGCCGGTTTGAAGATAAAAGCCGGGTGCTGAGAATTATTTCGGCGTTGGTTATTCTGCTGTTCTTTACCATCTATTGCGCCTCGGGAATTGTGGCGGGGGCGCGTCTGTTTGAAAGCACCTTCGGTATGAGTTATGAAACCGCACTGTGGGCCGGGGCGGCGGCGACGATTATCTATACCTTCGTCGGCGGCTTCCTCGCCGTCAGCTGGACCGATACCGTGCAGGCCAGCCTGATGATTTTTGCCCTGATCCTCACCCCGGTGATCGTGATTATTTCCGTCGGCGGCTTTGGTGATTCGCTGGAAGTCATTAAACAAAAGAGCATCGAAAATATCGACATGCTCAAGGGGCTGAACTTCGTGGCGATTATTTCGCTGATGGGCTGGGGGCTGGGCTATTTCGGCCAGCCGCATATTCTGGCGCGCTTTATGGCGGCGGATTCGCACCACAGCATCGTTCACGCACGTCGCATCAGTATGACCTGGATGATCCTGTGCCTGGCGGGCGCAGTGGCCGTTGGCTTCTTTGGGATTGCCTACTTCAATAACAACCCGAGCCAGGCGGGCGCGGTTAACCAGAACGCTGAGCGCGTGTTTATCGAACTGGCGCAAATCCTGTTTAACCCGTGGATTGCCGGGATCCTGCTGTCGGCGATTCTGGCGGCGGTGATGTCCACTCTGAGCTGTCAGCTGCTGGTCTGCTCCAGCGCGATTACCGAAGATCTGTATAAAGCGTTCCTGCGCAAAAACGCCGGCCAGAAAGAGCTGGTGTGGGTGGGGCGTATGATGGTGCTGGTGGTTGCCCTGGTGGCGATTGCCCTGGCGGCCAATCCGGAAAACCGCGTGCTGGGACTGGTGAGCTACGCCTGGGCTGGCTTCGGCGCCGCCTTTGGTCCGGTGGTGCTGTTCTCGGTGATGTGGTCACGCATGACCCGTAACGGCGCGCTGGCCGGGATGGTGATTGGCGCCCTGACCGTGATCGTCTGGAAACAGTTTGGCTGGCTGGGCCTGTATGAAATTATTCCGGGCTTTATCTTCGGTAGCCTGGGGATCGCGGTCTTTAGCCTGCTGGATAAAGCGCCGTCGGCCAGCATGCAGCAGCGCTTCGCCGAAGCGGATGCCCACTACCATACGCCGCCGCCGGTACGCGCCACGGCTGAGTAAGGTCATCTGACGCTCACGAGCCCGCCGCTGGCGGGCTTTTTTTTGCCTGTTGCCGGGTCCGAATATTATAACCCTTGCTAATTATTTGAAAATCCGCTGATATTTCCTGACTAATAACAATGAGGATAGCAAAGATGACGTTCAGACAGGGTGCAATGGCGCTGGTGCTGGCAGGGTTACTCAGCGGCTGCGTGGCGGGCGGAAGTTCGTCGACCCGCGCGGCGAAGCCCGGCGCCTGCCCGGCGGATCGGTCCATGGTGCAAACCACGCTTTACTTCGGCCTGAGCCGCCCGGCGGGGAAAGACATCACCGCTGAAGAGTGGCAACAGTTTGTCGACCGCGACGTCACGCCGCGCTTTCGCGATGGGCTGACGGTGTTTGATGCCCGCGGCCAGTGGCTGGGCCAGAATGGTCAGGTGGTGCGGGAGCAGAGTAAGGCGCTGATGGTGATCCATGGCAACGATGCGCAGAGCGAGGCAGGCATTGAAGCCCTGCGCCAGGGCTATAAATCACGCTTCGCGCAGGAGTCGGTGATGCGTGTCGACCAGCCGGTCTGCGTGCAGTTCTGAGTAAACGGCGGGGGCAGCCCCGCCGTTTGTCTTACAGGACCAGCCCGGCGAAGCTGGCGGAAAGCAGGCTCACCAGCGTGGCGCTATACACCAGCCGCAGGCCGAAGCGGGAGACGATATTGCCCTGCGGTTCATTCAGGCCTTTGATCGCCCCGGCGATAATGCCGATCGAGGCAAAGTTGGCAAACGACACCAGGAAGACCGAGAGAATGCCGAGCCCGCGCGGCGTCATGCTGGCGGCAATCTTTTGCAGCTCAATCATCGCCACAAATTCGTTAGCGACCAGTTTGGTGGCCATGATGCTGCCGGCGTTCAGCGCATCGCTCAGCGGGATGCCGATAAGCCAGGCCAGCGGATAAAAGACATAGCCGAGGATCTGCTGGAAGCTGAGACCAAACAGGGTAGCGAACAGCGCGTTAATGGCGCTGATCAGGGCGATAAAGCCGATCAGCATCGCCAGAATAATCATCGCCACTTTAAAGCCGGCCAGAATATATTCCCCGAGCATTTCAAAGAAACTCTGCGATTCGTGTAGCTTCTCGAGTTTTATTTCCTGCTCACTGCCCGGCCGCGTCGGGTTAATCACCGACAGCACGATAAAGGTACTGAACATATTCAGGATCAGCGCCGCGACGACATATTTGGCATCCAGCATGGTCATATAAGCGCCGACAATCGACAGCGATACGGTCGACATGGCTGTCGCCGCCATGGTGAACAGCCGGCGTGAGGAGAGGTCGCCCAGTACGCCCTTGTAGGCGATGAAGTTCTCCGACTGGCCGAGGATCAGCGAGCTGACGGCGTTGAAAGATTCCAGCTTACCCATGCCGTTTACCTTCGACAGCAGGGTGCCGATGACACGAATGAAAATCGGCAGGATCCGCCAGTGCTGAAGAATACCAATCAGCGCGGAAATAAACACAATCGGACACAGGACGCCCAGGAAAATAAAGGCTAACCCTTTTTCGCTCATGCCGCCAAAGACGAAATTGGTCCCTTCAGCGGCAAAGCCTAACAGTGAAGCAAAAAAGCCGGAGATATTTTTCACCAGCCACAGGCCGCTTTCTGCGTGCAGGAAAAAGAAGGCGAGCGCTATTTCGATAATAATCAACTGGAGAATGTAACGAATACGAATTTTTTGTCTGTCGTAGCTGACAAGCCAGGCCAGGGCAAGGATCACCACCAGCGCCAGCAGGAAATGAAAAAATGCAGTCATGTTGTTCTTTTCGCAGGTCAATAAGGCCGCCATTTAGCCATAGCCGCCGCGACGGGTAAATATCTGGCGTAAAAAATCCTTTGCTTATTCTTTTCCCTCATAACAGGCGAATATTTTCGTAAGTCATTATTTGCCAGCGATTTATTTACAGATAGTCATCATTCTCTAAACATTTCGCTTGTGTTTCTGAGTATTGTAATGATAATCACTATCATAAATATTACCTGTTTTTGCATTCGTTGACGGTGCTTTACATTTAAGGGTATTGGCATGTTTGTCCCATTTCTCATTATGTTACGCGAAGGCCTTGAGGCGGCGCTGATTGTCAGCCTGATCGCCAGCTATCTGAAACGCACCCAGCGGGGAAACTGGATTGGCGTGATGTGGATTGGCGTGATCCTCGCGGCGGCGCTGTGTCTTGGCTTAGGCATTTTTATCAACGAAACCACCGGGGAATTTCCTCAGCGCGAACAGGAGTTGTTCGAGGGGATCGTCGCGGTCATCGCGGTGGTGATCCTGACGTGGATGGTCTTCTGGATGCGCAATGTCTCGCGCAACGTTAAACAGCAGCTGGAGCAGGCCGTGGACAAGGCGCTGCAGCGCGGCAATCACCACGGCTGGGCGCTGGTGATGATGGTCTTTTTCGCCGTTGCCCGTGAGGGGCTGGAGTCGGTCTTCTTTCTGCTGGCGGCATTCCAGCAGGATGTCGGCATCTGGCCGCCGCTGGGTGCGCTGCTGGGTCTGGCCACGGCAATCGTGCTGGGCTTCCTGCTCTACTGGGGTGGTATCCGCCTTAACCTCGGCGTGTTCTTCAAATGGACCAGCCTGTTTATTCTGCTGGTGGCCGCTGGTCTGGCTGCCGGGGCGATCCGCGCCTTCCACGAGGCTGGCCTGTGGAACCTGTTCCAGGATACGGCCTTCGATCTGAGCAACGTGCTGTCGACGCATACGCTGTTCGGCACACTGCTTGAAGGGATCTTCGGCTACCAGGAGACCCCGAGCGTTAGCGAAGTGGCGGTCTATCTGCTTTATCTGATCCCGGCGCTGGTGCTGTTTGCCCTGCCGCCGCGGAATAATACCACTGCCTCGCGGGCTGCCTGACCGGGCGCTGCGAGCTTATAAGCGACACTCTACTTACCGAAAGGGATGATCATGATGATTCATTTTCGCCGTAATGCGCTGCGGGCGACCGTGGCCGCGCTGCTCAGCTCTGCATTGGGTGCTCAGGCTGCGGATATCCCGCAGGTCAAAGTCACCGTCAACGACAAGCAGTGCGAGCCGATGCAGGTGACCGTTAAAGCGGGTAAAAACCAGTTTATTATTCAGAACCATAGCCAGAAAGCGCTGGAGTGGGAAATTCTGAAAGGGGTCATGGTGGTGGAAGAGCGTGAGAACATCGCGCCGGGCTTTACCCAAAAGCTCACTGCTAACCTGCAGCCAGGCGAATATGATATGACCTGCGGCCTGCTCACCAACCCGAAAGGGAAACTGATTGTCACCGGCGAAGCAACCAAAGACGCGGCGAAAGCGGATGCGGTGCTGAGCCTCGGCGACGCGATCACCGCTTACAAAGCCTATGTGACGGCGGAAACCGCGCAGCTGGTCAGTGGCACCAAAGCCTTTACCGACGCGGTGAAAGCGGGCGACATCGAAAAAGCGAAAGCGCTGTACGCCCCAACGCGCCAGCATTACGAGCGCATTGAGCCGATTGCCGAGCTGTTCTCTGACCTTGACGGCAGCATCGACGCCCGCGAAGACGACTTCGAGAAAAAAGCGGAAGATCCGAAATTCACTGGTTTCCACCGTCTGGAAAAAGCGCTGTTTGGCGATAACAGCGTCAAGGGGATGGAAAAATATGCCGATCAGCTGAACAGCGATGTGCTGGAGCTGCAAAAGCGTATCAGCGAGCTGGCATTCCCGCCGTCAAAAGTCGTGGGCGGGTCGGCCGGATTAATTGAGGAAGTTGCGGCCAGCAAGATCAGCGGCGAAGAAGATCGTTACAGCCACACCGACCTGTGGGACTTCCAGGCCAACATTGATGGCGCACAGAAAATTGTCGACCTGCTGCGCCCGCAGCTGCAAAAAGAGAACAGCGCGCTGCTGGCGAAAGTGGACGCCAACTTTAAGAAAGTGGACAGCATCCTCAGCAAATATCGCACCAAAGACGGTTTCGAGACCTACGATAAGCTGACTACCGCTGACCGTAATGCGCTAAAAGGGCCGATCACCACCCTGGCGGAAGATCTGGCTCAGCTGCGCGGGATCCTGGGTCTGGACTAAGTCGATGGCACAACAGAAACCCCACGACGTGAACGAGCCGTCACGTCGTCGCTTACTGAAAGGGATCGGCGCGCTTGGCGGCGCGCTGGCCATCACCGGCGGCTGCCCGGTGGCGCATGCGGCAAAAGCGGAAAGTTCCCCCGGGACGCTGGCACCCGACGCCCGTCAGGAAAAGCAGCCCTTCTACGGCCCGCATCAGGCGGGCATCCTGACGCCGCAGCAGGCCTCGATGATGCTGGTGGCGTTCGATGTGCTGGCGGCCGATAAAGCCGACCTCGAGCGCCTGTTTCGGCTGCTGACTCAGCGTATCGCCTTTTTAACTCAGGGCGGCCCGGCGCCGGATACGCCTAATCCGCGGCTGCCGCCGATGGATTCCGGCATCTTAGGGGCGTGGATTGCACCGGATAACCTGACCATGACCGTCTCTGTTGGCCATTCGCTGTTTGATGAGCGTTTTGGCCTGGCGGATAAAGCGCCGAAAAAACTGCAGCCGATGACCCGCTTCCCCAACGATTCGCTGGATGCCGCCCTGTGTCATGGCGACCTGCTGCTGCAGATCTGCGCCAATACTCAGGATACGGTGATCCATGCCCTGCGTGATGTCATCAAACATACGCCGGATCTGCTGAGCGTGCGCTGGAAGCGGGAAGGGTTTATCTCCGACAGCGCGGCGCGCAGTAAAGGCAAAGAGACCCCGATCAACCTGCTGGGATTCAAGGACGGCACCGCTAACCCGCCGAGCCACGACAGCGCGCTGATGGATAAAGTCGTGTGGGTGACAGCCGATCAGGATGAGCCGGCCTGGACCGTGGGCGGCAGCTATCAGGCGGCGCGCATCATCCAGTTTCACGTCGAGTTCTGGGACCGGACGCCGCTGAAAGAGCAGCAGACGATCTTTGGCCGCGACAAGCACAGCGGTGCGCCGCTGGGGATGAAAAACGAACACGATACCCCGGATTACAGCAAAGATCCTGGCGGGGAGACGATCGCGCTGGATAGTCATATTCGTCTGGCCAATCCTCGCACGCCGGAAACCCAGTCCAGCCTGATGATGCGCCGCGGCTACAGCTATTCGCTGGGCGTCACTAACGCCGGGCAACTGGATATGGGGCTGTTGTTCGTTTGCTATCAGCACGATCTGGAAAAGGGTTTTCTGACGGTGCAGAAACGGCTTAACGGCGAGGCGCTGGAGGAGTACGTCAAACCCATCGGCGGGGGCTACTTCTTTGTTTTACCCGGCGTGGTGGATGATAAGCACTATCTGGCGCAGTCGCTGCTGCAGGCCTGATACCGACCCTGTCCGTGAGGGCAGGGCGTTTTCTGCTGTTTTTCTCTTTTTTATTATATTTCCTGCCATGTGTTATATTTCTGTAATACAAATGACCGATAGTTTCCTACACTTGCTTAAGAACTATTTGTTGCGTCATTGTGAAAAATAAGTTGCATTAAGAATCTTTTTTGATGTACTTATTACATACGCGGTAGTTCCCGGCAGTGTGACGTTTCACTATGGAGATCGCGAATGGTAAGGTCCCGTACCGGACAACGTAAAACCACAGACCGTACTCTTCAGCACGGAAGCCCCGCTTCCGGCAGCGATTTTCTTACCCTTTCTCCTTCCGCTTCAAATTATTACAACCTTGGCAGGGTACGCGGTGCGCGTAGCCGCGACTCGTTGTCAGTTCTACCGGCAAGCAATGGCTTACAAGGAAGCCAAACCTCAATCGTTCGTGCGCATAGTCGCGTCGATGTTGACGCGTGTGATGTAAACCTACAACGCAAGGTGCTATCCATGGGAAGACAAAAAGCAGTGATCAAAGCTCGTCGTGAAGCAAAACGTGTGCTGAGACGGGATTCACGTAGCCATAAACAACGTGAAGAAGAATCGGTCACATCGCTTGTGCAAATGAGTGGCGTAGAAGCAATTGGCATGGCGCGGGACAGCCGTGATACTTCCCCAATTGAGGCGCGCAATGAGGCTCAGGCGCATTATTTGAATGCCATCGACAATAAACAGCTGATTTTCGCCACCGGCGAAGCCGGATGCGGCAAGACCTGGATCAGTGCGGCGAAAGCAGCTGAAGCGCTGATCCATAAGGATGTGGACAGAATTATTGTTACCCGTCCCGTTCTGCAGGCCGACGAAGATCTCGGCTTCTTACCGGGAGATATCGCCGAGAAGTTCGCTCCCTATTTCCGACCGGTTTACGACGTGCTGGTGAAAAGGTTGGGGGCTTCCTTTATGCAGTACTGCCTGCGTCCGGAAATCGGCAAGGTGGAAATCGCGCCGTTCGCCTATATGCGCGGACGTACCTTTGAAAATGCGGTGGTGATTCTGGACGAGGCCCAGAACGTGACCGCAGCGCAAATGAAGATGTTTTTGACCCGCCTCGGGGAGAACGTGACGGTCATCGTCAATGGCGATATCACCCAGTGCGACTTGCCCTCTGGTGTGAGATCTGGCCTAAGTGATGCGCTGGCGCGTTTTGAGGAAGACGAGATGATCGGCATCGTGCGTTTCACCACCGATGACTGCGTGCGCTCGGCTCTCTGCCAGCGGACGCTGAAAGCCTATTATTAATCGTCATACTGTGAGCAAGGCCCGGGCTAGCCCGGGCTTTGTTGTTTTTGGGCATCCTCCCGGCGGCGCTGCGCCAGGACGGGCTACCTGGCGGGTACGGTCTGGTAGCCCGGGAGAGGCATTGCTGCCGACCCCGGGGATGTCTGCGGTGCCACATGCGAAAAAAAAGCCCGTAATTTCGTACGAGCTCTTCTTAAAATATGGCGGTGAGGGGGGGATTGACTCGCTTCCCGGCGGTACTGCGCGTGGCCGGACTACCTGGCGGGTACGATCTGGTAGCCCGGGAGAGGCATTGATGCCGACCCCGGGGATGTCTGCGGTGCCACATGCGAAAAAAAAGCCCGTACTTGCGTACGAGCTCTTCTTAAAATATGGCGGTGAGGGGGGGGATTGACTCGCTTCGCTCGCCCCTGCGGGGCAGCCCGCTCGCAGGCTCGCGGTCTGTCCAACTGGCTGCGCCAGTTGTCGAACCCCGGTCGGGGGTTCTCATCCCCCCCCAGCGGAGAATATAAAAGAAAAGAGCCCGTACTTGCGTACAGGCTCTCATCTCGAATATGGCGGTGAGGGGGGGATTCGAACCCCCGATACGTTGCCGTATACACACTTTCCAGGCGTGCTCCTTCAGCCACTCGGACACCTCACCATATTGTCTTGCTGCTCACCTTGGGTGGGCAACGGGGCGCTACTATAGGGAGTTGCGTTAAAACGGTCAAGCATATTTTCTTCTTTCTCTACCGTTCGCTCACGCAATGAACAACACCCCGCTGCGGTACAGCGGGGCGGGGTTTTTAGCGCTGAGAATCCAGCTGTTCGTTATTCTTCACCACGTCCTGCGCTTTGCTGTAGCTTTCGATCAGCAGCTGGTAGGCCGGGAAGACTTTGGTGTACACCTCCGCCCATTCTGCGGCGTCCGGGCGATTCCAGGTGCGCTGCAGCTCAGAGGCGACGGCAGCGGTATCCATCGGCACTACGCCAGCCTGTACCACGCGAGCCAGGGTGATTTCCTGCGCCATTTTGCTGTAGGTGCCGGAAGCGTCAATCACGGCAAACACTTTATAACCGTCGGCGACAGCGGCGATAGCCGGGAAGGCCATGCAAACGCTGGTAATGGTTCCGGCGATAATCAGCGTCTTACGACCGGTCGCTTTCACCGCGGCGACGAATTCCGGGTTATCCCAGGCGTTAATCTCGCCTTTACGGGCGATGTATTTCGCATGCGGCGCGTTTTCATGAATCTCCGGGATCAGCGGACCGTTCGGCCCCTGCGGCACGGAGGCGGTGGTGATCACCGGGATCCCGGCAAGCGACGCCATCTTGGCCAGCGCGGCGGCGCGAGCGCGCAGCTCTGGCATTGGCATATCGCCGACGGTCTGGAACAGGCCGCTCTGGTGGTCAATCAACAGCATTGCGGTATCGTTAACATCAATCACCGGACGAGCACCGTTAAAGTTAGCGGGAGTAGACATAGTATTCACCTCAATCAGTTAGATTTGGCCAAAGCGGCCGCTGTTAAAATCGCGAACGGCTTCTGCGATCTGCGTTTTGTTATTCATGACAAAGGGGCCATAACCCACAATCGGCTCCTGCAGCGGTTCGCCGGCCATCAGCAGAACTTTTGCCTGGGCGGTCGCCTCCAGATGCAGGGCGTCTCCTGTCTGGCTCAGGACGGCCAACTGACCTTCGCGGGCGGACTCGGAACCGTTGATGATCACTTCCCCTTCCAGCACCACCAGCGCGGTACTCCAGCCTTCCGGCTGGCGCAGCGTGAGGTCGTGCCCCTGATTCAGCTGCAGATCCCACACATTAAGCGGTGAGAAGGTATGGGCCGGGCCGCTGACGTCGTCATACTGGCCGGCAATAACTCGAACTTGTCCGGCGCCATTCGCCAGCGCGACGCTGGGGATCGTCCCGGCGGTAATGCTCTGATAGCCGGGGGCCGTCATTTTGTCTTTGGCGGGCAGGTTGACCCACAGCTGGATCATCTTCAGCTCGCCGCCGCTGCGGGTGAAGGCTTCCGAGTGGAACTCTTCGTGCAGGATCCCGGCGCCCGCCGTCATCCACTGCACGTCGCCCGGGCCAATCACTCCGCCGCGTCCGGTGGAGTCACGATGCTCTACTTCACCGGCGTAGACGATGGTGACGGTTTCGAATCCACGATGCGGATGCTCACCGACGCCGCGTTTATCGCTGCCTGCCGGAAAGGTGTACGGCCCGGCATAGTCGAGCAGTAAGAAGGGACTCAGCTGCTGGCCGTGCGTCTGATAAGAAAACATCGAACGAACCGGGAAGCCATCACCTACCCAATGCTGCGCAGGCGCGGTGTAGACTCCTGTAATCTGTTTCATGGCTTTCTCCTGTGTATCGGTATCTGATGTGAATAAGCTTATATCCGGGACGACGTGTGCGGTAGTGAGCAAAAATGACCTATACTGTTCCAAAAATGGAACAATGGAGGAAGGATGCAGGATCTCAATGACTTCGCCTGGTTTGTCGAGGTGGTAGACCATGGCGGTTTCGCCGCGGCGGGGCGAGCGCTTGACCAGCCGAAATCCAAGCTCAGCCGCCGCATTGCGCAACTCGAGGAGCGATTGGGCGTGCGTTTGATTCAGCGAACCACCCGTCAGTTCGCGGTTACCGAGGTCGGGCAGACTTTTTACCAGCATTGCAAAGCGATGCTGATAGAGGCCGAGGCGGCGCAGCAGGCGGTCGAGACGCTGCGCGCCGAGCCACGCGGTAGCGTCAGGATCACCTGTCCGGTCACCTTGCTGCATGTCCATATTGGACCGATGCTGGCGCGATTTATGGCGCGCTATCCCGGGGTAACGCTGCATCTTGAGGCGACCAACCGCCGGGTGGATGTGGTCGGGGAGGGGATTGATGTGGCGATCCGCGTCCGTCCCCGGCCCATCGAGGACAGCGATCTGGTGATGCGCGTGCTGGCGGACCGCGGGCACCGGCTGGTGGCTAGTCCGGAGCTGATTTCCCGACTCGGGCGCCCGCAGGCACCCTCTGAACTGAGTGCCTGGCCGGGGCTCAGCCTGGGAGCGAACAAGCATCAGCATAAATGGCAGCTCACCGGGCCTGAGGGAGCGAGAGCGGAAGTGTATTTCACGCCGCGAATGGTGACCACCGATATGCTGGCGCTGCGCGAGGCGGCGATGGCCGGCGTAGGCGTGGTACAGCTTCCTTTATTAATGGTACGCGATCAGCTGGCGTCAGGAGAATTAGAGGTGGTACTGGATGAGTGGCAGCCGCGGCGGGAAGTGATCCATGCAGTATTTGCCTCGCGGCGCGGGCTGCTGCCCTCCGTCAGGGCGCTGGTGGACTACCTCAGCGAAGAGTATCAGCGGATGGAGGAGGATTGATGGGGAGGCAGAGGTTTTTTGTTGGAACTCATATGTGAAAAGCGTCCGTACTTTTTCACGCACTCTTCGCAATCGCGTAGGGGCGTGAAAGATTGCTCACTGTGTGAGTCGTTTGCCGCTTGAGAGCGTTGGCTGTTATAAGCAACCTCTGGTTTTTTCGATACATCGTTTTACTATGACCGTCTGGTATTATTTAAGCAATTTTGCCATAACGTCAAAAAACATTGGCAGATCATCCCTGAATGAGAAGGCCATGTTTATTGCCTGACGAGCGATTAAACCGTCAATAAGGGCAAAAATAATGATCGTGACTTCTTCAAGATTAATATCGCGACGAAACTCTCCGGCAGCGATACCCTCCTGGATGAGCCTCGCGAAGCTTTTCCGCATGATGTCATCGCTGGAGATATACGTTTTTCTCAGTTCTGGATTGCGCGCAGACTCAGCCATGATTTCAACCCAAAGTTGATGCGTGATAGGGTAACCGATCTCACTAATACAGGACGTGACTTGTGCACAAAGGCGATCAAAATAAGAGCCTGCATAGGTCGCATTATGGGCAGTCAACGCGGAGTTCTGCTCTTCCAGTACAATTGCCTTAACAAGCTCATCCTTACTTTTGAAATACGTATACATTGCTCCTTGACTGATTCCTGCCCGGGTAGCGATTTCACGTATGCTTGTCGCACTAAAGCCTTTTTCCGCAAAGCAGGCAGCAGCAGCCGTAATCAACTTATGGTAGGTTTCGGTTTTTTTTAACATATCGGCATCTTGGTAAATTCGGTGCCCAAACTTTAACGCGCTTTTATGCAAGGAGCCAGAGCTAAACTCTGTCGTCTGACTCCTGGATTTCGTCTTACTTTAGCAGGGGTAATTCACTGAGCATGTTCTTGAGATTCAGCATGTCCCAGGGCAAATGTTCAGCAATTGTCAGGCCAACGGGGACTGCTTTTGTCGTCGCTGCCGCAATCAGATTGAGTACATCCTCAATCGTCAGTTTGCCTTCAGCAACGTCGCCAAAATCGTGTTTTCCGCGCCCCGGTTTTGCAAAAAGAACGGAGCGGAACAGAGACGGGTCGAGAACGTCCAGATCGATATGGATCGCCAGATACGCAATCTTTTCTTTCGATATCCACTCCAGGACTTCATCTTCGCCGCTTTTAACCTGTTCAGGTGCTAGCGTCGTAATGTTATGGCGAGTGAGGTATTCAGCTTCATAAGGAAGTGGATCGTGGATACCGGCAATCATTATTTTTGACGGGTTAAGTTTGGTTCTTACATGGGCAACTAAATCGTTATCACCCGTACCCATTAGCGCACCAAGCACATGGGCATGCGCGTTTGGATATTGTTCAGCAGTCTGTACGTCAGGATGCGAGTCAATCCAGAGCACACCGAGTTTGTCTCCGTACTTATCGAGCAGGTGGGCGAAAGGCGCCAGCGAAACCAGGCAGTCTCCGCCTAAAATGACAATGCTATTGGGATCATGTTTTTCAATCAGTGTGGCAGCATTACTGAGCTGCCTGATGAGGGATGGTTTAGCCGTGATGTCATTAATCTCTGGCAATGGCCCTGTTGTTGGCAACTCAACAGGAACGGTCTCAACGGGCCCTTTTGCTTCAGGAGAGAGAAACGAGAGGAGCTGTGAGCCAAGATAGTAGGGAGGATTGTTACCGCCTTGCCATTGAGGAAATATAAGTCTCAGTGTTTTGCTATTCATTGGTACCTTCTGTGTTGTCATGTGCTAAAATGAATGAGTGTTCATTCATTTTTACATTGAGTTAAGGTCGATACGCAAGTAACAAAGCACTTTTCGTTAATGCATAACCTACACCATCCGGAGCGATATGATTTTCGTTATGCCGGGTGGCTCAAAGCGGAAGAGGGGATAGTGTAGGCGAACATCTTCGCTGCGCTGTTAATCGTGTGAACCAAAGGCTGGCTTTGACAATACTGAGTAATGTCAAAGCCAGTTGGCGAACCCCGGTCGGGGGTTCTCATCCCCCCGGCGGGTGCTACATGCGAAAAAAAGCCCGTACTTGCGTACGAGCTCTTCTTAAAATATGGCGGTGAGGGGGGGATTGACTCGCTTCGCTCGCCCCTGCGGGGCAGCCCGCTCGCAGGCTCGCGGTCTGTCCAACTGGCGTTGCCAGTTGTCGAACCCCGGTCGGGGATTCTCATCCCCCCGGCGGGTGCCACAGGCGAAAAAAAAGCCCGTACTTTCGTACGAGCTCTTCTTAAAATATGGCGGTGAGGGGGGGATTCGAACCCCCGATACGTTGCCGTATACACACTTTCCAGGCGTGCTCCTTCAGCCACTCGGACACCTCACCATATTGTCTTTCCCGTTGTTGTCGGGAACGGGCGCTAATGTAGGGAAATACGTATCGCCCGTCAATCAACTTTTTGCAAAAAAAGCGCGTTTAGACAAACTTCGAGCAACTTGCTCCTTAAACGCGCGAAATCCGTTTTTTTTGTCGCCAGTGCCTTTTCCCTTTTCGCTCGGGAGAATTTTGTTATGCTGGCAAACCAATAGAAAACAATGAGTAAAATAAGACGCCAGCGTCAATCGGCCAAAGGCGTCTGCTATCAGGAGCCCCTATGGAGATTATTTTTTACCATCAGACCTTTGATACCCCATTCTGGATCCGTGAGCTGGAAAAACAGTTACCCGGTGCGCGGGTGCGTGAGTGGAAAGCGGGTGACAACCAGCCGGCTGACTATGCCCTGGTCTGGCATCCGCCGGTAGAGATGCTGCAGGGCCGGGCGCTGAAGGCCGTGTTTGCCCTCGGGGCGGGCGTGGACTCAATCCTGAGTAAGCTGCGCGACCATCCGGATATGCTGCCGCTGTCTATTCCGCTGTTTCGCCTCGAAGATACCGGTATGGGACGGCAGATGCAGGAGTATGCCGTGAGCCAGGTGTTGCACTGGTTCCGCCGCTTTGATGACTATCAGGCGCTGAAGCTGGCTTCCCGCTGGCAGCCGCTGCCCGAGTATCGCGCCGACGAATTTACCGTCGGTATTATGGGTGCCGGCGTGCTGGGGGCGAAGGTCGCGGAAAGCTTGCAATCCTGGGGGTTCCCGCTTCGCGTCTGGAGCCGTAGCCGCAAATCCTGGCCACAGGTGCAGAGCTTCGCCGGTCAGGCCGAGCTGGGCGAATTCCTGCAGGGCACTCGCGTGCTGATCAACCTGCTGCCGAATACCGCCGAAACCGCCGGTATTATTAACCAAACGCTGCTGGCGCAGCTGCCGGATGAGAGCTATGTCCTTAACCTTGCTCGCGGCGTGCATGTCGTTGAAGAGGATCTGCTGGCGGCGCTGAACAGCGGTAAGCTCAAAGGGGCGATGCTCGATGTCTTCAGTCGCGAACCGTTGCCGCAGGAGAGCCCGCTATGGGCGCATCCGCGGGTGGCCATGACCCCCCATGTGGCGGCAGTGACCCGTCCAATGGAAGCTATCACCTACATTGCGGGGACCATTAACCGGCTTGAGCGAGGGGAACCGGTAAGCGGTCAGGTCGACCGCCAGCGCGGTTATTAAGACGAGAGAACCCCGCCACGGCGGGGTTTTTGCTAATCAATAGCCCGGTTTCCTGCTATTCTTGCGGCAAACAGAAGAGGAGAATGTGATGTATCCCGTTGACCTGCACATGCATACCGTCGCCAGCACCCACGCCTACAGCACCCTGCACGATTATATTGCGGAAGCAAAGCGTAAAGGGATCAAACTCTTCGCCATCACCGATCATGGCCCGGATATGGCGGATGCCCCGCACTACTGGCACTTCGTTAATATGCGCATCTGGCCCCGCCTGGTAGACGGGGTGGGGATCCTGCGCGGTATTGAGTCGAATATTAAAAATATCGAAGGTGAGATCGACTGCTCCGGGCCGATGTTAACCTCGCTTGATCTGATCATCGCCGGATTCCATGAGCCGGTGTTCCCGCCGCAGGATCGTGACACCCATACGCAGGCGATGATCGCCGCGATGGCCAGCGGTAAGGTGCATATGATTAGCCATCCGGGTAATCCGAAATTCCCGGTGGATATCCCGGCCATTGCCGAAGCGGCGGCCCGCTATCAGGTGGCGCTGGAGATTAATAACTCCTCTTTTATTTCATCGCGTGTGGGCAGTGAAGATAACTGTCGAGCTATCGCTGCGGCGGTGCGTGATGCCGGGGGATGGGTGGCGCTGGGCTCGGACTCTCACACTGCCTTTACCCTCGGGGAATTTACCGAATGCCGCAAGATCCTTGATGCGGTCGATTTTCCGGAGGAGAGGATCCTCAACGTTTCTCCGCGTCGCCTGCTCAACTTCCTCGAGTCGCGGGGCATGCCGGCGATCCCGGAATTTGCTGACCTTTAATTTGTATAACTGGAATAACTGAATGAACGAGTTTTCAATCCTCTGCCGCGTGCTGGGTTCGCTGTATTACCGTCAACCGCAGGACCCGCTGCTGGTGCCGCTGTTTACCCTGATCCGTGAGGGCAAACTGGCTGCCAGCTGGCCGCTTGAGCAGGATGAACTGCTGGCGCGTCTGCAGAAAAGCTGTGAGATGCAGTCCCTGGCGACGGACTATAATGCGCTGTTCGTCGGTGAAGCCTGCAGCGTGCCGCCGTACCGTAGCGCGTGGGTGGAGGGTTCCTCGGAAGCAGAAGTACGGGCTTTTATGAGCGAACACGGCATCCCGACAGGGGAGGGTCCGGCGGATCATTTCGGATCGCTGCTGTTGGCCGCCTCCTGGCTTGAGGATCATGCTACAGAAGACCAGAGCGAGACGCTGGAGTTCCTCTTTGCTGACTATATCCTGCCATGGTGCGGGACGATGCTGGGCAAAGTCGAAGCCCATGCCCACACGCCGTTCTGGCGCACCATGGCGCCATTGACCCGCGACGCCATCGCCGCGATGTGGGACGAGCTTCAGGAAGAAGATGAGCAATAATATGTGATGTAAATCACTATTTGAATGCAAATGAAATTAGGTTCATTCATATACTGTGTTTTAGATCTCATTCTTCCGGCGCGTATCTGCTAGGATACGCGCCATGAACATACTCTTCGCAATCGCATTAACGACGGGCATTCTCTCCGGAATTTGGGGATGGGTGGCGGTCGCTCTCGGCCTGCTGAGCTGGGCCGGTTTCCTCGGCTGTACGGCCTATTTCGCCTGCCCGCAGGGCGGTCTGAAAGGTCTGGCAATCTCCTCGTGTACGGTAATTAGCGGCGTGGTCTGGGCATTAGTGATTATCCACGGTAGCGCACTGGCCCCGCAGCTGCAGATCCTCAGCTATATGATGACCGGTATCGTCGCTTTCCTGATGTGCATTCAGGCGCGACAGACATTGCTGTCGTTTGTACCGGGCACCTTTATCGGCGCCTGCGCGACTTTTGCGGCAGACGGCGACTGGCGCCTGGTGGCGCCCTCCCTGGCGTTGGGTCTGGTTTTTGGCTATGCCATGAAGAATAGTGGCCTGTGGCTGGCGGCCCGCGCGGGCAAACATAAATCGTTCGCTAATGACAACGCCTGACCGGCGAAACAACAGGCTCAACAGGACCCTTAGGGTCCTGTTTTTTTTAGCTTCCCGTCGCCAGTGCTGAGGGATAATCTTGCTCCCGGGGGCGGGAATGCCCTAGTATCGGCAGAAAGCCGTATCCACGCGCTATGCCGACAGGAGGAGAAATGGCTGTTCAACCTGAGGTAATTCTCGGCGATATTACGACGCTTGATGTCGATGTGATTGTTAATGCGGCAAACCCCTCGCTGCTGGGCGGCGGCGGGGTGGATGGCGCGATCCACCGGGCGGCTGGTCCGGCGCTGCTGGCGGCTTGTAAACAGGTGTTGCAGCAGCAGGGCGAATGTCCTCCCGGTCATGCGGTGATCACTATTGCGGGCGATCTTCCCGCCAGCGCGGTGATCCACACCGTGGGCCCGGTCTGGCACGGCGGCGACCACATGGAAGCGCAAACCCTGGCGGATGCTTACAAAAACAGTCTGCAGCTGGCCACGGCAAACAACTATCGCTCCATTGCGTTTCCGGCGATCAGCACCGGCGTGTATGGCTATCCGAAAGAGGAAGCGGCGGAGATCGCCGTGCGCACCGTCACCGCGTTTCTCACTCGCTATAATCCCCTTGAGCGCGTCCTGTTCGTCTGTTTTGATGAGGAAACGGCGGCTATCTATCGCCGCCTGCTGGCGTCATACCCCTGATCCACCAGAATAGGCTATGATAACCGCCGGTATTGACGGGAAAGATGGATAGCAGGAGGGAGCAGGGTGTCAGAAGGAAAAGTACAGCAGAAGCAGCAGGCGCGCCGCGCAGAGATCGTTGCCGCTGCGCAAAGGTGTTTTGCTGAAAAGGGGCTGCATGGCGCTTCCGTTGCCGATATTGCCCGCGAGGCGGGCCTGAGCGTTGGTCAGCTGTATCGTATTTTTGCCAGCAAAGAGGCGATCATCGAAGCGATTGTCAGCGAAATCGTCAACGCCAGGGTCGGGGAGATGATCGATGAGAACCACAATCTGGCGCGCAAAGCGGCGGTGCTGGCCGGCAGGATCCCGACGTCGGCAGCCACCAAAAGCGATAATTATCTGCTGATGGAGATCAACGCCGAATCCTCGCGTAATCCACGCTTGCGTGAGATCCTGGTGCAGGCCGATCGGCGGTTGAAAGAGGAGGGAGGGCGGCTGTCGCAGCGCTACCATCCCGGGCTCAGCGATGCGCGGCGCAATGCCGCATCAGAGCTCATCGCTGTTCTGACGGAGGGGGCAGCCTACCGCTGTGAGCTGAACGCCTCGACCCCGGTCGATAAGGCGGATTTAGAAGCCCTGTATAATATGATTTTCGACCGGCTTTTTGACGAGCAGGGGTAATGCGGCACGCCTGGCGTGCCGCACCCGCGGCAAATTAGCTGGCCGAAGCCGGGGTTTTGGCCGGTTTGTTCATCGGTTTACCGGAGAACAGGAAACGCAGCAGCGGAATGCGCAGGTGAATTTCATACAGGATCAGCGCGATACCCACCACAAAAACCAGCCCGACAATAAAGCCTAAGGTATTGGACTTGATGGCCGGGGTGATCCACGCCCCGTAAAGCAGCGTCAGCGGGTGGTGCACCAGGTAAATAAACAGCGAGGCATTGACGAAATAGGTCACGCGCGCCGACTGGAAGTTCAGCAGTCGATGGCCGAGCGAAAAGACCACATTGACCATCCACAGCCCCAACACCATAGTAATCACCGATTCGGTTTCATACATCCAGCCGTCGCCGGACCCATACTGCTGATTCAGCCGGTAGGCGATAAACCCCAGCAGCGCCGCTGCGCAGCACCACGGTGACGGAGTGGTGAACATGGTCTTTAAGCGCGGGTTAATGAAGGTCTGTGCGCCCAGCACAAAGAAGGGCAGATAGAACAGCGTCTGCATCACAACGAAATTAAACAGACCATTGCTCAGCAGGGGCGGGTAGATCAGGAACAAGGACCGACGGATCAGCGCGTAAAAGACCCCCAGCGCAAGGAAAATCATCGTCAACTGACCCATAGTGACAGTGTCACTGAAGGCGAGGCCGTGGCCAGCCGGGCGGCGCGTCAGCCATTTAAACAGCACCACCCCCAGCGAGGTCAGTACCACCAGAACCAGTAAAAACCACAGGTGGGAAATAAGCTCCCAGGCCAGGGTGTTAAATTTGTCGTATATGGAAAGGGTATGCCAGTTTTCCGCCTTGCCGTTGACGTACTGCAGCATAATAAACTGTGGCAGCGTCAGCAGCGGGATGGCGGTCAGCATCGGAATACCGACTCGTTCGACGCGCACTTTCCACCATTTTTTCAGCGGGTAGCGCAGAAACAGCATGTAGGAGAAATAGCCGGAGATGACGAAGAAGACCTGCATGCGAAAGGCATGGATGAAGTCATTAAACAGCGTCAACCACCACGAGGGTTCGGCGCTGTTGACATGCCAGCTGTGGCTGGAATAAATCAGCGAAATGTGGAAAGGGATCCCCAGCAGCATCAACCAGGCGCGGATGCTGTCGAAGAAATATTCACGCTGTACCGGAGTATTATTCATACGATTCACGACAATCTCAGATAATTCGTCTTATCACTCAAGGTGATAACGCTTACATTATCAGCAACCCTACATGAACTCGGGGTAACTGTCTCCAGGATAAGCACTCAAAGTGCAAACGGGACAGCGAACTGTTTATTCCCTGTGCCGCCAGGCTGAACAAAGCAGGGATTATGTTGTCGGATTGCCTGAGTTTCCATTAAAATAGATCGGATCGATTTAAGCACACAAAGGGGGAAGTGCTTACTTATATGAAACATAAACCACAGATGATGAAAATGCGTTGGTTAAGCGCAGCCGTAATGTTGTCCCTGTGTACTTCATCTGCATGGGCGTTTAGCATTGATGACGTTGCAAAAGAGGCCAAAACGTTAGCCGGGAAAGGCTATGAAGCGCCGAAGAGTAACCTGCCCTCCGCTTTCCGCGACATGAAATACGCGGACTACCAGCAAATTCAGTTTAATCACGATAAAGCTTACTGGAATAACCAGAAAACCCCATTCAAGCTTGAATTTTACCATCAGGGGATGTACTTCGACACGCCGGTCACCATCAATGAAGTGACGGCGACCAGCGTGCGCAAAATTAAATATAGTCCGGACTATTTTAACTTTGGTAACGTCCAGCACGATAAAGACACAGTGAAAGACCTCGGTTTCGCTGGCTTCAAAGTACTGTATCCGATCAACAGCAAAGATAAGAACGATGAAATCGTCAGCATGCTCGGTGCCAGCTACTTCCGCGTGCTGGGTCAGGGTCAGGTTTACGGTCTGTCCGCGCGTGGCCTGGCTATCGATACCGCGCTGCCGTCCGGCGAAGAATTCCCACGTTTTCGTGAGTTCTGGATCGAACGTCCAAAAGCCACTGACAAGCGTCTGACTATCTATGCGCTGCTGGATTCCCCGCGGGCAACCGGTGCTTATCGCTTTGTGATCATGCCGGGACGCGACACCGTCGTGGACGTGCAGTCCAAAGTTTACCTGCGTGACAAAGTAGGCAAACTGGGTGTGGCGCCGCTGACCAGCATGTTCCTGTTCGGTTCCAACCAGCCTTCTCCGACGCTCAACTATCGTCCGGCGCTGCACGACTCCAATGGTCTGTCGATCCTGGCCGGTAACGGCGAGTGGATCTGGCGTCCGCTGAACAATCCGAAACACCTGGCTGTCAGCAGCTATGCGATGGAAAACCCGCAAGGGTTCGGCCTGCTGCAGCGCGGCCGTCAGTTCTCGCGCTTCGAGGATCTCGACGATCGTTATGACCTGCGTCCAAGCGCCTGGATCACCCCGAAAGGGGACTGGGGCAAAGGGAAAATCGAGCTGGTTGAAATTCCGACCAACGATGAAACGAACGATAACATCGTGACTTACTGGACGCCGGATCAGCTGCCGGAGCCGGGCAAGGAGATGAACTTCAAATACACCATCACCTTCAGCCGCGATGAAGACAGGCTGCATGCGCCAGATAACGCTTACGTTATGCAGACCCGCCGCTCTACCGGCGACGTTAAGCAGTCGAACCTGATCCGTCAGCCGGACGGTACGGTTGCCTTCATTGTCGACTTCACCGGCGCCGATATGAAGAAACTGCCAGCGGATACCCCGGTCGCTGCTCAGGCGAGCACCGGCGATAACGCGGAAATCGTTGAAAATACCGTGCGTTACAATCCAGTGACCAAAGGCTGGCGGATGATCCTGCGTTTGAAGGTCAAAGATCCGAAGAAAACGACGGAAATGCGTGCCGCACTGGTTAACGGTGATGACACGTTGAGCGAAACCTGGAGCTATCAGCTGCCTGCCAATGAATAAGATAACGAAGTACATTGACGCATTGCCGCTGTCGGACGCCGAAAAATCGGCGCTGCCGGACACCAGCCTGCAGGCCGTTCATCAGGCCCTGGATGACGAACATCAGACCTTCGCCCGCGAAGACGACTCTCCGCTGGGGTCGGTGAAGGCGCGTCTGGCGCACAGCTGGCCGGATTCGCTTTCTGGCGATCAACTGGTGAAGGATGACGAAGGTCGTACCCAGCTGCATGCTATGCCGAAAGCCAGGCGTTCCTCGATGATCCCGGACCCGTGGCGGACTAACCCGGTCGGCCGCTTCTGGGATCGTCTGCGCGGCCGCGATGTCACGCCGCGCTATCTCTCCCGCCTGACGCAAGAAGAGCGCGAGAGTGAGCAAAAATGGCGTACCGTCGGCACCATTCGTCGCTACATCCTGCTGCTGCTGACGCTGTCGCAGACCGTGGTGGCCACCTGGTATATGAAAACCATTCTGCCTTATCAGGGCTGGGCGCTGATCAACCCGGCCGACATGGTGGGGCAGAACCTGTGGATCTCGTTCATGCAGCTGCTGCCGTACGTGTTGCAGAGCGGCATTCTGATCCTCTTCGCGGTGCTGTTCTGCTGGGTTTCCGCCGGCTTCTGGACCGCGTTAATGGGCTTTCTGCAGCTGTTGATCGGCCGCGACAAGTACAGTATTTCCGCCTCGACGGTTGGTGACGAACCGTTGAACCCGGCGCACCGTACGGCGCTTATTATGCCGATCTGTAACGAAGACGTTGACCGCGTTTTCGCCGGGCTGCGGGCGACCTGGGAGTCGGTGAAAGCGACCGGTAACGCCGCTCATTTCGACGTCTATATCCTCAGCGACAGCTATAACCCCGATATCTGTGTGGCTGAGCAAAAGGCGTGGATGGAGCTGATTGCCGAAGTGCAGGGCGAAGGGCAGATCTTCTACCGTCGCCGTCGTCGTCGCGTGAAGCGTAAGAGCGGCAACATCGATGATTTCTGCCGCCGCTGGGGCAGCCAGTATAGCTATATGGTGGTGCTGGACGCTGACTCGGTGATGACTGGCGAGTGTCTGAGCAGCCTGGTGCGCCTGATGGAAGCGAACCCGAACGCCGGGATCATCCAGTCATCCCCGCGCGCTTCGGGCATGGACACGCTGTATGCGCGTTGCCAGCAGTTTGCCACCCGGGTGTACGGTCCGCTGTTTACGGCGGGTCTGCACTTCTGGCAGCTGGGGGAGTCTCACTACTGGGGACACAACGCCATTATCCGCGTGAAACCGTTCATTGAGCACTGCGCGCTGGCGCCGCTGCCGGGCGAGGGTAACTTTGCCGGCTCGATCCTGTCGCACGACTTCGTCGAAGCTGCGCTAATGCGCCGTGCCGGCTGGGGGGTGTGGATTGCCTACGATCTGCCGGGCTCCTATGAGGAGCTGCCGCCGAACCTGCTGGACGAGCTGAAACGCGACCGTCGCTGGTGTCAGGGCAACCTGATGAACTTCCGCCTGTTCCTCGTCAGAGGGATGCACCCGGTTCACCGGGCGGTATTCCTCACCGGCGTAATGTCGTACTTGTCAGCGCCGCTATGGTTTATGTTCCTTGCCCTGTCGACGGCGTTGCAGGTGGTGCATGCCCTGACCGAGCCGCAGTATTTCCTGCAGCCGCGTCAGCTGTTCCCGGTGTGGCCGCAGTGGCGTCCGGAGCTGGCCATCGCGCTGTTCGCTTCGACCATGGTGCTGCTGTTCCTACCGAAGCTGCTGAGTATTATTCTGGTGTGGTGTAAAGGGCCGAAAGAGTACGGCGGGTTTATCCGCGTCACGCTCTCTCTGCTGCTGGAGGTCCTGTTCTCGGTCCTGCTGGCGCCGGTTCGCATGCTGTTTCACACCGTCTTCGTGGTCAGCGCCTTCCTCGGCTGGGAAGTGGTGTGGAATTCGCCGCAGCGTGATGATGACTCCACGCCGTGGGGAGAAGCTTTTATGCGTCACGGTTCTCAAATGCTGCTGGGGCTGGTGTGGGCAGTCGGGATGGCATGGCTGGATCTGCGCTTCCTGTTCTGGCTGGCGCCGATTGTTGTCTCGCTGATCCTGTCGCCGTTTGTGTCGGCGATCTCCAGCCGGGCGACCGTGGGCCTGCGCAGCAAGCGCTGGAAGCTGTTCCTGATCCCGGAAGAGTATTCGCCGCCGCAGGTGCTCAAGGATACCGACGCATACCTGACGCTGAACCGTCAGCGTTCGCTGGACGATGGCTTCATGCACGCGGTATTCAATCCGTCGTTTAACGCCCTCGCCACGGCGATGGCCACCGCGCGCCATCGTCATGGTCATATCCTTGAGATCGCTCGCGAGCGCCACGTTGAGCAGGCGCTGAACGAAACGCCGGATAAGCTGAACCGCGATCGTCGACTGGTGCTGTTGAGCGACCCGGTAACCATGTCGCGTCTGCACTATCGCGTCTGGGCCGCGCCGGAGAAATATTCATCATGGGTCAACGCCTATCAGCAGTTAGCGCTTAACCCGCTGGCGCTGAAAACGAAATAAGCCGTACGTAAAGGAAAATACCGGCAGCGATGCCGGTATTTTTTTATCTGAAACACGAGGTTGTGGATGAGAATATTATCGATCATTGCCATGGCGCTGCTGCTGAGCGGCTGCGGCAGCATTATCAGCCGGACGGTGCCCGGACAGGGGCATGGCAATCAATATTACCCGGGCGTGCAGTGGGACGTTCGCGACTCGGCATGGCGCTATCTCACCGTTCTGGACCTGCCGTTCTCGCTGGTGTTCGATACGCTGCTGCTGCCGCTGGACGCCAGCCACGGGCCCTATAACTGATTAACGCTCGTCCCACTCGTCTGCTGCCGTCTGTCCCTCTTCGGTATCCAGCGAGGGTTCGAGCTGGAATTCACCTTCATCCCACTCATGAAGCGTATTTTCTTCCAGCCACTCCTGGCGTAGCTCTATCTCATCATAATCCCCGTCGAAGACGCTCTGCGCAGCTTCGCCGCTGAGCATCGGTAAACATTCACCTTGTTCGTCTTCGTCAGCAAAAAATTCGGCCTGCCATGCGATATCACCATCCTGCAGCACATACTTTTGAATATTGAGCTGCTCAACGTTAGCGCTTTCTTCATCGCTGTCAGGATTATTGGCGAGAAATTCTTCGCGTGCTGCATCAATAGCTTCTTCGAGCGTGGCATAGAACATCGAATCCTTTGGCATAGCGAATCTCCTGAGAAGAATATGAATTGAACACGATTCAATCTATAGAAGGCGGTAGCCATGGCGTCAAGGGGCAGGGCCCCTCTGGACATTAATTTACTGAATGGCGGTCAGGCTGCGAGGCTTCCGCGGCAGGTCGGCGCAGGCTGAGGGTAGAATAAATGGCGTTAAAGAGCACCACGCCAGCGGTGACCAGGAATACCGCGCGGAAACCGTAGTTGGCGGACACCGAGGCGCCTATCAGGGGGCCGGTAACGTTGCCAATATCGCGGAACGACTGGTTATAGCTAAAGATGCGCCCGGAGATCTGGCTGGTGGAGTTATACACCAGCAGGGTTTGCACCGCCGGCAGCAGTGCACCGTCTGCGGCGCCGAGCAGGAAACGCAGGATACCCAGCTGCAGTGGAGTCTGAACAAACGACATCGGGATCAGCAGCAGCACCGAGATAATCAGCGCGACGATGAGGATCTTTTCCGGTCCGATACGATCCCCGAGCCTGCCCAGACGAGGGGCGCTCATCAGCGCGGCTATTCCCGGCACCGAGGCGATCATCCCGCTAATAAAGGCGATGTTACTGACGTTGCCGGCCAGGTCGCGCACGTAAAGCGTCAGAATCGGCGCAATCGAGCCGGTGGCCACCTGGATTATCAGCGAGGTCACAAACAGGCTGAGCACCAGTTTGGGATTCTGTAGCGAGGAGAAAACCTCTCTGGCGCTGAGCATCTCTTTTTTGGCGATCGGCACAAAATTTTCGCGGATTAAAAACAGGGTAAACAGAAAACAAATGAACAGCACCGCCGCGGTCATAAAGAAGACGGTACGCAAGCCCCAGTGGTCGGCCAGAAAGCCGCCCGCCAGTGGGCCGAGCAGGGCACCGCTCACCGCGCCGGTTGACAACGTACCCAGCGCCCAGCCGCTTTTATGGCGCGGGATCTGCGTCGCAATCAGGGCGTTGGCGTTAGGAATAAAGCCGCCCAGCAGGCCGAGCAGTGCACGCAATAGCAAAAACTGCCAGATATTCTGTGCCATCCCCATCAGCATCATGACTACGGACATTCCGAGGGCGGAACGCAGCAGCATAATTTTTCGTCCTTTGCGGTCAGCAAGACCGCCCCAGAACGGTGAGGCAATGGCGGAGAAGAGGAAGGTGATACTAAAGACCAGCCCGGACCACATGTTCAGCGCGCTATGCCCGGTGACCCCGAGCTGTTCGACATAGAGTGGCAGAAAGGGCATGACCAGACTGAAGGCGGCGCCCGTTAAAAAGCAGCCGAGCCAGGTCACGGTCAGATTTTGTTTCCAGTTAATGGGGGTATCAGCAGAGGACATAGGGTTCCACTGGCCTGCGCGGCAGGTCAAATTAAGAGAAAATATGAGCCTGCTAATTATGCGCCTGGGAAATAAATGCCGCAATGGAGGAGAGCTTTTAAAGCTAAAGCAGAGCATAAAGCATGAGCGAGAAGCGCATTCCCGGCCACATGCGCGGCCGGGGAAAGGGATCAGTAGCGGGAGGGCATGCCCTCGGGGCGGGTTTTGAAGCGACGGTGGAGCCACATATATTGTTCCGGGGCCATCATGATGCACTGCTCAACGATCTTGTTCATCCAGGCGGCCGTGGTTTCCGCGTCGTCCAGCGGCGGGGAACACTCTGGCGGCAGGATAATCAGTTCATAACCTTTACCATCCGGTTTGCGACGCGGGACGAAGGGGACGATGCAGGCTTTGGACATTTTCGCCAGCATCCAGGTGCCGGAGGTGGTCGCCGCCTGGTCGACGGCAAATAGCGGGGCAAAGACGCTGGCGGTCGGGCCGTAATCGTGATCCGGCGCGTACCACACCACTTCACCTTTTTTCAGCGCCCGGATCATCCCTTTTAGATCCTTACGGTCAATCATGTCCTTATTTGAGCGCAAGCGGCCCCAGGTCTGCAGCCAGTCGATCACCGGGTTGTCGTTGGGACGGTAGACGCCAATTCCCGGCTCGTTCATACCGAACATTCGCGCGCCCATCTCGAGGGTCAGGAAGTGAATACCGATCAGCAGAATGCCGCGCTGCTGCGCCTGCACATCGCGGATATGCTCAAAGCCGATGGTGTCGGTCCAGCGGGCGATACGACGAACCGGCCAGAACCAGGCCATCCCCGTCTCCATCAGCCCCATACCCACTGATTCAAAATTCATCACCACCATTCGGTGACGTTCCTGCTCGCTTTTCTCCGGGAAGCAGAGTTCAAGGTTGCGGTAGGCTATCTTCGCCCGACGCTTCATAAAGCGCATGGCCAGTCGGCCGATGGCATTTCCCAGGCGGTAAATCAGCGGATAGGGCAGTTGGACAACCAGCCACAGCAGGCCAATACCCAGCCATAGCAGCCAATAGCGCGGATGCAACAGCGCCGGAGAAAATTTAGGCAAATGAGTCATTTCATACCCGTATCAGTGAGCAACGTCTTATATTATCGCATTTTTTTACCGGCCAGCCAAAGGCGGCGACAGTCAGCTCGTTTTGTTAAGCGGGGCGCGACCGGGTGAGAAAAATGTAGCGTAAAATGTAGGGATGTAAATTAATAAGCTTTGCTATATCATGCCCGCCGTTTATTTCCTCATTTCTATGTCGAGCAGGTACACCATGCCAGTGTTACACAACCGCATTTCAAATGAGACGTTAAAGGCGCAAATGCTGGCTGAGACCGAGCCGCGCACGACGATCTCATTCTATAAGTATTTCACCATTGTCGACCCGCAGGCCACTCGCGATGCGTTATGGGTTGCCTTAACGCAGCTGAAGGTCTTTGGTCGTATTTATCTGGCCCGGGAAGGGATCAACGCGCAAATCAGCGTGCCGGAAAGCAATGTTGAAGCGCTGCGTGAGTTTCTGTATGGCTTCGATCCGGCGCTGGCGGGGCTGCGTTTCAATATCGCCCTGGAGGACGATGGGAAATCGTTCTGGGTGCTGCGCCTGAAAGTGCGCGACCGTATTGTTGCCGATGGTATCGACGATCCTTCTTTCGATGCTTCCAATGTGGGGGATTATCTCAAGGCGGCGGACGTCAATGCCATGCTTGACGATCCGGATGCGGTGTTTATCGACATGCGTAACCACTATGAATATGAAGTGGGCCATTTCGAGAACGCGCTGGAGATCCCGGCGGACACCTTCCGCGATCAGTTGCCGAAAGCCGTCGACATGATGCAGGACCACAAAGACAAGAAAATTGTCATGTATTGCACCGGCGGTATTCGCTGTGAAAAAGCCAGCGCCTGGATGAAGCATAACGGTTTCAATCAGGTCTGGCACATCGAGGGTGGGATTATTGAGTACGCCCGCCGCGCCCGTGAGCAAGGGCTACCGGTCCGTTTTATTGGCAAAAACTTTGTCTTTGATGAGCGGATGGGCGAGCGGATCTCCGATGACGTCATCGCGCACTGTCACCAGTGTGGCGCGCCGTGCGACACCCATACCAATTGTCTGAATGATGGCTGCCATCTGTTGTTTATTCAATGCCCGAGCTGCGCTGAGAAGTTTGCCGGTTGCTGTAGCGAAGCCTGCATGGAAGAGCATAAGCTGCCGGAAGAAGAGCAGCGCCAGCTGCGCGCCGGACGCGAAAACGGCAATAAAATCTTTAACAAATCGCGTGGCCGACTGAATACCAAACTCGGGATCCCCGAGCCGGAGTCGTCAGAAAAACCATAACCAGACGAGATCGATGATCGCCAGCAGCAACCACAGCGCAAGGTAGATCATAAAGTGCTCGCGCACGTTGTTGACCAGCATATTAAACAGGCGACGCATAACCATTCTCAATGACTAACGGCCTCGACAGAGGCCGTTTTTTTCCCCGGCGACAAGCGTGCCGCATTCCATTATGAACTAAAGCGCGCCAGCGAGAAGGGCGTCAGGTTAAAGGTCGACGTCTGTCCCTGAGCAAACTGACTGGCAATTTCTCCCAGCACCGGCGCAAACTTAAAGCCGTGGCCGCTCAGACCGGTGATCAGCAGTGTGTCAGGTCTGCCTGGGAGCGTATCGATGATAAAATCCTCATCGACCGTGTTGTCATAGGTGCAGGAGGCGCCGTGCAGACAACCGCCGATCCCGGGCAGGACGTTACGTAAAAACGGAAAGGATTCGGAACCATCGCTGCCGACAGCGCCAAACGCCGATCGCTCCTGCGGCGTGGCGATAGGCTGGCCGCCGTTATGCTTGCCGATCTTCAGCTCATTATCTTCCGCCGGGAAACCGTAGTATTGATCGCCGTTGGGCAACTCGCCGGTGAACGCCGGAAAATGATTCTTGCTGCTGTAACGGCCATCGGCCTGGAACCAGGCGAAGACCTTGCGTACCGGCTGAACAGGAAGGTCCGGAAGCAGGCGGGTGACCCAGGTGCCGGCGCTGATTAGCAATTTCTTTCCGTGATATTCACCGTCAAGGGTATCAATGGTGACTCCGTCTGCATGGTGATGAATGGCCGAGACCGGGCAGTTGAATAGCTGCGCGCAGCCTGCTTCCCGTGCCAGACGGATCCAGGTCTCGACAGCCAGCTCACTGCGCAGTACGCCGGAAGCCGGTTCGAAAATCGCCCGATAGTCGTCGGGAAGGCGTATCTCCGGCCAGCGCTGCATGACGGCCTGGGCATCTAACTCTTCAACCTCAAGTTTGAACGCCCTGGCGCTGGCGGCGACGTTGGCCAGGAAAGGAGAGCTGGCGGGGCCGAGGTTAATGACGCCGGTGCGTTCAAAAACGGCTTCGCCACTGATTTCAGCCAGTTCATCCCACAGCTGCTGGGCACGCAGCACCAGCGGAACATATTTTTCACCTTCGCCATAAGCGTGACGGATAAGACGGCTACTGCCATGATGGCTGCCCTCCTGATGGGGAGGCTGGTGGGCATCGGTCATCAGAACATTGAGTCCGGCACGACGCGCATAATAGCCAGCGGCGGCGCCGACCGATCCGCTGCCGATAATGATAAGATCGTATTGCATGGTGAGTTCCGGGTAATTGCCTTGTTAGCAGGGTAATTAACTCCCTTCGCTTATACAAGCCCGAAAATAATTCAGGCACCCGCAGGTGCCTGTTAAGACTATTGTTAAGTCATTCCATGTATCGCGTTAATGTCTGCGGTACTCGTTTTCCTGGTATTCGCCAGATTCAATCTTCGCAATGCCTGCTTCCAGGATTGAAATAAATTGACGTGCGACGTCCGTCGTTAGCCATAGCGTCTGGCCAATTTCAGCATCATGACTGTTTTCTTGAGTGGGGTTCTGGTAGTGCAGGCGCAACATCAGCGCATCGTAGCTATCAACGGTGCTGATGTCCCATCCAACGAGGGGATGGGTCTGAATGACTTCATTATTTTTTTCCATCATAACCCCTTATTCATATGTTAAAAGACAACAATTCTCGAGGTTTAATGCATGTTTTTTGAAGCAAGTTAATTATATCAGGGATCAAGAATAAACTCGAGAAATTAAATGAAAGGCAGCATGATTTTCTTTTTTTTGCCGCTTTTTTGCTCAAGATAAGCGTGGGAAATGGCCATTTTAGTCGATATTAAGCAGAATAATCAGGAATATTCTGAACATGAGGCGGGGATAAAAAAGCCGGGGCGACCCGGCAAAGAAAAGCACAATGAGGGAGCAAACCAGAGTAACTGGATCCCGCCATGCTTCAGGAGAGATCGTGGACAAACCAGTCGTCCGCGCTTTCCCAGGTTTCTTGCAGGATTTCGCTTATCCGGTCTTTGTCTTCTTTCAGGGCGCCGAGCACCGTGAGCTGGTTACCGGTGGCGTAGCGTACGCTCACCTGGCTGTCGATGGCCGGGAATTGCTCGGCGATACGCCGGGAGAGTTCGTTATTCAGCGCTTCCAGCGCGCCGTTGGGTAAGGCGGTCGTTTTGGCGATAGACACTTCGATGCGCATAATTGCCCCCTGTGTTTGATACTGGTTATTTATACAGTATCTGGTGAGCATTGACAACAGGGGGCTACGTTTTTTATCGCTTCATCGTCCAGCGAACGGTTTCACCCGCCAGGAACGGGACCAGGCTATCATTGGGCAGCGCAATGCTGTCAACGACAGTGGTCTCTTCACGCACCAGCTCAACATAGCTTTCATTGACCGGCAGACCGTAGAAGCGCGGGCCGTTCAGCGAGCAGAAGGCTTCAAAGTGCTGCAGAGCGTTCATTTCTTCAAAAACGGTGGCGTAGCTGCCGAGGGCGGTCGGGGCGTTGAAGCAACCGGCACAGCCGCAGCTGGCTTCTTTACGGTGGCGGGCGTGCGGCGCGGAGTCGGTGCCGAGGAAGACGCGGCTGAAACCGCTGGCGACCAGTTCGCGCAGCGCCTGCTGATGAATATTGCGCTTGAGCACCGGCAGGCAGTACAGGTGAGGACGAATACCGCCGACCAGCATATGGTTGCGGTTAAACATCAGATGCTGCGGGGTGATGGTGGCCGCTAATAACTCATTGCCGTCACGTACATACTCGGCGGCATCTTTAGTGGTGATATGTTCAAAAACCACCTTCAGGCCGGGCAGGCGCTGAAGCAGGGGTTCCATTACCGTCTCAATAAAGCGCGCTTCACGATCGAAAATATCAATCTCGGCGTGGGTCACTTCGCCGTGAACCAGCAGCGGCATGCCCAGTTTTTCCATCCGCTCCAGCACCGGCATAATGGCGTCGGTGCTGGTGACACCGTGGCTGGAGTTGGTGGTGGCGTTTGCCGGGTAGAGCTTGGCGGCGGTGAACACACCTTCGTTAAAGCCGCGCTCCAGCTCCGCCGGGTCGAGAGAGTCTGTCAGATAGCAGGTCATCAACGGGGTAAAATCGTGCCCGGCCGGGACGGCGTCCATAATGCGCTGGCGATAGGCGATAGCCGCCGCGACGGTGGTGACAGGCGGCACCAGATTCGGCATCACGATCGCCCGGCCATAAAACTCACTGGTGTAAGGCACGACGGTTTTCAGCATATCGTCATCACGCAGATGGATATGCCAGTCGTCTGGGCGGCGGATTTTCAATACCTGGGATTGTGCTGTCATGGAAGGCTCCGGCTAATAGGTTCAGTCATCAGGGCTGTTTTTTGCCGGGCACTAAGGATAAGCGTAAACGTTTTCCTTTGCACTCATTTCCGTAAAAAATTCAGGGCGCCGTAGCGCCCTGAAGATTAATTGGTAAAGGGGATGACAATTTCGCCCGGTTTCACCTCTATGCCCTTGGCATATTTCTTCGCCAGCGCTTCGCCGGTGCTGGCGTCTTCACGCAGGACATAGGCCGGTTGCTGGCTGAAGTAGCTGCGCAGCGACTGATTCAGATAGGGGAGCAGAGCCTGAATCACCGACTGCAGCTTCTCGGGCGCCACTTTGGCATCGACCACCTCCATTTCCTGCAGGAAGATAGCGCCTTTGTCTCTGTCAAACGTTGGCAGCGCTTTGAGCTTCAGATCGATCGTCGCTTTCTGCGTCCCGAACAGGGAGTTCAGATCGACGTTGGCGACACCGGTCAGCGTGACTTTGCCCGGCTCTTCGCGGCCAATAGCGCTGGTCAGGTTCTGCAGTTCAATATGGGCATCGGCAACACCTTTCAGACCAATATCTTTGGCGAAATGGTTACGCTTCTGCAGCGCCTGGTTTATCTCCTGCTCGCTTACCGTGTATTGGGTCAACTGGTTACAGCCGCTCAGCAGACCGCTGACAATCAGCGCAGCGGCGATCAATATCTTTTTCATGGGGCTCCTCAAGCTCGTACCATCATTCATCCTGACACAAAGCATCATGACCTGTCAGCACCCTTCATGCCAGCAGAATAGGCTGAAAGGCAGGAGAAACCACGGACGTACGGTCTAGGTACGCGGCTCCAGCATGCCGGAGGCAGAGCGTTTCGGACTGAATTGCCAC
The DNA here is from genome assembly GCF_002810515.1 of Klebsiella sp. D-Nf1. NCBI lineage: Bacteria > Pseudomonadati > Pseudomonadota > Gammaproteobacteria > Enterobacterales > Enterobacteriaceae > Klebsiella > Klebsiella sp. D-Nf1. The sequence goes on from NZ_PIOK01000001.1 coordinate 358,911, forward strand.
CACAGGGCAAGGAAGGTGATAAAGCCGATGGCGCCGAGCATCAGCCACGGCAGTTCGGGCTGGCCCGCGGCTTTCCCGGCATCAAACAGCCAGCCGCCGCCCGCGTAACCCAGCGCGCCGCCGAAGGCGAGTCCCAGGCGGCTGAACCCCATATAGCTGCCGCGTGCACGGGCATCTGCCAGCGAGGCGCCCAGCGTCTCCCTGGCCGGTTCAGCAATGATCGAACCGATGTAAAACAGGCAGATTAGGGTAAATAACTGCTGCAAACTGCTGGTCATGCCAATCGGCAGCATCGCCAGCGTCATCACCAGCAGACCAGCCATCAGCCGGTGCTCAAGGCGATAGCGTTTCTCGCTCCAGCGGGCAATGGGATAGAGCAGGGTCAGCGAAATGGTGGCTTCGATGGCGTACATCCACTTCACGGCGGCCGGCGAACCGGCGATGTCGTTCACCATGATCGGCAGCATCAGCATCACCTGCACCGCCAGCATGTAATAGCCCGTCAGCGTCAGGACATAGGTGACGAAGCGTTTGTCCCGCAGCACCCTGCCCAGCCCCTCACGGACTGGCGTTTTCACCGTCGACAGTTTCCATGCTGGCAGATACCAGGCGTTAAACGCCGCGCAAGCGATAAACAGCGCAGCCCCGGCGCTGCACACCAGGCGGAAGTCATACTGTAGCAGCCAACTGCCCAGCAAGGCGCCAATCACCGCGCCGGCGCTGTCCTGCATCATCAAAAGGGAGAAAAAGCGGCCGCGCTGATGCGGGCGCACTAGTTTGACCACCAGCGCGGCCCGCGGCGGATCGAACAGCGTCCCGCCGAGTCCGGAGAGAATGCACGATAACCACAACACCCACGGCTCATGGGCGACAGCCATCGCCGCGAAGCCGCCGGCGCGCATCAGCATGCCGGTGACAATCATGGGTTTGGCGCCGAAGCGGTCGGCGATGGCGCCGCCAAAGATACCTAATCCCTGCTGCACCAGCTGGCGCAGGCCGAGCGCAATGCCGACCATCAGCGCTGCCCAGCCCATCTGATCGACAAAGCGGATGGAGATCAGCGGAAAGACGACAAAAAAGCCCAGCACGACCAGCATGTTATCGACTAACAGGAAATATTTACCCAGGCTCCTTGCCTGCGAGACGCGGGACATTTCCCCTCCAGGGAAAAATAGAGATAAGCGAGGATATTCTGCGGGTAATCTGCTGCTTTTCCCAGCACCCTTGCGACAATATTTTTTTATCAAAAAGCAAGATCGATTGAGCCTATTCATCGAAAAGAGGAGATGGCGCAGAAAATGGTATGTTGCTGTTTTCACACTATCGTGCAGGACAGGTATAGTGATGAGAGCAAGATTGAAGTCAGGGGGACTGAAAAGGAAATGTTTGGCTATCGCAGTAACGTGCCGAAGGTGCGTTTGACGACGGACCGGCTGGTGGTGCGCCTGGTCCACGATCGTGACGCCTGGCGTCTGGCCGATTATTACGCCGAGAATAAAGTATTCTTAAAACCCTGGGAGCCGGTACGTGACGACAGCCACTGCTATCCCTCCGGGTGGCAGGCGCGCCTGTCGATGATCGGCGAGTTTCATAAGCAGGGGTCAGCCTTTTATTTCGCGCTGCTCGATGCGGAGGAAAAAGAGATCGTTGGCGTGGCGAATTTCTCCAATGTGGTTCGCGGATCATTCCATGCCTGTTATCTCGGCTACTCCATTGGCGAAAAGTGGCAAGGGCAGGGGCTGATGTTTGAAGCGCTGACCGCCGCGATTCGCTATATGCAGCGCACGCAGCATATTCATCGCATTATGGCCAACTATATGCCGCATAATCAGCGCAGCGGCGCGCTGCTGGCACGGTTGGGGTTCGAAAAAGAGGGTTATGCCAAAGATTATCTGCTGATTGACGGGCAGTGGCGTGACCATGTACTGACGGCGCTAACGACGCCGGACTGGTCAGCAGGGCGCTAAGGAGAGAGGATGAAATATCAGTTAACCGCGCACGAAGCGCGCGTCATTGGCTGTCTGCTGGAAAAGCAGGTCACCACGCCCGAGCAGTACCCGCTGTCGGTGAACGCCGTGGTGACCGCCTGTAATCAGAAAACCAACCGCGAGCCGGTGATGTCGCTGAGCGAAGGCGAGGTCCAGACGCTGCTGGATACCCTGGTGAAGCGCCACTATCTGCGCACGGTCAGCGGGTTTGGCAATCGGGTCACCAAATATGAGCAGCGTTTTTGCAACTCCGAATTTGGCGATCTGAAACTCAGCGCCGGCGAGGTGGCGGTGGTGACGACGCTGCTGCTGCGCGGCGCCCAGACGCCGGGTGAATTACGCAGCCGGGCGCAGCGGATGCATGAGTTCAGCGATATGGCGGAAGTGGAAAGCGTGCTGGAAGGGCTGGCCACACGCGAAGATGGCCCCTTTGTCGCTCGTCTGCCCCGGGAGCCGGGGAAACGGGAAAGCCGCTATATGCATCTGTTTTGCGATGACATGGACACGCTGATCACCACGGTGGAAGCACTCTCGCCGCTGGAAGACGATGACGATCTGCGTGCCCGGGTTGAAGCACTGGAAGGCGAGGTGGCAGAGTTGAAAGCGCGCCTTGACTCGCTGTTACACCATCTGGGGGACTAAACGTGGGGACAAGACTGCGCATTGGGGTGGTTGGCTTAGGGGGCATTGCGCAAAAAGCGTGGTTGCCGGTGTTAGGCGCTGCGGAAAGCTGGACGCTGCAGGCGGCCTGGTCGCCAGGAAAAGAGAAGGCGTTGCGCATCTGCGATACCTGGCGGATCCCGTATGCTGATTCGCTGGATGCCCTGGCGGCGCAGTGTGATGCGGTCTTTGTCCATACGTCGACGGCTTCACATTATGAAGTGGTGAATCACTTGCTGAATGCCGGGGTTCATGTTTGTGTGGATAAACCGCTGGCGGACAAACTGAGCGAGGCGGAAGCGCTGGTCGAGCTGGCTGCCCGGCGTCATCTGACGCTGATGGTCGGTTTCAATCGCCGCTTTGCGCCACTCTATCGTGAACTGAAGGGGCGGCTGGGCGAGGCGGCCTCGCTGCGAATGGATAAGCACCGTAGCGATAGCGTAGGCAACGATCTGCGCTTTACCCTTCTCGATGATTATCTGCATGTGGTAGATACCGCGTTGTGGCTGGCTGACGGCCAGGCGCGCCTGCGCGGCGGCGCGCTGCAGATCACCCCGCAGGGCGAAATGCTCTATGCCGAACACCAGTTCAGTTCATCCAGGCTGCAGGTCACCACCAGCATGCACCGCCGTGCCGGAAGCCAGCGTGAGTGGGTGCAGGCGGTCACCGATGGCGGGTTATATGCGGTGAGCGAGATGCGCGAGTGGCAGGAGGAGTGTGGTCTTGGTGTGGTCCAGCGCCCGGTGGCAGGCTGGCAAACCACCCTCGAGCAGCGCGGTTTTGTCGGCTGTGCGCGTCATTTCATCGAATGCGTGCAAAATCAGACGGTTCCGGAAACCGCAGGCGAACAGGCGCTGCTGGCTCAGCGGGTGGTCGATAAGCTCTGGCGTGACGCCATCAGCGAATAATCCGTTGTAACAACTGACTGTAGTAATTCATATTGAACCCGGTAGACTATCGCCACTTTCCAGCGCCCGCATTTGCGGGCGTTTTACTCCAGGGTTTGGAATAATAGCGTAATGAATCTTTTAAAATCACTGGCGGCCGTCAGTTCGATGACCATGTTTTCGCGCGTGCTGGGCTTTGCCCGCGATGCGATTGTGGCGCGCATTTTTGGCGCCGGGATGGCGACCGATGCCTTTTTTGTCGCCTTCAAGCTGCCTAATCTGCTGCGGCGTATTTTTGCCGAAGGCGCCTTCTCGCAGGCATTTGTACCGATCCTTGCCGAATATAAAAGCAAACAGGGCGAAGATGCCACCCGGGTATTTGTCTCTTACGTCTCCGGATTGCTGACCCTGGCCCTGGCGATCGTCACCGTTATCGGGATGCTGGCGGCACCGTGGGTGATCACCATTACAGCGCCCGGATTTGCCGATACCGCCGATAAATTTGCGCTGACCACCCAATTGCTGCGCATTACCTTCCCCTATATTTTGCTGATCTCCCTGGCCTCGCTGGTGGGCGCTATCCTCAATACCTGGAACCGCTTCTCGGTGCCGGCCTTTGCTCCGACATTCCTCAACGTCAGCATGATTGGCTTTGCACTGTTTGCCGCGCCGTACTTCCATCCGCCGGTGCTGGCGCTGGCCTGGGCGGTAACGGTCGGCGGCGTGCTGCAGCTGGCCTATCAGCTGCCGCACCTGAAGAAGATTGGCATGCTGGTTCTGCCCAGAATTAATTTGAAAGATGCTGGCGCAATGCGGGTTGTGAAGCAGATGGGGCCGGCGATCCTTGGCGTGTCGGTGAGCCAGATCTCCCTTATCATCAATACCATCTTCGCCTCGTTTCTCGTGTCGGGGTCGGTGTCGTGGATGTACTATGCCGACCGTCTGATGGAGTTTCCGTCAGGTGTCCTGGGCGTGGCACTCGGCACCATTCTGCTGCCGTCATTGTCGAAAAGCTTCGCCAGCGGTAACCATGACGAGTATTGCCGCCTGATGGACTGGGGGCTGCGACTTTGCTTCCTGCTGGCGTTGCCGAGCGCGGTGGCGCTGGGGATCCTCGCCAAGCCGCTGACCGTGGCCCTGTTCCAGTACGGTAAATTCAGCGCCTTTGATGCGGCGATGACCCAGCGTGCGCTGGTGGCCTATTCCGTGGGGTTGATGGGTCTTATCGTGGTGAAAGTACTGGCGCCTGGCTTCTATTCCCGTCAGAACATCAAAACGCCGGTCAAGATTGCCATTGTCACCCTGATTATGACCCAGGTGATGAACCTGGCGTTTATCGGCCCACTCAAGCATGCGGGTCTGTCGTTGTCCATCGGCCTGGCGGCTTGTCTCAATGCCGCGCTGCTGTACTGGCAACTGCGTAAACAGAAAATTTTCACTCCACAGCCCGGCTGGCTAGCCTTCCTGTTGCGCTTGATCGCGGCGGTGGTGGTGATGGCCGCCGCGCTGCTGGGCGTCATGCATCTCATGCCGGAGTGGTCTCAGGGGACGATGCCGTTCCGTCTGATGCGCCTGCTGGTGGTGGTGGTCGCCGGAGTGGTGGCTTATTTCGCCACGCTGCTGGTGTTGGGTTTCCGCGTAAAAGAGTTTGCCCGTCGCACAGCGTAAGCCATTGCGAGGGTAAGAGGAAACCCGCTTCGCCTCAGGCGAAGCGGGTTTTTTTATGATGTGCGGCGTTCGGCTGCGATGACGCGCGCATTCTCCAGCAGGCGGATCGCCAGGGCGATTGCCCCGCTGACGACGGCCAGCGTGACCACTCCGTTCCAGCCGGCCAGCACGTACAGCTTGCTGCCCAGCACTGACCCCAGCGACATTCCAATAAAGACGACGGTGAACAGCAGGGCGTTAAGGCGGCCACGGGCCTGCGGCTCCAGGCTGTAAACCAGGTTCTGATGCGCCACCAGGCTTGACTGCAGGCCGAGATCGAAGCCAATAGCCGAGAGAGCAATCAGCGCCAGCTGGCCATGCAGAGGGAGCAGCGGCAGCATAAACATCAGGGCGAAGGAGAGGGTGACCAGCGCTGCGCCCATCTGAGTCACTTTGCCGGCGCCAAACTTATCGGCCAGTCCGCCCGCCAGTGGTGCCGCCAGCGCCCCGGCGGCACCGGCGATACCAAAGCCACCCGCTACTGCGCTCCCCATGTGATAGTGTTCTGAGAGCATCACCGCCAGCGTCGACCAGAAAGCGCTGAAGGCGATAGAGAGTGCCCCCTGAGCCAGTGCGGCGCGGCGTAACGCCGGATAGCGCTGCCACAGATGGGCCATTGAGGCCATTAGCTGCGGATAGCTCAGCGTCGAGTGAATGGCGAAGCGTGGCAGGACCCGCCACATCACCAGGCCAATCAGCGCAACGCTGACTGCAGCCGCCTGATACATCACCCGCCAGCCGAATACGGCGCCCACTACGCCGCTGACTGTCCTGGAGAGCAGGATCCCCAGCAGCAGTCCGGTCATCACCGTGCCCACCATTTTTCCCTGCTTACCTGCCGGGGCGAGGATCGCCGCCGCAGGAACGATATCCTGCGCCATGGTGGCCGCCATGCCGATCAGCAGACTGGCCACCAGCAGTGAGGTGAGCTGGCCGGTAAGGCTGCACAGGAACAGCAGGATCGCCAGCATTGCGCTCTTCAGCAGGATCAGCCGGCGGCGATCGTGACGGTCGCCGAGTGGGAGCAGGAACAGAATGCCGAGCGCGTAGCCAGCCTGCGTCAGGGTAGGGACCAGGCCCATTCCTTCTACCGACAGGTGGAGATTAGCGCCCATCAGCGGCAGCAGCGGCTGCGCATAATAGATAGAGGCAACGCTAAAGCCAGCGCCGAGCGCGAGAATGAAGATAATCCAGCCTGCGTCGCGGGTGGAAAGGGAAGTCGGTGTCATGATCAGTACCTCATAGATGCGATGGCGCTATTTTTCCCCGAATGCAGCTGGCGCGGTAGCCGGGCTGGTGGTAAAACGGTTATACGTAGCACGTATAGGCAAAAGAAAAATGAAAAGACAGGAGCGTATAGACCGCATTGAGCTGATGCGCACCTATATTCGTATTATAGAGGCCGGCTCACTCTCCGCCGCCGCGGGGCAGATGGATACCACCCAGGCGACCGTCAGCCGCCGCCTGCAGTCCCTTGAAGGACTGCTGGGGGTGAAGTTGATCCTGCGCACGACCCATGCGATGAAGCTCACTGACGATGGCGAACGCTGTTATCGCCATGCCCGTCAGGTCGTGGACGCCTGGCTGGCGCTGGAGGATGACCTGCGTATTGCCGACGATCAGCCCGTGGGGGTGCTGCGGGTACGGGCGCCCCATGCTTTTGGTCAGCAACAGCTGCTGGCGCCGCTGGTCGCATTTCTGCAGCGTCATCCGCAACTGTCGGTCGAGTGGATGCTGAATGATAATACCGTCGACTTTCTCAGCGATAATATCGACTGCGCCATCCGCGTTGGCGCGGAGGTGGATCCAGCCACGGTATCCGTGCTGCTGGCGGAAGTGCCGCGCTGTGTGGTGGCCTCCCCTGAACTCCTGGCGAAGTACCCGCCGTTAACCTCGCTGGAGGCGCTATCCGGCCTGCCGTGGATCGCCATTAATACCTTTTATCAGCATGAGGTACGGCTCCGGCATCTGGAAAGTGGGCAAATCGTCTCGACGGCCATCACCCCCTGCCTGAGCACTGACAGCCTGTACGTCGCGCGAAATACCGCGCTGGCGGGGCTGGGGGTGGCGATGGTGTCCAGCTGGACTGTCGTGGAGGATATTGCCGCCGGACGGCTGATTGAGCTGTTCCCGCAGTGGCGTCCCGCCTCGCTGCCGGTTCATCTGGTTTATCCCTGGGCGCGCTATTATCCGACACGCTTGCGTAAGTTCCTTGACCTGATGCGGGAGATCATGCCGGATCTGGCCGGGATGCAGCGTCCGCAAAGCGCATAAAAAAACCGGCCAGAGGCCGGTTTTTTTATTAAGCACGCTTACTCGACGGGCTGTGGGCGGGTCGGTTCTGCGGTGGCTTTATGGGTCGCACTATGACCACCGGCGGCGCCTTTACCTTCAAAAGCGAACGGCGGGCGCACCCAGGTGCTGTGGCGCGGCGCTTCCGGGACATAGTCCGGAGCAGGCGCACGGGTCATCGGCGCGGTAGCATGGCGATCGCCAGCCACAACCACAGGTTGGCTTACCGGCGTTTCAGCTTTGACCGGTTCGACAGGGGCCGTAGGGGCCGCTTCGGTCACCGGTGCTTCCACCACGGTTTCTGCAGCCGGCGCAATGGTTTCTACTGGCGCTTCAACGACAGGCGCCGTTTCCACCACTTCAGGTTCAACAGTGACCGGCTCGGCGTCGATCGTCACTGGCGCTATGGCCTGAGGCGTTTCGACAGCTGGCGCTTCGGCCGGGACTGGCTCGACAGCTGCTGGCTCGACAACTTCCAGAGTATCAACGATCACCGGCTCGGCGGCGACGACGGGTTCGACGACCACCGGCTCAGCGGTTACTGGCTCCATGGTCGCCGGCTCGACGGTAACCGGCGCGGCAGTGACGGGTTCAACCACGGCAACCGGTGCCGCTACAGCTTCGACGGCTTCAATGGCGCTGGTGTCCTGAACCTGAACCTCTTCCGGCAGCTGGTCCTGCGGACGAACGACCGGGTAGCGGATCCAGACTTTACCGGAAGCCATCTCCGGCGAGGCGCAGGCGACGGTCAGCGGCATTGGCGACTGGGTCGGATAGCGTTCGTCACGATAGCGACGACGACGCTGCCCGCTGACGCGCAGATGACGCGGGGAACGACGTGAGCGGCGCGGCATGCCGTTAGCTTCACGGGATTCGCCGTTTTCGTCGTGTTCCACCACGCTTTCCACTACCGCTGGCAGTTCGGCGTTCACCGGCTCGCTGCGCGGGGCGGCGACTTCAGCCACAACGGCCTCAGGCGCGATCTCGGCAGTTTGCTCAGCGACGGTAGACTCAAAGCGCACTTTCTGGGAGAGCTGACGCGGTTTACGACGCGGCAGAGTTTGCACACGCTCTTCCTGCTCAGTCTCCTGCACTTCCGGCTCTTCACGCGTCTGCACCTTGGTTTCCTGCTGCGCCTGACGTTTGTCGTCATTGCGGCGGCGGGAGCGTTCACGGCGCGGCTGCTGCTCGTCACGGGATTTGGTCTTGTCCGCATCATCGCCGACGGTCTGACGAACGTCACGCGCTTCTGCGTTTTGCGGCTGCTTCTCGCGACGGTTGCGACGGTTTTCTTCACGCGATTCACGCGGCTCGCGGCCCTCGGCATTGTCCGCACGGGCGTCGCGATTGTCACGGTTATCGCGGTTGTCACGATTGTCGCGGTTATCACGGCGGTCGTTGCGGTCGTTGCGATCGCGGCGGTTGTTGGTCCGTGGTTTACGACGTTCCTGCTGACGCTCCGGTTTTTCTTCCGCTTTCTTCTCGACCTGAACTTCAGCAGGTTTGGCTTCTTCTTCGGTGCCAGAGAAGATATTTTTCAGTGCGCTGAAGAAGCGCGAGAGCAGTCCTGGCTGCGCCGGTGCAGCGGCCACGGCCGGTGTCGCTGCGACGACGACAGGGGCGGCAACAGGCTCTTCCAGCATCGGTGCTGGCGGTGCGTCAGGCATCACAAAGGTGGCCAGCGCAGGCTGTTCCGGACGTTTACGTTCTGCCGGCTCTTCGTCACCAGGCAGCGCCATCTCTTCTTCATGCAGCTTCGGCAGCAGATAGCTCAGCGTTGAGGTCTCTTCACCTTTGCGCACGCGCAGGACGGAGTAGTGCGGCGTTTGCATTTCGTCGTTTGGCACGATAATGACGCGTACATCACCCTGACGGGATTCGATAGCGCTCACCGCTGCACGTTTCTCGTTCAGCAGATAAGAGGCGATCGGTACCGGAACGATGGCGTGGACTTCTTTGGTGTTCTCTTTCAGCGCTTCTTCTTCAATCAGACGCAGAATAGAGAGCGACAGCGATTCGTTATCACGCACAGTACCGGTGCCGGAGCAGCGCGGGCAGACGTGATGGCTGGACTCGCCCAGCGACGGGCTCAGGCGCTGGCGAGACATCTCCAGCAGGCCGAAGCGCGAAATATGGCTGATCTGAATGCGCGCGCGGTCCTGACGGACGGCTTCACGCAGACGGTTTTCTACCGCACGCTGGTGGCGAACCGGGGTCATATCGATGAAGTCGATAACGATCAAGCCGCCAAGGTCGCGTAGACGCAGCTGGCGGGCAATCTCATCGGCCGCTTCGAGGTTAGTATTGAACGCCGTCTCTTCGATATCGCCGCCGCGAGTTGCGCGAGCGGAGTTGATGTCGATAGCGGTCAATGCTTCGGTGCTATCGATAACGATAGACCCGCCGGACGGCAGGCGAACTTCACGCTGGAAAGCGGATTCAATCTGCGACTCGATCTGATAGTGGCTGAACAGCGGGATTTCACCGGTGTACAGTTTGATTTTGCTGCTGAAATCCGGACGACCCAGCGCGGCGATATGCTGGCGGGCCAGCTCGAGCACTTTCGGGTTATCGATCAGAATTTCGCCGATGTCCTGGCGAAGATAGTCGCGGAAGGCGCGGACAATCACGTTGCTTTCCTGGTGGATCAGGAACGGCGCCGGACGGCTTTCCGCGGCTTTCTGAATCGCTTCCCAGTGTTTCAGACGGAAGCTCAGGTCCCACTGCAGGGCTTCGGCAGATTTGCCGACGCCAGCGGTGCGAACGATAAGGCCCATGCCATCCGGAAGCTCCAGGCTCGCCAGCGCTTCTTTCAGTTCGGTACGATCGTCACCCTCGATACGGCGGGAAATTCCCCCCGCGCGCGGGTTGTTCGGCATCAGGACCAGATAGCTGCCTGCCAGGCTGATAAAGGTGGTGAGCGCAGCGCCTTTGTTGCCGCGTTCTTCTTTATCAATCTGCACGATAACTTCCTGACCTTCACGCAGCACGTCTTTGATATTAGGACGACCGTGCGCATTGTAGTTAGCGGGGAAGTATTCGCGGGCGATTTCTTTGAGGGGGAGGAAACCATGACGCTCAGCGCCGTAATCGACAAACGCGGCTTCAAGGCTAGGTTCAATGCGGGTGATTTTGCCTTTGTAGATGTTCGCTTTTTTCTGTTCGTGCCCGGGGCTTTCGATATCCAGGTCGTACAGGCGCTGCCCATCAACAAGGGCGACGCGCAACTCTTCCTGCTGAGTTGCGTTGATTAACATTCTTTTCATCGTAACTTACTCATTATTCTTACATTGACGACTAAGCTGCGGGCAGAGTAATGCCTTTCCGGGGGAAAACCGATGGCCTCGTGTCTGGTTCACGTCGCCAACCTCACGGTTGTCGCGCGCTTAAGAGGCGCAGAGTGTCGGTCGCCTGTGTTTCAAACGGAAACACAGCGCAATTATTCAGGGGAACAGCCTGGGATGTATCACCAGAGAATATTCCATTTATACTCGTCGTCTTTCGCGTTGCAGGCATGGTGGCTTAACCTGCTCACCTCGATCAAAGGATCCAGATGAGCTCCCGGGAGTCCCGGAGTTGACGCCTTCCTGCGACTTGAAATCCATAGAGCCTGTACCGGTAAGGACTGCAACCCGCAGCCCGCTAACTGTCTGAAAGATCACAACGTCTTACGCCATTGCTGCGTGGGCGATCGGTCAGACAAAATTGGTCATTCCGCTAATGTCTTGTTCTAACAAGATGCAATACGGAAAACGGTCTCATTATTCCATTGCTAACCTTGTTATAGCAAGTTGACTTTCACCTTTTATCACCCGGTTACTCACAGTTTTATCACCTGCCCATACAGATTGTTCTAATAACAAACAAAATGGCGGACAGGTAAACCGTGAAAACAGGATAATGATAAATATAAGCATATAAAAATGAGTGGCGCTAATGCGTCCGGCTATTTAGAATCGCGCACCATGAAAACTGAGACCCCAACCGTAAAAATGATTGCCATTGCTGCTGATGAAGCGGGGCAACGTATCGACAACTTTTTGCGTACCCAATTGAAAGGCGTACCGAAGAGCATGATTTATCGCATCCTGCGTAAAGGCGAAGTGCGGGTAAACAAAAAGCGTGTGAAGCCGGAGTATAAGCTGGAAGCGGGCGATGAAGTCCGTATCCCGCCGGTGCGCGTGGCAGAGCGTGAAGAAGAGGCGGTATCGCCACACCTGCAGAAAGTAGCGGCGCTCTCTGAAGTGATCCTCTATGAAGACGACCATATTCTGGTGCTCAACAAACCTTCCGGTACTGCGGTACATGGCGGCAGCGGCCTAAGCTTTGGCGTGATTGAAGGGCTGCGCGCCCTGCGCCCCGAGGCACGTTTCCTTGAGCTGGTGCATCGTCTCGACCGCGATACCTCCGGCGTGCTGCTGGTGGCAAAAAAACGCTCAGCGCTGCGTTCGCTGCACGAGCAACTGCGCGATAAAGGCATGCAGAAAGATTACCTGGCGCTGGTGCGCGGTCAGTGGCAGTCGCATACCAAAGTGGTGCAGGCCCCGCTGTTGAAGAACATTCTGCAGAGCGGAGAGCGTATCGTTCGCGTGAGTCAGGAAGGCAAACCGTCGGAGACGCGCTTTAAAGTTGAAGAGCGTTACGAATTCGCCACGCTGGTGCGCTGCAGCCCGGTCACCGGGCGCACGCATCAGATCCGCGTTCATACCCAGTATGCCGGCCATCCTATCGCTTTTGACGATCGCTATGGCGACCGCGAGTTCGACAAGCAGCTCTCCGGTACCGGCTTAAACCGTCTGTTCCTGCACGCGGCGGCGCTGAAGTTTACCCACCCGGGGAGCGGGGAGGTGATGCGCGTTGAAGCGCCGCTGGATAACCAGCTGAAGCACTGTTTACAGGTGCTACGTAAGAGCAAATAAGCACAACGGCGGAATCAGTTCCGCCGTTTTTTTCGCTTTAGCCTAACAGCGGATTGTTATTCTCTCGCCGCAGCATCTGACAGAGCGCGATTAAGGGTAAACCGACCAGGGTATTTGGGTCTCGGCCTTCCAGCCTTTCAAATAGCGTAATTCCTAACCCCTCACTCTTGAAACTCCCGGCGCATTGCAGCGGGTTCTCTTTGCGGACGTAGCCTTCAATCTCTTTATCGCTGAGATGGCGAAAGTGAACGTCAAAGGGCTCGCATTCGGTTTGCAGATGGCCGCTGGCGGAGTTGTATAGCGCCAGACCGGTATAAAAGGTGACGATGGTCCCGCTGGCCTTTCTCAACTGCTGGCGGGCCTTTTCCTCGGTGTGCGGTTTGCCGGTGATCTCACCATCTAATACGCAAACCTGATCGGAGCCTATAATAAGGTGGTACGGGTAGCGGGTGGCCAGGCTTTGCGCTTTGGCTTGTGCCAGCCGGGTGACAAGCTGACGCGCGGATTCTTCCGGCAGCGGCGTTTCGTCAACGTCAGGCGCGGCACATTCAAACGGTAAGCCCAGTTTTTCCAGCAGCATGCGCCGCCAGGGAGAGGTTGACGCGAGGATAAGTTCAGACATATTTTTTCATCCACATATAGCGCTTCGCAGAGCATCATCTTAAACTATGCGCCGCAATGTGTGCGAATAAATGGCAAAAGGCAACCTGAGGCTGCCTTTTTCTTTGACTCTATGACATTACAAAGTTAATATGCGCGCCCTATGCAAAAGGTAAAATTACCCCTGACTCTTGATCCGGTCCGCACGGCTCAAAAACGCCTTGATTACGAAGGCATCTATGCCCGCGATCAGGTTGAACGTGTAGCCGATTCTGTAGTCAGCGTGGACAGCGATGTGGAATGCAGCATGTCGTTCGCTATCGATAACCAGCGTCTCGCCGTCATCACTGGCGATGCAAAGGTGACGGTAACCCTCGAATGCCAGCGTTGCGGGAAACCGTTCCCTCATCACGTCCACACCACGTATTGTTTTAGCCCCGTCAGAAATGACGAACAGGCCGAAGCACTACCGGAAGCGTATGAGCCGATTGAGGTTAACGAATTCGGTGAAATCGACCTGCAGGCAATGGTCGAGGATGAAATTATCCTCTCCCTGCCCGTAGTTCCGGTGCATGATTCTGAACACTGTGAAGTGTCCGACGCGGACATGGTCTTTGGCGAACTGCCTGAAGAGGCACAAAAACCAAATCCATTTGCCGTATTAGCCAGCTTAAAGCGTAAGTAATTGAGGAGTAAGGTCCATGGCCGTACAACAGAATAAACCAACCCGTTCCAAACGTGGCATGCGTCGTTCCCATGACGCGCTGACCGCAGTCACCAGCCTGTCTGTAGACAAAACTTCTGGTGAGAAACACCTGCGTCACCACATCACTGCCGACGGTTTCTACCGCGGTCGCAAGGTTATCGCTAAGTAATCACGCGATACTCGCAGGATTTCCCGTTGCAGGCCATGGCGGGCGTGTGCGTCCCTGGAAACTCGGTTAACCCGGTCACCAGGGGCATCAATGCCCGAATTGTTGCGTCTGCAGCGTGAATATTCGCGAGTGCCAGCGTGATGAAGCTTAGTGAGGACTCCCCGGGCAACTGGGGAATCACCGAACCGGGCAGCGACGATACCTTGACACGTCTAACCCTGGCGTTAGATGTCATGGGGGGCGATTTTGGCCCATCCGTGACGGTGCCTGCAGCACTGCAGGCACTGAACTCTAATTCGCAACTCACACTTCTTTTAGTCGGCGACCCCGACGCCATCACGCCATTACTTGCCAAAGCTGACTTCGAACAACGTTCGCGTCTGCAGGTTATTCCTGCGCAGTCAGTTATTGCCAGTGATGCGCGACCCGCACAGGCTATCCGCAGCAGTCGCGGAAGCTCAATGCGCGTGGCGCTGGAGCTTGTGAAAGAAGGGCGGGCGGAAGCCTGCGTCAGCGCCGGCAATACCGGCGCGCTGATGGGGCTGGCGAAACTGTTGCTGAAACCGATCGAAGGTATTGAGCGGCCGGCGCTGGTGACGGTTCTTCCGCACCAACAGAAGGGCAAAACCGTGGTGCTGGATCTCGGCGCCAACGTCGATTGCGACAGCACGATGCTGGTGCAGTTCGCCGTCATGGGCGCGGTGCTGGCGGAGGAAGTGGTTGGCATTACCAACCCGCGCGTCGCCTTGCTGAATATCGGCGAAGAAGAGATGAAAGGCCTCAGCAGCATTCGCGATGCTGCCGCAGTGCTTAAAACGCTGCCTTCCCTCAACTACATCGGCTATCTTGAAGCCAATGAATTGTTGACCGGAAAAACCGATGTGCTGGTTTGTGATGGATTCACGGGCAACGTCACATTAAAAACCATGGAAGGTGTTGTCAGAATGTTCCTTTCGCTGCTGAAATCTCAGGGAGAGGGCAAAAAACGGTCGTGGTGGCTGCTGTTATTAAAACGTTGGTTACAAAAAAGCCTGGCGAGGCGATTCAGTCACCTCAACCCCGACCAGTATAATGGCGCCTGTCTGTTAGGATTGCGCGGTTCCGTGATCAAGAGTCATGGTGCTGCCAATCAACGCGCCTTTAGCGTCGCGATAGAGCAGGCAGTGCAGGCGGTGCAGCGGCAAATTCCTCAACGGATCGCCGCGCGCCTGGAATCTTTATACCCAGCTGGTTTCGCGCTGCCGGAAAGCGACAGTGACGTGAACTCCCGACAGCAAAGCGGGACGAATGGCCACGATTGACGCCGCGGCAGGTTGAAAGAGGCGGGTATATTACCCAAGAGTGACTGAGCGTACATGTATACGAAGATTATTGGTACCGGCAGCTATCTGCCCGAGCAAGTGCGTACAAACGCCGACCTGGAAAAAATGGTAGAGACCTCTGACGAGTGGATTGTCACCCGCACAGGTATCCGTGAGCGTCGTATTGCCGCAGCGCATGAAACAGTTGCTACGATGGGCTTTGAAGCCGCAAAGCAGGCGCTGGCGATGGCGGGCGTGTCCGCGGAGCAAATTGGTCTGATTATCGTTGCGACCACCTCCGGCACGCATGCGTTTCCGAGTTCGGCATGCCAGATTCAGTCTATGCTGGGCGTCAAGGGCTGTCCGGCGTTTGACGTCGCGGCCGCCTGCGCCGGTTTCACCTATGCGCTGAGCGTCGCCGATCAGTACGTGAAAAACGGCGCGGTGGATTATGCGCTGGTGGTGGGGGCTGATGTGCTGGCGCGCACCTGTGACCCGGCCGATCGCGGAACGATTATTATTTTCGGCGACGGCGCCGGCGCCGTGGTGCTGGGCGCGTCTGAAGAGCCAGGCATTATCTCGACGCACCTGCATGCCGACGGTAGCTATGGTGAACTGCTGACTCTGCCGAACGCCGATCGCGTCGATCCGGAAAACCCGATCTATCTGACGATGGCCGGCAATGAAGTCTTTAAAGTGGCGGTCACCGAACTGGCGCATATCGTTGACGAGACGCTGGCAGCCAACAATCTTGAGCGCTCGGCGCTGGACTGGCTGGTGCCGCACCAGGCAAACCTGCGTATCATCAGCGCGACGGCGAAGAAACTGGGCATGTCGATGGATAACGTCGTTGTGACCCTCGACCGTCATGGCAACACCTCCGCGGCGTCAGTCCCTTGCGCGCTGGATGAAGCCGTTCGCGATGGCCGTATCCAACGCGGTCAGTTGATTCTGCTGGAAGCCTTTGGTGGCGGTTTCACCTGGGGTTCCGCGCTGGTTCGTTTTTAGTATAAGGATTTAAACATGACGCAATTTGCTTTTGTGTTCCCGGGACAAGGTTCCCAGGCCGTAGGCATGCTGGCCGATATGGCAGCCACCTGGCCGGTGATTGAAGAGACCTTCGGTGAAGCGTCCGCAGCGTTGGGTTACGATCTGTGGGCGCTGGCTCAACAGGGCCCGGCAGAAGAACTGAATAAAACCTGGCAGACCCAGCCGGCGCTGCTGACCGCCTCCGTGGCGCTGTACCGCGTCTGGCAGCAGCAGGGCGGCAAAGCGCCGACGCTGCTGGCGGGTCACAGCCTCGGCGAATACTCCGCGCTGGTCTGTGCCGGCGTTATTGATTTCGCGGATGCCGTTCGTCTGGTTGAACTGCGCGGGAAATTCATGCAGGAAGCCGTACCGGCAGGTACTGGCGCGATGTCTGCGATTATCGGTCTCGATGACGCTTCTATCGCCAAAGCGTGTGAAGAGTCCGCCGAAGGGCAGGTGGTTTCGCCGGTGAACTACAATTCGCCGGGCCAGGTGGTTATCGCCGGGCACAAAGAGGCCGTTGAACGTGCGGGCGCTGCATGTAAAGCTGCAGGCGCCAAACGTGCGCTGCCGCTGCCGGTGAGCGTGCCTTCCCACTGCGCGCTGATGAAACCAGCTGCAGAAAAACTGGCGCTGGAGCTGCAGAAAATCACCTTCAACGCGCCGACGATTCCGGTGGTGAATAACGTCGACGTGAAATGCGAAACCACGCCAGACGCCATTCGCGACGCGCTGGTGCGCCAGCTGTACAGCCCGGTTCAGTGGACCAAAACCGTTGAGTTTATGGCTGCTCAGGGCGTAACGCATCTGTATGAGGTTGGCCCGGGTAAAGTCCTCACCGGTCTGACCAAACGTATTGTTGACACCCTGACCGCTTCCGCGCTTAACGAGCCGGCGGCGATGTCTGCGGCGCTTGAGCAATAAAAGAGGAAAACCATGAGTTTTGAAGGAAAAATCGCGCTGGTTACCGGTGCAAGCCGCGGTATTGGCCGTGCAATCGCTGAAACGCTTGTCGCTCGTGGCGCGAAAGTTATCGGTACTGCGACCAGCGAAAGCGGCGCGCAGGCCATCAGCGACTACTTAGGCGCCAACGGTAAAGGTCTGATGTTGAATGTGACCGACCCGGCATCTATTGAATCTGTTCTGGAAAATGTGCGCGCAGAGTTTGGCGAAGTGGATATCCTGGTGAATAATGCCGGGATCACTCGCGACAACCTGTTAATGCGCATGAAAGATGATGAGTGGAACGATATTATCGAAACCAACCTGTCATCGGTTTTCCGTCTGTCAAAAGCGGTAATGCGCGCTATGATGAAAAAGCGTCATGGACGTATTATCACTATCGGTTCTGTGGTTGGTACCATGGGAAATGCGGGTCAGGCCAACTACGCTGCGGCGAAAGCGGGTCTGATTGGCTTCAGTAAATCACTGGCGCGTGAAGTTGCGTCACGCGGTATTACTGTAAACGTTGTTGCTCCGGGCTTTATTGAAACGGACATGACGCGTGCGCTGACCGATGAGCAGCGTGCGGGTACGCTGGCGGCAGTTCCTGCGGGGCGCCTTGGCACCCCAAATGAAATCGCCAGCGCGGTTGCATTTTTAGCCTCTGACGAAGCAAGTTACATCACTGGTGAAACGCTGCACGTTAACGGCGGAATGTACATGGTCTGACCGAGATTTGTGCAAAACGTTCAGGAACCGCGCACTTCGCACGGTTCCCTGTGCGGTTTTGTGCGAAAAGATTTGCGTTCTTAGGGCAAACGGCCTCAAAATAGCGCAAAATCGTGGTAAGACCTGCCGGGATTTAGTTGCAAATTTTTCAACATTTTATACACTACGAAAACCATCGCGAAAGCGAGTTTTGATAGGAAATTTAAGAGTATGAGCACTATCGAAGAACGCGTTAAGAAAATTATCGGCGAGCAGCTGGGCGTTAAGCAGGAAGAAGTTACCAACAATGCTTCCTTCGTTGAAGACCTGGGCGCTGATTCTCTTGACACCGTTGAGCTGGTAATGGCTCTGGAAGAAGAGTTTGATACTGAGATTCCGGACGAAGAAGCTGAGAAAATCACCACCGTTCAGGCTGCCATTGATTACATCAACGGCCACCAGGCGTAAGTGAACATCTCCAGGCGGTCATTCGACCGCCTGAGTTTTATCTTTTTTTTGTCCCACAAGAATCTATTTTCCCTCCCTGGAGGACAAACGTGTCTAAGCGTCGTGTAGTTGTGACCGGACTGGGCATGTTGTCTCCTGTCGGCAATACCGTAGAGTCTACCTGGAAAGCTCTCCTTGCCGGTCAGAGTGGCATCAGCCTGATCGACCATTTCGATACTAGCGCCTATGCAACGAAATTTGCTGGCTTAGTAAAGGATTTTAACTGTGAGGACATCATCTCGCGCAAAGAACAGCGCAAGATGGATGCCTTCATTCAATATGGAATTGTCGCTGGCGTTCAGGCCATGCAGGATTCTGGCCTTGAAGTGACGGAAGAGAATGCAACCCGTATTGGCGCCGCTATCGGCTCCGGTATTGGCGGTCTCGGCTTGATCGAAGAAAACCACAGTTCGCTGGTTAACGGCGGACCGCGTAAGATCAGCCCATTCTTCGTTCCTTCCACAATTGTTAACATGGTGGCCGGGCATCTGACCATCATGTTTGGTCTGCGTGGACCAAGTATCTCTATCGCGACCGCGTGTACTTCAGGCGTGCACAACATTGGCCAGGCCGCGCGCATTATCGCCTATGGCGATGCCGATGCGATGGTGGCAGGCGGTGCGGAAAAAGCCAGTACCCCGCTTGGCGTGGGTGGCTTCGGCGCGGCGCGTGCGCTCTCCACGCGCAATGACAACCCGCAGGCGGCGAGCCGTCCGTGGGATAAAGATCGCGACGGCTTTGTGCTGGGCGACGGCGCGGGCATGGTGGTGCTGGAAGAGTACGAGCATGCAAAAAAACGCGGCGCGAAAATCTATGCCGAGATCGTTGGCTTTGGGATGAGCAGCGATGCTTATCATATGACGTCACCGCCGGAAGATGGCGCGGGTGCCGCGCTGGCGATGGTGAATGCCATTCGCGATGCGGGCATCGAACCTGGTCAGATTGGCTACGTCAACGCCCACGGCACCTCGACGCCGGCTGGCGATAAAGCGGAAGCGCAGGCGGTTAAGTCTGTCTTCGGCGATGCGGCGAGCCGCGTCATGGTGAGCTCCACCAAATCCATGACCGGGCATCTTCTGGGCGCGGCAGGGGCGGTAGAGTCGATCTACTCTATCCTGGCGCTGCGCGATCAAGCGGTTCCGCCGACGATCAACCTCGATAACCCGGATGACGGCTGCGACCTCGACTTCGTTCCGCACGAAGCGCGTCAGGTTTCCGGTTTGGAGTACACCCTGTGCAACTCCTTCGGCTTTGGCGGCACTAACGGTTCGTTGATCTTCAAAAAAGTGTGACAGGGCTTGCCCCGGTACTGCTTTAACAAAAGGCCCGTTTGTCGGGCCTTTTTTTATTCAGTTTTCTCCGCTTGTCCTCTGCTCTGGGTCCTGAGACACTGACTGACCAGTGAAAAGGAGTCCTTTATGTTCTTGATAAATGGCGTTGCACAGGACACGCTGGCAGCGAACGATCGCGCCACCCAGTTTGGCGACGGCTGTTTTACTACCGCCCGCATTCAGCAGGGGCAGGTTGCGCTGCTGACGGCTCATCTGGCGCGTTTGCAGACAACCTGTGAAAAATTACAAATACCATTTCACGACTGGCTGACGCTGAGCGAAGAGATGCAGCGTCTGGCGCGGCCGCACGCGCAGGGCGTGTTGAAGGTGATCCTCACCCGCGGCGTTGGGGGTAGGGGATACAGTACGGCGGGCTGCGTGTCGCCCACCCGCATTCTCAGTGTCTCTCCATTCCCGGCGCATTATGCGCGCTGGCGGGAGGAGGGCATTACTCTGACCCAGAGCCCGGTGCCCCTGGGTCGTAACCCCTGGCTTGCCGGCCTGAAGCATCTTAATCGCCTTGAGCAGGTGCTGATCCGCTCTCATCTTGAGCAGACGGACGCCGATGAGGCGCTGGTCCTTGACAGTGATGGGTGGCTTACGGAATGCTGTGCCGCGAATTTATTCTGGCGTCAGGGACGGGATGTATTTACTCCGCGACTCGATTACGCCGGGGTCAACGGCATTATGCGGCAGCGCTGTATCGCGCAGCTGGCACCATCGACATTTCGCGTTGTCGAAGTGACAGCGCGTCCTGAGGCATTGCGGGAAGCCGATGAAGTGCTGATCTGCAATGCGCTGATGCCGCTGGTGCCGGTTCGTCGCTGGGAGGAGACCGTCTGGTCCTCGCGCGAGCTTTACCATTTTTTAGCCCCTTTGTGTGAGCTGTCTGGTTAGTATGAAGAAAATGTTACGTTTTATTCTGCTGTTGGTGGTGGTGCTGGGTATCGCTGCAGCGGCAGGCATGTGGAAGGTACGCCAGCTGGCGGACAGCAAGCTGCTGATTAAAGAAGAGACCATCTTCACCCTGGAGACCGGCACCGGCCGTCTGGCGTTGGGTCAGGATCTTTATCGCGAAAAGGTAATCAATCGCCCCCGCGTTTTCCAGTGGCTGCTGCGGGTGGAACCTGAGTTGTCTCACTTCAAAGCCGGGACCTATCGCTTCACGCCGCAGATGACGGTACGCGAGATGCTGCAGCTGCTGGCCAGCGGTAAAGAGGCGCAGTTTCCGCTGCGCTTTGTCGAAGGCATGCGCGTCAGCGACTACCTTCGCCAGCTGCGTGATGCCCCGTACGTGAAGCACACTCTCGATGATGATAGCTACGCGACGGTGGCTAAGGCGTTAGGTCTTGAGCATGCCGACTGGGTGGAAGGCTGGTTCTGGCCGGATACCTGGATGTACACCGCCAATACCAGCGATATCGCCATCCTCAAGCGTGCGCATCAGAAAATGGTCGCGGAAGTGGCGAAGATCTGGGAAGGACGGATGGAGAATCTGCCCTATGCCGATCAGAACCAGCTGTTGACCATGGCCTCGATTATTGAGAAAGAGACCGCGGTGGCGGAAGAGCGCGACCGCGTCGCGTCGGTATTTATCAACCGTCTGCGCATCGGTATGCGCTTACAGACCGATCCGACCGTGATCTACGGGATGGGCGAGGGGTATACTGGTAAATTAACGCGTAAGGATCTCGAGACGCCGACCGCATACAATACCTATACCATCAGCGGCCTGCCGCCTGGTCCTATCGCGGTGCCGGGCGAGGCATCGCTGAAAGCGGCCGCCCATCCGGCGAAAACGTCATATCTCTATTTTGTCGCCGACGGAAAAGGGGGCCATACGTTTACCACAAACCTGGTCAGTCATAACCGTGCGGTGCAGGACTATTTGAAAGTACTTAAGGAAAAAAATGCGCAGTAACTATATCGTCATCGAGGGGCTGGAGGGCGCCGGGAAGACCACCGCACGTCAACTGGTGGTGGAGACGCTGCAGTCGGCAGGTATTCACGATATGGTGTTTACCCGCGAGCCGGGGGGCACTGTCCTTGCCGAAAAACTGCGTAGCCTGGTGCTGGATATCCAGTCCACGGGTGATGAAGTCATTAATGATAAAGCGGAAGTGCTGATGTTTTACGCGGCACGCGTCCAGCTGGTGGAGACCGTGATTAAGCCTGCGCTGGCCCGCGGCCAGTGGGTGATCGGCGATCGTCACGATCTGTCGACTCAGGCTTATCAGGGCGGCGGCCGGGGAATCGACCGTACGATGCTGGCGACGCTGCGCGATGCGGTACTCGGCGATTTCCGCCCCAATCTGACGCTGTACCTCGACGTCACGCCGGAGGTGGGGCTGCAGCGCGCCCGGGCCCGCGGCGAGCTTGATCGCATTGAGCAGGAGTCCATGAACTTCTTCAATCGCACCCGTGCGCGCTACCTTGAGCTGGCCGCTGCAGACCCGTCGATCCGCACGGTTGACGCGACCCAGCCGCTCGACGCCGTCGCTCGCGACATTCGCGCCACGATTGCCCAGTGGATGGCGGAGCAACCGGCATGAAATGGTATCCGTGGTTGCGCCCGTCGTTCGAGCAACTGGTCGGTAGCTATCAGGCCGGACGAGGCCACCACGCCTTACTGTTACAGTCTCTGAGCGGAATGGGCGGTGAGGCGTTGATTTACGCGCTGTGCCGCTTCCTGATGTGCCGCCAGCCCGAAGGGCATAAAAGCTGCGGCCATTGCCACAGCTGCCAGCTAATGCAGGCCGGCACGCATCCTGATTACTATCCGCTGGCCCCTGAAAAGGGCAAGAGTGCGCTGGGCATTGATGCGGTGCGCGATGTCAACGAAAAGCTCTATGAGCGCGCGCGCCTGGGCGGGGCGAAAGTGGTGTGGATTAGCGATGCCGCTTTACTGACAGATGCCGCCGCCAACGCGTTGCTGAAGACGCTGGAAGAGCCGCCGGAGAATACCTGGTTCTTCCTCGCGTGCCAGGAGCCGGCGCGTCTGCTGACGACCCTGCGCAGCCGCTGTCGTCTGCACCACCTGTCGCCGCCGACGGAATCTTATGCTCTGGCCTGGCTGGAGCGTGAGGTGAGCCTGCCGCAGGAGGCGCTACTGACGGCGTTGCGTCTGTGCGCCAGCGCGCCAGCCGCGGCGCTCGAACTGTTACAGGAGCCGCAGTGGACGGCGCGTCAGCAGCTGTGTCAGGCGCTGGCAAGCACCCTGGCGAGCGGCGACTGGCTGGCATTGCTGCCGATACTCAATCATGAACAGGCGGCGGTTCGCCTGCACTGGCTGGCATCGCTGCTGGTCGATGCGCAAAAACGACAGCAGGGGATTGCCCTGGTAAGTAACCCGGACGTCTGGCCGCTGCTGGAGCAGCTGGCGCACAGCCTGCCCGCCGCCCGCCTGCAGGCGATCGCCCATGACGTCTGTACCTGCCGCGAGCAATTGCTGAACGTCGTCGGCGTCAACCGCGAACTGCTGCTCACCGAGCGCTTGCTGCGCTGGGAACATTACCTGCAACCCGGGACGGTTTTACCCGTATCCCACCTCTGAGTGAGACATTATGTTTTTAGTCGACTCCCACTGCCATCTTGATGGTCTGGATTATCAAACCCTGCACAAAAACGTCGACGACGTTCTGGCAAAAGCGGCCGCGCGTGATGTGAAATTCTGCCTGGCGGTCGCCACGACGTTGCCCGGCTACCGCAGTATGCGCGAGCTGGTGGGGACGCGTGATAACGTCGTCTTCTCCTGCGGCGTGCACCCGTTAAACCAGGACGAACCCTACGATGTGGAGACGCTGCGCACGCTGGCGGCGGAAGAGGGCGTTGTGGCGATGGGGGAGACCGGTCTGGATTATTTTTATACCCCGGAAACCAAAGCCCAGCAGCAAACCTCATTTCGCGACCACATTCGCATTGGCCGCGAGCTGAATAAGCCGGTGATCGTCCACACTCGCGACGCGCGCGCCGATACCCTGGCCATTTTACGCGAAGAAAACGTGACGGATTGCGGTGGCGTACTACACTGTTTCACTGAGGACAGGGAGACAGCGGGTAAATTGCTCGACATGGGGTTCTATATCTCGTTTTCCGGCATCGTCACTTTTCGTAACGCCGAGCAGCTACGCGATGCAGCGCGCTATGTTCCGCTGGATCGTCTGCTGGTGGAGACCGATTCGCCGTATCTGGCGCCAGTCCCCCATCGCGGCAAAGAGAACCAGCCGGCGCTGGTCCGTGACGTTGCGGAATACATGGCGGTGCTGAAAGGGGTGTCGCTGGAGCAACTGGCCCAGCAGACCACTGACAATTTTGCCACCCTGTTCCACATTGACCCCGCCCGCTTGCAACCTGCTTGATCTGCCTATTATTTTAAGGCTCGTAATTAATAACCAAAGCGAGTAAAGTTCACCGCCACAAAAGTGGCGGTGAAGGTTTTTTGGCAACATCCAGATACAACTTATGTAAGCTGATGTAAATTTTTACCGGAAGGCTGATTGAAACGTGATAGCCGTCAAACAATCATCCCGTTAATTATTTTACTCTGTGTAATAAATAAAGGGCGCTTAGATGTCCTGTCCACGGCACGGTTCTCCCCCCGGGCCAATGCGTGAAAACGTAAAAAAGTACCAAATACTCAGGAGCACTCTCAATTATGTTTAAGAATGCATTTGCTAACCTGCAGAAGGTCGGTAAATCGCTGATGCTGCCGGTATCCGTACTGCCTATCGCAGGTATCCTGCTGGGCGTCGGTTCCGCAAACTTCAGCTGGCTGCCAGCCGTGGTCTCCCACGTTATGGCAGAAGCAGGCGGTTCAGTTTTCGCCAACATGCCGCTGATCTTCGCTATCGGTGTGGCCCTCGGCTTCACTAATAACGACGGTGTATCCGCACTGGCTGCAGTCGTGGCTTACGGCATCATGGTGAAAACCATGGCGGTTGTTGCGCCGCTGGTGCTGCATTTACCTGCTGAAGAGATTGCGGCAAAACACCTGGCTGATACCGGCGTGCTTGGCGGTATTATCTCCGGTGCTATCGCCGCGTACATGTTCAACCGCTTCTATCGCATCAAGCTGCCAGAATACCTGGGCTTCTTTGCGGGCAAGCGCTTTGTACCGATTATCTCTGGTCTGGCCGCTATCTTCACCGGCGTGATCCTCTCCTTCATTTGGCCGCCGATCGGTTCCGCGATCCAGACCTTCTCCCAGTGGGCTGCTTATCAGAACCCAGTGGTAGCGTTTGGCATCTACGGTTTCATCGAGCGTTGCCTGGTGCCGTTTGGTCTGCACCACATCTGGAACGTACCTTTCCAGATGCAGATCGGCGAATACACCAACGCGGCTGGTCAGGTGTTCCACGGCGATATCCCGCGCTACATGGCAGGCGACCCGACCGCGGGCAAACTGTCTGGCGGCTTCCTGTTCAAAATGTACGGTCTGCCGGCAGCGGCTATCGCGATTTGGCACTCTGCTAAACCGGAAAACCGCGCCAAAGTGGGCGGTATCATGATCTCCGCCGCGCTGACCTCGTTCCTGACCGGTATCACCGAGCCGATCGAGTTCTCCTTCATGTTCGTGGCGCCGATCCTGTACGTTATCCATGCCATTCTGGCGGGTCTGGCGTTCCCGATCTGTATCCTGCTGGGTATGCGTGACGGTACCTCGTTCTCCCACGGCCTGATCGACTTTATCGTCCTGTCCGGTAACAGCAGCAAGCTGTGGCTGTTCCCGATTGTCGGTATCTGCTATGCGATCGTGTACTACGTCATTTTCCGCGTGCTGATTAAAGCCCTGGATCTGAAAACACCGGGTCGTGAAGATACCACCGAAGAGAGCAAAGCTGGCGCAACCAGCGAGATGGCTCCGGCTCTGATCGCCGCTTTCGGCGGTAAAGAGAACATCACCAACCTCGACGCATGTATTACTCGTCTGCGTGTTAGCGTGGCGGATGTAGCGAAAGTTGACCAGGCTGGCCTGAAAAAACTGGGCGCCGCTGGCGTGGTAGTGGCAGGTTCTGGCGTACAGGCCATCTTCGGTACCAAGTCCGATAACCTGAAAACTGAAATGGATGAGTACATCCGTAACAGTTAAGACGTAGTATCGGGGAGACTAAGGCAGCCTATTGGCTGCCTTTTTTACGTTACGAGGTGAGGTTTTCTGAGGCGATAACCCTGGAGATTGTCCGGCAAATGCTTAATCCCTCAGCAGCTAAGTCTATAGTTGAATAAGAAAAACTGCTTTCAGGTTGAAAGAGAGGGAGGATGTCGCTCATACTCTTATCTGAACCTGTGCGTCCGCGTTTATCTGCAGAAGCAGGCCAGCGTATGGGATAAAACTAATAAGGAATCAGTCATGGCAGAAGAAACGATTTTCAGCAAAATCATTCGCCGGGAGATCCCGTCGGATATTGTCTATCAGGATGAGCTTGTGACCGCTTTTCGCGACATCTCCCCGCAGGCGCCCACCCACATTCTGATTGTCCCGAATGTTCTGATTCCTACCGTGAATGACGTCACCACCGAACATGAGCTGGCGCTGGGCCGGATGATGACCGTCGCGGCGAAGATCGCCCGCGATGAAGGTCTTGCCGACGATGGCTACCGTTTGATCGTTAATTGCAACCGCCATGGCGGCCAGGAAGTTTACCATATCCACATGCATCTGCTGGGCGGTCGTCCGCTGGGCCCGATGCTGGCGCATAAAGGCTAAGGCCATGCTCAGGACCCTTTTGGGCGCCTGCCTGGCGGCGGGACTGCTGGCCGGGTGTAGTTCACATCCGGAGATCCCGGTTTCTGACCAGCAGGCGCTGGTGATGGAATCGAGCGTGCTGGCGGCCGGGATCAGCGCCAGCGAGCCTGCCGTGGTGGCGACGGAGATCCAGGCCACTGCCTCCTCAACGCTGTATAACGAGCGCCAGCAGCCGGTCACCGTGCATTATCGTTTTTTCTGGTATGACGCCCGAGGTCTGGAGATGCACCCGCTGGACGCGCCGCGCACCATCGTGGTCCCGGCACGCTCTTCGGTGACATTGTATGGTAGCGCCAATATCCTGGGGGCGCATAAGGCCCGCCTTTATCTTTATCTGTAAGGGGTAATTATAATGATGAAAATGTGTCGCTATGCGTTAATCACAGCACTGGCGATATTCCTCGCAGGTTGTGCGGGGTTACGTGAGAAGCCTGCGCCGGTCGAAGAGGCCAAACCGCAGCCGCAGCAGCCTGCGCAGCCGCAGCCAACGGTGCCGACTGTGCCGGCGGTTCCTGCCGTACCGTCGCAGCCGGGGCCCATTGAGCATCAGGATCAGCAGTCGGGCCAGCCGGCGCCGCGCGTGCGTCATTATGACTGGAACGGCGCGGTCCAGCCGCTGGTGGGGCAGATGCTGCAGGCCAGCGGCGTCAATGCGGGCAGCATTCTGCTGGTTGACAGCGTGAACAACCGCACCAACGGTACGCTGAATGCGGGAGAAGCCACTACCGCGCTGCGTAATGCGCTGGCCGGCAACGGCAAGTTTACGCTGGTCTCGGCGCAGCAGCTGGGGGTCGCCAAACAGCAGCTGGGCCTGTCGCCGCAGGACAGCCTCGGCAGCCGCAGCAAAGCCATGGGTATCGCCCGCAACGTGGGCGCGCAGTATGTGCTTTACTCCAATGCCACCGGCAACGTCAACGCGCCTGAACTGAAGATGCAGTTGATGCTGGTGCAAACCGGCGAGATTATCTGGTCAGGTAAAGGTGCTGTTCAGCAACAATAAGCTGACGCGCGATGAGCTCTTGTCGCGCTTCTTCCCCCGTTATCATCCTGTCGCCTCGCTGAGCCAGAATGGCCTCAGCGGCGGCAGTGTGATTATCAGCGACGGCGACCGGCGGCACGTGCTGCGTCAGCCGCACGACCCGTCAGCCGCTTCCTGTTATTTCCGCCGTCAGTATCGCGCGCTCCGCCAACTGCCTGCGAGGCTGGCGCCTGCCCCGCTGTTTTACTCACCCTGCTGGATGGTGGTGGAATATTGCGCGGGGGAGGTGAAAAGCGAGTTACCGGCCTGCCCGATGCTGTCAGACTTATTGTATGACGTGCATCAGCAACCGCGATTCGGCTGGCGTGTTACCCTCGCACCGCTGCTGGCCCAGTACTGGCAGACGTGCGATCCGGCACGACGCACGCCGCGCTGGCTGCGCTGGCATCAGCGGCTGCGCCGCCAGGGCGAGCCCCGTCCGCTCCGGCTGGCGCCGCTGCATATGGACGTCCATGCCGGCAATATTATCCACAGCGAATCCGGCCTGAGGCTGATCGACTGGGAATATGCCGGCGATGGCGATATCGCGCTGGAGCTGGCCGCGGTGTGGATTTCCCCTCACCAGCGCCGCCAGCTGGTGGCGGCCTATGCCCGGCGGGCGGCTATCGACGCGCAGCAGCTTTGGCGGCAGGTTGCACGCTGGCGCCCGTGGGTCTTGCTGCTGATGGCGGGGTGGTATGAAATGCGCTGGCGGCAGAGTGGCGATCGGCAATTTATCACGCTGGCAGATGAAATATGGTGTCAGTTAGACAACGAACGTAAAGGATAAGAGAGGTCAGTGTGGGCCCAGTCATGTTGGATGTCGAAGGGTATGAACTGGATGCGGAAGAGCGAGAGATTCTGGCGCATCCGCTGGTGGGAGGATTGATCCTCTTTACCCGTAATTATCATGATCCGGCGCAGCTACGGGAGCTGGTGCGCCAGATCCGCGACGCCTCCCGGAACCATCTGGTGGTGGCGGTGGATCAGGAAGGGGGGCGTGTTCAGCGTTTCCGTGAAGGCTTTACCCGTTTACCGGCAGCCCAGTCTTTTGCCGCCCTGCTGGGAATGGAAGAGGGGGGCAAACTGGCCGCTGAGGCCGGCTGGCTGATGGCCAGCGAAATGATCGCCATGGATATTGATATCAGCTTTGCGCCGGTGCTGGACGTGGGCCATATCAGTGCCGCGATCGGCGAACGTTCCTATCATGCAGATCCGCAAAAAGCGCTGGCGATAGCGCGTCACTTCATTGACGGCATGCACGCGGCGGGCATGAAAACCACCGGCAAACATTTCCCGGGACACGGGGCGGTGACCGCCGATTCACATAAAGAGACTCCGTTCGATCCGCGGCCGGCGTCGGTTATTCGCGACCACGATATGGCGGTGTTCAAAAGCCTCATCGCCGAACAGCGTCTGGATGCCATTATGCCTGCGCATGTGATTTACCCGGAGCTCGACCCGCGTCCGGCCAGCGGCTCAGCGTACTGGTTAAAAACGGTGCTGCGCGGCGAGCTGGGCTTCGACGGAGTGATTTTCTCAGACGATCTGTCGATGGAAGGGGCGGCGATTATGGGCAGCTATGCCGAACGCGGTCAGGCGTCGCTCGACGCCGGTTGCGATATGATACTGGTCTGCAATAATCGTAAAGGCGCGGTCAGTGTGCTGGATAACCTGTCGCCGATCAAAGCAGAGCGTGTTACGAAATTGTATCATAAAGGTTCCTTTTCCCGTCAGGAGTTAAGGGATTCAGCCCGTTGGAAAACGGTGAGTGCCCAGCTGGAGCAGCTTCATGCGCGCTGGCAAGAGGCGAAGTCCGCGTAACGCTCTGTGGGGCGTTGTTGTCAGGTGAGGATGCGATGATTATCTATTTACACGGTTTTGACTCGAACAGCCCCGGTAACCATGAGAAGGTGATGCAGCTGCAGTTTATCGACCCGGACGTGCGGTTGATTAGCTACAGTACGCGTCACCCCAAGCACGACATGCAGCATTTGCTGAAAGAGGTCGATAAAATGCTGCAGCTTACCGCCGATGACCGGCCGCTGATCTGCGGCGTCGGCCTAGGCGGATACTGGGCGGAGCGGATTGGTTTTCTGTGCGATATCCGCCAGGCGGTGTTCAATCCAAACCTGTTTCCGCATGAGAACATGGAAGGCAAAATCGACCGCCCGGAAGAGTATGCTGACATCGCCACCAAGTGTGTAACCAACTTCCGTGAGAAGAATCGCGATCGCTGTCTGGTGGTGCTTTCCCGGCAGGATGAAGCGCTGGACAGCCAGCGTTCCGCCGATCTTCTGCACCACTATTATGAAATTATCTGGGATGAAGAGCAGACCCATAAATTTAAAAACATCTCGCCGCACCTGCAGCGGCTGAAAGCGTTTAAAACCCTCGGTTAAGCCTTTTCCCCTGTCGCCAAACCCGCGCCGTGTTCACCGCGCGGGTTTTTTTATGCCTACACTTATTGGTTTCGCTGAAAAAATACGCGACAAAACTTGATGCATATCAATTTTGGTATGACCAATGCACCGTTCATGGTATTCTCGACGGTGCTGAATGGTTTCATTGACGTAACTTGTTGTTAAATAAAGGCTATTATCATAACTTTTATTTAACAATTGGTTAATAATTTTAGGGGTACACATGACTACGCCATTGAAAAAAATCGTAATTGTGGGTGGCGGCGCTGGCGGACTGGAACTGGCAACTCAGCTGGGGAAAAAGTTAGGGCGCCATAAAAAAGCGAAAATCACCCTGGTGGACCGTAACCACAGCCATCTGTGGAAGCCGCTGCTGCATGAAGTGGCGACCGGTTCTCTGGATGAAGGTGTCGATGCGCTGAGCTATCTGGCCCATGCCCGCAACCACGGTTTCCAGTTCCAGCTGGGTTCGGTGGTGGATATCAACCGCGAAGGGAAGACCATCACCCTCGGCGAGCTGCGCAATGAAAAAGGCGAGCTGTTGGTGGCTGAGCGTAAACTGCCGTACGACACGCTGGTGATGGCGCTGGGCAGTACCTCGAATGACTTCAATACCCCTGGCGTGAAAGAGAACTGCATTTTCCTCGACAACCCGCATCAGGCGCGTCGTTTCCATCAGGAAATGCTCAACCTGTTCCTCAAATACTCCGCCAATCTGGGTGCCAACGGTAAAGTGAACATCGCCATTGTCGGCGGCGGTGCTACCGGCGTGGAGCTCTCCGCTGAACTGCATAATGCGGTGAAACAGCTGCACAGCTACGGCTACAAAGGGCTGACTAACGAAGCGCTGAACGTCACGCTGGTCGAGGCGGGCGAGCGTATTCTGCCGGCACTGCCGCCGCGCATTTCCGGGGCGGCGCATAATGAGCTGACCAAGCTGGGCGTACGGGTGCTGACGCAGACCATGGTCACCAGCGCGGATGCAGGCGGTCTGCACACCAAAGATGGCGAATATATTGAGGCGGATCTGATGGTCTGGGCGGCCGGGATCAAAGCGCCAGATTTCATGAAAGAGATCGGCGGCCTGGAAACCAACCGTATCAATCAGCTGGTGGTCGAGCCGACGCTGCAGACCACCCGCGACGCGGATATTTTCGCCATCGGCGACTGCGCCTCCTGCGCGCGTCCGGAAGGCGGCTTTGTCCCTCCGCGTGCCCAGGCAGCGCACCAGATGGCTACCTGCGCGCTGAACAACATCCTCGCGCAGATGAAAGGCAAACCGCTGAAGGCGTACACCTATAAAGACCATGGCTCGCTGGTGTCGCTGTCCAATTACTCCACTGTCGGCAGCCTGATGGGTAACCTGATGCGCGGCTCGATGATGGTGGAAGGGCGCATTGCGCGCTTCGTGTACATCTCCCTGTACCGTATGCATCAGATCGCCCTGCACGGCTACTTCAAGACCGGCCTGATGATGCTGGTCGGGCGTATCAACCGCATCATTCGCCCGCGTCTTAAGCTGCACTAATACGCTGTCTTTACCCGGAGCCGCCCTGACGGCGCTCCGGGCTCTTCTGTTGAAACCGCGGCGATCCCGCTCGGAATCCTCTGAATCCCCTTGATTTGCTGCGAATTCTCGCACTTTTCATCCGCTATCTGATTTGCGCCCTCCCGGCTCCGGTTGCAAAATTGTATCAACAGCAACAAAGGAGGATCTCCCGTGAATAAATCTATGTTGGCGGGTATAGGGATAGGCGTGGCTGCCGCGCTGGGCGTTGCAGCTGTCGCTGGTCTCAACGTGTTAGATCGCGGCCCGCAGTATGCGCAAGTGGTCTCCAGTACACCGATTAAAGAAACCGTGAAAACGCCGCGTCAGGAATGCCGCAATGTCACGGTGACCCATCGTCGTCCGGTCCAGGATGAAAACCGTATCGCCGGTTCGGTACTCGGCGCGGTGGCCGGTGGGGTGATTGGCCACCAGTTTGGCGGCGGTCGCGGACGTAGTGTAGCGACGGTGGTGGGTGCGCTGGGCGGCGGCTATGCCGGCAACCAGCTGCAGGGGGCGATGCAGGACAACGATACCTACACTACCACCCAGCAGCGTTGTAAAACGGTGTATGACAAATCCGATAAAATGCTGGGCTACGATGTGACCTATAAAATAGGCGATCAGCAGGGGAAAATCCGTATGGATCACAATCCTGGCAGCCAGATCCCGCTGGACAACAACGGCCAGCTGGTCCTGAACAACAAAATCTAAAAACAGATTTATGTATTGATTAGCCCCTCAATCGCTCAGGCTGAGGGGCTTTTTTTATCAGAAGGTTAACGCGTAATTCAGACCGAAGGTACGGCCACGGCCTTTGTATTCGTACAGCGATGAACTGCCGTAGGTCGGGCTGTAGAGCAGCGGCGCCCGCTGGCCCCAGATGGTGACATAGTCTTCGTTAAGCAGGTTTTCGATACTGAAGGTCAGTTTCCCCACCGGCAGCGCGTAACTGCCAATAAAATCAACGGTGTTATAGCCTTCCAGCTTGTTACCGGCGGCGTCGCTGAGGTCAAACACCTGCTGGCTCTGCACGCGCAGGCTCCACGGATCCGGTGCCCAGCCCACCCAGGCGGTGGCTTTGGACGGTGAGGCGAGGGTGACATCCCATTTTTGCCAGCGGCCGTCGGTCTGCACCTGTGATTTCAGCACGTTGAAGTTACCGCCGACGCTCCAGTCGCTGTCCGGAATAAAGTAATCGACCGCTCCCTCAACGCCGTAAATACGCCGTTTGTCGGACTGAACGTCGATGGTCATGTCGGTGCGGTTGACGACGATGGTCTTATCCGAAGTCGAGTAATACGCCGCCAGCTGGGTGCGCAGGTTATCGCCGGTGTAGCGCCAGCCCAGCTCATACGAGTTAACTTTGATCCCCTGCAGCGGCGAGTCATCGACATTGACGCTGGAGATCAGCGGCAGATGGCCATTGACCGCCGCGCCGTATTTACCGATGCCGTAGTATTTACCGGGGTCCGGCAGCTCGACGCCCTGCGAGAAGTTAAACCAGGTCTGCTGACGCTCGGTCAGATGCGCCACGATCCCGGCGTTAAACAGGAAGTTGTCGTAATCGGTTTTGCCGCCTTTGATGGCGTCGGCGGAGCGCGCTTTCCCGTTGGCGATATCCTGTTGCTGGGCGTAGCCGACAAAGTCGTCAACCCGGTTTTCTGTCCACTGGTAGCGTACCCCGCCGCTGACGGTAAAGATCTCGTTCAGATCGTAGCTGGACTGCAGGAACGGCGCGACGTTGGAGATGCTGTATCCCGGGTAGCGGCCGGTGGTGTAGATCGATTCGTTGTGCAGCCCGCCGGACGCCAGCGATTGCTGCAGATCGAAGAACATCTGGTTGGCATTGAAGGTCTCATGATCGGCGTCGAGACCCCAGGTGAGATCCCATCCTGCCAGCGGCTGACTGTTGAGGGTCAGCTTTGCCCCATACTGATCGGTATCCTGCTGCGACGAGGAGAAGCTACTGACCTGGCCTTTCGTGAGCGTCGGGAACGGATAGAAGGTGAGGGACTCATCGCGATAGTACACCTGGCTCACCAGATTCTGACCGAAGAAGTCGGCATCGGAGTACTGAAGGCTGATCAGGTGGCGTTCGGTGCCGGGGATACGGTCGGAATTGAGCCCGTCGGTGGTGTACGCTTTGCCGCCGCTGGTGACCGCGGACATGTTCTTCCCGAGCCACAGGCCGTAGTCATCATCGCCCTGGCTTTTATAATACTGGGTGACAAGCTGCAGCTGGCGGTTGTCATCGATCTCAATCGTCCCCGTCCCCATCACGTCGAGGCGGTCAGAGTGCTGGAGCCCCGTTTGGGTGTTATCGAGGATCAGCGCATCGTTATTGCCATCGTACCATCCGCCGAAACGCTGATAGGCTACCGATAAGCGCCCGGATGCATGGTCTGTCCCGCCGCTGACGGCCGCCGCGATGCGCTCATCGTGATCGTTACTGTTCGCAAACCCGCTCTTGCTACCCACCTCGAGATCGACCTGGCGATCCTGTTGCCCTTTCTTGGTGACGATGTTGATAAGCCCGCCGGTACTGCCTCCGCCATACAGCGAGGTCGCCCCGGAGATTACTTCGATATGTTCGATGTTGAATGGGTCGATGGCGTCGAGCTGGCGACTGTCGGTGCGTGAGGAATTGAGCCGGACGCCGTCGATCAGCACGACGATGGCGCGCCCGCGCATGTTCATCCCGTAATTGGTGCGCCCCTGGCTGCTCACATCGATGCCTGGGATCAACTGCGCCAGCACGTCTTTGAACTCTTTCCCGCCCTGGACCTGCTGCTCAATCTCCTGGCCCTCAATGACCCAGGTGGTTTGGGCCATTTTGGCCACGGTGCGATGGGTGCGGTTTGCGCTAACGATGATGCTGTCTTCATCAGACTGAGCCGCCAGCGCAGGCAGCGTGCTGACCAGCAGCAGAGGGTGGAGCACCCAGAGGCGCTTTTTCATATCCATTCCTTTTATGAGCAAGTTGCTTTGTCGTTGTTATAGGCCGACGCCGGGTCGGCATTAGTTACAATGCGAAACATCTGGAAAAACTCAAAAAAGGATTTTGCACATAATGAATATCGCAATCAATATCATTTGCGTTTATCTTTTGCGGGGAAAGACAATAGAAATCAATCTGTTTTGTGTGGGTAAAGCGAACTGGAGGGCGGATCCGGCGGCAGAATACCGCCGGAAGCGGGGCGCATCAGGACTCGAGGAGCTGCGGCCAGAGACGGAAGGTGGTATCGGTGATTTGCATCAGCTTATCGAAATCCGCGCCTTCCCGTGCGCTAATCGACATGCCCTGCAGTACACAGTTTAAAAACTGCGCCAGCTGCGCGACATCGCGGCCTGCGGGCAGTTCGCCCTGCGCTTGCCGCTGCTGCAGAAACTGGGTCAGCGCCTGCTCCTGCATCGCATGGCGTGACTTGATGGTATTGGCGATATCTGTCGAGGAGGCGGCCAGCGCGGCGGAGGTATTAATGATAAAACAGCCAGCCGGCGTCTCTTTGCTGGTAAAGCAGGTGGCGACCGCCGTGAAGTAATCCCGCAACGCACCGTCGACGGGTTTCCCCTCGGCAAACAGCACCGCTTCATGCTTCGCGGCAAAGCGCGAAATGTAACGATCCAACACTGCGCGGAACAGTCCTTCTTTATTCACAAATTCCGCATACAGGGTGGGGGCTTTTGCTCCTGTCGCCTCGACCAGATCGGCGAGCGAGGTCGCCTCATAGCCGTGCTGCCAGAAGAGTGTCATGGCTTTGTCCAGCGCCGCATCCCTGTCGAACACCTTCGGTCGGCCACGGCTTTTTTTGGCGCAACTTTGAACGTCAGTTGTCATGATGCCGTTGTACCTATGTTGGTTTGGTGAAAGGCCATTATAAAAATAAACGATCGCCGGGGCCAGCGCTGTTGGTTTAAAAATAAATAATTCATATGAGTATGAAATTTAAGCATTTTATAAATAGTTAAACGATCGTTATAAAAATGCGTTGACGTGTGATGTAGATCACATTACTATTTACCTATCGATCGTTAAGTTAATACTTGCGACCCTACTAAAAAATTCATCTGCACAGGTATAATAATCATGAAAACCGTTAATACTCTGGCTATTGCCGCCGTTCTTAGCTCACTCTCTTTCGCCAGCTTTGCCGCTGTTGAGGTGCAGTCCACCCCAGCGGGTCAGCATAAAGTAGGCACCATCTCTGCTTCTGCCGGGACCAACCTGGGCTCGCTGGAAGACCAGCTGGCGCAGAAAGCAGAAGAGATGGGCGCCACCTCATTCCGTATTACTTCGGTAACCGGTCCGAATACCCTTCACGGTACCGCCGTTATCTACAAGTAAGCCCGATGCGTCGCTGCCCGGCCCCCTTCACCGGACAGCGATGAGTAAGACCCTGTTGTACCCCTGTTTGACCCTTGCCAACAAAAAACCCGCCATCAGGCGGGTTTTTTGTTTTCTGCAACATGAGACTACATCGACTGCGGGCCTGGCGCGAAATGACGGGTGACGTCAATGGGCATGCCCGAGCGGTAATGCATCGCACGCTCCATCACCGTCCCGTCGGTCTGCGGCGCCTGTTTGAACTCAGTCATAGCCGCGTTAAGCGTAATGGGCAGGGTCTGCGGGTCGTCGTCGATATGCTCAGACAGCGGCTGATGGACCTCAACCAGACGGCGACCATCCGGCTCTACCGACGCCTTGATTGGCGTGTTGATAATATTCACCTTAGTGCCTGGCGAGATGGCGTTGTACAGCGCCTTAATATCATTGTCGCGCAGACGAATGCAGCCGGAGCTGACGCGCATGCCAATGCCGAAATCGGCATTGGTGCCGTGCAGGAGATAGACTCCGCCATAGGCGGCGAGGCGGATGGCGTGATGGCCCATCGGGTTGTCAGGACCGGCAGGCACCACCGCCGGCAGCTCAATTCCCATTGCCTTGTAGCGGGCGCGAATGTTAGCGGTTGGCGTCCAGGTCGGATTGGCCCGCTTGTCGGACACGGTCGTGACCATCGTCGGTGTGATGGTGGTTCCGCCCAGCTGGCCGATGCCGATCGGGTAGACGGTCACTTCATTCTTACCCGGTGGGTAATAGTAGAGGCGCAGTTCGGCGAGGTTAATCACCAGCCCTTCACGCGGCGCATCGGGCAGCAGCGTCTGCAGGGGGATGGTCAGCACGCTGCCGGCGCGGGGAACATAGGGGTCAACCCCGGGATTGGCCTGCAGCAGGGCCAGAAAGCCGACATTGTACTTTTTGGCAATCGCCTCCAGCGAACCGCCGTTATCCTGCACCACATGGAACGTATTCTGACCTACCAGCCGGCTGCCCGGCGGGGGAAGGGGCCAGGTGTTGGCGCGCGCGGGCAGTGCCAGCGCGGCGACCAGCGCGACCAGCGCCAGCCAGAGCGTAACGGGGAAACGGTTTCTCATTACCATAACTCCAAAATATATAAGTGGTTATTTTTATATGAAAAGCAGATGAGATTATGGCGTGAGTCTGTGTGGGGAAATCCAGGCGGATTGCAAAATGTTTGTAAAGATTGCCAGGTATGTAGGAAGGGAGATACGGCTCGGGGGCCGTATCTCCTGCCAGTCAGGCGACGGCGTTCTCTTCCAGCTGACGCATAAACTGGCGAACCCAGTCCATCCGCGTTTTACGCTCTTCAAGATCCTGCATGAATTTCAGGCGCGTCGGCCCGTCCAGCCGGAAGTGCTGCGGCTGCTTTTGCAGCAGGCCGATTAACCACACCGGATTGACGTTGTTTTTCTCGTTGAACTCGACCACGCCGCCTTTTTCGTTGCTTTCCAGTTTGCGGATCCCCAGTTTCTGCGCCTGCTGACGCAGACGGGCAATATCCAGCAGGTTGCGCGCGGCATCGGGCAGGAGGCCAAAACGATCGATCAGCTCGACTTTGATCTCCTCCAGTTCGAGTTCATTTTTCGCGCTGGCAATCCGTTTATAGAACGACAGGCGCGTATTGACGTCGGGGATGAAATCGTCAGGCAGCAGGGAAGGCATGCGCAGTTCAACTTCCGTTTGCTGGCTGGTGAGATCTTCCAGCGAGGGTTCGCGTCCGGCTTTCAGCGCATCGACTGCGTTCTCCAGCAGCTCCATATACAGAGAGAAACCGATGGTTTCCATCTGGCCGCTCTGATCTTCGCCGAGCAGTTCCCCGGCGCCGCGAATTTCCAGATCGTGGGTCGCCAGCGCAAAGCCGGCGCCGAGATCTTCCAGCGACGCAATGGCTTCGAGGCGCTTTTGCGCATCGGTGGTCATCGCTTTCGGATGCGGCGTCAGCAGCCAGGCATAGGCCTGGTGATGTGAACGACCAACGCGGCCGCGCAGCTGGTGCAACTGCGCGAGGCCAAAATGGTCGGCGCGTTCGATGATGATCGTATTGGCGGTGGGGATGTCGATCCCGGTCTCAATGATGGTGGTACATACCAGCACATTGAAGCGCTGGTGATGGAAATCATTCATCACCCGCTCCAGTTCGCGCTCCCGCATCTGACCGTGACCGATGGCGATCCGCGCCTCCGGCACCAGCTCCGCCAGCTTGTCGGCG
Organism: Klebsiella sp. D-Nf1; assembly: GCF_002810515.1. Classification (NCBI taxonomy): domain Bacteria; kingdom Pseudomonadati; phylum Pseudomonadota; class Gammaproteobacteria; order Enterobacterales; family Enterobacteriaceae; genus Klebsiella; species Klebsiella sp. D-Nf1. The sequence goes on from NZ_PIOK01000001.1 coordinate 396,961, forward strand.
GCTTTCTGGATGTTTTCGACGTCATTAAACAGATAGTAGACCTGGCCGCCGCGCAGCGTTTCGCGCAGGATCGCCTCGCGCACGACCAGGGCGTCGTATTCACGAACGAAGGTCTTCACCGCCAGACGGCGCGCCGGCGGTGTGGCGATAATCGACAAATCGCGCATCCCGCTCATCGCCATGTTCAGCGTCCGCGGGATCGGCGTGGCGGTGAGGGTCAGGATATCGACATCGGCGCGCATCGCTTTGATGCGTTCTTTGTGACGAACGCCAAAGCGGTGCTCTTCGTCGACGATCAGCAGCCCCAGATCGCGCAGCTTCACTTCGCTCTGCAACAACTTATGGGTGCCGATTAAGATATCGATTTTGCCTTCCGCGGCCTGTTCGAGGATCTGCGCCTGCTCTTTAGCGCTGCGGAAGCGGGAGAGCATTTCGATGCGTATCGGCCAGTTGGCGAAGCGATCGCGGAAGTTGTCATAGTGCTGCTGAGCCAGCAGGGTGGTCGGCACCAGCACCGCCACCTGCTTGTGGTTCTCCACGGCGAGGAAGGCGGCGCGCATAGCCACTTCGGTCTTACCGAAGCCCACATCGCCGCACACCAGGCGGTCCATCGCCAGCGGCTGGCACATATCGCTGAGGACGGCGTTAATCGCCTGCGCCTGATCCGGCGTGGTTTCAAACGGGAAGCCGTCGCAGAACAGCTGATACTGTTCGCGGTCGTGTTTAAAGGCAAAGCCCGCCTTCGCCGCGCGCTGGGCGTAGATATCCAGCAGCTCTGCCGCCACGTCGCGTACTTTCTCAGCCGCTTTTTGTCGCGCCCGGGTCCAGGCATCGCCGCCCAGCTTGTGCAGGGGCGCGTTCTCTTCCGCCCCGCCGGCGTAACGGCTGATAAGATGCAGGGAGGATACCGGAACGTATAGCTTGGCATCGTTGGCGTAGGTCAGCATCAGGTATTCGCCGGTGATGCCGCCGGCTTCCAGGGTGGTCATTCCCGCATAGCGGCCCACGCCGTGCTCCAGATGGACAACCGGCTGGCCGATATGCAGTTCGGCAAGGTTGCGAATGAGGATGTCAGGGTTGATAGTGCGGCGTGAATCCTGCCGACGGCGCGCCACGCGCTCACCGAGCAGGTCGCTTTCGCAAATCAGCGCCAGGCCGCGCTGGCTGTCAATAAACCCGTGCTCGGCGGCGCCAATCATCAGATAGCGGCCATTGCCGGTGGCCTCTTCCAGACGCAGCACGTGTTTTGGCGCAATTTTTATCCGCGCCAGCATTTCGCTCAGCGCTTCACGGCGACCCTCGCTTTCCACCGAGAAAATCACCGGGCCGCTAAAGGACTCGAGGAAGCGGCGCAGATTATCCAGCGGCGCTTTGTTTTGTGCCTGCACGGCGAGGTCCGGCAGCGTCTGGTAGCCCAGATTGGTATTCGCCGCTTTGTCCGCCAGGTGCTCGGTTTTCAGCTGTACGCGCGGCCATTTTTTCAGTTCGCCGAACAACTCATCGCTGCGCAGCCACAGCAGTTCCGGCGGCAGGAGCGGGCGCATCGGATCGACGCCGCGGTTTTCAAAGCGAGCGCGGGCTTCATTCTGGAAACGTTCCGCGCTGGCCTCGAGATCGCCGGTGTTGACGATCAGCGTGCTGGCCGGGAAATAGCTAAATAACGGCGGCAGCGGCTCGCTGAAGAACAGCGGCTGCCAATATTCGATACCGGCAGGCAGTGTCCCTTTACTGACCTGCTGATAGATATGCTCGGCATCGCGCTTCACCTCAAAACGGTCGCGCCACTGGCTGCGGAACAGCTCGATGGCGGTCTGGTCGGTGGGAAACTCATGCGCTGGCAGCAGGTTAATGGCCGCCACTTCCTCCAGCGTGCGCTGGCTGTCGACGTCGAACAGGCGCAGGCTGTCGATTTCATCGTCAAAGAAATCGAGGCGGTAGGGCTGATCGCTGCCCATCGGGAACAGGTCGAGCAGCGCGCCGCGGGTAGCATATTCGCCGTGCTCCATCACCTGATCGACATGGCGGTAGCCGGCGCCCTCCAGCTGATCGCGCAGCGCATCGCGCGACAGGCGCTGGCCTTTTTTCATCACCAGCGCGTGCCCGTGGAGGAAGCTGTGCGGACAGACACGCTGCATCAGGGTGTTGACCGGGACGATCAGTACGCCGCGCTGCATGGTGGGTAACTGGTAAAGGGTGGCAAGACGGGAGGAGATGATGTCCTGGTGCGGCGAGAAGCTGTCGTAGGGGAGTGTTTCCCAGTCAGCCAGCCCCATCACCATGCTGTCGGTGAACTGCCTGATCTCGTCGTTCAGGCGCAGCGCGTTTTGCATGTCAGGTGCCACCAGCACCACCGGGCCCTTGTGGCGTTCGGCCATCTCTGCCACCAGGGTAGCGCAGGCCGCGCCGGTCAACTCGCCAAGCTGGCGCAGATCACCGGCTTTGGCCGGCAATGAGTATCGATATTGTTCAGGCATAGACGGTTTCATGGTCTCTTGGGGATTCGCTCTGCCGATATGGAGGGCAACTCGCTGATATTCAATAGTGAGATTATCCGCGATTGGTCTGGATTCGCCAACCCGAATTGCCATCAGGTGTTGGTTGAAGAAACATCCGGGTCGCGGATAAGCGTAAAGATATATCAGCAAGGTCTTATCTATCCGATTGTATTTGCTTGGTTTTTAGGATTATTGCTAATAAAGTCGTCAGGTATCAGTCATTTACGCTGCCCGTATTCGCTTATATACTCGGGCATCGGCTATCAGCAACCAGATGGATGACATGTACCAACCTGCCGCACTCTTTATCGGCCTGCGCTATATGCGCGGGCGCGCAGCCGACCGCTTCGGTCGTTTCGTCTCCTGGCTCTCAACCATCGGCATTACGCTTGGCGTAATGGCGCTGGTGACGGTCCTGTCGGTGATGAACGGCTTTGAACGCGAGCTGCAAAACAACATCCTGGGGCTGATGCCGCAGGCCATTCTTAGCGCCAAACAGGGCTCGGTGAACCCTCAGCAACTGCCGGAGCGCGAGGCGAAACTCCAGGGGGTGACCCGCGTGGCGCCGATCACGACCGGTGACGTCGTCCTGCAGAGCGCGCGCAGCGTGGCGGTCGGGGTCATGCTGGGCATTGATCCGGCGCAGAACGATCCCCTGACCCCGTACCTGGTAAACGTCAAACAGAGCGATCTGCAGGCGGGCAAATATAACGTCATTCTTGGCGAACAGCTGGCGGGCCAGCTGGGGGTTAATCGTGGCGATCAAATTCGCGTAATGGTTCCTTCCGCCAGTCAGTTTACGCCAATGGGCCGCGTGCCGAGCCAGCGTCTGTTCACGGTCATCGGCACCTTCGCCGCCAACAGCGAAGTCGATGGCTATCAGATGCTGACCAACATCGACGACGCCTCTCGTTTAATGCGCTACCCGCTGGGGAATATCACCGGCTGGCGCCTGTGGCTGGATAAACCGCTGCAGGTCGACACCCTGAGTCAGCAGACGCTGCCGCCGGGTACCCAGTGGCAGGACTGGCGCGAGCGCAAGGGCGAACTGTTCCAGGCGGTGCGCATGGAGAAAAATATGATGGGCCTGCTGCTCAGCCTGATCGTCGCCGTCGCGGCCTTCAACATTATTACCTCGCTGGGGATGATGGTGATGGAGAAGCAGGGCGAAGTGGCGATCCTGCAGACCCAGGGGCTGACGCCGCGGCAGATTATGGCCGTCTTTATGGTGCAGGGCGCCAGCGCCGGGATCGTCGGTGCGCTGTTGGGAGCCGCGCTTGGCGCGCTGCTCGCCAGCCAGTTGAATAATTTAATGCCGATCATCGGCGCCTTCCTTGACGGCGCGGCGCTGCCGGTGGCGATTGAGCCGCTGCAGGTTATTGTTATCGCCCTGGTGGCGATGGTGCTGGCCTTGTTGTCTACGTTGTACCCTTCCTGGCGCGCTGCCGCCACCCAACCCGCTGAGGCTTTACGTTATGAATAAGATCCTGCTGCAATGCGACAACCTGTGCAAACGCTATCAGGAAGGCAATGTGCAAACCGATGTCCTGCACAATGTCAGCTTCAGCATTGGTGAAGGCGAGATGATGGCCATTGTCGGCACCTCCGGCTCTGGCAAAAGTACGCTGCTGCATCTGCTCGGCGGCCTGGATACGCCCACCTCTGGCGACGTTATCTTCTCTGGCCAGCCGATGAGTAAACTCTCCACCGCCGCGCGCGCCGACCTGCGTAACCGCGAGCTGGGCTTTATCTATCAGTTCCACCATCTGCTGCCAGACTTTAGCGCGCTGGAAAACGTGGCGATGCCGCTGCTGATTGGTAAAAAGAAGCCGGCGGACATTGAACGCCAGGCGAAAGCAATGCTGCAGGCGGTCGGGCTTGAACACCGCAGCCATCACCGTCCGTCGGAGCTCTCCGGCGGCGAACGCCAGCGGGTGGCGATTGCCCGCGCGCTGGTGAATAAACCGCGGCTGGTGCTGGCGGATGAACCGACCGGTAATCTCGACGCTCGCAACGCCGACAGCATCTTCCAGCTGCTGGGCGAACTGAACGTCGCGCAGCGCACCGCGTTTCTGGTGGTGACCCACGACCTGCAGCTGGCGAAACGGATGAGCCGCCAGCTGGAGATGCGTGATGGCCGTCTGACCGCCGACCTGACCCTGATGGGGGCCGAGTAATGGCGTCTCCGTTATCGTTACTGATTGCATTGCGTTTCAGCCGCGGACGGCGGCGCGGCGGCATGGTATCGCTGATCTCGGTGATCTCCACCATCGGCATTGCGCTGGGGGTGGCGGTGCTGATCGTCGGCCTCAGCGCGATGAACGGTTTTGAACGTGAGCTGAATAACCGCGTGCTGGCGGTGGTGCCGCACGGTGAAATCGAACCCGTGAACCAGCCGTGGAATAACTGGCAGGAAGCGCTGGCGAAGGTGCAGAAGGTGAAGGGGATTGTCTCGGCAGCGCCCTATATTAACTTCACCGGCCTGGTGGAGAGCGGCAGTAATATGCGCGCCATCCAGGTGAAAGGCGTTGATCCGCAGCAGGAAACCCGGCTCAGCGCGCTGCCTACCTTCGTGCAGAATAACGCGTGGGCCGGATTCAAGGCTGGTGAACAGCAGGTGATTCTGGGTAAAGGGGTCGCCGATGCGCTGCACGTGAAGCAGGGGGACTGGGTGTCGATCATGATCCCTAATGCCGACGCCGATCATCAGCTGCTGCAGCCAAAACGCGTCAGGCTGCATGTGACCGGAATTTTACAGCTGAGCGGCCAGCTCGATCATAGTTTTGCCATGATCCCGATGCAGGATGCGCAGCAGTACCTGGAGATGGGCAGCAGCGTGACCGGCATCGCCATCAAGGTCACCGACGTTTTCCACGCGAACAAGCTGGTGCGCGACGCCGGCGAGGTGACCAACAGCTACGTCTACATTAAGAGCTGGATCGGTACCTATGGCTATATGTATCGCGACATCCAGATGATCCGCGCCATTATGTACCTGGCGATGGTGCTGGTGATCGGCGTGGCCTGCTTTAACATCGTCTCGACGCTGGTGATGGCGGTCAAAGACAAAAGCGGCGATATTGCGGTGCTGCGCACGCTTGGCGCAAAAGACGGCTTAATTCGCGCGATTTTCGTGTGGTATGGTTTATTAGCCGGATCGGTAGGCAGCCTGTTCGGGGTAGTGATCGGCGTGATCTGCGCGTTGAACCTAACGTCAATCATCAACGGCATCGAATACCTGATTGGGCATAAATTCCTCTCCGGCGACATCTATTTTATTGACTTCCTGCCGTCAGAACTGCACTGGCTGGACGTCTTTTATGTGCTGGTGACGGCACTGTTGCTGAGTTTGCTGGCCAGCTGGTATCCCGCCCGCCGCGCCAGCCGCATCGACCCGGCGAGGGTGCTGAGTGGCCAGTAATTTATCGTCATCGTCGGCTTTGCTGACGACACAAGAGGAATTGCTGAAATGTATTATGGATTTGACATTGGCGGCAGCAAGATAGCGCTGGGCGTATTTAATCAGGAGCGGCGACTGCAGTGGGAAAAACGCGTCGCCACGCCGAAAAGCAGTTATGAGGATTTTCTCCAGGCGGTGGAGGCGCTGGTCCGCGAGGCCGATGAGCGCTTCGACCAGCAGGGGTCGGTCGGGATCGGTATCCCGGGGATGCCGGAAACGGCAGACGGCACGCTGTATGCCGCTAACGTGCCAGCCGCCAGCGGCCGGCCGCTGCGCGCCGACCTTAGCGCGCGGCTGGGGCGCGATGTGCGCCTCGATAATGACGCTAACTGTTTTGCGCTGTCTGAAGCGTGGGACGATGAGTTTACGCAATACCCGCTGGTGATGGGGCTGATCCTCGGCACCGGCGTGGGCGGCGGCCTGGTGTTGAATGGTAAATCGATTACCGGACATAGCTATATCACCGGCGAGTTCGGCCATATTCGCCTGCCGGTGGATGCCCTGGAGGTGGTCGGGCGCGATTTTCCGCTGCTGCGCTGCGGCTGCGGCCAGCTGGGCTGCATTGAAAATTATCTCTCCGGCCGCGGTTTCGCCTGGCTGTACGAACATTTTTACCAGCACCCGCTCTCCTCGCCGGAGATAGTGGCGCAGTGGCAGCAGCACGATCCGCGCGCCCAGGCGCACGTTGAGCGCTATCTCGATCTGCTGGCGGTGTGTCTGGGGAATATACTGACCATTGTCGACCCGGATTTACTGGTGCTCGGCGGTGGATTATCTAACTTTACGGCCATTAGCGAAGGGCTGGCGCAACGATTGCCGCGCCATCTTCTGCCGGTCGCCAGGGTTCCGCGCATTGAGCGCGCGCGCCACGGCGATGCCGGGGGAATGCGCGGTGCGGCCTTCCTTCATCTGACCCATTAATCACAGAGGTAGCTATGCAGTCGCGCCGTTTACATCGATTGAGCCGTTTTCGTCGCAATAAACGTCGGTTGCGTGACCGTCTGCGTCAGCGGATTTTCTTTAGGGAGGACAGGATGAAACCTGAAGCGATGGCAAAACCGAGAGTGGTGGTGTTAACCGGCGCGGGCATATCGGCGGAGTCGGGGATCAAAACCTTCCGCGCGGCCGATGGCCTGTGGGAAGAGCATCGGGTGGAAGATGTGGCGACGCCGGAAGGCTTCGCCCGCGATCCGGCGCTGGTGCAGGCGTTCTACAACGCCCGTCGTCGTCAGTTGCAGAGTCCGGAAATCGCGCCGAACGCGGCGCATCTGGCGCTGGCGCGTCTGGAAGATCTGCTGGGCGACCATTTCCTGCTGGTCACCCAGAATATCGATAATCTGCACGAGCGCGCCGGCAACCGCCGGGTGATCCATATGCACGGCGAGCTGTTGAAGGTGCGCTGTTCGTGGAGCGGCCAGGTACTGGAGTGGACCGGCGACGTCACCGGTGAGGACAAATGCCACTGTTGCCAGTTCCCGGCGGCGCTGCGTCCGCACGTAGTCTGGTTTGGCGAGATGCCGCTGGGGATGGACGAGATCTACAGCGCGCTGGCCGACGCGGATATTTTTATCGCCATCGGTACCTCCGGCCATGTCTATCCGGCGGCTGGCTTTGTGCACGAGGCGCGGCTGCACGGCGCCCATACGGTAGAGCTGAACCTGGAGCCCAGCCAGGTGGGCAGCGAGTTTGCCGAGAAGCACTACGGGCTGGCAAGCGAAGTGGTGCCGGCCTTTATCGATAAGCTGCTGCAGGAAAACCCGCTGTAAACTGAAGCCGCCTGCCGGTAGCCAGGACCCTGGCCACTGCTTCCGGCAGCGCTGCTGACAAGGATGTCACGTCATGACAGGAGTCAGACCATGCATAATCCGCTGGTTATCGAAGCGATCATGTTGATCGCGGCCATTATCGTTGGCGTCTGGAGCCAGCGTGCTTTACCGCTACACGCCGATAGTCGGCCGATCCTTTTCATACTGTGCTATCTCATCAGCATCGGCAGCGCGTTGGGTCTGCTGCTGGATATTTTAGCCCTGCTGTTGACAGGCGGGTTCGCGACGGGCGTTGTGCGAATATACGGCCCGTTGCTGCTGCTGGTGGTGCTGTGGAAACCTCTCAACTGGGTTGTCGGCATCATTGATGATTTTTTGATACAGCGAGCCGAAAAAGAGAAGGGCAAAGGCCAGCGCGACGGTGGACGACGCTGATCGTTTTCCGCTGCGCCACGCACGCTATCGCCCGGCCCGCTGCCGGGCGATACGCTCTCTGAGTAATGATCTTCCGGTCATGAGTTCGTCTTCTCCCTCCTGAACCATTTCCCACTCTATTTTGTGCGTGACCGCTGATTTCTGTACGTTTTTTTGTGCAGACCGGCAAATGTAGACCAGATTCAATAGGCGCCCGCACGATCGCGCCGCGACCCTGTTCCCTGTCGGAAGTCTGTAAAGGAGACCCCGTAATGCCGTCACCGATGATTTATCAGGATCTCACCACTGCCGCGCTGCTCGGCCATGCGGCGCAATATCACAGCGAGACCGAGATTGTCTCGGTGGGTGCCGGCGGTGAGAAGGAGCGCAGCAGCTGGGGGGAGGTGGCCAGCCGCGCTCAGCGGCTGGCGTCGGCGCTGGCGACGCTGGGGCTGCCGCCAGGCGCCCGCTGCGCTACCCTGGCATGGAACAATCGCCGCCACCTGGAGATCTATTTTGCCGTCGCCTCCGGCGGCTGGGTGACACACACTGTCAACCCGCGGCTGTCGGTTGACCATCTGCGGTATATCCTCAACGACGCTGCCGACGAAGTGCTGTTTTTTGACCAGACCTTTCTGCCACTGGTGGTACAACTACTGCCGCAGCTGCCGATGGTGAAACACGTCGTGCTGATGGAACCCCGCAGCGAAGCGGCGCTCAGCCAGCTGCCCTCTCTGCTGTTTTTTGACGATCTGTTGCAGCAGGGGATGGCAGACTATCGCTGGCCGACACTCAATGAACTGACCCCAGCTTCGCTCTGCTACACCTCGGGGACCACCGGCCGGCCGAAAGGGGTGTTGAATACCCATCGTTCGCTGGTCCTGCATGCCCTGAGCGGTAACCAGCCGGACGCCGCCGGCATATCGGCGAAGGACAGCCTGTTGCCGGTGGTGCCGATGTTCCATGTCAACGCGTGGGGGACGCCGTTTATCGCCGCCATGGTCGGCGCGCGGCTGGTACTGCCGGGGCCGCACCTCGATGGCGACAGCCTGCTGCAGCTGCTGGCCGCCGAGAAGGTAACGGTGGGGTTTGGCGTGCCGGTGATCTGGGCCGGCTTGCTGGCGGCGATGCGCCGGACAGACGTCCGGCTACCTGAATTTAAACGTGCGCTGGTCGGCGGCTCCGCGCTGCCGCCGTCGATGGCCGAGGCCTTTCAGCGTGATTACGGCATTGCGCTGACCCACGCCTGGGGAATGACCGAAACATCGCCCATTGGCACCATCAACACGCCGTTGAGCAAACATGACGCGCTCCCGGTACAGGAGCAGCAAAAGCAGCGCGCCGGTCAGGGGCGGCCCATATTCGGCATCGAACTGCAGGTAGTGGACGTGGATGGCGAACCGTTGCCCCGGGATGGTCAAAGTCAGGGGTATCTGCAGGTCAGAGGGCACTGGGTGGTGGAGCAGTACTATGGTCAGGACGCGAGCGCCCTGACCGCGGGAGGCTGGTTTGATACCGGCGATATCGGTACGCTCGACGCCAATGGTTATCTGGTGATCTGCGATCGGGCAAAGGATATTATCAAGTCCGGTGGCGAGTGGATCTCCACCGTTGAGCTGGAGAATATCGCCATCGCGCATCCGGCGGTGCGCAGCGCGGCGGCCATCGCAGCCCGTCATCCGCGCTGGGACGAGCGGCCGGTGCTGCTGTGCGTTCGCGCGGAAGGGGGCGAAGTGGAAGAGACCGATCTGCTGACCTGGTTCGAGAAGCGGGTGCCAAAGTGGCAGATCCCGGACCGGGTGATATTTGTCGACGCGCTACCGGTCAGCGCCACGGGTAAGGTGCTCAAAAATCAACTGCGCCAGGCCTATGGAGAGATTTTAATGAGTGAGGGAAAATGAGCCATGCGCGACCCGGTCTGACGACCTGTTCTCAGTATGATGCTGCCCTGCACGCCTTGTCGGCGGCACGCCAGCGTTGGGCGGAAACCTCGGTGAACCGTCGTCTGGCGCTCCTGCGCCAGATCAAGGATGCCCTGGCTGGTATTGCCCCGGCGTGGGTGGCCGCCGCGGCGGCGGCCAAAGGGCTGCCGGCGGGCGATCCGCTGGCGGGGGAGGAGTGGCTGGCGGGCCCCTGCGCGCTAATGGTCGGCTGCAACGGGCTCATCGCCACCCTGGAGCAGCTGGAAGAGAAGACCTTTCTGCGGCGGATCCCGCTGCGGACGCTGGCGGACGGCCGCCTGGCGCTGCGGGTGGTGCCCGGCACGCTCTGGGATCGACTGTTGCTGTCTGGTGTTCGCGCTGAGATATGGATGCAGCCAGGCGTCACCCGGGCCCATCTCGACCGCTATGCGGCGCGGGCATACGACATCCCGCCGGCCGCGCGGCAGGGCAAGCTGGCGCTGGTGCTTGGCGCCGGCAATGTGGCCTCCATTGCGCCACTAGATGTGCTACACAAGTTGTTTATTGAAAATCAGGTCTGCCTGCTGAAGCTCAACCCGGTTAATGATTATCTGCACGATCTGCTGGCCCAGGCCCTGGCGCCGCTGATTGCCATGGATGCGCTCCGCATCGTCACCGGCGACGCCCAGGCGGGAGCGTGGCTGACCACCCATCCCGCCGTCGATGAGATCCATATCACCGGCTCCCGCGAGACCCATGACGTCATCGTCTGGGGCGACGGTGAAGCGGCTCGCCAGCGTCGGGCCGCCGGGACGCCGCTGAACCCGCGTCGGGTGACCTCGGAGCTGGGCGGCGTCAGTCCCACCATTATCGTTCCCGGGCCGTGGAGCGAGGCGGATATCGCTTTTCAGGCGCAGCAGCTGGCGACGCAGAAGATGAACAACGGCGGGTTTAACTGCGTGGCCAGCCAGGTGCTGATCCTGCAGCAGGGCTGGGAGCCAGCGACGGGTTTGCTGAATCAGCTGTACCGGCTGATCGCCGCGAACACCCGTCCGGACTACTACCCCGGCGCTGAAAAACGGCTGACCGACTTTCGCCTGCACGCCCGTCAGCCGCTGGAGATAGCGCGTGGCGACGCGATGCCGTTGATTGTGGCGAACACCGAGGATGACCCGGCGTTCTGTCAGCAGGAGGTCTTTGGCCCGGGGCTGTCGGTCACTCGTCTTGAGGCCGACAGCGCGGAAAGCTTTCTGCGCCAGGCGATCGGCTATGCGAATCAGCGGCTGCAGGGTACGCTGGGGGCCAATATTGTGATCCACCCGCGCACCCGTAAAGCGATTGGACGTAAGCGTTTTAACGCGTTAATCGCTGAGCTGCGTTACGGCACGGTGGCGATCAACTGCTGGAGCGGGGTGGCCTTCCTGTTAGCCCCCTGCCCGTGGGGCGCGTTTCCCGGCCACACGCTCGACGATATTCAGAGCGGGCGGGGCAAGGTGCATAACAGCTTCATGCTGGAGAAAACCGAGCGCACGGTGATTGAGGCGCCGTTTCGGCCGTTTCCGCGCAGTCTATGGCATGGCGAACTGACGCTGATGCCCCTACCGCCCTGGTTTATTACCCACCGGGGGCAGGAAGCGGTGGCGCAGAAGCTGGTGGATTTTTATCATCGGCCGCGGTGGCGCAAGCTGCCGGCGATCCTCTGGCGCGCGCTGAGGGGATAAGGTGAGAGCAAAAAAAAGGCGGAACCGCGGTTCCGCCCTGCGGGATTAGCGGCCCGCTTTCAGCTTCTGGTAATACTCTTCATAAATGGCGCTGGCGCTGCCGACGTCATTCTGCCATTCGCCTTTCTCAATGGTCGCAGCGTCCGGATAGAGCGATTTATCGTTGGCCACTGCCGGGCTGAGCATTTTGCGTGCCGCCAGGTTTGGCGTGGGGTAGCCGATGGTTTCCGCGACCTGTTTGGCGACATCCGGGCGCAGCAGGAAGTTAATCAGCTTCAGCGCGCCGTCGACGTTTTTGGCATTCGCCGGGATCGACAGGCTATCCATCCAGAAGATGCCACCTTCTTTCGGCCAGATCACTTCCAGAGGGGTACCGGCCTGGCGGGCGACGTAAGCCGAGCCGTTCCATACCATCCCGAGGTTCACTTCGCCTTCCATATACGGGTTCGCCGGGTTATCGGAGTTAAACGCCGCGACGTTAGGCATTAGTTTTTTCAGCTCGTTATAGGCGGCTTCAATCTCTTTCGGGTCGGTGGTGTTGCCGGAATAGCCCAGCTTACGCAGCGCCATCTGGAACACCTCGCGCGCGTCGTCGGTCAGCAGCAGGCTGCTTTTGTATTCCGGCTTCCACAGGTCGGCCCAGCTGGTGATGGTTTTCGGATCGATAGCGTCGCTGTTGACGCCGATAGCCGTCGCCCCCCAGATATAGGGGATGGAGTAGTCGTTATTCGGATCGAACGGTTTGTTCAGCATCTGCGGATCGAGGTTGCTGAAGTTAGTCAGCTTGCTCTTGTCGATCTTCTGCAGCATGCCTTCTTTGCGCATCTTGTCGACGAAGTAGGTCGACGGGACGACCAGGTCGTACGCGCCGTCTTTATAGGTCTTGAGCTTGGCGTACATGGTTTCGTTCGACTCGTAGGTCGAATAGATAACCTTGATGCCGGTCTCTTTGGTGAACTGCTCCAGCAGGCCCGGCGGTACGTATTCGGTCCAGTTATAGAAATAGAGCGTTTTGCTATCGTCCGCGTGCGCGGCGCCCATGCCGATTGCCAGAGCGCCGGCTGCGAGCAGGTGGCGTGACCATTTTTTCATTTTAACGTCCCCTGAGTTTTATCACGTGCAATTAACTGACTGGCGATGACCATCACCAGCGACAGAACCAACAGAATCGTGGCCAGGGCGTTCACCTCAGGCGAAACGCCAACCTTGACCATTGAATAGATCTTCAGCGGCAGGATTTCATACCCCGGACCGGTCACGAACGAAGAGACCACCACGTCATCCATCGACAGGGTGAAGCTCAGCAGCCATCCGGCAGCCACCGCTGGCATCGCCAGTGGCAGGATGATTTTGCGCAGGATGGTCATCTCACTGGCACCGAGATCTTTCGCTGCCTCCAGCATCCGCACATCAAAGCCCTTCAGCCGGGAGAACACGGTGACCACCACAAACGGCAGGCAGAAGGTGATATGCGAAAACAGCAGCGACCAGAAACCAAGCTGAATACCAATCAGCATAAACAGCACCAGCAGGGAGATGGCCATGACAATATCGGGCGACATCATCACCACAAACAGCATGCCGCTGACAAACGGTTTGCCGCGAAAGCGGTAGCGGTACAGCGCCACGGCGGTCAGCGAGCCGATAAGGGTGGCGAAGGTCGCCGACAGCACCGCCATGGTCAGGGAGTGCTGTGCGGCCTGCAGCAGGCTATCGTTGTTCATCAGCAGGCTATACCAGTCGGTGGTGAACCCTTGCCAGTTGATACCAAAGCGCGACCGGTTAAACGAGTTAACGATCAGAATAATAATAGGGATGTAGAGATACGCGTAGATGGCGGTCATAAAGCCGCCGCGCAGCAGTCGACCAATCATTCCAGCTCCACTTTTTTATTCAGCAGGCGCGCCGCGCGCCAGTAAATCAACAGCATCAGGCCCATCACCAGGGTTAAGGTAATGCTGGTTGCCGCGCCGAACGGCCAGTCGCGAATATTCAGGAACTGACTCTTGATCACGTTGCCGATCAGCAGGTTCTTGGCGCCGCCCATCAGGTCGGAAACGTAGAACAGCCCCATCGCCGGCAGCATCACCAGCAGACAGCCGGCGATGATCCCCGGCATGGTCAGCGGGATGATAATGCGGATAAAGGTCTGCAGCTTGCTGGCGCCGAGATCTTTCGCCGCTTCCAGCAGCGGGCGATCCAGTTTCTCAATGCTGGAGTAGAGCGGCATCACCATAAACGGCAGCAGGATATACACCAGACCGATAATCACCGCCGAGGGGGTGAACATAATGCGTATCGGCGTGTCGATCACCCCTAACCACAGCAGGAACTCGTTCAGATAGCCTTTGGTACTGAGGAAAATCTTCAGCCCGTAAATACGGATCAACGAGTTGGTCCAGAAGGGGACGATCAGCAGAAACAGCAGCAGAGGGCGCACCTTCTGCGGCAGCCGGGCAAGGAACCACGCAAATGGGTAGCCCAGCGCCAGGCAGGCGAGGGTCGCCAGCAGCGCCATGTTCAGCGAATGCAGCAGCACGTCGTAGTAGAGCGGATCCAGCAGCCGCGAGTAGTTGTCCAGCGTGAAGACCAGCTTGACGAAGTTGGCGTCGTCGCGGGTCAGAAAGCTGGTGGCGATGATCATAAGGTTGGGCAGGAAGACAAACAGCACCAGCCAACCGACGATGGTGGCGATCACCACATTCTGGAATTTACTGGAGTTCTTCATCGGCCAGCACCACCTCCCAGCTCTCCACCCAATTGATAGACATTTTCTGGTCAAGAGAGTGGTCGAAATCCGGGTCGTCTTCGTTAAAGAACTCGCTGACCATCACCATTTTGCCGTTTTCCAGCTCCACCACCGACTCAAGGGTCATCCCCTTATAGTTACGCTCGCGCACATAGCCGATCAGGCCGTCGGCGTCGCTGTTGTGGTGGATCTCATCGACGCGCAGATCTTCCGGGCGCAGCAGGACGTGCAGACGCTGGCCGGCCTCCACGGCAAAATTGACGGTGATATTGCACTCCCGTCCTTCGACACTGGCGCGCACGCGCTGCTCGTCGAGGCGCTCGATCACGGTGGCGTCGAAGATATTGATCTCGCCGATAAAGCTGGCGACGAACAGGTTTTTCGGCTCTTCGTAGATCTCTCGCGGGGTGCCGTCCTGTTCGATTTTGCCATCGCGCATGACCACGATGCGATCGGACATGGTCAGGGCCTCTTCCTGATCGTGGGTCACGAAGACGAAGGTGATCCCGAGCTTACGCTGCAGCGCTTTCAGTTCGTTCTGCATCTGCTTGCGCAACTTGTAATCCAGCGCCGAAAGGGATTCATCGAGCAGCAGCAGGCGCGGTTTGTTAACCACCGCGCGGGCGATGGCCACGCGCTGCTGCTGGCCGCCGGAGAGCTGGTGCGGTTTGCGCTGGGCAAAGTCTTCCAGCTGCACCATCTTTAAGGCATCCAGAACCCGCGGGGTGATTTCCGCGGCCGGGGTTTTCTGCATCCGCAGGCCAAAGGCGACGTTCTCGAATACCGTCATATGCGGAAACAGGGCGTAGCTTTGAAAGACGGTATTGACGTGGCGGTTTTCCGCCGGGACATGGGTGATATCGTGATCTTCGAGATGGATCCGTCCGCTGTCGACGTTTTCCAGGCCGGCGATAAGGCGCAGAACGGTGGTTTTACCGCAGCCAGAGGGGCCAAGCAGGGTGAGAAACTCACCATTGTTGATGGTCAGGTTAAGGTTATCGATGACCGTTTTACCATCAAAGCTCTTGCGAATTCCCGCCAGTTGCACCAGCGGCGAACGCGAACGCGGTTGTATATTCAATTTTTGACTCTGTCCCATGTAGACGCAACGGAAACTTCCGACCGCTGCGGGGTTTGTGATTAACCACCTTTGGGGTTGCACGTTTTTAATAAGGGCCAGCATTCTACGGCAAACGAGGGTAATCGCCAATCCTTGATACGCCTGCATAGTCTACCTTTACACCATAACGTCGGTTCCGTTATTAAATTTCGCTTTACGGGCTAAGAATGACCTGACGCAATATTTGTCTTTTCTGGCTTATGAATAATGTTGTCACAAAAGAAGAGGGTGGCTACATGGATAAATTGCTTGAGCGTTTTTTGCAGTACGTTTCTTTGGACACGCAGTCGAAGCCTGGCGTTCGTCAGGTCCCCAGCACGGAAGGGCAGTGGAAGCTGTTACGCCTGTTGCAGGCGCAGCTGGAAGAAATGGGACTGGTCAAGGTAACGCTGAGTGAAAAAGGGACGGTAATGGGAACCCTGCCCGCCAACGTGGAGGGCGATATCCCGGCCATCGGCTTTATCTCTCACGTCGATACTTCCCCGGATTTCAGCGGTAAAAACGTTAATCCGCAGATTGTCGAAAACTATCGCGGCGGTGATATCGCGCTGGGCATCGGCGATGAGGTGCTCTCCCCGGTGATGTTCCCGGTTCTGCATCAGCTTTTGGGGCAGACGCTGATCACCACCGACGGGAAAACGCTGCTGGGGGCGGACGACAAGGCCGGCATCGCCGAGATCATGACCGCGCTGGCGACCCTGCAGGCGAAAAACATCCCCCACGGCGATATCCGCGTGGCCTTCACCCCGGATGAAGAGGTCGGAAAAGGGGCGAAGCATTTCGATGTCGAGGCCTTTGACGCCCGCTGGGCCTATACCGTCGACGGCGGTGGCGTGGGGGAACTGGAGTTTGAAAACTTCAACGCCGCCTCGGTGACCATTAAGATTGTCGGCAATAACGTGCATCCCGGCACCGCAAAAGGGGTGATGGTCAACGCGCTGTCGCTGGCCGCGCGCATTCATGCCGAAGTGCCGGCCGATGAGGCGCCGGAGACCACCGAAGGTTATGAAGGCTTTTATCACCTCACCAGCATCAAAGGCAGCGTGGATCGGGCCGAGATGCACTACATCATCCGCGATTTTGACCGCAAGCACTTTGAGGCGCGTAAACGCAAGATGATGGAAATCGCCAAAAAGGTCGGCAAGGGGCTGCACCCGGACTGCTATATCGAGCTGGTAATCGAGGACAGTTATTACAACATGCATGAGCAGGTGATCGCCCATCCACATGTGGTCGATATTGCCCGCCAGGCGATGGTGGACTGCGATATTGAACCGCAAATGAAGCCGATCCGCGGTGGCACCGACGGCGCGCAGCTCTCGTTTATGGGCCTGCCGTGCCCGAACCTGTTTACCGGCGGCTACAACTATCATGGCAAACATGAGTTTGTCACCCTGGAAGGGATGGAGAAGGCGGTGCAGGTGATCGTACGTATCGCCGAGCTGACGGCGGCAAGAAAAGGGAAATAGCCTTCGCAACCAGGCCGGTCATTCTGCTTGTCGCCCAAGATGCCGGATGGCGGCTTCG
Source organism: Klebsiella sp. D-Nf1 (assembly GCF_002810515.1). NCBI lineage: Bacteria > Pseudomonadati > Pseudomonadota > Gammaproteobacteria > Enterobacterales > Enterobacteriaceae > Klebsiella > Klebsiella sp. D-Nf1. The sequence goes on from NZ_PIOK01000001.1 coordinate 414,114, forward strand.
CCTTATCCGGTCTACGACTCGTGCGATCTGATGCTAATTTACCCACTTGCGCGACTGAAACTGCCGGTGTTGGCGGCCTCAAAATCGCTGAGACGTTCCCGGAAGGCAGGGGCAGCCCGCATGGATGCGGGCTGAGGGCCGTGTTTTGCATGGACGCTGCCTCGGCCCGACCCGAAGCCTGCAGGGATAAGTCGAAGGCACCACGAAGTGGCGATTTTGCTGGTCGGAGCCCGGGGGTACAGGGGGCGGCGGCGACTGGCCGCCCCCTGTGCGCTCCCTACTTCATGAGTGACATAACGCAGAATACATATTGGGAGCGCAATCTGCTCGGAAATAACACAGAACAAACGTTTTTCCCGGGTCGAAACCGTTGCAAACCGATACAGGAGCTACGGAAATCGTGCTGTTTGTAGGCCCGGCAAGCGCAGCGCCGCCGGGCAGGATGATGGCTCAGTCGCCAAAGAACCAGTAGCCGCTGTTGACCAGCGCTGCCAGCATGGCGAGGAAAGAAGGATCCTCCAGCGCATCGCCAAAATGGTCGGAACGCAGTGTCAGATGGGTGGCTAAGGCGTCCAGCGCCGGGCGGTGCGGGGAGTTGATCTTCTCACCATTGACGAACACCTCGCCGTCAATGCGCAGCACCCGCAGGCCGCCCAGCCGTTCCAGCGTGTCGCCCTGCTGCAGGGCATCGTAAATTTCATCTGGCTGATACGGCGGCTCCGGCGGCGCGACGTCGAGCTCATGACGCGACTGGGTGATAAACTCGCCGAACCACTGTTTAAAGTGCTCTGGTTGGTTAATCAGCCCCAACATCATCTCGCGCAGGCGGTCGAGTTCGACGGGTAAAATATCCGCCGGATGGTCGCGGGACGGCACGTCCGGATCGGCGTAGCGCTGGCTGCCCAGTTCGCGCTGGAGAACGTAGTCGGCAAAGCCGCTGAACAGCTCGCGGGCATTCGGCGCGCGATAGCCGACCGAATAGTTGAGCGAGTTTTCCAGCGAATACCCCTCATGCGGGAATCCTGGCGGAATATAAAGAATATCGCCCGGCTCCATCTCTTCATCGATGATCGCCTCGAAGGGGTCAACCTGCAGCAGGTCCGGATGCGGGCAGTGCTGTTTCATCGGCACCTTTTCCCCGACGCGCCAGCGCCGACGGCCGGTGCCCTGAATGATAAACACATCATACTGATCCAGATGCGGACCGACGCCGCCCCCGGGTACCGAGAAGGAGATCATCAGATCGTCGATACGCCAGTCCGGCAGAGCGCGGAACGGATGCATCAGCGCCGCTGAGGGTTCATGCCAGTGGTTAACCGCCTGCACCAGCAGGGACCAGTTGTTTTCACTCAGGTGATCGTAGCTTTCGAAGGGACCGTGACTGACCTGCCATTTTCCATCCTGATGGCTGACAAGGCGGCTATCGACCTCGCTCTCCATGGCCAGTCCAGCCAGTTCGTCCGGGCTTAGGGGGTCGATAAAATTGGCGAAGCCGCGCTTCAGTACCACCGGCCGTTTTTGCCAGTAGCGTTCGATAAAGTCGGGCCAGTTAAGCGTTAATTGATAATCCATATTGATATTCCACTGCAGGTGTCTGACAGGGATTATAACGGATGCGGCGCCCCGGCGATGCAGGCGCCGTTAAAAAACTCAATGATTAACCCTGTTTATCTTCCATCAGCTGGCGGCCAAACACCACCTCCATGCAGGCGCCGCCGAGCAGGCTTTCGCCGGCGATAATCTCCCCGTCATATTGTTCGACGATTTCGCGGGCGACGGAGAGCCCCACACCCTGGCCGGGACGCAGCGTATCTGCCCGCTGGCCGCGGTCAAAGACGGCGCGGCGTTGGCTCTGCGGGATCCCCGGGCCATCGTCTTCCACCAGAATATGCAGATGGCTGTCGGTGGTTTGGCGCACGGAAACTTCCACGAACTCCAGACAGTACTTACAGGCGTTATCGAGAACGTTACCCATCACTTCCATAAAATCGTTCTGCTCGCCGACAAAAGTGATCTCCGGCGAGATGTCGAGCGAGATATTGACCCCTTTACGCTGATAGACCTTGTTGAGGGCGGAGGTCAGGCTGTCGAGCAGGGGGGCGATCGGGTGCAGTTCCCGGCTCAGCAGGGTACCGCCGCTGCGCATGCTGGCGCGATGCAAATAGTAACCAATCTGCTGCGAAATGCGGCTTATCTGCTCCAGCATCACCGGCTCCGCCTCGTCGACGCTGATCTTCTCGCCGCGCAGCGAGCGAAGCGTACTCTGCATCACCGCCAGCGGCGTTTTCAGGCTGTGGGTGAGATCGGTGAGGGTCGTGCGGTATTTGTCATAGCGTTCACGCTCGCTGCGAACCAGGCGGTTAAGGTTGCTGACCAGCCGGGTCAGCTCGCGGGTGGTGTTGGGATTGAGCTTTTCGCGGTGGTGCTCCTCCAGCTCACGCACCTCTTTCGCCAGCGACTCGATAGGCCGCAGGCTCCACCAGGCGGCGACCCACAGCAGGGGGATCACCAGCAGCAGGTTGGCGGCCAGCACGTAGATAAACCAGCTCCACACCATATAGCTGCGCTTGAGCTCCACCGGAATGGTATCGACCACCACAATGCTGAGCTGGGGCATTTTGCTGGTGGCCGGGTAGAGGTTGATTGCCACCGAGTGGGTCATCTCCGAATCGTCGCCCTGCTCGCGGATGGCGTCCAGCTGTTCCTGAATCTCGTGGTTGTTGCGCAGCAGCATGCTACTGCTGTCGACATCGGCTTCGATCTCATGGAAACCATTGCTCTTCAGCCATTCCGGTTGAATGCGTTTCGCCAGCCAGGGGACATCGCGCTGCGCCCACAGCAGTTTACCCTTCTCATCGTAGATAAGGGTCACCGTCGGGCTTTCCATATTCAGGTTTTCCGGGATATCGACGTCAATAGCGCCGTTCTCCCATTTCGCCAGCATATAGAAGAGATTGCTCTCGCCGCGCAGCAGGCGGAAGGTGGTTTTATCGAAGCTGACGCTGTAGCCCACCAGCGCTACCATGCCATAGGCCAGCGACAGCACCAGCACGACCCCGGCGGTCGCCAACAGGAAGCGAACCCGTAATGACAGCGGGAAGATATGTCGCAACAGTCCCTTCATCAGCGCAGTTCGAACAGATAGCCCTGGCCGCGCACCGTGGTGATGACGTCCTGCGGGTATTCAGCCTGAATTTTCTTGCGCAGCCGGCCCATCAGTACGTCGATGGTATGGCTCTCACGCAGTTCGGCATCCGGGTAAAGCTGGAGCATCAGGGAATCTTTGCTGACCACTTTGCCGCGGTTGCGGATCAGGGTTTCCATAATGGTGTACTCAAAGGCCGTCAGCTTGATCGGCTGATCGTTGACTGACAGCTCGCGCCGGGAGAGGTCGACCTGGAACGGCGGCAGGGAGATCACCTGCGAGGCCAGGCCGCTGTTGCGGCGCAGCAGCGCCTGCATGCGGGCGGCAACCTCTTCAATATGGAATGGCTTGGTGACGTAATCATCCGCCCCGGCGCTCAGCACTTCCACTTTATCCTGCCATCCTTCGCGGGCGGTCAGCACCAGCACCGGCAGCGACACATCGTGGCTGCGCCAGCGGCGGATCAGCGATAGTCCGTCTTCATCCGGCAGGCCGAGGTCGACGATGGCGATATCCGGGAGATGTTCGCCCAGATAGTAGTCCGCTTCCCTGGCATCTTCCGCCGCATCGACCTGATGGCCCAGCTCCTGCAGCTGAACTTTGAGGTGGTGACGCAGCAGGGCGTTATCCTCAACCACGAGTACGCGCATGACTGTTCTCCCTTCCTGTGTTGATAGTAATCTGACGCTCATTATATACGCAAAATATAAACAGCTGTTAAATAAAGCTTTTTATACCATCGGCGCATAACACCGCCAGGCAGGGCAGCCTTCGGCGATGCCCTTTGCGCATAGTGCATGGAACTCCTTCATTCTATGCGTTATTTCAGCAAACGCCCAGCGGTAGGGCGCGGGCAGTGCGCGGGTTGGTGATGTTAATTTTTTGTGTAATAGTGCTGGGATCACCTCTCAATGACGCCGCAGGTTATCCATTATGTCTCAGCAGCAGAGCGCGGACTGGGTCAGGCTGGCGCAGTCGCCCAGCCAGACGGAACGCATCGAAGCCTTCTTCGGCGGCCACGGCTACGAGCCGCACCGGCATGATACCTATGCTATCGGCCAGACGATTGCCGGCGTGCAGAGCTTTCACTATCGCGGCGGGCAACAGCACAGTCTGCCTGGCGGGACGATGGTGCTTCACCCGGACGAAATACACGACGGCGAGGCGGGCACCGAGGCGGGGTTTCACTACCGCATGGTCTATATCGAACCGGCGCTGATCCAAAAGATACTCGGCGGCAGGCCATTGCCGTTTATCCCCGGCGGCCTGTCGGCGGATCCGCGTCTGCGTTGCGCCGCGCAGCCGTTGTTAAAAGCGGTCACGGACACCTTCGAGCCGCTGGAGGAAGAGGATGCTCTGTACGACCTGGCGCAGACCCTGGCTGTGGTCGGCGGGCAGCGTTCCCGTCGCCAGGCATTTGACTATCAGGCGGCGGAGAGGGCCCGGGAGTATATCCATGCCTGTTTTATGCAGGATATGACCCTCGACACCTTATCGCAGGTGAGCGGCCGGGACCGCTGGAGCCTGAGTCGTGATTTCAGAACGCTGTACGGCACCAGCCCGTGGCGTTACGTCATGATGCGCCGGCTCGATTTTTGCCGCCAGCGGATGCGCGCCGGGGATCGTCTGGTGGATATTGCCGCCGACGCGGGCTTTGCCGATCAGAGCCACATGACACGCCAGTTTATCAGCCGCTTTGGTCTCTCTCCGGGCCGCTGGCTGCGGGCGATCCGCGGCTAGCGCGGTGCAGGTTGCACAATCGTTCAAGCGTGACCGCGGCGAGGCGAACTATGCTGACTGCCTTTATCACAAGGAGACAGCCCATGTATCAACTCGTTAATCTTGCTCAGAAATTTTCCCTGTTCAGCGAACAATGGCAGCCCAAAGTGGTGGCTGAGATGAACGACTATCAGTTCAAGATCGTCCGCATCGCCGGCGATTTTATCTGGCACAGCCACCCGGAAACCGATGAGACACTGATGGTGGTGGAGGGGGTATTACGCGTGGACTTCCGCGACGGACATGTGCTGGTGAAGGCCGGGGAGATGATCGTCGTGCCGCGCGGGGTGGAACATAAGACCTCGGCGGAGACGGAAGCGAAGCTCATGCTGATTGAGCCGCGTGGCGTGCTGAATACCGGCCATGAGGGCGGTGAGCGGACGGCGGTGAACGACGTCTGGATCTGATTGCTTTCCGGCGACAAAACGCCCCTCTTTCCGGCGGAAAGAGGGGCAGGGCGATTACTTCAGCTCGTCAACCATGGTGGTTGCCCGACCAATATAGTTGGCCGGGGTCATCGCTTTGAGGCGCACTTTTTCGTTTTCCGGCAGGGCGAGGCTGTCAATAAACTGCTTCATCCCTTCCGCGTCAACGCGTTTGCCGCGGGTCAGCTCTTTCAGCTTCTCGTACGGTTTTTCGATACCGTAACGGCGCATCACGGTCTGGATCGGCTCAGCCAGTACTTCCCAGTTGTGATCCAGTTCGTCCAGCAGGCGATCCTGGTTCAGCTCCAGCTTGCTGATCCCTTTGAGGGTGGACTGATAGGCGATCAGCGCATAGCCGATGCCTACGCCGAGGTTACGCAGGACGGTGGAGTCGGTCAGGTCGCGCTGCCAGCGGGAAACCGGCAGTTTGCTGGCCAGGTGCTGCATGACCGCATTAGCCAGGCCGAGGTTGCCTTCGGAGTTTTCGAAGTCGATCGGGTTCACCTTGTGCGGCATGGTGGAGGAGCCGATCTCTCCGGCGATGGTCTTCTGTTTGAAGTGGTTGAGCGCAATGTAGCCCCACACATCGCGATCGAAGTCGATCAGAATGGTGTTGAAGCGCGCGATGCAGTCAAACAGCTCAGCGATATAGTCATGCGGCTCGATCTGGGTGGTGTACGGGTTCCACTGAATGCCCAGAGAGGTGACGAACTCTTCGCTGAACTGATGCCAGTCGACTTCCGGGTAGGCCGCGATGTGGGCGTTGTAGTTACCCACCGCGCCGTTGATTTTACCGAGGATTTCCACCTGGTTCAGCTGACGGTACTGGCGCTCCATACGGTAGGCGACGTTCGCCATCTCTTTACCCATGGTGGACGGCGTTGCCGGCTGACCGTGGGTACGGGAGAGCAGCGGCACATCGCGGTACTGGGTTGCCAGATCTTTTACCGCGTCAATCAGCTTGCGCCAGTAAGGCAGAACCACTTCGTCGCGGGCGGTTTTCAGCATCAGCGCGTGGGAGAGGTTATTGATGTCTTCAGACGTACAGGCGAAGTGAATAAACTCTGATACCGCGTGCAGCTCGGCGACGTCAGCGACTTTCTCTTTCAGAAAATACTCTACCGCTTTCACGTCGTGGTTGGTGGTGCGCTCGATGGTTTTGATGCGCTCAGCGTCTTCGACGCTGAAATCGGCGACGATTTTGTCAAGGAAACCGTTTGCGTCGGCAGCAAAAGCAGGAACTTCCTTGATCGCTGCGTGGGCGGCCAGTTTTTGCAGCCAACGTACTTCCACCTGAACGCGGAATTTCAGCAAACCGAATTCGCTGAAGATACCGCGCAGCGCGCTGACTTTATCGCCGTAGCGGCCGTCTACAGGGGAAACGGCGGTCAGTGAGGATAATTCCATAGATCACAACTCCGGGGTTAAATGAGCAAGAATTTGCTTTGCCTGGTTAACCAGACGATTACGGGAAAACATTAGCTGCAGACGTCCGCCGCCCACCTGATGCCAGAGCACCGCGGCGCGAATACCCGCCAGCAGCGCTGAGCGAACTTTCGCCTGCACCTGCGGGCTTTGCAGCACGGCAGGGGAGCCGGTCACCTGAATACGCGGCCCCAGCGGGCTTATCACGTCAACATAGATGCCTGCCATGGCGCTGAGCAGCGTTTCGGACTGCAGGTCAAAGTGTTCCAGTTGACGGTGCAGGCCGGCGATGCGGTTGCCGAGCGTGTCCATCGCCCCTTTACTGGCGGCGAGCTTGCGCTCCAGCACCATCAGGCTCAGGGTATAGCGCGTCAGTTCAGCATTGAGGCCCTGACGGCTGCTGGTATTGAGCACCCCGAGCAGCGTTTCAAGGCCGAGGCGAAGATTGGCTTCACTGCCACCGAACACCGCCAGCGTCGACTCGGGATCGAGGTCGATGATGCTGTTCAGCGACACATGCAGGGCATCGCTGTCGCAATGTCCCTGATGCGCCAGTTGCTGAACCAGTCGTGCCGCCTGGCAAACGCCAGCCAGCGCCAGCGTGATGTCATAGTAATTCTTCGCCACACATACTCCTTGTCAGCCGTCGGGGCGGTTCGTCCCGACGGAAATAACGCGCGTTCAGGACTGCAGAGGCAGTCGTTGTTCAATAATACCGCCGCCGAGGCATACTTCACCTAAATAGAACACCGCGGACTGGCCCGGGGTGACCGCCGCGACCGGCTCATCAAAGCGGACTTCGATACGGTCTTCATCCAGCGCGGTGACGGTGCAGGGGATATCGGTCTGGCGATAGCGGGTTTTCACCGTGCAGCGCAGGGTGCCCCGCAGCGGTTCACGATCAACCCAGTGCAGCTGTTGGGCAATCAGGCCGACGGACATCAGGCGCGGGTGGTCATGGCCCTGGGCGACGACAAGAATATTGTTCTCAACGTCTTTATCCACCACGTACCACGGATCTTCGCTACCCTCTTTGGTGCCGCCGATACCCAGCCCTTTACGCTGGCCCAGAGTATGGTACATCAGCCCCTGATGGGTACCGATCTCCTCGCCGTCGACGGTGAGGATTTTGCCCGGCTGCGCCGGCAGATAGCGGCCAAGGAAATCGCGGAATTTACGCTCGCCGATAAAGCAGATGCCGGTGGAATCTTTTTTCTTCGCGGTGATCAGATCCAGCTCTTCGGCGATCTTACGCACCTGCGGTTTTTCCAGCTCACCCACCGGGAACAGGCTCTGGGCAATCTGCTCGTGGCTAAGGGTATAGAGGAAGTAGCTCTGATCTTTGTTACCGTCGAGGCCGCGCAGCAGCTGGCTTTTGCCGTCGACATCGGCGCGGCGCACATAGTGCCCGGTGGCGATGTAGTCGGCGCCGAGGTCTTCGGCGGCAAACTCGAGGAAGGCTTTAAACTTGATCTCTTTATTGCACAGAATATCCGGGTTCGGCGTGCGGCCGGCTTTGTACTCTTCCAGGAAGAGCTCAAAGACGTTGTCCCAATATTCGGCGGCAAAGTTAACGGTGTGCAGTTCAATGCCCAGCTTATCGCAGACCGCTTGCGCGTCGGCAAGGTCGGCGGCGGCGGTGCAGTATTCCTCGCCGTCGTCTTCCTCCCAGTTCTTCATGAACAGGCCTTCCACCTTATACCCTTGCTGCAGCAGCAGGTACGCGGAGACCGAGGAGTCGACGCCGCCGGACATGCCGACGATCACTTTTTTCTGGCTTTCTGACATGGAAATACTCGCTACATTGAACTTCGAGGCGGCGTATTCTAGCACGCGCTCACCGTTCATTCACCCCCTGTGAACGGCCAGTTAAATGCGCCAATCAGCGACAGCGGCTGGCGCGGGTCCTGCAGATAACTGCGAATGCTTTCGGCAACCAGCGGTGAACGCAGGTTCGGCGCGTTAAGAATTTCCTCAGCACTGAGCCACAGGCAGCGATCGATATCGCTGTCATGCGGTTCGGTGGCGCACAGATCGCTAAGTTCGATGGCGAACAGGAAGCGCAGAAACGGCGTGTTATCGGGAGCGACCCACTGGTGCATGCGGATGAAGTGCTGCGGCGTGGTGCGAATGCCGGTCTCTTCCCACAGTTCGCGTTCGGCGGCCTGCAGCAGCGTCTCATTGGCCTCCAGGTGGCCCGCCGGCTGGTTCCACAGCGCTTTGCCGTTAATGGTCTCTTCGACGATGAGGAATTTATCCTCGGCATGAACCACGCAGGCTACAGTAACATGAGGTTTAAACATCGCTTTTCCTTTTCGGTTATTCGGCTCTACGCCATTCGCCGTTGGCCAGCCCGTCAAGCGTATAGCCGCCCATGGCGTAGCGGATCAGGCGCAGGGTGGGGAAGCCGACGTGGGCGGTCATCCGGCGCACCTGGCGGTTACGTCCCTCGTAGAGGGTGATTTTCAGCCAGCAGGTGGGGATCGATTTGCGCTCGCGAATAGGCGGGTTGCGCGGCCACAGCCACGCGGGCTCCTCCACCACTTCCACGCCAGCAGGCAGGGTGGGGCCATCGTTGAGCGTGACGCCGTTGCGTAGCGCGGCCAGCGCCTCGGCGGTGGGTTCTCCTTCCACCTGGACGTAGTAAATCTTGCCGGTGCGTTTACCCGGCTGGGTTAGCTTCGCCTGCAGCGCGCCATCGTTGGTCAGCACCAGAAGGCCTTCGCTGTCGCGGTCAAGACGACCGGCGGCGTAGACGCCCGCCACGGGGATAAAATCTTTCAGCGTGCTGCGCCCGGCCTCGTCGGTAAATTGTGGCAACACATCATAGGGTTTATTGAACAAGATCACAGTTTTTGGCTGGTGTTCTTTACGTTGTCTGGTGACTTGTTGTGTGCTGAATCGCTCAACGCGATGTTTTCTAAATGAAGTTTTCTGCATGGTATTTTCAGGCTCTATCAATTGCCGCATTATAGCCTAATTACGAATGCCTTTCATGGATGCAAACATTCAGGTAGTATTGACATGCTCATTACAAATTATTAACAAAAAATTGCTCAAACCGATTCGCACTACAGGCAGGAAGGCGACACGGACGCGATAGCTCCGCTTAGCGGGAAAACCCGGTACGCTGGAGCTGGCCGACTCAGCCAACACCAGGCTCGCGTGAAGAGGGAAGAGCAGAACCAGAAGCGCTCGAAGGAGAGGTTAATGGAAAGCAAAGTAGTAGTTCCGGCGGAAGGTCAAAAAATCACCCTGCAAAACGGCAAACTGAACGTCCCTCACAATCCGATTATCCCGTTCATTGAAGGTGACGGTATCGGCGTTGACGTTACCCCAGCGATGCTGAAAGTGGTTGATGCCGCCGTTGAGAAAGCCTATAAGGGCGAGCGTAAAATTTCCTGGATGGAAGTTTACACCGGTGAAAAATCGACCCAAGTCTATGGCCAGGATGTCTGGCTGCCAGCTGAAACCCTCGATCTGATTCGTGACTACCGCGTTGCTATTAAAGGTCCTCTGACCACCCCAGTCGGCGGCGGCATCCGTTCTCTGAACGTGGCGCTGCGCCAGGAGCTGGACCTCTACGTCTGCCTGCGTCCGGTACGTTACTACCAGGGCACCCCGAGCCCGGTTAAGCACCCTGAACTGACCGATATGGTTATCTTCCGTGAAAACTCAGAAGATATCTATGCAGGTATCGAGTGGAAAGCCGACTCTGCTGAAGCAGACAAAGTCATCAAATTCCTGCGCGATGAGATGGGCGTGAAGAAAATTCGCTTCCCGGAACATTGCGGTATCGGCATCAAGCCGTGCTCTGAAGAAGGCACCAAACGCCTGGTTCGCGCCGCGATTGAATACGCGATCACCAACGATCGTGATTCCCTCACCCTGGTGCACAAAGGCAACATCATGAAGTTCACCGAAGGTGCGTTCAAAGACTGGGGCTACCAGCTGGCTCGCGAAGAGTTCGGCGGCGAGCTGATCGACGGCGGCCCGTGGGTGAAAATCAAGAACCCGAACACCGGTAAAGAGATCGTGGTGAAAGACGTGATCGCCGATGCGTTCCTGCAGCAGATCCTGCTGCGTCCGGCGGAATACGACGTTATCGCCTGTATGAACCTGAACGGCGACTATATCTCTGACGCGCTGGCGGCACAGGTTGGCGGTATCGGTATCGCCCCGGGCGCCAACATCGGTGACGAGTGCGCACTGTTCGAAGCGACTCACGGTACTGCGCCGAAGTATGCCGGCCAGGACAAAGTGAACCCGGGCTCCATCATCCTGTCCGCAGAGATGATGCTGCGCCACATGCAGTGGTTCGAAGCCGCAGACCTGATCGTCAAAGGCATGGAAGGCGCTATCGCCGCCAAGACCGTGACCTATGACTTCGAACGTCTGATGGAAGGCGCTAAACTGCTGAAATGTAGCGAGTTTGGCGACGCGATTATCGCGAACATGTAATCTGGCCCCCAGATTATGTCAGAACGGGAACCTGGTGGTTCCCGTTTTTATTATTAGTTTTCGAACGGTTATCAAAATTTTATCAAAACAAGTTATCAAAACCCCTCCCGAAAAACCTCATAAGGCCACCGTTGTCCACCCCTTCCCACGATCATCATGGTACCTATCCGTTTGTTGTTGAGTTTTATGTCCAAGTAAATCTTTCGTGTTTATACCTTGGGCTTTATATAACCGCTCGGAAAGCGATCTTTGTTCATGGAAAGTTGCCGGTGTACCTTGTCCCCAGTCAATATCTGCACTGTCTCTTGCCTTGCTGAAATTCATGGTCAGTGTTCTGGGTTTCACCTGTGCTCCTCGCTCAGCCTGTGAGGTGGTTCTAAAGAAATGAACCAAATAAGGGCTTACTGCATAATCCCGGCAACGACTGATTACATCTCGGAGGCTCCAGTTGATTGCGTTGCAACGCAGAGCTAATGGTATAGCGATTTTGCTTCCGGTTTTCTCTTGCTCAACGTGTAGATGATCGTCCCAGATGTCCGAGAATTTCATACGGGATATATCACCTAGTCGCTGTCCTGTTACTATGGCTAAAAGCATGGCGTTCCCCATGTATTTGTGATTTTCATCGGCTATATCAAAAATCTTTTGCCATTCCTCAAAAGTGAGGCGCTGGCGAGTGATCTTTCTACGAGGTTGTTTAGTTGCTAGTGCAGGGTTATAACCAGGAGGTACTTCTCCCGCATGCTGAGCTTCTTTAAAAACATCTATTAGGACAGAGCGAATGACCTGAGCCATTCTGGGTTGTCCCTCCGCTAAATATTCATCAAGAATTTGCGCAACATCTCGAACATTGACAGCGGATATTAATTTCATTCCTACCCGTTCCTTAAGCAGAGATACTGGTTTTGCTTTTTGTTTGATAGTGTTTTCTTTAATATCTCCGGACTTCAATCTTTCCTGCTGAATCTTCCAGTAACGTTCAAGCCAGGTGTTAGTTGATATTGATTTTCCTGAGCTGGTGGAAATTCTGTCAGTGATTGCCATTATCTGGCGGGTTTGTTGTTCCGCCAGTCTTTTATTTGCTTCAATAGCTATTGCCGTGGCCTCTGCTTCGTCTGTTCCTAGACTATGAAACTTACCAGTTATCGGGTGCTTATAACGCCAATATACTTTATTAACCTTTCTGCTGAAGAGCGGGTATAAATTTGGAATAGATATATTATTTTTACGTGGTCTGGCAGCCATCGTTCAAAATCCTCTGCAAAAGAACAGGGTCGCTTTTCTTTACTACAGGAGTGGTCAATGTACCGACCAACTCAGCATCCTCCCTGACGCGCCAGAATCGACCTTCTTTTTTGGCTGGGGGAGAAAACATATTCTGTTTAGCATAATTCCTGAGAGTGGAAACACTTGGAGGATTGCTTCTGTATTTCTCGTTTGCCCACTCTTCAAGGGTTAACATCTGGAGCATATGTTTTACCTCATCATGGCCCATTGCTGGGCCAGTATCTGAAAATACAAAATCAGTTTTGCATCAATTTTTGCAGCACCTGATTGCCGGCAATTATTCGCTGCCAGATCGCTGATACATAGCGGGCCTGATGAATAGCATCAGCGAGGGCATTGTGACGAGACCCTTCAAACGGGATCGTTGTTTTGGGGTCGAAGCTAATGGCCTGGCCGAGCTCTACCATTGTTCGTACGTCCCGATCGTTCCAGTATTCCCACGGATATACACATCGATGCTTGGGATGACTACAACAGCAAACGAACTCTGGTTGCTTGCCAAAATGCGTAACCGCTGCCTGCGCAAAGCGACGAGGTGCTGATTATGCCTAAAATGGAATCAACAGCAGCTGGTACGGGATGTCAAAGCTAAGTTTAAATATCCCGGGGTGAGGCAAAGCTGAGATGTCCGCTGAGTGCCAGGAGCGGACATTACTGACACAAACACAACCAGCAAATGGATTACCGGGCAGCCCGGGGGCGACATTTCCGGGAGACAATCAACTGGAAACATTTTAATGTGAGAGTTTATGCAGGTCACAGCGTATGTATTACCATATGCCATTGGAAGAATGATGCATGCTACCTTTGAGTGTGGAATAACCAGAAGCCTATTGCGCCGGAGGATGTCTTGCCATGTTGACCGATCTCAGCAGAGATGAAAGTAAAAGACTTGCGGCAATCGACTTGTTGAAAAATCCTGACAAGGGCCGGGATGATGCGTTAAAAAAATATACTCATCTAATATGCCAATTGCTGAACATGCCGATGGGCTTTGTTTCTGTTCTCGATGAAGAAAAGCAATACATCAAATCAGCCCAAAATGTTGCCGTCACGGAAATCAGCCTGAGCGAGGCATTTTGCGTACAGACCCAGGAACAGAGTAAGACATTCATTTGTCATGACACTCATCAGCACCCTACCTTTCGTGACTATCACGCGGTGAAAGAGGCTCCATTCATTCGCTTTTATGCAGGCTGCCCACTTAAAACCCAGGATGGAGTACCCATAGGTACCTTGTGTATCCTCGATACTCAGCCCAGGGAACTTTCAGACGAGCAGCTCGATCTTTTTGAAAAGATTGCAGGACTTATATCGGATTTTCTGGCCTCGTGGCACTCCGTCGGCTACCTCGATATAGTCACGCTATTACCAAACCGGCAGCGACTGCTGAAGGATATAGAGGTTTCAACTGAAGGCGCATTCAGGCTCGTCATTATTGATTGTATTGATATGCCATTAGCCTACGAAATGGCTCGCTCACTCGGTATGACTGCCGTAGAAAATCTACTTCGTAATATGGTCGCAGAGCTGCAGATCCGCCTGCCTTTAGAAGGGCCGCTCTACGCCGTGGCAGTTGGACGATTTGCCTTTTTTACCCATAAGGAAAAAACTCGGACATTAGAAGATATCTCTCAAAGCCTTCAGGGGATCCAGGCCAGGTTTACCCCTGAAGTTCCCCTTGATCTGGATATTCACATGGGTGACTCCGGGCTTTGCGATAAATCTCTGACATCGAATGAAATACTGCGCCGTGCAGTCAGCGCATTGCATGAAGGGATAAGTCAGGGGCGCCGGTTTACAGTTTATGATGACGCACTGGATAGCCGTAAGAAGACTGATTTCAGCCTTCTTACTGAAGTTAGACAAGCGCTACAAGAAAACCAGGGCTTATATCTGGTTTATCAGCCGAAAATCTCACTGGTGACAGGGCGTGTGACGGGAGCCGAAGCTTTGCTTAGATGGCAACATCCTAAAAACGGCGAAGTGTTGCCGGGTGTGTTTATTCCTCTGGTCGAAAAGACCAGCCTGATGCGTGAACTCACAGCATGGGTTATCGATCACACGATTGTGCAACTGAGTGCCTGGCAAAGCCGTGGAGTTTCTTTACCTGTGTCGATTAATCTGGCTGCCAGTGATTTTTCAAGACCAGATTTCTGCGATGAGCTGGAACAGAAAATGCTGGACGCGCGTCTGGATCCCGCCCTGCTGGGGGTGGAGTGTCTGGAAACCGAGAAGATGCTGGAAAGCCCCGCTGCACTTATCGGCTTGGACATGCTCAAACAACGCGGATTTAAAATATCTCTGGATGATTTTGGTTCCGGATACAGCAACATTAATTACCTGCGACAAATCCCGATGGACATCATCAAGCTTGACCGCTCTATTGTGAGTAAGGTTGCTGGCGACAATGCCAGCCGCATCATTGTTCGCAACGTTATCACACTCCTCAAGCAGCTCGACTATATCGTTCTGGCCGAAGGAGTCGAGGACGCTAGGACCGTTGATATTTTAAGAAGGCTGGGCTGCGATGAAGTTCAGGGCTATTTTTTTGCCAAACCGATGACCCCTGATGCTTTTGAAACCTGGTATCACGGCAGAGACGAAGCCTTAAAGTGAACGAGTATTAAGTAAATACGTATGCTCGCCTGCCCGTAATATACAAATAAGAAGGGAACTGGTCATCCTGACCTGCTCTCCATTGATTATCAGAGGCCGATGCTCGTCCTGCATCCGGGTAATCATGACAAATTCTCACTTCCGCTTCTCGCTCAAAGCAGCCTCTTAGAGACTTGCGTGCGGAAAGATTCGGGTTGCATTTAGGGATCGCAATGGACATCAATCAGCATCGAGGATGAATACGTCAATACTGGGCAGGTATGCCGGATACCCCCTCCCGCTCCACGGGCGGAAGGGGGTAAATAATAATGTCAGGCCGGTCTGCCCGCGAATAAAGAAGTCGCTATTTTTTTTGGGTGATTTTCGTCACTGAACCTGTTTGAGTTTTGTCCCCGACAGCGCCATACATCGACACCACATAAACGGCGCCATCAGGCGCGGCAGTCAGGTGGTTTGGTGTTTCATCCATCGGAATATTAGCGACCAGTTTACCGTCCTTGTTCAGAACAGCAACGGTTCCACCTGCACGCGTGGCGGCGAAAACCTGAGACGTCACTGGATCCCAGACGACAGATACGCCTCCGGCACCAATATAAGTATCTGCGAGAACCTTACCGTCCGCATCAAGAACCACGACATTGTTCGTTTCCTGGGAAGCAACATAAAGACGGCCAGTCGCCGGATCGCGAGTGATGTCTGTTGCCCCCTGCGCCTCAGGCACTTTCACCGTCGTGCTCTTACCCGTTTTGAGATCAATCCAACCTACCCATGGCGTATCACGGCTGACGCCGAAAAGTTTCCCTCCTGCACTGTCAAGGGCAAGATCGGTATTGTTAAACATGTTTTTGCCATGTTCCACTACGAACTCAAGTTGACCGATGTGTTCAAGTGATTTTGTGTCATATACCTCGATAAATCCGGTCAGCGCTGCACTGACATAGGCACGATTGTGGGCTTCATCAATAATCACATCGCGTGGATGTACAACAGACCCTTCGGGAAAGACTTTCACCACAGAAAGGGTCTTTGCGTCATAGACGGTCACCGTCTCGGCAAGCGTGTTCGTCGTCCATACATGGTTATGGGCATTATCAACACCGACTCCGAATACTCCAATCTGCTCTCCCTTTTTGTCTTTAGGCAGCGTCGCCTCCGCTTCGACAGCCAGCGTTCTTGCGTTCAGTCTCATCAGCCGGCTACCATCCTTCGGGCCGCGTGCAGAAGTCACGAAGAGCTTCCCATCGGCCGACACTGCCGACTGGTAAGCCCGCTCACCGACGGGAATTGTTTGCAGCCTGAAAGCCTCAGTGTTTTTCGGGGGAACAACCTTGGACAATTTCAACATAACCTGCGAAACGCTCGCGGGATTTTGCGTGATAACAGTGAGTGGATGAAGGCCTGTAGCAGCGTCGGCCGGAACGTTTAGTGGAATAGTGAGATTTCCCTTCTCATCGGCAGCCAATGGCTTCGGCGTAAGGACTTCAGCACCATTCAGCATGGTGACAGTCGCACCTGTTGGCAGGTTCTTAATCGTGATCACCGTGTGATCTCCGGGCTTAACAGGAACTTCCCGTGATCCGGCACGAATACTACCTGGAAAGGTCGTGGTGGCTGCTGCCCATTGACTATCGGCGTATGCCGTTACGACGGTTGACATTGTAATAGTGGAGGCCAACAGCACTGAACGGACTGAAATTGTTCTCATCTTATCTCCATAAACTGTATTGATGCTGCATCTCAATGCAGCCACAGATTATTCCTCACGTACTGAGTGTTACCTTCTGCTATGAGAAATATGTATTGTTATGAGCATACTCAATATATCACGTGGATGTAAATGATTATCATTACTATTTTAGTGGTATATGAATGCCAGGAGTTTGATGTTCAGCGAGCTGAGTTTAGGGGGATCGCATTGTGCCAAGTGCGGACGCTCAGGAATTTAGTTTCAGGCACTTTAAAAGCGAGGTAAGCGACTCGATACGCAGCTGACGCTGACCCGGCATATCACCACCGCATTTTCCGGCGCCAGTTACGGCATTATAACCGCTGAAACCGCCAGTACCTCGTCGTTTGCTAACCAGTTGGCCAGCGCATTTGCATTCTGGCGTAGTGTGGTGGAGGGCTGGTCGATGGCCCTGACCGGCAGTGGCAATATCACCCTGACTGACCCGATCACCGGAAAGCAGGTGACCGTGCCGGCGATAGGCGGGATGGCGAAGGCATCGGATCTTAACGCGCTGGCAAAACTCACCGGAGGAAACAAACTCAACGGCTCGCAGGTTATAACCAGCGATAATGCCGGTTTTATTCTCGGTAAGAACTCAGATCTGGCTCTGCTCAAAAAACAGGGGCAAGGCGGGACAATTGCCGTTGGCTCGGGAACACCGTTCAGGGTTCAGCGTTCAAGAGCGACCACTGTGTCACCGTCAGATACCTTTGATGACATCCTCGTTATTGGGACCGATAACCAGACGACTTTGCCCGGTGGGTTATCAGCTGGCGGCAACATCGATAACACGTCAAAGGGGAAGGTTCTGACGCAGGCGATCGAGCTGTCAATGAGCACGCCTTACATTGACTTCCACTACAACGGCAGCAGTGCGGATTATACCGCTCGCCTTATCCACGACAGGCAGAACCGCCTGAACGCGCAGGTACAAAGTTTTTGGGTAACGGACGGGAGGATCACAGCATCATCGACCATGCCAGCAAACCCAGCCATCGGAACGCAACTGACCTCCAGTCCGGTACGCTCATTGATGGCCGGGCGCGGGGCCTATGGTGACGTGGACGGGGCTTACGTACAGATGTACATGGAAGAGCAGGTCGGGACTGAGCACCGGCTTGTGCTGTACGCGGATGGGTTCGGACGTACTGACGCATGGATATTCCGTGCTGGCGGCACCATTTCCACTGGCAAAGGGGACGTCCTGACTACCGGCTCAGACGTGCGGCTGAAAGAGGATTTTACGGAATCTCAGGAAGGTGCCTCCAGGCGCATTAACGCGCTGGGGGTATGCGAGTTCAATATGAAGGGCGAAACACGCAGGAGGCGTGGGTTTATAGCCCAGCAAGCTGAGAAAGTTGATGACCTGTATACCTTCCCCGGCATCGAGCAGGAGATTGATGGCGAAATATTCAGGGTGATGAATGTGGATTACACGGCCATCATCGCCGATTTGGTGACCGTGGTACAGGATTTGATTAGGCGAGTTGACGACCTAGAAAGTTGAGGAGCATAAAAAATCCCCCGGAGGCACTTGCCGGGGGCAACTGAAACGACATTAATTGCTGTGTACATCACAGAATAATTTGCAGTAAACGATAAGTAAGTTCAAGTAAAGTTCTACTGGTCAGATGTTGTGTCGTTTTTTAATAACCTACCAAAATTAATAATGCAATAGTGCTAAATCCTGTTGGGTTTTCATGTTTAAGGATTTAAAACTAAAGTAATACTTTTCATCAGATAGAAATCATAAAAATAGATTCAGGGAAATGGATGCTAAATATTATTATTGACACGTTTATAATTAATTGAGGTGCAATCTTGTAATTTTTACACCCATGTTATAAATTTGTAATGCAGGGCAGTTTTATCTTGTAATTTCGTGGGTTGTAGTGATATCGGTTCTTAGCGATTTTTAATAGGCTTTCTATGTTAACAAATTTCCCGGATGAAAAATACATATCTGATAGAAATTCATCGTTTATTAAACGAGTATTTTTTTTACGTCAGATAGGTGTCGTTCTTTGCTTTCTTCCTATATATTCTGTCCTCCAGGAGCAGTCACATCAAAAAATAACAATAGCCTTGTTAATTCTGAATGCACTCATCTGGCCATCGGTTGCTTATCTGGCAAGCATGATGTCGAAGGATATGCTGGGTACTGAAAAAAAGAATATGATACTTGATTCATTCTGGGCTGGTATCTGGATAGCCGTAATGCAAATTAGTCCAATTCCATCATTATTCATAATTTCAGTTCAAATAGCTGATCGCTATGCTGCTGGTGGATGGAAAATTTTAAAACCAGCATTAACGTGTATGATGATTAGTTTCCTGGCAGTTTGGTTAGCAAATGATTTCAGATATACGATTGAATTCAGTACCCGAACGGTATTGCTTTCTTTACCCTTGGCAACCTGCTATCCCATTGTATTGAGTGTAGTTTCAAGACATTTATCTATAAAGTTGAGGAAAAGAAGGGAGTTACTGGAAAAGCAGGCCCTGATGGATCCTGGTCTAGATCTTCCAAATCGCCGTTTTTTTGAGCAGAAAATGGAAAGTGCTTTTCGTGCGACGCGTAAAAAAAGAATTCATTCATATCTTATGCTCATTGATGTTGATAATTTTAAAAAAATTAATGATACCTATGGTCATGAAGTAGGCGATGCGGTGTTATCTCGTATATCAACAATATTACGAGAGTGCGCTGGTGAGAAGGACGTGCCAGCAAGAATTGGTGGCGATGAGTTGGCTATAATTGTTAACAACAGTAATAGCAAGCTTGTTATAGCTATGGTTCATTTAATTCAAAAAAATATTAAAGATCTTTCATTGCCTTCCCACAAAGATATGTACTGTACCGTCAGTATCGGTATTTCTTGTGCAGAAAATAAAGAATCAATCATCGAGTGGATCAAAGAGGCTGATGAAATGCTATATGAAGTTAAACGTAACGGAAAGAATGGATATTGTATACCAAATAATTGAAGATGATATGATTTCTTTTCTCATGATTTTATACATATATATGTTTAAGAACGTTTATTATCCACAGTTTTAACAAGGATTAATCTCTTCGAAACCACAAGCGCCTTTCAACTTACATTGGACATCTGCCACCCAAGTCATTCGCTTAATGCAACTATCTGATCCAAATAGTTTTAATAATGAAATCATGTTTCTTTTTTTACCTTTTTTTTCATTTGATTTGAATAATCGATCGATACTCAAAGTATGATAGTTTTTGCCTATCATTAGATCGTTATCGATCATTTTAAACTATTTCTCTTTCATATTTAATTATGACACGATTAGGATTATTCTTAGTTCCGGTGTTTTTTTAATGATAAAGAACAGTGTGGAAATAGAATCCTATAGATTTGTTTTAGAACCATCTTACAAAAAAGATGGTTCTGTACATTCTTGGGAAATTCTCACGAAAAATGTTAAAAAAAAGAATGCTAATGGTTATCTTGCTAATGAAAGTGCTTTTTGTTTCAGCGCACTAAGTGACAAAGAAAAAATCGATTTGTTTAATAAACAGATATTGACAATTGAAGAAATTGACGCTTCTAAATTGAAGTTAAAGCCAGTTTCGTTGAATGTTGACAGCCTAATTAGCGATTACATCTTGAATGATAAATATATTAGCGATTACTTAAAAAAACAAAAAAACATTGCCTTTGAGATTAACGAAGAGTTTCATGAATTTAATACTAAATGCTGTATGAGTGACTTAAAGTGTCTTTCGAAATTGTGTCCAGTATGGCTGGATGATTTTGGGAGGGGCTTAACAAGTATTACAATTATTCAGATGTTTAATTTTGAATGTATAAAAATCGATAAAGATTATTTCTGGGAAATACAGTATGAGAGTAAATTATTTAAGGTATTAAATGAAGTAAAATCATACTGCAATTTCGTAATTGTTGAGGGAGTTGAGACAATAGAACAAAAAAATAAAGTACATTCTGTTGTTGATTGCGCTTGCCAGGGAAGGTTGTGGATGAGCGATTACTATTATGTCGAGATTTAAAATAAATGATAACAAAAGATGAGAAATGTCCATTTTGTGGTGCATATTTAATTGCTGAGGACCGCTGCCAAAGTTGCCATGCATTTAAGATTAAAGGGTATGTATCAAGAGACGCTCGCAAAAGAATTAATTTGGTATCTATCGGTACGTCTTTACTGGTAGCGCTCTTTGGAATCTTAGTTGTGTTTCTGGTATCTTTCGGTATCGGTGCATATATTACTATAATTGCGCTTTCTCTTGTTTTTTATTTTATTATGAAAAAGATTCTGTATGTAAAAGAAGAGAAAAAAGGGAAGATGGTTTGGAAAAGAGCAATAATTACATGGTAGATAATTATTAAAATAATATTATAGTGATGGCGCTTTCAATCAAAGCCTCGAATTTCGAGGCTTTTTTATAGTATTTTTATAATGCTTTCAAAGCATGAATTAGAACATCCGAAATATTTAACCCGACTCACAGGGAGTGAGTATTATTGGCTAATAATTCACTATCCAGATGAGCTGAAAAACTCAAAGCCAGTTATCAAAACTGAAAATATACTAATGAATTTCAATAGGTTAGGGCTTAGGCTAAAAACATTAACCACATATCAAAAATACCTATTTTTCTTTTTAAATCAATAAGTAATGATGTTATTAGTTAACTACTGCTGCGCCATATGCAGTGGTTCGAAGCCGCAGACCTGATCGTTAAAGGCATGGAAGGCGCTATCGCCGCCAAGACCGTGACCTATGACTTCGAACGTCTGATGGAAGGCGCTAAGCTGCTGAAATGTAGCGAGTTTGGCGACGCGATTATCGCGAACATGTAATCTGGCCCCCAGATTATGTCAAAACGGGAACCTAGTGGTTCCCGTTTTTGTTATTAGTTTTTGAACGGCTATCAAAACGCCCTCCCGAAAAACCTCATAAACCACTTTTGTTCACCCCATCCTCGATGATCATGGTATCTATCCGTTTGCTGTTGAGTTTTATGAGGGCGGGTAAGAGAGGAGGTGAGGCCCCTCACGTAAAGCATCAGGACATTCATGCTGGCGAGGTATGAAGTGCAGTCGATGCTTTACCTGAGTTTATGACAATGTATGCCTAAGCGAAGGGGGGCTTGTCTTGAGTGAAAATCTTACTACAGTGGGGACACATCAGCGCAGAACCTTTTTGGACTCGGGTGTGACTATGTTCTGATTGGTTGGTGCAGTTAGGGCAGGTACATTTGATGAGATAGTTGCGATTGTTTTTTGAATTATTGCGTTGTTGCATATGATTTTTCCGATAATAAATGGACCGTAACCATACACTATCAACAGACATATAGCCCGTACTGAATTTCACAACTACCTCATCAATGAAGGGTCTATTTGCAACAGTACTTCAACCGAATTAAAACAACATCCAAACCATAGTGTGTTGAATGCGTCGTCTGCGATAGGTATGCCAGCCAGCCCTCTGTATATTGCATTAGGATAAACAAAGGGAAGGCGGCGCTCAGGATTACACTGCCTTCCCGATGTATTGCGGTACAGACAGAGCAAATCGTTTTTTCAGTACACGGGCAATATCGCCTTCCGTGAGTTGCTGCTTCTCTACGCCCTCTGCGGTGATTATTTTCAACACATTACCTAGCAAAATCAGGCGCCCCTCGGAGCCGTGCTGCACGATAAGTAGTTTCTGCACAAAGATGGCATCAGGATGGGTGGAGTTGAGGTAATTGGCCGGGACGAAATCAATCCACTCCTGGGGTGATAGATCAAAACTGTATTGATTGGCCCATTCACCCTCCACCTTCGCTTGTAGCAGGTACTCGCTATTAACGTCACGGATAAGTCGGAAAGTGTCGAAATCCTGTTCAATATCGGTATCTAGCATGTCTATGGCGATCGGTGCGCGAATACCATAGCTGCCGAACCCTAGATCGCAAAGCCACAGGCGGTCATCGACTTCAGCAATTAATGCCATATGCGTTTTTGGTCGGCGTGCTGGGTAGAACATCGGACGAGCTGCAACGAAACGGTAGGAAATACCTAAAGCGCCTAACGCCATTGCAAAGAGCCCATTGACCTCATAGCAGTATCCACCACGGCCTTGTTGTAGCAGCTTGTCTGCAATGTCTTCGGGTACCAGGGAGACGATTTTGCCAGCTTGTACATCCAGATTCTCGAAGGGCACTGAAAAGAGTTGATGACGCATGAGCGCGTGCAGCGTGGCGGTATCGGCAGCTGCATGCCCAGTGTAGTTTATACGACGGAAATAAGTTGAAAGGTTGAAGTTGTCGCTATGCATAATGCCACCTTGATTAATCGGGTTCGGCATTACTATAGAAGGGTCGCATTATTGCCTGTATAGTCAGATCTATCGAAAATCAGACTGTACAGTTCGCAATGTCCGTCCCACGTATGTTGTCCCCGCATTACCGCCGGATTGCTGAAATGCTGCGCTTTACGCTTTCATCAGGTGTATTGCGCGTCGGCGACAGGATGATCTCCGCGCGTAAACTGGCCGAACGCGAGCAAGTTAGCCTTCCAACGGCACTGGAAGCACTACGTTGCCTTGAGGCCGAAGGCCTGATTGTTGCGCGTCCGCGTTCCGGCTACTTCGTTTGCCAGATATACACACCTCAGAACATACAGTCTTCCCATCATTTACCTGGCCCCGTCCCCGTGACAATGTCAGCAGTAGCCCGTTCACTATTCAGTAGCGCAGAAGCCCGCCTGGTGCCACTTGGCGCAGCGTTACCCGATCCCATATGGTTGCCAACAGAAACGTTACAGCGGACACTGCAGACTGCAAGCCGCCGCCTGGAAGCACATGGGCAGAGCTACAGCCTCCCCCCGGGAAGGGCAGACCTGCGTAGAAATATAGCTGTACGCGCTGCACAGTGGGGGGCCTGTTTTGGTCCGGATGATCTCGTCATCACGGCGGGAGCGACGCAGGCACTGCGTCTGGCTCTGAGGGCTGTATGTCAGCCTGGCGATGTAGTGGCAATTGAGCAACCCGTATACTTCGGTACGCTCCTGTTGCTGGAGGACTTAGGCCTCAAGGCATTGCAAATACCCACGGATCCCGCTGAAGGCTTGTTGCTGGCACCTCTGGGTGAAGCTATCCAGCGCCATCGTCCTGCAGCCGTGTTAGCCTCGCCCACGGTGCAAAACCCACTCGGCGCCAGTATGCCCGTCACGCGCAAGCAGGAACTTGTGGCTCTGATTGAACGTGCAGGCATCCCTTTAATTGAGGACGATGTGTATGGTGATCTTGCTGGTGAGGGGCAGCGTCCTCCGGCCTGCAAGGCGTTCGACCAGAGTGGGTGTGTGATTTATTGCAGTTCATTATCAAAAACCCTTGCCCCGGGCTGGAGAATCGGTTGGGTTGCGGCAGGACGCTACCACACACAGGTTTTGCAGGCTCGCATGTCCGGGGATTGGGCAGGCGCACCGCTGCTTGAAGCAGCCGCGAGTGATATACTGGCAAGTGGTGACTACGAGCGTCATCTGCGACGCCTGAAGCTCAGGGTCTCGGAGGGGGTACAAGCTGTTATCGCTCGGGTCAAAGCTAGCTTCCCTCCGGGCACTCGTGTTGCCATGCCGACAGCCGGTTTCTTGTTGTGGATAGAACTTCCGCATCCGCTGAATGCATTGGAGGTACATCGTCGCGCGCTGGCGCTGGGTATTGGTGTCAGTCCTGGCCTCCTGTTTTCCCCGGGGGCGGAATTTCAGAACTTCCTGCGGTTAAATTGTGCAAATGAACCCTCGCCCAGGTTGCTAAACGCAGTGGAACAGATCGGTACGCTTTGCCATGAACTGGCTGGTCAGGGCTAATGACTCATAAAATAATCCCTTTACTACCCCTGATACGGCAGAGGATAAAAGTGGGCTTGTCTTCTCTATGAGATTAATTAAGCATGATGTTAGTCACGTCTTTTTTTGGCTGTGAGTTCAATGGGCCACTTTAAGCGAAATGCGGGATCCTCTCTAATACTGCCGTAAAAATAAAAAAACACGCAAAAGTGGTATCTTTTACATTGTAAATTGATCTTAAAATCTTATTTTTAAACTAAATCAAAGAGTTCAAGTGCCCCATAAATATTATGTTTGGCTACGCATGGCTTAATGCGAGATAGTTTATTTTCTTTAATGAATTTATGATGCCTGTAAATCCAACAGTCAAATCTTTCGTCCCCTAAAGGGACAGACAATCGGGATTATTTGTAATACAATTAATCACGTAATTGTTATGAGGTTTTTGTATGAAAATTTATCAAGCCCAACCACATGATGTGGATACCCTCCTTCCTCTGTATCTCGGTTATCGTCGTTTCTACGAGGTCGAAGAAAACGCATCGCAAGCCAGAGATTTTATTCTCAAGCGCCTGCAGCTTAATGAATCCGTGATTTTTTACGCCGAGGTTGATGGAAAAGCGGTAGGCTTTACGCAACTCTATCCTTTGTTTTGCTCTCTCGAGATGAAGCGTATCTGGTTACTTTATGATCTGTTTGTTGATGAATCCGCTCGCAAGCTCGGTGTCGCACAGACGTTAATCTCCCGGGCGGAGCAACTGGCGAAGGAGAGCGATTCGGCATTTATTATGCTTAGTACCGCGACAGATAATACCCGAGCACAAGCGCTGTATGAGCGTAATGGCTTTGAACGGGATACTCAATTTTACGTCTATAACAAGCTGCTGTAATTTGCCTGCGCTATAACGCGAGCCGATGGGCTCGCGTTTTTTGCACGCGTTAAGTGATATTTCATGATTGATTTTGCAGGCATGATGGCAGAGCAAACGCCAGGGATATTATTCGTTTTCTGCTAAGGAGCGAGAATGGCTTTGGCTATCCGCTCACTTTCAGATTAAACAGCCGGGACAACGCCGCTTTGCCGCTATCCGTCACTCGCACTTCCCGATATCCCGGCGTGCGGGTTATCCATCCTTTCTGCTCAAACAGTGCCATCAGCGCCGATCCGGCATCGCCTCCCAGATGAAAACGTCTTTCGCTCCAGTCAAGACAGGGGCAGCAAGGCTTACGCCGTGGGCGGGCATTAAGCTCTGCGCCAAGGCGTTCAAGCTGCATTTTACCGGCTGGCGTCAGGGCCAGGCCATCGGTCGCCAGCCATTTTTCCCGCAGCATAAACTCATAAATGATCACCGCCAGTTCACCAGCCAGATGGTCGTAGCAGGTTCGGGCGTAACGAAGATTAACCGGCGTGCTGGGGAGAAGCGTCTTATGCGCCTGCATAGAGACGCCCATCAGGTTTTCCAGCAGCGCGGCGATATGCGCGCCCGCCAGGCGGTAATAGCGGTGACGCCCCTGCGCGAGACACACCACCAGCCCGTTGCTGAGCAGTCGGGCAAGATGCCCGCTGGTGGTGGAGGCAGACACCTCGGCGACTGTGCTAAGCTCCGTGGCCGTCCATGCGCGCCCGTCCATCAGCGCGCACAGAATACTGACCCTTGACGGGTCAGAGAGGGCTGAGGCTACCATCGCCATAGAGGTTTCCAGCGCCTCCTCTGGCTCACTGTCTTGCTGCGTTTTCAGGCGATTCATTCAGAGAGTATGGCCCATTTTTTGGTCATTTCCGCTGCCCGGGTGTCATCATCGGTAATGAGAATGAGCCGGTTACGGTGGTCGCTGTACTGTACCAGAATATTAATGCCATTGCGGGCAAGGGTGTCTGCGATGTCGCCCAGTTCCCCTGGTCGTTCCTGAGGTAACTTTCTGATCAGAGGATGGCATACGCTGCTGACGACAAAGCCGGCCTCGATCAGTACCCTGCGGGCTTTCTCACCGTCTTCCACCAGAAAATGCGCATGTCCGGCCTCAGGCGTAGTGAATACGCCGCCGCCTTCGAGGCCCACGCCGTTGTTACCCAGCGGCATACCCATTGCGCCTAGTGAGCCCGGCGTGTTGCTGAGAATTACGTGAATGTCATACATCTGGCAGCGCTCCCCGATCCGATGCGTAATCCCGGAACACGCGGGCGACGCGTATTCTGTAGTAAGAAAAAATGGATGCTTTACCTTCGCGCTGGGCAGCCAGATGCCGCTCATTTTGCTGCCAGTTGGCCACCGATGCTTCATCTTCCCACCAGGATAGCGAGAGGATTTTGCCGGGCGTACTCAGGCTCTGAAAGCGCTCAATGGCAATAAACCCCGGCGTGTCTGAAAGCAAAGGCGTCAGCCCGGCCGCAAGCTGTAAATATCTTTCCTGTGCTTCTGGTAAGGCGTCGGCTTCAAAAAGTACCGCAATCATCAGTCTTCTCCGTGGTGAATGTCCCCGCAGTCTACTGACGCCCAGAGCAGAATGCTTCGGTCTACAGCGAAGTATGGCTGAGGGGGGATACCCTCAGCCGCCGTCCCTGCGCACCGGATTACCGCGCCAGAAACGCGTTACTCTGCGTTAAAAATAATAAATTCAGGCTGGTAACTGACCGGGAAATTGACCGATCGGGCGATAAAACAGACGTGATGGATCTGCTGATGAATGGCCGTGGCGGCGTCGAGATCGGTACCTGGTAATACGGTGATTTTCGGCCTGAGGGTAGCAGAAATAAAGCGGCCCGCGCCCCCTTTTAACACTTCACCCGTTGCCACCGGCGAGTCCTGATATTCCATGACCGTAATGCCGGCATCGGAGGCCAGATGTAAGTACCACAGCATGTGACAGGCTGAGAGAGAAGAGAGCAGGAGATCTTCCGGGTTCATTTTGCCGGGATCGCCGCCCAGTAATGGATCATTTGAACAATGAATGGGTTCTTTTCCCTTTACCGCGATATCCCAGGTCCGGGCATAAGCCTTGTAACCCGAAGTACCCGTGCCCTGATTGCCGGTCCATGTGATATGGCTGGTATAAGCATGTTCCATAGATTTGCCTTTTCTCTGTAGAGGGATGAATTTATGCGCTTTTCATCGCTGAGGCATCTTCCCGTTTTATTGCGTTGCCTGAGCGAAGCTGCCGTTGGAATCGCAAGGTTGTCATGACGCTAATGTCAATGGCATAATGGTATACCATTTATGCGTGATGTAAAGAGAGCCAAATGAACACCGCTTCCCGTTCGACCGCCGATATTCTTGCCGGTGAGCTAAAAATCTTAATCAACAAGGGTTCATTGCGAGATGGCGACCGTCTCGTTGAGAGGGACCTGGCCAGCCAGTTTGCGGTCAGCCGTATCCCAATGAGAGAAGCGATACAGCAGCTTGAGCGCGAAGGTCTGGTTGAGATTTACAGAAATCGTGGCGCGGTGGTGAAAACGCTGACGGCCGCAGATGTCGATGAAATTTATCAGCTGCGGGCACTCCTGGAAGGTGAAGCCATTTTTTATAGCCTACAGAATATGGACCCGGAAACGCTTGCCCGGGCGGAGCTGGTGCATCAGTTGCTGAGCAGCGCCTCTGAACCCGAGCAGCAGGGGAGATATAACCGGGAGTTTCATGAACTGCTTTATCGGAAGTGTAATAATCAGCGTCTGCTGAAGATGATCGGTGAATTGCGCGAGCAGATTGAAAGGTATGAGGTTTTTCAGAACAGACTGCTGTCGGATACGCTGAAATTCCAGGATGAGCATCAGCAGATCCTGATGGCCTGCCAGCAAAATAATCCACAGGAGGCGCGGGCGTATACCGTGAAACATATTCTCTCAGCAGGTGAAATCCTTCGCGCCTATATTGTAAGCCGTTAATGGTTGCGTAAAGCGGCTGCATTGTTCGCGCATAAATTGCCATCCGTATCGGCTCAGTGCTATAAGAAAAGAGCCGTTTTAATGGTGCGTATGTTTTATATGTAAAGAATAAGTGAAGGTCAGATAATGATTACGTCAGTTCAGCCAACGACCACCGTCACCACCACTACCGTAACCTGCGGTGGTGTGGGCGTATCTGTGACCGGCTCCTGACAAACAGATCCTCACTCCCCGCCAATGTGGACGGGGAGAGACCTCTCCGTTCGTGACACACTGAATGGAGACCCATCATGATTTCATCTGAGAATGCACTTTTAATTATCGATATGCAGCAGGGGCTTTTCCATGGCCCGGTTTCTCCGTATCAGGCCGATGCGCTTCTGGCGAACGTTTGCCTGCTGATTGAAAAAGCGAGACAGGCTGAGGTGCCCGTCTTCTTTGCCCGCCATACCGGACCTGACGATTCTCCGTTCTCAGCACAAAGTCCATTAACCCAACTGCTGCCTGAGATGGGTGTTAACGGCGAGCGGGATATCGTCTTTATTAAAAAGTACCCCTCCTGTTTCCAGCAAACTGACCTTGCGCATCGGCTCGCCCAGGCCGGCGTAAAACAGCTGGTTATTGCCGGGATGAAAACCGAATTCTGCGTGGACACGACCTGCCGTGCGGCATCGGCGCTGGGATGGCGGACGGTGCTGATCTCGGATGCGCACTCAACCATGGATAACGAACGTTTGTCAGCGCCTGACATTATCGGCCATCACAATATCACGCTTGCCGGGCCATTTGTGACGTTATCGACCGCCGCAGAGTGGCACTTTTCTGCAGAGAAATAAGGATGAAGAAAGGGAGCCCAATGGCTCCCGTTTGCTACGCCAGTTCATCCGGTTTTACTGTGCATGGCGGCGCAGGGTGGAGGCGGGGTGCCGCCGAAGCGCCTCTTCGGGACGCACAGGCCGCCGCACCAGTTCGCCGCCGCAGTTTGGGCAACGACCGTGCAGCCGCGCCGTCATGCAGTCCCGGCAAAAAGTACACTCGAACGAGCAGATAAACGCCTCGGGTGAGTCTGGCGGCAGATCTTTATCACAGCATTCGCAATTCGGGCGTAACTCGAGCATTAACTTCTCCTGTGGTTAACGGCTGTATCAGCGACGGCGGGTCAACGCATGCTGTTTTTATATCACGGCCCGGACTGGCTGCCGAGGAGGGCAGATTAACTTCCGCCTCAAAGCGTTGCCTTCTCGCTGCAGACCTTGATTTCAGCGTACACAGGACGGTTTCTGTGAGGCTGATTTTCGCTTTAAAGCCCACGACCTCCGAGGTACCGGCTGACAACATGAAGGCTTATGGCATATTGACCTGACGCGATGGCCACCGATAAACCACCGTAAAAATAAAGCGTAGAGTACAAATAATGGAAGCGTGTGATATTTAAGTTGCTGAATGGATTTTACGCTTCGCTTATTTTGCGTTTGGTTTGTTGGGTTATTTGAATATTCGAATGAAGAAGGCTAGCCTTAATTGGGCATGATATTCGCTCCATTTTGTATTTGATAGCCGCTCCCCCAGCGGCTTTTTTTATTGGTCATCTTTAGAAAAGTTCTGAATTTCATGCCGACGAAGCCTCGCCGCGCCGCTTCGTTATATACCCCAACAGGAGTACTTCGTCTGTATAGATAACATAAGGGCTGCAGGTATTATTTCCCTGAACACAGTAAGTTAGCGGTAATGTGCCGTCTGGTTATTTTTAATGTGTTTTGTAGAATTATTCCGAATTACTGCTGAAAGACGTTGGGAAAACGGAATAATAATTTGACTAACCAGCATTACCCGCTAGATTTAAATATCGAACGACGAGTGATACGGAGTATTTTCGTATCGTACTGACATAACCGATATACATGAGGTGAAATATGGCAGAGCATCGTGGTGGTTCCGGTAATTTTGCTGAAGACCGTGAAAAAGCTTCTGAAGCAGGTCGTAAAGGTGGTCAGCACAGCGGCGGGAACTTTAAAAATGATCCGCAGCGTGCGTCCGAAGCGGGTAAAAAAGGCGGACAAAACAGCCACGGCGGTGGCCGCAAGTCCGATAATTCCTGATTATCCTTTTCCTTGCACCCTGAAGTGAAAGTATCTCCTGCGAGTCTGTACAGACTCGCAGTTATTTTCTGACTCCAGAAGGTATTTCTATGAATATGAAAAGCATTGAAGATGTATTTATTCACCTGCTCTCAGATACCTACAGCGCAGAGAAACAATTAACCCGCGGGCTGGCGAAACTGGCCAGAGCGGCGTCCAGTGAAAAACTCAGCGCGGCGTTCAATGCTCATCTCGAAGAAACCCAGGGCCAGATTGAACGTATTGACCAAATTATTGAGCAGGAATCCGGCCTGAAAATCAAACGCATGAAATGCGTGGCCATGGAAGGATTAATCGAAGAGGCCAATGAAGTTGTTGAGAGCACGGAAAAAAATGAGGTACGAGATGCTGCGCTAATTGCCGCTGCGCAAAAGGTCGAGCATTACGAAATAGCCAGTTACGGTACCCTGGTCACCCTGGCAGAACAGCTGGGCTATAAAAAAGCGGTCAAATTACTTGCCGAAACGCTGGAAGAAGAAAAGCAAACCGACGTTAAATTAACCGATTTGGCGGTAGGTAATATTAATAAAAAAGCGGAAAAATAAACGCTCCCTGACACGAGGAAATCACGATGAATCACGTTGAACATTATCATGACTGGCTACGCGATGCGCATGCCATGGAAAAGCAGGCAGAATCCATGCTGGAATCGATGGCTGGCCGTATCGATAATTATCCCGATCTCCGTGCCAGAATTGAACAGCATATTAATGAGACCAAACGGCAAATTACTGTGCTGGAAGAGATCCTCGACCGCAACGATATTTCGCGTTCGGTGATTAAAGATTCGATGAGTAAAATGGCGGCTCTCGGCCAGTCCATCGGCGGGATCTTTCCTTCCGATGAAATCGTCAAAGGCTCGATCAGCGGGTACGTCTTCGAGCAATTTGAGATCGCCTGCTACACCTCTCTGCTGGCGGCGGCTGAAAAAGCGGGCGATACCGCCGCCATCCCGGCTATCGAAGCCATTCTGGCAGAAGAGCAGGCCATGGCTGACTGGCTGATCAAACATATTCCTCAGACCACGGAACAGTTTCTCCTGCGTTCAGATGCTGACGGCGTAGAAGCGAAAAAATAACCCAGGAGGCAGGCCTATGTTTCGTCATGTGAAACAACTGCAGTATACCGTGCGCGTTGCTGAACCCAATCCGGGGCTCGCGAATTTACTGCTCGAACAGTTTGGCGGTCCTCAGGGCGAGCTGGCCGCCGCGTGTCGTTATTTCACCCAGGGATTAAGCGATGACGATCCCGGCCGCAAAGATATGCTGATGGATATCGCGACAGAAGAGCTGAGCCATCTGGAGATCATTGGCACCCTGGTCGGCATGCTGAATAAAGGGGCCAAAGGAGCCCTGGCGGAGGGCACCGAGAGCGAGGCGGAACTCTATCGTTCGCTCACCGCCAACGGCAATGACAGCCATATTACCTCGTTGCTGTACGGCGGC
This sequence comes from Klebsiella sp. D-Nf1, assembly GCF_002810515.1. NCBI lineage: Bacteria > Pseudomonadati > Pseudomonadota > Gammaproteobacteria > Enterobacterales > Enterobacteriaceae > Klebsiella > Klebsiella sp. D-Nf1. Next base: position 446,273 of record NZ_PIOK01000001.1, read on the forward strand.
GGTCCCCCGCTAACCAACTCGGCGGGCGTGCCGTGGACGGCGGCCTATATTGATACTATCGGTGAACCCACCGCCGACCTGCGGTCGAATGTCGCCGCGGAGGCGAGGGCGAAGATCGTCTATGAACGCCTGATCAACGTGACCGACGATCCCGGCGTGAAAGACGCGCTGGCGTTCCTGATGACCCGCGAAGCGGCGCATCAGCTCTCTTTTGAGAAGGCGCTGCAGTCGATTCGCAACAACTATCCGCCGGGCAAACTGCCGCCCATTAGCGAGTACGCTAACACCTACTACAATATGTCTGAAGGTGGAGAAGTACGCGGCAGCTGGAACAGTGACAAACACTTCGATTATGTCAAGGATCCGCAGCCGGCCGTGGATGGCGGAGATGGCAGCGCTTCTGTCGGCCTGACGCCAGAGCAGGAAGCGCTGTGCAAAGCGATGCTGAAGCGAACGCAGTCTGACCCGCAGGGTGATCCTTTGACCGGCGCCGAACTCGGTGCCGGTAAGCAAAACACGTCATCATCGGCTAAGTGATGTTCGCATGAGCCCCGGCTGCCGCCGGGGCGATTCACAATGATGGGTGCGGATTATGTTTGAATTTGACGCGTTTCATCTGGCCCGACTGCAATTTGCCTTTACCGTTTCCTTCCATATCCTCTTTCCGGCTATCACTATCGGCCTTGCCAGCTACCTGGTGGTGCTTGAGGGGATGTGGCTGCGAACCCGGGATAATGTCTGGCGTTCACTCTACAATTTCTGGCTGAAAATTTTCGCCGTCAATTTTGGGATGGGCGTGGTCTCCGGATTAGTCATGTCCTATCAGTTCGGCACCAACTGGAGCGGATTTTCCCAGTTTGCCGGCAGCATTACCGGCCCGCTGCTGCTGTACGAAGTGCTGACTGCCTTTTTCCTCGAAGCGGGATTCCTCGGGGTGATGCTATTTGGCTGGAATAAAGTGCCGCCGGCGCTGCATTTTTTTACTACCTGCATGGTGGCGCTTGGCACCCTGGTCTCCACTTTCTGGATCCTCGCCTCCAACAGCTGGATGCAGACGCCGCAGGGTTTTACCATCGAAAATGGCCATCTCATTCCGCAAGACTGGCTGGCGATTATCTTTAACCCCTCGTTCCCGTATCGTTTGTTTCATATGGCGATAGCCGCGTTTCTCAGCAGCGCCATGTTCGTCGGGGCCTCTGCCGCGTGGCATCTTCTGCGCGGCAACGACTCGCCGGCCATCCGCAAAATGCTGTCGATGGCGATGTGGATGGCGCTGCTGGTGGCGCCAATCCAGGCGGTGGTGGGGGATATGCATGGTCTTAACACCCTTGAGCATCAGCCAGCGAAGATCGCCGCCATCGAGGGGCACTGGGAAAACCGACCCGGCGAGGCCACGCCGCTGCTGCTGTTTGGTCTGCCGGATATGGAACAGGAGCGCACCCGCTATGGTCTGGAGATCCCCGCTCTCGGCAGCTTGATCCTCACCCACAGTCTGCATAAGCAGGTGCCGGCCCTGAAAGACTTCCCGAAAGAGGACCGACCCTATTCGCCCGCCGTTTTCTGGTCGTTTCGCATCATGGTTGGGATGGGAATGTTGATGATCGCCTTGGGGATCTGCAGCGCCTGGCTGCGCTATCGGCGGCGGCTGTATCACTCGCGTCCCTTTCAGTGGTTTGCGCTCTGCATGGGGCCTGCCGGCCTTATTGCCCTGGTCGCCGGGTGGGTGACCACCGAGATGGGCCGCCAGCCGTGGGTGATCTACGGCTTGCTGCGCACCCGGGATGCGGTGTCGTTGCACAGCACGCTGCAGATGGCCATCAGCCTGCTGGTGTTTATCGTGGTCTACTGCGCGGTATTTGGCGTGGGGTATTACTACATTTTCCGGCTGATTAAAAAAGGGCCGCAACCGGTGACGGAGCTGACCTCGCAAACTGCCGGCACCCCGGCGCGTCCGCTCTCGGCGGCAGAGCCGGTGCGGGATGAGGAGAACGCATCATGAGCATCGATATCTCGGTGATTTGGTTTGTCATCATCGTCTTCGCCACGCTGATGTATATCGTGATGGATGGTTTCGATTTAGGTATTGGGATGCTGTTCAGCGTGGTGCATGATGGCGAAGAGCGCGATGTGATGGTCAACAGCGTGGCGCCCGTCTGGGATGGAAATGAAACCTGGCTGGTACTCGGCGGGGCTGGGCTGTTCGGCGCCTTTCCGCTGGCCTATGCGGTGATCACCGATGCGCTGGTCATCCCGCTGACGGCGATGCTCATCGGCCTGATTTTTCGCGGCGTGGCGTTTGAGTTTCGTTTTAAAGCGGTTCCCTCACATCGTACCTTCTGGGATTATGCCTTCGCCGGCGGCTCGCTGCTGGCGACCTTCAGCCAGGGGATTGTCGTCGGCGCGTTTATCAACGGCTTTGCGGTGGCTGATCGCCGCTTCGCCGGTTCGACGCTGGACTGGCTTACCCCCTTTAACCTGTTCTGCGGTCTGGGGCTGGTGGTGGCCTATCTGCTGCTCGGCACCACGTGGCTTATCATGAAAAGCGAAGGCGCGCTGCAGCAGCGGATGCGCGCGCTGACCCGCAAGGTGCTGCTGGCGCTGATGGTGGTGATCGCGGTGGTCAGCGTCTGGACGCCGTTGGGCTGGCGCTACGTGGCGGAGCGCTGGTTTACGCTGCCCAATTTCTTCTGGTTCGTGCCGGTACCGATCCTGGTGTTGGCGCTGAGCCTGTGGATCTGGCGCCTGAGCGCGCGCCCCGCCAGCCACGCTCGTCCCTTTATCCTGACGCTGGGCCTGATTTTCCTCGGCTTCAGCGGGTTGGGGATCAGCGTCTGGCCGAACATTATCCCACCGAATATCTCCCTGTGGGATGCCGCCGCGCCGCCCTCCAGCCAGGTATTTATGCTGCCGGGGGCGCTGCTCATTATCCCGGTGATCCTGATGTATACCGCCTGGAGCTATTACGTCTTTCGCGGCAAAGTCTCCGGCAGCGAAGGCTATCACTGTGCCTGATTCGCGCCGGCAGGTGAGGATTTGCCGGCGCGTCGCGCCAACCGCGCGGGAATGACCGAGACAGTCGCGGACAAACCGGCGACCCGTTCCACCCCCTCGGGCAGAGTATCGATATGGATGCGCACTGGCACACGCTGCGCCAGCCGCACCCAGCTGAAGGTCGGCTCGACCTGCGGCAGGCCCAGGGCGCCGGTCTCATCATTGGTATCGCCGATCCCGTGTCCGATACTCTCCACATGGCCGGTAATGACCGGATCATACCCCATCAGCGTGATGTGTGCGGTATCGCCAACCTGGATGTGGCGCAGGCGGGTCTCTTCAAAATACCCCACCACCCAGAAACTCTGGCCATCGATAATGGCCACTTTCGTCACCCCGGCGGTGGCATAGTCGCCCGGGCGTAGCCGCAGATGGGTGACGTACCCGGCCACCGGCGTCCGCACGGTGGCATGCGCTAAATTCAGTTGCGCCAGCGCCAGTGCCGCCAGCGCGCCCTGGTAGTTAGCGGCCGCGACGCTGGCCGCGCTGGTGGTCTGTTTCAGATCTTCGCTGGAGATGACGCCCTGGATCTGCGCCCGTCGTCTGGCGGCATCCTGGCGCATCGCCATCTCCTGGCGTCGGGCTTCCACCTCCGCCTGGGCGCTACTGACCGCCAGCTTCAGCCAGCGCGGATCGATGGAATAGAGCACATCTCCCCGATTGACCCACTGGTTGTCTTTCACCGCCACGCTGGCCACCGGCCCCGAGACATCGGGGGCGATCTGCACCACGTCGGCCCGCATCCGGCCATCGCGGGTCCAGGGCGTTTGCGCCTCCTGTTTCCAGAGAATGAAAGCCAGTAGCGCGGCGGCGGCAACGGCGCCTAAGGTCAGGGCGTAGCGGCCCAGAAGAGTGAGATAGACTGTCATACGGCAAACCCCAGCGTGTTAACCTCCTGCAGGAGCAGGAAAAAGAGTGCGATATAGAGGGAAAGCCCCCACAGCGGGCGGCAGGGCAAGCGGCCCAGTCCCCGGGTGGAGAAAATAAGCGGTTGCAACAGCAGCGTCGCGAGCAGGGCGATAAGGCCGACAACCAGCAGGCCGGGGAAAAATACCCCGCCCATCGCGAGATCACGCATGGTTTTGGCTCTCCTCAGGCAAGTGTAAGGCGCAATACAGGGAAATGAGCGCTTCCGCGCGCTCATGTGAGGCGGCATCAGCCGGTAAACCGTGGGCCAACAGTGCGTCAACAGGCTGCGCGAGGGCCTCTATGTCCGGCTCCTGTTTAAGGGCGTCAAGCAGCGTCTGCACAGCGGTAGCCGCTTCTCGATCCACCGGCTGATAGCTACGGCGCAGGTGGATCACCGCCAGGCCGGTACGAATATCGTGCAGCATCTTGTCCAGCAGCTGACCTGCGGTTGGCCCGCTCTGCGTTAGCCGCGGCAGCAGTAAAGCGGTCCGGTCGATCATCAGATTGGTCCAGCGGTGGGCATTGTGCGCCAGTCGGCCCCGCGCGGCGCGGCGGATATCGCGACGGCACAGCGTCAGCAGACGATGGACAGCGGCATCGGCCTGCACGGTTTGCAGCAGGCGCATACCAAACGCGGCATAGCCGATGGCGACAAACAGCGCGATAGAGGTATTCATCGCCGTCGCGAAATCCCCCTGGTAGCTGGGGCCCAGTTCGCACAATATCGGCAGCGTCAGGGTGATGCCCATCGCCATAAAGGTGGTGGGCGGTCGCGCCTGCAGCGAACCGGCCAGCAGATAGACCGGGGCGAGCATCGCCGCCAGCAGGGCAAATTCGCTCACCTGCGGCAGCAGGGCGAAACTATACAGCAGGCTGAACAGCACGCCCCACACGCAGCCGATCAGGTATTTCACCAGATGCGCCGCCGGTGCATCGAAGCTGGCGAACAGGCTACAGCAGACCCCGAGGATCGAGACCGCGGTGCCGCCATCGGGCCAGGCAGAGCCTATCCAGATCAGGCAGCCGCTGAGGATGATGACGAAGGCGCCGAAGGCGGTCCGCAGGGCGCTGAGCGGATCGCGATGGAAAACATAGCCCTTTGCCGAGCGGGCGTCAGGGGGAAGGGCTGGCGAGCGCCGGTGATAAATCGCCTTCGCCAGCCGTTCGCTCTGCTGCAGGAGACGGATGGCTTCCGCCAGGTGGCGCACCAGGCTAACGCGCAGCGCCTCGTTCAGCGTCTGCGCAGGGGCGTACCGGTTGATGAGCTGCTCGCAGCGGGAGAGTAGTTCGTCGGCGGAGAGCGCCGTTCTGTGGGCTTCCTGGCCTCTCAGCCAGGTCTCTGCTTCCGCCAGCAGCATCTGCAGGTCAGCTGGCCGCTTTCCGGCTCTCTGTAAACGGTCGTGCAATTCGCCATTGACAATCAACAGTCGTGCCAGCCGGTCGTGGATCGCTTTTCTGGCCTGGCGGTGGGGAACCGAGAGGTCGTCATCCCAGGGAAGATGGTGGTTGATGCCCTGCAAAAACTGCAGGCTCAGTGCCAGCCGCAGCGTTTCCGCCGCCACCGGCTTACCGGCCAGCGTATCGGCGATCCGCTGCCGGGCGGTTGCCAGCGTCTGTGCCAGCGTGCTGTTAAACCGCCCGGCGATGCGCACCGGCAGCACGAAGCGGTGAATCAATCCGGCGCACAAGATACCGATGGCGATCTCTTCCACCCGAGTGACCGCGAGGTCAAAGATCGTCCCGGGCGTGGAGACGGCGGGAAAGCCAATCAGGCTCGCGGTGTAACCCGCCAGCAAAAAAGCGTATCCGCGCGGCGTGCGCTCAAGCAGCGACAGACACAGGCAACCCGCGATCCACAGGGCCAGCATGGCGCTACACAGGATCGGCTGGTTAACGAAGGTGGGCACGATGAAGACGGTGGCCGCCGCGCCGACGAGGGTCCCGACCAGGCGATAGACGCTGCGGCTTAGCGATGCGCCCACCGAGGTCTGCGACACAATATAGACAGTGATGATGGCCCACGAAGGCCTTTGCAGCCCGATGGATAGCGCAAGATAGTACGCCAGCATCGCCGCGGCGAAACTCTTTGCGGAAAAGAGTACCGCCTGGGCATCACTGCGCAGGACGGCTGAAGTCGATTGCGGCATGAAAGGGCGCGCGACGGCGCCTGCGGCACGCAGCCAGGAGGCCTGGCGAAAGCGGTTAATGTTCATGCTGCGGATTATGGCTGGCTTGCGCTTGCGGCGAAATACTCTATTCTGTCAAAAAATACCTGAATCTGGCCAATCGTATGCCATCACCTTTTGCCAATACGCTGTACGATCCGGACGCCGCGTCCTGTCCGGCCGTCGCCTGTCATCTTGATTTTGTCGAGTATGAAGCGGAAGTGCCGGTGCATACCCATCGCAAAGGGCAGTTGATTATTGTGCTGTATGGTGCGGTGAGCTGTCGGGCGGAAAATAACCTGTGGATTGTGCCGCCTCGCTGCGCGGTATGGATCCCGGGCGGTATTCCGCACAGTGTGTCCGCCACCTGGAACGCGCGCCTCAATTATCTGTTTATTGAACCCGGCGCTGCCGCGCTGCCTGGCAGCTGCTGCACCCTGGCGCTCTCTCCCCTGATCCACGAGCTGGTGGAGCGACTCACTCGTGAGGGGGCGGATTATGTGGCGGATAGCCATGCCGGGAGACTCACCCGGGTGACCCTTGACGAACTGGCGACCATGCCGGCGCAGCGCCTGAATCTGCCCGTCTCTGCACATCCCAAAATTCGTGCGATGGCCGACCGGCTGGTCAGCCATCCTGACGATCGCAGCACCCTGTCGGTGTGGGCGAAGCGTCTGGCGCTGAGTGAGCGCTCTCTGGCACGGGTGATGCTGCGGGAGACCGGCCTCACCTTCGGGCGCTGGCGCCAGCAGCTGCATTTGATTATTGCCCTGCAGGAGCTGGCCAGCGGCGTTTCGGTACAAAACGTGGCGACTAAGCTGGGGTATGAATCGGTAAATGCCTTTATTACCATGTTCAAAAAAACGATGGGGACGACACCAGCGCACTATTTTGCCGAACGTCAGACCGCGGCTCGTTAAGAAAACCTTGTCGGGCCGCGACGGCTGGCGTAACGCCCAACAAGGTGGCAGGGGGGCGCTTACCCTTTCGGCGACTTGATTTTAATAATAAATCGCTCGTTAACCCGGGTGATCTTCGCGCCAATATCGCCAAACTCGGTGGCGATTTTAAAAAAATCGTCCGCGTCGACATCAAAATCGAGTTCGATTTTCGGGTGTTGTCCTGTCGCCAGTAATTCATAGAAATGGTCAAGACTGCGGGCTTTTTCGCTGGGCATCTTATTTCTCCATGGTAAACCAATCAGCAGGGCGTTTATTGTTTAAAGCGTTTTCCGGATTATTCAGCAGGATGACAGTAGCGCCTGATATAAGATGATGCAATGTCATTAAGGATACGGTGGGGCGATATTATTCCATGTTGTTAAACCTGTGGCCGCGCGTTTCTCCTGGATGCCATGAGGCGCGGGGCAACCCAGCGGCGCGGGTTGATGATAGACATTTTATGATGACAAATTGATGACAGTGAAATGAACGTACAATAGCGCCGGGGTTTCTTTTCACTAAATAATGTTATTCGGTGGCTGTTAAGGCAGAACTTAACTACTTTATGGTGATAGGGCGTCATTTGGCGATGGCTAACAGTGAGGGAGCAACGATGCAATTACTTGATTTATTCGCAGGTTTATTGTGGTTAAGCAGCGTTATTTTCCTGCTGTATGTCCTTGATGTGGTCATCACCCGTTATCTGTATCGTAAATAACCGGGAAGGGGATACGCGAGGGCGCTCGGCATAGGGTACTGCGCCAGAGGATGTTATTATGACGCCGGACTGATTCAGAAAGGAATGCGCGGTGGCCGGGAGAATTGATTACGATATTGAAAAATACCAGTTTACCGAAGCCGGTGAGTCGCCACGGCTCAGAGCGCAGTGGCGTGAGGTCTATCTGGAGTGTCGTCAGCTGCAGGCCGGGGCTGACGAGCGTCTGCGCATTGCGCTATTGAACGTCGACTATGTCACCAGCTTCGAACTGCCTTTTCGCCTGCTGCTGGTGCGCGCGCCACAGCTGATCGCGGATGTGCGCGATCAGCTGCAGCTCAACCGTAAAGCCGCCGTTTTCAACGGCAAACGCTACGGTTGTGTCTACAGTCTGAAGCAGGATTTACAGGCGATTCCGGAGACCTTCCAGTACCACCTGTCAAACCGTATCCGTCGCGTCGATCCGCAGGGACCGACGTCGACCCCGTACCAGCAGATTGCCCGCGAGATAAAGCCGGCCCGGGAGCGACTTCGCCATGCGCTACTTGCCGGCTTGCCGGTTACCGCGCTTGATGCGCTATTCTGGTTCGGCAGTCAGCGGGTGGCGGCGGATATTGCGCAATTGCGCCGGTCCGGCATGAGAATTGTCACCGAAGAGGTCGAAGTCAGCGACAATCTGTTCAACACCCTCCGACGGGTACCGGTTTATCGTCTGACCAGCGAATGATGCGGTGAGCCTTCGCCCAGCCGTTGCTTTTGCAGGCAGCTCACCATTGCCCCGTCAAACCAAACGCACTGCATTCTGCCGGTGTGCCGCGGCGCAGGTCCCAGCCACGCGCTGGCGATGAGCATTAATAGCATCAGCCCCAGCGGAATCACGTTTATTTTTTTCACTGCCTGTCATCCACTTCACTCTTCCTCGTTGCAGGGTAGCGGTAAAGTATGACGTTTTGTCGACGGGATCACATTTTTTTATTGAGGATTCATGACATGCCAGGCGAAGAGGCGCCGCAGAGATCGGCGTTATTCATATTCGGCATAATGATATGACTAAAATTGGCGGCTTGTATTTTTAATTTTTATTACACCGCTCTTTTTTACCTGGCGGGACAACGCGTGAAGTGACCATGCTTTACGCAGATTGCTCTGGTAACTGGCTGGTTTGAAACGATATTTTAATTGACATTTAAGAGAGTGTTACAGCAGTGGCTAATTTATATTAATTCAATTTACCGATCAATAAATTATATCTTGATAGCTTTTAACTATCGAATGATTATTATCGATCACTTTAAACTATTTTTGTTGGCGGAAAATATATGACATGCTTTAACCCTTTCTTATTTTTGGTATTTTTTAAATGGTTGAAGAAAACGTGAAAAATACCTCTTATCGCTTCGTTCTGGAGCCCGCTATTAGCAACGATGGCGGCTACCACTCGTGGGAATTGCTCACTAAAGATATTATAGCACCTGCACAAAATACCGCCTCAGCGTCGACGTTTTCTTTCTCCACGCTCACCGAACGCGACAAGCTTGCTCTATTTATTCGGCAAATCGAGTTACTTTCCGTATTTGATTTCGCCCGGGTCGATAATAAGCCGATATCGCTGAATATTGATGATTTATTAAGCCACTTTATTCTGACGGATCGCTATCTCTGTGATTTCCTGCGCTCCTGTAAACACATTGCTCTGGAAATAAATGAGAACTTTCACGAGTTTATCGCCGGACGTGAGCTGACGGCGCTGAGCACGCTGGCGGCGCTTTGCCCGGTCTGGCTGGATGATTTTGGCCGCGGACGGACGTCCTTCCCGCTGCTCGAGCGCTTCCGCTTCGATTGTGTCAAAGTGGATAAAGATTACTTCTGGGATAAAGAAAACGACCCCGCTTTTCCCGGGCTGTTGCAGTCTATTCATACCCTGACCAGCCATGTGATCGTTGAGGGTATTGAAACCGAAAAGCAAAAACAGTTAATCAGCGCCGCCGGGGATATCATTGGACAGGGCCGTTACTGGAAGGATGAATATATCTTTCTGTGCTGCTGACCCGGGATCTGATTTCTGCTTCTTACCATCCTTTTTTTATCCAGTTTTAAATTAACCCTTTGTTACAGATAGTCTTTATTAGCGCAGTGATAATCGCCTCTCATTTTCTTTTCTGAAGGATCATTCACTGTGAATACTCGCTTGCGTAACACCCTGCTCGCCATTGCGCTGACCACCTGCTTTACGGCAGCCAGCCAGGCGTCGACCTCCGCCGACGTACCGTCTGTCTCGCAGGATCCGGTCGTCCAGCACCTGAAGCTGAGTGAAGAGCAGGTCGCCAAAATCCAGACGCTGCGTCAGGGATTCGAAAATAATGTAAGCCAGATTAAAATCAGCGGCTATCAGGATGGTGCCCTGGCAGACGTTATTCACTCCGGAAAATGGGACGACGCTAAGGTCAAACAGCAGCTGGCCGCCTTTGGCCAGTTGGACCAGCAGGTGCGATATTATCGTGTGAAATACTACTTCGACGTGAGCCAGGTGCTGACCCCCGAGCAGCGTGAGCAGGTGAAAAAAGACCTTTCCGCCGCGATCAACTAACCCTGCGTCAGCCACCCGTTGCAGGTGATACTGGCTCGGAAGATGCCGCCGTGCTCCGGCGGCTATCACCTGATTTTACTGACCGTGGTTTTTTTCCAGCCGGGCAAAATACTCCGGCGCAAACGGACGCGGATCGACATCGGCAAACGGTGCGCGCTCGAAGTGTGATTTTAGCGCCCACGGCACCGTGCAATCGAAAATCGTCTTGCAACTGATACCCTCTCCGCGGATCGACGTGCTGTATGCCGGGGTCTGGGAAGGATCCAACTGGTGACCACGAATGCCGGGGATCGTCGTGATGCTGACATCCCCCTGCATGCGGGTGGTCATGGCCCACAGGATATCGTCGCTGTCAAAGATATCGACATCTTCATCGACCAGAATGATATTTTTCAGCTCGGAATAGGTCGCCAGTGCTACCAGCGCGGCCTGCCCCTGACGCCCTTCGTCGGCGGGCTGGCGTTTTTTCACCTGCAGGATCCCGAGGAATTTACCGCCGCCCGCGGTGTGGGCGTAGACATTTTGTAAAAAGCCCGGGATAGCGGCTTCAACGGCATTCCAGATACTGGCTTCCGTTGGCAGCCCGGCGAGGGTGGTATGCTCTTCGCCCGGCCCTACCAGCGTCTGCAGAATCGCATTGTTTCGCATGGTCACCGCTTTGACTTTTATCACCGGCAGCGACGGATTGGCGCCGCCGCAGTAGCCAGGAAACTCCGGCATCGCGTGGCCGCTGTTGGTGTGCTGATCCTCTCTGACGCGTACGCCCGGCAGCAGTTCCCCTTCGATAACGATCTCGGCGCGAGCGATGGCTTTCTCCGGGACGCTGACGCCCTGTACCAGCTCTACCGGACGCTGACGCAGCGCGCCGGCGACGCCCAGTTCGTTATAGCCAAACGGGGTGGTCGGCGCTTCAAAGCAGGCGCCGATATAGATAGCCGGATCGAGTCCCATATTGATGGTTATCGGCAGCGGTTTGCCAGCGGCCTCGGCTTTCTGGCGAAACACTTCGATATGGCGGCCAGCGGCGAGAAACATCGACAGCTCATCCCGGCCCTGGACGCACAAGCGGTGGATGGTGACGTCGGTGAGCGAGGCGTCGTCGGGATCGCTGGCCAGCGCCAGGCCCAGGCAGAAGAAGGGACCGGCGTCGATCGGGGTGTTGGTGGGCGCCGGGAGCAGGGTGCGCAAATCAAAATCCGGATCGTCGGCCAGAAAGACCTGTTCCTGACAGGGGGCGCTGCTGGCCGGAACGACCACCGGCGCGACCGGTTTTTTCACCGCTTTGCCTACTTCCAGCGCCAGCTGTGAGGCTTCGCAGCCCAGCAGCAGCGCGGCCCGCTGGCGGCTGGCGTGCATGCCCACCAGGATGCGCGAGTGCGGATAGCCCTTAATATTGTTAAACATCATCGCCGGGCCGATGCGGGTGGGGCGCTTCACGGTGCCGCCCGCGCCGATGTGGCGATAGACGCCGGCCAGCTCAGCGTTAGGGTCAACCGGATGATCGGTTTCGAGGTACTGATTGTCATGCTGTTGCAGCAGCGCGATAGCGTCGCGCAGATCCTGAATCGGTGCGGTCATGATGTTCTCCTTAGCGTGTCGATGCGGATAGTATGCTTCGCAGGCTAATGGTTATCAATTGCATCATTCATGCGTTATTGATAAGATTTTTATTATCAATTTACTCCGCGGAGTTCGGCCATGTCTTTTCGAGCGTTACGCCATTTTGTGGTCGTTGCTGAAGAATTACATATGCATCGGGCGGCGGAGCGGTTACATATCGCCCAACCCGCCCTCAGCCAGCAGATTAAACAACTCGAGCAGCGCCTGGGCGTGGTGCTCTTCTCTCGCGCTAACCGGCGCTTGACCCTTACCGCCGCGGGCGAGGCCTTCTTGCAGAAGACGCGGCTGGCGCTGGAGATGGCCGATCAGGCAGTCCTGGACGCCCAGCGCACCGCGCGAGGCGAGCAGGGGAGATTGCATCTGGGTTACGTCTCCAGTGCGATGTATGACAGCAAACTGCCGGGGCTCCTGCGTGAGCTGCGCGCCGACTGGCCGGGGATTGAGCTGTCGCTGGTGCAGGGTGATGTGCAAATGCTGTATGAAGCGCTGCTGGATCTGCGTCTGGATATCGCTATCATCCGCGCGCCGTTGGCTTCACCACCGGACGCGTTGGTGGTCAGGCCATTTGTGCGGGAAAAACTGTGTCTGGCGCTCTATCAACAGCATCCGCTGGCAGGCGTGGGGGCGCTCAATCTGGCCTCGCTGCGCACTGACAACTGGATCTCGCTTGACGATCCGCAGGGCACCGGACTGGAGCAGGTGTTTATTGACGCCTGTCGCGTCGCGGGCTTTGCGCCGCAGGTGGTGCAGCGAATTAACGACGTCACCTCGATGATTAGCCTGGTCTCCGCCGGGGTGGGGGGGGCGCTGGTTCCGGTCTCGGCGCGGGCCTTACGCCTTGATAACGTGGTGTATATCGATCTCCAGGACCGGCTGGCGGAGAGCGAGCTGAGCATGGTTTACCACCGCCATATACGTTCGGCGGTGGTGCGGAAAGTTATCTCGCTGCTCAATGCCACTGAGCCATAATCCCGGTTAGCCGGTCTTCAGGCGGCCAAAGCTGACAATCCTTGAACGGCCCAGCTCTTTCGCCCGGTACAGCGCGGCGTCCGCTGCGCGCAGCAGGCTGTCGCTTTGGGTGTGCTGCGGGTAGCTGGCGATGCCAATCGATACATCCACCTGGCCTATCTCCGTCAGGCCATCGCGCAGCGTCATATTGTGCACCTGGGTGTAGATCTCGCTGGCGCACTGGTGCGCCCCGGCTTCGTCAATGCCGGGGAGCAGCACTAAAAACTCCTCGCCGCCGTAGCGGAAAGCCATGCCGATATCGCGCACCGCGCGCTGCACAATGGTCGCGACGCTCTTAATCACCAGATCCCCGGCTTCATGGCCGTAGCGGTCATTGATGGCTTTGAAGTGATCGATGTCGATCATCAGGCAGCTCAGCGGGGTGTGGGTATGGACCGCCAGCGCCATCTGCGAGTGCAGCGCTTCATCAAGATGATGGCGGTTACGCAGGCCGGTCAGCGAATCGAACAACGCTTTTTCCAGCAGGGCGCTGCGTAAACGCTGATTGGCGAGCGCCAGCCCCAGCGCTTCGGCCATCAGCTCCAGGTAAGCCCGGGAAGGGGCGTCACTGGCGGTGACGTTCTGAAAGCTCAGCAGACCGATCGCTTCGCCCTGGGCGATGAGCGGTACGCAGAGGGACTGGCCGGCGTACGCCTCCGGCAGATGATAGCAGGTGATATCGGGCTCACCCTGCACCGGCGGATGGCTGAGTCCCCGACGTATCGCCCAGCAGTCGTCGGGAGCAAAGGGCGTCGTCTCCTCGGCGGGCGACAGCCACTGAGCCACGCAGCGCATCTGCCACGGATCGGTATCCAGAATATACAGTTTACCGGGGATCGTCGGGGCGATGTTCGGCGCGAACAGCTCCGCCACCTTAATCACATCCTCAATGGTTTCACAGCCCTGCAGACGCTGGGTCATACGCGCCAGCAGTTCACGGATCGCCCAGTCGGCGTCGCGTTGCTGTTCCAGCTGCTGGCGGGCCAGACCGTTCTCGCGAAAAATGCGGATAGCCTGAGCCATATCGCCAATCTCATCCACCTGGGTGAACTGCGGCGTCTCCACCGCATAATCCTGGGAGGCGAGACGCTGCACCACATCGCTCAGGCGCACCACCGGATACAGTACCCGGCGTTTGAGAATGAAGCCGAGGACAAACAAAAACATCAGGGCGGTCAGGCCGACCATGATTTCCGACAGGGTGCGCCAGGTCCGCGAGCGTTCGGTGGCCTGGTCAATGGCGGCGGCGGCGCGATGCTCAAGCATCAGGCGGAAGTGATCGATCTGCGTCTGCATTCGTTCCAGTTCGGTCTCATACGCTTTGCCGTACAGCACAGCGATGGCCGCTGGCGCATCGCCGCGGGCGACATGCGTCAGGGCCGCCTGCTGCTCATCCTGCAGCTCATCGGCGATCTGCAGGCCATCGTGCAGTAGTGCCAGCTCCTCGTGGCTGGCGCCGTTATCTTTCAGCCTGGCCAGCCGCTGCTCAATGCTCTTGTTGGCCTGCTGCAGCTGCTGATATTGCGTTAGCGTCTCCGGCGAAGGCTTAACCACGTACAGCCGGGCGAGGTCAGACTGCGCCCAGGCGTCGTTTTCCACCTCGTCGGAGAGGGTATCAAAGACCTGGCGCTGCTGTACCGCCTGGCGTTCGACGCGGTCGGCGCTGGAGGCCATAAGCATGGCGCTGCCGGATGCCAGCGTCAGGCCGACGGTGATCCCGTAAGCCCAGTTGGTGATGGTGGCGATTCTCACCCTGTATTTCCTTGCATGCAGATGAAGCTGTTTTAATTATAGAACTCGCCCCCCGCCTTGACGGGGCCCGCTTCAGGGGCGGTGCTCGCTGCGGGGGTGTTCGAGGGCCTGAAGAATGATGGCGTGCAGCGTTTCTGCATGGTGGCGCAAAACGAGAAAGACATCGCTATCCAGAGCGCCATTTATAACATCCGCTTCGATGATCTGTAAGGCCTCCTGCCAGGCCATCCCTTTGCGATAAGGGCGATCTTCGGTCAGCGCGGTGAAAATATCGGCGATAGAGATAATACGGTCGGCGAGGGTCAGATGATTTTTTTCGAGATGCAGAGGGTAGCCGCTGCCGTCCAGTTTTTCATGGTGATTCGACGCCCAGTTAATAATGTCGCCAAGTTCGCTGTAGTCGCTGAGGATTTCGCCGGTCATATAGCTGTGCTCGCGCACCTGGTTCAGTTCGTCCTCATCCAGCTCGCCCTCTTTTTCGAGGATGGAGAGCGGGATATAGACCTTACCAATATCATGCAGGTAGCCGGCAATCTGAATTTGCTGGCAGGTGGGCTCCGGCAGCGGCATCCAGCGGGCAAGCTGGCGGGCAATTTCACCCACCATGATGCTATGGCTGGCGGTAAAGCTGCTGTAGGTGTCGACAATTTTGGCAATCAGCAGGCAGACATCTTTCAGACCATGAATATCCAGATACAGCGTGTTGATAGGGGCAATGATCTCCAGCAGCCGTTGAATATGGCCGGGATGAAGATGCTGCCAGAAGTTCGCATTTTCAGCGACCTCACATAGCATATCGCACAGCGGTGGATCGATTTCCCGGTGCAAAGACACGAACTGCTCCACTACTGCCCGCGTGGGCCAGGTGGCCACGTGACTCCCGGCAGGCAGCAGCCGTTCAAAGGCATCGGCAAAGTAGACAATATGCTGTTCGCGGCTACCCCGGTGGTCCGGGCTAAAATGGTGATCGCGAATGAAGGGGACAATGGGCAGAAAGGTCACTAACCCTTCCAGCATCGCCGCTCCCTGGCGCTGATGCGGATCGTAGATGTTATCGATGGCATCCAGCGAATGAATGGTGCGTTTATCTCCCAGCACGCCGATATCATGCAGCAGCGCGGCGCAAAAAATGGTCTGTTGCCGCTCGGCAGGCAGCCCCAGCCTCTGCGCCAGTGTTAGGGCGATTAAGGCCGTTCGTTGCATATGCCGGTGCAGTTCAGGGTTAATGATCTGAATGACTCTGGTCGTCAGCATCAGCGCTGACTTCAGGGCAATACGCATTTCTGTTCTCCGTACGCGTTACCTGGCGGGCAAAAATGACCTCGCGGGTGACGGAAGTGTCGATAATCTGATCGCAATGCGTGTTGTGTTGTTTGTTGCTGAACAGGTTAGTACCCAGAATGTATCAGGTTCATAGCGCCTGCCCGGTTCAGAGCCAGCCATGCACCAGATTTGGGCGATGTTGATGCGAGAACCTTATTATTGTCTGATAGTTAACCATTTCCCCCCCAAAAAATAAATAAATTCTGGCAAGCCCTTTGCATTAAGCAAGCGTTAGTTTGATTAATGTCTATGAAGGGAGTGGCCTGTATGAATTTTAGAGCATTACTTACCATTGCGTTACTGACGATGAGCAGCCTGGCGTTTAGCGAGACGCGTCTACCGCATATCGTTATTTTAGCCACCGGCGGGACGATTGCCGGTTCGGCGGCCAGCAATACCCAGACAACGGGTTATAAAGCCGGGGCGATTGGGGTGCAGACGCTGATTAACGCCGTGCCGGAAATGAGTAAAATCGCCCACGTCGAAGGCGAGCAGGTGGCGAATATCGGCAGTGAGAATATGACCAGTGACATTATTCTGGAACTCTCGAAGCGGGTGAATGCGTTATTGGCCCGGGATGATGTCGATGGCGTGGTGATCACCCACGGCACGGACACCCTCGATGAAACTCCTTATTTCCTCAATCTGACGGTGAAAAGCAACAAGCCGGTGGTCTTTACCGCGGCGATGCGTCCGGCGACGGCGATCAGCGCCGACGGGCCGATGAACCTGCTGGAAGCGGTCACGGTCGCTGCCGATCCTGATGCCCGGGGACGCGGGGTGATGGTGGTGCTGAACGACCGCATCGGCGCGGCGCGCTTCGTCACCAAAACCAATGCCACTTCGCTGGATACCTTCCGGGCGCCGGAGGAGGGCTACCTTGGCGTCGTGGTGGGCGGAAAACCCCAGTTCGAGACTCGAGTGGATAAAATTCACACGCTGCGCTCGGTGTTCGATGTCCGCCAGTTGAAGACCCTGCCGAAGGTGGTGATCATTTATGGTTACCAGGACGACCCGGAGTATATGTACGATGCGGCGATCGCCCATCATGCCGACGGTATTATCTACGCCGGAACCGGGGCGGGGTCGGTGTCGGTACGTAGCGCTGCGGGCATCAAAAAAGCGCAGCAGGCGGGTATCGTGGTGGTTCGCGCCTCCCGTACCGGCAGCGGTGTCGTGCCGCCGGATGACAGCCAGCCCGGGCTGGTGTCCGACTCCCTCAACCCAGCGAAAGCGCGTATTCTGTTGATGACCGCGCTGACGCAAACGAAAGATCCGCAGCTGATCCAGCAATATTTCCACACTTACTGATCCTCTGCGGCCAGGGCGTCGTTCACGCCTTCGCTACGGTTTGCCCCACAGTGACCCGATGTCGGGTCACTGTCCGCGCTAAATGCCGCGCTTTATGCGTATAAGGCGTAAAGAAATATTTTTTTTGCGGCGGGTGAGGGCGGTATTAAAGTGCAAACAACTGGCAAGACGCTTATTTTTAAAGCATCTTTAAATAAGTCTATTCTTAATTATTCCCTTAAGGCGATTTTAATATTCCTTATGCCGACGGATAAAAAATGTTTCACTCTGAAGCGGGAGCGCTTTAATTCTTTCGCGGTACAGACGACGATCTTGTGGACGCGGGCAGGCTGCGGGCCACGTGGCTGAGCGGGCTCAGTCCCCGGCAGAAAAGGCGTTCTCGCGGCGGGTTTCGGTTATGCCTGTTAGTAACGCTGATGATTAGCGTGAAAATGATA
Source organism: Klebsiella sp. D-Nf1 (assembly GCF_002810515.1). Classification (NCBI taxonomy): domain Bacteria; kingdom Pseudomonadati; phylum Pseudomonadota; class Gammaproteobacteria; order Enterobacterales; family Enterobacteriaceae; genus Klebsiella; species Klebsiella sp. D-Nf1. The sequence goes on from NZ_PIOK01000001.1 coordinate 464,092, forward strand.
TGCACGATGAATATATTAAGAAGAGGATAAGATTTAAGTTTACATTTGGTAACATTTGTGCCGCAATTATGTTTTTTTGTCAGCAAGTTGTTTTTTACTTGCCGGAGTGAATTTCAGCGGATTAGTATTGTCGAACTTGCTGTACGTACCGCCTAATGATGATAAATGGATTCTGTTTTCCTTAAGCGTTACCACATAATTAATGTTTACAGGAAAAATCATGGCCTGCGTATTTAATAAACAACTTTTACACCCGCGCAACTGGCTGACCTGGTTTGGGCTCGGCATCCTCTGGTTAATCGTGCAACTGCCTTATCCGCTGCTGCATTTTATTGGCACCAGCGCGGGTCGCCTCTCCCGACGCTTTCTCAAACGCCGCGAACATATCGCCCGGCGCAATATTGAGCTCTGCTTCCCGGACATGTCGCCGGCGGCGCGCGAGACCCTGATCGATCAAAACTTTATGTCGCTGGGAATGGGGCTTATCGAAACCGGCATGGCCTGGTTCTGGAGCGACGAGCGGGTCAAGAAATGGTTTGATGTCGAAGGATTCGCCAATCTTAATCATGCGCTTAGCGGCGGCAAAGGGGTGATGGTGGTCGGCGTGCATTTTATGTCGCTGGAGCTGGGCGGACGCGCGATGGGACTGTGCCGTCCAATGATGGCCACTTATCGTCCGCACAACAGCCCGCTGATGGAGTGGGTGCAAACCCGTGGTCGCCTGCGTTCGAACAAAGCGATGATCGATCGCAACAACCTGACCGGTCTGGTGCATGCCTTAAAATCAGGTGAAGCGGTGTGGTTTGCTCCCGACCAGGATTACGGTCCTAAGGGCAGCGTGTTTGCGCCGTTTTTCTCTGTCCCGCAGGCGGCGACCACCAACGGCACCTATGTCCTGTCCCGTTTATCGGGTGCGAAAATGCTGAGCATCAGTATGGTACGCAAGCTGGGTCGCAAGGGCTACAGTCTGCACATTAGCGAAGTGATGAATGATTATCCGGGTGAAGATAAGCAGATCGCTGCCGGCTATATCAACAAGGTCATCGAGCGCGAGATTTTGCGCGCCCCCGAGCAGTATCTGTGGGTGCACCGTCGTTTTAAAACCCGCCCGCTGGGTGAACCTTCCGTCTATTAACTTTCCCGCACAGGCTGCGCTTTCAAAATCCCGACAGTTGGGGTAACGTGAGCCGGATCATGTTTTAGTCGTGCGCGAAGGAGTGCAGAGTGTTCGCTGAGTTTGGTGTTCTGAATTATTTGACCTACCTGGTCGGGGCGGTGTTTATCATCCTCGTCCCTGGCCCTAATACGTTTTTTGTGCTGAAGACGGGCATTGCCCACGGCGTGAAGAAAGGCTATCTGGCGGCGGCGGGCGTCTTTATTGGCGACGCGGTGCTGATGTTTCTGGCCTTTGCCGGCGTGGCGACGCTGATTAAGACCACGCCGGTGCTGTTTAACGTCGTCCGCTACCTCGGGGCGATCTACCTGCTGTGGCTGGGGGGCAAAATGCTCTACGCGGTGCTGACCCAGCGCGATGGCCAGGCCGACGCCAGCGCGGAGCCGGCGAGCGCGATCCTCAAGCGCTCTCTGACCCTGAGTCTGACCAATCCGAAAGCGATTCTGTTCTATGTGTCGTTTTTCGTGCAGTTTATCGATGTCAACGCCAAAGCGCCCGGCGTGGCGTTCTTTATTCTGGCGCTGACCCTCGAGGTGATTAGCTTCTGCTATATGAGCTTTTTGATCCTCTCCGGATCGTTTGTCACCCGCTACGTCAAAACCCGCAAGAAGCTGGCCAAACTGGGCAACAGCCTGATTGGTCTGGTTTTCGTTGGGTTCGCCGCGCGCCTGGCTACCCTGCAGTCCTGATCCCCACGGGCCGGTTACCCGCTGACCGGCCCGCCGTCTCTTATTCTGCCCTGTAACAAAAACCCTTCATTTTTTATTGCATTGGTGTTACATATACAGCCGTTTATCGCTCAGCAAAAAGGAAGCCCCGATGATTCTGCAAAAACTCCTCAGCAATAAAAACTGCAAAAAATACTGTCTGTCGCTCGCGGCGGTGTTTGCTATCGCGCTGGCGGTGGTGGGGCGGGCGACCTTCGGGGGCGTGGTGAGCGAGTACAATATGCCGTACTCAGAGTGGACGACGTCCATGTTCTTCCTGCAGGGGGCGATGGTGACGGTTTACAGCATTGTCTTTACCGCACTCTTCGCTATTCCTCTCGGCTTTATTTTCCTCGGCGATGAGCGTCAGGATTAAGCGTCAACGGGCGAACCGTGGTTCGCCCTGTCTTATCGGCCCATCAACAGCCTGAAGGATTAATCATCGTCATGATAGTGATGATGGTGGTGATGGCGATGGGCGTGGTACCCATCGTCAATAATGCATCCCGATAACAGCGTGCACAGTGCAATAATCAACGGTAACACGATCGGTTTTTTCATCCCTTACTTCTCCCGCTATTCTGCTTTCCCCGGGGCAGAGAATGCCGCGGTGGATAACGTGAGTGTAAAGGGTTAACTTGTTGATGGGATAGGATAACTCCGCAATATCGCCGCCGCGATCACCACCAGCCGAACTGGCTGCCAGCCACCGCCACGATGGCGACAACCAGCATGATAATGGTGCTTTTTTTCATTATGCCCCACCCGGCGCCGCATAGCCGCCGACGAAAAACCAGCCGAGAAAGACGACGGCGATAATAAAGATCGCCACCGGGAAAAGAATACCCAATTTCATGATAGTGCCCCTGTACCCACGAATGATGCCCAGCATGATACTGGATATCACGGTACTTTAGTCAATATGAATGAAATTCTCCTGACGGCGGGACTTCTTATCCTGGTACATCGCCTCATCGGCAGCGCGCAAGGCCGCTTCAACATCGATACTCTGCGGATCACAGATGATCACCCCGAAGCTGGCGCCTTCATAGTCGATACGCTGTTCGCCGAGAAAGTAGACGCCGCACAGGGCCTGGCGCAGGATCGTGACATACGCCTGCTGTGCCGCGGGCTCCTGGGCGCTACCGACGATCAAAAATTCATCGCCGCCAAGGCGGCCAACGATATCCTCACGGCGCGCGACGGCGGTGAGTCGTTCGCCGACCTGCACCAGAAAGCTGTCGCCGCACGGATGACCGAACCGATCGTTAATGGCTTTGAAACCGTCGAGATCGATAAAAATCAGCGAGACCTGCTGCTGCTGGGCGCGGGCGGAGGCAAAGCGTAGCGCCAGCTGCTTAAACAGCGCACGGCGATTTGGAAGCTGGGTGAGCTCATCGGTCGACGAGTGCAGCTCCAGCGCGACGTTAGCCGCCTGCAGCTGTTGCACCAGGGTGTCTTTTTCCACGTAGTGGGAAATGAGCTTCGCGAACAGGCCCATCACCTGTTCACCTTCGAGATTATAAGGTTGCTTCTGTCGGCTGGTGGCGCAGAGGGTACCGAACAGAGAGCCATCGGCCAGGCGGACGGGAATGCTTAAAAAGGTGGCGATCCCCAGCTCCTGGGCGGCGATGCAGGAGTGCCAGCGATGGGCCACGTCGTTGCTAAACGTGCACTGATCCTCTAGGGCGCGTTTGCACAGGGATTCATCCCAAGGGACGGAGAATCCTTCCGGGATCCGCATTTCGCTGCTGTTGTGGGCGAACATCACCTGCTGCCGCTGGGCGTTGATATCGATGCGGGTAAGATAGGTGGACTCCATTCGGGTCACCGCCTCCAGCATCTCCAGCAGCTGGCGCACCAGGGTTTCCAGGGACTGTTCCGCAGCGAGGGTTTGCGACACCCGGGCAAGAATAAAATCTGACATGAATAATACAGCTCCAGCACGCCAAACGTCACCCCAGCATAATGGGCTGCAAACGGACATCAGCGTCGAATAAACAGTGATATTTTTAAATTTATCACATCTGTTTGGGGAATACTTGTCCACGCGGAAGGAAAAAAAGCCCCGTCGGGGGCGTTAGCCACCCCAGATACTACGGCTTTCAACGGTGCAATGCGGGGTTGCGCGGCACGCAAGACCATTGAAAGCCATATTTACCTACCTAAGTGTGGACATAATGTGGACATTTTCCGCATCAGCGCCACCTCTCAGCGGGTTAAGCGAGATTGCGTCCTGGAGGTATTCGGGCGCAAAGTGAGCGTAGGCCATAGTTTGCTCAATTCGCGCATGTCCTAGGATCCTCTGTAATGTAATGATGCTTCCCCCATTAATCATAAAGTGCGTCGTGAAGCTGTGGCGTAGTGCATGCGTCGCCTGGCCGGTCGGAAGATCAGGTTTTACTTCCCTGAGTATCTGCCTGAAGTCAGAATAAGACGCCTTACCAAATAACAACCCTCGCTTACCATCAGCTATGAGTTTTGCCACTTCCGCTGAAACAGGAACAGTCCGCTGCTTGGAGTTCTGTCAATAACTGTACGGGGCGCTCCATTTTGGATGAAAAACCACCGTTAGAAACGATGATGCCTGCTGATAAAACTGCTCCAGACGACAGTTTAGTGACAGAACTTCCGCTGAATATCGAAGATTTAAGGCGATATTCACGCCAGCAAAGGCAGGAAATCACCAGCAGGATCAGAAAATCTGCCTGCGAAAGCTCAGATCAAGCCTTCATGCTTACCGTGCGCGGCCTGCGCACGTCGATTGATGACGAAACTGCGCTGGCATGGGGGCCAAAAGTCACCGCCGCGAAAGATATGAGCCTGACGCCGGAAGAGGCAGAGCAGCGCTGGCGCGAGCAGCTACGGATTGAGGTGGAACGACGTGCGGACAGTTACGCCGCAGTGGCTTCGGAATTCCAAAAGAAAAAGTCAGAGGCAGCATTGCTTCAACAGAACGGTACGGCAGCGAACGTTCAAGGGCGAAATTCACCGCTGCAAGGCATTAGCAGGATCTCGCAAGAAGTGCCTGACCACGCGATAGCTGAACTGAATAGACGTAATAACGTTCTCAGCGACGTGGAGGTTAGATTGTTATTAGGTGGCTGCATTCTGTTGCGTGGCGAAATGGAGTTTGCCATCAGAAAAGGGGAGTTAATAGTGGAGCGCCGATTGTTTAAACACGCCAACCACGCCCCGGCATCATTGACCAAACAAAGTGAGCTGCTTGATCGCTGCCAAAGGGCTATCAGGAAAAAATTATGACCACGTTCACTGTTGAAATTAATGAAGATATCGTTACCTGGCTTAAAAAGAGCACTCGCCCTGAGATAGTCCTGGATCTGCCATCGGTGCCGAAACCCGGCGACAAGCTATGGCTGAAGAGTATGCGGGGTACACATATTGTCGAAATGGAAAGATGCACGATCGTGGAGTCGAGCCGCGTTTCGCCGCTTGCGCCCGACTGTACGCGTGGTATTTGGTATTGAAACCAACCTTAGGCACGATGAATCAGTTGTGCAGGAAGTTATCAACGAAAGGCGTACGTATGCATCATTGCTAGCGAATACTCGTAATATCTGATCAGAACAGAATCAGATAAAACTGTTGCAAGCTCGCGATCGTATGAACCGGAAATCAGTACTACTAAAAGAGATAGTCACTGACTAGAAAGCCTTTGGATTTGATGACTATTATACGACTTTTATCAGCTCATATTAGATCTTGCATTGATACTGAATAGCGCCTGCTATAACTTGGTAGTACAGAAATTCACTAAATTGTGACATTAAAATAAGAATTAATGAATCGCATCCAATATTGTTTTTAGTATGGGGCTTGTCTGAGACAATGAATATAAAAGCAATGCTAGAAATATTTTGAAAATAATTACTTCGCTTATAGCTAAACATCTGAAAAGTTTATTCTTAGTGTTTTCTGTGGCAAATTTTAAATTGAAAGATCGCACGCATTGAAAACTGAAATTAAATGAGTGCGCAAGGTTTTGTGCAGCGCATTTTATTGTTTTCGCATGCATTGGTATTTGTGTTGCGTAGCATAGTGTATATGCAATAAAAAAAATAAAAATTGTTGCAACCAAATTCCATGGTCTATAGCTATAACCCCATGCCATATCTAAAATAATATTTGGGTTGTTGTATTTCTGGTATAAGTATTTTGCCTCTATTGCGCTATTATTATCACCGGCTTTTTCATAAATAGAGCTAAGTTTGTATAGTAAATTAATACATTGTCGACGTTTTAAAATGATATTTTCATTGGGGACAGGTTTTGAACATGCATTTGATATTATGTTTAGTGTCGAATCGTCAATTTCAAACCCATTATTGTATATTGCTCCAAAAACGTTCAGATCCCAAAATATTGTGTTCTGGAATGATAGTGTGTTATTAAATGTTGATCTGTTGAGGTTTAGAGTTCTGGCTCGCAAAGAGTCAAACCTGGCGGCGCCGGAAATAATAGTGTAATGAAAATCACAAACATCACATGCGGAATTAAAAAAAACAAAGCCGTTTTTGAATTGCGTGGGGATATCATAAATTATATATTTATCATGGAGATCTGCGTGTTTGTATGTATCATCAGTGGCTGGTGAAAATAATAATTCTCGTACGTTTATTTCTTGAAAGAACGCCATTCCTGAGAATATAGATGACCCTAAATCGATATCACCCCATACAAATGGAATGCTGTAGGGATTATCTTGCGTTAAATAATGGCTCATAGACAGAGAGTTACCATCAACTCCATCATGATAATTAAATCGCGTTAAGATGAATGAACTTTCAAATTTATTGTTCTGTAATTTTAACAATCCATCTAATTGAGCGATTAAAATGTCAGAGGCAGAGAATAGCCCATTGAATGAATTTTTAGATATATTTAAATCAGAAGCAATAGAAGAGTCTCTGATTTCAAATTTTCTCAAAAATATATTCCCGATAATCCCATTAATTCCTGTCGTCTCTTCATCTTCCTTGCGATCAACCGTTTCCTTTGATTTATCAGCAAAAACCACATTGCTAAATTTTACATCACCATTGAATTTATTATTAGTTAATGTAGAGTCATTGCTTAACTGAAGGTATTTAAAAGAAGATAATCCATTGATATCGCTATTTTGTATGTTTAGATAAGCATTCATGTCAGATATTGTAATTGCTTTGTTATTTTTGCTTGGGTAAAGCTTTGAGTTTAATATCGTTATTTTTACGAGTTCATCAAGGTTAGAAATGTGGAAAAACCCAATGCCATATGTATTTGAACTTATTTCCCCAACGATGACTGAGTCGATTATTCTGATTTCACTTTTGGGGTTGCATATTTCGCACTGCTCAAATTTTCCTTTTCCAGCCCTAATTTGTGTTAAGTAGAATATGGTCTTGGATAAATCCTCCCCGTCAATAATTCTGTTTCTAATGTCTGCGCCTTGTATCGCTGCCTCTCGTAACTCTGCTTCACTTATTTTAATTTTTGTATCCGCATTTGTACTTACACTGACCAAAGAAGTGAGTAATAAAGCAATGATGTATGCTTTAAAATGTTTTAATGTCGGTGTGGCGAGTGATCGTAATAAATTAAATCTACTCAAGGTATCCATGCGTATACACCTCGTTGTTGTGCGCGAAAACTACTATGTGGATGGCTGGTGTATGAATTATTTTATTGAATTGGTTAGTTATTCATTAACCAAAAAGTTTGTTGTTTTACTAGAGTGGTAAGGTGGAACATTTGCGCGCCCCTATTGTATGTACATATGCTTTTGTTCTTCATATTTATTGATATTTTTGTGAATCAAAGTTCTTTGATGTTTCATCCGATGTCAGAACGGTAATGGTCTCGTGTTCGATCTACACATAGGAAACTCTTCAGGGAACATAAACAGTATGGTGGAGGAATCCTAAAAGTAAATGGTGCGTTTTGCAAAGACGCACACATTATGTGAATTGCTGATCCTAAAATTTAATCCTGTCCATTTACATCCAGAACAATGCACATAAGTGCACACATTGGCACAGTATTTTTATGTATTTAATCCTCTATAACACCATACGTGGCGCGCTCTGAGGCCAGATTTGTGCATGCGCGAAAATGACAGGATAGCTGTGTGCAGGTGACGGGGGGCAAGCCCCCGCAAGCGGGTCAGGGTAGGGAAGGCGGCAGAATACGCAATTTCACGGGTTCTGCGTCACGGTGAGCGGTGATTTTAGGTAGAGGCATGCCTCGCACAGGCAAAAAGCAGCGATGTGCAGAGGGGCGTTGATGCGGGATTCTTTAAGCAGAAAAGATGAGGCCAGCGAAAACGCTGGCCTGTTATAAATGGCTGATGTTGTTTAAAGAAACTGAATTCTCTAGCGGTTATTTCTCTGGGGAAAGCAACGCATAAGGGTTGAAACGGATCACCTCTTCTCCTAGCCACTCGTTGACCACCTTCAGGGCCTCCATTACGGGCGTCAGCTCGTTGATCGCGTAGACCCGTGCGGCCTTCTCGATATCCCCAAACGATCCATTTCCTGCTGGCATGGCGCCCATCAGCTGCGGCGGGATACGGTGCGCCGCGAGTATGTCGTCCCTGGTGGCATTCTTAATGTTGATAAACTCATCTTTAGCCGTGATCTGTTGAAACGGCAGGATCTGAACGCCATCCTTACCGCCGCCTGGCGCATGCAGCAGTACGTTTTTAAATGCCCCTTTCCCACGCGCGCCGGTCAGTGTCTCTTTGACCGTTTTCATGCTTTTATCGTCAACCTGCCCCGCACCAATATAGACAATACACCCCGCGTGGGAGCCGTTGTCGTAATACAGCTTGCGGAACATGTCAGCGGAGTGTGACAAACTGGCTGCCAGCAGCGCTGCCATATATTCGGGCATGCCGTAGACCTCCGGATTAATGTCCGGATTCAGAACGTGACACACTGAACCCGGTTTAAACGAGTGTTCCTCTTTCCAGCGCCGGATGAACCAGTATTGATCGAGGTCCGTACTCCCGCGCCGGGTGTATTTCGCCAGTGAATGCCGGAAGGGAAGTGGCCCGCCCAGGCGATTGCGTGGGAGTTCAAGGTAGGCATTGCCAAACGTGAACCAGTCCAGTGCGAAGGCCGAGAAGGTCTGGCGATTGAGCAGTTTGTGCGGGATAAAACAGCCGGTGAGCACATTACGTTTGAAATACAACGCCTACTCATGCCAGGCGCTTTGGCTCGGAGCTTTAGCCAGCCCGTAAAAATCTACTGGCGTCTCATAGTATCGCCCGTTGTTCATGCAATAGAGATTGTCCAGCAAATCGGCCATGTCACGCACGGGAAAAGGGCCATCAAAGCTGACCTGACGCCCCACTGGCATCGTTCAGGCGACAGCCACGTGGGAATCGAACACTATACACGGAACAGATAACCAGAAAAGCGCCCCGTTAGCTCTTACTGAAGGAATCTACATTTATGCGGCAAGCTAGAGAGAGTCCGCAAACAAAGAGTTAGATGTGACTAACGAATATGCACCATTGTCTATGTGGATACGTACCGCATAAAAAGTAATGTATGTATTAGCTCATATTTGCTCTAATTCTGTTACAGAACAGGGCGTAATTGTAGTGGCAAAATTCCTGAAAAAACTACAAGATCATAGGAGAATGGTTTCAATGAAGTTAAAATTCACTCTATAAGACTTTCCTGTATCAGCAGTGATTATATGCTCCAATATCAACCGGTAGGAATAAATGGTTAGACATGCAAAACCTTTGCTATATGGGATGCTAGATGGCAAAGCTACACATATATCAAATGTTTCTTCCGACGAAGCTTGTTGCTACCGGTGCCCTGGTTGTAATGCGCGATTGATAGCTAGAAAAGGCAAACTGAAACAGCATCACTTTGCTCATGCTGCTGGTGCTGACTGCGGTGTGGGTGTAGAAACGGCACTTCATCTTGCTGCTAAAGAGATTATTGAAACTAAGAAATATATATATCTTCCACCGGTTGAAGTAAAGGTTCCTCGCAGGGGTAATCCTTCGGTGCTTGATGTGCTTGCTCCTGAACAAAAATACAGCTTGGACAAAGTTGTATTGGAAAGACGAATTGACTCTATCATTCCCGATGTTATCGCCTATGTACGTAATAGGGCTCTTGCTATAGAAATCAAAGTGTCTCACGCTGTTAGTGAATGTAAAGCAGCTCATTTTCAGGCTCTTGGAATGTCAGCTATAGAGATAGATTTATCTAATGTCGCCAGAGCATTTACTCCCGAGATGCTTGAGAGTTTTGTTATCGGGCCTGGTAAACATAAGTCTTGGATATTCAATGCCGCAGCTGCCCGGCGATGTGAGGAGATGCTTTCTAGAGGTGTACGGCGCAGTACTGTTTATCGTGGGTTTGCCTGCCATGTGGATGGCTGTCCTATTCCAGCTCGCACGTGGAAAGGGAGAGCATACGCTAATCTAACTGATGATTGTTTTTGTTGTACGCACCTTCTTGATTTTGGTGGAGATTACATAATTTGCGGGATGGTTTAGTAATAACACTGGCATTTATGAATGTTTGGCACTTACCTGTAGTGTGGAGAGTGTTAAAGGAAGCGCCCAATTATCGTTCATGACGGCCACTGGATTCGTCGGTATCGTATTTTTATGAGAGCTGGACGTTGTTTGCATCATGATATGTTGGCTTACGAGGCATTAGTTCTTAGGATCTCGGATTTCTAAGTATCCCTTGGGCTGTCTTCAACGCCGTTTCTGCTCCATCTTTCAGAATTGCCATCAACTCACTTACAGAGGCGTTTTGCAACCGCTCCCAGATATCCTCGTCAACCCGCCTTAATGTTGTTAAGGTCTGATATGGTCGTTCAACTCCCTATGGGAGATCATCATGTTTGTTTGTCCCTACTGCGGCGCAAACGCCCGCACCCGCACCAGCCGCCGGTTAAGCGAGTTCACCATCCGGCAATACCATCAATGCCAGAACCTTGAATGCAGCGAGTCATTCACGACACTTAACACCGTAGAGCGCAGAGTAACGAAGCGCTCAACCAGCGCAGATCCTTTGCCGCCAGGATTTATCCCCGGCGACGCTTTCCCGGCTTCTCATTACGGGAACCGTCAACTTAGTCTTGCGGTATAAAAATAGCCCCCTGGAAAGGGGGCTATTCTTGTCAATGTGGTCGATATGTGGACATTTTTGAAATAAATCCTTTTATTTCAATTTATTAAATCCCAAAAAAAAGCCCCGTCGGGGGCGACGGGGAAAAACTCATTGATTATGGAATGATCTGTTCTCTGGTCAGTTCGAGAACAGGGGCTACTCTACGGGGGAAAAGTGCAGGCAAGATGGAGAAAACGTGGAGATTCAGGCTAAAATCCCCGGGCATTCAGGAAAGGGAGGAACGATGAAAAAGTTACTGGCTATTCTGCCACTGGTATTAGCCGGCTGTACCCAGCCGCAGTCCACCGCGCCGACGAAAACCATCGGCATGGCCAATCCCGCGGCGGTGTACTGTCAGCAATCCGGCGGTACCCGGGTGCCGGTGCAAACGCCGCAGGGCGTTAGCACCCAGTGCAAACTACCCAGCGGCGAAACCCTCGACGAGTGGGCGCTGTGGCGTCGGGATCATCCGACTAAATCGTAACCGGCAGGGCCGCCAGCCAGGCGGCCAGCACCCGGGCATGATTCTGCTCGGTGTTCTTCGCAGCGTACAGCAGCGTCAACGGCTGGCGCTGCGCCAGCGCCGCCAGCCGCAGGCCCGTTTCACGATGGGCGTCGAGCTCCTGGCGATAGCGCTGGCTGAAGTGGGCGAAATCGATCGCCTCGCCGTGAAAGGCTTTTCGCAGCTCAGCGGAAGGCGTTAACGCCTTACACCATTCATCACAGGCCAGCGCCTCTTTTTTAATCCCCCGCGGCCAGAGACGGTCGACCAGCACCCGGTAGCCGTCGCTGCTTTCCTGCGGGTCATACACCCGTTTACATTGAATCATCATCCTGCTCCCTCTGTGCCATCCAGGCGAGCAACTGCGGGATTTGCCCGTCGGAAAATACCGTGATGCCGTGGGCGCGCAGCAGATCGGCCGCGACCCCGGCGCCCGCTTTGCGTCGTCCGCGAAAAGAACCGTCATAGACAAACTGGCTGCCGCAGGTAGGGCTGCCATCGGTGAGTAACGCTGCCTGACAGCCCGCTTCCCGGGCGGCGCTGAGCGCCAGCCAGGCGGCCAGCTGGTAATGTCCCGTGACGTCGCGGCCGTCGCTTTCCACGATCCGCGCCCGCCCGGCAAGTACATCTCCGCCGGCGCCGCCGACGATCTCCGCCGGCAGACGGGGCGTGGACAGACCGGCCGCCAGTTCCGGGCAGTGGATCACCAGCCGTCCCGTCTGCTGCCAGCGGGACAGGGTCGTCGCCAGATGTGCCTTCTCGCTACCGTTATACCGCACCTGGAATCCCATTAGGCAGGCGCTGACCAAAAGCTTACTTTTCATCCTCTCTCCCTTTCGCGCTTGCTCCAGTATACCTTACCCGCCGGCGGGGGCGGTGGGGCGAAAATAAGGATTGTGTTCCACAGGAGGGATCGCTATCCTGACGTGCCTTGTGCTGCTCGTCTCGTCCAGACATAAGGAACCTGCTATGAAAACCCCTTTACGCCTCGCCCTCGTCGGCGATTATCACCCCGATATTGTTGCCCATCAGGCCATTCCCCTGGCGATAGACGATGCTGCCGCCGTGCTGGAGCAGCCGGTGAAATATGACTGGCTCGCCACCCCGTCGATTGTCTCCGGCGAGGCGCTGGCCGAGTACGATGCCATCTGGGTCGTTCCCGGTAGCCCGTATCGTCATCCGGAGGGGGCCTTTACCGCGATCCGCTATGCCCGCGAAAACGGCATCCCTTTCCTCGGCACCTGCGGCGGCTTTCAGCACGCGGTGATTGAATACGCCCGTAACGTGCTCGGCTGGCAGGATGCTGGTCATGCGGAAACTGACAACGAAGGGCGGATGGTGATCGCTCCCCTCAGCTGTTCGCTGGTGGAGACCTCCGCCGTCGTCGAGCTGCGGGCGAATACGCTGATTGCCCGCGCCTATGGCCGGGAGAGCATTGAAGAGGGCTACCACTGCCGGTACGGGGTGGACAGCGCGTTTGCCGGAGAGCTGGAACAGGGCGATCTGCGCGTCACCGGCTGGGATGAAGAGGGTGAGATCCGCGCCGTCGAGCTGGTGACGCACCCGTTTTTTGTCGCCACGTTGTTCCAGCATGAACGCCACGCGCTGGATGGGCGTCCTTCGCCGCTGGTACAGGCGCTGCTGCGCGCCGCGGCACAATAAACCCACCGGCAGCGGGCGCTGCCGGTCATCTTCAGGAATGGATTTCCCGGTCACGTCCGGCGAGGGCGCCGCAGACCGCCATCACCAGCGAAATCAGCGCCACCGCCAGCAGCGGAATATGCCAGTCGCCATTGGCATCGTGGATCCTGCCCATCAGCGGCGGCCCGCAGGCGGCCAGCAGATAGCCGACGCTCTGCGCCATCCCTGACAGCGCCGCGGCCTGGTGCGCCGAGCTGGCGCGCAGGCCGATAAACGTCAGGCCGAGGATCATGGTAGCTCCGGAGCCAAAGCCGAACAGCAGCGTCCAGCCGATCGCCAGCCCTGGCAGCAGCCACAGCCCGGCGGCGCTGATGGCGCACATCAGGGCGACCAGCACCGCGATCCCGCGCTGGTCGCGCAGCCGATGCAGGATCAACGGTATCGCCAGACCGGGCGCGGCGGTCGCCAGCTGCAGCAGGCCATGCAGCGAGCCGGCCTGCGCTTCGCTATAGCCCATACTCTGCAGAATCGACGGCAGCCAGCCGATAATCACGTAATAGACCAGCGAGTTGATGCCGAGGAACAGCGTCACCTGCCAGGCCAGCGCCGACCGCCAGATCCCCCGGTTGTGCATGGCGCCTGAGCCGGTCAATGGCGCCTCCGCCCGGCGCCGGGACTGCGGCTGCCAGCTGAGGATCGCCAGCAGCGGGAAGATCATCAGCAGCAACAGCGCGCCACGCCAGCCGAATCCGGCCATCGCCACAGGAACCACCAGCGCCGAGCCGAGCGCCGCCGCCGCACCCATCGTCAGGGAATAGGCGCCGGTCATCCGCGCGACATGCTGCGAGAAATCCCGTTTAATCAGTCCGGGCAGCAGGACATTGCCCAGCGCAATACCGCAGCCGATCACCGCCGTGCCGATAAACAGCAGTGCAGCGGAGGGCAGGGAGCGCAGGGCAATGCCGGCGCAGATCAGCAGCATCGCCAGCAGCAGGCTGCGCTCCATGCCGAACCGGCGGGCAACCCCTGCCGCCAGCGGCGAGACAAGGCCAAAGGCCAGCAGCGGCAGGGTAGTGAGCAACCCGGTCTGCGCGGTGGTCAGGCTATAGTCGCTACGAATCGCGTCCAGCAGCGGCGCCGCGCCGGTAAAGACCACGCGCAGGGTGGTGGCGATGAGCAAGATACCGGCAATCAGCAGCGCGGGGCGGCGGCCGGTAGAGGAGATCACAGAAGACATATCATTCTCAAGGTAACTAACGAGGGGGTTACGATAGCGACTTTGTCTCCTGTTTAAATCAAGCTAAAATGACAGATTATCGCTAATATCGGACAACATGATGATCGGACTGGGTCTGGATGGTTATGAACCGGACAGTGGCCACGAATCGGCCATTGCCTTTCGTATTCAGGTGGTGGAGGCGGAGCAGTATATTCCGGCGCATTCCCACCGTAAGGGGCAGCTGATCCTCGCCCTGCACGGCGCCTTGACCTGCGAGGTGGAGAACGCGATGTGGATGGTGCCGCCGCAGTATGCGGTGTGGGTCCCGGGACAGCTTTCCCACAGTAACCGCGCCACCCCCGGCGCCCAGGTGTGCTTCCTGTTCATCGAGCCGGGCGCCGCGCCGATGCCGGATCGCTGCTGTACGTTGAAGATTTCTCCGCTGGTGCGTGAGCTGATCCTCACCCTGGCGGAACGCGGCGGGGAGTCGCTGGCCGCCCCTGCCACGGCCCGGCTGGTGCAGGTTCTGTTTGATGAGCTGCCCCGGCAGCCGCAGGAGCACCTGCAGCTGCCGGTATCAAACCACCCGAAAATTCGTCAGATGGTGACGATGATGGCCGAGGATCCGGCGCGCTGGCAGACCCTGAGCCAGTGGGCGGCGGTGTTTGCGATGAGCGAGCGCAATCTGGCCCGCCTGGTGGTGCGTGAAACGGGGCTGAGCTTTCGCCGCTGGCGCCATCAGCTGCAGCTGATCCTCGCGCTGCAGCTGCTGATCCGCGGGCAAACGGTGCAGCAAACGGCTCAGGCGCTGGGCTACGACTCCACCACCGCCTTCATCACTATGTTTAAAAAAGGGCTCGGACAGACGCCGGGCCGCTATCACGGCAGCCTGGCTACGACTTCCCAATAAACAATGAGATGATCCCGGCGGCAATCAGCGGCCCGACCGGGACGCCGCGAAACAGGGCGACGCCGAGTACCGTGCCGACCAGCAGCCCGGCTACCAGATGCGGCTGGGTGCCCATCAGCGCTACGCCGCGACCGCCGAGCCACGAAACAAACACCCCGACCGCAATCGCCAGCAGTGATTTCCAGTTCATAAAGGAGTGGATCAGCGTCGAGGGCGGCAGCGTACCGCTGGCGATAGGCGCCATCACGCCGATGGTTAAAATAATGATCCCGACGGTCAGCCCCTGTTTCTCAATCCAGGGAAAGAAGGTATTCAGCGGTGTGACGCGCACGATAATCAGCACGAGGATGGAGATCGCTACGGTGGTGTTATGGCTGATAAAGCCGAGCGCCGCCAGACCCAGCAGGATCAACAGGGTGGTATCAAACATGTACAGAGGTCCTTGCCAAAAAAAGAAAGCCAAAAAATATCCCGCTTACTCTACGCATCGTGGCGTGAATAAACAGGATTTTTACGCCATGCGGCGAAAATCAGGGCGGATGCCCGGTTAGCTAAGGCGGCGAAAGGTCGCGATCTCCGGTCGGGCGATATGTAAATAATCCTCGGTATCGAGAATGATCGACCGATCCAGGCGTCCGGCGTTAAAGGCGATTTGTGGAAAGCGCTCAAACAGCAGCGGGTCGGCCACCAGCCGCAGCGCCGGATGGAAGCTGAAGGGGGGAATGGCGCCGAACACGCAGGCGGTGAGGGCATCCACTTCCGCCGGACTGGCCAGCGAGGCTTTGCTGCCGCCGATATGCCGGGCCAGGCTGGCGAGATCGGCCTGCTGATCGGCGGCGAGGATCGCCAGCACATGCTGGTTGACGCCGTTTCCTTTTACTTTACAGACTAGCGCTTTTGCGCCCTGGCCAAGCGCGGTGCCGCGGATCGCCGAGACGGCTTCGCACTGGCCGACCGCGTCGTGCGCCATCACCCGGTAGCGCGCCTGGTGTTCGTCGAGCAGCGCACACAGCCGCTGGTGGATATTACCTTCTACTGCTTCAAGCATAGCGTCCTCCTGACATCATCAAGCAGCCAGCTTAGCGCTGTTGTGTCAGCCTGCCAACGGTGGGCCGGGAAATTCACCATTCGCTCATTATTGCTTCACAGTGCTGTGGTGCAATCTCGCAGGCGCAGCAGATGAGTTTTGTAAATAAAAAAAAGAATGATTTTCATTTTCAATCGAACTTTTTTTATTTCGCTCAGTCTCTATCGGACGACACAGAATATTAATAATTGCCGTAATGAGGTTAGGATGATGCACGATGCAACCATGCAGGGTTCCCCACGCAAGAAGTTTAATAAAATAAGGGAGCTCAACAGACGGCGGAATTACTTTACTAAGAAAGTACGTAATGCCCTGCGGGTGGGAGTGGCGAAAGCGCTCTGGGACCGCCGACGCCGTCAGCCGGTGGATTTGTCGTCCGCGAAAACTGTCTTACTCATGCGCAATGAGGGGGCGGTCGGCGATGTGGTGGTGGATTCCGCGCTGGTAAAATGCCTGCATCAGTCAGGTTATATCGTTGATTTTCTACTGACGACCTCTAACAGCCAGGTGATGCGCTATAACCCGCGGATCCGCCATATTTATGAAGCTGAGCCGGTCAATTCCGCTGACTTTTTGCGTAAATTTAACCATAACGTTCCCCGCGACGTCATTAATGAACTGGCTAATAATAAGTACGATATTATTATTGACCCTTCGCTGTTCGATATTCCCGTGCATCGCCTGCGGCTTTTCCGACAAATAAAAGCCAAATCAGTGCTCGGGTTTAATAAATGGCCATCGATTAAACACTACTCTCATTCTTTTGATTTTGACTGCCAGCACTGGCACGTGACGAAAACGTTCGCGTTGATCGCCGACTATCTCAAACTGGACACTCGCGGTCTGGACACTTACGACCTGGCGGTGCCCGCGCCGATTACGCAGGAGGTGGCGCAGTATCTGGCGTCGCTGAGCGGAAAAGCGGTGGTGATTAATATTTTTGCCGGCCATGCCGACCGGAGTCTCTCCCAGACGCAGCTGGCCGAACTGCTCGACAAGCTGCGGGCTCGCCATCCGGGGCTGGCGGTTATTCTGCTCGATCATCGGCGTGAGATCCGCATCCCGCTGCCGCCGGAGGTGGTGATTAATCCGTTTAACACGCTGCACCATGCGATGGCGCTGATTGCCCAGGCGGAGCTGATTATCTCCCCGGACACCTCGGTGGTGCATATGGCGGCGGCGTGGAACAAACCGCTGATCGCGGTCTATAAGGACGTTCTGCTCAATAACCGGCTGTGGGCCCCGGGCTATGACAACGCCAGACAGATCATTGTTAAATGCGGGAAGGTCCATCAGCATCGCGAGCTGGTGGATCGGATGATGGCGGCGCTACCGGAGACGCTGTGAGGGCGATGAGGGGAGGTTGGTAGGGCTCACCTGCTGGCCGTATGCAAGAGCCAGCAGGTGAGCGAAGGTTGCATTGCCAGTCTGCAACCGCCGCTATTGTACTGTTTCCCGCTGCTCTGCCACATCCGGGAAAGCTCTTAAAGAGATGGCCGCCGCCAACGACGGGCGGCATCACTCTTCAGTGAGCCACATATCCGCTTCTTCAAACATCTCCTGCACCGTACGGCTGATCAGCTCTTTTTCATGCTTGCTGGCGTCGGTGTTGATCGCCGGCAGCGTCATCATCGGCTTCACCCGCACTTCCGCTTCCGGGAAAATGCGCTGCATGCGTTTGGTCAGTTCGTTAAGAATGGCCTCTCTGGCACCCGGCAGCCCGGCAAAATTGCGCTTGTCATAAATCAGTTCCACAAACATCTTCTGTCCTCTGTATGCTGATCGCGGGCGATAGTTTTACTGTATTAATGTACAGTGTCAAGTGAATGCGCGGTGCTGCTCATCCGCAACCTCGCGCGGGAGACGGGCTGCGCGCAAAAGCAGCACCTCGTCCGCCGGCGGTCAGGCAGGCCTCATTGACGAGCGGAGGGGATTTCCGCGCTGCAAAGGCGTTATCGCTGATTGCGTAGGCCTGGTAAACGCAGTGACCTTCACCCGAAGCGATGTCATTACCTGCGTACATTCATTTCGCGACGGGTAGGTCTGAATATCGGGTGGTGTAAGCCGGGGAAAGCATTTCACGCTTCATCGCCCAGGATTTTTCGATCCCCTGACCGGCAAACCAGACCTTTCCTTTCCCGGATTGATTTAATTGGTCGATAACGTCCATTAACGCAGCACTATTTTTGCGCGGAGCGTTATCGTCAAATAAGTTTAGCTGCGCTATGCCATTACTGAAGAAATCAGCAAGCATAACACCGGCTTTCATATATCGATAACCATCAATCCAAATTCTCTGCAGGCAGTTTGTGGCACAATTTATAATGTCACGGGTATCATTAGACGGCGTTAATAGCTTCATTGACGCTTGGTTGCCATAATATTTTTCATTAACGGCGTGCGGACTCGTCCGGACAAATACGCTAACGAAGCGGCAAAATTGATGCTCAGTGCGTAATTTTTCTGCTGCTCGCTCAGCATAGGCGCAAATGGCTTGATGCATATCTGAATACTGCGTTACCCGGTTGCCAAAAGAGCGACTACAAATAATCTGTTGTTTTGTTGGGGAAAATTCTTGTAGCTCAAAACATGGCTCACCACGCAGTTCGCGAACGGTCCTTTCCAGCACCACATTGAAGTGCTTTTTTATGACCCATAATGAGCTTTCAGCCAGATCCAGAGCGGTATTAATACCCATTAAATTAAGTTTTTTACTCATTTTTCGCCCAACGCCCCAGACCTCTTCAACAGGGACAAGGGCGAGTAGCCTGCGTTGGCGCACAATATTGGATAAGTCGACAACGCCGCCCGTGCCGCGCCATGTCTTGGCGGCATGGTTAGCGAGCTTGGCTAATGTCTTGGTTTGCGCAATACCTACGCCCACCGTTAAGCCAGTATTTTTCAATACGTTAGTTCTTATTTCATGGCCGAAGGTGGATAAGGGGACGCAATTCATTACTCCGGATAAATTAATAAAGGCTTCATCGATGGAGTAGATTTCTATTGATGGAGACATTGCCGTGAGCGTTTGCATAACACGGTCACTGAGGTCGGCATAAAGCGCATAGTTAGAACTGAAAAAATGAACACTGGAATAATAAGGGTTATTTTTTATTTTAAAGAAAGGCTCACCATTTTTTATACCGAGGGATTTTGCCTCGGCTGAGCGAGAAATAATGCAACCATCATTATTGGACACGACCACAATAGGCTTTCCCTTTAAATCAGGGCGAAAAACCGTTTCACAAGAAGTATAGAAGTTATTGACATCGACGAGGGCAAACATAATTATTTATGCGCTTTAATGCTAAAAATGACCACGCCAAATATTTCTAATTCTTCGGCATTATGAAACGAAATGGAAGCGTAATCGCGATTGTGCGGCACTAGCTGTAAAAAAGGATGAGTGCGAAGTTCTTTCACGGTGAATTCACCTGCGATAGCCGCAATGACGATATCACCATGGACGGCAGACAGTGAGCGGTCAACCACTAAAAGGTCTCCATCACTGATGCCGGCATCACGCATAGACTCTCCGCTGACTTTGATGAAGTAAGTAGCACTCGGATGTTTTATCAATAATTTATTGAGATCCAGCCTGTCCTCAACATAATCCTGAGCGGGGCTGGGAAATCCACAGGGCACCCTCTCGGAGAAGAGGGGGAGCATGAGTGGGGGCGAAATCTCAGTTGGCCGAGTAAACTGCATGGTATCGATCCTCGAATACTGTTTTTATATACAGTATTATTGAATGTACTGATGGATCAAGGCGCATGTGACGTTGTTTTTATAACTGCATGAATATAATGATGATTTATGTAAAGCATGCCATGTGGTGTTGTTGCTGAACTGCCATCGCTGTGTAGCGCGACCAGTACGCCAACGTTGACGTTTGCCCGGTAAGACGACCGCGGTATTACATGGAGCATGATCGACTCTTTTTTCACCCTCTCTTCGGTATTTAATGTTATTGAGAAGACAATAAGATATGAGAATATCTCATTAAAATTTATTTATAAAATATTGTCGCCTTTACCTTACAGAATAAATAAACATTATTTATTTTAACTAAAACGGCTTGACAAATTTGAGGTTGAGGATAACTTTGAGCAAGTGCTCTAATTTATCGTCATCATCTGCGGGATCCAAAAGTGATACGCTGTGATTAACCATGACACTACATAACCAGGGGATCTACTGACATGAAAATTTTTTTCCAGGGCACCAGACTTAAAAAAGCAAAAATACTAACGGTTGCCTTTTCTTTCGCCTTTTTCACCGCATCGGTGCTGGCAAAGCCCTCGCAATCAGAGAGTTATAATGTCGCCGTTTATCGCGGGGAGGCCGGGTGCCCGGGTTGTTCTGAAATGGTGGTAAAATCGCTGGTCGCGACAGGTCTGCCTCTGCACATTTCTTATGTTGGTGAAAAAGAAAAGCTGAAATTAAATGCACAAACACTGAAAAAATTCGATCTCTATATTCAACCTGGCGGCGGTCAGGATATACCCGGATCTTATCAAGCCCTGGGTGATGAAGGGGCAGAGGCTATCCGTAATTTTGTGAAAAGTGGCAAATCCTTTCTTGGTCTTTGTATGGGGGCCTATCTTGCCGACAAAGACTGGATAGGGCTTATTGATGCGCCTTTAGAGTCAGAGGTGGGGAGACCCGGTTCGCAGGCCGTTGATGAAGGCGATTATACCCTGCAACTGACATGGAATAATAAACAAGAGCCTTTTTACTACCAGGATGGGCCTTATCTCAACAGTAGTATCTCAAGTACTGGATTCCAGCCGATCGCTTACTACAAGAATGGAGATATCGCCATTGGTAAGTACCGGTATGGCAAGGGAAACATCATCCTGTCAGGTCCGCATCCTGAAGCCGATGAGACCTGGATAGACAGCACTGCGCCAGGAAATACGACGGCAGAAAGTAAAATGCAGCGTATTTTAAGTTATCTCAATATAAAAAAGAGTTAACTGATACGGTACTTTGCTTCACCCACTCAGAAATCCTTTTTAAGGATTTTAAAGGCAAGCTCAGATATTTCATTAAGAAAAATGCTGCGTCTGTCTTCTGAATAATCGAGGATCAGCAAGCTGGAATACCCATCAATTAATGTGTTTATTTGTCTGGCTGAGGTAGCGGCGTTTTCCGCAAGGAACTCGCCTTCCTGCATCCCTACGCTAATGATGCCTTCAAGAATAGTGATCCATTGCAGGGAGTGATCGTGCACTAATTTAGCATAATCCGCATCGCGTGCTGCCATTGGCCATAGTTCAAGGTAGAGCAGCCAGTGTGCCGAAGGTGCATCGGGTAACAGCGTTCTAATATAGAGGTTTACTCTTTCACTAGCGCTCATTTTTTCTGACGCGTTTAAAAACGCATGACATTCTTGTATGTCATTTTCAAACATATACTGAATAGTGGATTTCTTGAGCGTTTCCCAGTCTCGATAATAGTGATAGATATGACTTCTGGAAATATTCATTTTTTGCGTCAAATCACGGGTTGAGACATTGCTAAACCCTTTTTCTCTGAACAGTTGTAGCGCTGCTATTTTTATCAACTCAGAAAAATTGGCCGTTTTCAATATTTCAACCTTAATCACTATCCATTAAAGCGCGAACTATATCATAATTTCTGAAACCTTGCACGTGTTCAACATTCGGGGATAGCTGTTAGCATTATGTTTTATATAGGATTAACCAAATAACGAAAATCTATTTTGTGGGTCTGGTATAAATTCAGCTGCAAGGAGTTCGCTTTATTATTAGCTATGCGCAGGATGCTATTCCTGCCGCGTGCGGTGGTGGCCGCAACGGTGGAGTGGAAAACCGGGAAAGAGAACGTCGCGATTACCCGGTGAGCTATCATGATGACAACGTGCTTATCGGCAAGGTAGGCGATAAGCACGGCATTTTTCAGACCGAGCGTGGTTTGCCGCCGCGTGGGTAGCCGCTGCGCCACCACACGCTTTTAACGCAATTGCGCGCAGGCGCCCGCTATCCGCTGGCAGGCTTGGGTTAGCAGGCCATCTTCTATCGCATACGCAATACGCAAATACCCCGGCATTCCAAACGCGGAGCCGTGTAAAACGGCCACCTGGGTTTGTTCTAATAGCCAGTTCGCCAGCGCGCTGTCGTTGCGAAGGATTTCGCCGCCAGGGGTCATCCGGCCCATGAGCGCCTGGCAGTTAGCAAACACATAGAATGCCCCCTGGGGAGCGGTGGCGCTCAGGCCATCGGTGGCGGCAATCATTCCCAGCACCTGCTGGCGGCGTTTATCTAACACGTTGAGCCAGCCGTCGAAGAAATTGGCTGAGTGGTTAAGCGCTGCGACCGCCGCAGCCTGCGAAATACTGCTGGGGTTGGAGGTGCTTTGTGATTGCAGGATCTGCATGGCGGCAATCAGCCATTGCGGCCCTCCCGCATAGCCCAAGCGCCAGCCGGTCATGGCGTGGCTTTTGGACACACCGTTTACCGTCAGGGTACGCGAAACCATCTGCGGGGCGGCCTGGGCAAAAGTGGTAAAAGGGATATTGTCATAGCGCAGCGGCTCGTAAATATCGTCGGCCATCACCAGCACCTGTGGGTAATCCGCCAGCACCGCAGCCAGGGCACGCAGTTCCTGCTCGCTGTAAATCGCCCCAGTCGGGTTGCCCGGCGAGTTGAGGATCAGCCAGCGCGTTGATGGGGTGAGGGCGGCGGCCAGTTGTTGTGGCGTCAGCTTCCAGCCGTTTTGTTCATCACAGGGCACAATCACCGGTTCGCCATCGGCCAGAGAGACCATATCCGGATACGAGACCCAGTAGGGGGCGGGAATGATGACCTGCTGCCCGGCGTCGAGGGTGGCCAGAAAAGCATTGAAAATAAGCTGCTTGGCGCCACTGCCTGCGATGATCTCTTGCGGACGGTAATGCAACTGATTGTCGCGAGCGAACTTGGCGGCAATGGCCTCCTTTAACGCGGCGGTGCCGGAAACGGCGGTATACTTAGTCTGATGATGCACGATCGCTTCAATTCCCGCATAGCAGATATGGGCCGGGGTAGCAAAATCCAGTTCTCCTTCGCCCAGGTTGATAACCGGCTTGCCTGCGGCTTCCAGTGCCCGTACCTGGTCAGAAATGACCGCTGTCGGTGAAGGGCGTACAGATTGCATACGACGGGCGATTTGACTGTTATTCATAAATCCTCTTTTGTATCTAATGATTCAATTAATACAATTAGGTCCCCAACCTCAGCAGGAAACTCGCCGTGTCACCGATCTTTATTCTCGATAACACCTCTGCGCCCGCTCGCTACGGTATTACCGCCAGCCTGTGGGCTAATCGTCTTGGACTGCCTCTCTGGAGCCTTCGCCCCGACTTCGCCGGCGATGTTCCCGACAGCCATCAGCACGTCATTCGTGCCGGGTACTGCGTGACCAGCGGCCTCTGGCGCAGCGATACGCTGCGTGAAGAGGTACGCGATATCGCCAGCCTGCCTGAGTCAGATGCTGTCATTGTGCTGGCGTCCTCGCAGGCTGCGCTTATCGCCGACCTGCCGGGCCAACGGCTGTTCAGTGATGACCGCAACCAGCGCCTGACGCTCAGCGACGGACAACATACGTTGTTAGACCTCACCGCCGATCGCTATGGTCGCTGGGATGCCGGGGAGCTATCCTCTGCCGGGACGTCCTTGCGCATCGCACTGATTGGCCGTGAGTCAGACCACCGTCTGGTTTACCCCGCCACGCTTGGCTCACTGGGTGATGCCGCGGCGTCGCTGGGGCTGAAGCTGGATGTCCATTTCTTCTCGCCGGTCAGTCTGTCCCCTGGGTTACACGACCTCCACGACGTCCAGGGCGTCGTGTTGCCAGGCGGTTCCTCGATGGCCGCCGTCAAGGGACAAATCCGCGTGGCGGAAGATACGCTTGCCCGCGGACAGCCCACGCTGGGGTTATGCCTGGGAATGCAGAGCATGATGACCGCAGTCGTGCGCCGGCGTCCGGGTTGCGAATCAGCCATTCCCGCCGAAGTGGCTCCGGATGAGGCTCTGCACAGCTTTGTTCCCTTTGTTGATGGCCGTCATCGCTGCGGCGTATTCCCTTTTTCCTTCGGGTTGATCCCCGGTGATATCCGCGAAATGCACTACAACCATCGCTACTGCTTTAACACCGACTTATTACCGGCGCTGGATCGCAGCGGAGTCAGCGTCAGTGCGCAAACGGACGATATCGTGGAGGCCATCTCCCAGCCGGAACTGCCGTTCTGGCATGGTGTGCAGGGGCACCCGGAACTGATGTCCCGCCCGGATGCGCCCCATCCGCTATTTGTCGCCTTTTTACGGGCGGCGCTTAACGCGCCAGCGTAACGCCGCTACGGCTGTCGCTGGCAAGCGCCGACATGACGTGAGTCAGCTCCGCCAGCGCCGCGTCGTCGATCGGTTTTAACGGTGCGCGTACGGTGCCGCCGTTAAAACCGCGCAGCGCCATCGCCGCTTTCACCAGCTGCGGCTGACCATGTTTGCGCGCCAGCGCGCGATACGCGTACCACAGCTGATGCAGATCGCGGGCCGTGGCGGCATCGCCCTGTTCCACGGCACGGAAGGTATTGATAATCAGCTCCGGCAGCGCGCCGCTGTTGGTCGTGCTGATGCCGTCAAATCCGGCCATCATTGGCCCGAGGAAGGCCAGATCGGATGCACAGAACAGGCGCAGACGCCCACGCAGACGGTTGGCAATCTGGTCGATGGCGGTGGGGTTGAGATCGCCCTGTTTGATGCCGACCACGTTGGGGATCTCTGCCAGTTGTTCCAGCAGCGCCGGGGAGAGGGTGATGCCGATGCCCGGCGCGTTGTACACCAGGATGCCGGTTTTGGATAAGGGAGCCATCTCTTTGAAGTAGCTGACGATCTGTTGGTCAGTGATTTCGCTAACAAAGGGCGCGGTCACCATCGGCAGGCCGCCCAGCTCGCTTGCCAGCAGCGTCAGCTCGCGGGCATCGCGCGGGTCGGCGCTGGCGCTGCACAGCATGACCGCCACGCGGTCATCCACACAGGCCATGACTTGATGAAACAGCTCACGGCGTTCTTCGACGGTCATCACCGGGAATTCACCGTAGGTGCCGCCAATCAGCAGACCGTCATAACCCAGACCAATCACGCGTTCAATATTTTCACGTAACGCCGGAAAGTCGATCGCGCCGCTGGCGGTGAACGGGGTGACGGTGATGTTGAAAATACCGCGCAGGCGTTCACGGCATTCATTGATATCTTTCATTTTTCTTTCCTTACAGCAGTGTGAGAGGGCGAGCCAGGGAACCCAGCTGACGATATCCGGTTTCGGTCACCACCACGGTTTCACTGACGCCGACGGTAAATTGACCGTAGATCCGCAGAGCCGGTGGAATGTGGAAGGTCATTCCTGGCTGCAGCTCAGTGGTGACGCCACGATACAGACTGAGAATGCCGCCTTCGCCCCAGTCCGGCGCAAAGGCGATACCGATGGAGTAACCGGTGCGTTTTTTGAAGTTTTCGGTGAACCCGGCGCGATCAATCACCTTCTGGCAGGCCAGGTGCGGCGCTTCGCAGGTGGCGCCTGGACGAATGGCATCAAGGGAGGCCTGCAGGGCTTCCTGACACACTTTTTCCATTTCGATGGCGATAGCGGGCGGCCGCCCCAGCCAGGCGGAGCGCATCATCGCGGCGTGGTAGCGGTCGTGAGCCGCTGACATTTCGAGAAATACCGGGTCGTTATCCTGCATCACCCGACGACGCCATGTGCCATGCGGCACGCCGCTGCGTGGGCCGGTTGAGACCAGCGGTTCCATGCCGACATACTCGGAACCGGCGGCAATGGCGGCCCCCATCATCGCCGAGACCAGCGCGTTTTCGTCTGCGCCGCTGCGAATCGCCGCCATGCCCGCGCGCATGCCCGCGTCCACATAGCGCGCTGCGATGGCGATTTTTTCCACCTCCGCCGCCGATTTCACGGCGCGCAGCGGCTCGATGACGCCCGCGGTATCGGCAATGGTGCCGAGCCTGGCCTGCAGGGCTTCATACACGGCAACCGGCAGGAACCAACCGCGTTTGTCCAGCCCAATCCGTTTGTGGAGCCAGCCGCGCTGTTGCAGCATGCCCACCAGGAAATCCACCGGGTTATCGCCATCCTGGTAGATGGCGGCGTCAGAAATAAAGGTGTTGGCGATAAAGTTAAAGTATTCGAGCTGGCGAATCACAAACACCGGATCCCCTTCTACCGGCAGCAACAGCGCCTGGAAGGTGTAATAGCCCGGTGTTTGCTGACCGGTGAGCCAGAAAATGTTTTCCGGGCCGGTAACGATCATGACGTCCACGCCCGCGCGGCTTAAGCGTTCGCGGGTGCGTCGAATGCGTTGCGCATATTCATCAGCGCTAAAGGCGGACTCACTGCCCTGAATCACATTGTTAACATCTTGCATGAGTAAACTCCTGGAGTAAGTGGGCCTGCGCGGCATTAAACTGCACGCCCAGACCGGGTGAGTCATTGACGGTGACCAGGCCATTGCGGTATTCCAGCCCGCTGACGGGATCATCCGTTAAGCCATCGGCGCCATACAGCTCGGCAAATGCCGGTTGCACGACACGACACAGCTGGAGCGCGGCGGCGGTGGCAGCATGGCCTTCATTCATCTGGCCAATCATGAATGGCACGTCGGCGAGTCGCAGCTGGTTGGCGGCGGCCAGCGTCGGCGCAAGGCCACCCAGTTTCACCAGTTTGAGATGCCCCCACAGCGCACCTTTGGCGGCGATCAGCCGGGTGATGGCGGCGTCACTGTTGAGGCTTTCGTCGAGCATGATCGGTATGCCGTAGGCGTACAGCTCCGCAAGCTGGCTGTCGTTTGCCGGGCTTAACGGCTGTTCGATGTAGCTGAGCTTCAGCTCGCGCAGACATGGGAATGCCGCGTGAGCCTGCGCCAGAGACCACTGGCCGTTCACGTCAATCGCCAGCGAAATCTGCTGACCGAACCGCTGGCGCAGCCGTTGCAGACGGGCCAGGTCGGTAGCGAAATCCGCCACGCCTGTGCGCAACTTCAGTTGAGTGAAACCGCGATCGACATAGCGTTGCGCCTGCTCCAGCATCTGTCTCTCGCTGCCCCAGAACAGGGTCTGGTTGGTGTGCCACGCAGGCAGGCAATCCCGCGCCCCCAGCCAGGCGGCAACGCTTACCCCTTGCTGACGCGCCAGCAGGTCGTGCAAGGCCATATCCAGCACCATGCGCGATGGCGACAGGAGCGTGCAGCCCTCATCATCTAACGCGGCAAGTCGCGCGGCGGGCGCCTGGCGCCAGTCCCAGCGGTGAAGTGTCTGAAGCAAGTTGTTCAGCACCTGCTCTTCGCGGTAGCCATGCAGGTAGCGAATGTTGAGCCGCACTTCGCCAATCCCGGTCACTCCCTGGTCTTCCAGACGCAGCCAGAGCGTGTCGAGCGCCGTTACCGGACCAGAGGCAGCGGTATGCAGCGTCACACCGGTGTAATGCAGATCTCCCCGAAAGAGCTGCGCTTTCATAAACCGGGCTCCGGCGGCAGCATGGCGAGCGCAATATCGAGATAGAGGTAGGCCGCGGCGATAAATTCATCGACAGGGACAAATTCATCGGGTTTGTGAGCCACGGCCAGCGAGCCGGGGCCAATCACGACGCCTTTTGCGCCCAGCGAACGGAAATGCACCAGGTCACATCCCCCCTGAAAACCAAACGGGCCGGGTTCGCTCTGCCCATGACGGCGACAGGCAGCAAGGCTTTGCTCGACAATAGCTTCGCGGCTGTCGGTTTGCGTCGCGCCACCGGTGGTGGGCTGCCAGGCGATAATTTCGGCTTCCACACCTGCATGTGCGTACGCGTGGTCGAGCAGTTGCTGCAGTTCGGCTTTGACGACCTCTTCGTCTTCGCCCGGAACCATGCGACGGTCAAGCAGCAGCTCACAGCTGTCTGGCACCACATTGTCCGCATGGCCGCCGTGGATGCGGGTTACCGTCAGGCTGGCGTTGCCGACCAGATCGTGGCAGCGGCAACGCACCTGCTGGTGGTGGGCTTCTTCAATCAACCCTAAAAGGCGCGCCGACTGGTAAATCGCGTTGATCCCCAACTCCGGCGTACCGGAATGCGCGGTGACGCCTTTAACCCGCACGCGAGGACGTAAGCTGCCTTTGTGGGCGGAGAAGGTGGCATTCGAGGTCGGCTCGCCAATCACCGCAAAATCAATCGCCGGTGGATTATCACGGACGTAGAATTTCGCCCCTTCGCTGGCGACCTCTTCATCGGCGGTGAACACCCCCATCAATGTGCCGGACCACTGCTGACGGTTGGCAGCCAGCAGACGCAGGGCTTCAACCATCGCCA
Organism: Klebsiella sp. D-Nf1; assembly: GCF_002810515.1. Classification (NCBI taxonomy): domain Bacteria; kingdom Pseudomonadati; phylum Pseudomonadota; class Gammaproteobacteria; order Enterobacterales; family Enterobacteriaceae; genus Klebsiella; species Klebsiella sp. D-Nf1. The sequence goes on from NZ_PIOK01000001.1 coordinate 492,841, forward strand.
CCAGCGGGCCTTTGGCATCGCAGGCGCCGCGTCCGTACAGGCGTCCGTCACGCTCGGTGAGCGTGAAGGGATCGCTGGCCCAGCCGCTGCCCGCCGGAACGGTGTCAAGGTGGGTGTTAAAGGCGAAACACGACCCCGGTCCATTGTTCAGGACGGCGATAACGTTGGTCCGCCCCGGTGCGTATTCGCTAAAGGAGAGATCGAACCCGGCGGTCAGCAGCCAGCCTTCCAGACATTCGGCGGCTTCGCGCTCATGGCCCGGTGGATTCTCCGTGTTGATGGCAACCAGCGTCGCTAAGTCCTTTTTCATACGAGCGCTGTCAACCTGATAACTGGACATAGGAACTCCGTGATTAATGTAATATTTGCGTCAGGAAGCGCTGCGCGCGGTCGCTGACATGGCCGGCGAAGAAATCGCTGGTGTTGGCGCGATCGATAATTTCGCCGTCTTCCATAAACAGAATCTTGTTAGCAGCCCGACGGGCGAAGCCCATTTCGTGAGTCACCACCATGCTGGTCATGCCTTCCGCGCTGAGCTCCGCCATCACTTCCAGCACTTCACGGATCATCTCCGGATCGAGGGCGGAGGTGGGTTCGTCGTAAAGCATCAGCTCGGGCTTCATCGCCAGCGCCCGGGCAATCGCCACGCGCTGCTGCTGTCCGCCGGAGAGCTCGTCCGGAAAATGGTCTGCACGTTCGTTGATGCGCACTTTTGCCAGCAGGTTGTCCGCCAGTTTGCGGGCATCAATACGGTTCATTCCCAACACCGTCATCGGGGCCAGCATGATGTTTTCCGCTGCGGTCAGGTGCGAGAACAGCTCGTAGTTCTGGAACACCATGCCAATGCGCTGACGCAGTTTGTGCGCCGGCACGTCGCCCCGGCTGATGTGCTGGCTTGCGAAGAACACATCGCCGCTGTCTGCGGGCGAGAGCATATTGACGCAGCGTAGCAGGGTGGATTTTCCCGAGCCGGACGGGCCAATCAGCACCACGGTTTCTCCGCGTTGCACGGTAAGAGAGCAGTTTTTGAGTACGGTCTGGCGACCAAAAGTCTTATCAATGCCGATCATCTCCAGCAGCGGTTTCTCACTCATGGTTCCTCCCGGACGGTTTTCGGTAATTTAAACAGGCGAGTCAGCCGCTTCTGGCTTTTGCTGCGGCGCTGCCTGGGATCCAGCACGCGTTCCAGCCACGACTGGAAGATCATGAACAGGCTGGTGAGCAGCAGGTAATAGATGCCCGCAGCGCAAAGCGCTTCGAAGTAACGGAAGCTGGCGCTGGCGGCCTGGTTAGCGACCAGCAGCAGTTCCTGAACGGCGATAACCGAGACCAGCGCGCTCGATTTCAGCATGCTGATCATCTGGTTACCCATCGGCGGCAGAACGATGCGTGCGGCCTGAGGCAGAACGATTTTTCGCATGATCTGGCCGTGAGTCATACCCAGCGCCATGCCGGCGGTGCGCTGGCCGCTTTTCACCGCCTGCAGGCCAGAGCGCAGAATTTCCGCCATGTAGGCGCCTTCATTGAGCGAAAGCGCCAGCACTGCACAGGTAAACGCGGAGAAGCGTAAGCCGAAGCCTGGCAGCACGTTGTAGACAAAGATTATCTGGAACAGCACCGGCGTCCCGCGAAACAGCCACAGGTAGAAAAAGGCCAGCCCTTTCCCGGCGCGAAACGGCGCTTCCTGCAACAGCGCCAACACCAGGCCCAGCACCACGCCACACAACAGTGAGCAGAGGGTAATCAGTAGCGTCATCCACGCACCCCGAATAAATTCGGGGGAGAGGAAGTACTGCCACATTAAATCGATCGACATAGCGTTCTCCGGTTAATGGCAAACGGGTTAGAAAAGGGCAACGGAGTCTGGGAAGTTCCACTTCTTAATCAGTTGCGTGTAGGTGCCATTTTTGACGAGTCTCTGCAGACCTTGCTCCAGCAGGGCCTGGGTTGCGGTATCGCCTTTACGCACGGCAAAGGCGATGTGAGTATTCGCTTCGAACTCGGCGCCAACCGCTTCGAACATGCCAGCTTTTTCGGTAAACAGGGCGACGGTGCCCGGCGTGGAGAGGAACTCGGCATCGGCACGTCCCTGGGCGACGGCCACGGCGGAATCGGTGGCCGCGGGGAACGTCATGACGTTGATGGCCGGTTTTTTGGCCGCCAGGCAGCGCTGATTGTCTGCCCGCGCCTGGCTCTCTTCGATCCCGCCGAGCGTCACGGCGATGTTTTTGCCGCAGAGGCTCAGGTCACGTCCGGTGATGTTGGCCGGGTTACCTTTGCGGACCACCACGCGGCTGCCGATTTTCAGATAGGGTACGAAGTCAACCTGCTCGGCACGGGTCGGATTGACGTACATGGCGGAGTTGATGATATCCAGACGTTTACCCTGCAGCGCCGGAATAAGCCCTTTGAATTCCATCGGCATTGGCGCCGGCGTCAGTTGGATCTCTTTGCTTAGCGCGTTAATCAGGTCGATATCGAAGCCGGTAAGCTTGCCTGCTTTCACGTATTCAAAAGGCATGAACGTCGCTGCCGTTCCATAGGTCAGCTGACCCTTGGCGATGGTTTCCACCGCCGCATGGCTGACCAGTGGCAGGGCGGTCAGCGCGAACATCAAGGTACGCACGCGGCGAAACAGAAAAGAATTGCTGGACATAGTCGTCTCCTGGCTAATGTTTAAATTGAATTTAGTGAGTCAATAAATACAATTATGCGTGTGAAAAAAATGTCTCATTCTGGTGCGTATTGCACGTTAATCGTGCACTCCTTGCTTTACTTTGCTGCGTTTTGTGGCTCGTGATATTGTGTATATCGACCACAACAATGCATTTCAGGGAATCGTGAATTCATGCAGCCTGACTCCACTGCGAGCAGTCGCCGGATAGCCCGGCAAATACTCGACCTGATATCTGAAGCAAGATTCGATCCAGGTCATCATTTACGTGAGCAACATCTTGCCGATGCGTTGGGTGTTTCGCGTACCCCGGTACGTGCCGGGCTCAAGGAACTGACCCGAATGGGGGTGGTTGAAGCGCGGCCAAACCAGGGTTTTTTCCTGCTTAAACGCAGTAATGAGCTGGATCAGCTGGAGATTGAGCAGTCCAAGAGCAATGACCAGAAGTTGTACGAGCAACTGGTCCATGACCGCATTGCAGGTATCCTGCCGGAATCCTTTACCCAGACCGAAATCAGCCAGCGCTATGATGTTGATCGCGGCGTGCTGACCCGTACGCTGGTGAAGCTATCGGAGGATGGCCTGATTGCCCGCAATGCAGGGCATGGCTGGCGCTTTCTGCAAACCCTGAACTCCGATATCGCTCTGCGCAATAGCTACGGTTTTCGCCTGATGATTGAACCGATGGCGTTGCTGACGCCCAACCTGCATGTTGACCGGCAAATGCTTAAACGTCTGCGCGCCCGGCATCTGAGACTCATCACCCACCCGGACATTACGCAGGTCCCGGCCAAAGAGATTTTCGAAACCGATGCGGCGTTTCATGAGTTGCTGGCAGAGGCCAGCGGCAACCTGTTTGTATTACAGGCCATTCAGCAGCAAAACCGGCTGCGCCGCCTGCTGGAATTTGGTAGCTATCACAATAAGCGTCGCGTAAAAGAGTGGTGCGAAGAGCACGTTGCCATCATCGATGCCCTGCGAGAGAACAAACAGGAACAGGCGGCAGAGTTGATGAGAAAACACCTGCAATACGCGTTTGACCAGGTCAATGTAAAAAGCCCACGCGTATAACTGGCATCACTATTGCACATAGTGCTCCTGAAAATACAATCAGGAGCATTTATGAATTTGCAGATACAACAGCGTGTGGCACTGGTTTGCGGTGCGGGAAGTGGCCTTGGACAGGCTATCGCCTGCTCGCTGGCGCAGGAAGGCGTGAAGGTCGCCGTGACAGGCCGCAACAGAGAGAAGCTGGCGCAAACGGTGGAACGCATCACTCAGCTGGGCGGTACCGCCCGCGCCTGGCCGCTGGACCTTGCCGTCCCGGAACAGTTTGATACGGTCATCGCCGATATCCGCGAACACTGGGGCGACATCGATATTCTGGTCAATAATTCCGGTGGCCCACCGCCCACGCTGGCACAGGGGACGGACGGCGCCGTCTGGCAACAGCAATTTTCAGTGATGGTCGCCTCGTTGATCCAGCTCACCGATAAACTACTGCCCGCCATGCGCAGCCGTGGCTGGGGACGCATTATTACCACCACCTCGTCCGGTGTGATTGCCCCGATTCCGGGTCTCGCCCTGTCGAATGCGCTGCGCATGAGCTTACTCGGCTGGTCGAAAACCCTTGCCACTGAAGTGGCGGCCGACGGCGTCACAGTGAATGTGATGGTGCCTGGGCGCATCGCTACCGACCGGGTGGGTCAGCTGGATGCTATCAAGGCGAAACGGGAACATTCCACTGCGGAAGCGGTCGCGGAGAAGAGTCGTCTGAGCATTCCGGCGGGACGTTATGGTCACCCCCAGGAGTACGGCGCCACCGCTGCCTTTTTGGCAAGCCAGCCTGCCAGCTACATTACCGGGGCGGTGATCCGGGTCGATGGCGGATTGATTGGTTCGATTTAGTGGGGAGTCGCGTGCAATGCCAGTCGCTGGTGTCGCTGACTGGCATTCACGCCTCTCTCGCGCTCATTCAGCATGAGGTATTAACTATTGCGTACCGGGTGAGGGACAGGACGCCAGACCGGTTATCTTGTTTCTCCCCGCGTTGATGAACCCTGATGGTTCACCATGAAAAGTGCTGAAAGGGTGAGCAGTATGGCGCCGCTGATCAGTATCCACCCGGCGTGCTGAAAGGCGGCTAAGCTACCCTGCGTATGCGCCAGTCTGACGTAGCACGCCGTCACCAGGGCCGCGCCAGCCATCGCGCCAACACGCTGCAGGATGTTGAGAATCGGTGCTGCATCAGAAACATGACGGGTACCCGCCATCGCCAGGCCTGCCGCCATCGCCGGCACTGTCGCAAGGGCTAAACCGAACCCTCTGATAGCGAGTGCGCTACCGACCAGGAGGTAGCTACTGCCCCCATCAATCATGGCCAGCGGCCATGTCGCTAACACCGAGAGCAAGCCGCCAACGATCAGCACCACGCGAGGACCCAGCCGGTCTGAGAAATAACCGGCGACCGGGAATCCTATGGCAGAACCGATTAACTGCGGAGTAAGGAGCAAACCCACGTCAGCCAGTGCTTCATGGCAAACGTCGCGGAAATACAACGGGAGCAGGAACTGCCCACCAAAATTCACCGCACCTCCGATAGCCATCAGCAACGCCGATAATGTGAAGCCACGATGTTTGAAAAGGCTGAGATGAAGTAAAGGCGAGTCAATGCGAAAAGAGCGAAAGATAAACAAGCCGATAAACAGTGCGCCCACGCTGAGTAAGATAATGTTCCCGCTATTTTCACCACTATTCAGGCTGACACCTTTAATACCCTCCATGAGCAGGGGAAGGCTACAAAGAATCAGTATTAACCCCATCCAGTCCAGGGAGAGCGGCTTATCATTTTTTATTGTCGGGCGAGGGAGTAATTTCCATCCCGCAAGCCAGGCACAGAGAGATAAGGGGACATTAATAAAAAACAAGACTCGCCATCCGCAGACCTGAAGCAGCACGGCACCCAGAGACGTTCCCAGTAAGGGCGCAATGACGATAGCCACGCCTATCGTACCAATGATCCGCCCGAGGCGCTCACGACCGACCACCAGACCCAGGATCGTCTGCCCGGCCGGCACGAGTAACCCGCCTGCCAGACCTTGCATTATTCTGGCGATGAGCAGCACTTCGATATTCGGGGATAACGCGCAAACTGCCGAGAAAACACCAAATAAAATAAGTGCATAGAGCCAAAGTTGGGTGGCGCCAAACCGTTTTACCGCCCATGCGCTAACCGGAACGCCTGCGGCCAGTGCCATGAGGTACGCGGTGGCTATCCACTGGATGGAGGCGTCCGTCACCCCCAGGCCCTTTGCCATGGCCGGAAGCGCAGCACTGAGCATGGTGGATGAGAGCATGGTAGCGAATGCCCCAAGAGTGATGATGGCGGCTTGCATCCACAAAACCGGCGGGATGGCATTGATGGGATCAGCATGGTTTGTTTTCTTAGCCTGCGTATCTCGATTGATATTCATGGGATAACCTTTAGGTGCGATGCGTTAAAAACCTATCATTGATCAATTTTTCTATCAGTGATAGATTTATTTTCATCAATGGCGCCGGTAGGCTCCTGGTCAGGAGAAGATCTCTTTGTATCTACCACGGGCTCGGTTGGATGCATTAACAACAGGATGAACACCATGGCTAAAATTCAGCGGGATCAGGTCATTAATGCTGCATTAGCACTCTTAGATGAAGTCGGGCTGGAAGCGATAACGACGCGAAAGCTGGCGCAAAAGCTGGGGGTAGAATCCGCAACGCTGTACTGGCATTTCAGGAACAAGGCCAGCTTACTGGAAGAGATGGCTGCAACCGTTTTAGCCAGGCACCATTCACTTCCGCTGGCTGAAGACACGGCCGAGTGGGCAGACTGGCTGGCAAATAACGCGCGCAGTTTCCGCCGCGCGCTTCTTGCTCATCGGGATGGCGCACTGCTCCATGCGGGGACAACACCGGCGCGGGTAGGAGGGGAAACGTTCTACCCAAAGGTGGCTTACCTTATGCGGGCCGGCTTTTCTGAGGCCGAAGCCGCAATGATATTACTCACTATTAGCGAATATACCCTGGGATGCGTATTAGAGGAGCAGTCTCGTACAGACAGACATGATGATGAAAGATTGTCTACATCCTCAACAGAAATCAGTCGTATCGATGCGCTTACCCACCAACATCCCGATACATGTTTTGAGTTCGGTCTGTCTTTGATCATGAAGGGGTTATTAAAATAACTCGTTCCAGATTTCAGCTATTGCGACAGCGTTTTAATGATTTTATATCCGGAGCGTTATTCTCCGGACATCCTGAACGGTGACCTCCCGATGGCGGGAGGGTTATTTGTTCATCGCGCAAGAATCACCGCAGCGTCGGGGGATCAGGATCCTGTTTTATATTGATTAAAAAAATGCAACAACGCGTCGGGTGTCTCGTCCCCAAAGAGAATGCCTGCCATTGCCTGCGCGTCGTTGGCCGCGGTTTCGACGCGGATAAACATCTGTTCTTCATAGGCGGACAGCGCGGCTTCAGGATTTTCTGCATTGGCCGCAATCGCGAGTCCCAGCGCTGCGCCATCCTCTAACGCGAGATTAGCGCCTTCGCCGAACGGCAGCATAAGATGCGCGGCGTCGCCCAACAGCGTTACACCTGCTGTTCGCGGCCATCGAAGTCCGGGAGGTAAAAAGTGAATAGGGCGCAATACGGGCTCACCATCACCCTCCGTAATCAATGATTGCAGTGGATGCGCCCAGCCATCGAATTCATCGACTATACGTTGCACGTCAACCTGTGCATTAGCGGACGTCACGTCAGCGAACCAGGCTTGAGGCTGGCACAGAGCAATGTAAACGTGGATCACGCCGCCAGGCTCCCGGTGCGCCATGATACCCTTGCCCGGCGAGAGCGCAAAAAATGAGCCGCGGCCTACTGCTTGCGCACAAGCCAGATGATCGGTGTCGACGTGGCTAAGCCAGCGCTCGACATACGAAAATCCCGCATAGGCAGGGACAGCATCGGTGACCAGAGCGCGGACACGCGACCAGGCACCATCTGCGCCCACCACCAGGGAGGCCCTGGTGGTGGAGCCATCCGTAAAGTACAAACTATGCGTGCCGTCATCATGGGGGACGATATCTGCCACTTTACGGCCCCATTGCACGGTGTCCGCAGGAAGCGACTCCAGCAGCAGCGTGCGAAGCGCGCCGCGAGAGACTTCTGGTCGGCCGCCCAAACCATCATCGAACTGCTCGAACAATACGTTGCCCGCTTTATCGAGTACGCGCGTGGATTGACCACCAGGAACAATAAGGGCCCGGAAGGCATCGTACAGGCCTGCCGCTATCAGCGCCCGCTGGCCATTATGATCGTGGATATCCAGCAAGCCACCTTGCGGGCGGGCCTCAGGGGAGGCTTCAGCTTCGTAGACCACAGAGGAAATGCCGTGGACATGTAAAACACGTGCGAGCATGAGGCCGCCGAGTCCTGCACCGACGATGGCAATGGATGACGTCATTTTTCGCTCCAGGTATGGTATGGCGGGTGTCGTTGTCCGGCTGTTCCTGGTTTCGATACCGCGCGAATAAGGATAGTTAACGTGAAATCGCACCCAGGGGACTAACGGAAGCCTGAGGGTATGCTGAGCGGTATTGCCCATATTGTTCCCGGACAATTGGGGGGCCGGGACCCCGCCTGACTGTCCTCTCTGCGCTCAGCTTACACTTAGACGAGCAAAGTTCTCTAGATTGATCATTGCCGGTTAATCGTCAAGGCCGCTATTCAATACCCCTTCAGCGGACGCCTGCCTGTGGCCATGGTCACCGAACTTCACCCACTCAGGTTAAACGACGTCGATGACCCGGATCCCTCTGTTTTTCGCCATCTTTATGCACTCCGCCGTATCTTCTCCGCCAGGAAAAGCCAGCAGTACGTCAGGGCGGCTGTCTTCCAGCATAAACAAATTGCGCCTTGTCTCCGCATATTTTCCGTGCAGCGCCCAGTTTGCCGGGTAGCGGATCACGTGAACGTCGATCCCGCGCGCCCAGTTTTCTATCGCGCCGCCCAGCGCCTGGTGCCCTCCGTGAATCAACACGTTAATCGTCTGTGTACCGGCATAGAGATCCAGCACATGAGTGATGGTATGGGTGTCGGCATAAAACCGACCCGAGCAGATTAACACTCGCATTTTTTGTACCTTAACGTTGCTTGCCTTGAAAAGGATCTCGTCCGCGCGCTGGCGGTTATTGTTTTTTAAACATCCGGCGGCGTTTCAATAAACCGAAGCGAGGTATCGTCCAGGCGGTCAATGACCGGGTAGGCGACGGCGGCGATATGGTGATGCACGCGGCGGTAGTCCCGCAGCACCCGCTGGAAGATGTCGCCGGATTCCGCCCAGGCATTCTTGTCCTCCCGCAGTTTTTTGAAGTGCTCGCGGCTGGCGGAGGCCTCCAGCTGGCGGATGGTTTCTTTGCGCTGCACCAACTGGTGGGCAGCAGACAAGTCTTCACGCAGGAATGCCGCTATTCCTAAGTTCAGGCTGGTGAGGAGCTCCGCATGCAGCAGGCGAATATGGTGTAATTCAAAGTCGTTAAACTGCTCTCCCCGGCGTGCGCGGCGCGTGGCCAGCTGGGTCAGATTGCTGGAGAGAATGTCGCCCGCGTGCTCAACATTGATGATGAACATCAGGATTTCCTGGGCACGATCGGCATCTGCATCATTCAGCCCGTCCTGACCAATGTCGGCGAGGTAGGCGCGAACCGCCGCGCTCAGCAGATCGACCGACTGCTCCAGCTGGCGGATGTCATCGGCAGCCTGTTTTTCCTGGGTCACAAACAGCACCAGCAGTCGGTCCAGCATGATGGTTAGCATGTCGGCGGCGCGCAGCGATTCGCGAACCGAATTGGACAGGCCGATATAAGCCACTTCCAGACCCGCATCGTCGAGATACATCGGCATACCCGGGTCGCCTACACGCTCTTCTTCCGGAAACAGTCGCTCCAGGAAGCGAGCCATCGGCACGTTCAGGCCGATAAACAGCAGCGCGAGCGCCACGCTAAAGGCGGTATGAAACCACACCACCAGCTGCGGCGTGTTCAGCCCGGATTTACGGGCGATCGCCATCAGCAACGGCAGAAGCAGTAACGCCAGCGCGCAGCCGGACAGGCGGACCATCAGGTTGCCAACCGGCAGGCGGCGGGCCACCGCGGACCCGGCGTTTAACACCGGCGGTAACGCGCCGCCGATGTTGGCGCCAAGCACCAGCACCAGGGCCGTAGTCGGGGTCAGCGTGCCGGTACCGGCGAGGGAGGCGATCAGCAAAATCATCGCCACGCTGGAGTGGCACAGGAGCGTCAGGAGCGCCGCCACCAGCAGGGCAATGAAAATATCGCCCTGTAGCCCTTGCATCACGGCATGAAACACCGGCGTGACCTCAATGTCCTGCAGCGTGCCGCCCAGTAAATGCAGCGCCAGCAGCATCAGGCCGAGGCCAATCAGGGCGCAGCCCACGCTTTCAAAGCTGGAATGGTCGCGTAGCTTGAAAACCACAAACCCGGCCAGCAGAAGCAGCGGAATGGCGATTTCCATGTTAAAGCTCATCAGCTGGACCACCAGCGTGGAGCCGATGTTAGCGCCGAGCATCACCGCAAGCGCGGGGGCAAGGCTTAGCGTACCTGCGGCGGTAAATGACGTCGCCATCATACTGACCGCCGTGCTGCTTTGCAGAATGCCGGTAATGCCAATGCCGGAGAGCAGGGCGGTCCAGCGGTTAGTGAGGTGGCGTCCCATCCAGTTGCGCAGCGGCGTGCCGAAGCCGCGCTGCAGCGCCGTTGAAATCATATGGCTGCCCCAGAGCAGCAATGCGATGGCGCCAGCCAGGTTAATTAACAGAGTGGTTCCGGACATCATGAATTCCCCCTCTACAGGGCGGGTAGTGAAATAAAACGCAGTAACCTGATCGAAAAACGATGTATGGCGCTGGCGAGGTTCAGTAATGCTTTAGTGTGTTGATAGTTAATCTTCCCTCCGGCGTACCATGCCAGGGCACGGACGCGAAGGGTGCGGGTTATTTTCATTAAAAATAAGACAATCAACGCGATGGTCTTATTTTTAATCAGGAAAATGATGGAATGTTGCTTTTCCATAATGCTTCCAGCCTGTGTGGCCTGCCTGAAAGGTGCCGCCGAAGCGGCACGTGAATCACTGTCTTTAACGCAGAATTAGTGCCACTGCCTGAAGCGACGGATGTAGAACGTTTTCATGCCCTGGGCCACGCAGCAGTAGGCGAGCAGGGTGCCGACCAGCCACGGGAAGTACTGCCACGGCAGTGCCTGCAGCCCAACCAACGGCCCAAGCGGAGAGAACGGCACGTAAATTCCAATAGCCATAATCAGACCGGTCATCATCAGTACCGGCCAGGCGGCGGTGCTTTGAATGAACGGAATTTTCTGGGTACGCAGCATGTGCACCACCAGCGTCTGCGACAGCAGGCCTTCAACGAACCAGCCGGACTGGAACAGGGTCTGCATGTGTTCGCTGTTGGCGCTGAACACAAACCACATCAGCGCAAAGGTCGTCATGTCAAAAATGGACGAGGTCGGGCCAATCCAGACCATAAAGCGGCCGATGTTTCTTGCATCCCACTTGCGCGGTTTGCTCAGGAACTCTTTGTCCGTTTTGTCCCACGGCAGCGCGAGCTGGGAGATGTCGTACATCAGGTTTTGCAGCAGCAACTGGATCGCGAGCATCGGCAGGAACGGAATGAACGCGCTGGCCACCAGTACCGAGAACACGTTGCCGAAGTTGGAGCTGGCGGTCATGTTCAGGTATTTCATAATGTTGCCAAAGGTCTCGCGGCCTTTGATGACGCCTTCTTCCAGCACCATCAGGCTCTTTTCCAGCAAGATGATGTCGGCCGATTCCTTGGCGATATCGGTGCCACTGTCGACCGAGATACCCACGTCGGCATCGCGCAGAGCAGGGGCATCGTTAATGCCGTCACCGAGAAAGCCCACCGTATGACCGTTGGCCTGCAGCGCCTTCAGCACGCGCGATTTCTGCAGCGGCGTTAGCTTGGCGAACACTGTGCGCTCTTCCACCAACTGCTGCAGGGCCGTGTCGCTCAATGGCTCAATCTGCGGGCCGAGTACCGGTTCGCCTGGTTCCAGTCCCACCTGGCGGCAAATCCGCGTAGTGACAATCGCGTTATCGCCGGTCAGCACTTTGACTGCGACGCCAATATCCATCAGGGCAGCAATCGCCGGACCCGCGCTCTCCTTAGGTGGATCGAGGAAGGTGAGGAAGCCGCGGATAATCAGATCGTGCTCATCAGCGGTGCTGTACAGTCTTTTCGCTTCGGCTTTCGGAATGTCGCGCGTAGCGACCACCAGAACGCGGAAGCCGTCTTTGTTGTAGTCGTTCGCCATCGCCAGCATGGCGTCACGGCGCTGATCGTCGAGGGGGATAACCTTGCCATTCTCTTCCATGTGGGTGGCGATGCTCAGCATCTCCTCCACGGCGCCTTTGCACACCAGCAGATGATTGCTCTGGCTGTCTTTCACCACAATCGACAGGCGACGGCGCACGAAGTCGAACGGCATCTCATCGACTTTGCTGTACCCCTGAGGTTGCACAAAGCCCGACTCATTTTCAGAGAAGTAAATGACCGCCTGATCCATCAGGTTTTTGATGCCGCTTTGATAGTGGCTGTTGAGCCAGGCCAGCGCCAGCACGGACTGATTTTTCTGACCGTGCGTGTCGACGTGGTGCTCAAGGATGATTTTATCCTGCGTCAGGGTGCCGGTTTTGTCGGTGCACAGCACGTCCATCGCGCCCAGGTTCTGAATCGCGTTAAGGCGCTTAACCACGACTTTACGCTTCGCCATAGCCACCGCGCCCTTGGCGAGGTTGGCGCTGACGATCATTGGCAGCATTTCTGGCGTCAGACCTACGGCGACGGCCAGAGCAAACAGCAGGGCATCCCACCATTCGCCCTTCATCAGGCCGTTAATCAGGAATACCACCGGCACCATCACTAGCATAAAGCGGATCAACAGCCAGCTGACGCTGTTCACCCCGCGGTCAAACGCCGTTTGCGCCCGGGTGCCGACAATCGCTTTTGCCAGTGAGCCAAAGTAGGTCCTCGGCCCGGTCGCCACCACGACCGCCTGAGCGGTACCGCTGACAACGTTGGTTCCCATGAAGCAGATGTTAGGCATATCCAACAGGTTCTCGTTGTCAACCGCCTTGTCGTGCGCGGATTTCTGCGCCACGTCGCCGAGGGTGTCGTACTTCTCAATCGGCAGCGCTTCGCCGGTCAGGACGGCCTGACTGATAAACAGGTCGCGTGATTCGATCAAACGGACGTCCGCCGGGATCATGTCGCCCGCATAGAGCTGCACGATATCGCCCACCACCAGCTCGCGCATCGGGATTTCACGTGGCGTTCCTTTTTGCCCGGCGTGTTCGCGACGAACGACCGTCGCGGTGGTGCGAACCATCGCTTTCAGCGCTTCGGCCGATTTAGCCGAGCGGTGTTCCTGCCAGAAGCGCACCAGTCCGCTGAGGGCAACCATGGTGCCGATGATTATCACCGTCGTCAGGTCGCTGTCTTCGCCATGGCTGGTGGGCAACCAGTAGTCGGTGAAGAAGCTGATCCCGGCGAGAATGGCGAGCACATAAATAAACGGGTTGTTAAACGCCATCAGCAGCTGGATCAGCGCGTGCGGCGGCTTGTCATGAGTCACTTCGTTCAGGCCATCCCGCTCCAGCCGGGCATTTGCCTGGGCTTCCTGCAGCCCTTCCCGGGTGGTGTTGAGGTTGACCAGGGTTTCTGCGATACCGTTTTGGGCTTCCTGGGCGGCACGCATAGACAGCGTGCTTTTTTTATTTCGGTTCTTGGTTTGTACAGTCATGGTGCTGCTCCTGTCGCCGGGAGGCAGCAGGCTTTTTACGGTAAGACCCGGATTAAGGGCGGCCGAAAATAGCCCGATGTCGCATCAGCGATCGGTTTTAATTAATTTCGCACAGGGCTTCCCGCTGTTTATTATTAAAAATAAACAGGCGTGAAGTTTATATTTTGTTTTATTTGGACGTGATTATTCCTGCCGATGTACAAGTATGAATACATCAGTGAATAAACAGGTACCAGCAGTGACTTAACTCAGCATGACACACGAAAACGGGCTGCGGCATAGCGCGCAGACACGGCCTACGGCGTAACGGCTGAATCAGGCGACGAAGGGGCGACTTTGTGGGTCTTCGCCATCAGAGAAGCGGCAACGACGCTCCAGCTGGCCGGTGACAGGACTGACGCGCCAGTTAGTAATGCGTTGATTCAACTCGCTGATTTTCGAAGAGAAAATAGAGCTTTGCTGTTTTTTTTGCGCAGACGACGCCCGATCGCGGGGCGGCCGGACACGTAGCGTTGATGTCATGGTTTTGACACCAGGAAAAAGGGTAGATTTGAAGTTCATAACACACCTCGGGACCGTGAAAACTCTGGTCGAGGTGGGACAACACGAGAGCATCAGGCTCCGGCGAGACACACCAAAACGAAGAAGTGATCACAATCGATTTTATGTTTACTTGTCCGAATAACCGTTAAGGCAATATTCGGACCGCTACTAAATTCAGTATCCATTAGTCTCTTATGTCAGATTAGGAAAGGCCACAACTTAGGCCCATGAAATCTACCCATAGCCAATGTTATTGTCAACACATTCATATCAATTTAAATCTTCGTTTATATTTTGTGTAGAAACATCAAATCGTAGATTTAATCATCGGTGTTTTTCGAACGGTCGTAAAAAGGATAATAGCGGTCAGTGCGTTCATTTACGGACCCCCTCGGCGCGGCGTCAGATAACGCGCATTATCCCTGCACCGCAGCCGGAAAAACCGCCGCCAGCCATTCAATAAAGACGCGGAGCCGGGGCGGCACGTGCCGGTGCCGGGCATAGACGACGTGAAAGGGATAGGGGGCCGGGCGCCAGGCGCTGAGGATCTCCACCAGCTTGCCGCTTGCCAGCGCGGGTTTTAGCGAATAGGTAAAGGTCTGCACAATGCCTAAGCCCGCCTCGCCGGCGGCAATATGCGCGTTGCTCTCATTGATGCCGAGATGGGGCTCTGTCTTGAGCTCGGTACTGACGCCGTGACGCGTAAAGCGAAACGGAAACGCTCTGCCGCTGGCCGGCGACAGATAGCTGATGAGCTGGTGGCCATGATGGAGTTCATCCGGCGAGGCGGGCGTGCCGCAGCGCTGAAGATAGCCAGGGGTGGCGCAGGTGACCAGCGTCGCCTCGCCGATTTTACGGGCGATCAGCGTCGAGTCTTCCATCGGCCCGCCGCGGATGGCGCAGTCAATATTGCCGCTGATGAGGTCCGCGGGTTTATCGGCCACCTGTAAATCGATACGGATATCCGGCCAGGAGGTCATAAAGTCCGCCAGTAGCGGGATCAGCACATCGCACGCGGTCGACCCACCGATGGCGATCCGTAGATGGCCCTTCGGCTTATTGTGGGCGGTATTGAAGGAGGCGTCGATCTCTTCCAGGTCTTCCAGCAGGCAGCGGGCTTTTTCATAGTACTCCCGTCCTTCCGGCGTCACGGTAATACGTCGGGTGGTGCGCTGCAGGAGGGAAACCCCCAGGTGCGCTTCCAGTTGCTTGATGGTTTTGCTGAGCGTGGCGTTGGGCATATCCAGCGAGTCCGCGGCGCGGGTAAAGCTGCCGGCTTCGACAACGCGGGTGAAGGCTTTGAGGGCTGAAAATCGGTCCATTATTGGCAGTATCCTGGTGAGTGGGCGTCCATTATCCACGGAGGGGAAAAGTGTTTTTCAGATTAGGCCATTTTTCCGCCTCTTTGAGGCGATTACAGTGCTTTCCATACCCGGCGGGGCGCTTTTGCGAGCCTGGCCTGTTTATACTCTAACCAAGGAAATGCACCATGAGCAAAAAACTTGCGGATAAAGTGGCGTTAGTGACCGGCGGCAGCACCGGGATTGGCCTGGCGTCGGCGAAAGCGCTGGCGGAGCAGGGCGCGAAGGTGTATATCACCGGCCGCCGACAGGAGGAGCTGGATGCGGCGGTAAGATTCATCGGGCCCGCCGCCCGCGGGATCCGCGCCGACGCCGCCGTGTTAAGCGACCTTGACGCGGTATTTGCGACCATTGCCGACGAGTCCGGCCGGCTGGATGTGCTGTTCGCCAATGCTGGCGGCGGGGATATGCTGCCGCTCAGCGCCATCACCGAAGCGCACGTCGAGCGGATTTTCGCCACCAACGTGCGCGGGGTGGTGTTCACCGTCCAGAAAGCGCTGCCGCTGCTCACCGACGGCGCCTCGGTGATTTTGACCGGCTCTACGGCGGCGGTCAAAGGGACGGCGAACTTCAGCATCTATAGCGCCAGTAAAGCGGCGGTACGCAGCCTGGCGCGCTCCTGGGCGCTGGAGGTGAACGATCGCGGGATCCGCATCAATGTCGTCAGCCCGGGGCCGGTGCGTACCCCGGGTCTGGGAGGACTGGTCGCGGAGGCGGACCGTCAGGGCTTGTTCGACGCCCTGGCCGCCAGCGTACCGCTCGGGCGGCTGGGCGAACCGGAGGAGATTGGCAGGACGGTGGTATTTTTAGCGTCTGACGAGTCGAGCTTTATTAACGCCGCAGAGATCTATGTCGACGGTGGAATGGCGCAAATCTAAGCACAGTCTGTCGCCAGGCGAGCTGCCCCGGCGGATGCCGGGGCGGCTCGTGGTTATGGCGATCGCTTACTCACCGCTCGGGTGGGCAGCTTATTGCGCGCCCAGCTGTTTCATCAGCGTCAGGTTATCTTCAATATGCCAGTTGGCGGCAATTTTACCGCCGCTGATCTGATAGATATCGGTGGCGATAAAATCGATATTTTGTCCCTTCCCCTTCCGGGTGCCGAAGGTCCCGGTAAAGTGGCCATGAAAATGTAAGTGTGAGACCACCCGGTCACCGGCCACAATCATTTGTTCGACATCACAACGTAAATCCGGCACCGCCTGACGAAACGCTCTGGAGGCGAGGATCGCGCCTTCCGGCCCTTGCCGACGCCCTTCCGGGGGCGTTTTATCGATAAAATTCCCCGCCAGCGCCGCCCGGGCCAGCGCTTCATCACCGGTATTCCAGAACGTGGCGTATTGCCTGGCGACATATTCATTGGCGGCGCGTGTGGCAGGGGGAAGGCCGCTGTCAACGATGAGCTGGGCTGGCTTCAGCAAACCCTGCGGGGCTGAAAACGCGGAGCCGGATATCCCGGCAAGCAGCAGCGCTGTGGCGCAGCGCCGCAGCGCGATGCCGCGTCTGGCCTGCGTACAGACAACAGCGAAACTACGGCTGGCAGGTAACATTTTGCGGGTCATTTTCACTCTTTATGCTCCGTATAGAAGGGATAGTCGGTATAGCCCACCTCTGTCCCGCCAAACAGCGTGGCGGGATCGCTGACGGTCGCCAGCGGCCAGCGGTGCTGAAGCCGCTGCGGCAGGTCAGGATTAGCAATAAACGGCCGGCCGAAAGCCACCAGGTCGGCGAAACCGGCGGTGAGGATACGTTCCGCCTTTTGCTGATCGTAATTGCCGGCCACGATCAGGGTGCCGCTGAAGGTCGCGCGCAGCGTGTCACGAAAGTGCTGGGGAACGGCTGGCGCATCGTCCCAGTCCGCCTCCGCCAGGTGGATAAAGGCGATACCCTGCTGTTCGCACCAGGCCGCCAGGGCAAGGATGGCGTCGATCACCTGCGGGTCGTTCATCCCGCGCTGGGTAATGAAGGGGGAAAGGCGGATGCCCGTCCGCTCGCGGCCAATGACGTCGCCGATGGCGGTCAGCACCTCCTGGGCAAAACGGATCCGGTTGCTCAGGCTACCGCCGTACTCATCAGTACGCTGGTTGGCGGTACGCCGCAGGAACTGGTCGATCAGATAGCCATTGCCGCCGTGCACTTCCACGCCGTCAAACCCCGCCGCTATCGCATTGCGCGCCGCCTGACGGTAATCGGCGACAATACGCTGAATATCCGATCGGGAGAGCGCCCGCGGCGGTGGGCAGTCCACCATCTGGCCCCGGCCTTGCTCATCCACCACCCAGACCTGGGCGTCCGGCGCCAGCGCCGACGGGGCCACGGGGTGCCCATCCGCATGAAAACGAGCGTGCGACATCCGGCCCACGTGCCAGAGCTGAGAAAAAATAACGCCGCCAGCCTGGTGAACGGCCCCGGTCGTCAGCTGCCAGCCGGCAATCTGCTCAGCGGAATGCAGGCCAGGCGTCCAGGAGTATCCCTGTCCCTCAGGAGAGATTTGCGTCGCCTCCGTGACGATCAATCCGGCGCTGGCGCGCTGGCGGTAATATTCCGCCATCAGCGCGGAGGGGATATTTCCGGGCTGCAGGGCGCGCGCCCGGGTCATGGGAGCCATGACGATGCGGTTTTTCAACGGCAGCGTGCCGATGTGGTAACGATCGAAAAGTGAGAGGCTGTTCATACGGGTGTCCCTTGCGAGTGGAATGAAAATCACTTTACAGTCGGGATCTAATTTTGATAATTAGGCTAAAAACAGATTCACTTTTCAGGAAATACGAAAAATGGGCAAGCTGGAAGATATGGCGCTGCTGGTGGCTGTCGCCGAGGCGGGGGGACTCTCCGCCGCCGGCAGACGGTTATCGCTCTCACCGGCCACCATGACGGCCCGCCTGAAGGCGATGGAGGAGCGCTACCAGACCCGCCTGTTCCATCGTTCCACGCGCGCTATCACCCTGACCAGGGCGGGGGAAGATTTTTATCATGCCGCGCGGCGCGTGCTGGAGGAGGCCCGCCACGCTGAGTCGTTGCTGACGCAAAAGGAAGGCGTGCTGAGCGGCAATATTCGTCTTTCCGCCCCCTCCGACTTTGGCCGACAGTATCTTAGCCCGGCCATCGTCGACTTTTCCAGGCGTCACCCGGAGGTCACGTTTTCCGTGTTCTTAGGGGAGCGCGTGGAGGATCTGGTCGCCAACCGGCTGGATATGAGTATTCGCGTCGGTAACCTGCCAGACAGTAGTTTGGCGATCCGCCATATCCGCCCCAACCACCGGGTGCTGGTGGCTTCGGAGGCTTATCTTGCCACTCACGGAACGCCTGCCGCCCTCGACGAGTTGCACCATCACCGCTGCCTGGCGCTGGAGCGGCACGGTGTGGTGATGAATGAATGGCGCTTTGAGGAGGCGGGAAAGGAGCGCGTGGTGCGGGTGACACCGGCGATGGTCTGCGACGATGGGGCACTGCTGCGGCAGTGGGCGCTAAGCGGGGCGGGGATCGCTGGTAAATCATGGTGGGATGTGAAGAGGGATATCGAGGAAGGGCGGCTTCAGGTGCTGTTTGCCGAGCGCTTCACCGGATTCAGCCCCTTAGACCGCAAGGAGGTCGGGCTGCAGTTTGTCTTTCCCCAGCGAAAGCTGCAGCCCCCTCAGGTATCGGCGTTTATGGCGTTTTTTATCGACTGGCTGGGAGAGTCATCCCCCTCCAGCGCGAGGCGAAAGTGAGCAGAACATGACCTCAGCGCATCTGGCTGAGGATAATACGATCGAAAAGACGGTCGCCCAGCCAGACACGCATCCGGATAAGCAATTTGGCATACTTACCGACGGCATAACGGGGGCGTGGATTTGAGGCATTCACCGCGACCAGGACCACCTCGGCGATCGTCTGCGGATCGCTGCCGGTGCCATGGCCGTACGTTTTTTGGATCGACAGGGCGACCCCTTTTACCAACTGACCATACGGTCCTGTGGCCGAACGTTTGACAATACTTTCACTGGCCGCATCGCCGAAGCCGGTTTCAATCACTCCAGGTTCGATGATAACCACCTTGATGCCGAAGTCGGCAACTTCCAGCTGCAGGCAGTCTGACCATCCCTCAAGTGCATGTTTGGTGGCGTGGTACCATGCGCCGAGGACGCTATACATCTTCCCGCCCATGGAAGAGATATTGACAATATATCCGCGACGGCGGGCGCGCATCGCGGGAAGCAGTAGTTGCGTGAGATGCGCCGCGCCGAAGAGATTGACCTCAAACTGGTAGCGAGCCTCATCGATACCGATCTCTTCGACCGGGCCATACAGGCCAAAACCGGCATTATTGACCAGTACATCGACCCCTCCGGTCTGAGACAGAATGGTGTTCACGACCGCCAGCCGATCGTCCTGCCGTGAGAGATCCATCTGCAGGCATTGGGCCCCTAGCGAAGCCAGATCGTCCATTTTCCCGAGCTGCCGGGCAGCAACGTAAACCTGGTAACCCTCCTGGATAAGACGACGGGCAATGGCTTTCCCCATCCCTGACGATGCGCCGGTGACCAGCGCGGTTTTATTTTCCTGAATAAACATAAGCACCTCGGCAAGTAGACTGCGCTGAGTGTGCCTGCTGTCAGGCGCGGTGTCGCTGGCACGGTACGCCACAATACTGGCAAAGCGCGCCATGACGCGCGCTTAGTTGAGGCGCATCATGTCTCTGAGGGTTTCTGGCGTCTGGCCGGTCCACGCCATAAAAGCCCGATAGAAGGAATTCGGATCTTCAAAACCGAGCAGAAAGGCGATCTCATAACCGGAAAGCGTGGTATTGAGAAGATAGTGGCGAGCCAGCGCTTCGCGACAAGCGTGAACAAGGGCGCGATAATTCTCTCCCTCCTGCTCCAGCCTGCGCTGCAGGGTGCGTTTGCTCATTCCCAGACGTTGCGCCGTATTGTCGATAGAGGCGTCGTTGCCCGGCAGAAGCTCCAGCAGGACTGCATGAACACGTTCAGCCGTTGAGGCCTGATCGCTAAGCTGGCTGAGACGACGCTGCAGCTCCGGCTCAAAGACCTGCCACATACCCTCGTTCACCGTCAAAAAGGGCCGCAGGGCATCAGCGGCGGCAAAGCTGATGGTCGCCCGCTTTCCACGCTGTATGGTCGTGCCGAAGAAGGCTGAAAAGTGGTGGGTCTGCTGGCGGGTGAGGGGCTGTGAGAGCGTTACTTTCACGGCCTGAACCGGTTCGCGGGTGGCCAGTCGGTTCAGCCGAAGTAAAAATGCCAGCTCTGCCACTTCCAGAGAGGCAGGGATTTCTGTTGCTCCCAGCCAGCGCGGAGACACTGTCAGCGTGCCGTTCTGCACGACCATCGTCTCCAGCACCATGGGGGCAATAAGCAGTTTATACTTGGCCAGCCGCTGGACCGCCTGCATCATGTGGGTACTACACAAGGCGGCGAACAGCGGGGGATCAAACACTTCCGCAGAGACCCTTTCTACAAAGGGCAAAGGAAAGGCCTGATCGTCGCTTTCTTTTTCCAGCACGCGCCAGAAACGCAGATACTCATCGGTAGTCAGACCGCGATTGATGTCTGAAAAGGTGTCGTCCGGCAAACCGGCCTGGCGGAGGAGATGTTCAGGCTCCATCCCTGCGTCTTTGAGCAGCGCTCGCCAACGGAGATTGAGAGAAAAAGTGCGGTTGCGTGCCATGGTGAAATTTCCAGCAGTGAACAGGGCTTTGATGTGCAACGCCCCCTGATAAGAGCATACCTTTTCCCACCCGCCAGTGACATTCCTCTTACGCCATATTTGAAGTAAAGCACGCCAGCAATGAGAAGGGGGAACGGATGTAACCCGCGGGGTCGTTAGCCACCTATAGAGTCTTGATCTCAAATATGATTAGATAGCTTTCACTTAAAACCAGTAAGTAGCTGCCATGAATCTCAGGGAAAAAATCATTAATGAATTCGGCGGGTTGTCGCCCGAGCTGCAACGCGCCGCCGAGTTCTCACTGCAAAATGCCAGCCAACTGGTGGTGTTATCGATGCGTGCCTTCGCGGCGGAAGCCGGGGTAAAACCGGCGACGCTGCTGCGTCTGGCGCAGCGGCTGGGTTACCGCGGCTGGAGCGAGCTGAAAAGCGATTTCATTGACGACCTCGGGCTGCGCAATGATACGTACGTATCAAAAGCGGAAAAAATGATGGCCCGCGGCACGCAAACGCAGCTGTATAAAGAGGTTTTTCAGGCGCATCAGGCGAATCTGACCTTTACGCAAAACGAAAATGCGCAGGAGATGGAGCAGGCGGTGACCTTGCTCGATAGCGCGGAGAATGTCTATATCTGCGGATTCCGCGCCAGCTTTCCGATCGCGTGGTCGCTGTTTTATGTCTATCGACTGTTCAACCGGCAGGTATCGTTAATCGATGGCCTGGCCAGCAATATCGAAGTTTTCACCCGCGAACTGACCAGCCGGGATTGCGTCTTACTCACCAGCTTTGCGCCCTATTCACGCGAATCACTGGATGTTTTACGGGCAGCCCGGCAGGCAGGGGCGAAGATCCTCGCCATCACCGACTCGCCGGTTTCCCCTTTAGCGCAGGCGGCAGACTGCACGCTGCTGTTTTCCATCGACAGTCCGTCATTTTTCCCTTCCGTGGTCTCCGGCATGGGGCTGGCGGAGTGTTTACTGGCGATGCTGGTGGTGCGCCACGGCCGTGAGGCGGTGAATAAAATTGAAAGTGCCGAACGCTATCTTATCGATTCTGGTGTCTATGTAATCCCCGGTAAATCCTGATAAATGATTCAAATGTATCTGGTATAAGAATTATGGATGCATTTATATCTTTATTTCGTTGACGTGATCCAAATGGATCCTGCAAGATACGCTCAATTAATGTAGCGGATTCAGGAGCAGAACCCAGTATGAGTCATGTCATTCACCGCAGCCTGCGTAGCACGCCGATCGTGGCCTCACGTGCCCAGGGGGCCTATATCTTTGATGCCCAGGGAAAGCCGTATCTTGATGCCTGCGGCGGGGCGGCGGTTTCCTGCCTCGGACACGCACACCCTGATGTGCTGGCGGCGATGCACCGCCAGATCGATCAGCTGGCCTATGCGCATACCAGTTTTTTTACCAGTGATGTCGTGGAACAGCTGGCCGAACATCTCACCCGCACGGCACCCGGCGAGCTTAACTATGCCTACTTTGTCTCGGGCGGATCCGAGGCAATAGAGACGGCGCTGAAGATGGCGCGGCAGTACTTTGTGGAGATCGGCCAGCCATCGCGCACCCGATTTATCGCCCGTAAACAGAGCTATCACGGCAATACGCTGGGCGCGCTGGCGGTGGGCGGTAACGAATGGCGCCGTCGCCAGTTTGCCCCCTTATTAATGGATGTTATCCGCGTCTCAGCCTGCAATGAGTACCGCGATCGCCGGGCTGACGAGACCCAGCAACAGTATACCGAACGTCTGCTTAATGAGCTGGAGCAAGCCATCCTTGAGGCCGGCCCGGAAACGATTATCGGTTTCTGTGCGGAAACCGTGGTGGGGGCGACGACGGGGGCCACGCCGCCGACGCCGGGCTATCTGAAGGGGGTGCGCCGCCTGTGCGATAAATACGGCATCCTGTATATCGCAGATGAGGTGATGTGCGGTATGGGGCGTACCGGGACGCTGCACGCGTTTGAACAAGACGACGTGGTGCCTGATTTAGTGACCATCGCCAAGGGGCTCGGCGGGGGTTATCAGCCGATTGGGGCGGTACTGGCGAGTGAGACCATTGTTTCCGCGCTGAAGGCGGGCAGCGGGTTGTTCCAGCATGGTCACACTTATATTTGTCATGCTACCGCCGCGTCGGCAGCTCTGGCGGTGCAGCAGGTGATTGCGCGCGATAATTTACTGGCTGCCGTCAAACAGCAGGGCGCCTATCTGCAACAGGCCCTGCGCGAGGTGCTGGGTGAGTTACCGCATGTCGGCGATACGCGCGGGCGCGGCCTGTTTGCCGGCGTCGAGCTGGTGCGCGATAAAGACAACAAAACCCCGTTCGACCCTGCCCTGAAGCTGCATGCTGCGATCAAAGCAAACTGTATGGCGCGCGGGTTGATGGTCTATCCCATGGGCGGCACGATCGATGGTCAGTATGGCGATCACATCCTGATCGCGCCGCCGTTTATCATCACCCCGGCGCAGATCGACTTTGTGGTCGATACGCTGAACAGCGTGATCCGCGAAGAGACGGGGAAATTATGATTAATCGTTTACCGCCCCTGGCGGAACAGGAATGGGACGAGCAGCAACGTCAGTTAGCGGAAGAGATTATCAATGGGCCGCGCGGCGCCTTGCTGCCGCCTTTTGAGCCGCTGCTGCGTAGTCCCGAGCTGATGGCGCATGCCCAGCGTATGGGGGAGTATTTACGTTATCGCAGCGCGCTGGGTCAGCGTCTTTCTGAACTGGCGATTTTGCTGACCGCACGGCACTGGTCACAGCCGGTAGAGTGGGCGATCCATGCGCCAATAGCACGTGAGAAGGGCATCTCTGCCGCGGCGGTGCGGGCGATTAAGCAACGGCGCCCGCCAGACGATCTCCGGCCCGATGAGCAGGTGGTATATGACTTCTGTCAGCAACTGCATCAACAGCAAAAGGTGAGTGATAGCACCTGGCAACAAGCCGTTGATTTATGGGGTGAGAAGGGCGTGGTGGATCTGATTGGGATAAACGGTTATTACAGTTTTCTCTCCATGGTGATGAACAGCGCCCAGACGCCCGTACCGGATACCACCGACTCTCTATTTTCTGAATAAGTTAGCCTTTTCATTCGGGCGCATAATAATGCGCCCTGCATATCAAGTGTTGTTATTGGTTCTTCCGGCGATATATATCGCAGGCTGATATTCGTTGCATGCCATTTCATTGACGCTGAGGGTAATTATGACTGGATTATTTAATAAATTAAAACTGACGCTGGCTTTGGTTATTTGTTCAGCCAGTTTTGTGACAGCAGCCCAGGATAAAATAACGGTGGGCGTGGATACCGCCTTTGTCCCTTTTGAATTTAAACAAGGTGATAAATATGTCGGCTTTGATATCGATTTGTGGGACGCTATCGCAAAGAAAATGCATATCAGCTACGAATTAAGGCCGATGGATTTCGGCGGCCTCATCCCCGGGCTGCAGTCGCGCAATCTGGACGTGGCGATGGCCGGCATAACCATTACCGATGCGCGTAAACAGGTCGTGGATTTCAGTGATGGGTATTATAATGCCGACCTGTTAATAGCCGTGAAAAGTACTGATAATTCCATTGCCAAATTCAGTGATTTGACCGGAAAAAAAGTTGGCCTTAAGCAGGGGACGGCGGCGGCCAGCTTTATGAAAAGCAAATATAAAGCGAATTATATCGAGTTCCCGAACATCGATAACGCCTACCTTGATCTGCAGGCCGGCAATCTCGATGCCGTCGTTCACGATTCGCCAAATGTCCTTTACTACGTGAAGACGGCGGGTAATGGCAAGGTCAAATCCACCGGGGAGACGGACAGCATTCTGCCACAGCAATATGGCTTTGCGATGCAGAAAAACAGCAGCCTGACGCCAAAAGTGAACCAGGCTCTGCAGGCCCTGCGTGCCGATGGTACCTACGACAAGATTTACGTAAAGTGGTTTGCTAAACAGCCGAAATAACCCTGCCAGGTCGGAGCGATCCGACCTCATTTCTTCTTGACGGGTAGAATGATGAATTTTGACAGTCGCTATATTTGGGATGCTTTACCGCTGCTGATGCAGGGCTTGCAGCTGACGCTGATTATCTCTTTGTCCGGTTTGTTAGGTGGGTTAATCATTGGCTTGCTGGCGGGAACCTGCCGCGCATTAGGCGGAAAAATATCAAAAACGGTATCGCTGGTGTTTGTGGAATTAATCCGTGGAACGCCGATCATGGTGCAGGTGATGTTTATCTACTTCGCCCTGCCGATGGTGTTGCCAGTGCGTATTGACCCGGTTCCTGCCGCAATTATTACCATTGTGATTAACTCCGGCGCTTATATAGCGGAGATCACCCGGGGCGCGATTCTGTCGATCAATAAAGGTTTTAAAGAAGCCAGCCTGGCGATGGGGTTATCGCCACGCAGCACCCTATTACATGTCATTATGCCGCTGGCTTTTCGGCGAATGATCCCGGCATTAGGCAATCAGTGGATTATCAGTATAAAAGATACCTCGCTATTTATTGTTATTGGCGTGGCAGAATTAACCCGCCAGGGACAAGAGATTATTGCCGGTAACTTTCGGGCGCTGGAGGTGTGGACGGCGGTGGCGATGATTTATCTGTTTTTGACATTGTGTCTGAGCTTCCTGCTGAAACAACTTGAGAAAAGGATCCATATTTTATGAGCATGGTTGAATTTAGCGCGGTAGCGAAAAACTTCGGCGCCACTCAGGTGCTGCACGATATCAATTTAAAGATTGAAGCGGGCGAGGTGGTGGTGATCATTGGCCCGTCCGGCTCGGGAAAATCGACCCTGTTGCGCTGCATTAACAAGCTGGAGGAGATCTCTTCGGGAACGCTGCTGGTGGCGGGCATGCATATTACGGATCCGCACGCGAATGAGTGTGATATTCGCCGCGAAGCCGGTATGGTGTTTCAACAGTTTCATTTGTTCCCGCATCTGACCGCCCTTGAGAATGTCATGTTCGGTCCGGTTCGCGTGCGTAAGCAGAGTAAGGCCGCGGCGCGGGAGCAGGCGCTGGCGTTGCTGGACCGCGTGGGTCTGCGTGAACGCGCCAACCACTATCCGGCAGAGCTCTCGGGGGGGCAGCAGCAACGCGTGGCGATAGCTCGTGCCCTGGCGGTAAAACCCAAAATGATGTTATTTGATGAGCCAACATCCGCTCTCGATCCCGAACTGCGGCATGAGGTGTTAAAGGTCATGCGCTCGCTGGCCGAAGAGGGCATGACGATGGTGATTGTGACCCATGAGATTGGCTTTGCCAGAGAGGTGGCTTCCCGGTTGATCTTTATTGATGGCGGCACCATTGCCGAAGATGGTTCACCTGAGGTGCTGCTCACTGCCAGCAGCAATCCGCGTCTGCAAGAGTTTTTGCAACACGTATCCTGAACATAAGTGAATGATAACAATATGAAAACAATCGCAATCCGTGGTTCCGCCTATGCGGTGGGTCAGCAGCTTGGCGCGTTTGGTCGTGAGGCCTGGCATACTAAAATCAGGCAAACAGCGCTGTGGCAAACCGTAACCGCCCTGAAAACGGCGGAGCAAACCCAGCGCATGCGCGCAACCGTCCAGGCTCAGTTTCCGCTGATCTGGCAGGAGCTGGAGGGCATGGCGGAGGGGCTGCAGGCGCCGGTGGATGAGGTGTTTGCCTGGAACTGTCGCGGCGATCTGGTGCGTTCGACGTCGGATGGCTGCACTACCCTGGCGGGGAAAAGCGCTGAGGGCGAGTTAATTATTGCGCACAACGAAGACGGTTTCCCGCAGCTGCGCGGTGACTGCGCCATCGTCCACGTGGCACCGGATGTGGGCCTCGCCTTCACCAGCTTCGCCTACCCCGGCTCCCTGTGCGGGCACACCTTCGCGGTGAATGAGAAAGGGATAGTCAATACGGTCAACAATATTCGTGCTGTGCATCGTCCGGAGGGGATGCCGCGCCAGATACTGGCCCGCGCATCGCTGAATGCCACCACGTTAGATGACGCCATTACCCTGCTGACCGCGACATCGCGCGCGGGCGCGTTTCACCACACGCTGGGTCAAATGGGCGATAGCCGTCTGTTTAGCGTTGAAGCTACCGGCTCCGGCAGCTCAGTGCGCCAGCTGACCGCCACCTTTGGGCATGCCAACCATCTGATCCATCCCCAGCTTGAGACCATTGAACAGATCGTGACCGGGAGCTCCGGCTCACGACAGCAGCGCCTGGATGCCTGGCTGGCGACGAACCCGTCGCTGGATGGGGTAACAGCGAAAGCGATGCTCTCCGACCAGCATGATCCGCTGTTACCGATTTACCGGCTGTCTGCGGAAGATCCGGATGACGAAAATACGCTGGCGACGGCCATTTTTACCCTGAGCACGACCCGGGTCGCGTGGCAGGTCTTCACCCTGGATCGTGAAAACGCGGTTTTACAGGGCAGCCTTTAGCGGTCTGAGGGCGCTTTCAGCAGGGCGATCAGCAGCGTACTGCACGCCATGATCCCCGCCGCCAGCCACGCCATGCCTGACAAGCCGGCAGTGGCGATCAGCTGGCCGCCGACAAGCGCCCCGGTGCCAATGGCGGCATTAAAAATAGCCACGTAAATGGCTGACGCCGGCTGGGCGACCGCGCCTGCGCTGCGCAGCAGCCAGGTCTGTAAGCCGACGAACACAATCGCGATACCGGCGCCCCACAGGGCTAACAGCAGCCCGCTAAAACAGAAAGGTAGGGGCGCAAGTTGTCCGGTGCCGAGGATCGCCAGCGCGCCCCCGCTCAGCAGCAGTGAAGCAAAAATAAGCCCCTTCAGATGACGATCGATAAGCTTACCGGCGATAACGTTACCCACCAGCCCGGAAACCCCTGACAACAGCAGCAGGCCGGAGAGGGCGGTCGCCGGTACTCCCTGCAGTGTTATCAGCAGCGGTTCAACATAGGTGAAGGCGGCAAAGTGAGCGGTAATGATGCAGGCCGTGGCGCCATACAGACCGCAGAGCAGCGGATTACGGAAGATATCGCGATAAACACCCAGCCTGACGGGGGTGGACGCGGCCAGCGCGGGCAGCGTCGAGCATAGCACTGCCGCTGCGGCCAGTGACAACAGGGCCACCGCCAAAAACGCGTGTCGCCAGCCCGCCAGGGTGGCGATAAAGCTCGCCAGCGGTACCCCCACTACGCTTGCCGCCGACACGCCGCCAAAAATGATTGCCGTAGCCAGCCCCAGACGGTGCGGCGGGACCAGCTGCGCGGCGACGATGCCAATTAAGGCCCAGAAAGCGCCATGCGCCAGGGCGCCAATCATGCGGGCGCTCATCAGGGCGAACATGGAATAAGACCGGGTCGCGGCGAGGCAGGAAAGCGCCAGGGTCAGCATCAGCCCGACCAGCAGCGCCTTGCGTGAAATACGCGCCGGCATCGCGCCGGAAAGCAGGGCCGCCAGGGCGCCTACCCAGCCGTAGGCGGTGACGGCAAGCCCCATACCGGATTCCGTCTGGTGAAAATCCGCCGCCAGGGCGCTGAGCATGCCCACCGGCGCCAGTTCGCTGGTGACGATCGAAAAGGCGCAGATCCCGAGCGCAATGACGGCTATCCAGACGCGCGTCGGGGTTGGGTTAAGGGGTAAAGCAATCTCTTTCATGTCAGGCGTATCCTAAGAAGAGGGAAGTCGTGCATGGTGCACGGACGTTCAGGTGAGGAGAGAACCGGCGATCGGATAGCCTGTTTGTCTCCGCGAGTGACGTGGAGTATCATCCCTGCGAAAATGATAAAAAAGAGCAGAAAACGGAGAACCGTTTTCCATAAATGGAAAAGAGATGACGGCAGAGTTTAACTGGGATGATGCGCGCATATTCCTCGCCATCGCCCGGGCGGGAACGCTAAGCGGCGCCGCCGACAAGATGAACATGGGGATTGCCACGGTGTCCCGCAGGCTGGATCGGCTGGAACAGTCGCTGAAAGTCCCGCTTTTCAGCCGCCATCAGAGCGGCTATCGCCTGACCGACGATGGCGAAGCCCTGCTCGCGCGGGCGGAGGCGCTGGAATACGCAGGCCTGGCGTTCGGCGAGGCGGCGCAACTGCAGGGGCATGTCGCCGGGGTTGTCCGCCTGGCTACCTCGGACAACCTGGCCACGCATTTTATTCTGCCCTCCCTGAAAGGGCTCCTGGACCACTATCCTGACCTGCGGGTGGAGGTGCTGAGCGGTGTGCAGCCGGTGAATCTGCACCGTCGGGATGCCGATCTGGCGATCCGCATGGTTAAGCCTGACGCCGGGCATTTGACCTTAAAGCGGCTGGGATCGGTGGGGTTTGGCGTCTATGGCGCCGCCAGCTATCTGGCCGGTGCGGACGGCCTGTCGCTGAGCGAGGCGGACTTTGTGGGGTGGCCGGAGACTCACCAGCACCTGCCGGCCGCCCAATGGATCACGCGCACCCTGCGAGGGCGACCGTGTAAAGTCGAAGCCAATACGCTCGTGGCCCAGGTTTCCGCGGTATCAGCGGGACTTGGGCTGGGCGTCCTGCCGCACTTTATGGCGCGGGCCAACGGGCTGCAGTGCCTGCAGCCGGAGATCGGCGCGGATCAGACGTTATGGTTAGTGATGCATTCCGACCTGGCCGGGTCCAGACGCGTGCGGGTTCTCGCCGACCATCTCATCACCCTCTTTGCGCACCATCAAGACCGGCTGGCGTTGCCCTGACGCTAACGCTCAGGGGATCACCCGCGCCGTTCTCAGCTGCGAAAACAGGCTGAAAAACATCTCGTCTGTGGCCTGCATCCGCTGGAAGCCAGCCCGGCGCAGTTTACTGCCATCGCCAAACATGTCGTACTGCCAGCCGAACACGAAATCGGCAAACTGACCGTCGCTCAGGCGCAGAATGTTCGTTTCCACCAGCCGCTCTGCGGCCAGCTCGCGCCAGACGGCACGGTAGTCACTGAATAACTGATGAAATGAGAGCCTGACCGGCGGGGCGCATTCCAGTTCAAACCACTGCGCGATGCGCGGCCACAGCTCGCACCAGCGCCAGATATCACCATTATTGACGTTGAAGGCCTCGTTTTCCCCCGCCGGTGAGGTGGCGGCCCACAGCGTGGCCTCCGCCAGCAGGTCGGCGTCAGTGTGATCGACAATGCTGTGCCAGGTGGTTATCG
This sequence comes from Klebsiella sp. D-Nf1, assembly GCF_002810515.1. Classification (NCBI taxonomy): domain Bacteria; kingdom Pseudomonadati; phylum Pseudomonadota; class Gammaproteobacteria; order Enterobacterales; family Enterobacteriaceae; genus Klebsiella; species Klebsiella sp. D-Nf1. The sequence goes on from NZ_PIOK01000001.1 coordinate 523,120, forward strand.
TGCCGGGAAAGCGCAGCGGTAAGCCCAGGGCTTTGCACAGTGACGCGTACAGCGCGATGCTCAACGCAAGATTCATGGCGTTACCCGGCACCGGGCTGCCCACCACGCCGGGCCTGATAGCGCTCCAGTGCCAGGTTTTGCCTTGTTGAAAGTGGCGGAGCCACGCAAGTTGAGCGGCGTTAAATTCAGCCCCGGGTACGCCGGGGTCGCTTTCCCGCGCCGGGGTTTTAAAGGGGCCAAGATGGGCGCCATACACTTTATACCCCTGCATCAGGCTGACCGCCTGCAGCGGGGCGTTTTGCTCGACGTGGCTGACCAGATGACGCAGCATGGTAACGTTCGGTTCCACCATTTCGCTCCAGTTTCCGGTATTCATCCAGGCACTGTAAAAAATGTGGGTCACGGTGGACAGCGGCTGGAGCGCTTGCGCGCTGTGCCGGGCATCGCGTAAATCGACGTGAATCATCGGGATCGCCCCCGGTTGCGACAGGGCGCGGTGGCTGAGGCCGATAACCTCCCATCCACGATGTAAAAGGGTGTTGACCAGCTGGCGGCCAACGATGCCGCTGCTGCCAGCGACCAGTGCGACCTGAGAGGATGTCTTGTTCATGGTGTTTCTCCTGGGAAGGTGACCGACACAGTGTGCTAGATTATTTTTTTGCCACCTATCCCATGAAACGGATGAAACTTATCAGCAGAATCATGAAATGAATAATAAGCTCACCGCCATCGCCACCTTTCTGCGCGTTGCCGAAGCCGGCTCATTTTCCGCAGCCGCCCGGCAGCTCGGGATGAAGCAATCTGCCGTCAGTCAGCAGATCGCCGCGCTCGAACAGGAGCTTGGTGTGGTGTTACTCCATCGTACGACGCGGGCCATGATGCTCACTGAACAGGGTGAACATTACCGGCGTGATATGCAGCGGGTGCTGAACGCCATGCAGGAGGCGGAAAGGCGGCTCAACCCGACGGATCCTCAGTTTCAGGGGCGGGTGCATGTCCAGTTGCCAAGCGGTCTCGGCAGTCTTCTGCTGCCGCATCTGCTGGCGCTGCAAAAACAGTATCCTGAACTGCACCTGATGCTGTCGCTCGACGATCGGATCGCCGATCTGGTTACCGAAGGGGTGGATGTGGCGCTACGTCTCGGCCATGAGCCGCCGCCATCCCATGCTGCGCGGGTTCTGGCGCGGATTGAAACGGCGCTCTTTGCGGCACCAGGTCATTACGCCGTCCAGTCCGTAGACGACCTGGCGGCTTGTCCACACGTTCGGTTTAGCGGCCTCCCGCTTGACGCTCCGCTGCGGGTCATTTCCGCAGACGAGACGAGAGACGTGCAGGTTAAGACCGTTTTTCGGGCCAACACCAGCGATGCGCTGTTGCAGGCGCTGGAATCCGGCATCGGCATCGGAGGGATGCAGCGACCGCTGGCGGCCAGGGCCCTCAGGGCTGGAAGGCTGGTGCCGATCCTGGCTGACTGGCGATTACCGGACCGTTTCCTGTATGCCGTCTATCCCGATGCCCGTTTTATTCCGCCGCGGGTCAGAAGCGTGATCGCCTTGATTGAGGCGCGACTGCCGGAGATAACCGCGGGGGCAGAGGGCGAGGTGCCACCTGATTCAGAGCCGTGCGCGGTATCGTGACGCTCCCCTACAGGTGGCTCCTGATGTTAAGGTGAGACGTTTATCACCACAGGAGAACGCAAATGATTGTCAGGACCTGGCACGGCTGTGTGCCATTGCAACATGCCGAGGGGTTTGCCCGGCACCTTGAGCTGACCGGCGTGGAACACGCCCGTGGTATCCCCGGCAACAGAGGCGCGCTGGTGCGCCAGGAAAACCAGGGCGAATGGGCGCATTTCTTTCTCGCCACCTACTGGCAGGATCTTGCGGCGGTCAAAGCCTTCGCAGGCGAAGACTATCACGTCGCGGTCACCTATCCGGACGACGACGCATTCGAACTCCTCTCCGACCCCTACGTGTTTCAGCATGACGTTGAGGCCGTGTCGCCACTGTAGGCTGATGGCCGGGCAGGTGGAAGATCGGCCAGCAACAGACGGTTGCTGGCTGCGTGCGATCGACTTCTACCTTGCATGGGCAGCCAGTCACTGTTGGGTGAACGTGGCATGACGGGAACACTCAGCGCTTGAGGGCAGCGACAATGGAGGCCTCCATTTTCTCCGGCGTCGTGAACGGCGCAAAACGCGTGAGGGGTGTGCCATCGCGAGCGATGAGGAACTTGGTGAAATTCCACTTGATCCGTCCGCCGAGTACGCCGGGCAACGCTTGTTTCAGATAACGAAACAGCGGGTGTGCGGCGGGGCCGTTGACGTCCACTTTCTCAAACATCGGGAAGCTCACGCCGTAGTTAACGTGACAGGTCTGCTCAATTTCATCCGCGCCGCCGGGTTCCTGCTTCCCAAACTGGTTGCAGGGGAAACCAAGCACTACCAGCCCCTGAGCCGCGTACTTTTTGTAGAGCGCTTCCAGGCCAGCGTATTGCGGTGTGAAGCCACAATGGCTGGCCGTATTCACCACCAGAACCACCTTGCCAGCATAGTCAGACATGGAGAGGGGCTGGCCGCGCAGGCGGGTAGCCGTCAATTGATAAAAAGGGGGCATAGCAGGCTCCTGAGAGTAGAAACAGTTCAACGCTGACGATCGCGCGAATGTTTGAAGCAGATTAGGCAGTTATGATACACAGGGTTAGGGATTTGTACCTGGAGTGTTAAAAAAACGCCAGATGTCATAGAGAAAATCGCGAACAGGAACGGCTGAAAATGATGAAATATGTCTTATCGCTGGTGGTGGTGGCAATGCTCGCAGGATGTACCAGCACGCCAAACTTACCGCCTACGGATACTATTGTGGCGGTGAAACCCTCAGCGTCCGGTATTGTCGCCAGCTCAGCGAAATACAGTTACCGCTTTGTCCGTGACGGTGTGCCTCAGGAATATCAGCGTTATCAGACCTTTTATGAACGCTTTCACCAACAGGCTTCCGGCGTGCGGGTTAACTTTGTCGTGGAACAACATGAGGTGACGGCGGAATATCTGGTGGTGATGGATCAGCGCAAACTGGATGCCGGGCAGCATAGCGAGCTGGTGAATCAGTATCATGCGGTGCAGATTGATAACGATCGCCTCGGGGTGTTGTTTAAAGCGACAGGATTTTGGACTGCATCGGATGCGTCAGATCTGGCCGCCGCCTACCAGCTAGCGCACCCCGTTGTGGTATCAATCAATGATAAGACCAAAACGATTAGCTCGCTTGGAGCCGTCGCCCTGGCCCCGTTGTTTCCGTTTTACATGATGTATGGATGTGCCATCGGGCCTTGTGTCTGAGGAAAACAGCCAGCAAGTCACTCGACTCACTGGCTGAGCAGTTAACTATGCTTCACTTTTAGATGACTGCTTGTGAAACAGTTCGCGGAATACCGGGTAGATATCTTCCTGGTCGCGAATATGCTGCATGGCGAAATTATCAAAGGTCGCCTGCAGATGTTCATACTCGCGCCACAGGGTTTGATGCGCCCGGCGGGTAATTTCGATGTAGCTGTAATAACGCACCACCGGCAGAATTTTCTTCGCCAGCAGTTCGTGGCACAGCGGGGAGTCATCGGCCCAGTTGTCGCCATCCGACGCCTGGGCGGCGTAGATGTTCCACTGCGCCGGGTCATAACGGGCCTGCACCACTTCATCCATCAGCTTCAGGGCGCTGGAGACGATGGTGCCGCCGGTTTCCTGAGAATAGAAGAATTCGTGTTCATCCACCTCTTTTGCCTGGGTATGGTGGCGGATATAGACCACATCGACGTTTTTATAGGTCCGGCTGAGGAACAGATACAGCAGGATATAAAAGCGCTTGGCCATGTCTTTGGTGGCCTGGTCCATCGAGCCTGAGACGTCCATCAGACAGAACATCACTGCCTGGCTGGAGGGCTCCGGCCGTTTTTCGTAATTTTTGTAGCGTAAGTCAAAGGTGTCGATAAACGGCACCCGTTCAATTTTGGCGCGCAGCTCGGCAATCTCTTTGCGCAGGCGCTCCTCCTCCAGCAGCTGCACCGGTTCGCTGCGGCTGATGGTCTCCAGATCCTCCTCCAGGGCGCGCAGTTCACGGCGCTTGCCAGCGGTCATCGCCGTACGCCGGGCCAGCGAGTTCTGCAGCGAACGCACCACGCTGATGTTGGCTGGCACCCCATTCGAGGTAAAGCCCGCGCGATGGGTTTTAAACTCGTTCAACTGCCGGTGCTGATTCTTCTTCAGGTTCGGCAGGGCGAGATCTTCAAATAACAGATCCAGGTACTCATCTTTCGAAATCTGGAAGACAAACTCATCCTTCCCTTCGCCGTCGGCGCTGGCTTGCCCCTGACCGCCGCCACCGCCGCCGCCACCTCCCTGCGGTCGCTCAATCCGGTCGTTTTGCACAAAATGATCGTTGCCCGGGTGGACGCGGTTGCGCAGGCCGCCGCGCCCCTGATGAAACATCGGCTCGTTGATATCGTCCGTCGGGATCGAGACGGATTCTCCGCTCTCAATATCGGTGACCGAGCGCTTGTTGATAGCCTCGGAAATCGACTGTTTAATCTGCGCCTTATAACGGCGCAAAAAGCGCTGGCGATTGACGGCGCTTTTGTTTTTCCCGTTCAGGCGTCGGTCTATGAACCAGGTCATATGCCCTCCTGTACTGCATTAGCCAACTTTGCTTATCATCATTCAGCTGCAGTTGACCCGGCGGCGTGCCGCCGGGCTTGACGCATCAGGACGATTTACGAACCCGCAGGTACCACTCGCAGAGCAGGCGAACCTGTTTGCGGGTGTAGCCTTTTTCCATCATGCGGTCGACAAAGTCGTCGTGTTTTTTCTGCTCATCGGTTGATGTTTTGGCATTAAACGAAATGACCGGCAACAGCTCCTCGGTATTAGAGAACATTTTCTTCTCGATAACCGTGCGCAGTTTCTCGTAGCTGGTCCAGTTCGGATTACGTCCGCTGTTGTTGGCTCTGGCGCGCAGCACAAAGTTGACGATTTCGTTACGGAAGTCTTTCGGGTTGCTGATCCCGGCCGGCTTCTCAATTTTCTCCAGCTCCGCATTCAACGACTCACGGTCAAACAGCTGACCGGTGTCCGGATCGCGATACTCCTGATCCTGGATCCAGAAGTCGGCGTAGGTGACATAGCGATCGAAAATGTTCTGCCCGTACTCAGAGTAGGATTCCAGATAAGCGGTCTGGATCTCTTTGCCGATAAACTCGGCGTATTTCGGGATCAGATAGCCTTTGAGGAACTCCAGGTAGCGCTCGGCGTTCTCCTGCGGGAACTGTTCGCGCTCAATCTGCTGCTCCAGGACATAGAACAGATGCACCGGGTTGGCGGCCACCTCGACATGGTCGAAGTTAAACACCCGTGACAGGATCTTAAAGGCAAAACGGGTGGAGAGCCCGTTCATCCCTTCATCCACCCCGGCGTAATCGCGATACTCCTGATAGGATTTCGCTTTCGGGTCGGTATCTTTCAGGCTTTCGCCATCATAGACCCGCATTTTCGAGTAGATGCTTGAGTTTTCCGGCTCTTTCAGGCGCGACAGAATCGAGAAGCGCGCCAGCGTTTCCAGGGTGCCCGGGGCGCACGGCGCGTGGGTCAGCTCGCTGCTGTTGAGCAATTTTTCATAGATGCGGATCTCTTCGGAGATACGCAGGCAATAAGGCACCTTGACGATATAGACGCGGTCGAGGAAGGCCTCATTGTTCTTGTTATTACGGAAGGTCACCCATTCCGATTCGTTGGAGTGGGCGAGGATTATCCCGTTAAACGGCAGGGCAGAGATCCCTTCGGTCCCGTTGTAGTTCCCTTCCTGGGTGGCGGTCAGCAGCGGATGCAGCACCTTAATCGGTGCTTTAAACATCTCGACGAATTCCATAATCCCCTGGTTGGCACGGCACAGCGCACCGGAGTAGCCATAAGCGTCCGGGTCGTTTTGCGCATAGTGTTCCAGTTTACGGATATCCACTTTACCGACCAGCGCCGAAATATCCTGGTTGTTTTCATCTCCGGGTTCGGTTTTGGCGATGGCGACCTGCTCAAGAATCGATGGCCAGACTTTGACCACGCGGAATTTAGTAATATCGCCGCCAAACTCGTGCAGGCGCTTGGCCGCCCACGGCGACATGATGGTGCCGAGGTAGCGGGTGGGCACGCCATACTCTTTCTGAAGGATCTGGGCATCCTCCTGCGGATTAAACAGGCACAGCGGGTGATCGTTGACCGGGCTGCGCTCGCCATTGGCGCTCAGCACATAGATGGGCACGCGCTGCATCAGCGCTTTCAGCCGTTCAGCCAGCGACGATTTACCACCGCCCACCGGCCCCAGCAGATAGAGGATCTGTTTCTTCTCTTCCAGCCCCTGGGCGGCATGCTTGAGGTAGGCAACGATCTGTTCGATGGCGTCTTCCATACCGTAAAACTCTTCAAAGGCCGGATAGCGCGCGATAACCCGGTTTGAAAAGAGACGGGATAGCCGTGGCTCGAGAGCCGTATCAACCATGACGGGTTCACCAATGGCCATCAACAGACGTTCTGCCGCATTGGCATAGGCACTGCGATCTTGCCGGCAGATGGTAAGAAACTCCTGCAGTGTGAACTCTTCGTCCTTGGCAGCTTCATAGCGCTGGCGATAGTGATCGAATATATTCATGGCATGCCGTCCTTTCGTTTTTTAGCACAGGTTGAGAGCCGTTCATATGAGTAGTGGGGGCCCCCGGAAGACATAAGCTGAACGTCGCTCTCCAGATATCCAGCAACCCTTATGCCAGGTTGCGGGTGGAGTAGCGTTAATGTGCCCTGCAATTACACCTTCTAAATTTAAGCGTAGATGCATTTAGAAATCTTGCATGCCGCAGAAAATCAATTTCAATGACATATCAATAACTCATCCTGAAAATAACGCTTTTTGACACGCCAGGACGCGAAGCTGTCACCGGGCTGTCACCTCATGGTAAGAGAAGGGTGGGAAAGTGAACGATTTGTGTCATGTCGGGTAAAGAATTTGAGGCATGAGGCCTACGACGGTAAACTGCACGGGCTGATAATTTGACAACGGGAATATGGATTGTGACTAAAATCAAACTTCTGGCACTCGGCGTGCTGATTGCGACGTCCGCCAGCGCGGCGCATGCCGACGGGAAGTTCACTCTTGGGGCTGGCGTGGGCATCGTCGAGCATCCGTATAAGCAGTATGATGCGGATGTCTACCCGGTGCCGGTCATTAGTTATGAGAGCGATAACTTCTGGTTCCACGGTCTGGGCGGGGGCTACTACCTGTGGAATGACACCAACGATAAGCTGTCAATAACGGCCTACTGGTCGCCGATGTACTTCAAGCCGGGCGATAGCGACAGCGCGCAAATGCGTCAACTGGATAAACGTAAATCGACCGTGATGGCCGGTCTTTCATATGTCCACAACACGCCCTATGGCTTCCTGCGCACGACGCTTGCAGGCGATACGCTGGATAACAGTAATGGTATCAACTGGGATCTCGCCTGGCTGTACCGCTACACCAACGGTAACCTGACGCTGACGCCGGGCATTGGCGTGGAGTGGAACAGCGACAACCAGAACGAATACTACTATGGTGTCTCGCAGCATGAGTCCCGTCGCAGCGGCATGCGCAGCTACGATCCGGACAGCAGCTGGAACCCGTATCTGGAGCTGTCGGCTAACTATCGGTTCCTCGGCGACTGGAGCGTATACGGTATTGCGCGCTACACCCGCCTGTCGGATGAAATTACCGACAGCCCGATGGTGGACAAATCCTGGAGTGGCCTGATCTCAACCGGGATCACCTACACTTTCTGATTGTGCATCATTACAGTGCGCTTCATGCATCAAAACAGGGCTTCGCGCCCTGTTTTGCTTTATGGTGGTGCATAAAGGTAAGAGGGAGAAGAGAGTGAAAAAAACAGTACGCTTCGCTGAGCAGACGGCGGTTCCGGCCATCGGGCTGGGCACCTGGTATATGGGCGAAAACGCGGCGCAGCGTCCGCAGGAAGTCGCTGCACTGCGTGCGGGCATCGATCATGGACTGACCGTGATCGACACGGCGGAAATGTACGCCGATGGTGGGGCGGAAGAGGTAGTCGGGCAGGCGATCCGCGGCCTGCGCGACCGCGTGGTGCTGGTGTCTAAAGTCTATCCCTGGCACGCCGGCGGAATGGCGATGCGCCGCGCTTGTGAGAATAGCCTGCGCCGGTTGCAGACCGACTATCTGGATATGTATCTGCTGCACTGGCGCGGGGATATCCCGCTGCAGGAGACGGTCGAGGCGATGGAGAGGCTGGTGGCCGAGGGCAAGATCCGCCGCTGGGGCGTCTCTAATCTGGACACCGACGATATGCAGGCGCTGTGGCGGACGGCGGGTGGCGAACGCTGCGCGACCAACCAGGTGCTCTATCATCTCGCATCGCGGGGCATTGAATACGATCTCCTGCCCTGGTGCCAGCAGCACACTCTGCCGGTGATGGCTTACTGCCCGCTGGCGCAGGCGGGGCGCTTACGCGATGGACTTTTTCAGCATACCGATATCATTAATATGGCTAACGCGCGGGGGGTGACAGTCGCGCAGCTGCTGCTTGCCTGGGTGATTCGTCATCCCGGAGTGCTGGCGATCCCGAAAGCGGCCAGTATTGAGCATATGGTGCAGAATGCCGCCGCGCTCGATATCGTCCTCAGTGCGGAAGAGCTCGCGCAGCTGGATCGCCTCTATCCGCCACCGCAGCGAAAAAACCGGCTGGATATGGTTTAATCAACACCTCAGCCAGCGGAGAAAAAAGCCCCGTCTGAAACGGGGCTTTTTGCTGTTAGCGTTTTTTCAGGCTGATGGTCTGCGCCAGGCGAGAGGGGGTCTCTTCGCTGGCTTTCTGCGGCTGGGTCACGCAGCAGGTTTCGACGCAAACGAAGGTTTTGTAACCATCGTCCGGCATGTCGCCCATGCTGACGGACAGCGCCGGGCCCGGGTTCCAGGCCACCACGTTGTGCTGATGATGGTGCACGACGTCGATAGTGCGGTTAAGCGCATCGTCATGGATCACGCTGCAGCTGTCGGCGTTGAGATAGACGCGGTCGGTGCGGTCCGGGAAGGTCTGCACGCCGTTGCTCAGGACGCCTTCTTCGGCATTCTTCACTTTATCGATATAGAGCTCGCCAAGACCACTCACTTTCACCGCTGCGATATCGCCGACGTTGAAGTAGGTATGCAGGGCAGAGGTGGTCTCGAATTCACCGTGGGCTTCCAGCTCGATTTCGCAGGTTTTGCCCAGCTTGAAGCGGGCATAGAGGGTGAATTCGTGCGGCCAGAGCTTCATGGTTTCGGCGCTGTGCTGGAGCGCAAAGGTCAACATGACGCCGCTGTCGTCTTCGTCATGACCTTCCAGGGTCCATGGCAGATTGCGGGCAAAGCCGTGCGACGGCAGACCCTGCTGCGCGGAAGGGCCAAACCAGGGCCAGCAAATCGGCACGCCGCCGCGCAGGGCGACGCCCTGTTTAAATGGGGTGTTGTTGCTCAGCCACAAGACTTCTTCTTCACCGGCGGGTTTCCAGGAGAGCAGGTGCGCCCCCTGCAGCGCCACAGAGGCTTTCACCTGCGGATGGTCGATGACAATCAGCTCCAGGTCGTCCAGCTGGCGACGGGAGATCACGGGAGAAATGGTTTCATTCACCGGGAGAGCAAAAATTTTATTTATCATTGTGCAATCCTATCTCTGCAGACAAAAAAAAGAGCGACCGAAGTCGCTCTTACAGATTACTTTTTCATCTCAACTTATTTGGAGATGTGAGCAATCAGGTCCAGAACTTTGTTGGAGTAGCCAGTTTCGTTGTCGTACCAGGAAACCAGTTTCACGAAGTTGTCGTTCAGTGCGATACCTGCTTTAGCATCGAACACGGAAGTGCAAATTTCGCCGTTGAAGTCGGTAGAAACAACGTCGTCTTCGGTGTAACCCAGAACGCCTTTCATTGCGCCTTCAGAAGCGGCTTTGATGGCTTTCTTGATTTCTTCGTAGGACGCTGCTTTTTCCAGACGAACGGTCAGGTCAACAACGGATACGTTCGGAGTCGGAACGCGGAACGCCATACCGGTCAGTTTGCCGTTCAGTTCTGGCAGTACTTTACCTACTGCTTTAGCAGCACCGGTAGAGGACGGGATGATGTTCTGAGCTGCGCCGCGGCCGCCGCGCCAGTCTTTGTGAGACGGGCCATCAACGGTTTTCTGAGTAGCGGTGGTTGCGTGGACGGTGGTCATCAGGCCTTCAACGATACCGAAGTTGTCGTTGATAACTTTAGCCAGCGGTGCCAGGCAGTTGGTGGTGCAGGAAGCGTTGGAAACGATGTCCTGGCCAGCGTAAGTTTCGAAGTTAGCGCCGCGAACGAACATCGGAGTGTTGTCTTTGGACGGGCCAGTCAGAACGACTTTTTTCGCGCCAGCGGTGATGTGTTTACGAGCGGTTTCGTCGGTCAGGAAGATACCGGTTGCTTCAGCAACAACGTCAACACCAACTTCGTCCCACTTCAGGTTAGCCGGGTCACGTTCAGCGGTAACACGGATTTTTTTACCGTTAACGACCAGATGACCGTCTTTCACTTCAACGGTACCGTCGAAACGACCGTGAGTGGAGTCATACTTCAGCATGTAAGCCATGTACTCTGCGTCTAACAGGTCGTTGATTGCAACGATCTCGATGTCAGAACGTTTCTGAGCAGCACGGAAAACAATGCGACCGATACGGCCAAAACCGTTGATACCTACTTTGATAGTCATATATTCCACCAGCTATTTGTTAGTGAATAAAAGGTTGCCTGTAAAATTACAAAAACCTTACGCAGCGTCAAGCGGAATCGTGTCAATCATTGCGACAAATCAATCCTGAGCAGACCTTGCGCGATTGATTTGCCTCACTCTCCCTTTGAGCCCAATTCCATATGGGGGCTGCGCGCGGAATTTTAAAGGGCATTTAAGATAAAAACGTGATTTAAGTCACAATTATCTGGCTGCCTGTTGGCACCGCATAAGTTTAGAACAAAAGTGCACGCTTCATTGTTAATGTTTTGTTAGAATTGGAGCGAAAGTTGTCCATTGCAAAGCGAGATGTAAGCCCATGGCGAATAAACCCTCCCCGGAAGAGCTGAAAAACGGCTTAAGCGAAATGCAGTTTTACGTGACGCAACATCATGGCACGGAACCGCCTTTTACCGGACAGTTGCTGCACAACAAGAAGAATGGCGTGTATCACTGCCTGGTGTGCGATGTGCCGCTGTTTAACTCCCAAACCAAGTATGACTCCGGTTGCGGCTGGCCGAGCTTCTACGAGCCGGTGAGCGAAGAGGCCATTCGCTACCTGACCGACAACTCGCACGGCATGCAGCGCATTGAGATCCGTTGCGGAAATTGTGATGCCCATCTCGGCCACGTGTTTCCGGATGGCCCGCAGCCGACCGGCGAGCGCTATTGCGTTAATTCGGCGTCGCTGAGCTTCACTGATGAGCAGAATGGCGAGCAGATCAAGGGTTGAAGAAACGATTCAGCAAATTATTCCAAGCGGAGTGGAGCGGAAGATGGATATTGAGCAAATTATCGACAGTATGACGCCGGAAGTTTACCAGCGTCTGGCGACGGCGGTGGAGCTGGGAAAATGGCCGGATGGCGTGGCGCTGACGCCGGAGCAAAAGGAAAATAGCCTACAGCTGGTGATGCTGTGGCAGGCCCGGTATAACACCGACGCCCAGCACATGACCATCGACACCCGGGGGCAGATGGTGATGAAGAGCAAACAGCAGCTGAAGGAAGATTTCGGCATCGTGCCGAAGCCGATCGCCACTGTTAAGCTGCAATAAACCGCCAGCCGGCGGCGCGTGGTTCCGGCGTCGGGGTCACCCCGCGCCGGACAGCCTCAGCGTGAACGACCACGCGCAGCGGCCAGACCGGCCTGCTTACTTTTTGTTCATCATCGCTTTCAGATCGGCAAACGGGTTGTAGGTAGCCTCGCCGACGCTCTTTTGCGCATCTTCGCCCGCCACCACCGTGGAGCCGTACTGATCGGCTTCGGTGTACTTGGAATGTTCGTGATCGTGACAATACAGGCACAACATCTCCCAGTTACTCCCATCTTCCGGGTTATTGGAGTGGTCGTGATCGATGTGGTGCACCGTCAGTTCGCGTAGATTTGAATAGACAAACTCCCGCGAGCAGCGTCCGCACACCCAGGGAAAAAGCTTGAGCGCCTTTTCGCGGTAACCCACTTCCAGACGTGCGTAATTTTTGGGGATATAGGCCATGGCCCCCTGCCTCCTGTCAAACGGTTAAGCTGCGCCAGCGCGTGGCGCAGCGGATAACAGGCATCATAACCTATCCCGGGCTGCGCGATATACCTGCATTGCAGGCGATGTTGCCTGCGTCACGCAGCCCGAGGGGGAGGGTCTCGACTAGTGTTTGATCCCCAGCGATTCCGCCAGCTGACGGGCCAGCTGATTCTGGTCATCGGCGCCATATTCCCAGAACATGGCCCCGGCGAGGCCCTTCGCCTTGATATAGTCCGCCTTAATGGCCACCGAGCGCGGGTTCTCATACGACAGGGCGAACAGCGGCTTGCCCTCCGCGGACTGCACTGACAGCCACGGAACCTTCGCTTCATCGTCCCAGTGCTCGGTAAAACGCTTCTGCGGATCGTTGAGCAGTTTGCTCACGATATCGTTGTATTTCACGTAGGTGTCTTTGCTCAGGTCATAGCCCAGCGAGGCAAACAGCGCGATCTGTTGTGGCCCAAAATAGGGTTGGGTGACCGGATTGTTTTGCGCATCCGCTTTCGTCCAGTCAATCCCCGGTTCGACGGCCCGTTTCGGTACCCGGCCATAAAAACCAATCCCGAGGTTCATCTGGCTGGGTTTAAGCCCGGCGGCCAGGTAATTGTTAACCACAAAATCGGCGCTGTATTTATCCGCCGCGGCGACCGTCGGCCAGTGGCGGGAGTCATACAGGTTCGAGTTGAAGTACTGCGTGCCGTAGGCCATGTCGTAGGTCATCAGGTTGATGTAGTCGAGCGATGGCGCAATCGCTTTAACGTCCACCCAACTTTTCGGGCTTTCTGCGTTAGCCCCCACGGCAATAGTAACCAGTTTCTTCGTACCAAACGCTGCGCGCAGCTCTTTTAACAGCGCGGTAAAGTTATCGCGATCGGCCGGTTGACTGGCAACCAGCCCCCAGGCGCCGTTGACCGGAAACTCCCAGTCGAGGTCAATCCCATCCAGACCATATTTTTCAACAATTTCCTGCGCAGACTGAATAAACACCTTCCGGGTTTCTTTGCTTGCCGCCGCGCCTGAGAAACCGCGCGCCCCCCAGCCGCCGACCGACAGCAGGACCTTGAGGTCCGGGTTCTGTTTACGCAGGGCCGGGAGCTTTTGCAGATCCGCCTGCACCTTCGGCGACAGCCAGATCTCGTGCAGATGCGCAGGATCCTTCAGGGACGCATTGGTCTCGTCTTTTTCATCGTTATAGATAAGGCCAAACGAGTAGTTGAGATGGGTGATCTGCCGGACGTCCAGCTTATCGATATCGCCGCCGGGCCCGGCAGTGACGTCGCCGCCGCCGTTGAAATAGCCGACGGACATCAGGGGTTGGGCAGAGAGCGCGGAAGCGCAAAGCAAGGGCAAAGCTGCCAGCAAGGGCAAACGTTTCATAGTGGTTCCTCTTTGACATAAAAAATAACCACGCCACGGAAATGGCGTGGCGAAAAAACAGCCTTGCCAGACTACCAGCAATAACCTGTTGAAACTGCGAGAGAGTTCAATTTATGGACGATAGCGAGGCGGCAGAAGGCATCCTTTAGTGGTCAGTCATTGTCATTCCTTCATTTTCTCATAATGAAATTTGCTGTATTTGTGATCTGAGTTGTGAAATGCAGATCAATATCTGTGTTTTAAAGATTTAATGTTGACCTTGAAGATTGTGTGGTTAAGTATGACGACCATTGAAGCAAAACCACAATCAACAAAGGAAGACGCAATGAAAGCACTGGCAAGATTTGGTAAGGCCTTTGGCGGCTATAAGATGATTGATGTACCGGAGCCGGTTTGCGGCCCGGATGACATCGTGATTGAAATCAAAGCGGCGGCTATCTGCGGCGCTGACATGAAGCATTACAATGTTGATAGCGGATCGGATCAATTTAACTCCATCCGCGGCCATGAATTTGCCGGACAAATTGTTCGCATCGGCGACAAAGTCAAGGACTGGAAAGTTGGTCAGCGGGTGGTTTCTGACAACAGTGGGCACGTGTGTGGTGTATGTCCGGCCTGCGAACAAGGTGATTTTCTGTGTTGTACAGAAAAAGTTAATTTAGGACTTGATAACAACACCTGGGGGGGCGGATTTTCGAAATATTGCCTGGTGCCGGGGGAGATTCTCAAAATTCACCGCCATGCACTGTGGGAGATCCCGCAGGGCGTTGATTATGAAGAAGCCGCGGTGCTGGATCCTATCTGTAACGCTTACAAATCTATAGCTCAACAATCCAAATTTCTACCTGGCCAGGACGTCGTGGTTTTCGGTACCGGTCCATTAGGGCTCTTTTCCGTGCAAATGGCGCGCATCATGGGGGCTGTGAACATCGTCATGGTCGGACTGGAAGAGGATGTCGCGGTACGCTTCCCTATTGCCAAAGAGCTGGGGGCGACAGCGGTCGTCAACGGTTCGACCGAAGATGTGGTCACGCGTTGCCAGGAAATCTGCGGTAAAGACAACCTGGGGCTGGTTATCGAATGCTCCGGCGCTAATATTGCCCTCAAACAATCTATCGAAATGCTGCGCCCCAACGGGGAAGTGGTTCGCGTGGGCATGGGTTTCAAACCTCTTGATTTCTCCATCAACGACATTACCGCGTGGAACAAAAGCATCATTGGTCATATGGCCTACGACTCCACCTCCTGGCGTAATGCTATCCGCTTGCTGGCCAGCGGCGCGATCAAAGTCAAACCGATGATCACTCACCGTATCGGCCTGTCGCAATGGCGGGAAGGGTTTGACGCTATGGTCGATAAAACCGCGATTAAGGTCATCATGACCTACGACTTTGATGAATAAGCCCATTTATTAAAGGAAGGTTCCCGGATGGAACATATAGCAAAACCGCATTGTGGCGCGAGGCTGGATCGACTGCCAGATTGTCGCTGGCATTCGTCAATGTTTGCCATAGTCGCCTTCGGATTACTGGTCTGCTGGAGTAATGCCGTAGGCGGATTAATTCTCGCGCAGTTAAAAGAACTTGGCTGGACCGATAATTCCACCACCGCTACGTTTTCCGCCATTACGACTGCGGGAATGTTTCTCGGCGCGCTCGGTGGTGGGATCATTGGCGATAAAATCGGGCGTAAAAACGCATTTATTCTGTATGAAGCGATTCATATTATTGCCATGGTCGTTGGGGCGTTTTCACCGAATATGACCTTCCTGATCGCCTGCCGTTTTGTCATGGGGGTTGGATTAGGGGCGCTGCTGGTGACCCTGTTTGCCGGGTTCACCGAATATATGCCTGGCAGGAATCGCGGCACCTGGTCAAGCCGGGTCTCGTTTATCGGCAACTGGTCTTATCCGCTCTGTTCGCTCATCGCCATGGGATTGACGCCGTTAATTAGCGCTGAATGGAACTGGCGAGTACAGTTATTGATCCCGGCCGTACTGTCGCTAATGGCGACTATTATTGCCTGGCGTCGTTTCCCGGAGTCGCCTCGTTGGCTTGAGTCCCGCGGGCGCTACGCCGAAGCTGAAAAGGTGATGCGTGCCATTGAAGAAGGGGTTGTTCTGCAGACCGGCAAGCCGCTACCGCCTGTGGTAATTGAAGATGACGGCAAAGCCCCGCGCGCAGTTCCTTATTCGGCCTTATTAACAGGTGTGTTGCTGAAACGCGTTATTTTAGGTTCCTTTGTCCTGATCGCCATGAACGTTGTCCAGTATACTTTAATTAACTGGCTGCCGACGATATTTATGACCCAGGGCATTAATCTTAAAGACTCGATTGTCTTAAACACGATGAGTATGTTTGGCGCGCCGTTTGGGATTTTTATCGCCATGCTGGTCATGGATAAAATACCCAGAAAAAATATGGGGGTGGGGCTGTTGGTATTAATTGCCGGGCTGGGATATATCTATTCTCTGCAAACCAGCATGCTATTAATTACGTTAATTGGCTTCTTTCTGATTACGTTTGTGTATATGTACGTTTGCTACGCCTCGGCAGTCTATGTTCCGGAAATATGGCCGACAGAAGCGAAGCTTCGCGGTTCCGGTCTGGCGAATGCAGTTGGGCGTATCAGCGGTATCGCCGCTCCTTATGCGGTCGCGGTATTGCTTAACGGTTATGGCGTGACGGGGGTATTTGTTCTGCTGGGAACCGTCTCCATTATTGTCGCCATTGCCATTGCGACCATCGGAATTGAAACCAAAGGCGTCTCTGTCGAAAGTCTCGGTATTGATGCAGTTACCAGCAAATAATATTGACGGGAAATAAAATGAAAAATTCAAAAGCGATATTAAAAACCCCGGGTGCGATGAAAATTATTGCCGCCGATATCCCGGTACCCAAAGAGCATGAAGTGCTGATCAAAGTTGAATACGTTGGTATTTGCGGTTCAGATGTTCACGGGTTTGAATCGGGCCCTTTTATTCCGCCGAAAGACCCAAACCAGGAAATTGGTCTCGGGCATGAATGTGCCGGTACGGTGGTGGCGGTGGGAAGTCGCGTCAGTAAATTTAAACCGGGCGACCGGGTGAACATTGAACCCGGCGTGCCGTGCGGCCACTGCCGCTACTGTCTGGAGGGGAAATACAACATCTGCCCTGATGTCGACTTTATGGCCACGCAGCCTAACTATCGCGGCGCGCTAACCCACTATCTATGCCATCCGGAAAGCTTCACTTACAAGCTACCCGATAACATGGGCACCATGGAAGGCGCGCTGGTAGAGCCTGCGGCGGTAGGGATGCATGCCGCAATGCTGGCTGACGTGAAGCCTGGCAAGAAAATCGTCATCCTGGGGGCCGGCTGTATTGGCTTAATGACCCTGCAAGCCTGTAAGTGTTTAGGGGCAACCGACATCGCCGTTGTCGATGTTCTGGAAAAGCGTCTGGCCATGGCCGGGAAGCTTGGGGCGACGACCGTCATCAACGGTGCGAAAGAGGACACCGTCGCCCGCTGCCAGCAGTTCTCCGGCGATATCGGGGCAGACATTGTTTTTGAAACGGCAGGCTCGGCGATCACCGTGAAGCAGGCTCCGTATCTGGTGATGCGCGGCGGGAAAATCATGATCGTTGGTACAGTTCCCGGAGATTCGGCGATTAATTTTCTAAAAATTAACCGTGAAGTCTCAATTCAGACCGTTTTCCGCTATGCCAACCGCTATCCGGTCACCATTGAAGCCATTTCCTCCGGGCGTTTCGATGTCAAGTCGATGGTGACGCATATTTATGATTATGAAGATGTTCAGCGCGCGTTTGACGAGTCTGTTAACAACAAACGCGAAATTATCAAAGGCGTTATTAAAGTTAACCATTAATTTATTGAAAAGGGAGAAACAACCATGCTGGCCGATATTAAATATTGGGAAAACGATGCCCAGAATAAACATTACGCGATTGCCCACTTTAATGTTTGGAATGCGGAAATGTTAATGGGGGTCATTGATGCGGCAGAAGAGTCTAAATCGCCGGTAATTATCTCTTTCGGTACCGGTTTTGTGGGTAATACCTCGTTTGAAGATTTTTCGCATATGATGGTGTCGATGGCTAAAAAAGCCTCTATACCGGTTATTACCCATTGGGATCACGGGCGTAGCATGGAGATTATCCACAACGCCTGGGTCCATGGTATGAATTCGCTGATGCGCGATGCCTCCGCCTTTGATTTCGAAGAAAATATTCGCCTGACTAAAGAAGCGGTAGACTTCTTCCACCCGCTGGGCATTCCGGTTGAAGCGGAGCTGGGGCACGTGGGGAATGAAACGGTTTATGAAGAAGCGCTGGCGGGCTACCACTATACCGACCCGAGCCAGGCGGCGGAATTTGTCGAGCGTACCGGCTGCGATTCTTTGGCGGTGGCAATTGGTAACCAGCATGGGGTTTATACCTCAGAACCCAAACTGAATTTTGAGGTGGTTAAACGCGTACGCGAGGCGGTATCCGTTCCGCTGGTGCTGCACGGCGCGTCCGGTATTAGCGATGCGGATATCAAAAAAGCTATTTCATTAGGCATTTCGAAAATCAATATCCATACCGAACTGTGTCAGGCGGCAATGGCGGCGGTGCAGGAGAATCAGAATCAGCCTTTCCTGCACGTTGAGCGCGAGGTCCGCAAAGCGGTTAAAGTGCGCGCTCTGGAGAAAATCAAACTGTTTGGCTCTGACGGTAAAGCGGAATGACAATATGGAGAATATCAAGGTTATTTGTATCGGGGCAGCTATTGTTGATATTCCCCTTCAACCGGTGAGTAAAAATATCTTTGATGTTGACTCTTACCCATTAGAACGCATTGCCATGACCACGGGAGGGGATGCGATTAATGAAGCGACAATTATTTCTCGTCTCGGTCATCGCACGGCGTTAATTAGCCGCGTGGGCGATGACGCGCCAGGACATTTTATTGTCGAACACTGTCGGCGGGAGAATATTGATATTCAGAGCCTGAAGCAGGATGCTGATATTGATACTTCCATTAATGTGGGTTTAGTCACCGCCGATGGTGAACGCACTTTTGTCACCAATCGTAACGGCAGCCTGTGGAAACTAAATATTAACGATGTTGATTTAGACCGCTTCTCGCAGGCAAAGGTGCTGTCGCTGGCGAGTATTTTTAATAGCCCGCTGCTCGATGGCAAAGCGTTAACGGAGATTTTTACGCAGGCGAAAGCGCATCGGTTAATTATTTGCGCCGATATGATTAAGCCCCGCCTTAACGAAACGCTGGAAGATATTCGCCATGCGCTGAGCTACGTGGATTATCTGTTTCCCAACTTTGAAGAGGCGAGACTTCTCACCGGGAAAGAGACGCTGGATGAAATTGCCGACAGCTTCCTCGGCTGCGGCGTGAAAACGGTAGTGATCAAGACCGGCAAGAGAGGCTGCTTTATCAAGCGTGCCGATATGAAAATGGAGGTCCCTGCGGTGTCGGGAATTACTGCCATCGACACCATCGGCGCGGGGGATAATTTTGCCTCGGGATTTATCTCCGCGCTGCTTGAAGGCAAGCCGCTGCGCGAGTGCGCGTTGTTTGCTAACGCAACGGCCGCAATATCGGTACTGAGCGTGGGCGCCACAACGGGCGTGAAAAACAGAAAGCTGGTTGAACAACTTCTCGACGAATACGAAGGGTAATAGCGGCAGATGAAAATGATTCCTTTAGGCAGTACGGATATTAAACTTTCCCGCATGGGATTAGGGACATGGGCTATTGGCGGCGGTCCGGCATGGAACGGCGATCTCGATTTGCAGGTTTGCATCGATACCATTGTCGAGGCGCATCGCTGCGGCATTAATCTGATTGATACCGCGCCGGGATACAACTTTGGCAACAGTGAAGTGATTGTCGGGCAGGCGCTGAAAAAGCTGCCGCGTAACGATATCGTTGTCGAAACCAAATGTGGCATCGTTTGGGAGCGGACGGGCAGCCTGTTTAACAAAGTTGGCGATCGTCAGCTGTACAAAAATCTCACGCCCGAGTCGATTCGCGAAGAGGTGGAAGCCAGCCTGCAAAGGCTGAGTATCGACACCATTGATATCTATATGACCCACTGGCAGTCCGTAGAGCCCTGTTTTACGCCGATTGCGGAAACCGTAGATGCGCTGAACGCACTGAAAAAAGAGGGGAAAATTCGTTCTATCGGTGCGGCGAACGTCGATGCCGGGCATATCAGAGAGTATCTCAAACACGGTGAGCTGGATATCATCCAGGCCAAGTACAGCATCCTTGACCGGGCGCTGGAAGGTGAACTGCTGCCGTTATGCCAGCAGAATGGCATCATTGTGCAGGTCTATTCACCGCTTGAGCAGGGGCTGTTGACTGGCACTATCGGCCGGGATTATGTTCCCGGCGGCGCGCGAGCTAACAAAGTCTGGTTCCAGCGGGAAAATATGCTGCGGGTGATTGATATGCTCGAGGAGTGGCGGCCGCTGTGTGCAAAATACCACTGCACGATCCCCGCGCTGGCGCTGGCGTGGATTTTAAAGCAGAGCGACTTAATCACCTTGCTGAGTGGCGCAACGTCACCAGCGCAAGTTCGCGAGAATATTGATGCATTAACTATCGCCTTGACTGATGAGGATTCACTATTAATGCGTGAAATGGCAGTAGCGCTGGATACGAAGTAACGGGAGAACGGCCTGGCCTCTGTTTCTGTGTAATAGAGTATTAAAATCTGTGATTCAGACAGGTTCTTTTGAAAATAAACATAGCCTGTGAGATACTACGGTCTTATTATTACGTTGCAGGAAACAGAGGTATTATCGTGGCGGCAAAAGACAGGATTCAGTCCATCAAGCAAATGGTGGCTAATGATAAGAAAGTGGTGGTTTCTCATTTAAGCTCAATTTTTCAGGTCACGGAGGAAACTATTCGCCGCGATCTTGAAAAGCTCGAAGATGAAGGTTTTCTGACCCGTACGTATGGCGGTGCGGTATTAAACACCACCGCATTATCCGATAACATTCATTTTTATAAACGCGCAAAGTCTTTCTTTGAAGAGAAGCAGACTATTGCCCGTAATGCATTACCATTTATTAAGAATAAAACCACTATGGCTGCTGATTCCAGCAGTACGGCGATGGAGTTATTAAAACTGCTGAAGGAAAGAAACGATCTCACGCTGTTAACCAACTCGGCGGAAGCCTTTCACGAGCTGGCGCAGTCGGAAATTAACGTTGTTTCTACCGGCGGTGAGCTGAATAAAAATACGCTGTCGCTGCAGGGAAGAATTACTAAGGAAATTATCAGCCGTTATCACGTTGATATTATGGTAATGAGCTGTAAAGGGCTGGATATGAAGAACGGAGCGCTTGACTCCAACGAAGCAGAAGCGGAAATCAAGAAAACGATGATTCGCCAGGCGACGGAAGTGGCGCTGTTGGTCGATCACTCTAAGTTCGATCGTAAAGCTTTTGTCCAGTTGGTGGATTTTAGCCATATTAATTACCTTATAACCAATAAGGCGCCAGGTGCGGAATGGATAGCATTTTGTAAAGAGAATAATATACAACTTGTTTATTAACTTTATTGCTGTTCAGATTAATATTATTTTAGTTTGCACCTGGGTAATGCCATAAAATTTAATGATGATGGATGGCGCGGCAAAAGTGACTCTGCCGCTGTCGCCATATTTTATATTTTAGCTGAAATTGAGGCATCCAGATGGAACAATGTGACCCTATCGGCGCAAGATTAGACCGCTTACCTTTATCGCGATTTCATTTTCGTATTTTTGGCATCATCAGTTTTAGTTTATTAATCACCGGTTTTCTCAGCTATTCTGGCAATGTGGTACTGGCAAAGTTAGTCAGCAACGGCTGGTCAAATAATTACCTCAATGCGGCATTTACCTCAGCGCTGAAGTTTGGCTATTTTATAGGTTCGCTAACCGGCGGTTTTATAGGCGATTATCTCGGGCGACGTAAGGCATTTCGCCTGAATTTGCTGATCGTCGGGATTTCGGCCTGTGCGGCAACCTTTGCGCCCAACATGTACTGGCTTATCTTTTGCCGCTGTCTGATGGGCTGCGGAATGGGGGCGTTGATAATGATAGGTTATGCTTCATTTACCGAGTTTATTCCACCCGCAGTGCGCGGAAAATGGTCCGCCCGGCTCTCTTTTGTCGGTAACTGGTCGCCCATGCTATCGGCGGTAATTGGCATAGTGGTGATTGCTTTTTTAAGCTGGCGGATAATGTTTCTGCTCGGCGGCGTGGCTATGCTGCTTGCCTGGTATCTGTCGGGAAGATATTTTATTGAGTCTCCGCGCTGGCTGGCGGGTAAAGGGCAGCGAAGCGCGGCTGAAAAGCATCTCCAGCAGGTAGAGTCGCAAATCGAGAAAGAGAAAAACATCATCTTACCGGCCTGGCAAAGCGCGGAACATACGGCGGAGGTGGGTGTGGAAAGCGGCTCTTTCTGGTTGTTGTTTAAAGGCCACATGCTGCGGCGAACGCTGGTGGCAATTACGGTGCTCATCGCGATGAACATTTCGCTCTATACTATTACGGTGTGGATCCCGACAATTTTTGTTAATTCGGGGATCGACGTGACAAAGTCAATCTTGATGACCGCGATTATTATGATTGGCGCGCCAGTGGGTATATTTATTGCCGCACTGATTATCGACCGTTTTCCGCGGCGATTGTTTGGCTCATCGTTGCTGATTATTATTGCGGTTCTCGGCTACGTCTATTCGATTCAAACCGCAGAGTGGGCCATCTTAAGCTATGGCCTGGTGATGATTTTTTTCCTGTATATGTACGTCTGCTTTGCCTCGGCGGTGTACGTGCCTGAGTTGTGGCCAACGCATCTCCGGTTGCGCGGTTCAGGCTTTGTCAACGCGGTAGGGCGGATTGTCGCCGTCTTTACCCCCTACGGTGTCGCGGTCCTGTTGACCCGCTACGGGGCGATTACGGTTTTTATGGTGCTCGGGGTAATGCTGGTGCTCTGCGCGCTAATCCTGTTCTGCTTTGGCATCGAAACGCGCAAGATTTCGCTGGAGGAGATTTCAACGCTGGCCTGAAAAATGCGCCGACAGGGAGAATGCCTGTCGGCAAAGGTTACGCGTGAGATTCCCGCCAGTCATCGAGGGTATACAGCGTGGCGCCCGCGGCGGCCATCTCCATAAACGCCTGGCTGCTGTCCTGCGGCTGCAGGTTAACGCCGCGACAGCCGTCGATGATGACATTGACCGTATAGCCCAGCGCCAGGGCATCCAGCACGGTGAATTTGACGCAGTAATCGGTGGCGAGGCCGAGCACGGTCAGTTCCACGATGCCCTGGCCGCGCAGCCAGCCGTCCAGTTCAGTTTTCTGCCGGTGACCGTTGTCAAAAAAAGCGCTGTAGCTGTCAATGACCCGGTTTTGCCCTTTGTGGAACACGGCGTTGATCGCCTGCTGTTTGAGCAGCGGATGCAGCGCCGCGCCTTCGCTGTACTGCACGCAGTGATCCGGCCAGAAGGTCTGCGCCAGGCCATCGAGTTCGCCCTGGGTGTAGGATGCCACCTGGTGCTGGCTGGCAAAGCTGCCATGATCCGCCGGGTGCCAGTCCTGGCTGGCGACGATCGGCTCGCCGCGCGCCAGGCTCCAGTCGATAAGCGCATTAGCCACCTCAACGGTACTGTCGCCTTCAGGAACCGCCAGCGCGCCGCCGGCGCAAAAGTCGTTCTGCAAATCAACCAGTAACAGTGCTCGATGTGCCATACGTCCTCCTTAAGCCTCGTCGGGGGTGAGTTCGCCACGCAGATTTTGCTGCATCGCCGCGCGAATGGCGTCAACATCCAGCTGCTGGCTAAGCAGATAGTGTAGCTTGGTCAGCGTCGCTTCCACCGTCATATCGAAACCACTGATGACCCCCGCCTGGGCGAGGGCGTTGCCGGTGGCATAGCCGCCCATGTTCACTTTCCCGGACATGCACTGCGTCAGATTGACCACCACGATACCGCGCTGGCTGGCTTCCGCCAGCACCTGAATAAACTCGCCATTCTGTGGGGCATTGCCGACGCCATAGGAGCGGAGGATCAGGGCTTTCACCGGCTGGCGCAGGAAATTGCGCACCACGTCGGCGGAGATGCCGGGGTAAATCGTCACCACGCCAATCGGCTGCGGGGTGATGGGGTGCACGATAAGCTCCCCGCTGCCCTGCGGCGCCGGCGGGGTACCGAGACGGCGAATATGGATCCCGGCTTCCAGCAGCGGCGCGAGGTTTGGCGAGGCGAAAGCGTCGAAGCCGTCGGCATGGGCTTTAGTGGTGCGGTTGCCGCGAAACAGTCGATTGTTGAAGAACAGCGCCACTTCGTTAATCGGATAGTTGGCGGCGACGTAGAGGGCGTTGAGCAGGTTAATCTGACCATCAGAACGCAGCTCGGCCAGCGGGATTTGTGACCCTGTCACAATGACAGGCTTGCCAAGGTTTTCCAGCATGAACGACAGCGCCGAAGCG
Organism: Klebsiella sp. D-Nf1; assembly: GCF_002810515.1. NCBI lineage: Bacteria > Pseudomonadati > Pseudomonadota > Gammaproteobacteria > Enterobacterales > Enterobacteriaceae > Klebsiella > Klebsiella sp. D-Nf1. The sequence goes on from NZ_PIOK01000001.1 coordinate 547,329, forward strand.
GTAAACGCCATGGTGTCGGTACCATGGAGGATGACAAAGCCATCATACTCATCGTAATGGCTGCGGATATCGTCGGCGATGTGCTGCCAGTCCTCGGGGGTCATATCGGATGAATCCATCAGCGGATGGTATTCATGGATCGTGAAGTCCGGCATCTCCGGACGATGGAACTCAGGCATCAGCGCCAGCTGACGCTGCAGATGGCCGGAAACGGGTACATAGCCGTGTTCAGAGCGCTGCATACCGATGGTCCCACCGGTGTAGGCAACGTAAATCGATTTTTTTTGCATAGCATCGCTTAGGTTGGTCGTAGACAGGCGCAGTATAAAGAGACGCAGGAAAAAATACAGTGTTGGCCGCTCGCTTTGTGGCGGCGCTGGCAGGTGCGGGAAAAAGGCTGCCCCGGGAGACGGGGCAGCCGCTGCGTATTAACGGATGTTGGCGCAGGTCAGGCAGAAGGCATAGCGGTTCTGCGGGTCGTTAAACGCCGCCAGCTTGTCGCTCTCCGCTTTCACCGTCTCGGCCGCCGCGGCGACCGGTGCAGGCAGCCAGGCCTGAATGGCCGCCGGCAGCGAGGCGCGTACCGAGCCGGTCAGGCTATCCAGCACCATCGAGAAGAAGGTCGGCTCTTCCTGATAGTAGTTGAGGTGCCAGGTTTTCAGCTTCGCCAGCTCGGCGGCTTTAGCCACCGCATCGTCGAAGTCGCCGAGGCTGTCGACCAGGCCGTTGGCTTTGGCATCTTCCCCGGTCCAGACGTGGCCCTGGGCAATCTGGTCGATTTTCTCCGGCGTGCTCTTACGGGCGTTAGCCACCAGGGTGATAAAGCGCTGATAGCCATTCTCAATGCTCAACTGCATCAGCTGCTGCACTTCCGGCGGCAGCGCTTTGGTACTGGAGACATCCGCCAGCGGCGACGTGGCGACGCCGTCGGTGTGGACGCCAATCGACCCGAGGGTATTTTCCACGGTGTTGATCACGCCAAAGATGCCGATGGAGCCGGTGAGGGTGCTCGGATTAGCGACGATGTAATCCGCTGGGGTGGAGATCCAGTAGCCGCCAGAGGCCGCCATGCCGCCCATCGAGACCACTACCGGTTTACCGGCGGCTTTGGCTGCCGCCAGCTCTTCACGGATAATTTCTGAGGCGGTCACGCTGCCGCCCGGGCTGTTAACGCGCAGCACGATGGCCTTAATTTTCGGGTCGAGGCGCGCATCGCGAATTTGCGCCGCCGTGGTATCGCCACCAACGTTGCCCGGGGTCTCCTCGCCATCCATGATGGCGCCGTTGGCAAAGATCACCGCAATGGCGGAACCTTCGTCAGACGGTGTCTTCACGTTGTAGTCGTAATAGCTGATCGCCCGGTAATTGTTATCCGTTTTGCTCCAGCCAAACTGTTTGGTCAGCGCCTTTTCCACTTCCGTGGAGGTCGCCAGCTCATCCACCAGCTTATTGTCCAGCGCATATTTTGCCGTATCGCCGCCCACTTTACGCAGGCCATCGATAATGCCCTGGGCGCCCGGGAAGAGCTGCTGGGCGGTGATCTGGCGGTTGGCGGCAATGGTGTTGAGATAGTTCTGCCACAGTTCGCCAATCCAGCGGCTGTCCGCCTCGCGGGCGGCAGGGGACATATCATCGCGAATGAAAGGCTCGACGGCGGATTTATAGGTGCCGACGCGGAAGACATGGGTGGAGACTTTCAGCTTATCCAGCAGCGACTTGTAGTACAGCCCATTGGTGGCGAAGCCGTGCAGGTCAACCTCGCCCTGCGGTGAGAGCCAGATTTTGTTGGCAAAGCTCGCCAGGTAGTACTGGCCCTGGCTGTAGCTGCTGCCGACGGCATAGACCGGTTTGCCGCTGTCGCGAAACTCACGCAGCGCTTTACCGATGTACTGCATGGACGGCTGATCGCCGCCGACGAAGTTTTTCAGATCCAGCACAATACCGGTGATATTGCGGTCATCTTTCGCCTGGCGAATGGTCTGCACGATATCGAACAGAGAGTTCTCCTGCAGACGGTCCGAGCTGGCGCCAAACAGCTGGCGACCAATTACGCCGAGCTTGCTGCTGGCGGACGGTTTATCCACCACCACGCCGGTAATATCCAGCAGCAGCGCGCCGCGCGCGGCATGTTCGCTGGTGGTGCTGCTGAACTGGCTCCAGATGCCGATACACACCAGCACCAGCACCAGGAAGATCGCATTGAGGGCCAGTTTGCGAATAAAGTTGAGTATCCGCCACGTCCATTTAAAAAAGCTGGCAATCAGTCGCCAAAGGGTTCGCATGTCTTCTCCCTAACGTTATCTAAAAAGGGCAGGCCGCAGGGGCCGCCGCGTCTGGCTATCCTAAAGAGTGAGCCGTCGGTTGTCAGCAGGAATCACCGACCGCGCTGTAACAAAATCCTTGTGCATGTTAATTTTATGAAAAATGACATCACAGGAGTTATACAGATGGATGCTCTCGATCTACTGCTTAATCGCCGGAGCGCTTCTCGCCTGGCGGAACCTGCCCCGGCTGGCGAACAGCTGGAAAACATTCTGCGTGCCGGGCTGCGCGCCCCGGATCATGGCACCCTGCAGCCGTGGCGCTTTTTTATTATCGCCGATGACGGCCGCGAGCGCTTCAGCCAGCTGCTGGAAAAAGGGGCCACAGAGGCCGGCCAGGATGAGAAGGGAATAGAGAAAGCCCGCAATGCGCCGTTCCGCGCGCCGCTGATCATTACCGTAGTCGCGCGCTGTGAAGACCACCCGAAGGTGCCGCGCTGGGAGCAGGAGATGTCTGCTGGCTGCGCGGTGATGGCGATGCAGATGGCGGCCCTGGCCCAGGGATTCAATGGCATCTGGCGCAGCGGAGCATTGACCGAGAGCCCGGTGGTGCGGGCCGGCTTCGCGTGCCGCGAGCAGGATAAAATTGTCGGCTTCCTCTATCTGGGGACGCCGCAGCTGAAAGCCTCAACCACCATTGCCCTGCCGGATACCGCGCCGTTTGTGACACGATTCTGAGTCGGTGCTTGTGATGCCGGGTGGCGGCTGGCGACTTATCCCCGGTGGCGCTGCCGCTTACCGGGGCTACAGCGCTGTGCGATTTGGTAGCCCGGATAAGGCGCGCCAGGCGCCGCCTCCGGGAATGCAACGGCGATGAAGTTACTTCTGCCTTTTCGCGAATTCATCCTTTGCTTTTTGCAACTGCTGCTGGAAGGCCGGATTGGTGTGCAGCGTAGCGACCACCGCGGAGCCGACGATGCGCGCCGCATCGACATCGCTCTGCCAGTGATAGCCGCAGATCACCCGGCTCTCGCCGAGCTCATAGCCGCGCTTCAAAATTTCATTTTGCCGCTGCGGGTTGATCTCCGCCAGCACCAGGGCGGTGGCCCAGCCGATAGAGGTATGCCCGGACGGGTAAGAGCCGTTTTTCGACAGCTTGTCCTGCTCGGTGGTGTTGCAGGTGGAGACGCCATAGAACGCAAACGGGCGAATGCGCATGTATTTCTCTTTCGCGCCGCGGGTCGCCAGATCGCCGGCGTCTTCAATCATATTGGTCAGCAGTTTGTGGAGCTGAGGCGCGTCTTTCTCGGTGATTGGGGAACCAAAGGCGCTGGAGAAGGCATTGGCCACGCCGCCCGCGCTGAGGTTGGCATCCTCTGCCGCCAGCTTCCCGCGCTCGGTATTGCGCAGCAGACGCCCCTGCTCATACATCGCCTGATCGTTTAAGAACGCGATACTGCCCACCGCCGGCGGCGGTGGCAACAGCGCCAGGCTGTCGATGGCCTGGGCATTGGTCAGATAGTAGAGATCGGGCTTGGTGGTGACATCGTTCCCGGCGGGAACCAGAGCAAAGGCGTTAACGGAGAAGAAACTGGCCAGGCAAAGGGCAAGAACACGCTTTTTCATTAGAATTTCCTTACGTCATAATCAGTCCAGAGAAGACAGTCCTGTGTTGTCACATTTCTGTCATCTTTAAGTAAAAGTGAAAATGGTCGGGAAAAAATTGTCGCATCTCGCAAAAACGGCTTTTTGTCTGCTTAATGAGCAACCATACGCGATTTCAGACTGTCGTACTTACCACCCTGGCGTTTGGGCGCTAACATAGCGGGATTGCAATGACAGGAGATGTCCATGAGCGAGCAAGCCATTCGTTTAACGCAATACAGCCACGGAGCCGGTTGTGGTTGTAAAATTTCCCCGAAGGTGCTGGAAACCATCCTGCATAGCGAGCAGGCGAAGTTTGTCGATCCGAACCTGCTTGTCGGCAACGAAACCAGCGACGATGCCGCCGTCTATGATCTTGGTAACGGCACGTCAATCGTTAGCACCACCGATTTCTTTATGCCGATTGTCGATAATCCGTTCGACTTTGGCCGCATCGCCGCCACCAACGCCATCAGCGATATTTTCGCCATGGGCGGGAAACCGATTATGGCGATTGCCATCCTTGGCTGGCCGATCAACACCCTGGCGCCGGAAATTGCCCGTGAAGTGGTGGAGGGCGGGCGCTTTGCCTGCCAGCAGGCCGGGATCGCGCTGGCGGGCGGCCATTCCATTGACGCTCCGGAGCCGATCTTCGGTCTGGCGGTCACCGGCGTGGTGCCCACCGAGCGCATCAAGAAAAACAGCACTGCGCAGGCGGGCTGCAAACTGTATCTCACCAAACCGCTGGGGATCGGTGTGCTGACCACCGCGGAGAAAAAATCGCTGCTCAAGCCAGAGCATCAGGGACTGGCGACGGAAACCATGTGCCAGATGAACCTCGCCGGCGCCGCGTTTGCCGCCATCGACGGAGTGAAGGCGATGACCGACGTCACCGGCTTTGGCCTGCTCGGCCATCTCAGCGAGGTGTGCCGCGGGGCCGGCGTGCAGGCGCAACTGCGCTATGCCGATATCCCAAAACTGCCGGGGGTGGAAGGCTATATTGCCGCCGGCGCGGTGCCGGGCGGCACCGGGCGCAACTTTGCCAGCTACGGCCATCTGATGGGCGAGATGCCGGCGGAGTGGCGTGACCTGCTGTGCGATCCGCAGACCTCTGGCGGCCTGCTGCTGGCGGTAACCCCGGAAGCGGAGGCGGAAGTACAGGCGGCCGCGGCGGAGTTCGGCATTAAGCTGGCCGCCATCGGCGAGCTGGTCACCGCCCGCGGCGGACGACCCATGATCGAGATCCGTTGATTCGATGCGGTTGTTTATTGCAGAAAAACCGAGTCTCGGTCGGGCTATCGCCGATGTGTTGCCTAAACCGCACCGCAAAGGCGATGGCTATATTGAGTGCGGCAACGGGCAGGTGGTCACCTGGTGTATCGGCCACCTGCTGGAACAGGCGCAGCCGGACGTCTATGACAGCCGCTATGCCCGCTGGAATCTCACCGACCTGCCGATTGTGCCGGAGAAATGGCAGCTACAGCCCAAACCCTCGGTCACCAAACAGCTCAATGTGATCAAGCGCTTGCTCGGCGACGCCGAGCAAGTTATCCATGCCGGCGACCCGGACAGAGAAGGGCAGTTGCTGGTAGACGAAGTGCTCGATTACCTGCAGCTGGCGCCGGAGAAGCGTCAGCAGGTGCAGCGCTGTCTGATTAACGATCTCAATCCGCAGGCGGTGGAGCGGGCGATCAACCGCCTGCGCGCCAACAGCGAGTTCGTGCCGCTCTGCGTGTCGGCGCTGGCGCGGGCGCGCGCCGACTGGCTGTACGGCATCAATATGACCCGGGCCTACACCCTGCTGGGGCGTAACGCCGGCTATCAGGGGGTGCTCTCCGTAGGGCGGGTGCAGACCCCGGTACTTGGCCTGGTGGTACGCCGCGATGAAGAGATTGAAAACTTCGTCGCCAAAGATTTCTTCGACGTGAAGGCGCATATCGTCACGCCGCAGGAAGAGCGCTTTGTCGCCACCTGGGTGCCGAGCGAAGCCTGCGAACCTTACCAGGATGAAGAAGGGCGTCTGCTGCATCGTCCGCTGGCCGAGCACGTGGTTAAACGTATCGAAGGCCAGCCGGCGCTGGTGACCGCCTATAACGATAAGCGCGATTCCGAACCCGCACCGCTGCCGTTCTCGCTGTCGGCGCTGCAGATTGAGGCGGCCAAACGTTTCGGCTTCAGCGCGCAGAACGTGCTGGATATCTGCCAGAAGCTGTACGAAACCCATAAGCTCATTACCTACCCGCGTTCGGACAGCCGCTACCTGCCGGAAGAGCACTTCGCCGGCCGCCATGCGGTGCTGAATGCGATTGCTGTCCATGCGGCGGACCTGCTGCCGCAGCCAGTGATGGATCCGGAGATCCGCAACCGCTGCTGGGATGATAAAAAGGTCGATGCGCACCATGCGATTATCCCGACCGCCCGCAGCAGCCAGGTCAAGCTCACCGATAACGAAGCGAAGGTTTACCACCTGATCGCCCGGCAGTATCTGATGCAGTTCTGCCCGGACGCGGTGTTCCGCAAATGCCAGATTGACCTCGAGATCGCCAACGGCAAGTTTGTCGCCAAGGCGCGTTTTCTGGCAGAGGCTGGCTGGCGGACGCTGCTGGGCAGCAAAGAGCGCGATGAAGAGAACGACGGCACGCCGCTGCCGGTGGTGGCCAAAGACGATGAACTGCTGTGTGAGAAGGGCGAAGTGGTGGAGCGTCAGACGCAGCCGCCGCGCCACTTTACCGACGCCACGCTGCTGTCGGCGATGACCGGGATTGCCCGTTTCGTGCAGGATAAAGATCTGAAGAAGATCCTCCGCGCCACCGACGGTCTCGGCACAGAAGCGACCCGCGCCGGGATTATCGAGCTGCTGTTCAAGCGTGGTTTCCTGACCAAAAAGGGGCGTTATATCCACTCATCGGACGCTGGCCGGGCGCTGATTCACTCCCTGCCGGAGATGGCCGCGCGCCCGGATATGACCGCCCATTGGGAATCGGTCCTGACGCAGATCAGCGAAAAGCAGTGCCGCTATCAGGACTTTATGCAGCCGCTGGTGGGGACGCTGTTCCAGCTGATCGATCAGGCGCGGAGCACGCCAGTGCGTCAGTTCCGCGGCCTGGCCGCGCCAGCCGGGGCGAAAAAATCGTTCACTAAAGGTAAAGGCAAGCCGAAAGGGAAAAAAGCAGCAGACGATGCTGCGCCGCCGCCGCAGTAACCCGCCGGTGGTCGCGAGGATGTAAATCCCCGCGGCCACCGCTTCTCCGCCAGCCAGGTCAATGGTCTACACTAAACAGCCGGGCAGGGCTTGACGACTTTTCCCCCTGAATGCGTCTTCGCGCTTCCCGATATTGTTGCTCATTTCTCTCACCGGCGATAAGGAGGACCCGTGAAATATATCGCTATTAGCCAACCGGGCGGCCCGGAGGTATTGCAGATCCGCGAAGGAGAAATCCCTGCTATTGGGGAGAATGAGGTGCTCATTGCGGTGAAGGCCGCCGGCGTCAACCGGCCGGATATCCTGCAGCGCCAGGGGCTGTACCCTATGCCCACGGGCGTCACTCCCGTACCTGGCCTGGAGGTGGCGGGCGTAGTCGTTGAGGTCGGCGCGCTGGTCACAGCGTTTACGCCCGGCGATCGCGTTTGTGCGCTAACCAACGGTGGCGGCTATGCCGAATACTGCGCCGTGCCGGCAGGCCAGACGCTGCCGATCCCGGCGGGTCTGAGCTTTACCGAAGCGGCCGCCATTCCGGAAACGTTCTTCACCGTCTGGGCGAACGTATTCCAGCTGGGTAAGCTGCAGCCTGGCGAAAGCATCCTGATCCACGGCGGCGCCAGCGGGATTGGCACCACCGCGGTCCTGCTGTGCCACGCGCTGGGGATGACCGTCTATGCCACCGTCGGCCAGGACGAAAAAATCGCTGCCCTCCGTCCCTATGCTACGGCGATTAACTACAAAACCGATGATTTTGCGGAGAAAATCGGCCAGCTGACCTATGATGAAGGCGTGGATGTCATTCTGGATATCGTTGGCGGCCCTTACTTTAACCGCAACCTTGGGCTACTGAAAAAGGATGGACGGCTGGTGATCATCGGCTTTATGGGCGGACGAATCGCTCATGAGGTTGATATTCAGACCCTGATGCTCAAGCGAGCCACCGTCACCGGCTCAACCATGCGCGGCCGGACGGCGGCGGAGAAACAGGAGATTGCCGAGGCGCTGCGGCGCCACGTCTGGCCGCTGCTTGAGGCAGGGAAATGCAAGCCGATGATCTACGCCAGCTATCCGATGGCGGAGGTTGCCGAGGCCCATGCCTGTCTGGACAGTGGTCAGCATCTGGGGAAAGTGGTGATCACGATGACGTCGTGAGACGCATCCCGGCGGGCAGCCGCCGGGATGGAGTCAGGGGAGGTTAAATCACGCCCTGGGCCAGCATGGCATCCGCGACCTTCACGAAACCGGCGATATTCGCGCCGCGCACGTAGTTGGTCTGCTTCGCTTCGCCGCCGTACTGCACGCAAGCGTGGTGGATATCCAGCATGATGTGATGCAGACGGGCATCCACTTTTTCCGCTTTCCAGCCCATGCGCGCGGCGTTCTGCGCCATCTCCAGACCGGAAGTCGCCACGCCGCCGGCGTTGGCCGCTTTGCCCGGGGCAAACAGCACGCCAGCTTCCAGGAACAGGTCGGTTGCGGCGATGGTGGTCGGCATGTTGGCGCCTTCCGCCACGGCCTTGACGCCATTGGCAATCAGCTGGCGGGCGGCATCGACGTCCAGTTCATTCTGGGTCGCGCAAGGCAGGGCGATATCCACCGGCACTGACCACGGCTGCTGGCCTTCAAGATAGGTGAGGCCAAATTCGCGGGCGTAGTCGGCCACGCGGCCATGGGCACGCTCTTTAATGTCGATCAGGCGGGCCAGTTTTTCTTTGGTGAAGCCCGCTTCGTCAACGACGGTGCCGTTGGAGTCGGAGGCCGTGACCACCCGCGCGCCAAGCTCCATCGCTTTCTCAATGGCGTATTGCGCGACGTTGCCGGAGCCGGAAACCGCCACGCGAGCGCCTTCGAAGCCGAGGCCGTGACGTTTGAGCATCGCTTCGGTGAAGTAGATCAGACCGTAACCGGTGGCTTCCGGACGGATCAGGCTGCCGCCAAAGGAGAGGCCTTTACCGGTGAAGACGCAGGCGCTGTTGTTGGAGAGCTTGCGCATCATCCCGGCCATAAAGCCGACCTCGCGGCCGCCGACGCCGATATCGCCCGCCGGTACGTCGGTATCCGGGCCAAGGTGGCGATAGAGCTCGGTCATCAGCGCCTGGCAGAAGCGCATCACTTCGCCATCGCTCTTGCCTTTAGGATCGAAATCGCTGCCGCCTTTCCCACCGCCCATCGGCAGGGTGGTCAGGGCGTTTTTGAAGGTCTGCTCGAAGCCAAGGAATTTGAGAATCGACAGGTTAACCGACGGGTGGAAACGCATCCCGCCTTTATACGGGCCGATGGCCGAGTTGAACTGCACACGCCATGCGCGGTTGACCTGGACCTGATTGCGGTCATCAACCCACACTACGCGGAACTGGATCACGCGCTCCGGTTCCACCAGACGTTCCAGCAAAGCAAGCTGACGATAGCGCGGATTTTCCTCAAGGAAAGGCCACAGGGTGGTCATCACCTCCCGGACGGCTTGAGCAAATTCGGTTTGATGAGGATCGCGCTGTTGAACGCGGGTGAGAAAGCCTTCCAGAGTGCACGTCTGATCCATAGATATAAGGTCCCCTTATGGTTGTGGTTGCATGTATTTATTATGATTCGGTCCTTGAAAAAACCGATTTTCCGACTATAACACCGCTAATCCTTAGGCAAGCAAGGAAAAATTAAGCCGACAACAAAATTTATAATTGGCCGCCCGTCATAACTAAAAGCGATGACGAGGCGGCGGGCGGATCAGCGGACGGAAAGGGTGGGACGCTGGGCAATAAAGGCGTGCAGTAGAGGGATATCGGCCGGGGCGAGATCGAGGGCCAGCGCTTCTGTGGGAAGGCACCAGCGCAGCTGACTATGATAGTGGGCCAGCGGTATGCCCTGAAAGTGCGGCACCCACCAGGCGTGCAAATGGATCTGGCGACCGGAGACTTCCCGCTGATGGCTGGCGATATAGCATGTCGGGTGGGCGATGATGCCCATCTCCTCCTGTAGCTCGCGGGCCAGCGCCTGCGGCTGGCTTTCACCAGGCTCCACTTTGCCGCCAGCGAACTCCCACATCCCCGGCTGGTCGGCGTGGGGTGGACGCTGCGCCAGCAAAATCTTGCCATCCTGTTCAATAATGGCCGCGACAACATCAATCATTTTTAGCATAAGCATCAACGTTAATAGGACGAATCTGGCCTATTATCACCGCCATAGACCTTGACTGACAACCGCCAACCCTGCTGGAGACCTCCGTGCTTGATAGCCACCTGCATCCGCGCCTCAAACCCCTGCTTAACGCTGTCGCCGGCGCGCTTGACCGCCCGGGTATTTCACCGGACGGGCTGACGCTGCTCGGTTTTGCCATCGGTGTGCTGGCTCTGCCATTTCTGGCACTGGGGTGGTATAGCGCGGCGCTGGTCGCTATTCTCCTCAACCGCCTGCTGGATGGTCTGGACGGCGCTCTGGCGCGGCGGCGCGGGCTCACGGACGCGGGGGGCTTTCTCGATATCGCACTGGATTTTCTCTTCTACGCCCTGGTGCCGTTCGGCTTTATTCTGGCAGATCCGCTGAACAATGCCCTGGCGGGGGCCTGGCTGCTGTTTGCCTTTATCGGCACCGGCAGCAGCTTTCTCGCCTTTGCCGCACTGGCGGCCAGGCATCAGATCGCCAATCCCGGCTACGCCCATAAATCGCTGTACTATCTTGGGGGCCTGACGGAGGGGACGGAGACCATCCTGTTGTTTGTCCTCGGCTGCCTGTTTCCGGCGCATTTCGCCTGGCTGGCGTGGCTGTTTGGCGCGCTGTGCTGGCTGACGACGGCGACGCGCATCTGCAGTGGCTACCAGACCTTAAAGCGGGTGACGACCACAGCGTAAACGGGGTATCGCGCGTCGCCGACAAAGGGCGACGCGCTGAGGCGGGGCGAGTTACTGACTGCTTTCCGGGCCACGCTCTCCGCGGGCGACCGGATTGTGCGGGTTGCTGCTCCATTCGTACCAGCCGCCGTCGTACACCGCGACGTGCGGCCAGCCCATGGCGCGGGCATACATAAAGGTTTCCGAGGCCCGCCAGCCGGTCCCGCAATAGAACGCCACTTGCTGGCTCGGCAGGATGTTCCACTGGCGCCAGAGGGCAGCGATATCGTCGGCGCTGCGCATGGTGCCGTCCGGGTTATGGAAATCCTCCATGTGCGTGGAGTCGCTCCCGGCGTGGCCCCAGCGGGCGCCAGCGATGTCACCCTTCGGCTTGATATAGCTGTAGCCGCTGGTGGTGCCGATAAACTCCGGCCACGAGCGGACGCTAACCAGCGAGGCGTCCTGACGATGCAGCAGCCCGCGGGCTTGTTCGGTATCCAGCATCAGCTGCGGCTGGCCGGGGATCGGCGCGCCGAAGTCTGGCGCCGGTTGCTGCGTCGGCGGCATGCCGCGCTCGACCGGCAGCCCGGCGTCGGACCAGGTCTGCCAGCCGCCGTCAAGCAGGCGCACGTCTTTGACCCCGGCATACAGCATGATCTGCGCCACCCGCGCTGCGGCGTAGACGTCGCGACCGTAGAGGATCACCGTGGTGTCATGCCGGATGCCGTGCTTTGCCAGCATCGCCTTCAGCTGTGCATCTGACACTTTGTTCCACAGCGGCTCGCTTTCCACCTCATTGGTATCGATATAGCCCGCGCCAGGGATATGGCTCAGCAGATAGAGTTTCGGCGCTCCCCACGCGGCTTCAAACACTTTCCAGTCGCCGGCCGGGGCGGCGGCTACGCTTTTTCCCTGCTGCAAGTCGTGCAGCCACTGCGGGTAGACCAGCTGTTCAAAGTGCGGCAGCTTTTGCAGACGGTCAGTCTGACTCAGGGCATCGCTCAGCGTGCTGAGCCGGGTGAAGCCCGCTTGTTTCAGCCGTGCCGCCACGCTGGCGTTATCCTCCGGACTGCCGTACAGCGCGACGGGGGTATCCGGCTGGAGCTGGTGCTGCTTAGCCCAGGCGCGGAGCTGATCGTCGCTCATGGCGCCGAGCCAGCGGGCGGAAAGATTCAGGGCCTGCGGCTCATGACCTTCGGGGCCGTTGGCGCGCTGCGGCCAGCCGTTGTAATAAGCGCTCAGCCGGGTATCGATGGCCACGCCGTGCTGCTGTTGCAGATGAGATAAGGTGAGCGCTGGCATGGTTTCAGCGGCGCAGGTGGTGGAAGCAGCAAGCCCCATGAGCAGGGCGAGTGCGGTCAATTGAGAAACACGTTTCATCGAAATGCCCGACGGTAAAAAGTAGAGGGCGTATTCTCCGCTCGCCAGGCGCCGATTTCTTTGCGGCAACGCAGGTTTGTACGCTATTGCTCTTCATTGCCAGGTCTCCATCGCCAGGCAGCGCCCTGTCGGCGGACCGTCCCCGCGATCGTGGGTGACGAGGATTGCCGGAATGGCCTGGCGGGCCAGTTCCTCGAAGACCCAGCGGCGGAACGCGGCGCGCAGAGGGACATCCAGGCGGCTGAAGGGCTCATCGAGCAGCAGCGCCTCGGGGCGCGCCAGCAGCGCGCGCAGCAGGCTCACCCGCGCCCGCTGTCCCCCGGAGAGCGTGGCCGGATCGCGTGGGGCGAAGCCATGCAGCCCGGCGCGGCTGAGCGCTTGCTCCACCGCGGCTTTTCGCGCCTCGCCGCGCACGCTCTCCGGCAGCGCCAGCTGTAAATTTTGCCCGACGCTGAAATGGTCGAACAGTAATGGGTCCTGAAACAGGATGCCGATGCGTCGATGCTCCGTCGGCAGCGTATCGCAGCGCCGTCCATTGAGCCACAGCTCGCCCACGGCGCGGAAATCGCCGTCCAGGGCGCCAATCATCCAGGCAAACAGCGTCGATTTTCCGCTGCCGGAAGGGCCCATCAGCGTCAGCACCTCACCCGGGGCTACCGAAAAGGCGACCTCCCGCAGCAGCGGCTGACGTTTCACGCTCAGGGTCAGATGGTTTACGGTTAGCACTAGCGAAGTCCTCGTCGATAGCGGCCTGCCAGCCAGGCCAGCAGGGCCGTCAGCATAAAGCATACCGCCGGCAGCAGTAATTGCCACAGCGCCTGGGCGGCGAGCGTCTGCGCCTCGCCGCCGCTGCTGAGCGCCACCGCCTGGCTGGTGAGCGTCGGAATTCGGCCAGCCCCCAGCCATAGCGTCGGCAGATACTGCGCGATGCTCACGGAAAAGCCCACCGCCAGCGCGGTCAGCAGCGGGCGGGTCAGCGAGGGCAGGGTCAGCAGCCAGAAAATACGCATGGGCCCCCAGCCGAGCGTGCGGGCGATAATCGCCATCCGCGGGTCGCGTTGTCGCCAGGCCGGGCGCAAAATAAACAACATCCATGGCACCACCCACAGCAGATGGCCCCACAGGACGGTCCACCATTCGCCATCAAGCCAGGCATACAGCGCCAGCCGGTACTGGCCAGCGGCCAGCGGCAGGGCCGGCAGGACCAGCGGTAGCCAGACCCAGCCATCCCCTCGTGCCGGACCACAGGCCAGCCACAGCAGGCAGACAGCCGCGCCGAGGGCGCAGGCCGTCAGCGCCAGGCCAAGGCTGTTGCCCAGGGCATCCATCTGCGGCGGCGCCGATCGCGCCAGCCCCGCCAGCAACAGGGCGCCCAGCAGACCGCTCAGCGGCAGCAGCGTCGCCAGCAGGCGGCCGGGCAGGGCATGAGGATGAGGATGACGAACACCGTGCAGATCGGGCTGATACTGGCGCTGTAGACGCCAACCCCCCCATGCCAGCAGCGCCAGTCCGCCAAGAACCGCCATCAGCAGCAGGCTGGCCAGCGCCCCTTTGGCCTGCTGCAGGTCATCGCCCTGGCTTAACCACTGCCACGCCAGCACGGCGAGAGTGGGCGGATTGCCGGGCCCCAGCACCAGGGCGACATCGACCGCCGACAGACTCCAGGCGGTGGTGGCCAGCAGCACCATGCCGAGGGCGGGCAGCAGCGCGGGTAGCACCAGCCAGCGCAGACACTGCCAGCGGCCGTAGCCGAGGCTCTTCAGCGCTGTCGCCTGGTCGGCGAGGCGTTTCTCCCCCAGCAGGCCATAGATCACCCACAGCACAAAGGCACTCTCTTTCAAGGCCATCGTCAGGCCAAGTCCGATGCCATACCGGTCAACCGGCGGCGTCAGAAGCGGCAGCCACTGCCAGATCCAACCCCCTTCGGCGAACAGCAGCAGCGCCGCCGTCGCCAGGGCAAGATGGGGTACCGCCAGCAGCAGCGGCAGACGGGAAGCCAGCCGCCGCCAGCGGACCGAGGGCCAGAGGGCCGCGACGACGGTCAGGGCGATCAGCAGCGCGCCGCCGACGGACAGCAGCGTCGAAACGAGCGTGGCGGCCAGCGCCTGACCCAGCTGCGGGTCGGCGAACAGCGCCCGCCAGTGGGCCGGGGAACGCGCAGCGCCCACCAGTTCCCCGGCGGCGGGGAGCAACGGCAGATAGGTCGCCGTCATCGCCCCCCAGGCCAGCAGGATCAGTGGGTACCGTAGCGACGCAGCCATTCCTGCTCCAGCGCGTCAACCCACGCCGCATGCGGCTCGGCGAGCACCGGCGGCAGATCCTGCGGCACGGTAGCCGCCAGCGCCTGGCGCTGGCCGTCAGGCAGACGCTGTGGATCCAGTACGCTCGGATCGCCCCAGACGGCGGCATCGGCCTTGCGCAGCTGCGCTTCAGGCGAGAGCAGGAAATTCGCCACCACTTTGGCGCCAGCGACGGCGCGGGCGTTAGCCGGGATGGTAACGAAATGGACGTTGCCGAGGGTCCCCGCGGTGAAGCCGAAGCTGTAGCTGTCCGTCGGTAATTCGCCGCTGGCGGCTTTCTGCCGGGCGTGCAGCGGGTTAAACGTGAGCGATAAGCGGAGGGTGCCATTGTTGAGCATGGCATCCATGCGGGCCGGCGACGCCGGGAAATCCTTGCCCGCCCGCCACAGGGCCGGGTGTAGCTCATCAAGATAGCGCCACAGCGGGGCCGTGACCGCCGCGAAGGTCGCCGCCTGCGGCGGCTGGCGCAGGGCGGCTGGCTGGTCGGTGAGGGCAATCAACAGTTGCTCCAGCAGGGCGGTGCCAGTGAAGTCCGGCGGCCGCGGATAGGTCACGCTGCCGGGATGGGCTCTGGCGAAGGCCAGCAGCGCCTGTGGGCTGGTGGGCGGCTGCGGGGTTTGCCCGCGGCGGGCGATAAACGTCAGCTGGGCGCTGCCCCACGGCGACTCGGCACCGTCGGTGGCGACAGAAAAATCTTCCCGAACTGGTTTTTGCAGATCGACGTAGCGCCAGTTGGGCAGCGTTCCTGCCCAGCCGGTAAGCAGCAGGTTGGCCTGCTTAAGCGTGCGAAAGTTTTCGCCGTTGATCCACAGCAAATCTATTGATCCGCCCCGCTGACGGCCAGCCTGTGCCTCGCTCTGGATACGTTTCACTGCGTCGGCGGCGTCGGCGATGGGGACAATACGCAGGTCGATCGCGTAGTGGCGTTTGACCTCCTCGCTGACCCACGCCAGATAGCGGTTGACGGCCGGGTCGCCGCCCCAGGCATTAAACCAGACGGTCTGCCCGCGGGCATCCGTCTGGATCTGTCGCCAGCTGTCGTCGGCATTAACCGCCAGCGGCCAGAGCAGCAGCAGGCACAGACAGAGGCTGTAATCACGCAAACGGCGCATCGTTACTCCTTATTCTGCGAGGAAGAGGTGGGCATCTGACACAACCCCTGGGCCGGGATCGCCATCGCGGCATTGAACCGCGCCGATAAATTTTGCAGGCCAATCAGGGCGGTCAGCTCGGTGAGCGCCCGGGCGTCAAAGTGCGCGGCCAGCGCGCTGCGCAGGGCATCATCCACTGCCGGGGGCGTCTGGGTGGCGGCTTCGGCATAGGCCAGCGCCAGACGCTCTTTGTCGTTGAACAGCGTACTGCTGTGCCAGTCGGCGACCGCCAGCTGCTTGTCCTGGCTCCCGCTCCGCGCAGCGAGGGTCATGCTGGTGATATCGATACAGAATTCGCAGTGGCACAGCTGGGCGATGCGGGCGCTGACCAGCGAGCGCAGCACCGGATCCAGCGGCGAGCGGCGGCGTTCAATGTAGCCCACGAACAGCGAAACCAGGTAAAACAGCCAGGGGATCCGTCCCCACCAGCGAATGGGGCTCAGCACCTGGCCGTAATGCCGGCGGTGCAGCCAGGCCTGCGGACGAAGGATCAGGGGGACAGAATCCAGCGGGGGTAAGCTCATGGCGAGGATCTCTTATGACGTTCACGGTAAATATTTTTGGCGATGGAGATGACTACCGCCAGGGCAAAAAGCAGCGAAAGCCCGGTGGCCAGCCAGAAGGTGCCCCCGGTGAGCAGACTCCCGGCCCAGGAATAGACGATGGTCGCCGGCAGCTGGCCCACGCCGGTGGCCAGCATAAAGGGCCAGAAGCGCAGCGAGGTCAGTCCGGCGGCATAGCTGACCGGGTCAAACGGGACAAACGGCAGCAGGCGGCAGACCAGGATCGTCTGCGGGCCAAAGCGGGTGAAATAGCCGTCGACGCTGCGCAGCACCGCGCGGCCGGTGAGTTTTTCCACCACTTCGCGCCCCAGCGCTCTGGCGATGCAGAAGCAGAGCCCGGCCCCGACCATGGCGCTGAACCACGACAGCGCCCCGCCCCAGAAGGCGCCGAACAGGGCAGCGTTCGCCAGGGTAATCAGGAAAGCCGGCAGCGGAGCGACGATCGCCTGGAGGATCATCAGCGCAAAAGAGACCAGCGCGGCCTGCGGCCCCCAGGCAGCGATAAACCCTCTGACATGCTGCGGATCCAGCGACGCTAACGCCGTCAGACTCTGCTGCAGAAAGGCACGCCCGCCGGGTAACCACCACCAGGCGGCCAGCCCGGCGACGGCCACCACCGCAAGGGCCAGCCGGGCGCGGCGCAGGTGACGGCGATCAGGTTGGGTCATGGCGAACCTCCTCGCTGGGCGTTGCCACACGGCGGGCGCGGGCAAACCGTTTGCCCATCTGCACCAGGGCAAACAACAGCCCGCCGGCGAGGCTCAGTTTGAGCGCGAAGGCGAGGGTCACCCCCTCGCGGGCCAGTTCGCTGGCCATGACTGAATAGATGACCAGACCTGGCAGGGTGGTCACGGCGGAGATCAGGGTAAAGGGCCAGAAAGGGATCGCCGTCAGGCCGTAGGCGTAATTCTGAATGTTGTAGGGAAAGAGCGGCACCAGGCGGGTGAGGATCAGGAAATCGCAGCCGCTGCGGGCGATACCGCGCTCAATTGCCTGGAAGACGGCGGTATGGCCCACATAGCGCTGTAGCAGATCGCGCCCAAGCCAGCGGGCGATTAAAAACGACAACGCAGAGGCGAGGGTAGCGGCGGCAAACGAGAGCAGGGAGCCTGTCAGCGGGCCAAAGAGCATCCCGCCGGCGATCACCAGCAGGCTGCCGGGGATGAGACAAAGGGTGGCAATGATAAATAGCGCAACATAGACCAGATATCCCCAGGCGCCATGATGGCGCAGGGTGTCCTGAAGCAGATGCAGGTGAGTCAGCAGATCGTGGAGACCGACGCGATGGCTGATCACGGCCAGCGTGGCCACCAGCGCGAGAAGTCCCAGCCCTTTACCAATGGCCGGATGATGGCTTCTTTTGCATGAGGGGTTCTCCTGTACAGCCTGGACGCGGTGGACATCAAAAAGTGCGCGCGACAGTATCCTGTTCAGACGACGGTCACAATGGTTTACCGTCGCTTTGTTGATTTTGCTCAGGAAATTCTGCCCCCCGCACAGCGGGAGGCGAGAGAAGGGCGTGAATTATGACCGGAAGGTGGCCCACACCGGCGCGTGGTCGGACGGTTTTTCCATCCCACGGATCTCATAATCGATCCCGGTTTCCACGCAGCGCTGCGCCAGAGGCTGGCTGGCCAGCAGCAGGTCGATGCGCAGCCCGCGGTTATCATCGAAGCCTTTGGAGCGGTAATCAAACCACGAGAAGTGCTCCTGATTGTCCGGGTTAGCCTGACGCCAGGTATCCACCAGGCCCCAGCCCAGCAGGCGATCCATCCATTCTCGCTCTTCCGGCAGGAAGGAACATTTGCCGGTGCGCAGCCAGCGTTTGCGGTTCTCTTCACCGATACCGATATCGAGATCGGTGGGACTGATGTTCATATCGCCCATGATCAGCACCGGATTCTCTTTGTTGAGTTCGGTCTCCAGATAGTTCTGCAGATTCTGATAGAACGCCGCTTTGGCCGGGAATTTGGTTTCATGATCGCGGCTCTCACCCTGCGGGAAATAACCGTTAATCACCGTGACGTTGCCGAAAGGCGACGGGATCTCCGCCATGATGATGCGGCGCTGAGCCTCTTCGCCATCGCCGGGAAAGCCGCGGCGGACGGCAATCGGCGTGTCTTTGGTCAGTAGCGCGACGCCATAATGGCCTTTTTGTCCATGATAAAAGACGTTATAGCCGAGTTTGGCGACCTCTTCGAGAGGGAACATATCGTCGTGAACTTTGGTTTCCTGCAGGCCAATCACGTCCGGCTGGTGTTTTTCGACGATGGCGGCCAGTTGGTGTGGGCGGGCGCGCAGGCCGTTGATATTAAAAGAGACGAATTTCATAGTCGCTGCCACTGTGCAAGGTGAATAGTGCATGGATGGTAGCAGAAATTCGCCAGGCTGGCTGCCACCGGATGCGTCATTCTGCCAATCGCTGCGCATGAGCGTGCCGTGGGTGCCCCTTTTGCGGGCATGCCGCGCCAAAAAAGGGCAAATAGCTACGATAAATTTCGCAGAGGATCACAATTACAGAATTATATCTTACCATTGCATAACTTATCTTCTTTAATCACTGTTTATCCCCCTTTGTCGGATACTTATTCACTATATATGCATTTTATGTGAATAGCGTTCGGTTGTAACTCCTTGATTTTGCGTTATCTCATCCGGTTTATGCATTTTTATCGCTGGCTGGCACGAACCGTGCAATCTACATTTACAGCGTAATAACTCATATTTATTAACATTATTGCTACTTTTAATTTACCGGAAGAGGTCGATATGTCTCAGTCAATTACGCGTAACCACTTTGATGAATGGATGATGCCGGTCTACGCGCCAGCGGCGTTTATTCCGGTGCGGGGCGCCGGGTCGCGGCTGTGGGATCAGCAGGGCAAAGAGTATATCGATTTTGCCGGCGGCATCGCCGTGAACGCGCTGGGGCACGCCCATCCGCGTCTGGTGCAAGCCCTGACCGACCAGGCCGGCAAATTCTGGCATACCGGCAACGGCTACACCAATGAGCCGATCCTGCGTCTGGCCAAAATGCTTAACGATGCCACCTTCGCCGACCGGGTCTTCTTCTGTAACTCCGGCGCTGAGGCCAATGAGGCGGCGCTCAAGCTGGCGCGTAAATATGCCCACGATCGCTTTGGCAGCGAGAAAAGCGGCATCGTCGCCTTTCAGAACGCTTTCCACGGGCGGACGCTGTTCACCGTCTCGGCGGGCGGTCAGCCAGCCTATTCCCGGGATTTCGCCCCGCTGCCGCCACAGATCCAGCATGCGGTGTTTAACGATCTCGCTTCGGCAAAGGCCTTAATCAATGACCAGACCTGCGCGGTGATCGTCGAGCCGGTGCAGGGCGAAGGGGGCGTGGTGCCGGCCAGCGGCGAATTTTTACGCGGCCTGCGCCAGCTTTGCGACCAGCACAACGCTCTGCTGATTTTCGATGAAGTGCAGACCGGGGTCGGGCGCACCGGCGAGCTGTATGCCTATATGCACTACGGCGTGACGCCCGATGTGCTGACCACCGCCAAAGCGCTGGGCGGCGGTTTCCCTATCGGCGCGCTGCTGGCGACAGAGGCCTGTGCCAGCGTGATGACCGTCGGCACCCACGGCACCACCTACGGCGGCAACCCGCTGGCCGGGGCGGTGGCCGGCGAGCTGCTGTCGATCGTCAACACCCCGGAAGTCCTCTCCGGCGTCAGACAGCGCCACCAGTGGTTTTGTGAACGTCTGCAGGCGATCAACGCCCGCTATGGTCTGTTCAAGGAGATCCGTGGCCTGGGACTGCTGCTCGGCTGCGTGCTGAATGACGCCTGGGCCGGGAAGGCGAAAACGCTCAGCAACCTGGCGGCGGAAGAGGGGGTGATGATCCTGATCGCCGGCGCTAATGTGGTGCGTTTTGCGCCGGCGCTGAACGTCAGTGAAGAAGAGGTGAACAGCGGGCTGGATCGCGTCGAGCGGGCCTGCGCGCGTTTCGTGGCAGGAGTCTCATCATGATGGTTATTCGACCGGTGGAGCCGGGCGATTTGCCCGGGCTGCTGAAGCTGGCAGCGGAGACCGGCGGCGGGCTGACCTCGCTGCCGGTGGATGAAGCGACCCTCGCGGCGCGGATCGCCCGCTCGCAGCAGACCTGGCGCGGCGAGCTACCGAAAAGCGAGCAGGGCTATGTCTTTGTGCTGGAGGAGAGCGAAAGCGGCGCGGTGGTGGGCATCTGCGCGATCGAGGTGGCGGTGGGGCTCAACGATCCCTGGTATAACTACCGGGTCGGCACCCAGGTCCATGCCTCGAAGGAGCTCAACGTCTATCAGGCGTTGCCGACGCTGTTTCTCAGCAACGACCATACCGGCAGTAGTGAGCTGTGTACCCTGTTCCTCGACCCGCAGTGGCGCAAAGAGGGCAATGGCTATCTGCTGTCGAAATCGCGCTTCTTATTTATGGCCGCCTTTCGCGAACGCTTTAATGAGAAGGTGGTCGCCGAGATGCGCGGGGTGATTGATGAGCAGGGTTACTCGCCGTTCTGGGAAAGCCTGGGCAAACGCTTTTTCGCCATGGAGTTTTCCCGCGCCGACTACCTGTGCGGCACCGGACAGAAGGCTTTCATTGCCGCCCTGATGCCCAAGCATCCGCTGTATATCGATTTCCTTTCCCCTGAGGCGCAGGCGGTGATCGGCAAGGTTCATCCGCAGACCGCCCCAGCCCGGACGGTGCTGGAGAAAGAGGGGTTCCGCTACCTGAACTACATCGATATTTTCGACGGCGGCCCGACTCTGGAGTGCGACATCGACCGGGTGCGGGCGATCCGCAAAAGCCGTCTGGTGACCACCGAGGCCGGTGAAACCCCACCCGGTGACTGGCCGCTGTGCCTGGTGGCGAACGAACAGTATCACCAGTTCCGCGCTCTGCTGGTGCATGCCGACCCGGATGGCGACACCCTGACCCTCAGCGCCCGCGAACTGGATATGCTGAAGTGTCATGACGGCGACCAGGTGCGCATGGTGCGCCTGATCCCTGAGGAGAAAACCGCATGAGTCTGTGGATTAACGGCGAGTGGCGGCCCGGCCGTGGGCCAGGTTTCAGTAAACAGGATCCGGTTAACCTGAAGGTTGTCTGGCAGGGCGAGGCGGCGGATGCCGGGCAGGTTGCCGAGGCGGTGGCGGCTGCCCGCCAGGCGTTCCCGGCCTGGGCGCGGCTACCGTTTGCCGCCCGTCAGGCGATCGTTGAAAAGTTTGCCGCCCTGCTGGAGGCCAGCAAGGCGGAGCTGACGGCGATGATCGGCGCCGAGACCGGAAAGCCGCGCTGGGAGGCGGCCGGGGAAGTGACGGCGATGATCAACAAGGTGGCGATCTCGGTGAAGGCCTACCACGTCCGCACCGGCGAACAGCACAGCGATCTGCCCGACGGCGCCGCCACGCTGCGTCACCGGCCGCACGGCGTGCTGGCGGTGTTTGGCCCCTATAACTTTCCCGGCCATCTGCCGAACGGGCACATCGTGCCGGCGCTGCTGGCGGGCAATACCGTGGTCTTTAAACCCAGCGAACTCACCCCGCGCAGCGGCGAAGCGGTGGTGAAACTATGGGAGCAGGCCGGCCTGCCCGCCGGGGTGCTCAACCTGGTGCAGGGCGGTCGGGAAACCGGCGAGGCGCTCAGCGGTCAGGCGGATATCGACGGACTGCTGTTTACCGGCAGCTCAACCACCGGTTTTCATCTGCATCGCCAGCTGGCCGGGCAGCCGCAAAAGATCCTCGCGCTGGAGATGGGCGGCAATAACCCGCTGATCGTCGACGACCCGCGGGACGTGGATGCCGCGGTGCATCTGACCATCCAGTCCGCCTTTATTACTGCGGGCCAGCGCTGCACCTGCGCCCGCCGTCTGCTGGTCCGACGTGGCGAGGCGGGCGATGCCTTCCTCTCCCGGCTGGTGACGGTGTGCCAGCGGCTGATCCCGGCGGCGTGGGACGCCGAGCCGCAGCCGTTCCTCGGCGGGCTTATCTCGGCGCAGGCCGCGCAGAAAGTGCATCAGGCCTGGCTGCAGCGGGTCGCTGCTGGCGCGGCCACTCTGCTGGAGCCACGTTTATTGCAGGCCGGAACGTCGCTGCTGACGCCGGGAATTGTCGACATGAGCGACGTGGCCAATGTTGAAGATGAAGAGGTGTTTGGCCCGTTGCTTGGCGTCTGGCGCTACGACACTTTTGAGGAGGCAATTGCCTTAGCCAACGCCACCCGCTTCGGGCTCTCCTGCGGGTTAATCTCTCCGGAACGGGAGAAGTTTGATCGACTGCTGCTCGAAGCGCGGGCGGGGATAGTTAACTGGAACAAACCGCTGACCGGGGCGGCGAGTACCGCGCCGTTCGGCGGCACCGGCGCGTCCGGTAACCATCGTCCGGGGGCCTGGTATGCCGCCGATTATTGTGCCTGGCCGATGGCCAGCCTTGAATCACCGACGCTGACGCTGCCCACCAGCCTGAACCCGGGGCTCGACTTTCTGGCCGGGGAGGCGTCATGACCGCCCGTGAAGTCAACTTTGACGGTCTGCCCGGGCTGACCCACCACTACGCCGGGCTCTCCTTTGGCAACGAGGCCTCCACCCGGCATCGCCACCGGGTGTCGAACCCGCAGCTGGCGGCAAAGCAAGGGCTGAAAAAAATGAAAGCCCTCGCCGACGCCGGCTACCCGCAGGCGGTGATCCCGCCGCACGAGAGACCGAACGTGCCGCTCTTGCGCCAGCTGGGCTTTAGCGGCAGCGATGAGCAGGTGGTGGCCCGGGCGGCGCAGCAGGATCCGGATCTGCTGTCGGCGGTGAGTTCGGCTTCAGCGATGTGGGTGGCGAACGCGGCGACGGTCTGTCCCTCCGCCGATTCGCTGGATGGCCTGGTGCACCTGACGGTGGCGAATCTGCAGGATAAATTCCACCGCGCCAGCGAAGCACCGACCACAGAGGCGCTGTTGCAGGCGATTTTCCCGGACCGCACGCGATTTGCCATCCACCCGGCGCTGCCCGCCTCGGCCTGGTTTGGCGACGAAGGGGCGGCGAACCATAATCGTCTCGGCGGCGAGTATGGCGCCCCTGGCGTCCAGCTCTTTGTCTATGGCCGCAGCCGGGGGAGCGAGGAGGCGCCGTGTCGCTATCCGGCGCGGCAAACCCTTGAGGCCAGCCAGGCGGTAGCGCGCCTCAATCAGGTCAATCCCCGTAAGCTGATCTTCGCCCGCCAGCATCCGACGGCGATCGACACGGGGGTTTTTCATAACGATGTTATCGCGGTGAGCAACCGTCAGGTCCTGTTCTGCCATGAGCAGGCCTTTGCCGACCAGACCGCGCTTCTCCAGCAGCTGGCACAGCGGGTGCCGGATTTTACGCCGCTGGTGGTCCCCGCCAGTCGGGTCACGGTGGCAGAGGCGGTTGCCACCTATCTGTTCAACAGCCAGCTGCTGAGCCGGGCGGATGGCAGCATGGCGCTGATCCTGCCCCACGAAGCGCAGGAGCATGCCGGCGTCTGGGAATACCTCAATGAGCTGCTGGCCGGGGACAACCCCATCGCCGCGCTACAGGTGTTCGATCTGCGCGAGAGTATGGCCAACGGCGGCGGTCCGGCGTGCCTGCGCCTGCGGGTGGTGTTGACGGCCGAGGAGTATCAGGCGGTCAATCCGCACGTCCTGATGAACGATACGCTGTTTGCCACCCTCAATGACTGGGTGGATCGCTACTATCGCGATCGCCTTACCCAGGCCGACCTCGCCGACCCGCAACTGCTGCGGGAAGGGCGTGACGCGCTGGATCGGTTGACCCAGATCCTGCAGCTCGGTTCGGTTTATCCATTTCAGCAATAAGGGGGCGCGGTGGAACATTTTCTGGCATTAACCCTGGCGGGGCGTTTGCCCCACCATTTTCACGGCGAGACAGCGCACTTTCGCTGGCACTGGTTGGGAGAGGGGATCCTCGAGCTGACGCCGCATGCGCGCTGCGAGCGCGGGCTGGTACTCTCCTGCGCCATTCATGGCAACGAAACGGCACCGGTGGAGATAGTCGACCACCTGGTGCAGCGACTGGTCCGGGAGGCACTCCCGCTGCGCTGGCGGTTGCTGGTGATCGTTGGCAACCCACCGGCGCTGCGGGCGAATAAGCGCTATCTGCACAGTGATATGAACCGGATGTTTGGCGAGCGCTGGCGGCAGTTTCCGCTCAGTGAGGAGACGCAGCGGGCGCAGCGGCTGGAGCAGGCGGTGGCCCGCTTCTATCGCGACCACGGTGGTCCTCGTTGGCACCTCGATCTGCATACCGCGATCCGCGGGTCGCTACATCCGCGCTTCGGCGTGCTCCCGGCCCGCGATACGCCGTGGGAGGAGGATTTTCTTCACTGGCTGGGCGGCGCCGGGCTGGAGGCGCTGGTGTTTCATCGCCAGCCAGGCGGGACCTTCACCCACTTCAGCTGCGAACGGTTCGCGGCGCTGGCCTGCACCCTTGAGCTGGGCAAAGCGCTGCCGTTGGGTGAAAACGATCTGACGCAGTTTGCCGCCGCCGAAGGCGCGCTTTCCCGGCTGCTGGTGGGGGATCTGGCCATTGCCGACGCCCCGGCGCCGCTGCGCTACCGGGTGGTACAACAGATCACCCGCCATAGCGATGATTTCCGCTTGCATATGGCGGATCAGACGCTCAACTTCACCCCCTTCGAACCCGGCACGCTGCTGGCGGAGGAGGGCGAGACGCGGTATGTGGTGGGGCCTGAGCCGGAGTATGTCCTGTTTCCCAATCCGACGGTGGCGAAGGGACTGCGCGCCGGCCTGATGCTGGAGAAATTATCCTGAGGGCAAGCCGTCCGCCGGGCGGCCTGCTTTATTTCTCGCGTCTTTTTTCGCCATCTTATTTTTTCGTGCGCCAGTGTAAATTTGCAGATTATTCCTGGTAAAATGCTTTGTTTTTAATCTCCCCTCCTTTATGCTCTCCATAATTTCTCTGAAAAACAGTACGTTATTTATTTTTTATTGCAACTCTTCGGCTAAATTCCTTATTTTCTCCATAATTGGCGAGAAACTGTTTTTTACACTTTCATTGTTTTACTCTTGCTCTGACTAATTGACGATTAACGTCGTAAAGTTAATCTCGTCAACACGGCAACGCGCCGTAAGAATAACGTAAAGTAAGGATTGAATGATGAAGAAACTCACTGCACTGTTTGTTGCCTCTACTCTGGCTCTGGGCGCGGCTAACCTGGCACACGCCGCCGACACCACCACCGCGCCGAGCGACAGCAAGCCGATGATGATGCATCATAAAGGCGGCCCGGGTCAGCATGACATGATGTTTAAAGGCCTGAACCTGACCGATGCGCAGAAACAACAGATCCGCGACATCATGAAGAGCCAGCGTGAGAACATGAAGCGTCCGTCCCTCGACGAACGCCGCGCGATGCACGATCTGATCGCCAGCGACACCTTCGATAAGGCGAAAGCGGAAGCGCAGATCGATAAGATGGAAGCGCAGCATAAAGCGATGGCGCTGTCCCGCCTGGAAACGCAGAACAAGATCTACAACATTCTGACTCCAGAGCAGAAAAAACAGTTCAATGCTAATTTTGAGAAGCATCTGACAGAACGCAACGCGCCGGCAGGTAAAATGCCTGCACCTGCTGAATAATGTAGCGCACTGAATCAAGACCGCCGGTCTTGCCCAATAATGCCATCAGGCGTTGGGCAGGGCCGGCGGTTTTTTTATTGGTGGTTTCTCAGCCAAGCGGGTGCAGCGGATAGTGACCGCTGAGCAAAGGCTTACAGAGGATCTTGTAACCATCCTGGTCGAATCCGGCGGGCAGACGGGTCAACTCCGCGGCCTGGTCGAGCGAGTCGACGGCCCCCAGCCACAGCCAGTTATGAATGACGTGATACTGCGTCATATCCGGGCCGCGCTCCTCCAGCGCCACTGGCCCCGCCCACGGCCAGCACACCAGCTGCAGTTTACTCATCTGCGCCAGCAGGCGCTCGCTGTGCGCCTCCACGCTCTCCTTTCCACAGCAGGCGCCGGCGCAGCGGCCCAGCGCGGAGCGAAAGCAGGCGCGGCCGCGGCTGAGCGGTTCCAGACCAAGCAGGCCGTAACAGAGGCGCTGTTCGTCGGCAAGGCTCTGCAGCATCTGCAGCGCCGCCCGCCGGTTGGCGAACAGGCCATAGAGATGCTGCTGGTGCGAGAAATCAACCTCTCGGGCATAGACAATCTGCGGCCGGTGGTCCGCAAGTAGCCAGGCACAGAGCTGCTTGTTACGCCGTAGCCGCTTGTTAAACAGCGGCTGCTGCTCTTTAATCAGCCGCGCCTCCAGCAGCAGCGCTCCCAGCTCGCCTGCGGTGCGCTGCCAGGTGATACGCCGTGACTGACGCAGCATCGCGGCCTCTTCGGGCGTACGCAGGTGGGATAACACGCGGCTGCGGAGGTTGACGCTCTTACCGATATAGAGCGGCATTGTGTTGCTGTCGCCGTGAAACTGATAGACACCCGGCAGCTTTGGCAGCGCCTCCAGCCACGGGCGAAGATGTTCGGGGTATTCATAGATCGCCGCCGCTTCAAATTCCAGACGCGGGGCAGATTGCTTTCTGGCCACAATAACTCCTGATACTGTCTATCTATCCAGTATAGCAGGCGGTTTTTGCGGCGAAAAGCGCAAAAAATAACCCCGGCGCGGGCCGGGGCGAGGAGGGACTATTTTTTCCAGAAATCGTCAAAGACGGTGATCGGTGGCCGACGCTTGTGCTCGGTTTTCAGATACCAGCCTTCGATCGTTTTAGCGATACTGGGGTCCAGCGTTTTGCCTTCCAGATAATCGTCGATGTTCTCGTAGGTGACACCCAGCGCCACTTCATCCGGCAGGGAGGGGCGATTGTCTTCCAGGTCGGCGGTCGGCAGCTTCTTATACAGATGTTCCGGGCAGCCGAGATGGGCCAGCAGCTGTTTGCCCTGACGTTTGTTCAGGCGGAAAATTGGGTTGATGTCGGTGCCGCCGTCGCCATATTTGGTGAAGAAGCCGGTAATCGCTTCCGCCGCATGGTCGGTGCCGACCACCACCCCTTTGGTCATTCCGGCGATGCTGTACTGGGCCTTCATCCGCTCACGGGCTTTTTCGTTACCGCGAACAAAGTCGCTCAGTTCGATCCCCGCTTCGCGGAGCGCCTGTTCACTGGCCAGTACCGAGGCTTTGATATTCACCGTCAGCACCCGGTCAGGCTGGATAAAGGCGATGGCGTCCTGGCAGTCCTGCTCATCCGCCTGCACGCCATAGGGCAACCGAACGGCAATAAACTGCAGGCTGCTGTCGCCCGTTTCGGCACGCAGTTCATTAATCGCCATCTGGCACAGTTTCCCCGTCAGGGTGGAGTCCTGGCCGCCGCTGATACCCAGCACCAGCGATTTAATAAACGGGTAGGTCTGCAGGTAGGACTTCAGGAAATCGACGCTGCGGCGGATCTCGCCGGCGACATCAATCTGCGGCTTTGCGCCCAGCGCCTGAATAATCTCTTGTTGTAGCGTCATCGCGCCCTCCGAAAGTGAATCTGTTTGGCAAGCTGTTGGCTTAAAGCTACCTCTTTGCCGCTGAAACGACAAGGACCGGGGTTTTGACTGCCGGAAAAGAAGGCAATCAATGACATAGGATTTCATTATAGATGCCACTACGCGGGAGAAACTGCCGGTCGGCAGCGGCGCGTCAATCCTGTTTACGCAATAACACAATCAGACATGATTTCGCTGTTCGGCTTGAAAAATAACACTATTTATTCCAGGCTTATCGTTACACAGTAGAAGAGAGGAACCAAAATGAACAAAAGCTTAGCAGGAATACTGGGCGTCACCGTCGCGTTAACCTTACTGGCGGGCTGTACCGCTTACGATCGTACCAAAGACCAGTTTACCCAGCCGGTGGTGAAAGATGTGAAGAAAGGGATGTCGCGTCAGCAGGTGATGCAGATCGCTGGCAAACCTTCAACGGAAGTGACCATGGTTCATGCCCGCGGCACCTGCCAGACCTACATCCTCGGTCAACGGGATGGTAAAGTAGAGACCTACTTTGTGGCCCTCGACGACACTGGCCATGTGATTAACTCCGGCTACCAGACCTGCGCCGAGTATGATACTGACCCGCGCAACGCCAAGTAAGCTTCCTACTGTTTACTGAGCCCTACGTAAGCCCGACCACTGGTCGGGCTTTTTTGCGAGTACTGATGCTTATTTAATTGCGCGAATTATTTGGGTGAAAATGTGAGGGTAGTCAAAACCAGAGGTCAATGAGAGACAATTCTGTTCAACAGCGAATTATCCTGGTGGCTCAGCTTGCCGTATACTCAACCCATAAACAGAATTAACCGGATGTTACCAGTCTTACCGGCTCTCAGCGGTTACTGAAGGCCCTGGTCTCACACATTGAGGAAGCGTTCATGGAAAAGAAACACATTTATCTCTTCTGCTCGGCAGGCATGTCTACATCACTGCTGGTCTCCAAAATGCGGGCGCAGGCGGAAAAATACGAAGTCCCGGTCATTATTGAAGCTTATCCTGAAACCCTCGCGGGTGAAAAGGGACCGGAAGCCGACGTGGTATTATTAGGGCCACAAATTGCGTATATGTTACCGGAAATTCAGCGCCTGCTGCCGAATAAACCGGTAGAAGTCATCGATTCTCTTCTGTATGGCAAGGTGGATGGTTTAGGTGTATTGAAAGCCGCCGTCGCGGCCATTAAGAAAGCTGCAGCACAATAATTTTAACTTTTAAAACTCGATGTATTTTGACGCCTGGCGGCACTCTGTTGCCGGACGTCAAAAAATAAAGAGTTTATTTTCCCGTCAAAGAGTAATTTCATACATCATCGCCGTAATAGTTTATTGCGGCTTTTAAGGGTATTGACTATGAGTAAAGTGATCGACTCGCTTGAAAAGGTACTCCTTCCTTTTGCAGTGAAAATAGGAAAGCAGCCGCATATTAATGCGATTAAAAACGGATTTATTAAGTTAATGCCGTTGACCCTCGCCGGGGCCATGTTTGTATTAATTAACAACGTTTTTCTGAGCTTCGGCGAAGGCTCTTTCTTTTATTCTATGGGCATTCGACTGGATGCCTCCACCATTGAAACCTTAAACGGCTTTAAGGCTATCGGCGGGAACGTCTATAACGGTACCCTCGGCATTATGTCGCTGATGGCGCCGTTCTTTATCGGCTCCGCGCTGGCAGAAGAACGCAAAGTCGACCCGATGGCCGCGGGCCTGCTGGCGGTGGCGGCCTTCATGACCGTGACCCCGTATAGCGTGGGTGAAGCCTATGCGGTGGGCGCCAACTGGCTGGGCGGGCAGAACATCATCTCCGGGATGATTATCGGTCTGGTCGTCGCGGAACTGTTCACCTTCGTGATCCGTCGTAACTGGGTGATCAGACTGCCGGACAGCGTGCCAGGGTCAGTATCGCGCTCTTTCTCCGCGCTGATCCCGGGCTTTTTGATCCTCTCCATCTTCGGCATTATCTCGTGGGCCCTGTCGAGCTATGGCAGCAACTTCCACCAGATCATCATGGACTCTATCTCCACGCCGCTGGCGGCGATGGGCAGCGTAGTCGGCTGGGCCTACGTCATCTTTAACTCCCTGCTGTGGTTCTTCGGCGTGCACGGTTCCCTGGCGCTGACGGCGCTGGATAACGGCATCATGACCCCGTGGGCGCTGGAAAACATCGCGCTGTATAACCAGTACGGCTCTGTTGATGCGGCTATCGAAGCAGGCAAACAGTTCCACTTCTGGGCCAAGCCGATGCTCGACTCCTACATCCTGCTGGGTGGCTCCGGGGCAACGTTGGGTCTGATTATCGCCATCTTTATCGCTTCCCGCCGCGCTGACCATCGTCAGGTTGCGAAGCTGGCGTTGCCGTCAGGCATCTTCCAGATTAACGAACCGATTCTGTTTGGTCTGCCGATCATTATGAACCCGGTGATGTTTATCCCCTTCGTGCTGGTCCAGCCGATTCTGGCAGCCATTACGCTGGCGGCTTATAGCTTAGGGATTATCCCACCGGTGACTAACCTGGCGCCGTGGACCATGCCGACCGGTCTGGGAGCGTTCTTTAACAGTAACGGCAGCGTTGCCGCCCTGCTGGTGGCCCTGTTCAACCTTGGCGTCGCGACTCTGGTCTACCTGCCGTTTGTGGTGCTGTCGAATAAAGCGCAGACCGTCATCGAGCAGGAAGAGAGCGAAGAAGACATCGCTAACGCACTGAAATTCTGATACCGCGCGGTACGGGCAATGTCCCGTACCGCCTGATAAATGAGGGAAATATTATGTTTGATCTGGACAACATCGACGCGGTAGAAACCCCGGAAAATGACCTCGAAGAGGTGGTGATGGGGTTGATTATCAACTCCGGACAGGCCCGCAGCCTGGCCTATGCCGCCCTGAAGCAGGCGAAGCAGGGCGATTTTGCCGCGGCGAAAGCGATGATGGAGCAGTCGCGTCAGGCGCTGAGCGAGGCGCATCGTGTGCAGACCCAGCTTATTGAAAGCGATGAGGGCGAAGGAAAAATGAAGGTCAGCCTCGTGCTGGTACATGCCCAGGATCATCTGATGACCTCGATGCTGGCCCGCGAGCTGGTCGCGGAATTGATTGAGCTGCACGAGAAGGTACAATAGGCCATCGCGACGATGAGGCAGCCCAGGATGATGACCACCGAGATCAGTACCGCCAGAGAACAACAGCTTTTCAACGGGAAGAACTTTCATGTGGTCATCTATAACAAAACGGAAAGCGTGAGCGGGCTTCACCAGCATGACTACTACGAATTTACCGTGGTATTAACCGGGCGCTATTACCAGGAGATCAATGGCAAACGGGTGCTGCTGGAGCGCGGAGATTTCGTCTTTATCCCGATGGGTTCGCACCACCAGAGCTTTTACGAATTTGGGGCGACGCGCATCCTTAACGTCGGCATCAGCAGACGCTTCTTTGAGAAACATTATCTGCCGCTGCTGCCGTTTGGCCTGGTGGCGTCGCAGGTTTATGCGGTGCAGAGCGCTTTTCTCGGCTACGTTGAGTCGGTCATCGCCTCACTCAATTTTCGCGAAACGGAATTTGACGAATTTATCGAGCTGGTTTCCTTTTATGTCATTAACCGTTTACGCCACTATCGCGAAGAGCCGGTTGCCGATGTTATTCCGCAATGGCTAAAAAATACCGTTGAGGCCATGCACGATAAGCTGAAATTCGGTGAGGGCGCGCTCGAGAATATGGTTCAGCTTTCGGGGAAAACGCAGGAATATTTAACCCGGGCGACCCAGCGCTATTATGGTAAAACGCCGATGCAGATAATTAATGATATCCGTATCAACTTTGCTAAAAAGCAGCTGGAAATTACCAACTATTCGGTGACGGATATTGCGTATGAGTCAGGCTACAGCAGCCCGAGCCTGTTTATTAAAACCTTTAAAAAACTGACGTCGTTTACGCCGAGCAGTTATCGCAAACATTTGACCAGTATTAATTAAACCCGCGCGGTTTTAGCCGCCCGGTTTATACCGTAAATCATTCAAGTTAACTGTCCGCATTGTTGCGGAGAGCGGCCTGCGTCCAGGCGTAGCGCCCAAGGGAGAAAAAGATGAGCCAGAAATTAAAAGTAGTCACTATTGGCGGCGGCAGCAGCTATACCCCGGAATTACTGGAAGGCTTTCTGAAACGTTACCATGAACTGCCGGTCACTGAACTGTGGCTGGTGGACGTGGAAGAGGGCCAGGAGAAGCTTGATATTATCCATGCGCTGTGCGAGCGGATGGTGGAAAAAGCCGGCGTGCCGATGAAGGTCTATAAAACGCTGGATCGCCGTGCGGCGCTGCAGGGCGCGGATTTCGTCACCACCCAGCTGCGCGTGGGCCAGCTGAAGGCGCGTGAAAAAGATGAGCGTATTCCGCTGAGCCACGGCTACCTGGGCCAGGAGACCAACGGGGCGGGCGGGCTGTTTAAAGGGCTGCGCACCATCCCGGTGATTTTCGATATTGTGAAAGATGTGCAGGAGATTTGCCCGGACGCGTGGATCATCAACTTCACCAACCCGGCGGGCAT
This sequence comes from Klebsiella sp. D-Nf1, assembly GCF_002810515.1. Lineage (NCBI taxonomy): Bacteria > Pseudomonadati > Pseudomonadota > Gammaproteobacteria > Enterobacterales > Enterobacteriaceae > Klebsiella > Klebsiella sp. D-Nf1. Next base: position 579,701 of record NZ_PIOK01000001.1, read on the forward strand.
GGTCACCGAGGCGGTCTATCGCCACACCAGTTTCAAACGCTTTATCGGCGTGTGCAACATTCCTATCGGCATGAAGATGTTCATCACCGACGTGCTGCAGCTGAGCCCAAGCGATGAGCTGAATATCGACCTGTTCGGTCTGAATCATCTGGTGTTCGTCCGCGACGTGCTGGTTAACGGCGTTTCGCGCTTCGATGAACTGCTGGACGGCGTGGCCTCTGGCCGCCTGACCGCGAACTCGGTGAAAAATATCTTCGATCTGCCGTTTAGCGAGGGGCTGATCCGCTCCCTGCGCCTGATCCCGTGCTCCTATCTGCTCTACTACTTTAAGCCAAAAGAGATGCTGGCGATTGAGATGGGCGAGTACTATAAGGGCGGCGCGCGCGCTCAGGTGGTACAGAAGGTGGAGAAACAGCTGTTTGAGCTATATAAAAATCCAGATCTCAAGGTTAAGCCGAAGGAGCTGGAGCAGCGCGGCGGCGCCTATTACTCCGATGCCGCTTGCGAAGTGATCAACGCTATCTATAACGACAAGCAGACTGAGCACTATGTGAATATCCCGCATCATGGCCACGTGGATAATATCCCGGCGGACTGGGCGGTCGAGATGAGCTGCACCTTAGGTCGCGACGGCGCGAAGCCGACGCCGCGCATCACCCATTTCGATGAGAAGGTACTGGGGCTTATCTACACCATCAAGGGGTTCGAAGTGGCGGCCAGCCAGGCGGCGATCAGCGGCGAGCTGAATGACGTGCTGCTGGCGCTGAACTTAAGCCCGCTGATCCATTCCGATCGTGACGCCGAGCAGCTGGCGCGGGAGATGATTCTGGCGCATGAAAAATGGCTGCCGAACTTTGCGGCGACTATCGAAAAACTGAAATCTTAACAGGAGCGGCCAATGGAACGCGTATTGATCGTCAATGCCGACGACTTCGGCCTCAGTAAAGGGCAGAACTACGGCATTATCGAGGCCTGCCGCAACGGCGTGGTGACATCGACCACGGCGCTGGTCAACGGCGCGGCCATTGACCACGCCGCCCAGCTGAGCCGCAGTACCCCGGAGCTGGCGGTCGGGATGCACTTTGTGCTGACGTTGGGCGAGCCGCTGTCGGCCATGCCGGGATTAACCCGTGATGGCCGGCTGGGCAAATGGATCTGGCAGCAGGCAGAAGAAGGTAGTCTGCCGCTGGAGGAGATCACCCACGAGCTGGCGTGTCAGTACCGTCGTTTTGTCGATCTCTTTGGTCATGAGCCGACGCATCTCGACAGCCACCACCATGTGCATATGATCGCCCCGATCTATCCCATCGTGGCGGCCTTTGCCCGCGAGAAGGGTATCGCGTTACGTATTGACCGCCAGGTGGCGGCGCAGAGTGGGCTCGATCAACAGGCGGCGCGCAGCAGCGCAGGCTTCAGCAGCGAGTTTTACGGCGAAGCCGTCTCTGAGGAACTGTTTCTGCAGACGCTGGATGCCTCAATGGCCCGCGAGGAACGCTCCTTGGAGGTGATGTGTCATCCGGCTTTTGTCGATCAGACCATTATGGGCAGCGCCTACTGCTACCCGCGGCTGGGTGAGCTTGATGTGCTGACGTCAGCCTCGTTGAAAGCGGCGGTGGTTGATCGGGGTTATCGCCTGGGAACCTACCGCGACGTCTAAGCCCGATGGTGGAAAGGGAAAGTGAATCAAGCCCGGCACCGTGTGCCGGGCTTTTTACTACGCCGGAATAGCGGCGATTTTTGGACTTCTCGACCATACGCGATGCGCCGTCATCAGGGCGAGCAGTGTGTCCGCCGCTGGCGTGTCGAGAGCATCGGTGACGATAACCCCCTCTTCACCCTGGGTCGGGACCTGCAGAACGGACGTCAGCTGTCGCGCATCCCCTGCCAGCAGGATCGGCTTCAGATGCTTATAGGCTTCCAGCAGGTAATAGCGCGCGTCGCCGCTCTGGCTCAGGGCGCTGAGGTCGCCGCCAGGCACCACTACCGCATCCACCGTCAGCGATGGGGAACCGGCGAAGGTGCCGGCGATCGGCACGGGAGATCCGTCGTCGGCGACGACCTCGCCCATCCGCGAGTAGAGGAGTTTACTGTGCACGCCCTGGGCCTGCAGCGCCTGCAGGAGATGGACCAGATCCTGCGCCGAGGTGCGTTCATTGAGCAGGACTGCCACTACACGGCCTTTCACATCCCCTTCGGCGTCGGCGTAGAGGCTGAGGCTGGGGTCTTTCTCCACGCCATTGACCGGGGAGGGCAGGGTAATGTTGCGCTGATCGTCGCTCAGTTCGATACCTAAATTCGCCCCGACCGCTTCCGCCAGTTTAGTATCAATATGGGCCAGATGATCGACCACCCGCTCGCGGATCCAGGTGCGGACCACTTTGCTGAGTTCGAAGCTGAAACCATCGATAATATGCTGCTGCTCAATCGGTGTCTGGCTCAGCCAGAACAGACGCGGCTGGGTGTAATATTCGCCGAACGAAGGGCTGCGCTGGCGGATTTTTTCGCCGTCGACGCGCTCGGCGAGGGACTCAAAGCCGCCGCGTTTGGCCGCTGGCGGCGTCTCGCGCGGCCAGTTGTCGTTAATGGAGTTGGGCTCGTAGTTGGCCGGATTGGTGTCAATGTCCATCCGGTGCATCCCGTCGCGCTGGAAATTGTGATACGGGCAGGTCGGACGGTTGATGGGGATTTCATGGAAGTTCGGCCCACCCAGGCGGCTAATTTGCGTATCGGTGTAAGAGAAGAGGCGCCCCTGCAGCAGCGGATCGTTGCTGAAATCAATGCCCGGTACGATATGCCCGGGATGAAAGGCCGCCTGTTCGTTTTCGGCAAAGAAGTTGTCCGGATTGCGGTTGAGGACCATCTTGCCGACGCGCAGGACCGGCACCAGCGCCTCGGGGATCAGCTTGGTGGGATCGAGCAGATCGAAGTCAAAATCAAACTCGTTCTCCTCGGGGATGAGCTGCAGGCCAAGCTCAAATTCCGGGTAGTCCCCGGCTTCGATGGCCTCCCACAGGTCGCGGCGATGAAAATCAGGGTCGCGGCCGGTGAGCTTCTGCGCTTCATCCCACACCATCGACGCCTTGCCGGCCACCGGTTTCCAGTGGAAGCGAACGAAGGTGGCTTTGCCTTCGGCGTTGATCAGGCGGAAGGTGTGAATACCAAAGCCTTCCATGGTGCGATAGCTGCGCGGGATCCCGCGGTCGGACATCGCCCACATCACATTGTGCAGCGTTTCCGGTTGCAGGGAGACATAGTCCCAGAAAGTATCGTGGGCGCTTTGTCCTTGTGGGATGGCCCAGTGAGGCTCAGGCTTCACGGCGTGGACAAAATCGGGAAATTTCAGCGCGTCCTGGATAAAAAACACCGGGGTATTGTTGCCGACCAGGTCGAAAATCCCCTCGTCGGTGTAAAACTTGGTGGCGAAACCGCGAATATCGCGGACGGTATCCGCCGATCCTGCGCCACCCTGCACGGTGGAAAAGCGCACAAAGACCGGAGTGATCTTATCGGCTGCCGAGAGAAAATCGGCTTTGGTCAACGCCGCCAGGCTTTTGTAGGGCTGAAAGTAACCGTGGGCGGCAGAGCCGCGGGCATGAACGATACGCTCCGGAATTCGCTCATGGTCGAAGTGGGTGATCTTCTCCCGCAGAATAAAATCTTCCAGCAGCGTTGGGCCGCGGGCGCCGGCGCGCAGCGAATTCTGATCGTCGGCAATGCGTACGCCCTGGTTGGTGGTCAGCGGAAAGTCTTCTCCGCCTTTACGCTGCGGCTCAAGGGCGTCAAGTTTGCTGCTGTGGGTTTCCGGTGCTTTCAGGCTGCCGGGAGCGGTCGGTTCGGCGCCTGGGGCGGTGGGTTTCGGCGTGGGTCGCCACTCCCGGTCATCCGGTGCCAGCGAGTCGAGACCCGGTTTCGCTTCCTCGCTGTCGTGGACCGGTGCCTGCTGGTGGTGAGGGTTTGGGTGCTTATCAGACATTACTCGTCTCCTGCTTTCATTGCTAAAAGTGGTCGTTGATAAACCAAAACCCTTCTAACTATAGAACATTACGCTGCCTGCGCCCGGCGCAGGGGCATGGAGTTATCCTAAAATGCGCATCGGCGGCAGGGGGGCGACGAACGGGCCCGCAATCGGCTATGATAGAGGTTTCTGTTTCCCGCTCTGTTTAGTGAATCCATTTGTTATGAAACCATTGCGCCAACAAAATCGCCCTGTCATTAGCTACGTGCCGCGCGTGGAGCCTGCGCCTCCGGAACATGCCGTGAAAATGGACCATTTTCGCGATGTCTGGATTTTGCGCGGGAAGTATGTCGCCTTTCTGCTGATGGGGGAGCATTTTCGCCGCTCGCCAGCGTTCAGCGTGCCGGAGTCGGCCCAGCGCTGGGCTAACCAGGTGCGTCAGGAAGGTGAGATTGAAGCCTGAGTCTGCTGCAGAAATAAAAAAACCGCTGATAATCAGCGGTTTTTTTGTGCTTACCGTTTAGCGATGCGCCAGTTCGGCCTCTTCTTCGCTATCGAAAATCGACTTGTCGGTCTGGCGCAGCCACTGGCTGGTCAGGGTCCCGGCGGTCATTGAGCCGTTAACGTTCAGCGCGGTACGCCCCATATCGATCAGCGGTTCGACGGAGATCAGCAGCGCTACCAGGGTCACCGGCAGGCCCATCGCCGGCAGGACGATCAGCGCGGCGAAGGTGGCGCCGCCGCCCACCCCGGCTACGCCCGCCGAGCTGACGGTGACGATGCCCACGAGGGTGGCAATCCACATCGGATCCAGTGGGTTGATGCCCACGGTCGGCGCGACCATGACCGCCAGCATGGCCGGGTAGATACCGGCGCAGCCGTTCTGGCCGATGGTGGCGCCAAAGGAGGCGGAGAAGCTGGCAATTGACTCCGGGACGCCCAGGCGTCGGGTCTGGGCTTCCACGTTCAGCGGAATCGACGCGGCGCTGGAGCGGCTGGTGAAGGCGAAGGTGATCACCGGCCAGACTTTGCGGAAGTACTTCAGCGGGCTGACGCCGTTAATCGCCAGCAGCAGGCCGTGGACGACAAACATAATGCCCAGCGCAATGTACGAAGCCACCACGAAGCCACCAAGTTTGATGATGTCCTGCAGATTCGACCCGGCAACCACTTTGGTCATCAGGGCCAGTACGCCGTAAGGAGTCAGCTGCATCACCAGACGAACCAGCTTCATCACCCAGCCCTGCAGGGTATCGATGGCCGTCAGCACGCGCTGGCCTTTTTCCACATCCTCTTTCAGCAGCTTAAGCGCCGCGACGCCGAGGAACGCTGAGAAAATGACGATGCTGATGATGGAGGTCGGGTTAGCCCCGGTCAGGTCAGCAAACGGGTTCTTCGGCACAAAGGAAAGGATCAGCTGCGGTACGCTAAGATCGGCCACTTTCCCCACATAGTTGCTCTGGATGGCGTTCAGACGGGCGGTTTCTGCGCTGCCCTGGACCAGCCCCTCGGCGGTGAGGCCGAACATATTGGTCACCAGCACACCAACCAGCGCGGCGATAAGCGTGGTGAACAGTAGAGTGCCGATGCTCAGGAAGCTGATTTTTCCCAGCTGAGAGGCATTATGCAGCCGGGCCACCGCGCTCAGGATCGAGGCGAAGACCAACGGCATCACAATCATTTGCAGCAGCTGGACATAGCCATTACCGACGATATTGAACCACTGGATGGAATCCTTCAGCACCTGGCTGTCAGACCCGTAGATCAGCTGCAGGGCCAGACCAAAGACCACACCAATGGCCAGACCAACCAGCACTTTCCTGGCCAGGCTCCACTGTTTATGGCGAGTTTGCCCCAGCGCAAACAGTAATACGGCGAACACGACTACGTTCGCTATTAATGGAAAGTTCATCCCCGTTCTCCTGATATTTTTATAACCTGGGCTGGTGGATAACCAGCTCTTATGACGGCAAGGTTAGCAGAAGGCGTTATCAAGGACTTATATTCAAATGGAATGGGTTATAACCAAATGGCGTTTTCCGGCGGTTTATCGGCCACTCTGGTGACTAATAAAGCGGTTGAAGGTGATTTGCAGGGAATTGATCACCCCGGAAGACCAGCGTATTGCGCTGTTGTCCGCCAGCGTCTGCGGCATCCAGACGGCATAGACGAACAGCGCCATGCATAAAGCGCGCTCCAGTTGGTTACCCTTGCGCGGCGCGAGGATCGGCAGCCGGAAGCGCCAGCGGCAGGGCCACAGCAACGGCACCCCGGCGGGGGTGAGCATATCGGCGAGGATGTGGCTGAGATAGCCCAGCACCAGGCCCTGGAGGGCGTCCGCCGGGACAATCCAGCTGTCAGGCACTTTCAGATAGAACAGCGTCAGCGCGCCAAAGACGGCCAGCAGGCTGTGGGTAAAGCCGCGGTGGCCAAAGGCCCGCGCCACGGGCTTTGAGATCCAGCTCAGCCGCTGGCCGAGAAACGACTTAGGGTGATCGATATCCGGCAGCAGGCAGGTCAATACCGCAGAGGGCACAATATGCCACCAGTCGCCCTGCGCCAGCACCGGCGTTAACTCTGCGTTTTTGGCAAATACTGCGCAGGCGATTGAAAAGAAGAGATGGCCTTCCGCCGTCATGATAACACACCCTAAACTGTCGATTCATACAGTATAGGGTTTTTATACAGTGTACGGAAGAGGTGACGGTGTAACTCTTTGTCACAAATTCTCAGCGTGCCAGCCATCCGCCATCAACGGCCAGCGTATAGCCGTTAATATAGTCGGCGGCGGCCGAGGCGAGAAACACCACCGGCCCCTGCAGGTCTTTGGGTTCTCCCCAGCGACCGGCGGGAATGCGCTCGAGGATCGCCTGGTTACGTTCTTCATCTTCACGCAGCGCCTGGGTGTTATTGGTGGCCATATATCCTGGCGCAATGGCGTTGACGTTGATGCGCTGGCCGGCCCATTCGTTGGCCAGCAGGCGGGTCAAACCCAGCACGCCGCTTTTCGAGGCGGTGTAGGAGGGGACGCGGATCCCGCCCTGAAACGAGAGCATCGAGGCGATGTTAATGATTTTGCCGCCATCGCCCTGGCGAATGAACTGCCTGGCGACCGCCTGGCTGAGAAAGAAAACCGCTTTGAGATTCAGATCGATCACCGCATCCCAGTCACTTTCCGTGAAGGTCAGGGCATCATGGCGGCGGATAATCCCGGCGTTATTGACCAGAATATCGACCCGACCCATCGCCGCGACCGCCTGGTCGACCAGCACGCTCATCTCATCCTGAAGGCTGAGATCCGCCTGAATGGCATGAAAGCGGCGACCCAGCGCCTGAACCTGTGCCGCCGTGTCATGGGGAATTTTACGGTTGATGCCGACGATATCGCACCCGGCCTGCGCCAGGCCCAGCGTCATTCCCTGTCCCAGTCCGGTATCGCAACCGGTCACGATGGCGACCTTACCCGTCAGGTCGAAGGCGTTCAGTACCATATTCACCTCTGTCAGCTGATCATCAGGCGTACGATGACGCCACCTGTGACCAGCATAGAGGCAGGAAAACAAAATTACAATTAAAATGAAACAACGTTTTGATTTTGTTGCCGGCGGCGTGACAGCGATCGCGTCACCCGCCAGCGGCCTTACCCGAGCAGGGCTTCGGCGGTCAGGGCCTGCAGTGACGGGAGCTTGACGTCCGCCAGCACGAAGCGTGGGTCGCGGCTGTTCTCCGCTTCCGGTACCACGATAGCGCGCATGCGCGCGGCTTTGCTGGCGATCATGCCGTTGACCGAATCCTCCAGCGCGACGCAGCGCTGCGGATCGACTCCCAGGGCAGCGGCGCAGTTGAGGTATACCTGCGGGTGCGGTTTGCTCCAGGGCAGATGTTCCGCGGAGGCGAGCGCATCAAACTGGTCGCGCAGTTCGAACATGTTGAGCACTTTCTCCAGCATCACCAGCGGCGAGGCCGAGGCCAGGCCCACCTTCAAGCCCTGCGCTTTACACAGGGCCACTGCCTCGCGTACGCCCGGTAGCAGCGGGCGTGAGGCTTCTACCAGCTCGATGGCCCGGCGGATAATGCGCGCGGTGGCTTCTGCACGATCGACGCCGTGCCACGGCTGCTGGGCATACCACAGATCCACCACAAGGTCGATTCGCAGACCAAGCAGGTCGGGCAGTTCATCGCGGCGGCGGGTATCCACCCCCAGGCTTTCCATGACCTCGACCTCCGCCTGATCCCAGAGCGGCTCAGAGTCAATCAGCAACCCGTCCATATCAAAAATCGCGGCCTCAATGCGGCGCTTCGCTGACATATGTCCTTCTCCTGTTGCGTAATCAGATAAACGAATCGGCATTCATGGTATATCATACCGCGCGTTATTGGGCGAAATTCGCCGTGGAAGATAGACTTATACCCGACACATTCGGGTAAGCGAGGAGCGCCTGCGCCACGCAACAGGCGGCAGGCGAATCACCAACGCGTCTTTAACAAGGGGAACTCATGACGTACCAACAAGCTGGACGCATAGCGGTTATCAAACGCATTTTGGGATGGGTCATCTTTATTCCCGCCGTGCTGTCGACGCTGATTTCTGTGCTCAAATTTATGTATGAGCACAGCGAAAAGAAACCCGGCATTGACGCGGTAATGATGGATTTTGCGCATGTCATGATTGAGATGATGCGCTTTAACACCCCGTTCCTGAACTTTTTCTGGTACAACTCGCCGCTACCGGATTTTCACCACAGCCTGAACATCGGCTTCTGGATCATCTTCATTCTGGTGTTTGTCGGCATGGCGCTGCAGGCCTCCGGCGCGCGGATGGCGAGGCAGGCGAAATTTCTTCGCGAGGGGATTGAGGATCAGTTGATCCTCGAGCAGGCCAAAGGCGCAGAAGGGTTATCCCGTGAGCAGCTCGCTGAGCGGATCGTGGTACCGCGCCATACCATCCTGGTGCAATATTTCCCGCTGTATGTGCTGCCGGTGATCGTGATTATTATCGGCTACTTTTTCTTCTCGCTGCTGGGCTTTCTGTAAGCCAGGTGCCCGGTTAGCCGGGCGCCATCTTATTCTGTCGGCAGAGCCCGCGGTTTACCCTGATTATCGACAGCAACGTAGATAAACAGCGCTTCCGTCGCCTTATAGCGCTGGCCAATCGGTTCAGAAGAGACTTTTTTCACCCACACTTCGATGTTAATCGTCACCGAGGTGTTGCCGCGCTTCACGCAGCGGGCGTAGCAGCACACCACGTCGCCGACGGCGACCGGGCGTAAAAAGGTCATCCCATCCACGCGCACGGTCACCACGCGACCCTGAGCGATCTCTTTGGCCATGATGGCGCCACCGATATCCATCTGCGACATCAGCCAGCCGCCAAAAATATCCCCGTTGGCATTGGTATCCGCCGGCATTGCCAGGGTGCGTAAAACCATTTCGCCCTTCGGGGCAAGATCTGTAGTTGTCATGCTCTACTCTGTTGTGGTCAAAGACGATCAGCGGGATGCTACTATGAAAACGGGGCGGTGAGAATAGGGGAAAGCGCCCGCTGAGGCGGGCGCAAGCTGCCGGGGAGTTAGTGGTGGTCGTCCTGCGGCATATGGCGGTAGATGTAGATCCCGCTCAGCAGGGTAAAGACCAGCGTGAGGGCGGTTAAGCCAAAGACCTTGAAGTTCACCCAGATATTCTGCGGCAGCCAGAAGGCGATATAGATATTGGCCAGCCCGCAAAGGATAAAGAACACCGCCCAGGCCAGGTTAAGCCGCGACCAGACCTGCTGAGGCAGGGCCAGCTCTTTGCCCAGCATGCGCTGGATCAACGGCTTTTTCATCACCCACTGGCTGAACAGCAGTGCGCCGGCGAACAGGGCATAAATCACCGTCACCTTCCATTTAATAAACTCATCATTGTGGAAGAAGAGGGTTAATCCGCCGAAGACGGCCACCAGCACAAAGGTGATCAGCGCCATTTTTTCGACTTTACGGTAGCGTACCCAGCTGTAGATCAGCACGATAGCGGTCGCGACGATCAGCGCGGTGGTGGCGGCGTAGATATCGTAAAGCTTATAGAAGGCAAAGAAGACCACCAGCGGTAAAAAATCCAGAAACTGCTTCATACATCGATCCCGTCTTTCAGGACGGACCGGGGAAGACCCCGATCCTGGTTAAGATTAGTTGCGGATAAGCATATACACGCGGAATAAATAGATCAGCAACAGGGCGGATATCAGGTTGCTGATGGTATTGATGACCACCGCGCCGACGTTTGGCGTCAGGACAGCGAAGCTGGAAGCGAACAGTAACAGCAGGGTTTTCGCCACCAGCCAGCCAATGATAGCCGGCGCCACCAGCCGCAGATTGGCCCACGCCAGGCGCATGCTGCTGCGCATGGCGCTGAGGATACCCATTTTGTCCTGCACCAGCATGATCGGCGCAAAGGCTAACACGATGGCCAGTAGCACGCCGGGCACCAGTACCAGCATCATCCCCATCTGCACCAGGAAGGTCGTGAAGAGGATCAACAGCAGCAGCTTCGGCAGCACCGGGGCTGAGGCGCCGATGGCGCGCAGGGCGCTAACGCGATGACCGGCAGAGACCAACTGGATCAGCAGCAGAACGCCGCCGGCGAGGATCGCATTGCCCACCAGACCCGAGAAGGTTGATGCCGCCGAGGCGCGCAGCAGGATCTGCTGTTGCTCCGGCGTCATGTTCTGCACCAGTTCGAACAGGCCGGCGCTACCGGCGAGGTTGTCGCCTTCGCTGAGTATCGACAGCTGCTCGTCACTGGGTGAAAAAGCATGGCCAAGTACTACCGTAATAAACGCGCACAACAGCGCAATCAGCAAAATGGTAATGAACTGATTACGAAAAAAATTCCCGGTGTCACGGTAGACGGACTTCGCCGTGATAGACATGCATTCTCCTTGAGTGTTGCAGGTGTTAACTAGCCGGCGATTGTACCGCAAATCGTTCCGTCGTAGCACTCTCTGCACCATTCAGGGCAGGTATATCTTTGTAAAGAGGAATCAATGGCGGTAGGCCATAGCGCGCCCGCGCCCGGTTGCAGGCGTCATTTTCCTCACCATTCTCACCGGACATGGTGAATTCGCGGCACGGTGAGGGACGGTTTTCATAAATAGTGCAGTGGACGGCGTCACCGATGTCGCCTGACAGCGCCGCGCAGCGGCTCTGGCGCTGGTTGGTGCCGCTCATGCAGCGCAGGAAAGGGGTCAGCGGCTCGGTCAGCGCGGAAGGCACCAGGCCACCGGCGTCGTCGGCTTCCGCCCAGTAGAAAGAGACACGAAAATACGCACAACAGGCACCGCACGTCATGCACGGGTTGATTTCACTCATAATTACACCTGAAAAAAACGCATCAACACAGATTGTCGGCAGTTAACTTATCCAGCCGCTTTTGCGGCGGCAAGAGGGGCAGAAATATTTTTTTTCGCGAAAAGTGAAAATTGATGTGAGAAGGATTCAAGGTATTGCGATCGGTATCAAAAATTAATCTGGATCAATAAATGTTAAATCTAAGGTTTTAGTGTGATCTAAAACAGATCAAACGTAACTCGTTATAGGTATATTTGGCCGCGCTGAAAAACCATAATGAGGAAGTGGATATGAAGAAGTTAGCAGCGGCGGCATTAATTCTAAGCACGCTTTCCACCGGCAGCGTCTGGGCGCATGAGGCGGGTGAATTTTTCATTCGTGCCGGGACCGCCACCGTCCGACCGACGGAGGGCTCTGACAATGTGTTAGGCAGCCTTGGCAGTTTCAACGTCAGTAACAACACCCAGCTGGGTTTAACCTTTACCTATATGGCGACCGATAACATCGGCGTGGAACTGCTGGCGGCAACGCCGTTCCGCCATAAGGTCGGTACCGGGCCAACCGGGACTATCGCCACCGTCCATCAGTTGCCACCCACCCTGATGGCGCAGTGGTACTTTGGCAATGCGCAAAGCAAGGTGCGCCCGTATGTGGGGGCCGGTATTAACTACACCACCTTCTTTAATGAAGACTTTAACGATACCGGTAAGGCAGCTGGGCTTTCCGATCTGAGCCTGAAGGACTCCTGGGGCGCGGCGGGGCAGGTTGGCCTCGATTATCTGATTAACCGTGACTGGCTGCTGAATATGTCAGTGTGGTACATGGATATCGATACCGATGTGAAATTCAAAGCCGGCGGCGTGGACCAGAAAGTCAGCACCCGTCTGGATCCGTGGGTGTTTATGTTCTCTGCGGGTTATCGGTTTTAAATCCTGCTGAAAACTGGCCAACGGATGGCCAGTTCATTGTCACGTCACACCTGTCTGCCAAAAGCTTTGGCCATCGATAGCGGATCATACTTCCGTCCACTGGCGCAGCAGGTTGTGATACATGTTGAGCAGGGAGAGAACCTCTTCTCCGTCGCCAAAGCGGGCCTTCAGAGACTGGATGGTGCGGTCCAGGTCGTAAAGCATCGCGCGCTGCTTATCGTCGCGGACCATCGACTGGATCCACAGGAAAGAGGCCTGACGTACGCCGCGGGTCACCGGGGTGACGCAGTGCAGGCTGCTGGCGGGATAGAGCACCAGATGCCCGGCCGGGAGCTTCACCCGGTGCTGGCCATAGGTGTCTTCAATCACCAGTTCACCGCCCTCATAGCTCTCCGGATCGCAAAGAAACAGCGTCGCTGACAGGTCAGTACGCATCCAGCCCGCCTCGCCGTTCTGACGAACGGCGCCATCGACATGAAAACCGTAGGTCTCTCCTGGCCCATAGCGGTTAAACAACGGTGCGGAAATCGTCCGCGGCAGCGCGGCGGAGAAAAACTGCGGATGGCCGCGCAGCATGTCGAGCACGGCGGCCTGCAGGCGGGCATACAGCGGCGTTCGGGTATCGATCTGCTGGTTCTGTTTGACGGCCGCCCCCTGGCTACCCACCGTAACCCGCCCGTCGACCCAGTCGGCCTGCGCCAGCTGCCGGGTAAATTCCGCCACCTGGTCTGCCGATAGCACGTCAGGAATGTGATACATCATCGCGGTGTTCTCTCTAAAAGGTGGGGCGCAACGGCCCCACGTACAGACTCAGAAGTGGACGTTCGCCGTCAGCATAAAGGTCCGGGGTTCGCCCGGATGATAGCGATAGCCGCTCTTGTTGATGGAGGCCACGTAATCGGTATCAAACAGGTTGTACATATTGAGCTGCAGATCGAGGTTGCTGTTGACCCGATAGCCCAGTTTGGCATCGGCAACCCAGTAGCCCTCGGTGTGATCCGGGGTACCGACTGCACCATCGCTGCCCCGGCGCAGGCTTCCGACATAGCGCGCACCGCCGCCGACGGACAGATCGCTGGTGGCCTGATACTGCGTCCACAGCGTAAAGGCATGTTTCGGAGTGTAGGCCAGCGCGGAAGAACCATCCTGCGCCACATTCTGCCCCTCCGTCACCGTCGCATGCTGTTGCGTGTAGCCGGCGATGATCGTCCAGTCCGGGGTCAGGTTTCCGGTTACAGAAAGCTCATATCCCTCCACGCGCTTTTTGCCGTACTGCGACCAGGTCCCGTCATCGTTGGCGGCCACTTCGTTTTCAATATCGGTGCGGAATAACGCCGCGCTGAGCAACAGACGTTTGTCGAAGATTTGCCACTTGGTGCCCAGCTCGCTGGATTTCGCCTTCTGCGGCTTAAAGTCGGTTCGGTTGGCGCTGTTGCCGCTCCCGCTGGCGGCCAGGGCGAAACTGCTGCCCCCCGGCGGTTGCTGTGAGATGGCGTAGTTGACGTAGATATTGCCCTGCTCGGTTAAGCGGTACAGCGCCCCGGCTTTCCAGTTAACCAGATTGCCGGATTTGGCGGTATCCACGGTGGTGACCGGGCTGCCCGTCGACAGTCCGGACGGGCAGGCGATAGCCCCGCGTCCGCTGCCGCCGCAGGCGGTGGCGCTGTCATATTTGGTATGATAATTGTCGAGACGCAGCCCGCCGTTGACCTCAATCCGCTCGGTCAGCGCCAGCGTATCGAAGGCATAAATCCCGAAGGTATCGGTCTGGCCGTTGGCGTTCGCCCCGTTTCTGTCCAGTCCGCCAATCGACAGATTGCTCACCGGATGGTAGAGATTCACCGCCGGCGCGGTCATGGCGTTCACGCCATAGTTGGTCTGGTTTTCCCGGGTAAACTCCACGCCGGCGCTGACGTCATGGCCTATCGAGCCGGTAGTGAAGGTCGAGGTGATATTGGTCTGGTTGGTCAAAATGCGGTTGCTGACATCTTTGGTATTAACCAGACGCGACCAGCTCCAGGTGTTGACGTCATTGATATCGGGGGCGGTGATATTGCTCGCGCCGCCCATCACCGCGGTCAAAAGATACTCCTGTTTCACCCGCGACCAGCGGGTGGTATTGCGCACGGTGGTATTGTCCGTCAGATCGTGCTCGAAGCGCAGAGTGCCGCTGTCGGTGGTGGATTTATCATAATCGGAGTCGGTGCCATAGAAATTGCTGGTATCGACCTTACCGGCGGAGTTGAGCGCGGCATACTTCGGCGAAGGCGCCGAATAGCCCGGCAGGCCGACGGTGGGGATCCCGCCATCCGGGGTGTTGTTCTGCCGGACGTGCAAATAGTTCAGATACAGACGAGTTGGGGTATCGAGGCCGAAGGCCAGCGACGGCGCGATGCCATAGCGTTCGTTTTCAATGCTATCCCGGCCGGCGTCATGGGTTTTTTCCCCCATCAGGTTCAGACGGAACGCGGCGTTGTCGCTAAACGCCTGGTTCAGGTCGAGGGTTCCGCGACGCGACCAGGCGCTGCCGATGCTGGCCGAACCGTCGATCCCGGAGTCAAGGCGCGGCTGCTTGCTGATCATATTGATCGAGCCGGAGGGCGCGCTGCGGCCATAGTCCGTGCCGGCGGGTCCTTTGATGACTTCCACCTGCTGGGTATTGAAGGTATCCCGCGTCACGCTGCCGATGTCGCGAATGCCGTCCACATAGATGCTGTTAGAGGTATCCACGCCGCGCATGTAGATGGCATCCCCGGTAGATGAGCTGCCATTCTCACCGGCATAAAACGCCCCGACGCCGGGGACGTTTTTGAGGGCGTCAGTCAGGTTGGTGACACCCTGGTCTTTAATCACCTGTTCCGGGATCACGGTGATGGTGCGGGTGGTATCGACCAGCGGTTTATTGAACTTGGGATCGGCGGAGGCGCCGGGAGAGTAGAGTGAAGGCGGAGTGGCTTCCACCACCAGCGTCTCTTCACTATTTTTGACTGATTTTTCCGCTGCGATGCCCGTTGCCGGTGAGGCCCCCAGACACAGACCCGTAAACAATGCCAATGAGTTGAAACTGCCAAACGGCAGAGAAGCGTTTTTTTCCATGATAAATGCAGGCTTATTTTTTGTTATGAGCACATATCACACCGCGCAAAAGCGACGTTATTCGTCGTCTGGCTTGCGCTGACCCGGTGTGATTCTATAAATGATAAAAAGAATAGTTATCATTCGCCTTAATATTTACATAGAAATGTTGACGTTTAAACATATTTCTTCATCGCAATTTACATAGTTCATAAATTTTGAACGAAAATGGCGGGATTGAAGCAAAAGAGCGGCAGGAAGAGGCCGCTGGCCAGCCGCGCCGCGAGGTGACAGGCGCCAGGGCTAACCCGGCGCTTCGTGGTTTTTGGCATAAAAGATGCCCTCCTTCTGCGCGAGGAGAACGCCGTTCTGGAAATTGATGTAATGAAAAACAGGGGACCACCGATCCCTCTGCAGGCACTGTTCCGCGACCGCGTTATTGGGGGGACGACCAGCAAGCGTTCTCCCGCCGCGTGACGGAGAACGATGCCGTGCCGTATGTCGTCTGGAGCAGGTGCCGGGCCACCGCTGGCGGCGGCAGCTGGTGCGAGAGGTGTGTTGCGAGTAAAAAAAGCCCGCACAAGTGCGGGCAAAAATACTGGAAGCAATGTGAGCAATGTCGTACTGAATACCTGAGTTATTTACTCAACTATTCAGTAATGAGAAAGATAATATTTCTCATTTAAGATATCAACCCCATCTTTTGTGCGGAAGCGATTTTTTATCCGAGGGTGAAAACCGTACGCTTCTGACTGTCGTCCCGCGGCCAGGCCGCCGCGATCTCCTGCAGCGGCCGCGGGGTGGTGGCGATGGTCAATTTACCCGGCACCGCCGCCTGCAGCATTTCACCCGTCGCCGCCAGCAGCTGCGGCATCGACAGGCTACCGATACCGCTGCCCATCAGCACGAGCGGTGCGGAACGCAGAACTGCGCCATTTAACGCGATATCGGCGCCAGTCAGGGACCCCACCTGCACATAGCGTACCGGTCTGCCGGCTGGGGTATATTTCGCCAGGGCCGGCAATAACAATTCCGCGCTGTGCCCCCACAGGTAATCGATGACCACGTCAATCTGCGCAGCGCTGGCCGCTGAAAATTGACCGCTCAAGGATTTATCATCAGCGGTTAACTGAATACACTCATCGGCGTCCAGCGCCGCCAGCGCCTGCGCATTACGCCCGGTTGCAATGATCTTTTTTGCCCCCAGATAGCGGGCAATCTGCACCGCCAGCTGACCGGCACTGCCGGTGGCGCCGTTAATCAGCACTGTTTCACCGGTCTGGAGCTGGGCGCGTGTCACCAGCGATGCCCACGCGGACATGCCGGGATTGGCCATCGCCGCCGCGCTAACATCATCGAGCGCATCCGGCAACGGCAGGCAATTCTGCAGGGCAACCGGCGCCCGCTGCGCCATACTGCCGAAGGGGGCGGTGGGGAAGGCGAAGTAGACGCGCTGACCCTGGGGTGTGGTGCCGACGCCATCGATACCGGGTACAAAAGGCAGATTGCCGTCGAAGCTATAATGACGTCCGGATGCCCGGGCCTTAACCACATGGCTCAGCGCGGCGGCGCGGACGTCAATGAGCGTCTGGCCGGGCGCGGGCTGCGGGTCGATAAAATTGGCCCAAACCGGGCCTTCTGCGAGGTCAAAAACCACGGCTGCTTTCATAAATTATCTCCTGTCGGGAATTATGTGTAAAATACACATATTGTTTTGCAGCACTATACGCGGAAAATTAATACATGCAAGATGCACATAATGACTACGACATTACCGATTTTCACGGCGCGCTGCTGGATATCATCAGCGTGATGAACCAGCCGCTGCGCGACGAGCAGATCCTCCAGGCGGCCGGCGTCCAGCTGGAACAGATGCTGTTTCCGCTGCTGGTGGCGGTAGGGCGCCATGGCCCGGTGGGGGTTGTTGAGCTGGCGGATCATTTAGGGCGCGATTACACCACCGTCAGCCGCCAGGTGAAAAAACTGGAAGCCCAGGGGCTCGCCTGTAAGCAACCTAACCGTCATGACCGACGGATCAGCGAAGTGACGCTTAGCGCCAGTGGACAACGGATGATCGACAGTATTGCGGTAGCGCGGCGGCGGTTAATGAATCAGGTGCTGGCGCAGTGGCCGGAAGAGGAAGTGCAGGCGCTGTTTCGCTTAACGCGCAAATACGCCGACAGTTTGCAGAAAAAGACGCCGCCTGGCGCAATACCAGGCGGCTAACGGTCAGGCGGTTTTGGTCGCCGCCTTCAGGCTCTGGACGAAGGCTCTCAGTTCGTCGAGCATGATTTGCGGCTCCTCGAGGTGGCGTTCGATGATTTTGACGATGGCGGAACCGGAGATAGCCCCGGCGGCTCCGGCGTCAATGGCGGCGCTCACCTGCTCCGGCGCGGAGATGCCAAAGCCCTGCAGCGGCGGCGCGGCGTGATATTCCGCCAGCTTCTCCACCAGGTGGTGCAGCGGCAGCGCGGCGCGATTTTCCGCACCGGTCACCCCGGCACGCGACAGCAGATAGGTGTAGCCGCGGCCATAAGAGGCAATCTGGCGCAGTAAATCGTCATCCGCATTGGGCGGGCAGATGAAAATCGGCGCGATGTTATGGCGCATCGCCGCCTGGCGGAACGGGGCGGACTCTTCCACCGGCACGTCGGCCACCAGCACCGAGTCGACGCCGACGCGTTCGCACTGGGCATAGAACGCATCGATGCCCGGGCTGAAGACGAGGTTGGCATACATCAGCAGGCCGATTGGGATCGTCGGATGCTTCTGGCGGATCGCCGCCAGCATCTCAAAGCACTGCGCCGGGGTCACCCCGGCGGCGAAGGCGCGCAGGGCCGCGCCCTGGATGGTCGGGCCGTCCGCCAGCGGGTCGGAGAAGGGGATCCCCAGCTCCAGGGCATCGGCGCCGCCTTCGATCAGCGCATCGATAATTTTGAGCGACTGCTCCGGTCCCGGATCGCCAAGGGTGACAAAGGGAACGAAGGCGCCTTCCTGGCGATTTTTCAGTTGGGCAAACAGCGTCTCATAGCGTTCCATCAGATTTCCCCTCGCGCTTTCAGGATGTCATGTACGGTGAAAATGTCTTTGTCGCCGCGACCGGAGAGGTTAACCACCAGCAGCTGCTCTTTTTCCGGATTTTCGCGCATCATCTTCAGCGCGTGGGCCAGAGCGTGAGAGGACTCCAGCGCCGGGATGATCCCTTCGTGGCGCGAGAGCGCTTTAAACGCGTCCAGCGCTTCGTCGTCGGTGATCGACACATAGTCAGCGCGACCGGTGCTGTTCAGAAACGCGTGCTGCGGCCCAACGGACGGGAAGTCCAGCCCGGCGGAAATGGAGTAAGACTCTTCGATCTGGCCGTCGGCGGTCTGCATCATCGGCGACTTCATACCGAAGTAGATCCCCACGCGGCCATGCTTCAGCGGCGCGCCGTGCTCGCCGCTTTCGATACCGTGCCCGGCCGGTTCCACGCCGATCAGGCCGACGTTGGTTTCATCAATAAAGTCGGCAAACATGCCGATGGCGTTTGACCCACCGCCGACGCAGGCGATCACCGCGTCCGGCAGGCGTCCTTCTTTTTCGAGGATCTGCGCTTTGGTCTCTTCACCAATCATGCGCTGGAATTCACGTACAATGGTCGGGAATGGATGCGGACCGGCGGCGGTGCCCAGCATATAGTGCGCCTTCTCGTAGCTACCAGACCAGTCGCGCAGCGCCTCATTACAGGCATCTTTCAGCGTGGCGGAGCCGCTGTGCACCGGGATCACCTCGGCGCCCATCAGGCGCATACGGAAGACGTTCGGCGACTGGCGCTCGACGTCCTTGGCGCCCATGTAGATACGGCATTTCAGGCCGAGCAGGGCGCTGGCCAGCGCTGAGGCGACCCCGTGCTGACCGGCGCCGGTCTCGGCGATAATTTCGGTTTTGCCCATCCGTTTGGCCAGCAGGGCCTGGCCCAGCACCTGGTTGGTTTTGTGCGCGCCGCCGTGCAGCAGATCTTCGCGTTTCAGGTACAGGGTGGTGCGAGTACCTTCGGTCAGATTCCGGCATTTGGTCAGGGCCGTCGGACGTCCGGCGTAGTTTTTCAGCAGGTCAGTGAATTCCGCCTGAAAGGCCGGGTCCTTCTGCGCGCTGACAAAGGCTTCTTCCAGCTGGCGCAGGGCGGGCATCAGGATCTGCGGCACATACATGCCGCCGAATTCGCCGAAGTAGGGGTTCAGTAAAGTGCTCATTATTGCTCCTTAATATGCGCGCAGCGTCTGGAATACGGAGGCCAGTTTGCTGGCGTCTTTAATCCCGGGTTGCGACTCTACGCCTGAATTGAAATCGAGTCCGGCACAGCCGCTTTTGGCCGCTTCCACACAGTTATCGGCACCCAGGCCACCCGCCAGCATGACGTTGCGCAGATCCTGGCCCTGCAGCAGGCTCCAGTCAAAGCGCTGGCCGCTGCCGCCCTGGCCGTTGTCGAACAGGTACTTGTCAACATGGCGGAGCGTACGGGCCGGGAGGGTTTCGCCAACGCTCAGCGCTTTCCAGATGCGGACGTTGTCCGCGAGGGCGTCGCGCAGCGCGTCGATATAGACCTGGTCCTCATCACCGTGCAGCTGCACGGCGGTCAGCCCCAGAGCCTGCGCGCGGGCGACCACCTCGTCCAGCGGCGCATTGCGGAAGACGCCGACGTACTGCAGCGGCGCAGCGGCGATCACCGCTTTGGCCTGCGCGTCATTCACGACCCGCGGCGAGGTCGGGACGAAAATCAGGCCACCGTAGATGGCGCCAGACTCCCAGGCCACCTGGGCATCCTGCGGGCGCGTCAGGCCGCACACTTTGTTCTCGCCGAGCAGCACGCGTTTGACCGCTGCTTCCAGATCCGCCTGCTCCATCAGGGCGGAGCCGATCAGGAAACCGTTGGCGAAGTGGCTCAGCTCACGCACTTCGGCATAGGTATGGATGCCGGATTCGCTGATCACCGTGACATCCGGGCCGAGACGCGCCGCCAGCTGACGGGTGCGGTTAAGGTCAATCGACATATCGCGCAGGTCGCGGTTGTTAATGCCCACCACCTTCGCCTTCAGGGCGATGGCGCGCTCCAGCTCCTCTTCATTGCTGACTTCGGTCAGCACGCCCATATTCAGGCTGTGCGCCACCGCGGAGAGCTGGCGGTACTGCTCATCGTCGAGCACCGAGAGCATCAGCAGGCAGGCATCGGCCTGATAGTAGCGCGCCAGGTAGATCTGGTAAGGGTCGATGGTGAAGTCCTTACACAGGATCGGCTGCGGCGCGACCTTGCTGACGATCGGCAGAAAATCGAAACTGCCCTGGAAATATTTCTCATCACACAGCACTGAGATCGCCGAGGCGTAGTGTTTGTAGATGCTGGCGATCACCGCCGGATCGAAATCTTCGCGAATCAACCCCTTCGACGGCGAGGCCTTTTTGCACTCGAGAATAAACGCGGTGCGGGTGCCGGCCAGCGCGTCATAGAAATTGCGCTGCGTCGGAACGACCTCATTTTGAAAACTGGCTAACGGTTGTTGTTGTTTGCGGGCTTCTACCCAAATCGCTTTGTCGGCAACGATTTTTGCTAAAACGGTCTGCATTCTTTACCCTCTTGCCGCTAAGGCGGTCACTCTGTCATAGGCCGCGCCGCTGTGCAGCACATCCAGTACCTGCTGAGCGTTAGCTTTCAGATCTTCATGCCCGTGTAAACGCATCAACATGGCGACGTTGGCGGCGACGGCGGCTTCGTGAGCGGCTTCACCTTTACCTTGTAGCAAGCGCGTCAGAATGTCACGATTTTCTTCCGGCGTGCCGCCCGCCAGCTGCGCCTGATGGTAAGGCGTCAGGCCGAAGTCGTCAGCGGTCAGCTGATAGCTTTTGATTTCCCCGTTATGCAGTTCGGCGACCACCGTGGGCGCATGCAGCGAGACTTCATCCATCCCGCCGCTGTGCACCACCGCCGCGCGCTGATAGCCCAGCACGCGCAGGGTCTCGGCGATCGGCAGCACCAGTTCCGGGCTGTAGACGCCAATCAGCGCCAGCGGCGGATGCGCCGGGTTAATCAGCGGCCCCAGCACGTTAAACAGGGTACGGGTCTTCAGCTGCTGACGGACCGGCATCGCATGGCGGAAACCGGTGTGGTATTTCGGCGCGAACAGGAAACAAACCCCCAGCTCATCGAGCGCCGCGCGGGACTTATCGGCGTTCATATCGAGATTGATGCCGAAGGCCGCCAGCAGGTCAGAAGAGCCTGATTTACTGGAGACGCTGCGGTTACCGTGTTTCGCCACTTTCAATCCACAGGCCGCAGCGACAAAGGCGCTGGCGGTGGAGATATTGATGCTGTTGCTGCCGTCGCCACCGGTGCCGACGATGTCGGCAAACAGGTAGTCCGGGCGCGGGAACGGCGCGGCGTTTTCCAGCAGCGCGGTGGCGGCGCCGGCAATTTCCTGCGGCTGCTCGCCGCGCACTTTCATACTGACCAGCGCGGCGGCCAGTTGCTCAGGCTTCACTTCACCGCGCACGACGGCGGAGAACAGCTGGTGGCTCTCCTGCTGGCTCAGGGTTTCCGCCTGATAGAGCTTCTCAAGGATCGGCTGGAGGGTGTTAGTGTGCTCCAGCTTCTGCAGCGCCCAGGCCAGGGTCTGCTCCAGCAGCCGTGCGCCCTGAGTGGTAAGGATCGATTCCGGATGGAACTGGAAGCCGCACACCCGGTCCGCATCGTGACGCACCGCCATCACCATACCGTTGAAATTGGCGTTAATCGTCAGCCCGGCGGGAATATTGCTGCCAACCAGCGAGTGATAGCGTGCCACCGGTAGCGGGTTAGCCAGACCGGCAAACATGGCCTGGCCGTCGTGCTCAATGCTGGAAGCTTTGCCATGGAGGATCTCGCCCGCCTGGCCGACATAGCCGCCGTAGGCTTCAACAATGGCCTGATGACCGAGGCAGATGCCGATGATCGGCAGCTTGCCACGCATACGGGTCAGCAGTTCCGGCATGCAGCCAGCTTCGCTCGGCGTACCCGGGCCCGGGGAGAGCATCAGCACCGGGTTGGCCATGGTGCCCAGACGCTCAATCAGCGCCTGCGCCGGGACGGAGTTACGGTAAATCACCACGTTATGGCCATTGGCCCGCAGCTGGTCTGCCAGGTTATAGGTGAAAGAATCGATATTATCGAGCAGCAGAATGTCAGCCATCAGAAAATCTCCTTCGCGTGATGGGCCTGGGCAATGGCGCGCAGCACCGCGCGGGCTTTATTTCGGGTCTCATCCGCTTCCGACTGGGGAACCGAGTCGAGCACAATGCCGGCTCCGGCCTGGACGGTAGCGATACCCTCCTGCACATAGGCGGAACGGATGACGATGCAGGTGTCGAGGTCGCCGTGGGCGGTGAAATAGCCCACCGCGCCGCCGTAGCTGCCACGGCGTTTACCTTCGGCGGCGGCAATCAGCTGCATGGCGCGGACCTTCGGCGCGCCGCTGAGGGTGCCCATGTTCATGCAGGCGCGGTAGGCGTGCAGCACATCGAGATCCTGACGCAGTTCACCCACCACCCGGGAGACCAGATGCATCACGAAGGAGTAACGGTCAACCTTCGTTAAATCGGCGACATAGCGGCTGCCCGGGGTGCAGATGCGGGCCAGGTCATTACGCGCCAGGTCCACCAGCATCAGGTGTTCGGAAAGCTCTTTATGGTCGGTGCGCATTTCCAGTTCGATGCGGCTGTCAAGATCGCGATCCAGCGAGCCGTCGGCGCGGCGGCCGCGTGGCCGGGTGCCGGCGATCGGGTAGATCTCAATCTGACGGCTGACGGCATCATATTTCAGCGAACTCTCCGGCGAGGCGCCGAACAGGGTGAAATCGTTGTCCTGCATAAAGAACATGTACGGGCTGGGGTTGCTCTTCTTCAGCACATCATAAGCGGCCAGCGGCGACGGGCAGGGCAGCGAGAAGCGACGGGAAGGGACCACCTGGAAGATTTCCCCGGCGCGGATCGCGCGCTGCATTTTACGCACCACCGCACCGTACTCTTCATCGCTCTGGTCAACGTCGCACTGCATTTCGGTCACGGTGGTGACCGGCAGCGGCGCCGGCGGCTCGTTCAGCTGCTGACGCAGCTGGCTCAGGCGCTGCTCAAGGCGCTGTTTTTCACTCTCCAGCGGGGTGAACAGGCTGGCCTGAATGCGGGTATGCTTGGTCTGATGGTCGATGACCAGCAGAGTTTCTGCCAGATAGAAGCAGTAGTCCGGGCAGGCGGTGTCGCTCTGCAGCGGCGGAAGATCTTCAAAGCCGGCGACCAGGTCGTAGGCGAACAGGCCGCCGAAGAACATCGCTTCACGCTCGTTGGCCGGGACGGTCACCAGCTCCTGCAGGAGACGGAAGGCGTCAAACACCGACAGTGAGCAGAGACGGGCGTCTTCATCGAGCAGGGTGCTGACCGCGGGGAAGGTCAGGATGCGGCCGTTGGGCTGGCGCTGATTGGCGATCCCGGAGGGCAGCGCGCCGTCCAGCAGTTCCAGCAGCGCGGCGCCGTTAGCGGAAAGGGCCTGAATAGTGACAGTGTCACCAAGGGCGGTAATGCGCAGCGCGCTGTCGACCAGCAGCAGGCTTTTTAAGTCATCTTTGCTGTCGATGTCAGCGGATTCCAGCAGCAGCGTGGCCGGACGGGCGCCGCACAGTTGGTGGAATAACGCCGTCGGGTTCTCCCGGTAGATGGCGTCGCTGGTGAGAAGCTCGAGTGCCGGTTTGGATGTTTGCATTATTGTTCTCGCCTGTTCGTATTATTTTTGTCCAATAAAAAGCCCGCTCATTGGCGGGCCGGGTATCTGTATGCTGAATGCAAAACGCGATCACGCCGCCCGAAGTCAGGAGGTGCGCCACCAGCTGTGCAGAGTGATAACATACTTTTTCATCGTGATACCCCTTCATGTGAACTTGCGTACTAGTTAACTAGTTCAATGGAATAAAGTCAACCCTTGTTTGCAGATTTTCTCTGCCTGTCGGTATGATAATGCGCTTATTTACGTTGATGTCCAGCAGGAGTCCTTTTGAGCGACAGCCAATACGCAGTGATTTACGATCTGCACAGCCACACCACCGCCTCTGATGGGCGGTTGACTCCGCAGGAACTGGTCCATCGCGCCCATGAGATGCGCGTTGGCACCCTGGCGATCACCGACCATGACAGCGTGGCGGCGATCCCGGCCGCCCGGGAAGAGATCGCCCGCGCCGGATTACCCTTAACGCTGGTAAACGGCGTCGAGATTTCGACGCTCTGGGAGAATCACGAAATACATATCGTGGGTCTGAATATTGATATTGCGCACCCGACGATGACCGCGCTGCTGGAGGAGCAGAAAGCGCGACGCCAGCTGCGGGGACAAATGATCGCCGAACGCCTGGAGAAGGCGCGGATCCCTGGCGCCTGGGAAGCGGCGCTGCGGCTGGCGGACGGTGGCGCCGTCACCCGCGGCCATTTTGCCCGTTTTCTGGTGGAGGCCGGCCATGCGAAAAACATGGCGGAAGTCTTCAAAAAATACCTTGCCCGCGGGAAAACCGGTTACGTGCCGCCGCAGTGGTGTACAATAAAACAAGCGATTGATGTCATTCATCATTCTGGCGGCAAGGCGGTGATAGCCCATCCCGGGCGCTACGATCTCTCCGCCAAGTGGTTGAAGCGGCTGTTGGCCCACTTTAGCGAGCAGGGCGGTGATGCCATGGAAGTGGCCCAGTGTCAGCAGGCGCCCCATGAACGCGCCCAGCTGGCCACCCTGGCCGTGCAGTTTGGTCTTCTGGCGTCACAGGGATCCGATTTTCATCAGCCCTGTGCGTGGATCGAGCTTGGCCGTAAGCTCTGGCTTCCTGCCGGCGTGGAAGGCGTCTGGCACAGCTGGGAAGCGGCCGCCGAATAAAAATTGAGAGGGAAGTATGAGCCAGTTTTTTTATATCCATCCGGATAACCCGCAGGCGCGGTTGATTAACCAGGCGGTGGAGATTGTGCGTAAGGGCGGGGTGATCGTTTATCCGACCGACTCCGGCTACGCCCTGGGCTGCAAAATTGAAGACAAGGGCGCGATGGAGCGGATCTGCCGTATCCGTCAGTTGCCTGACGGCCACAACTTTACCCTGATGTGCCGCGATCTGTCCGAGCTGTCAACCTACGCTTTTGTAGACAACGTGGCGTTTCGTCTGATGAAAAACAACACGCCGGGCAACTACACCTTTATCCTCAAGGGGACCAAAGAAGTGCCGCGCCGGCTGCTGCAGGAGAAACGTAAAACCATCGGCATGCGCGTCCCGTCTAACCCCATTGCTCAGGCGTTGCTCGAGACTTTAGGCGAACCGATGCTGTCCACGTCGCTGATGCTGACCGGCAGCGACTTTACTGAGTCCGACCCGGAAGAGATCAAAGATCGTCTGGAGAAAGTGGTGGACCTCATCATTCACGGCGGTTTCCTTGGGCAGCAGCCGACCACGGTTATCGACCTGACGGAAGATACCCCGGTGGTGCTGCGCGAAGGCGTCGGCGACGTGAAGCCTTTCCTCTGATCGTCCTCGTCGGGCGGTGGTTCATACTCCGCCCGACACCCCGCGTTTCCTTCCTGACGGGACGACAATCAACCACAGCGCCAGACCGATCAGCAGTGCGCCGAGAATCAGCCCTTTTTGTATGGCCTCTCCGAGGCACAGATAGCCCCACAGCGCCGCAAAAGGTGGGATCAAAAAGGTCACCGACAGCGAACGCAGCGGTCCAATATCAGCAATCAGGCGAAAATAGAGAATATACCCTGCTGCCGTACAGACCACGCCTAGCATGACTATCGCTATCCACGGCAGGCTCTGTCGCCAGTCTATGACCGGACCATACCAGCCTGACCAGAGAAAGAAAGGCAACAGAAACAGCGTGGCGCCGACCTGGCTGCCCAACGCAACGCGCTCAGCCTCAAGGCCGCCCTGCTGCTGGATCCAGCTGCGGGTCAGGAAACCGGCCAGACCGTAACAAGCGGTTGCGATCAGGCAGGCCCCGATCCCTGGCAGCAGGAGGGCGGTGCTGAGGCTGGAGGTTGGGCGCGCAATGACTGCCACGCCAATGGCGCCCAGTAACGCGCCGCCGCCTTTGCGCAGGGTTAACGGTTCTGCAAAGCATAACGCGCCGATAAGCATTCCCATCATCGGCGCCGTGGCGTTGAGCGTGGCGGAGTACCCTGCCGGCAGCCACTGTGCGGCAAGGCAGTACATCAGAAAAGGAAGGCCTGAATTAATGACCCCCAGCTTCAGAGTGGATATGAATTTTCCCTGATACCCGCTCCATTTATCCTGCACGCCGAGTAACAGCCCGAGCGCGATAGCGGCGAACAGTACGCGAAGAAAAGCGCTGGTCATCGCCCCGAAGGCCGGGGTGGTGATGCGCATAAACAAAAAACTGGCGCCCCAGAGAGCGGCGAGCAGCAGCAGGCGGCCATAGTCGATAACACGCATGATTGACTCCTTGTAGTCACGAAGGAAGTCAACTGTAGAACTCACGTGCAGCGTCCGACAAACGCGTTATGCTTACATGATTAAGTTATTCTTAACTGAGATTCCATGTTGATGAAACTTCCACCGCTGAATGCGCTACGCTGCTTTGAAGCGGCGGCACGGCTGCTCAGTCTGAAGCAGGCCGCCAGTGAGCTTTGCGTTACGCCCAGCGCCGTCAGCCAGCAAATTGCCCGCCTCGAGGAAGCGCTAAATACCCCGCTTTTTATTCGTACTCCCAGACAGTTACAGTTAACGGAGGTGGGGGAGATCTACCTGCGGGCCGTTCAGCCCGCGTTTCTCAAGATAGCCGCCGCCACTCATCGCCTGCAGGTGCCCGCGGGGCCAGAAAAGGTGACACTCAGCTGTACCAGCGGCTTCGCCATTCAGTGGCTGTTGCCACGGCTGGCTGATTTTGAACGACGTTATCCACAGATTGAGATCCAGATCGGCACCACTAACCGGCGAGTAGATTTGCTGAGTGAAGGGATCGATTTTGCCGTGCGTCATGGTGTCGGCGGCTGGCTGGAACTGCAGGCTTACCGTCTGCTGGATGACGACCTTATCCCGGTCTGCAGTCCGCAGCTGATTGCTCCGCGCCGGACCCTTACCGATGTGAGCGAGCTGCTACAGTATCCGCTGTTGCACGATGAACATCGTGAAGACTGGGCGCTGTGGTGTAAGGCCGTGGGGCTGGAGCCGCACCGCGCGCGCCGCGGTCCGGTGTTCACTGATTCCAACGGCGTGACGGAGGCGGCGTTCGCCGGTATGGGGATGGCATTACTGCGACGTTCATTCATAGCGCCTGCGCTGACGCAGGGGCGGCTGGTTAATCCTCTGCCGCAGCCCATCGCCTGTCCACTGGCCTATCATCTGGTTTACCACGAGACCGCGCTGCTGGCGCCTGCCAACCGCTGTTTTCGCGACTGGCTGCTCGACCAGCGCCCGGCTGTTGCTGAGGAGGGCGCGCAGTAAGGGGAGCTCACTGTCCGGTAAAGACCTCCATACGTGAATGTGCACAGGAGAATGAGGAAAATCTGTTCCATACTAAAGGCGCGATGCGGCGAACAGAAGCTTTCCCGACGAAGTTAGTGTAGTATGTTCGGCCACGATTACGGGCTCGCGGTGAATGTTTAGCGCATGTCAGCGAGACTTTACGTAAAAAGTATATACGTAACAATGAGTTGTTGATACAGGCCTCATTGTTTCATAAAGCATACCAGACGCCTGGGAAGGCGACACCTTAAGGAAGCTCAATGAGCGAGAAACTGCAAAAAGTGCTGGCCCGCGCTGGCCACGGCTCCCGCCGTGAAATTGAAGCGAAAATCGAAGCTGGCCGCGTCAGCGTCGACGGAAAAATCGCCACCCTCGGCGATCGTGTGGAAATCGTCCCCGGTTTAAAAATTCGTATCGATGGTCATCTGATCTCGGTGAAAGAGTCTGCTGAGCAGATCTGTCGCGTGCTGGCTTACTATAAGCCGGAAGGCGAGCTGTGCACCCGTAACGATCCGGAAGGGCGCCCGACGGTGTTTGATCGTCTGCCAAAACTGCGCGGCGCGCGCTGGATTGCCGTTGGCCGTCTGGACGTGAACACCTGCGGCCTGCTGCTGTTCACCACCGATGGCGAACTGGCAAACCGCCTGATGCATCCGAGCCGTGAAGTCGAGCGTGAGTACGCCGTTCGCGTTTTCGGCCAGGTGGATGATGATAAGCTGCGTCAGCTATCTCGCGGCGTGCAATTAGAAGATGGCCCGGCAGCATTTAAAACCATCAAATTCACCGGCGGTGAAGGGATTAACCAGTGGTACAACGTCACTCTGACCGAAGGGCGTAACCGCGAAGTACGTCGCCTTTGGGAAGCGGTCGGTGTGCAGGTCAGCCGCCTGATCCGCGTGCGCTACGGCGATATTCTGCTGCCGAAAGGCCTGCCGCGCGGCGGCTATACCGAACTCGACCTGGCGCAGACCAACTACCTGCGCGAGCTGGTGGAGCTGACGCCGGAAACCAGTTCTAAAGTTGCTGTCGAGAAAGACCGTCGCCGGATGAAAGCCAATCAGATCCGTCGGGCGGTGAAGCGTCACAGCCAGACCAGCGCTAACCCGCGCCAGGGTAACAACAGCAACCGTCGTTCCAGTACTCGCAATAAGACCAACGGTTAATGTTGTGCGTTCCGGTGGCTTGCCGCCGGAACGCGTACTGCCTTTCGCCGTATCAGGCCCTCAGTAGTCAATTCCCATCTGCGCTTTAATCCCGGCATCAAACGCATGCTTGACCGGACGCAGTTCGCTGACAGTATCCGCCAGTTCAATAATATCGCGATGGCAGCCGCGGCCGGTAATGATCACCGACTGATGGGCAGGACGCTCACGCAGGGCGCTCAGCACCGACTCCAGCGGCAGGTAATCGTACGCCACCATGTAGGTCAGCTCATCCAGCAACACCAGATCGAGCTGGTTGTCAGCGAGCATACGGCGGGCATGCTCCCAGACCGCCAGACAGGCGGCGGTGTCGCTGTCGCGGTCCTGGGTGTTCCAGGTGAAGCCTGTCGCCATCACCTGAAATTCGACGCCGTGGGGTTCCAGCAGGTTACGCTCACCGTTAGGCCAGGTCCCCTTGATAAACTGGATCACGCCGACCTTTTTGCCGTGGCCGACGGCGCGGGTCGCGGTGCCAAAGGCGGCGGTGGTTTTGCCTTTGCCGTTGCCGGTAAAGACCATCACAATGCCGCGTTCGTCCTGGGCTGCCGCCACCCGGGCGTCAACTTTATCTTTCAGCCGCTGCTGGCGTTCGCGGTAGCGTTCATCACTCATTGGGCAATTCCTGGCTTACGGCCCGGTTGGGCGTCAAAGGTCATTCCCGTCTTGCGGCGACTGTCGTCACCCATCAGCCACAGATAGACGGGCATGATGTCAGCGGGGGTCTTCAGTTTTAGCGGATCTTCCGTCGGGAAGGCGCTGGCGCGCATCCCGGTGCGGGTGCCGCCGGGGTTGATGCAGTTCACCCGCAGATGGCGGCTTTGGTACTCGTCGGCCAGCACCTGCATCATCCCTTCGGTGGCGAATTTGGAGACCGCATAGGCGCCCCAGTTGGCGCGACCCTGACGGCCAACGCTGGACGAGGTGAAGACCAGCGAGCCCGCATCCGAACGGAGTAATAAAGGAAGAAGCGCCTGGGTCAACATAAAGGTGCCATTGACGTTCACCTGCATCACCTGCTGCCAGACCTCCGGCTTCTGCTCGTCCATAGGGCAGATGTCGCCGAGCAGGCCGGCGTTGTGCAGCACGCCGTCAAGACGGGGATAGTGCATACTTATCTGCTGCGCCAGCTGCTGGCACTCCTGTGGTGTGCAGGTTAGCAGGTCGAGAGTAAACCAGCGGGCGGGAAGGCCGCCCTCGCGTTCAATCTCCTGGGCGACGGCGCGCAATTTTTCGTCGTTGCGGCCAAGCAGGATCACGCTGGCGCTGTAGCGTGCGTAGGTCAGGGCCGCTTCACGACCAATCCCGTCGCTGGCGCCGGTGACCAGGATGATGCGATCTTTCAGCAAGTGGCGTTGCGGTTGATAATGCACGGCGACTCCTTGGGCGATCGGTTCCCGATCGCGCTTCATCTTTGGTATCTCACTTTTGCGCTGTTATGCCTGAAAGCGCTCGCCATTGCAATCGGCGAAGCGGAAAGTATTCAGAAAATTAATATCTTGCAACGATTTCAACCTCGCTGAAAAAAAACGGAATCCGCTGCGCACAAGACACAAAGCACAAAGACTTCTCGCCAGGGGCTGATGTACACTGTGCAGCAACGTCAGTGCTTTACACAAGGTGAAAACGTGGAATTACTTGCTCAGTACGGCTTATTTTTAGCCAAGATCGCGACGGTTGTCGTCGCTATCGCGGTGATTGCCGCTATTATCGTCAACCTGGCCCAGCGCAAGAAGCAACGCGGCGAGCTGCGGGTGACCAATCTTAGCGAGCATTATAAAGAGATGAAGGAATCACTGGCGGTGGCGCTGCTGGACGGGCCGCAGCAGAAGCAGTGGCATAAGACGCAGAAAAAAAAGCAAAAACAAGAGGCGAAGGCCGCGAAAGCGCGGGCGAAGCTGGGTAACGTGGAGCCAGAAGGCAAGCCGCGCGCCTGGGTGCTGGATTTCAAAGGCAGCATGGATGCCCATGAGGTCAACAGCCTGCGGGAAGAGATCACGGCGGTACTGGCGGCGGCGAAAGCGCGTGACCAGGTGGTGATTCGTCTGGAAAGCCCCGGCGGGGTGGTGCACGGTTACGGGCTGGCAGCCTCTCAGCTGCAGCGGTTGCGTGACAAACAGATCCCGCTGACGGTGGCGGTTGACAAAGTGGCGGCCAGCGGCGGCTATATGATGGCTTGCGTGGCGAACAAAATTGTGTCGGCACCGTTTGCGATCCTTGGCTCCATTGGCGTGGTGGCGCAGATCCCTAACCTCCATCGCTTCCTGAAGAACAAAGATATTGATATCGAACTGCACACCGCTGGTCAGTACAAGCGAACCCTCACTATGCTGGGTGAAAATACCGAAGAAGGGCGGCGCAAGTTCCGTGAGGATCTCAATGAGACGCACCATCTGTTCAAGGATTTCGTCCATCGGATGCGTCCGGGACTTGATATTGAGCAGGTAGCTACCGGCGAGCACTGGTACGGGGTGCAGGCGCTGGAAAAAGGGCTGGTGGATGCGGTTGAAACCAGCGATGAGCTGTTGCTGGGGCTCATGGAGAGCCACGAGGTGATCGGGGTGCGTTATCAACAGCGTAAGAAAATGCTCGACCGCTTCACCGGTAGCGCCGCGGAGAGCGCCGATCGACTTCTGCTGCGCTGGTGGCAGCGCGGTCAGAAACCGCTGATGTAAACAACATAACGCGAGGCCAGGGCCTCGCGTTATCGTTTCCACTGGCCTTAATCGACCAGGTGATACTTGTCCGACAGCTCGTGGGCGAGGTACTTAAACATGTTAAATACCGCCGTACTCTTCGGCGTCGGTAAACCTTGCTCGTCAAGATAAAACTCACCGCTAAACACCAGGACATTGTTGCGCTGAACGACGTCGGTGGCTTCGATACCGGCTAACGTATCCTCATGTTCGCGAATAAGTTTGTTGGCTTTTTCGAGCAGCGTCTGGCGATCGATAGGTTGGGTTGTACCTTGCATAACGGACTCCTCTTTTTCTCCGCGCGTAGTTTACGCCGCGCCGCGGCGTGGGGCAAATTTTCCATGGTCAAAACAAGGGTAATCGTAACCAGTGGAGAAACAGCCGTTTACTGGCGGGATTCGCTTTTGCATGCTAATAAAGTTGCGTAACGAATTTTATCAGGTACAGTGTGACGCTTTCGGCGATCTGGCAACAGATTTGCTTGACATTCGGCCAAAAATTCTTCGTGCTATGTCACCTGACGAAAAAAAGTCAGCAAACTCAAACGCCTGGTTTTACGGAGATGAAACGGGTGTTCAGGGTTGATATTCACCGACGGTGCCGCAACATATGAGGCAGTCGCCAGTGGAGGGTGTATGAATGTGCGATGTATTCCTGGATGAATCAAATTAGGTAAAGGTGAATATGGGTAAAGCTCTCGTTATCGTTGAGTCCCCGGCAAAAGCCAAAACGATCAATAAGTATCTGGGTAATGACTACGTGGTGAAATCCAGCGTCGGTCATATCCGCGATTTGCCGACCAGTGGATCAGCTTCCAAAAAGAGCACCGACTCTACCGCCACCAAAGGGGCTAAAAAGCCTAAAAAGGACGAACGTGGTGCTCTGGTTAACCGCATGGGCGTGGACCCATGGCATGACTGGAATGCGCACTATGAAGTACTTCCGGGTAAAGAAAAGGTAGTTTCAGAACTCAAACAGTTGGCAGAAAAAGCTGACCACATCTATCTCGCAACCGACCTTGACCGCGAAGGGGAAGCCATTGCCTGGCACCTGCGGGAAGTGATCGGTGGCGATGAACAGCGTTACAGCCGCGTGGTGTTCAATGAGATCACCAAAAACGCTATTCGTCAGGCCTTTGAAAAGCCGGGCGAACTGAATATCGATCGGGTTAACGCCCAGCAGGCGCGCCGCTTTATGGACCGCGTGGTGGGCTATATGGTCTCGCCGCTGCTGTGGAAGAAAATTGCCCGTGGTCTTTCTGCCGGGCGCGTGCAGTCCGTTGCGGTCCGCCTGGTGGTGGAACGTGAGCGTGAAATCAAAGCCTTCGTCCCGGAAGAGTACTGGGAAGTTGATGCCAGCACCACCACGCCGGGCGGCGACGCGCTGCCTCTGCAGGTGACCCATAAAGACGATAAGCCGTTCCGTCCGGTCAGCCGTGATGAGACCATGGCGGCGGTATCGCTGCTGGAAAAAGCCAGCTACAGCGTGCTGGAGCGAGAAGACAAGCCGACCAGCAGCAAGCCGGGCGCGCCGTTCATCACCTCCACGCTGCAGCAGGCGGCCAGCACCCGTCTCGGCTTCGGCGTGAAAAAGACCATGATGATGGCTCAACGTCTCTATGAGGCGGGGCACATCACCTATATGCGTACCGACTCCACCAACCTGAGTCAGGACGCGCTGAACATGGTTCGCGGTTATATCAGCGACAACTTTGGCAAAAAATATCTGCCGGAGAGCGCTAACCAGTACGCCAGCAAAGAAAACTCGCAGGAAGCGCACGAAGCGATTCGTCCTTCTGATGTGAGCGTGCTGGCGGAAACGCTGAAAGATATGGAAGCCGATGCGCAGAAGCTCTATCAGCTGATCTGGCGCCAGTTTGTCGCCTGTCAGATGACGCCGGCGCAATACGATTCCACCACGCTGACCGTGGCGGCGGGCGATTTCAAACTGAAAGCGCGCGGTCGTACCTTACGTTTCGACGGCTGGACCAAAGTGATGCCGGCGCTGCGCAAGGGCGATGAAGACCGGACGTTGCCGGTGGTCAAACAGGGCGACCGCCTGAGCCTGGTGGAGCTGACGCCTGCGCAGCACTTTACCAAGCCGCCGGCGCGCTTCAGCGAAGCTTCGCTGGTCAAAGAGCTGGAAAAACGCGGTATCGGCCGTCCTTCCACCTACGCTTCGATCATCTCGACCATTCAGGATCGCGGCTACGTGCGGGTGGAAAACCGTCGTTTCTACGCGGAGAAAATGGGCGAAATCGTCACCGATCGGCTGGAAGAAAACTTCCGCGATCTGATGAACTACGACTTCACCGCGCAGATGGAAGATCGTCTCGACCAGGTGGCCAACCACCAGGCCGAGTGGAAAGAGGTGCTGAACCACTTCTTCGGCGATTTTACCACTCAGCTGGAGACCGCGGAGAAAGATCCGGAAGAGGGCGGCATGCAGCCGAACCCGATGGTGCTTACCAGCATCGACTGCCCGACCTGTGGACGTAAAATGGGGATCCGTACTGCCAGTACCGGCGTTTTCCTCGGCTGTTCGGGCTATGCCCTGCCGCCGAAAGAGCGTTGCAAAACCACCATCAACCTGGTGCCGGAAAACGAAGTCCTCAACGTGCTGGAAGGCGATGACGCGGAAACCAACGCGCTGCGCGCCAAACGTCGCTGTCAGAAGTGCGGGACGGCAATGGACAGCTACCTTATCGATCCCAAGCGTAAACTGCACGTTTGTGGTAATAACCCGACCTGCGACGGCTATGAGATTGAAGAGGGCGAGTTCCGCATCAAGGGCTATGACGGTCCGGTAGTAGAGTGCGAGAAGTGCGGTTCTGAAATGCACCTGAAAATGGGGCGTTTCGGCAAGTACATGGCCTGTACCAACGACGAGTGTAAAAACACGCGTAAGATCCTGCGCAATGGCGAAGTGGCTCCGCCGAAGGAAGATCCGGTGCCGCTGCCGGAGCTGCCGTGCGAGAAGTCTGACGCATACTTCGTGTTGCGCGACGGGGCGGCGGGTGTCTTCCTGGCGGCCAACACCTTCCCGAAATCACGGGAAACGCGTGCGCCGCTGGTGGAAGAGCTGTACCGCTTCCGCGATCGTCTGCCGGAAAAACTGCGCTATCTCGCCGATGCGCCGCAGCAGGATCCGGAAGGTAATAAAACGCTGGTGCGCTTTAGCCGTAAAACGAAACAGCAGTACGTGGCTTCCGAAAAAGAGGGCAAAGCGACCGGCTGGTCAGCCTTCTTTATCGACGGTAAATGGACTGAAGCCAAGAAGTAATTGTGCATGACCAGGCAGGAAAAGCGCGCTTTTCCTGCTCTAACGACCGGCAGAAGCAGTGGATGCTTCTGCCGCATCGTTTCCCCTTCTGGATCGGCTTTTCTTCCCCTTATAACCACCTATATTATTTTTCGTTAGTATCTATACACTGTTGATATAAATGATATAGTGGTTATAGTTAATCCCTTTTTTATTATTAAAACGTCTTATACATCATCGCTTTCAGGATGCGTTGCGGCGCCACTATGGCCAACTGCCGGGAGGCCGGGCCTCACGGTCGACAAGTTGCCTGAACGTAAAGTGTATTAAGCGGCTTCATTTTACGCGCAAACGGATATCAGCATGAAACTACAACAGCTTCGCTACATCGTTGAGGTGGTGAACCATAACCTGAATGTTTCATCCACCGCCGAAGGGCTTTATACCTCCCAGCCGGGCATCAGTAAGCAGGTCCGCATGCTGGAAGATGAGCTGGGCATCCAGATCTTTGCCCGCAGCGGCAAACATTTAACCCAGGTGACGCCTGCCGGGCAGGAGATCATCCGTATCGCCCGCGAGGTGTTGTCGAAAGTCGATGCGATCAAATCTGTCGCCGGGGAGCATACCTGGCCTGATAAAGGGTCGTTATATGTGGCGACGACCCATACTCAAGCGCGCTATGCGTTACCGGGAGTGATCAAGGGCTTTATTGAACGCTACCCGCGCGTGTCGCTGCATATGCATCAGGGCTCGCCAACCCAGATTGCAGAAGCCGTATCGAAAGGCAATGCCGACTTCGCCATCGCCACCGAGGCGCTGCATCTGTATGACGATCTGGTGATGTTGCCATGCTATCACTGGAACCGGTCGATTGTGGTGACGCCTGAGCATCCTCTGGCCGCGAAGGGCTCGGTTTCCATTGAAGAGCTGGCGCAGTACCCGCTGGTGACCTATACCTTTGGCTTTACCGGTCGTTCGGAACTGGATACTGCGTTTAACCGTGCGGGCCTGACGCCGCGCATTGTCTTTACCGCCACTGACGCCGACGTCATCAAAACCTATGTTCGTCTGGGCCTTGGGGTAGGGGTGATTGCCAGCATGGCGGTCGATCCGGTCTCTGACCCTGATCTGGTGAAGCTGGATGCGAACGGTATATTCAGCCACAGCACCACCAAAATTGGTTTCCGCCGTAGCACCTTCTTACGAAGCTACATGTATGATTTTATTCAACGTTTTGCACCCCATCTGACCCGGGATGTCGTGGATACTGCGGTGGCTTTGCGGTCAAATGAAGATATAGAAGCGATGTTTAAAGATATAAAACTTCCGGAAAAATAACCCTTAAAAAAACAATGGCATTCCCTGTGGGGAGTGCCATTGACTATCATGGTCCCAATTTAACATCTTAAACCTCGAACCAATCACAAAATTAATAATTTCTGGCAACACGTTTGTCATTATGCCCGCCGCGATCAAATAACCGGTTAAATATATTCCATCAGGCCTAAATTCACTGGATTAATCTTTTATCCATAATTAAGATTTATCTGTACCTGATGATTTGAGCAATTGGTGGTGACAATATGATAAGTAATATCGATTACATGAAACTGGCGATGTCATACGAGAATGACAAAACCGAAATCGATCCCGTTCTGCGTAGTCGCGTATGGGGCGTAGTGTTGGTAGGGCTGGCGATGTTCTGGAGCATCATCGCGCTTACCATCTGCAACATCTGGATTGTCAGCTAAAGCTGTAGGTCATCGTTGTAGATACATGTCATTTTTATGACAGTGAAAGGAAACGGTAATATAAGATCAGTGACCGGCAATACAGGGAGAATATATTTTGCCGCTGGATTCATCCAATCTGAAATCACTCACAAGAGCTAATCATAGCCAGCTGGCCGATTAGCTCTTTTTTTGTCCTCGTGTACTAATACAATATCGGCTTAATCATCGCTTCTGCACTATTTTGGTGCTATTTCTCCGATTCCAGGATAATTCCCGAATAATCACTCTCGCCATCTGCGCATTTAGCAATTTGGGTTGTTATCAAAGTGTTATGCTCTGCATGTGTTATCTTTAATGGAGACCCTGAGGAGAATCGGGGTATGCCATCCCTGAGATAAAGGAGGAGCTATGTCGTCAACCCTACGAGAAGCCAGTAAGGACACGCTGCTGGTCAACGAGAAAACCTGGCATTACTACAGTCTGCCGCTGGCAGAGAAGCAGCTGGGCGATCTTAGTCGACTGCCTAAGTCGCTGAAGGTGCTGATGGAGAACCTGCTGCGCTGGCAGGACGGTGACTCGGTGACAGAAGAAGATATTCGTGCCCTGGCCGGCTGGCTGCAACAGGCCCATGCCGACCGGGAGATAGCCTACCGTCCGGCGCGC
Source organism: Klebsiella sp. D-Nf1 (assembly GCF_002810515.1). Classification (NCBI taxonomy): domain Bacteria; kingdom Pseudomonadati; phylum Pseudomonadota; class Gammaproteobacteria; order Enterobacterales; family Enterobacteriaceae; genus Klebsiella; species Klebsiella sp. D-Nf1. Next base: position 617,049 of record NZ_PIOK01000001.1, read on the forward strand.
GTTCTGATGCAGGACTTTACCGGCGTGCCGGCAGTGGTGGATCTGGCCGCCATGCGCGAGGCGGTGAAGCGCCTGGGCGGCGACACCGCGAAAGTGAATCCGCTGTCGCCTGTAGACCTGGTGATCGACCACTCGGTCACCGTCGACCGCTTCGGCGATGACGAGGCCTTCGAAGATAACGTCCGTCTGGAAATGGAACGTAACCACGAACGTTACGCTTTTTTGCGCTGGGGTCAGCAGGCCTTCAGCCGCTTCAGCGTGGTGCCGCCGGGCACCGGTATTTGTCACCAGGTCAACCTGGAATACCTCGGTCGGGCCGTCTGGAGCGAAGAGGTGAACGGGAAATGGATGGCGTGGCCGGATACGCTGGTGGGCACCGACTCCCATACCACCATGATTAACGGTCTCGGCGTACTGGGCTGGGGCGTGGGCGGGATTGAAGCGGAAGCCGCCATGCTGGGCCAGCCGGTGTCGATGCTGATCCCGGATGTCGTGGGCTTTAAGCTCAGTGGCAAACTGCGTGAAGGCATTACCGCCACCGATCTGGTGCTGACGGTCACTCAGATGCTGCGCCAGCACGGTGTCGTCGGCAAGTTTGTTGAATTCTACGGCGATGGCCTGGATACCTTACCCCTGGCCGATCGCGCCACCATCGCCAATATGGCGCCGGAGTATGGCGCCACCTGTGGCTTCTTCCCGATCGATGACGTGACGCTCAGCTATATGCGTCTCAGCGGCCGTAGCGAAGAGCAGGTCGCGCTGGTGGAAGCCTATGCCAAAGCGCAGGGCATGTGGCGCAAACCTGGCGATGAGCCGGTCTTTACCAGCACCCTGGCGCTGGACATGGGCAGCGTTGAGGCAAGCCTTGCCGGGCCGAAGCGGCCGCAGGATCGCGTGGCGCTGGGCGATGTACCGAAAGCCTTCGCCGCCAGCGGCGAGCTGGAGGTTAACCATCTTCAGCGTCAGCGCCAGCCGGTGGATTATACGCTGAACGGGCATCACTATTCGCTACCGGACGGCGCTGTGGCCATTGCGGCGATCACCTCCTGTACCAATACCTCCAACCCCAGCGTGCTGATGGCCGCCGGTCTGCTGGCGAAAAAAGCCGTCGAGCGAGGACTGCAGCCGCAGCCGTGGGTAAAAGCTTCCCTGGCTCCAGGCTCGAAAGTGGTGTCGGATTATCTGGCCCATGCCGGCCTGACGCCTTACCTCGACCAGCTCGGTTTTAATCTGGTGGGATATGGCTGTACCACCTGTATCGGTAACTCTGGTCCGTTGCCGGAGCCTATCGAAGAGGCGATTAAAAAGGGCGACCTGACCGTCGGGGCAGTGCTTTCCGGTAACCGTAACTTCGAAGGGCGTATCCATCCGCTGGTGAAAACCAACTGGCTGGCCTCACCGCCGCTGGTGGTTGCTTACGCGCTGGCGGGGAACATGAACATCGATCTTACCCGCGAGCCGTTGGGGCAGGGCAGCGATGGTAAGCCGGTCTATCTGAAAGATATCTGGCCGAGCGGGGAGGAGATTGCCCGCGCGGTGGAACAGGTCTCCACCGAGATGTTCCGCAAAGAGTACGCGGAAGTGTTTTCCGGTACTGAGGAGTGGAAAGCAATCAAGGTAGAGGCGTCAGATACCTATGACTGGCAGGAGGACTCGACTTATATTCGCCTGTCGCCGTTCTTTGACGAGATGGGCGTCGAGCCGCTGCCGGTGGAGGATATTCATGGTGCGCGGATCCTCGCCATGCTGGGCGATTCAGTGACCACTGACCACATTTCGCCGGCGGGGAGCATCAAAGCCGATAGCCCGGCAGGCCGCTATCTGCAGGAGCATGGGGTTGCCCGGCGCGACTTTAACTCCTATGGTTCCCGTCGCGGTAACCATGAGGTGATGATGCGCGGCACCTTCGCCAATATCCGTATTCGTAACGAAATGGTGCCGGGAGTGGAAGGCGGTATGACCCGGCATCTGCCGGACCGCGAACCGGTGGCGATCTACGATGCGGCGATGCGGTATAAAGCGGAAGGCATTCCGCTGGCGGTGATTGCCGGTAAGGAATATGGGTCTGGTTCCAGCCGCGACTGGGCGGCGAAGGGGCCGCGCCTGCTGGGCATTCGGGTGGTGATCGCCGAGTCCTTCGAACGTATCCACCGCTCCAACCTGATCGGGATGGGGATTTTACCGCTGGAGTTCCCGCAGGGCGTCACCCGCAAAACGCTGCAGTTGACCGGGGAAGAGCAGGTTGATATCAGCAATCTGCAGTCGCTTCAGCCTGGCGCTACGGTGCCGGTGACCCTGACTCGCGCTGACGGCTCGCAGGAAGTGATCCCCTGTCGGTGCCGTATCGACACGGCGACCGAGCTTACCTACTACCGCAACGACGGCATTCTGCACTACGTCATCCGCAATATGCTGTAAAACAAAGGGCCAGCATCGCTGGCCCTTTCTCTTTGATCTAAACGATTTACTCCGCCGGCTTGCTGTTCAGCAGATGGCCCATTTTGGCGGCTTTGGTATCCAGGTAGTGAGCGTTTTTGGGGTTGCGCCCGACGATCAGCGGTACGCGCTCCACAATGTTGATTCCGGCTTCGGTAAGAATTTCCACTTTTTTCGGGTTATTGGTTAATAAGCGCACCTGCTCAACGTTGAGCAGTTTGAACATATCGGCGCACAGGGTGAAGTCACGCTCATCGGCGGCGAAGCCCAGCTGATGGTTTGCCTCAACGGTGTCGTAGCCCTGATCCTGCAGCGCGTAGGCGCGGATCTTATTCAATAAACCAATGTTGCGTCCTTCCTGACGGTGATAGAGCAGGATCCCCCGACCTTCTTCGGCGATATGCGACAGGGCCGCTTCCAGCTGAAAGCCACAATCACAGCGCAGACTAAACAAGGCATCGCCCGTCAGACACTCTGAATGGACACGGGCCAGGACCGGCGACTGCCCCGAAATATCGCCATACACCAACGCGACATGATCTTGTCCGGTTGCCAGTTCTTCAAAACCCACCATCAGGAAATCGCCCCATGGGGTTGGCAGTTTGGCTTCTGCCACACGTTTAAGCTGCATGTGATTCTCCAGATTCTGTCAGCACCTGAATGTGCTTTCTGTTTGTCGCTATTTTGCCACAAGGCCGGGACGTTCTCCTAATCGCGAACGGTTAGCCGCGTGGAAAGCGCACAAACGAACTACTTTCCGCTATGATGTTCATCTACAAGGAGAAGGAGAGAAAATGCTGTTGATTGCCCGACGAACCGCTCTCGCGGCGGCGCTGCTGCTTGTTATGCCTGTTACGGTCTGGCTGTCTGGTTGGCTGTGGCAGCCAGGACTGCCGGTTGCTATGTTGAAAACCCTCTGGTGGGTGACGGAAACGGTGACGCAGCCGTGGGGAATTATCACGCATGTCGCCCTGTGCGGCTGGTTTCTCTGGTGTCTGCGCTACCGGCTGCGCGCGGCACTGATCCTGTTCCTGATTCTTGCCGCCGCCATCCTGGCGGGACAGGGGATTAAATCCTGGGTCAAAGAGCGGGTTCAGGAGCCGAGACCCTTTGTCATCTGGCTGGAAAACTCAAGACAGGTGCCGGTGACGCAATTCTATGCGTTGAAGCGTAAAGAACGCGCTAAACTGGTGCATGCTCAGCTGGCGCAGGCGCAGGACATTCCGCCATTTTTACGCAAGCACTGGCAGAAAGAGACGGGCTTTGCTTTCCCGTCTGGTCACACGATGTTCGCCGCCAGCTGGGCACTGCTGGCCGCCGGACTTCTGTGGCCGCGTCGGCGTTGGGGCACGGTCGCCGTGCTGCTGGTATGGGCGACGGCGGTGATGGGCAGTCGTCTGGCGCTGGGCATGCATTGGCCGCTGGATCTCATTGTCGCCACGCTGATCTCCTGGCTGCTGGTCACGGTGGCCTGCTGGCTGACGCAGCGCCTGTGCGGACCGCTCTCGCCGCCGGGGGAGGAGGCGCAGGATATTAAAAAACGGATGCCCGAAGCGGAATAATGTTGATTTTAGCGGCATCCGACCGCATATCCTGTACAGTTGCCATGCTTTTTCATTCCACCGCTGCGGCGAAAATGATACTTTATAGGGCTGAAAGCGGGCTTTTTTACGCGCAACCCACATAACGGGAAGTCATGTGAAATATTTACTCATTTTCTTACTGGTGCTAGCAATCTTCGTCATTTCAGTGACGCTGGGGGCGCAGAATGACCAACAGGTCACGTTCAACTATTTACTCGCGCAGGGTGAATTCCGCATTTCGACGCTGCTGGCGGTGCTGTTCGCCGCGGGCTTTGCCATTGGCTGGCTGATCTGCGGCCTGTTCTGGCTGCGGGTGCGTGTCTCGCTGGCGCGCGCGGAGCGAAAAATTAAGCGCCTTGAGCACCAGATTGCCCCCGTCAGCCCGGTCGCTGTCGACGCAGGCGTGCCTGCCGTGAAGGAATAACCTCTTATGCTGGAGTTGTTGTTTCTGCTTTTACCCGTTGCCGCCGCCTACGGCTGGTACATGGGGCGCAGAAGTGCACAACAGTCCAAACAGGACGATGCGAACCGCCTGTCACGGGATTACGTGGCGGGGGTTAACTTCCTGCTCAGCAACCAGCAGGATAAAGCCGTCGACCTGTTCCTTGATATGTTGAAAGAGGATACCGGCACCGTTGAGGCCCACCTGACGCTCGGTAACCTGTTCCGCTCGCGCGGCGAGGTTGACCGCGCGATCCGTATCCATCAGAGCCTGATGGAAAGCGCATCGTTAACCTACGATCAGCGTCTGCTGGCCGTCCAGCAGCTGGGGCGCGACTATATGGCCGCCGGGTTGTACGATCGCGCGGAAGACATGTTCAAACAGCTGGTGGATGAGACCGATTTCCGCCTGAGCGCTCTGCAGCAGCTGCTGCAGATCTACCAGGCGACCAGCGACTGGCAGTCGGCGATCGAAGTGGCTGAACGGCTGGTGAAGCTGGGTAAAGAGAAACATCGTGGCGAAATCGCCAACTTCTGGTGTGAGCTGGCCCTGCAGCAGATGGCGGCCAACGATCTGGATAAGGCGATGGCGCTGCTGAAGAAAGGCGCCGCCGCAGACCGCAACAGCGCGCGGGTCTCAATAATGATGGGCCGGGTGTGGATGGAAAAGGGTGATTACGCCAAAGCGGTAGAGAGCCTTGAGCGGGTTATCGATCAGGATAAAGAGCTGGTCGGTGAGACGCTGGAGATGCTGCAGACCTGCTACCAGCAACTGGGTAAAGCCGAAGAGTGGGAAGTTTTCCTGCGTCGCTGTGTGGATGAGAACACCGGGGCCACCGCTGAACTGATGCTGGCGCAGATCCTCGAGCAACGGGAAGGGGTCGAAGCCGCGCAAAACTACGTTACCCGGCAGCTGGAACGTCACCCGACCATGCGTGTCTTCCATAAGCTGATGGACTACCATCTCAACGAAGCGGAAGAAGGGCGGGCGAAAGAAAGCCTCGGGGTGCTGAGAAACATGGTCGGGGAACAGGTGCGCAGCAAACCGCGCTATCGCTGCCAGAAATGCGGCTTTACCGCCCATACGCTCTACTGGCACTGCCCATCCTGCCGTTCGTGGGCAACCATCAAACCCATTCGCGGCCTCGACGGCCAATAAAGTCAAAAAAAATCCCTCTATTAGTTACAACATACTTATCGCTTCTCTCCACTCCACGCGCGGCCCCGGCAGCGCCATCGTCCGGCCAGCGCCAATACAGCAGCCTGTTATTTTGTTAGCTTCACAGGTAGAATGCTGCCCGTTTACCTTTTTTGCGCCGCCCTGGCGCCCATCAACACTAAGGTCTGGTCATGACGTCTACAGCTATCACATCTTCCCGCGCTGTCACATCCTCTCCCGTTGTGGTTGCGCTCGACTATGATAATCGCGATAAAGCGCTGGCATTTGTCGACCGCATCGACCCGCGAGACTGCCGCCTGAAGGTGGGCAAAGAGATGTTCACCCTGCTGGGCCCGCAGTTTGTTCGCGATCTACATCAGCGTGGGTTTGAGGTGTTCCTTGACCTTAAGTTTCACGATATCCCCAATACCACGGCTCGCGCGGTGGCGGCGGCGGCCGAACTCGGTGTATGGATGGTGAATGTTCATGCCTCCGGCGGCGCGCGAATGATGACCGCCGCGCGTGAAGCGCTGCTGCCGTTTGGCAAAGACGCTCCGCTGCTGATCGCCGTCACCGTACTCACCAGCATGGAGGCCTGCGACCTGCAGGATCTGGGCATTACCTTATCCCCGGCTGATTACGCGGCGAAGCTGGCAGCGCTGACCCAACGCTGCGGCCTTGACGGGGTCGTGTGCTCAGCTCAGGAGGCGGTGCGCTTCAAACAGGAGCTGGGACAGGCGTTTAAGCTGGTGACCCCGGGGATCCGTCCGCAGGGGAGCGAGGCCGGGGATCAGCGGCGGATTATGACCCCCGAGCAGGCCCAGGCGGCGGGTGTGGATTATATGGTTATTGGTCGCCCGGTAACACAGTCGGCCGATCCTGCCGCAACGCTGCGGGCAATCAACGTCTCGTTGTCAAAGGAGGCATAATGAGCGATTCCAATAGCCGCCTGGTCTACTCCACGGAAACCGGGCGTATCGACGAGGCGAAACCGGCGCCGGTGCGGCCTCAAGGCGATGGTATTGTCCGTATTCAGCGCCAGACCAGCGGTCGCAAGGGCAAAGGCGTGTGCCTGATTAGCGGCATCGATGCTGACGATGCCGCGCTGAACGCTCTGGCAGCAGAGCTGAAAAAGAAATGTGGTTGCGGCGGCGCAGTGAAAGATGGCGTGATCGAGATCCAGGGTGATAAACGGGATTTACTTAAGTCGCTGCTCGAGGCGAAAGGGATGAAGGTTAAGTTAGCCGGTGGCTGAGTGCTATTTCGGCAATAATTAAAGTAATGCTGAAATAACAAGGCCGCGGTGAATGCCGCGGCCTTGAATGATTTAACGTGCGTAAGTCAATTCGTGTGAATTATTCTTTTATTTCGTCAGGTAATTATATTATTTGCCAACCTGGTGACCAATAATACCACCGACTGCCGCGCCACCCAAGGTACCGAGTGCGCTACCGTCAGTTAACACCGCACCACCGATGGCGCCGGCGCCAGCACCGATCGCGGTGTTACGGTCGCGTTTAGACATGTTAGAGCAAGCGCTCAGAGACATTGCTACAGTGACAGCCAGAACGACAGCAGCCATTTTTTTGCTCGTTGAAGTCATCATTTTTTTCTCCTGAATAATCTATTCATGGATACTACGCTCCTTTAAGCATAGCCTGAAATAGCAGCTTTAGGGCAATTCCATGAAGTTAGGGTGCGCAGGTGTCACGAAAATCACGCAGGTGATAGTCACTTCCTGTTATATCGCTAATAATAATTTTACTTTTTTTTAAATGTATCGTCAGGTAAAAAATCTTAATTAGCGGCTCGGAATACTCTCAGAGCGTAATAACGCCCCGAACGGCGCTATGGCATGGCTCGGGGCAGGGTAAACATCAAGCGTACGGCACAATATCGACGGTCAGGCCGCTGTGCAGTAACTGGTCGCGGCAGGCGGCCGGCAGGCGATCGTCGGTAATAACGCGGTTAAAGCGCCCGGCGGGACCGAGGGGATAGGGATGAACCGCGCTGAATTTTGAACTGTCGCTGAGAATAATCGCTTCACAGTGCTTTTCCAGCACGGCGTTAACCACATCCGCACGCATCATATCGCGACCGGTAAAGCCGGTTTCTGCCTGCCAGCCATCGATCCCGATGAAGGCTTTGCTGAAATGCACCTGCTGGATGAACTGGCGGGTCAGCGGGCCCACCATGCTTTCACTGCGTTTCTGGTAAATCCCGCCCAGCAGGATCACCTCTCCCGGCGTCTCTTTCAGCAGATGGGCGATATAGCTGCTCACGGTAATGATGGTGATATCGCCGCGTTCGGCGAGGGTGCGCGCCAGCAGGGCGTTGCTGCTGCCGTTTTCGATGAATACCGTTTCGCCGGCGCTCACCAGCGCCGCCGCCCGGCTGGCCAGTTCACGCTTAATGGCGAAATGGGTCATCATGCGGGTTTCGACATCTTCACTGTCCAGTGGGACTGCATAGCCATGGGTGCGGCGCAAATAGCTCTGCTTTTCCAGCAGATTCAGATCCTGGCGAATTGTGACCTCTGAGACACCGGTCATCTTCGCCAGATCGGCGACGCTCATCCGGCCTTTATCAATGACCACTTGCAAAATACTTTGTTGTCGGGCGTTCATAGCAACATCACTGTTAGGGGGCTATATGGCGAGCAACCGGTATGAGTCACCGGTTGCGGCATGGGCGATAATCAGATTTCCCAGGGGGCCTTGGGCTGGTTTTTTTGCTCAGCGTCGTCCGCTGCCAGTGCCAGCAGCTCCGCTTTGAGGATTTCCAGATTATGGATCGCAGAGTGGTAATCACCGGCAACCAGAATATCCAGCACGGTATCGATACGTTGGGCGAGCAGGTGGGCATTCACATCTGACATGGCATTATCCTGGTAACAAAAACGAATGAAATCAATGATGCTAAAAATGAGTGAAAAAGAGAAGCGAAAAAAACGCACAACCTTAATCGGTGCGACGGAAATCGCTGGATGGAGAGGAAAGAAGCAGCGGTTCCCGGAGGAACCGCTGTGAAGGGGCGTCAGACTGCCGGACGCGCAATAATGCTGCGGGTTTCCATGCGGACTTCAGCGATGGTGACATCGATAACGTCAGTCACTTTGTAGACCACCTCGCCCTTGATCTGCACGGTGCCGTTCTCCTGGCTGCACACCAGTTCGTCGCGAACGGCGTGGAGGAACGGGGCCGGAATAAAGGCGACCGCGCCATTGTCCACCAGGCGCACGCGCATCCCGCCGCGGCTGATGTCGATGATCTCCGCCGCAAAGCGGGTATCGGTCCCGGCTTTATCGTTGAGGAAGCGAGCATACAGCCAGTCGGCCACATCGCGCTCAGCCATCCGGTTAAGACGACGGCGCTCCGCCATCTGCACGGTGGCATCATCCTGCGGGCGCGCAATGGTCTCGCCTTTGATGATGGCCTTCAGCAGACGGTGGTTGATCATGTCGCCATATTTACGGATCGGCGAGGTCCAGGTGGCATAGGCCTCAAGGCCGAGGCCAAAGTGCGGGCCCGGCTCGGTGCTGATTTCCGCAAACGACTGGAAGCGGCGGATGCGGCTGTCGAGGAAACCGGTCGGCTGGGCGTCCAGTTCGCGGCGCAGCTTGCAGAACCCTTCCAGCGTCAGCACCTCCGTTGGGTCGACGTGCACGTCGTGGGTTTTCAGCAGCGCCGCCAGCTGTTCGGTATTCGCCGGGTCGAAGCCGGTATGGACGTTATAAACGCCGAAGCCGAGCTTGTCGCGCAGAACGCGGGCGGCACAGATGTTGGCGGCGATCATCGACTCTTCGACAATGCGGTTGGCAATGCGACGTGGCTCCGCGACGATATCCAGCACTTCGCCTTTTTCGCCAAGAACGAAACGGTAGTCCGGACGGTCTTTGAACACCAGCGCATGGGTCTGACGCCATTCGCTACGACGCTGGCACACATCTTTCAACAGCGTAATTTGCTGCGCGATGGCGTCGCTGCCCGGTTGCCAGCTGCCGCGGCCTTCCAGCCAGTCAGAGACGTCGTCATAGGCCAGCTTGGCTTTCGACTCGATGGTGGCGGCAAAGAACTCGATGTTGTCTTCGATGGTGCCATCGGCCGCCAGAGTCATCTGGCAGGCCAGCACCGGGCGCACTTCGTTAGCGCGCAGGGAGCACAGGTCGTCTGACAGCTCGCGGGGCAGCATCGGAATATTGAAGCCCGGCAGATAGTTGGTAAAGGCGCGCACTTTTGCGGCCTTATCCAGCTTGCTACCTTCGGCAATCCAGGCGGTCGGGTCAGCAATGGCGACCGTCAGCAGCAGTTTGCCATCAGCAGTGGATTCGGCATACAGCGCATCGTCCATATCTTCGGTGCTGGCGCTGTCGATAGTGACGAAGTCGAGAGCGGTTAAATCGCGGCGCGTCAGCCCTTCATCGAGCATTTCCGTGGCCACGCCGTCCGGCGCTTCTTTTTCGAGGTTATGGCGCGCCAGGGTTACCCACCAGGGGACGAAGTGATCGTCGCTGAAGGTGATGAACTGGGTCAGCTCCGCGTAAAACCCGCGGTCGCCTTTTAACGGATGACGGCGCATCTCGGCGACGGCCCAGTCACCCTGTTTGAAATCATGCTCAACGCCACGGGCGGCGCGGCAGGGAATGGCGTCTTTCAGCAGCGGATGGTCAGGAACGATAGCGAGGCGATCGTCTTTCTTCTGGACTTTACCGACGAAACGGGTCAGGAACGGCTCAATCAGTGATTCCGGTTCGGCGCTTTCGCGATCTTTTTCAGAATGGATCACCGCGACGATACGGTCGCCATGCATCACCTTTTTCATCTGCGGCGGCGGAATGAAGTAGCTCTTCTGAGCGTCCACTTCGAGGAAGCCAAAGCCCTTTTCCGTGCCCTTAACGACCCCTTCAGCGCGCGGCGTCTGGGAATGCAGTTGCTGTTTAAGCTGCGCTAGCAGCGGGTTATCCTGAAACATAATTAGGTATTTTCGTGGCTAAAAGAGCGGCTGACATTTTTACGCGAATATGCCTGCCGCAGCAAGCGCTGTTTCAGCAATTTACGTCTGCTGACGCACATTGCCGAGGGCGATTTTCAGACGATTCATCCATCCGCACAGCCCGCTCCAGGTCAACAGATCGATCGCTTGTTCCGCAGAGAGTCCATATTCCGCGAGGGGAGTTAACTGGGCGGCGCTAAACCGGTCCGGCGAGCGGGTTAACAGCTGCACCGCGGTAACGAGGGCCCGGGACTGAGGATGCTGCTGGAGCCAACGATGGAGGGCCTGGTCGCCTTCCCGCAGGTGGCTGGCGAACTCTTCTTCACCGTGCCAGTGGGGGAGCCAGGCATCAAAACAGGTGGGACTGCCATTGGTGCGTGCCGTGAGTAAGGCGACCTGCGGGCCAAAGGCATCATCCGTGCTGAGCTGACGGATCAAGGTCTCCAGAGGCACGATCAACTGTGGGTCGCAGGCCAGCAGTGGGGCCAACTCGCCCAGGCCGTGCAGCGACTGCCAGCCAGCGATGCGCCGCTGGCGTTCATCATCGGCATACTGCAGATCGGGGTCCTCAAGGTCGCTCTGCCACTCTCCTGGTGGCGCGGTGAACAGTTCGGCGGGGGCCTCTTCTTGCTGAGGCATGCCGGGGATCCAACGCACCGGATAGCCCAGCGCCGCCTGCAGGACAGCAATCGCCCGGGCCTGGAAGCCGACGAAACCGATAATCTGGTTGATCAGGATAATATCCCGGCTGGTTAAGCCTACTTCGTCAAGCTGGCTGCGTGAGAGGGCGTTAATGACGGAGGGCGAACTGGCGAGCTGACGAGCGTACTGAGTGATCTGCGCCAGGCGACGGTTGCTCTCACGCGAAGAGTCAGGGCCAGGCAAGGGGGCCAGACGGGCGGCATAGTGGTTACACAACCGCTGGACGCCGTAGACCTGGGCGACAGTCAGCGCGGTGCTCAGGCGATCATAGGCGGTAAAAGTTTGCAGTCGGCTCACCGTCACCTGATCGGGAAACAGCCGCACTGCCAGCTGGCGAGCAGGATGTAGCCAGCCTGCGTGGATGTGTAGCCAGGCATCCGGCAGCGTCAGGTCCAGCAAAAAGCGGTCTTCAACATGGGCGGCTTCAGGGACAAGTGGCAGAACATCCACTGGGCAGATTGTTGACTGGGTTTCGTGATACCAGTGGTTTTTGCCATTCACGCGGCGTGGCTCCATGGGCTTTCCTTGTTCGGTATGTGGCGAACCGCCGTTCCGCGGATCGTTTATGCAGAACTATCCTGGCGTAACCCGGAAGCAGGAGAAAATATTGATACGTGCTAACAAATAGCCGATTGGAATAACAAGAGACAGCGCAACGGAAGGGAGTAAGGGATAGGCCCTCCTCACCAGGGTGAGGAGGGTATGGAACTTATTTCAGTTCCAGTTCGTTCATGGCGGCGATGCTGAACCCGCCGTCAACGTGAACGACTTCACCGGAGATCCCCGCAGACAGGTTGGAGCACAGGAAGGCTGCGCTGTTACCCACATCTTCAATGGTGACGGTGCGACGGATCGGGGTGACCGCTTCGCAGTGTGCCAGCATTTTACGGAAATCTTTAATGCCAGAAGCAGCCAGCGTACGGATCGGACCGGCAGAGATGGCGTTGACGCGAATGCCTTCCGGACCCATGGCGTTAGCCATATAGCGGACGTTAGCTTCCAGAGAGGCTTTTGCCAGACCCATCACGTTGTAGTTCGGGATCGCGCGCTCTGCGCCCAGGTAGGAGAGCGTCAGCAGGGCTGAATCCGGGTTCAGCATGCTGCGGCAGGCTTTAGCCATCGCCACGAAGCTGTAAGCGCTGATGTCGTGCGCGATTTTGAAACCTTCGCGGGTCACGGCATTGACGTAGTCGCCATCTAACTGGTCAGCCGGAGCATAACCGATAGAGTGGACGAAACCATCGAATTTCGGCCAGACTTTTTCCAGCTCGGTGAACAGTGCGGTGATGCTCTCATCTTCAGCAACGTCGCACGGCAGCACAATGTCAGAACCCAGCGCGGCAGCAAATTCTTCTACGCGACCTTTCAGTTTTTCATTCTGATAGGTGAATGCCAGTTCCGCGCCTTCGCGGTGCATTGCTTGCGCAATACCGTAGGCGATGGACAGTTTGCTGGCGACGCCAGTGATCAAAATGCGCTTACCGGAAAGAAAACCCATAGCTTTAATCCTTATCGTTATTGCTTATTTTTACTTTAACAATCATAGCGTTAACATTGTTATTTCAAAATAACTCAAATTTAGCCGGGAATTATATCCCACTGACGACCCCTTGTGTCACGATATTTTTCAGCCGGCCCGCGCCGCGCGGGGCAAAAGCTCATCGCAACGGCTCCAGTATACCATCTCTCCTGACGATTATTTGAGCGCGATCTCCGCCAGCAGCAGACGCCCATTGGCGCCGAGGGGCAATAGCTCGCCAGGGGATTCACCGCGCCAGCAGAGACCGCTGCCGGCCGCGCTTCGCTGCCCGGCCAGATCCCACTCGCCCTGAAGAACATAAGCGACCCCCTCAGTGGCAGGGCGTTGCTGGTCGTTTATCACCTCTACGCTCGCCGAGGCACGTCCGCGCTGAGTCATGATATTGAAGTCCAGCCCTGGCTCAACGATCCCGACGCTGGACAGCGCCCATTCACCGGGGAAAGCCCATGGCTGCCAGAGCGTCAGCGGATGGTCGATGTCCTCGCCGCACAGTCGTAGCGGTTGTCCCGCCAGCAGGGTAATCACCCGGTCGACGCCGGGGAAGGGGGAAAATGGACCATCTGCCTGCAGTGTGGCAATGCTCGCTCGCCAGAGAAAGGGAGCCTCTGCGGAAGGAACGGCGATAATTTCCCGGGTGGCACCGGCACCGTTCTTCCATGGCGTGATGGGTAAGGTGGCGATATCAAAAAAAAAGATCATGGTCTGCTCGGCGGAATTCAGAGGGTGGATGGTATTTGTTACATGTGTGTCTCAACATGCTTACAAATTATTTACAACAGGGTTCACAAATCCATCATCGAGCGCGTGTGTGGGTTTGTCAATGCTTGTATATACATGAGCAGTCATCTACGAATTATCTTATCGCAGTGACCAGAGCCATCATGACAAAACGCGATCGGGAGAATGAAAATGCAACAGCGTATTACTTTCCGCCAGGCCTGCCTGGTCACCCTGTTTTCGGGGCTACTGCTGTCTGGTGGCTCAACATACGCTAAAGAGTGGAAATCAATCACCATCGCTACGGAAGGCGGCTATGAACCCTGGAACCTGACGCTTCCCGGAGGGAAGTTGAGCGGCTTCGAACCTGAGCTCATGGCGAATTTATGCCAGCGGATGCAGATCGAATGCAAGCTGGTGGTACAGAACTGGGATGGCATGATTGCCGGACTTAACGCCGGAAAATATGACGTGATCATGGACGCTATTGTCGTCACCCCGGAGCGATCGAAGGTCGTGGCGTTTACCCAGGCCTACGCTGCCACGCCAGCCTCGTTTATTGCGGTAAAAGGGTCACTGCTCCCTCCGTCTCCGACGGTCAAGCTTCATGATGATGAGAAAGAGATTCAGGCGGCGATTGCGCCTCTGCGCGCGGCGTTGAAAGGGAAAACCATCGGCATCGCTTCCGGCACCGTGTACACCCCGTTTATTGACAAGTATTTCAAGGATATCGCTGACGTCCGGGAATATAACAACTCAGCGGATGCGATCCTCGACCTGCAGGCTGAGCGCATCGATGCCGTTTTTGATGATATTACCTTTGCCAACACCACCCTGTCGCGCTCGGAGAATAGCAATCTGGCATTAAGCGGTCCGCTGATAAGCGGGCCGATCTGGGGAGGCGGTGAAGCGATGGGGGTACGCCTGACCGATACCGATCTTAAAGCGAAACTGGATAGCGCTATTCAGGCGGCGCTGGCCGATGGGACGGTAAAAAAACTGAGTGAGAAATGGTTTAAAAGCGACGTTACCCCCTGAGTGAGGCTGTTATGTTGAATCTTCTGAGTTTTGGTGAAAACGGGTGGGGGACGCTGATCCTCAGTGCCACGCTGACCACCTTGCTGCTGTCGCTCGCCGCGCTGGCCGTCGGTGCGGCGGTGGGCGGCGTCATTGCCGCCGCGAAGCTATCCCGGCACGCGCCAGCGCGCTGGTTTGGCGCCGCCTGGTCGGTGGTATTCCGCGGTATCCCCGAATTACTGGTGATCTACCTGTTTTATTTTGGCGGCTCAGGGATGATTTCATGGGTGGGGCGTCTGTTTGGCGCTGATGGCTTTATTGAGGTTCCGCCCTTTCTGATTGGCGCCCTGGCGATTGGTTTGATCTCCTCCTCGTATCAGGCGGAAGTCTATCGTGCTGCTCGCCTGGCGCTGATGCCCGGTGAAGTGGAGGCGGCTACCGCTATCGGCATGCCGCGCTGGCGGATCCTGCAGCGCATTCTGTTGCCGCAGATTGTCCGTTATTCGCTGCCGGGGTTATCCAACGTGTGGCAAATGAGCCTCAAAGATTCGGCGCTGGTATCGGTGACCGGGATGGTTGAACTGATGCGCGCCAGCCAGATTGCCGCAGGCTCGACCCGCGAATATTTCCTGTTCTATCTGATCGGCGGCGGCTGCTATTTGATCCTGACGCTGCTCTCTAACCGCGCGTTTACCCGGGCGGAGAGCCATCTCAACCGCGCCTGGCTGCGTCGCAGCACCGCGCAGGCGTAAGGAGCCCGTATGTTTATCGATTTTGCCTTCCTTGGTGAGACGTTGTTAAAGCTCGGTGCGGCACTGCCGGTGACGCTGGGGCTCTTTATTTGCTCTTTTATCCTCGGCGGCGTACTGGCCCTCGGCGTTCTGGCGCTGCGAATGAGCCACTGGCCGCTGGCTAGCGGTTTCGCCAAAGGCTATATCCTGATCTTTCGCGGTTCGCCATTGCTGATCCAGTTGTTTCTCATTTATTACGGGCTGGGTCAGTTTGGGGTGATCCGTCACAGTTTCCTGTGGCCGCTGCTGCGCGAACCCTTTATCTGCGCCGTTCTGGCGCTGGCGCTCTGTACGGCGGCCTACACAGCGGAAATTCTTCGCGGCGGGTTGCTGGCGATACCGCCGGGTCAGATTGAAGCCGGTCAGGCTTGCGGCATGTCGCGCTGGCTGTTGTTGCGGCGGATCATTGCCCCGGTGATGCTACGTTATGCGCTGCCAGCCTACTCCACGGAGGCCATTCTGCTGGTCAAGTCGACGGCGCTGGCAAGCCTGGTGACCGTCTGGGACGTCACCGGGGTGGCGCAACAGATTATTCAGCGTACCTACCGGACGATGGAGGTATTTCTCTGCGCGGCGGCCATCTATTTGCTGCTTAATTTCATCATTGTGCAGCTGTATGCCCTGCTAGAACGGCGATTAACGCCGCATACCCGGCAAAACCCGGCGACCGTGTCGCTCAAGCCGATAACCAAAGGAGAGTAAGATGCTCGATTCACGTCCGGTGACCTTATCGGTCAGCGATATTCATAAGTCCTTTGGCTCCCTGGATGTCCTGAAGGGGATCACCATCCAGGCCCGGCAGGGCGATGTCATTTCGATCCTCGGCGCCAGCGGCTCCGGTAAAAGTACGCTGCTGCGCTGCATTAATCTGCTGGAAACACCCGATGCCGGGGTGGTCAGCGTCGGTGGCGAGACGATTGAAATGAAGCACCACGCCCGCGGGCATCGGCTGGCGGCGAATCCCCGGCAGATAGAGCGCCTGCGTTCGCGGCTGGGGATGGTCTTTCAAAGTTTTAACCTGTGGTCGCATATGACGGTCCTGCAGAATGTCATTGAGGGGCCGCATTATGTGCTCAAACGGGATAAACGGACCTGCATTGAACAGGCGGAGCAGCTGCTGGAGCGGGTGGGGATGTTGAACCGAAAGGATTTCTATCCGGCACAGCTCTCCGGCGGCCAACAGCAGCGCGTGGCAATAGCCCGCGCGCTGGCGATGGAGCCAGACGTCATGCTCTTTGATGAACCCACCTCTGCGCTGGATCCCGAACTGGTCGGCGAGGTGTTAAAGGTCATGCGCAGCCTGGCGGAAGAGGGGCGGACGATGCTGGTGGTCACCCACGAACTGGGATTCGCCCGCCATGTCTCCAATCGGGTGGTATTTATGCACCAGGGGACGATTGACTGCGACGGTGCGCCTGAGGCGCTATTTGGCACTCAGGGTTCCGCGCGCTTTAAGCAATTTATCTCCAGCCATCAACAGCCAGGACAGGTCGTATGAATATGATCCAGTGGGGCGATGCACCGATACGCTGGCAGGAGGTGGCTTGTGTCGCCCGGGGCGAGGCGACCTTGAGCCTCAGCGAAAGCGCCTGGGCGCGTATCGAGCAGGGGCGGGCGATCGTCCAGCATATCGTTAGCGCCGGTCAGGTGGCCTATGGGATTAACACCGGGCTGGGGGCGCTGTGCAACATTACGCTGCCGGAAGCGCAGTTACACCAGTTGTCGCGCAATACGCTGCTCAGTCACGCCTGCGGGGTGGGGCCGCTGCTGGAGGTCGCCCCAACCCGGGCCATTATGTGCGCCGCGGTGGCCAATTTCAGCCACGGTAAATCCGGTATCTCCGCCGGAATAGTGCGACAACTGCTGACGTTTTTGCAGCATGGCGTGACACCGCAGGTGCCCTCTCAGGGGTCGGTTGGCTATTTAACGCATATGGCGCACGTTGGCCTGGCCCTGATGGGAGTCGGCGATGTGCTATGGCAAGGGCGAACGTGGTCTGCGGCAGAGGTCCTGTCGCAGCTGAATCTGCAGCCCATTGCGCCGGGAGCGAAAGAGGGGCTCAGTCTGGTTAACGGTACGCCGTGCATGACCGGCCTGGCCTGCCTGGCCTTAGACGACGCCGAGCGCTTAATGAACTGGGCTGATGTGACCGGGGCGATGAGCTTTGAAGCGCTGCGCGGCCAGCTTGTGGCATTCGATGCCGAGATCCTGGCGCTGAAAGCCAGTCCCGGGATCCAGACCAGCGGCCAGCGGCTGCGTGAGCTGCTGGCGGACAGCCATCTTCTGGCCGAAAGCGAAGGTCTTCGCACCCAGGATGCGCTGAGTCTCCGCTCGATGCCTCAGGTGCATGGCGCCTGCCGCGACCAGTTTAGCCATGCGCAGACGCAGATTAATATCGAACTTAACGCCTGTACCGATAATCCCCTAATCCTGGGTACCCTTGAGCAGTGGCGGGTGGTGTCCCAGGCGCATCCCCATGGCGAATCGGTGGCAATGGCCTGCGATTTGCTGGCCATTGCCATGGCAGAGCTGGGTACCATCGCCGAACGACGCCTTGACCGGCTGGTGAATCCTCTGGTGAGCGGCTTGCCGGCCTTTCTGGTCGCCCGACCCGGGGTGAATTCAGGCATGATGATTGCCCAGTACGTCGCTGCGTCGTTGTGCGCGGAAAATAAGCAGCTGGCGCAGCCGGCGGTGCTGGATAATTTTGTTACCTCGGCTTTGCAGGAGGATCATTTAAGCCTGGGCACCAGTGCTGCGCTGAAATTGCAGCGTCTGCTCGGCAACCTCTATCAGATCCTGGGTATCGAATATTTACTCGCGGCGCAGGGGCTCGATTTTCACGAGCCGCAGAAGCTAGCGTCGGGGACGCGCCGGGCGCGCGATCTGCTGCGCCAAAACGTGCCCACCTGGGAGGACGATCGCTGGCTGGCGCCGGACATCGCCAACGCGGCGGCTATCCTCAAGCGGACGGCTGGCCACGCGCCGGTGTGAGGTCACCGGGCGAGGTGAATGAGATGGGCTATTTCCCGTCTTTGCGCCAGGCGTCGGCGGTGAGGGCTTCACCGAAGTGGCCAGCGATCAGGCGTCGGGTCAGGTCGTGCAGCGGTGAGGCCAGCACATCGGCGGTACTGCCGCGCTCGACCACTTCGCCGTTATGCATCACCAGCACTTGATCGCTGATGTGCTTCATCATTCCCAGGTGCTGAGTGACATAGATATAGGAGATGCCCTGTTTCTCCTGCAGCTCCAGCATCAGGTTAATGAGCTGGGAGCGCATCGACATATCCAGCGAGGCCAGCGCCTCATCGCAGACGATGACCTTCGGGCGCAGGATCAGCGCCCTGGCGAGGCCGAGACGCTGCTTCTGACCGGGCGCCAGCATATGGGGGTAATAGCTGACGTGGTCCGGCAGCAGACCGACCATGCGCAACGTGTCGATAATCTGCTTCTGCCGCGCCTCGGCGTCGAGGTCGGTATTCAGCCGCAGTGGAAAATCGAGGATCTGCGAGATACGCTGGCGCGGATTCAGTGAGGTCGACGGATCCTGAAAGATCATGCGAATCTTCTGGCTGCGGTAGGAGTAATCCCCGAAGGTCAGCGGATGGTCGTCGATCAGCAGCTCGCCGCTGGTGGGTTCCACCATGCCCGCCAGCATCTTGGCGAGGGTGGATTTCCCGGAGCCGTTCTCGCCGATGATCGCCAGCGTCTGCCGTTCGCGCAGAGTAAAACTCAGCGGCTTGACGGCCTCCACCGTCTGGCGGTGAAACCAGCCGGTGCGGTAGCGAAAGGTCTTACTGAGTTGGCGAACTTCCAGCAATGTTTCGACCATTTCACTCTTTCTCCATGTTCAGCGGGAAATGACAGGCGTACAGATGGTTGCGTGCCCCGGTAAGACGCGGTGTTTCAATACACTCGCGCTGGGCGTAAGGGCAGCGCGGCCCCAGCCGACAGCCGATGGGCAACTGCTCCAGCAGCGGGATCGCCCCCGGCAGGGTGTTGAGGCGGCTTTTATGTGGCATGGCGCTGCCAAAATCCGGGATCGCACGGATTAATGCCTGAGTGTACGGGTGATGCGGGAGGGTGATCAGCTCTTCACTCGGGCCGCTCTCTACCGTCTGTCCGCAGTACATGACGTTGATTTTATCCGCCCATTTGCTGAGCATCTGCAGGTCGTGGCTGATCAGCAAAATAGTGGTGTTGTTATTCTGGTTGAGCCGCGTCAGCAGACGAATAATCTGCGCCTGGGTGGTGGGTTCCATGGCATTGGTGGGTTCATCGGCGATCAGCAGACGCGGCTGGTTGGCCAGGGCGATGGCAATCATCACCTTCTGACACTCACCGTCGGTGAGCTGATAGGGGAAGCTGCGCATCGCGTCTTTGTGATCCTTAATGCCGACGCGGTGCAACAGCTCTATCGCCCGGCGCTTACGCCAGCCCAGCCGTTGCCACCAGCGGCCCTTATAGGTCCAGCCGGGGATACTCTGGATCAGCTGCTGGCCGATGCGCTCAGAGGGATCAAGACAGGACTGCGGCTCCTGGAAAATCATCGACACGTTGTGGCCGATCAGTTTGCGCCGCTCGCGGTTCGACAGCCGCAGCAGGTCGATATCATCGAAACGCATGCGGTCGGCGGTGACCCGCCAGTTGTCTTTGGTCACCCCACAGATGGCTTTGGCGATAAGGCTTTTCCCGGAACCGGATTCGCCCACCAGGCCGCGGATCTCGCCTTCAGTCAGGGTCAGACTGACGCGATCGACGGCTTTCACCCAACCTTCGTTGGTTCTAAATTCGATAGTTAAGTGACGAATATCGAGTAACGGCATTATTGTACCCCGGCAATGATCGCCCGGCGAATACCGTCGCCCAGCAGGTTGACCAGCAGTACGCTGAGCATAATCGCGGCCCCGGGCAGCATCACGGTCCACGGTGCGACATAGATAAGCTCCAGCGCATCGCCCAGCATGGCTCCCCATTCCGGTGAAGGCAGCTGGGCGCCGAGATCAAGAAAGCCCAGCGCGGCAATATCCAGAATGGCCATCGACAGGGCGCGGGTGATCTCGGTCACCAGGCCAGAGGCAATATTGGGCAGAATGGCAAACAGCAAAATGTTCAGCGTCGACGCCCCGTCGAGGCGAGCGGCGATGATGTACTCTTTCTCCAGCTCGTCGTGGACCAGGCTGTAGACGGAACGCACCATGCGCGGGAGCAGCGCCAGCCAGACGGCGAACATCGCATGGCTGAGGTGCGGCCCGGCGAACGCGACGACGATAATCGCCAGAAGCAGCGAGGGAATAGAGAGCAGGGTATCGAGAATATGGTTCATCACCGCCGAGCGCAGGCCGTGAGTCGACCCGGCAATCACGCCCAGCACCAGGCCAAACAGCGTCGCGCCGAGGGTGACGACGAAGGCCCCGCCGACGGTCGGCGCCGCGCCGCTCAGCAGCCGGCTCAGCACATCGCGGCCCAGGTCATCGGTCCCCAGGAAGAAGGAGACTTCGCCATAGCGCGACCACGACGGCGGCAGCAACTGATAGCCAAGGAACTGCTGATCGATACCATAGGGGGCGAACCAGCCGCCGAAGACGCAGAGCAACAGCAGACCCGCGCAACCGTACAGGCCGATCATCGCCGTGGTGTCACCATAGAATTTACGCCATACGGTGCGCAGCGCGCCGGGCGGACGCTTTTCCAGATAAACGCTATCGTAGGGCATACCATTCCTTATGTTTCAGCGGGTTAGCCATGGCACCGAGGATATCGGAAATCACGTTGACGATAATAACCAGTGCGCCAATCACCATGACGCCGGCGGAGATCGCCGCGTAGTCCTGCTGGCGGATCGCGTTGATCAGCCAGCGTCCCAGTCCGGGCCAGCTGAACACCATCTCGGTGATCATCGCCAGGGTGAGCATGGTGGAAAACTGCAGGCCGAGGCGCGGGATCACCGGCGGCAGGGCGTTGTGCAGTACATGGCGCAGTAAAATTTTGCGTCGCGACACGCCGCGGGTGGCAGCCGCTTTGACATAGTTGGTGTCATACACCTCGCTGGTGCTGATGCGCATCAGGCGGATCACCTCGGTGGTGGGGGCCACCGCCAGGGTCAGCACCGGCAGCACCATATGCCGCGCGGCGCTGACGATCATCTCATGGCGCCATGGCGAGTCCGAGATCCAGGCGTCAATCAGCGCAAAACCGGTGACGGTTTTCACCTCATACAGCAGATCGAAGCGGCCAGAGACCGGAAACCAGCCAAGAGTCAGCGAGAAGAAGAGGGTCAGCAGCAGCGCCAGCCAGAACACCGGGATCGAGAAACCAACCAGCGCGATGGCGCTGATCAGCGTATCGGGCCATTTATTGCGCATTACGCCGGCGATCATGCCCACCGGAATGCCAATCAGCAGGGCAAAGCCGAAGGCGAGGATGCACAGTTCCATGGTCGCCGGGAACACGTCGCGCAGCTGTTCGGAAATCAGCTGGCCGTTAATGCTGGAGACGCCAAAATCCCAGTGCAGCACCCCTTGAAACCAGAACAGCCACGCATTCCACAAGGAGGCGCCCTGTAGCGGCGCATGAGGGGTGAAATAACTCAGGCTGAAGCCGATAAAGGTCAGAAAAAAGAGGGTGACCAGCAGCAACAGCAGACGACGCAGGGTAAAAATAATCATGGTTTTTTCACCTCTTCGGTTTTCTCCCGCGATACGCCAGCGAACGAAGCGTTACCGAAGGGGCTCAGCACGAGGCCTTTCATATCATAGCGATAGGCCTGCAAACGCAGCGAGGAGGCCAGCGGCAGGACCGGCAGTTCGCGGGCGAGGATCCGCTGCGCCTCTTTGTAAGCGTCCATCCGCGAGGAGAGCTGTTGCGAGAGCAGCGCTTTTTGCAGCACGTCATCAAACTCCCGGTTACACCAGTGGGCAAAGTTGGTTTGTGAGGCGATCGCCGCGCAGCTCAGCAGCGGCCGGAAGAAACTGTCCGGATCGTTGCTGTCCGTCGCCCAGCCGGAGAGCGTCAGATCATGGTTCATGTCCATCAGGCGCGCTTCCTGGAAGCGCCCCTCCACCGGCACAATAATCACTTTGACGCCAATCTGCGCCATATCCGCCTGGATAAGCTCCGCCGTTTTCAGCGGGCTGGGGTTCCACGCCTGCGAGCTGGTGGGCACCCACAGCTTGAGGGTCAGGTTTTCCAGCCCCAGGGCCTTCAGGCGCGTGCGGGCCTCCTTGGGATTATATTCGGTAATCTTAGCGTCGTTATCATAGGCCCACGAGGCGCGCGGCAGCATGGATGCCGCCGTCTCTGCGGTGCCGTAGTAGATGGACTGCATCAGGCGCTGGTTGTTAATGGCCAGCGCCAGCGCGTGGCGCACCTCGGGGTTATCCAGCGGCGGCTTGGCGGTGTTGAAGGCCAACCAGGCAATGTTCATTCCCGGGCGCAGCGTCAGGCGCAGGCGCGGGTCGTCGCGCAGGATCGTCAGCTGGCTGGCGGCGGGCCAGGCCAGCACGTCGCATTCCCCGGTGAGCAGTTTCGACAGTCGGCCGGTACCGCCAGAGCCGAGGTCCACCACCACCTGCGGCATCAACGGTTTGCCGCGCCAGTAGTCGGGGTGACGCTGCAGACGGATATATTGCCCGGAGCGGTACTCGGACAACTGGAACGGACCGGTACCGACCGGCTGGCGATCCAGCTGCTCCTGGCGGTCGTCTTGCGTTAAGCGGGCGGCATATTCGGCAGAGGTAATCGACGCATAGTGAGTGGCCAGATGCCAGAGGAACGAGGCGTCCGGCCGCTTGAGGCGAAACTCCACGGTCTGATTATCCAGCTTACGCACACTCTCCACGCTGTCAGCAAACTGCAGACTGTCGAAGTAGGGGAAGCTGCTGCCGTTGACGTTGTGCCATGGATGGTCGCGGTTAAAAATACGGCCAAAGGTAAAAATCACATCATCCGCGTTGAAGTCCCGCGTCGGGGTAAACCATGCCGTGCGTTGAAACGGGACATGGCGGCGCAGGTGGAAGCGGTAGGTGGCGCCGTTATCGAGGACTTCCCAGCTCTCCGCCAGCTCGGGGACCAGCCGGTAGGTATAGGGATCGACGTCAAGCAGACGATCGTAGATCTGAGCGGCCAGCGTATCGACAATCAGGCCGCTGCTGACTTTCTGCGGATTAAAGGTATTCACCTGGCCGCTGACGCAATAGACGAAACCGCTGTCGCGGATATCGGCGCGGTCAGGGAGCACAGGGGCGGCAAAGGCCTGCCCACACAGCAGGGAAACCGCTGCCAGGAGAGATGACAATTTCAGGCGCATATTTTCTGTTTGATTATAGAGTTGAACTCTATCTTATTAAGATTAATAGACATTCACCACCGCCTTCAATAAGCCTGAGGGATAATGCGGTCACCGGGAGCGTATAGTATTCAGTCAATTGATTAAAATAGTAGCGGAACCGAGTCTGTATATTGAAACATGGTAACTTTTTATCGCCGATATCGCCAGTCAGGTCTGTTTGGCCGCGGTTTGCCAGACGATGAAACAGGCGCTGACGCCGTGGAGATATATTCAGTATAGCGGGGAGAGAGCAGAGGGGCTGACGGGCAGCGGGCGAGCCCGTCAGGAAATAAGCAGGGGCCGTGCCTGTTTATTGTGACAACGTCACTTTTTGATAATCCATATGTCGCAGGTCCTCCAGCAGCCCGGGGCCAACCGGCTGCCACTGCAATCGCTCACGGGTCCATGCGGAGCTGGCGCGCAGATCGAGGGCGGTAAATGGCGCAAACCAGCCGAACCAGGCGTCGACCTGCGACTCATCCAGGTGGGTCAGCGGCAGGTTTAATCCCTGAGCAATTACCGCAGCAATATCCCGTAACGCGATCCCCTCTTCGTCCACCGCATGATAGCGCTCGCCGGCCGCGCCCTGCAGCAGGGCGCTAACGTACAGTCGCGCGACGTCTTTGACATGGGCGGCGGACCAGCGATTGCTTCCCTCGCCGCGCAGGGCCACCGCCCCGTTGGCGACCGCGCGTTCGATATAGCTGGTCAGTAGCCCCTGACGCACGGTGTCATGCACCTGCGGCAGGCGGACCACCCGGACATCCACTCCCGCTTCCAGCAGTTGCTGACCGGCGAGTTCAGAGGCGGTGCGCGGGCTGGGGTGCCCTGCGTTAAAGAACGACTCCCGGGCCGGGACGCCGCTCCCGTCGTCGCCCATTAGCGTGCCGGAGGTGATGATCAGTGGCCGCGCGCTGCCTTGCAGCGCCCGACCCATGGTCAGGATCGCCTGGCGGTCTTTCTCGCAGTTGGCGGCAAAGCGGCTGAAGTCGTGGTCGAAGGCGGTATGGATCACGGCGTCGGCGCCCTCGACGCCGGCCAGTAGCGAGTCCGGGGCGTCCAGCGTGCCGCGGTGCACCTCGACGCCATGCGCCTTAAGGGTCTGCGCTGTGGCATCGCTGCGCGCGAGGCCGATAACCTGATGGCCCGACGCCTGCAGGGCCGGAAGAATACGTGAGCCGATAAAGCCGCTCGCACCGGTAAGAAATATACGCATCATGGATCTCCTGAACGGGTTTCAGGCGTATCCTACCCGCGATGCCATACTATAAAAGTAGAGACATTATCGGGGTATAAATTCTAACAGGCAGATCCCACAGGCAGATGATGAACACTTCTGACAACCATGCTTTAGGCGATTTTCTCCGCGCCCGGCGCCAGCGTCTCGATCCGGTGACGTTTGGCTTCCCGGCGGGACGTCGGCGCACGCCGGGATTGCGTCGCGAAGAGGTCGCGCAGCTCGCCAGTATCAGCCCGACCTGGTATACCTGGCTTGAACAGGGGCGCGGCGGGGCGCCCTCCCGCGAGGTGCTGGAGCGGATCGCCTGCGGTCTGCGGCTGACCACCCCGGAGCGCGAACACCTGTTTATTCTCGCCTTTGGCCATCCGCCGCAGACGCGTCTGACGGTGACGGATGATATGACGCCGCGGCTGCAGCGGGTGCTTGACGCTTTTACCATTCCGGCGATTATCCGCACCGCCAGCTGGGACGTCATCGCCTGGAACGCGGCGGCGGCCAGGGTGCTAACCGACTACAGCCAGCTACCGCTGGCGGAGCGCAATGTACTGCGTCGCCTGTTTACCCGACCTGAAGCCCGCAGCACGCTGGAAGACTGGCAGACGGTGGGGCAGCTTATCGTCAACGCTTTTCGCGCCGACGTCACCCGGATGGGGGCGACGGCGGAAACTGACCAGTTGATCGCTGAACTCACGCAGCAGAGCGTTGAGTTCGCCCGTTTCTGGCAAAGCCATGACGTCGCCGGCCACGGAGAAGGCTATAAGCGCATTCACCACCCGCAGATGGGCCCGCTCGATCTGGAGTTCACCTCTTTTGCCGTGGAAGGCCGCCCCGATCTTTCGCTACTGGTCTTTAATCCGGCAACGACGGAAAGTCAGCGGAAAGTTCACGGTTTGCTTGCGGGGGCGGGATCCTCGCCTGGTGAGCGCTGAGGCGTAAATTCGTACAGCGCCAAAGCGTTGCTTTCCAGCGAGTCGATCCGCAGCCAGTGTCCGTCGAGCCGGGCATCTTCCACGCTGAGCGCCGGACGGGCCTGATGCATCAGCCACTGGTAATCCTCGGCGTCAGGGCCGCTGCGGCTGCGAAAGGCGTCGACCAGCGGGAATAACGCGCCATGATGCTGATCGAACAGGTGCTGTTTGACGCGCCAGCCGCCCTCCAGACCCTGCAGCCGCACGCTGTAGGGCTGGCTGAAGCGCTGGATAAAGGCCGCTTCGCTGGAGAGCCAGGGATTGTAGACCACCGTATTGCGCAGCAGCAGCTGGTAGTGCCCCTGGTGGTGAAGCAACAGCAGGTTTTTATCCTGAAACAGGATCTCGCCGCGTAGCCGCCGCCAGAGCCACAGTACCCAGTAAACCGGGCGAGGCAGCCCGTGCAGATAGTGCAGCGCCAGGCTGGAGGTATCGAGCTTCCCGTTAGCGCGGGCTTCGCCCTGGAGGCCTGAATTTAACCAGAAGCCCGCCAGCCAGACCTGGTCCGCCACCCCCAGCAGATTATCCATCAACAGCGCGCCGCGAAAAAAGCGGCCGTTGGTATCCCGCGTATCGCCGGTCAGGGTATTCCAGGAGAGCAGCCACAGCGGCAGGTTAAGCTGTCGCTGGCGCAGGGCGCTGTGGATCTGCCGCAGCTTATGCAGCGGATAATGTTCGCTGGACGCCAGGCGGCTGCTGTCTGCCTGCGCCAGATCCAGCTGTTCGTTGGCATCTGCCTGGCAGGCGAGAAAATCCGCCTCCGCCAGCAGCGGTGAGTGAAACAGCGGATCGTTCCCGGGATCGCTGGGTGCAAAGCGGTGCCAGATCCCCAGCTGCGGCTGCGGCAGCAGGCGGTGAAGAACCTCGCGCTGCTGCCGCCAGGCCGCCTGGCGGGCCGCTTCGCTGGCCTGTGGCGACCAGTGCCAGACAAAGCGCCAGCTGTTGAGCGTGGCCGGCGGAAAATGGTTGGCGGCGAGCAGCAGAAACCGCTGCAGCAGATCGCTGCGGGTGGTGACGCCGGTGTGAAGGATCACGTTCCAGCCCATCGCCGCCAGCCAGCTAAAAATCTGCTGCAGATTGTACCAGCAGGCGTAGCCGGCCATCTGCGGATCGTCCCAGCCGGTGCCGAACAGCCGGCTGCTGAGAAAGGGATCGTTGATATCGATGGCATACACCGGCAGGGCGCGGTGCAGCTGCTCCAGTTCCCGGCGCACATCCTCCCGTAGCAGGTCGTCCAGCTCGCGCACGGTCACCACCATCCGGGTATGGCGCAGCACAGCGGCGCGCGCCGGGCGATCGTGCAGGTTGATCTCTCGGGTCTGCGGCGGATTGATCGGCAGCGGGGGACTTTCCCGGTCGCGTGGTTCCGGTTCATTGAGGCGAGCATAGAGCCGGTCGACAGCGACCGGCTGCCAGCGGTCGGCCTGCGGCGGACGCGGCCGGGCAAGCTCCCGGGGATGCTGTTCACGATACTGGCGCGGCGTCACGCCGTGCTGGCGCTTAAACAGATCGCTCATCATACGGGTACTGGCGAACCCCTGTTCGCGGGCGATTTGCTGGGCGGGTTTGCGGGTGGTCAACAACTGATCGGCGGCGTGGCGCAGGCGCAGCGCGGTGAGATACTGAACAAAACTCACCCCGACCTCTTTGTGAAATAAGCGTGACAGCCAGGCCTCGGAGACAAATTCCGCTGTCGCCACCTCCTGCAACGAGAGGCGGCGCTGATAGTTGGCATCGATCCGCGCCACCACGCTGGCGATTCGCCGGCTCCAGTTCTCCGCCCCACGGCGCGGCGTGGAGGCGATGGGTTGGCTGAAGCGCGTGGCCAGCAGGAGCGCTATCTCACTCAGCCAGCGATTGGCCTCCAGCCGGTAATGGCCGGGATGATTGACGAGGCCGCTCACCAGCAGCTGGCGCATCAGGCGGCGCAGGCCGTCCTCCGCATCCCGGGTGCGCGGCGTTATCTGATAGTCGACAGCAAAAAAAACGCTATCAAGGCGGGTCAGCCAGCTGGCGGAAAGGGTCAGGAACATCACCGCGTTGGCCCCGTCGCCGCACAGGCTCCAGCGACGATTGCGGTTAACGATCGCCAGCCCGTCGGCGGCGAGCGGCTGCGCAGCGTCGGCCTCCGTCAGCGTCACAGACCCCTCCAACACCCACAGCAGCGTCAGCAGATCGCTTTCCGGCTGGTTTAACTGACGGACATCGCGCACGGTAACGCTAAAGTCGCCTGAATGCTGCTCCACGTGACACTCCTCCGAAGACAAAAAACAACCCGTCATTTTTTGTCATAACTGATATGTATGAAAAACAGTCATTGATTTCTCGTCAATATAAAACAAAAAAGCGCGCCTGAAAGCTGTTTCACCCGCATAAACTCGAAAGTGTCGTGCAAACACAACACAGGAATAACAAAAATGACACATCCGTTGCTTGAAGCCTTGCAGGTCAACGAGGCGCAATTTATTGCCCTGCGTCGCCAGTTCCACCAGCAGCCGGAGATCGGCTTTGAAGAGCATCAGACCAGCAGCGAGGTCGCCCGACTGCTTGGCGAGTGGGGATACGAGGTTCACCGCGGCCTGGCGGGCACCGGAGTGGTGGGCACGCTGCGCGTCGGCCACGGAAAAAAACGACTCGGCCTGCGGGCGGATATGGATGCGCTGCCGATGCAGGAGCGGAGCGGTAAGCCCTGGGCAAGCCAGGTCGAAGGGCGTTTCCACGGCTGCGGCCATGACGGGCACACCACCACGCTGCTCTACGCGGCAGAATATCTGGCGCGCACCCGCCAGTTTACCGGGACGCTGCAGCTGATTTTCCAGCCCGCGGAAGAGTTGCTGTACGGCGGGCGAGTGATGGTCGAGGACGGTCTGTTTGACCAGTTCCCCTGCGATGCCATCTTTGGCCTGCACAATATGCCGGGTCAGCCGCTGGGCAAGATCGGCCTGCGCGACGGGGCGATGATGGCCTCCTCCGATACGCTGCATATTGAGGTGAAAGGCGTTGGCGGCCACGGCGCGGTACCGGAGCATACCGTGGATGCCACGCTGGTCGCCTGCCATATCACCCTCGCGCTGCAGTCGATCGTCTCGCGCAATATCACCCCGTTCGAACCGGCGGTGGTCACCGTCGGCAGCATCCAGGCCGGACACGCGCCCAATATCATTAACGATCACGTGCTGATGAAGCTCACGGTGCGCACCCTCAATGAGCAGGTGCGCGAGACCGTGCTGCAACGGATCCATGATATCGCCGTGGCTCAGGCGGAGAGCTTCAACGCCACGGCCACGCTGACGCACGTCAACGGCAGCCCGGTATTGCGTAACGATCCGGCGGCCAACGCGCTGGTGCGGGAAGTGGCGACGTCGCTGTTTGGCGCAGAGCAGGTGGGCGAGGTGAAGCCGTTTATGGGCAGTGAAGATTTTGCCTTCATGCTGGAGCAGCACCCGCATGGCAGCTATTTCACCATCGGCGCCGGCGATGAGCCGGATCGCTGCATGGTCCATAACCCGGGCTATGACTTCAACGACGCGCTGTTGCTGACCGGGGCGGCGCTGTGGTGCGGTCTGGCGGAACACTATCTGCGTTAATCACCGGAAACAGGAGGGCCATGCGATGAGCACTGTCACCGTGAGCGACACCCCCTTTGTCGGCAGCGATCGCCTGCTGGTGGGGATTGTGCTAAGCGTTTTAACCTTCTGGCTGTTTGCCCAGTCGGTGATTAACGTGGTGCCGGCGATGAAAAGCAGTCTTGATATCTCCCTTGAAACCTTAACTCTGGCCGTCAGCCTTAGCGCGCTGTTCAGCGGCTGTTTCGTGGTCGCCAGCGGCGGCCTGGCGGACAAGTTTGGCCGGATGCGGATGACCACCCTCGGACTGGGGCTGAGCATCGTCGGCAGCGCCATGCTGGTGGTCGCTCAGGGACCGGGGCTGTTCCTGGCCGGCCGGGTGCTGCAGGGGCTGTCGGCGGCGTGCATTATGCCGGCGACGCTGGCGCTGATTAAGACCTGGTATGAAGGGCGTGCGCGGCAGCGGGCGGTCAGCTTCTGGGTCATCGGCTCGTGGGGCGGCAGCGGTCTCTGTTCCTTCGTTGGCGGGGCCATCGCCACCGGGCTCGGCTGGCGCTGGATCTTCGTCTTCTCTATCGCCGTCGCTCTGCTGGCGCTGTTTTTGCTGCGCGGTACGCCGGAGAGCCGCAGCGCCAGCGCCAGCCAGCATAAGCTGGACGTCGGCGGTCTGCTGAGCCTGATTGCCGCGCTGGTGCTGGTGAATTTGTTTATCAGCAAAGGCCACGGCTGGGGCTGGAGCAGCCCGCTGTCGTTGACCATGCTGGTCGGGGCGCTGGCGGCGGGAGCGGTATTTATCCGTAACGGCATGCGCAAAGGCGAGGCGGCGCTGATTGATTTTGCGCTGTTTCGTAACCGGGCCTACGGCGCGGCAGTGCTGTCGAACTTTCTGCTCAATGGGGCGATTGGCACCATGATGATCGCCAGCATCTGGCTGCAGCAGGGGCACCACCTGACGCCGCTGGAGAGCGGGATGATGACCCTCGGCTATCTGGTAACCGTCCTGGCGATGATCCGGGTTGGCGAGAAGCTGCTGCAGCGCTATGGCGCCCGGCTGCCGATGATGGCCGGGCCGGTGCTGACCGCCATTGCCATCGGCCTGATATCCTGCACTTTTCTCGATAAGGCGCTGTATATCGGGGTGGTGTTCGCCAGCAACGTGCTGTTTGGTCTCGGGCTGGGCTGCTACGCCACGCCGTCAACGGATACGGCGGTGGCCAACGCGCCGGAGAACAAAATCGGCGTCGCCTCGGGGATCTACAAGATGGGCAGCTCGCTGGGCGGGGCGATGGGCATTGCCGTGACGGCGTCACTTTTTGCGCTGTTTTTACCGCTGGGCATGGCCCATGCCGCCCAGTATGCCCTGTGGTTCAACGCCGTCTTATGCCTGGGGGCGATGGCGGTGAGCGCGCTGCTGCTGCCGCGCACCTCTCACAGCTGATGTTTTTTCAGTAGCGCGCGGAGCTGATGATAGGTTAACCCCAGCAGCTCCGCCGCCTGCTTCTGATGGTACTTCGCCTGCTCCAGACTCCGCTGCAGCAGGCGTTTTTCCTGCTGGAGCTGAAAATCGCGCAAATCCAGCGGCAGGGCGGGCAGATCATCGCCGGACGCGGCTTCCGGGGTGGGAGCGGTAGTCTGGCGGAAAGGATTAAGGATAATCGCGTCCAGCTCATGCTCGCTGTCGCCGTGGCGATACACCGAGCGCTCGACGACATTCTTCAGTTCGCGAATATTGCCCGGCCAGCGGTAGCCGAGCAGCGTTGCGGTCGCCCGCTCGCTAAAGCCGGGAAACAGCGGCAGGCCAAGCTCGCGGCACATCTGAATGGCAAACTGGTTGGCGAGCAGCATGATGTCGCTCTGCCGTTCGCGCAGCGGGGGGAGCTGCACCACGTCGAAGGCCAGACGGTCGAGCAGGTCGGCGCGAAAATGGCCTTCCTCTACCATCTGCGGCAGATCGGCGTTGGTGGCGCACACCAGCCGGACGTTGACCTGCAGCGGCTGGCTGCCGCCTACGCGCTCCAGCTCGCCATATTCAATGACTCTTAATAGCTTCTCCTGCACCAGCATCGGCGCCGTCGCCAGCTCATCGAGAAACAGCGTCCCGCCGTCGGCGCGTTCAAAGCGCCCGGGATGGCGCTTGCTGGCCCCGGTGAAGGCCCCAGCTTCGTGGCCGAACAGCTCCGAGTCGAGCAGATTGTCGTTCAGCGCCGCGCAGTTCAGCGAGATAAACGGCCCCTGCCAGCGGCTGGAGAGGTAGTGCAGACGGTTAGCGATAAGCTCTTTCCCGGTGCCGCGCTCACCGATGACCAGCACCGGTTTATCCAGCGGGGCCAGCCGGGAAACCTGTTCCAGCACCTCGAGAAAGCTGTTGGCCTCGCCCAGCAGATTATCCTTGTACTGCGCCATGATGAATTTCGCCATTAAGTAGTGTGATTAACCAGGTGACTGTAGCAATACCTTGCACAATTCGCAACCACTCTGTTTAAAATCAATAAGATAAAAAGTTGGCACGCCATTTGTATTAGCTAAGCCACAGGTGAATACCTGAAACCAGAACTATGAGGATTGAAATTATGGGTATTTTTTCTCGTTTTGCCGACATCGTGAACGCCAACATCAACTCCCTGCTGGAGAAAGCGGAGGACCCGCAAAAGCTGGTGCGTCTGATGATCCAGGAGATGGAAGACACGCTGGTGGAGGTGCGTTCGACGTCGGCCCGCGCGCTGGCGGAAAAGAAACAGCTGTCCCGTCGTATTGAGCAGGCGGTCGCCCAGCAAGCGGAATGGCAGGAAAAAGCCGAGCTGGCGCTGCGTAAAGAGAAAGAGGATCTGGCCCGGGCGGCGCTGATCGAAAAACAGAAGCTGACCGACCTGATTGCTCAGCTGGACCACGAAGTGCAGCTGGTGGATGAAACGCTGGCGCGCATGAAAAAAGAGATTGGCGAGCTGGAGAACAAACTCAGCGAAACCCGCGCCCGTCAGCAGGCGCTGGCGCTGCGCCATCAGGCGGCGAGTTCGTCCCGCGATGTGCGTCGCCAGCTGGACAGCGGTAAACTGGATGAGGCGATGGCCCGCTTTGAATCGTTTGAGCGCCGCATCGATCAGATGGAAGCGGAAGCGGAGAGTCACCGCTTTGGCAAGCAGCAGACGCTGGATCAGCAGTTTGCCGAACTGAAAGCAGACGACGAAATCAGCGATCAACTGGCGGCGTTGAAAGCCAAAATGAACCAGTCGAACCAGTAAGTACGATTGCGCGGCGCGGCGTTGCGCCGCGGCTCACCCCCTGTAAGGAGTACACATGAGCATGCTTTTTCTCGCCATTCCGCTGACGCTGTTTGTGCTGTTTGTTCTGCCGGTCTGGCTGTGGCTGCATTATAACAATCGCGGCGCCAACGGCAGTCTGACGCAAAATGAGCAGCAACGGCTGCTGCAGTTGACCGATGACGCGAAGCGGATGCGCGAACGCATTCAGGCGCTGGAAGCGATCCTGGATGCCGAACATCCGAACTGGAGAGACAAATAATGGCCGGACTGGATCTGAATAAAAAACTGTGGCGTATCCCGCAGCGCGGGATGGTGAAGGGCGTCTGCGCGGGCATTGCTCAGCATCTTGATGTCCCGGTGAAGCTGGTGCGACTGATTACCGTGCTGGCGATGATTTTCGGCCTCTTTTTCTTTGTCCTGGTGGCCTACATCATTTTGACCTTTGCCCTGGACCCGATACCGGACAGCGAGCTGTACGGTCATAAAGCGCCGAGCAATGGCGATCTGCTGGCCGCCGTGGATGCCGAACTGGCCTCCGGTGAACAGCGTCTGCGTGAAATGGAGCGGTATGTGACCTCCGACACCTTTACGCTGCGCAGCCGCTTTCGCCAGCTGTAAATCCTGTTTTTAACGAGTGAGGCAACGCATGAATAGCAAATGGCAACGCGCCGGGCAGCAGGTGAAGCCCGGTCTGAAAATCGTCGGTAAGCTGGCGCTGCTGACCGCGCTGCGTTATGGCCCGGCGGGCGTTGCCGGCTGGGCGGTCAAATCGGTCGCGCGTCGGCCGCTGAAAATGCTGCTGGCGGTGGCGCTGGAGCCGCTGCTCAGCCGGCTGGCCAACCGCGTCACGCGCGGGATGAAATAATGCCGCCGTGAGGAAATCCCCCAGGGATGAACGTTGCCCTGCTTATCCTCACCAGATAACTTATGATAACGAGAACCACCTTCAGGGCATAACGGACTGGCGATGAAGCGACTGAAAACTGAATTGAATGCGCTGGTCAACCGCGGGGTTGACCGGCATTTACGTCTGGCGGTGACTGGCCTGA
Organism: Klebsiella sp. D-Nf1; assembly: GCF_002810515.1. Taxonomy (NCBI): domain Bacteria; kingdom Pseudomonadati; phylum Pseudomonadota; class Gammaproteobacteria; order Enterobacterales; family Enterobacteriaceae; genus Klebsiella; species Klebsiella sp. D-Nf1. The sequence continues at coordinate 650,839 of NZ_PIOK01000001.1, forward strand.
GCCGGAGCGGTAAAACGGCGTTTATCACCGCGCTGGTCAATCAATTGTTGAATATCCACACCGGCGCCCGCCTGCCGCTGCTGAGCGCCGCACGCGAAGAGCGGCTGCTCGGCGTCAAGCGCGTGCCGCAGCGGGACTTTGGCATTCCCCGATTCACCTACGACGAAGGGCTGGCCCAGCTGTACGGCCAGCCTCCTATGTGGCCAACCCCGACGCGCGGGGTGAGCGAGATCCGTCTCGCGCTGCGCTACCGTTCGAATGACTCCCTGCTGCGCCATTTTAAAGACACCTCCACGCTGTATCTGGAGATCGTCGACTATCCAGGCGAGTGGCTGCTCGACCTGCCGATGCTGGCACAGGATTATCTGAGCTGGTCACGACAGATGACCGGACTCCTGCAGGGACAGCGTGCGGAGTGGTCGGCCCGCTGGCGGCAGCTGTGCGCCGGGCTGGATCCGCTGGCCCCTGCCGACGAGGCCCGTCTGGCAGATATCGCCGCCGCCTGGACGGACTATCTGCACGCCTGTAAGCGTGAAGGGCTGCACTTTATCCAGCCCGGGCGCTTTGTCCTGCCCGGTGAAATGGCGGGTGCGCCGGCGCTGCAGTTTTTCCCATGGCCTGACGTCGATGCCATCGGCGAAGCCAAGCTGGCGCAGGCGGACAAACACAGCAACGCCGGCATGCTGCGCGAACGCTACAAATACTATTGCGAAAGGGTGGTGAAGGGGTTCTACAAAGAGCACTTCCTGCGCTTCGATCGGCAGATTGTGCTGGTGGACTGTCTGCAGCCGCTCAACAGCGGGCCACAGGCCTTTAACGATATGCGCCTGGCGTTGACCCAGCTGATGCAAAGTTTCCATTACGGGCAGCGCACCTTGTTCCGCCGGTTGTTTTCGCCGGTTATCGACAAGCTGCTGTTTGCCGCCACCAAAGCTGACCACGTCACGGTCGATCAGCACAGCAATATGGTGTCGCTCCTGCAGCAGTTGATTCAGGACGCGTGGCAGAACGCCGCCTTTGAGGGGATCAGCATGGATTGCCTGGGGCTGGCGTCCATTCAGGCGACCCAGAGCGGGCTGATTGAGGTGAATGGCGAGAAAATTCCCGCCCTGCGCGGCGATCGGCTGAGCGACGGCCAGCCGTTGACCATCTATCCCGGCGAGGTGCCGGCGCGTCTGCCGGGCCAGGCCTTCTGGCAGCAGCAGGGATTTCAGTTTGAAAACTTTCGTCCGCAGGTCATGGATGTCGATCGGCCTTTGCCGCACATTCGCCTCGACGCGGCGTTGGAATTTTTGATTGGAGATAAACTGCGATGAGCGAACCGTTAAAACCGCGGATTGATTTTGATGGTCCGCTGCAAGCGGAAAAAATTCCGCCGCTGAAAAGCGCCCGCGCCTTCGACACCCTGGAGGCGGACAACTTCGCGCCAGCGCGGCTGGTGACCGGCGAAGAGGAAGAGGGGGCGGCGGAAGCGGTGGTGGAGTCAGTCCTGCGACCCAAACGCAGCCTGTGGCGGCGGATGGTCAGCGCCGGACTGGCGATCTTCGGCGTCAGCGTCGTGGCGCAAGGCGTGCAGTGGACGGCCAACGCCTGGCAGACCCAGGACTGGATTGCGCTGGGCGGCTGCGTCGCCGGGGCGCTGATCGTCGGCGCCGGCGTCGGATCGGTAGCTACCGAATGGCGCCGCCTGTGGCGACTGCGCCAGCGCGCCCACGAACGCGATGAAGCGCGCGATATGCTGCACAGTCACGCGGTCGGTAAAGCCAAAGCCTTTTGCGAGAAACTGGCGCAGCAGGCGGGTCTGGATCAGTCGCATCCGGCGCTGCAGCGCTGGTATGCCGCGATCCACGAAACGCAAAGCGATCGTGAAGTGGTGAGCCTCTATGCGCAGCTGGTGCAGCCGGTGCTGGATGCCCAGGCGCGGCGGGAAATCAGCCGTTCTGCGGCGGAGTCGACGCTGATGATTGCCGTCAGCCCGCTGGCGCTGGTGGATATGGCGTTTATCGCCTGGCGTAACCTGCGGCTGATCAACCGAATTGCCACGTTGTACGGCATTGAGCTCGGGTATTACAGCCGTCTGCGACTGTTTCGCCTGGTGTTGCTGAATATCGCTTTCGCTGGCGCCAGCGAACTGGTGCGCGAGGTGGGGATGGACTGGATGTCGCAGGATCTGGCGGCCCGGCTGTCGGCGCGCGCCGCGCAGGGCATCGGCGCCGGACTGCTGACCGCCCGTCTCGGGATCAAGGCAATGGAGCTGTGCCGCCCACTGCCGTGGATCGCCGATGATAAACCGCGGCTCGGCGATTTTCGTCGCGAGCTGATTGGGCAGCTGAAAGAGACCCTGCAGAAAAGCAAAACCCGCCCGGAGAACTGATCCCCGCTGAAAGACATTGCCGGGCGGTGGCTTCGCCTTGCCCGGCCTACAGGGCATGCCGGATCCCGGCTCGCCGAGGCGGTCATTTAGCCACTGACCGCCTGACTTTACGGCACAACGCCCATTTTTCCGCCATGCTGTCAATAATTGTTGACAGTTAGCTTCCCGAAAACCCATTCCTGTCCTATTATTCTCCCGTCATTGGCACTTTTAGGGTGAACACTCCCATGCGTCTTGAAGTCTTTTGTGAAGACCGCCTCGGTCTGACTCGTGAATTGCTTGATTTGCTGGTGCTGCGCGGCATTGATCTACGTGGTATCGATATTGACCCTATTGGCCGAATTTACCTCAATTTTGCCGAACTGGAGTTCGCCACGTTCAGCAGCCTGATGGCAGAGATCCGTCGTATCGCCGGCGTGACAGATGTGCGCACCGTGCCGTGGATGCCATCGGAGCGTGAACACCTGGCGCTCAGCGCCCTGCTGGTGGCGATGCCGGAGCCGGTGCTGTCGCTGGATACCAAAGGCAAGGTGGAACTGGCCAACCCCGCCAGTTGTCTGCTGTTTGGTCAAAGCCAGGCGAAGCTGCGTAACCATCCGGTGGCCCAGCTGATCGCCGATTTTAACGTTCAGCGCTGGCTGGAGAGCAATCCGCTGGAGACGCATGCGGAACATGTGGTGGTGAATGGTCAGAATTACCTGCTGGAAGTGACTCCGGTCTATCTGGAAGGGGAGCATAACGAGCGGGTGCTGACCGGCGCCGTGGCGATGCTGCGCTCAACCGTGCGGATGGGACGTCAGCTGCAGACCATGACCAGCCAGGACACCAGCGCCTTCAGCCAGATCCTCGCGGTGGGGCCGAAAATGCGCCACGTGGTGGAGCAAGCGCGCAAGCTGGCGATGCTCAGCGCGCCGCTGCTGATTGTCGGCGACACCGGCACCGGCAAAGATCTGCTGGCCCATGCCTGCCATCTGGCCAGTCCGCGGGCGGGCAAACCTTATCTGGCGCTCAACTGCGGCTCCATTCCCGAGGACGCGGTCGAGAGCGAACTTTTTGGCGACGCGCTGCAGGGCAAGAAGGGCTTCTTCGAGCAGGCCAACGGCGGCTCGGTGCTGCTGGATGAAATTGGCGAGATGTCGCCGCGAATGCAGACCAAGCTGCTGCGCTTCCTCAACGACGGCACCTTCCGCCGCGTTGGCGAGGATCATGAAGTGCACGTCGATGTGCGGGTGATCTGCGCGACGCAGAAAAACCTGGTCGAGCTGGTGCAGAAAGGGCTGTTCCGTGAAGATCTCTACTATCGCCTCAACGTCCTGACGCTCTATCTGCCGCCGCTGCGCGACTGCCCGCAGGACATTATGCCGCTGACGGAGCTGTTCGTGGCCCGCTTTGCTGATGAGCAGGGCGTCCCGCGGCCAAAGCTCTCCGCCGATCTCAGTACGGTGCTCACCCGCTACAGCTGGCCCGGCAACGTTCGCCAGTTGAAGAATGCCGTCTATCGCGCACTGACCCAGCTGGAGGGATTCGAGCTGCGCCCACAGGACATTCTGCTGCCGGACCATGACGTCGCGTCGCTGCCAGTGGGCGAGGAGGCGATGGAAGGGTCGCTGGACGACATCACCCGCCGCTTTGAGCGCTCGGTGCTGACCCAGCTCTATCGCAGCTACCCCAGCACCCGTAAGCTGGCGAAGCGGCTGGGGGTGTCGCATACCGCCATCGCCAATAAGCTGCGTGAATATGGTCTGAGTCAGAAAAAGGGCGACGAATAATCCCGCCAGGCCGGCGACCCTCGTTGCCGGCATCCTGGCCTGCAAAGCGGGCCAAACCTGTATATACTGGTTTTTTAATCCTTTTTCCGGGGTGGTGCATCTTGGCGTCGCGTCGCGCGATCGGGCAATGGCTGGCATTGCTGCTGCTCTCTGTTCTCTTCTCCTCGCTGCTGTTACGCCTTCATCTTCCGGCGGCGCTGCTGCTGGGGCCGCTAATCGCCGGCATCATCTTCAGCCTGCGCGGGGTGACGCTGCAGCTTCCCCGCCCCTGTTACCTGGCGGCGCAGGCCATTGTCGGCTGCATGATTGCCCGGGCGATCAACCCCTCTGTTTTTGGTGTGCTGTTCAACAACTGGGCGCTGGTACTGGCGATCCTGTTGACCACCCTGGCGATTAGCGGCCTCACCGGCTGGCTACTGGTCCGCTATAGCGCGCTGCCGGGCGCCACTGGCGCCTGGGGAAGCTCTCCCGGCGGCGCGTCGGCAATGGTGGTGATGGCCCAGGAGTACGGGGCCGATGTGCGGCTGGTGGCGCTGATGCAGTATCTGCGAGTGCTGTTTGTCGTCGGCGCGGCGGCGCTGGTGGTGCGTTATGCATTGGGCAATGAAGCGCAGGAAATGACTCAGGATATTGTCTGGTTTCCATCGTTGACCCTGAATTTCCCTTTCACGCTGCTGCTGACGGCGCTAGCCTGTTGGCTGGGCATGCGGCTGCGCATCCCCTCCGGGGCCATGCTGTTGCCGATGCTGCTCGGCGCACTCGCGCAGGGCAGCGGTTGGGTGATGCTGGAGCTGCCGGAGTGGCTGCTGGCGATGGCCTATGCGGTGCTGGGCTGGACGGTGGGGCTCCAGTTTAATAAAGCCATTTTTCTGCTGGCGCTGAAGACGCTGCCGCAGATTATCGCCTCTATTCTCGGGCTGATCATGATGTGCGCCCTGATGGCCCTCGGCCTGACTCACATTTTGCAGATGGACTTTATGACCGCCTATCTGGCCACCAGCCCAGGCGGGCTGGACACGGTGGCGATTATCGCCGCCGGCACCCGGGCGGATATGTCGTTCATTATGGCGCTACAGACGCTGCGACTGTTTACCATTTTACTGACCGGCCCGGCGATGGCACGGGCTATCTCCCGCTATGCGCCACGGCAATAAAAAGCCCCCGCAGAGCGGGGGCTGAGCAAAGAGAATGTCCGCAGGCGCGATGCGCCCGGGCACTCTGTTATCAGGCTTTCAGAGCGGCCAGCGCGGCGTCGTAGTCCGGCTCTTCGGTGATTTCGTTCACCAGCTGGCTGTAGACGACCTGATCGTTTTCATCGATAACGACCACAGCGCGAGCGGCCAGGCCAGCCAGCGGACCGGCGGCGATGGCGACACCGTAGTCAGCGAGGAACGACGCGCCGCGCAGCGTGGAAAGGGTCACCACGTTGCTCAGGCCTTCCGCGCCGCAGAAGCGGGACTGGGCGAACGGCAGGTCAGCGGAAATGCACAGCACCACGGTGTTGTCCAGTTCAGCGGCCAGCTGGTTGAATTTACGCACTGATGCGGCACACACGCCGGTATCAATGCTCGGGAAAATATTCAGTACTTTACGTTTGCCGGCGTACTGGCTCAGCGCGACGTCAGAGAGATCTTTGGCGACCAGCGTAAACGGCTGCGCTTTAGCGCCTGCCTGCGGAATGGTGCCCTGAACAGAAACGGGGTTGCCCTGGAAATGCACGGTTTGTGACATGGTTATCTTCCTGTTTACATATAGTTAACGTCACGAGTAGTGTATGACATCCGCCAGCTACACGGCAAACCCTATTTAACATTGACCAGAGAGGACAAGGGAATGCGCAACGTGCGAGTGTATGAGGAAGCCTGGCCGCTACATACCCCTTTTGTGATCGCCCGCGGCAGCCGCAGCGAGGCAAAAGTGGTGGTGGTGGAACTGGAGGAGGACGGTGTGAAAGGGGTGGGCGAATGCACACCTTATCCCCGCTATGGCGAGAGCATCGCTTCGGTCATGGCCCAGGTGATGGCGATCGGCGAGCAACTGGAAGCGGGTCTCACCCGCGAACAGCTGCAGCGGCTGCTGCCGGCAGGCGCCGCGCGCAATGCCGTTGACTGCGCGCTGTGGGATCTGCAGGCGCGGCGCGAAGGCAAAACCTTGCCTCAGCTGCTGGGTGTGGCGTTACCCAACCGGGTGATCACCGCCCAAACGGTGGTGATTGGTACGGCGGATCAGATGGCAGCCAGCGCCGCGGCGTTGTGGCAGAAGGGGGCCCAGCTGTTGAAAGTGAAGCTTGACGACCGGCTGATCAGCGAGCGGTTAATCGCTATCCGTCAGGCGGCGCCGCAGGCCACCCTGATTGTCGACGCCAATGAATCCTGGCACAGCGAGGGGCTGGCGGCGCGCTGTCAGCTGCTGGCGGACCTCGGCGTGGCGATGCTCGAGCAGCCGCTCCCGGCTGACGCCGATGCGGCGCTGGAAAACTTCGTTCATCCGTTACCGATTTGCGCCGACGAGAGCTGCCATACCCGGGAGAGCCTGCCGAGGCTGCGCGGGCGCTATGAGATGGTCAATATCAAACTGGATAAAACGGGCGGTCTGACCGAAGCGCTGGCTCTGGCCGAGGAGGCGGAACGGCAGGGGTTTGAACGGATGCTGGGCTGTATGCTCTGCACCTCGCGCGGGATCGCCGCCGCGCTCCCGCTGGCGCCGCTGGCGCGCTTCGCCGATCTCGACGGCCCGACATGGCTGGCGGTGGACGTTGAGCCGGCGCTGCGGTTCAGCACCGGCGTGCTTCATCTTTAAGCCTGCCAGCGCAGCAGGTCGGTCATCGCCGGCAGGTAACGCTCCGTTGCCTCGTCGGCGGAGACCGGCGGGAACTCGGCGGTGATGCAGGGGAGTCCGATATCGGCGCACCAGCTGCCAAAGGAGCCCGGCGTGTCGTAGCCCACGCTGCCGACCAGCGGCAAGGAGAAGGCATTAGCCAGCCAGTGCCCCAGCGGGCTGTGGCCCGGGTCTTCGATACAGGCCAGCGGATCGTGAAAGGAGACCACCCATGCCGGATGGATCTGATGGATCAACTGACACAGGGCCTGGGTCTCCCGCTCCGAACCCGGCTGCTCGCCGGTCAACAGCACCACGTCGCGTTCCTCTGCCGCGCTGTTCCAGCGATAAACCGTTTCCCCTTGTCGCCAGTTAGCGGCCGGAAAGTTACGGTTGAGGTCAACGCCGCGGGCGTTGGCGCGTAGCCCGAGCTGACAGCCGTCAGGATTGACCGTTAGCACCACGTGGTGACGGCGCAGCTCGGGTTTCAGGGTGCGCAGGGCGCAGGAGAGGGTCACAATCGACGAATTTTCATCACCGTGGGTGCCGGCAATAATCAGGCCACTGCGACTGTCGGCCTGCGGCGCAGGAAACCACAACAACGGCGCGCCCAGTTCCGAGCTGCCGTACTGCCGGGTTCCCGGCGGAAAGTCGCCGCGCTGCGGACGAGGACGTGAAATAGACATAGGGCTTCCTGTGTGTCGTTATTATTGAGTGTTGGCGAAAAGCGTGTCGGGATCAAACCCATTCCCTGAGGCGTGAAATCCGACGACACATCAATTTTCTATCATATGTCGTTTGCAATTTCAGGTGATGAAACAAATAATTATCGCTCTGTTGGCGGTATTTTTTTCATTTTAAAGGGGATCTTATGAAGTATCCTGTCGCTTTGACATGCGGCGCGCTGTGGTTAGCCAGCGTATCTTCTTTAGCCTGGGCGGCGGACGTACCGCCGGGTACGGTACTGGCTGAAAAACAGCTGTTAGTACGCCATATCAAAGATGAACCCGCCTCGTTAGATCCCGCCAAAGCGGTGGGCCTGCCGGAAATCCAGGTGATCCGCGATCTGTTTGAAGGTTTAGTCAATCAGGATGCGAAAGGCAACCTGGTTCCAGGCGTGGCGACCCGCTGGCAGAGCAACGATAACCGCGTCTGGACCTTTACCCTGCGCGATGACGCGCGCTGGTCCGACGGCACGCCGGTTACCGCCGAGGATTTCGTCTATAGCTGGCAGCGTCTGGTGGATCCGAAAACCACTTCGCCGTTCGCCTGGTTCGCGGCGCTGGCGGGGATCGCTAACGCGCAGAACATCATTGACGGCAAAGCCGCGCCGGAGACCCTGGGGGTCACCGCCGTCGATGCCCACACCCTGCGGGTGCAGCTGGACAAACCGCTGCCGTGGTTCAGCAACCTGACCGCCAGCTTTGCCTTCTATCCGGTACAGAAGGCGAATGTCGACAGCGGGGCGAACTGGACGCGGCCCGGCAGCCTGGTGGGCAACGGCGCCTATGTTCTGAAAGACCGCGTCGTGAATGAAAAGCTGGTGCTGGTGCCGAACACGCACTACTGGGATAACGCCAAAACGGTGATCCAGCAGGTCACCTTTGTGCCGATCAACCAGGAGTCCGCCGCCACCAAGCGCTATCTCGCTGGCGATATCGATATCACCGAATCTTTCCCGAAAAATATGTACCAGAAGTTGCTGAAGGACATTCCGGGGCAGGTTTATACCCCGCCGCAGCTGGGCACTTACTATTACGCCTTTAATACCCAAAAGGGGCCGACGGCGGACGAGCGGGTGCGACTGGCGCTGAGCATGACCATCGATCGCCGGGTGATGGCGGAGAAAGTGCTGGGAACCGGGGAAAAACCGGCGTGGCGTTTCACGCCGGACGTGACGGCGGGCTTCACCCCCCAGCCGTCGCAGTTTGAGAGTATGAGTCAGGCCGAACTTAATGCTCAGGCGAAAGCCCTGCTGGCTGCCGCCGGCTATGGCCCGAATCGTCCGCTGAAGCTGACGCTGCTGTATAACACCTCAGAGAATCACCAGAAGATTGCCATCGCGGTGGCGTCGATGTGGAAGAAAAACCTCGGCGTGGAGGTGAAACTGCAGAACCAGGAGTGGAAAACCTATATCGACAGCCGTAACACCGGCAATTTCGACGTGATCCGCGCCTCGTGGGTGGGGGATTACAACGAGCCGTCCACCTTCCTGTCGCTACTGACCTCCACCCACAGCGGAAATATCTCCCGCTTTAACGATCCGGCGTACGACAAAATCCTCGCCCAGGCGGCGGTGGAGAATTCGGCCAAAGCGCGTAACGACGATTACAACGCGGCGGAGAAGATCATTATGGTCAAAGCGCCGATTGCGCCGATCTACCAGTACACTAACGGCCGGCTGATTAAGCCGTGGCTGAAAGGCTACCCGATCACCAACCCGGAAGATGTGGCCTACAGTCGTACCATGTATATCGTGAAGCACTAACCGGTACTGGCCTCCTGTTAATAACGCAAGGTAACCACGGATAAACCCAGAGCTGGCGCGGCTTAAAGCGCCAGTCTCTCTTTCTGACCATCTCCCGCCACAGCAGAAAGCATCACTTTTCTGACGGTATTTTTGACGTATTCAACAAAAAGCGGTTGCGGTAAATTGCGTATAATACCGTCAGCCAGGTGTTTTATCGACGGTATCGTAAACACCGGAGGATACCGTCATACTGACTGATGTCGAGCTTAAGTGTCTGAAATAAAATGATAAAAGTTATAAAATTTCTGACCGTGATAGCCTGTATGTTTTGTTCTCTCCCGCTGGTTCTGTTTCATTTCGCTATGACTACCGCATCAATAATCGGCGTGAGACCCTGACTCTTGGACGTTTTGGCGTGGGAGGGCTTAGCCTTGCTGAAGCGCGGGAAATGTTAAGTAAGGCCAAATAACTTATTTCAGAGGGTGTTTCTCCTGCGATTAAAAAGCAGCAGGCAAAGCAGGAAATAAGAGAGGCCCTCTATTTCAGGGATTTTGAGAAACGCTGGCGTAAATCCTGGAATGCTGCTGAAAGTACCAGAGCTCTTAGATTATCTATTATGGATAAAAAAGTGCTGCCGCATTTTGGTAAGCGAACCCTCAAGGAGATTAGTCATATTGACCTCCGCATCCTGTGCGAAGAAATCCGCGATCGCGGCGCACCGTCCTCTATCATGAAAATGTCGCGACCACATCGGGTTTATCTCTCCCGGCAGGCGCAAGAGATTCTTGTTGCGTTAAATATCATCTATGCCTGGCCCGAGTATCTTCATCCCGGACGTTTTAGCCCCAGACTCCCGCTATCTGACGCTGCGCTGAATGCCGCTATTCGTTCGGGGTTAAAACAATTAGCGGAAGAGGGCGTGGAGTTTGAATCCTTTTCAGTTCATGACCTGCGTCGGACGGCCAGCACGCTTTTGCACGAAGCAGGGTATAACTCTGACTGGATCGAAAAATGTCTGGCGCATGAACAGCGGGGTGTCCTGGCGGTGTATAACAAGGCGGAATACGCAGAGCAACGGACATCCATGTTGCAGGACTGGGCGGATATGGTTGACCGGTGTATTGAGAAATTTAAATGAGTCAGGAATAGGGCAGCCGATAAAAGCTTATTGTTGCTTAAAACAGTGAGCCGGATTTAACAGAATTTGACGACAGATAACCAACTTCTGGAGAGAATCATGCATGCAGCACTCAGAAAAGAAGAATTGATAAAGTTAGTGCGGTTGTCTTTTTATACTATTGATAAGCAGGGAAAAGATGGCGATTTTCCTAAACGCTTCTCACTGACGCCACGCGTTGTTGCCTGGAACCGGGATGAGGTGGAAGCTTGGCCAGACGCACGTCAGAAATACCCCGACTTAATTGAGCGTGACGCGGGGATGATGAAAGGTCTGGAAAAAACGTGAGAGATACACAGGCAAAAGTTTGCAGCAAATCGTCAGCGCGCAACTTGTCAGACAGAGGAGGGCTCCGGGCGGAAAGATGAAACGATGCCGCCCGTTTATCGCAATTTCAGATTCCTTCCTCTCTGTCAAACAACCTCAGCATTTCAACCGAAACAGGCTTGGGTGAATGCCATTCACACTCACCGCGTAAACGAAAATCAGAAATAGCTGCTTCAATGATCTGTTGGCTTAACGACGGAGCGTCAATAATCATCTGCAACCCCAGTCCATAAGCATAGTTGGGTAAAAAACGATAACAGCAGTGAATTATGGGCGGATCGTCATGAGCTATCTCCTGCTCGCGTTTATGAACATACTGTGAAAAAGTCAGGTTGCCAAACATGACATATTTACTGGGTTCTCGGAATATCATTGTGTGGCTTAGAATTTTTCCTTTTGCGTCGTAATTGTGTCTGGTTTCCATTCGGAATTCATTTTCACGTTCTTTTTTGCTCAGCAACTCACGGGCTTCATCAAATGCTCGGGCGTGGACGGCATCGTTAAACGCTGTTTGCACTGTGATAATTTCCGCGTTCCAAAGAACGGCGGGATCTAATCCCGTAAAGTAGACATCGCTCCATCCCCAAATGCGATCGGGTTCATCGCAGAAAGGGGAAATGCCGCATGCGTCGTAGTATATGCCGCCACAGCGGTGATGCTCCTGACGGATCAGATTCTTAAGTAGAATGACTTTTTTACGGCGACAACGGCGTGAAAGAGAAGTAAAAGGGCGGTGCTTGCGATAGCCTGACATAGCGATTCCTTGAGCGATAGCGCGTCGGTGTGGCTGGATCAGACCCAGCCGGATAGTCTACTGAAAACAGCTTTGAATTAATAGTCAGCAGTATTCGCCCGCTGTGTCGGTGGATGGCAGGCAGCGGAAGCATATAGAGCAATGAACGTTCGGCGGCGGGACACAGACTAAAGCCCGTCTGGCGCAACGTGTGGCGCAATGCGGCGCCAATCGTGAGACCAGGACTATCGAGAAGGTTAATTTCGACGGGCTGTAGCTGCAGGTTCATCCGGCTGGTTTCGGGTTTGAGTTCTACTAGGGTGTAGCGCTGCTGGCGCTCGGTAAATTGCGGCGTAGTGGGGACTACACCGATATTGGCGGAAACAGGCAACGGTTTCTGGCGTACGGCGCAGCCGCTAATAAACAGTGAAAAAATATACAGTAAACACAGAGCGTCATTCTTCATGGCGAGGCGTCCGACAGGAAATTGAGCTCATCCTGCCAGTTGCGTGACTATCGGACAGCCGAAAATAGGGGGAAGTGGATAGTCGTTTTTAGCCATGTGGTGACTAACACAGCCTTTTTACTTATCTGTTGTCTGGGTGATAGACGTGTAGGAGATACACCTGTTATAACTACCTGAATTATCATATGGAAAGGCAGAAAATTAATGATAGGAAAGTTTTTTCGTTCAGTCCCTGTTGTGTTCTGGATAAGTTTTATTTGGTGGCCAGCCATTATGTTCAGTCTGGCTTATGCCAGAAAGCGTACAAGTACTGATCTACTCATTATCATAACATTTATCAGCATGGTGTTGATATCCGGATATATTATCAGATTTTTTTCTTCTGCTACCTTTGCAAGCACAGAGAGAAAACGCCTCAGAGGTGTATTTCCTGGACGAAAAGGTAAACTGAAAGGAATCATTAGTGCTTCAAGTACGTTAATCGTAATATTTTTTATCGCGGCGGCGACGGCGATTTCAGGTGTTGGTTTCAATTATGGTATTTTCCTGCTTGGTGTTCCGGCAATTTGTTTCTCATTACTGTTTTGGAATTATTATTTTTTATGCATGTCAAGGCTGCAAGAAAATACTGTTAAAAAAATAAATCGAGCTCTTTTAATTTTGTGTTCAATCATACTGTTTATTTCAAAGATGTTTACGAATGGTTTTGTCAATGAATTCTTTGATATTAGTGTTTCTAAAATCGCTTATGTTGGGTGGGCTTTTTCAATCTTATTTTCCATCCCATTTTTTGTGATTGCTTCATATTTTAGCTGTATGGCTATAGGGGCGGTAACTGATTCATCGCGGGTTAAAAAAATTAAAATACCTTCGATGGTGCATACATCAATTCTTTGTCTGTCAGGTGTTTTTTTAATTATCGGTTATACTTCCTATTTCATTAGCGCTGGTGGATTGTTTAATGCTGTGGCGAAAGAAGTTTACCGTTATGATACCAGAAGCTCTTTTCAATGTAATGATAAATACTGGATTATTCCAGAATTAGGTAGAGAAGCCAGATATCTCATGGACACACCAAATAATTATAGAGCGATATATATTGAAAATAATGCTGTTCATGTGACTGCTGTGGTTTGTAAGAAAGATGGCAGTTATACCCGTTATCCTATTGAAAGTGCAGAAGATATATTAAAAAAGCAGGCTCCCAAAGGAGCCTGACTGTCACCACATGTAGGGCGTTGAATCTGGATATGCAGTCGATGCTGGAGCCTCCGGCGACGTATCTTCAGCCTGTTCAGATGATTTGGGCTTCGCCTGATAAACCTGCTCGCCATAGACTTTAATCCAGTGGATAAAGGTAAGCCTGGCCTTCAGGCTTACATCCTGCTTCCCGGCATACTTCCCTTTGGTATGGGAATAAATATCGGTCCACAAGTCGCCGAGACGAAAGCCAATTAGCACTTTTTTCCCGGCGTCCACGGCATCATTGCAGCGACGGATCAGATGTTGCGCCTCATCGCCTGAAACCCGAACATCAAAATAGTGATATTCCGGTTTGGTGGTGGGGCCGTTCAGTGCCGCAATGGCGTACGCGAGGAAGCTGTCGCCTTTTTTAGGCTGCACGTCGCGGATGCGGCTGAGATAGCCCAGACCGTTAATGTGCAGATTAAACTAAGACGCAGGGGACGTTGAGGTTCTCATTGCTGACCTCCTGAAGTTGATAAGAAATACCGTGGCAGGGATCAGCGCCGAAGGAGCTGTTCGGTAATTATTAGAGCTCTTTAAGTAAATATTTCAGTTGATGATCTATCCCTGGAAGAGGACGTATGCATTTTGCCATGTGGTGACCGGTTTTATTTTAGGTGCCATAGATAAAGTGGCACCAATACATTAGATGCTCTCGATTATGACAGGCAAAATCATAGCCAGGTCTGAAAGAGGCAATGACGATGGAAATCGAAAATATCTCTACTTCTGATTTTGTTCCTCCCCCACAAGCGGTGACAAACGAAGATCTTGATCGCCAGACATTAGCAATCATTACAGGGCAATTGGTAGCTGCGGAGTTGGGGCTTACTGGCGTGCTTCCAAATTTGGCAGATATGGTAAGAACGGCGCATGCAATTCAGTGCGAGTCAGATGCGCTATGGGGAGATGTTAATGGATATGATTGATCATAATTGATTGCAACACGAATTACTTTCTTCCAATGATCTTGTTTTAGCTGTTAATAAAGAACAGGCATCATATTATTAATATACCTTAGGGGAAAGTGCTAAAATATGAAACCGAATGATATGAGCAGCCCTGATTCAAAGGTTGTAAAATTGGATTATATGTTAGTTCATGGTTCCCTTCTCCCTACAACAGCCTTGAACATTGCAAAAAGCATGATGGGTAAAGGCGCGGGTGCTTTCAGTTTTGGTATTGGTTTTAAGGACAAGATTGTTTCTCTCGTAAATTTTGGTGGCCAGAAGCCCAATACTCAGTATCCGATAGCTTCTGCATCAAAGTTTCTGACTGCGGCTACGGTGATGGCTCTTGTGGATGAGGGAAAATTATCCTTGGATCAGCCTGTTTCACGTTGGCTGCCAGCGTTTCCGAAAATTGCTGATGAACTAACTCTACGTCAGCTTTTATCTCAGACTTCAGGTCTTGCCGGTACGTAAGAGGAGTTCTATGAGTTTGCTCAGGATCATCGCATTACGTTAGTACAGTCGGCGCAGGAGTTTATGCAGCGCCCTCTGATTAGCCGTCCTGGAAAAGTTTTTGCCTATGGTGATCCGGGTTTTCAGGTAGTTGGCGCTGTTGTTGAGGTGATTACAGGGAAATGCTAGAGTCAGGTATTCCAGGAGAAATTAGCCGGACCGTTGGGGATGATGCGAACCCAATGGATGCATCCGCGAAGGGATCGAGCTAATGATGTGCCTGTGGAGGAGATCCTGAATCCAGTTTTGAAGGGCGGGGCGGTCAGTACGGCGGAGGATTATCTCAATTTTCTGAGTATGATCGCTCAGAATGGGATGTTTGCGGGTTAACGTATTCTCTCGCCAGATTCCATCAATGAAATGTTGGCAGATCAAACTCCTGGTGTAGTAATGACATCGACGGGGAATAATATTCTGGTTGATGTCCATTACGCGCTGGGTAACTGGTGTGAGTCTGGGATACGAGAGGAACGGCTCCCGCAATTCGGGTCTCGGCTTTTTTGGCGTTTATTCCTGGGTTGAGAGAACAACGGGGCATTTTGGTATTATTTGTCCATTTATTCGTGATGATGCATTTCGGTTTTGGTCGGAAATGGAAGGTATCCGTGACGCTGTCTCTGTGGATTAAAGCGACTCGTTGGAACCGTTGCTAGATCACAAAACAGAAAACTTTTTGTCTACGGTAAAAAAGACGGTATGGGTTTCTAAGGGTAAGAAAAAACCACTATCAGACATGATGTTACATGGTGAGTATATAACCAAGCACTAACCGGTCGTGGTTGCCTGATGATGTCAGGCAACCCTTGCTACGCCGGTAGCGAAAAGCCCATCAGGTCTGCCGAAGAGGAGTAATACCGAGCCGTTTCCTCCTCCATCACGCTCGTAAGCAGTTCGTTAACCTTTATCTTATGTCCGGGCAAATTTCGCCGCGCTTTGGCAATAATTTCGCCATCGCTAAGCGGGCGTTCGGCGCTGCCCAGGGGTTTGTAGCGTTCCTGCACTGCACGTTCACCACGGCTGTTTGTGACCACAACGCGCGCGCCAGGCTGGCGTGCCGGACCGTTCATTCGTTGTGTAAATTCAGGTGTGACAGTGGCCGTGACTTTATCCGCCACCGCCAGCAAGGCTGGGTTTTGCATATTGTCTTCTGTATACCAGTCGGCACCAGGTGGCAGGCCAGCGGCGACCGCTGCCAGCGTCCACGGCAGGCTGAACTGCGCGTCGGTCACCGTTTGCGGCCGGTAGTCCATCATATCATTGACCAGGCGGGGGAAGCTTTGTACCTCAATGGTGCGGAGATCCGCAACGGACCAGCCGGTCTGCTGCATAATGCCCTCCATACATTCCAGCGCGCAGGCCAGCCAGCGGCAGGCGGGATATCGCTTAAAGCTACCGTAGCCAGCGTACCAGTGGCTGCCGAGATCGTCGGTCAACCTGTCTGGCGCGAACTGGTCAGAGCCAATCATCCGCCAGAAGCCCTGTTCGCCATCGAGTACGTCAAGGCTGCCGCTGAGGCCTTGCTGCGCCATTATCACCGCCTGCACGGCGGCTTGCGCGGCGGGCGCCACGGCATCTTTGAGCGACAACAGCGGTCGTTGTCGCCAGTTATACTGGTGCAGGCTGGGGAGCGGTGTTAACGCGGCGGCCAGGCCCACTGCGTGATGTAATTGCTCAGGGTTTAACCCCAACAACCGACCGGCTACCACGGCTGCGCCGATAGATTGATGCTGCGCCACGCCGTAGACCTGGCTGAAGCGTTCTGCCGAAGGCTGGATGGCGTGGATGAGCCGGTTATTCACCTCGAAACCGGCCGCCAGGGTGGTAATCAGCACGTCCTGAGCTACCGGCTCAGGATTGAGGTCAAGCGCAACCATCGCGGCGGCAACCAGCGTGGCCCCCGGATGGCCGAGCCCTTTGCCGTCGATCTCCACACCGTCATCGTGATCCAGGCCGTTTATCATGGCGGCGTTCGCGAACGCGGCCGCCGATGGGCTGAAACCGGACTCACCGAAGACGCTACAGTGACCGTTTCCGCCAAATAGCCGGGAGGCGCGTATCATCGGTTCGCTGACCCGGTGGCCACTGGCCGCCCAACCGCAGGCCAGAGCATCCAGTAAATGCAGTCGAATTTTGCGCCGAAGGGGAGCCGGGATAGCTGGCGCAGATAAGGTACTGGCAAAATTGACCAGCTGGCGTGTTGCGGAAATAGTCATGGTTACTCAACGTTTGAAGTAGCGGCTGCGGATCCGGCGCTCGGCATAGCTTGCCAGCAGTGACAGCGGAAGAATGGTGGCGACGAAAAACAGCGCCACAAAAGTCAGTGTTTCCAGAGGGCGGAAGGTGGCGGTACTCAGCCGTTGCCCTTGATAGAGGATCTCACCCGTTGCGATATAACTCGCCAGCACGGAATTCTTAACCGACATCACGCACTGACTGACAAACGCCGGTAGAATTCGCAAAAAGGCAACCGGCCCGGTAATGCGAACTAATACTTTCAGCGGTGACATCCCCACCGACAGGCCCGCTTCGACCAGACCATGATCGACCGATTGCATACCAGAGCGAAATATTTCAGCGAAAAATACGCTGCCATATAATGAGATGGCCAGGACACAGGTCAGATACGAGGAGAGGGTCAGGCCGAACAAAATGGGCAGACAGTAGTAGGCCCAGACAATCAGCACCAGAGGGGGGATTGAACGCACAATCTCAATCAACCCCTGGGTGGGTAAGCGGATGACCGCCCTGGACGCGCCGCGCAACGGGGCCAGCAGCGCTCCGCCAAGAATGCTTAACGTGACTGAGGCCAGCACAATTTTAAAAGTGGTCAATATCCCTTCCAGCAAAACCGCGTGATATTGCCACAGTATTGAGAAATCCCAGTGATATGACATTAGCGCAGCTCCTCTGCCGTTACGCCGGACAGCGTCATAAAGCGTCGGATAGGGGCATCGGGCGGTCGTGACCAGATCTCCTGCGGGGATGCTTCTTCCACCAGTTTGCCATTATCCATCAACAGCAGCCGGCTACAGACCTGCAGGGCAAAACGCATTTCATGGGTAACCACCAGCATGGTGGTGCCGCTGGCCGCCAGTTCGGAAATAACGGACAGCACCTCCCCGACAGATTCCGGATCGAGTGCGGAAGTCGGTTCGTCGAACAGGATCACTTGCGGCGCCATAGCCAGGGCGCGGGCGATAGATACCCGCTGCTGCTGACCGCCTGAAAGTTGAACCGGGAAGTCTCCGGCTTTTTCTTGCAGGCCCATACGCGTGAGCAGCGCCATGGCTTTTTCGATGGCTTTTTTACGCGGCACGCCCAGGACCTGTACCGGACCTTCAATAATATTCTGCAATACACTGCGGTGTGGCCACAGATTAAAGTGCTGGAATACCATCGTCATTGAGGCACGCTGGCGCGCTAATGTGCGCTGTGTGACCTGTTTTCTCTGCGCGCCGTGAAAGCCTATTTCTTCCTCACCCAGCCAGATATGCCCACTATCCGGGACTTCAAGCATGTTCAGGCAACGCAGCAGGGTGGATTTACCCGCGCCGCTGCGGCCAATGATGCCAATCACCTCCGAGGGACGAACCGCGAAGGAAACATCATCTATAATTTTATTACCTGAAAATGATTTGCTAAGCGCTTCAATTTTCAGCAACGGTAATAATGATTGTGGGTTCATCAGAGTTATTTCGCTGGGTGAGTATATTTCTGCCAGATTTTTTTCAACGTGCCGTCTTTATCCAGCTGTTCGAGCCGTCCATTCAGCCACGCCTGTAATTCCGGTCGATCTTTACGCAGGCCCATATTGGTTGCCTGTTCTTTGATCGGCTGTGGAATAATCATCGTGCCCTGATGACGCTTTTGAATATATTGCGCCATCTGGATATCGTTAGTGACGATGGCATCCGCGCGGCCGCTCTCCATCTGGAG
This sequence comes from Klebsiella sp. D-Nf1, assembly GCF_002810515.1. Classification (NCBI taxonomy): domain Bacteria; kingdom Pseudomonadati; phylum Pseudomonadota; class Gammaproteobacteria; order Enterobacterales; family Enterobacteriaceae; genus Klebsiella; species Klebsiella sp. D-Nf1. The sequence continues at coordinate 669,616 of NZ_PIOK01000001.1, forward strand.
CTGCATGTTGTCGCTATCGGGAACGATAATCCACTGGGCTTTGTCCAGTTGAGGCTGCAGCAGCGTGACGGCTGCCGAGCCATCAATCGCGCTGAGCCTGGTCTGCGAAGTGTTGATGGTGTCCCAGCGCTGATATTTCTGCGTCTCTTTCTCCAGAGTCAGGACGCCCATCTGGTGCGAGCCCATAGGGCGGGTAAAGTCGACGGCTTTGGCTCTTTCTGGCGTATTATTAAAACCACCTAAAATATCGAAGCGGTTGGACTGTAAACCCGCGACGGCGGTGCCCCATTGCGTATCAACGTATTCAATCTTGATATCGGTGTTTTTAAATATCGCCTGCACAACATCCGGAACCAGCCCGGTCCACTGGTTGGTCAGCAGATCTTTCTGATACCACGGCGGTGCGTTGACCGCACCGACGCGGATCACATGGTCTGGCAGGATCGTATTGATTTCTTCCCCGGCCTGAGCAGGAGACTGGGCTAAGAACATCCCCGGTATAAGCAACAATATCGACATGAAGCGTGACGTGAAAAATTTCATTTTATGCCCTCTGGTGAATATAATTATGGATTCTATAACCCTGAGTGCATATTTTTTAAATGCATAATCAGCATATCGTTATCAGGAAAATGGCAATGACACCCAAGCAACTCGAGGTCTTTATCAGTATCGTTCAGCTAGGTTCAGTGACAGCGGCAGCGGCGCAGCTGGCCATGTCGCAGCCTTCGGTGAGTAAAAGCCTGGCGCTTATCGAGCAGCAGATGGGGTTCAGCCTGTTTGAGCGCTATCAAGGGAAGATGCAGCCAACCGCGGAAGCCAGAGCGCTGTATAAAGAGGCGCTGCGCGTGCATCAGGATCGGCTTCGTTTTGAGCGTTTTGTTGATCACATCCGCCAGTATCGCGTTGGTCAGTTGCGGGTCTGTGCCACGCCTGCGCTGGCGCTGAATATATTGCCGCTGGCGGTGGCGCGTTTTCGCCAGACCTTTCCGGATTATGGTGTGGTGGCGGATATGTGTCTCAACAATGAAATTGAGACAGCGGTTGAAGAAGGGCGTTACGATCTCGGTTTTCTGGTGAAACCCGGCTACGAACCAGAGGAGAACCCGCTGGCCATCTGCCGGGGCGAAATGGTGTGTGTGCTGCCCGAGCAGCATCCGCTGGCGCAGCAGACGGAAATCCGTTGGCAGGATATCCCGACACGCGACCTGGTATATATCACGACCGACGCGCGGCTGGTTGCCATGATTGCCGAGGAGGTGCCGGCGTTCCGCCAGCGCCAGGTGGCGGCGGTAGAAACCAACCGCTACAGCATAGCGATTAATCTTGTCAGACACGGCAACAACAGTATGACTATTGTTGACAGTTTTTCTCTACAGGGCGTCGACACCAGCGGTCTGGCGGTGCGGCCGTTCCGTCATGCGTTGCCGGTGTCTGTCGTCGCGGTGACGGATGGACATAGCACCCTGTCGCAGCCGGGCGAAGTGTTTGCGAAAGTGATGACGGAATTAATGGCTGAAACGTGAGATCAGCGTGAGGCTCTGTGGCTGGCCGCTCATGCAGATTCATCACTATTCTGCAACGCGAACTTTCACCCCCAGTCACCGTGCGCTAACCCACCGGGAGTGGTGTCTGTGGTTTACCGCCAGGCCGCCTTCCAGTACTTTTGTTGAACAGTAGAGGGAAGGGAGCGGATCGATGCATCTGGATTTTCGCCAGTTACGCAATTTTGTGGCGCTAGTGGAGTACGGCAGTTTTAATCGTGCGGCGGAGGCGGTTTGCCTGTCGCAGTCGGCGTTTAGCCGCAGCATTCAGGCGCTGGAGCAGAGTGTCGGTCATCCTTTATTCGACCGCCAGAGCAAGCTACCGACGCTCACGCTGCATGGGCAAAAGCTGCTGCCTTATGCGCGCCGTTTTCAGGAACTCAATATTGAGCTCAGTAGCCAGCTACGTGAGGCGGACGATGCGCAAAATGGCGAGGTCGCTTTTGGCTGCGGACCGGCCCCCGGCGCCAGGCTGATTCCGGCGGCCATCGGTGAGTTTCATCGTCTTTTGCCGCAGGCGAGGGTGCGTTTCCACATTGATAACTGGCTTGCTCTGCATCAGGCGCTTACCTCCCAGCACTATCCTTTTGTGGTCGCCGATAGCTGGCAGGCCGAGCTTGACCCGCAGCTACGCGTGCAGCCGCTCAGCCCACAACGCTGTTTCTTTGTCTGCCATGCCGAACATCCGCTGGCAAAACAGGGGACGGTCTCGATTCAGGAGATGCTGCGCTACCCTTTTGCCGCCCCCTATTTGCCGCCGGGGGTACGCAAGGTACTGGCGACCCTCAGCCAGCAACAGGACTTTACGCCCGCGATCCAGTGCGACCATATTTACGCGCTGCTTTCCACTCTGGCGCAAACCCACGCGATAAGCTTCGCCAGCGAGGACGGCTTCGCGTTGTGCCAGCACAGCCATCGGCTGGTGAAACTGGAACTTAGCGATCTGCCAGATGAGTGGCGGCTAATGCAGACCCGGTTTGCCATTATCTCCCCGGTTCACGCGATTCAGCCGCCGCTGGTTGAGAGGCTGATTGAGATTATCCTCCATACCGACCGTCAGCATCAGCTTCAGCTTCAGCTGCTGGCGCAGGAGGAGAGGGATTAACCGGCGTTTTTCGCCTCACCTTTGGCATCGTACGGTGGCCAGCGGTTTTCCAGTTGCTGCGTTTTCAGCGCCTGCTCGACAAACTGGCCGTCCACCCACTGCTTAACGTCAAAGGCGCTGCGGATCAGACGACCCGATTTAGCCTGCTCGACGCTACTGCTGAAGCTGTCGGTCAGGAACGGGTCAATACGCGGTGAGGTGGTAAAGTTCAGATCCTGCGGCTGCAGCGCCTCCAGAAACAGCGACTTAGGGATCTGGCTTTGCTGCGCCATCTCGGCAGACCAGGCGTCTCGATTAGCCGGATCGCTGATTTCAGCGGCATTCTTCACCAGCACATTAACGATCTGCTGAGTCGCCTGCGGCCAGGTCTCGATAAACGTCTGTGTGCCGAGGAACCCCGCCTGAGTGGTGTTCTGGCGGCCTGAATCGCCGCTTTTAACCACCACATCAATTTTGTCGCCGCGTAGCGCCAGCAGGGAGACGCCTCCCCATACCGCATCGACGCGACCGGCCGCCAGCGCTGCTTTACCCGCGTTCCAGTCAAGGTTGATGACCTGCAAACTGCGCTCATTGAGGCCGGCAGTTTGCAGCGCCCGGTCAAAGGCCAACTGGTCCGCCGTACCGCGATAGACCGCCACCCGTTTGCCTTTCAGGTCGGCCAGCGTTTTAATACCCGAGGCTTTGGTTACCGCGAGCCAGGATTCCGAGCCGCGGCTGCCCAGAAGCAGGCGTGTCGGCAGACCATTGGCCTTACCGATAATCGCCGCCAGATCGCCGAGGTAAACAAAATCAAGCTGTCGGTTGGCTAACGCTTCATTCACCGCCGGGCCTGCCCCCTTGAAAAACTGCCACTGCACTTCCACACCCTGCGGTTTAAACACCTCTTCCAGTTGATGGCGGATAAACGCCATGCCGACCGGCCCCTCAATAAAAGGTTGACTGCCTGCGCTCTGATCCGGCACGCCGATGCGAATGGTTCGTAGCGTCTCGGCCTGGGCGTTTGCCGCCAGACCGATGACCGTGACCAATGCCAGCAAGGTGCGGCTAAAATATGCTTTCATCATAACGTATTGCTCCCTTGAGTTTTTTCTCACCCTAAAGAGCCGGCGGGCCGTGTGTTAAATGCTTTTATTCGCCAAGCATGGGTGAAAAAAAGCTAAATCAGACGCAGCGTGCTCGCCAGGCTGAAATGCATTCGATGCATCGGGATTATTCACCTTACGCAATAGCGGGGCGGCGTGAGTCACGTTTTCATAGCGGCATCACTTTCCGATTAGTGGACCGATATGTCGCAGATGATCTTAAGAACCGATGCTCCTGGCAGGCCGGGTTTCCGGCTTAACGGCTGGCCGTGGCTGCTGCCAGCGCTACTGCTATTGCTGTGGTACATCGCCGCCCGCGAGGGATGGATGCCCGCGCAAATTTTGCCCGCGCCGTCGGTGGTTGCCGATACCGCGTTGTCGCTGCTGAGCGGCGATCTGCTGGCGCAGTGGGGATTTAGCCTCCAGCATCTGGCGCTTGGCCTGCTGCTGGGCGCCATCGCCGGCACGCTGCTCGGGGCGCTGTTTGGCCTGGTGCCAGCGGCCGCGCAGCGGGTGGAACCGCTGTTCTACGCGCTGGCGCAAATTCCGACGCTCGGCTGGATCCCGCTATTGATGGTGCTGTTCGGGATTGATAATGGCCTCAAGCTGGCGGTTATCGTGAAAACCACCGTGGTGCCGATGACCATCAACACTCAGCAGGCAGTTGCCAGCGTGCCGCTGACCCTGAGCGAAGCCGGCAGGGTGATGAACTTCTCCCGCTGGCAGCGGCTGCGCTGGCTGGTGATCCCGGCAAGCCTGCCGGGCTGGTTTACCGGTCTGCGTCTGGCGCTTTCGCAGGCCTGGGTATCGCTTATCGTTGTCGAGCTGTTGGCTTCTTCCGAAGGTATTGGCTACCTGATGGTCTGGGGCCGCCAGCTGTTTCAGCTGGATATCGTCTTCGTCACCATCGCGGTGGTTGGCCTGAGCGGCATGCTGATGGAGTGGGCGGCGAATCGGGCCTGTTCCCGACTGGTGTTCTGGCCGCAGCCAGCCGCCGGACGCCTGGCGTGGAAACCGCAGGCCAGCTGGCGGGCGTTACAGTTGCCGATAGTCCTGCTGGCGCTGTGGCAGCTGGCCAGTCAGTGGGGCTGGATTGATAGCGGATTATTCTCTTCGCCGCTGGCGGTGGCGGCGCGTTTTGTTCAGGGGATCCTGAGCGGAGAGCTGAGCGCCGCGATGCTGGCCAGTCTGGGGAGAGCGGTTGTCGGCGGCGCGCTGGGGATTGCCGGCGGTTTGCTGTGCGGGCTGCTGCTGGCGCTGTGCCCACGCGCCGGACAAATTTTTACCCCCATGCTTAACGTGCTGCGCCATATTGCTCTGTTTGCCTGGCTGCCGCTGCTGACGGCATGGGTGGGTAACGATAACGGCGGCAAAATTGTCTTTATCGCTCTGGCGTCTTTCTTTCCGATGTTCTTCAGCACCCTGCAGGCGGTACTTCAGCGAAATCCGCAACTCGATGAAGTCGCCAGGGTACTGCGGCTGGGTGAATTCGCGCGCCTGCGCAGGGTCATTCTTCCCGGTGCCGCGCCGGGGATCTTCGCCGGTCTGCGGCTGGCGCTGATTTACGCCTGGCTTGGCAATATCGGCGCGGAATATTTCATGTCCTCCGGCGTCGGGATCGGCAGCCTGATGATCAATGCCCAGCAGCTGCTGGATATGCCCACTATTCTCTGCGGCATGGTGCTGGTCGGTATCACCGGCGCGGCGCTGGATAAAGCCGGACGTTTACTGGAAATGCGCGCCACCCGCTGGCGTCAACAGGAGCAGTTATGACCTCTTCAACTCTGGTCTCTTTTCGCCACGTGCGTAAATCCTGGCAACAGGTGACGGCGCTACAGAATTTCAATCTGGATATCGCCGCCGGTGAACTGGTCGCGCTGGTGGGCAGCAGCGGCTGCGGTAAATCGACGCTGCTACGGATGCTGGTGGGCCTTGAGTCAGCCACCCAGGGGGATATTTGTATTAACGGCGAGCCGGTCACCGGCGTGGGCAAAGAGCGCGGCATTGTGTTTCAGGAGCCGCGCCTGTTCCCGTGGCTTAACGTGCTCGACAACGTGATGCTCGGCCTGGCGGATGAAAAGCTCAGCCGTGCGACGAAGCGCCAGCGGGCACTGGAGATGCTGGCGCGCGTGCAGCTCAGCGAGTTCGCCAGCGCGCTGCCCGCGCAGCTTTCCGGCGGCATGGCCCAGCGGGTGGCTATTGCCCGCGGTCTGGTGGCTCGCCCGCAGATCCTGATGCTCGATGAGCCTTTCGGCGCGCTGGATGCCCTGACGCGTCACACCCTGCAGCAGGAACTTTTACAGATCCACCAAAGCGCGGGAACCACCACGTTACTGGTGACGCACGATGTGGAAGAGGCCGTCGCCCTGGCCGATCGCGTCGTCGTGCTCTCACCGCGTCCGGGGCGGATACGAGAAATCGTGAACCTGGCGCTGCCTCATCCGCGCCAGCGTGATGATGACTCGTTTACCGCCGCCTGCCGCCACATTCGCAACCTGATTACTTCTGTCTGATTTTATTATTTAAGGAGCAACATATGGGACATCCTTCCGTTTACCCGACCGGCGCCACCCTTTACGATCCGCAGCGCGCCTGGAGCGGCTACACCCTTTTCCAGGCCACCGAACACGGCGCGGTACTGGTGGATATGAATGGTCACGTGGTGCGGGAATGGCCTGAACTGCATGGGTTTCCCAACAAAATTCTGCCCGGCGGCGCCATCCTTGGCCACAGCGGCGAGCGCGACCCGCGCTATGGCATGCAGGATATGCTCGATCTGATCCAGGTGGACTGGGAGGGCAACGTGACCTGGAAATTCGACCGCTACGAACAGGTCAGCGATCCCGGCAACGAAACGCGCTGGATGGCGCGCGCTCATCACGACTATCAGCGAGCGGGTAACCCGGTCGGCTACTACGCGCCGGGGCTGGAGCCGCAGGTGGATGGCGGCAATACCCTGATCCTCGCCCACACCAATCTGGTTAATGAAGCGATCTCCGACAAGCTGCTGCTGGACGACACCATTATTGAAGTCGACTGGCAGGGCAATGTGGTCTGGGAGTGGCGCTGCAGCGACCATTTTCATGAGCTGGGCTTCGACGATGCGGCACGCACCGCGCTGTACAATAACCCGAATATGCGCGCCAGCGGCGGCGGAATGGGCGACTGGATGCATATCAACTCGATGTCGGCGCTGGGACCGAATAAATGGTATGACGCCGGCGATGCGCGCTTTCATCCCGACAACATTATCTGGGACGCCCGCGAATCCAACATTATCGCCATTATCGATAAGCAGAGCGGCAAAATAGTCTGGCAGCTCGGCCCGGACTACAGCAAACCGGAGCTGAAGCACATCGGCTGGATCATCGGCCAGCATCATGCGCATATGATCCCGCAGGGGCTGCCGGGCGCGGGCAATATCCTGATTTTCGACAACGGCGGTTGGGCCGGATACGGTGCGCCGAACCCGGCGTCGGAGGATGGGGTGAAAAACGCCTGGCGCGATTATTCACGGATCCTTGAGATTAACCCGCTGACCCTCGATATTGAGTGGCGCTACTCGCCTTATGAAGCGGATCTGCCGCAACCGACCGACTCCTATCGCTTCTACAGTCCGTATATCAGTAATATGCAGCGCCTGGAAAATGGCAATACGCTGATTAACGAAGGATCGAACGGCCGCATTTTTGAAGTGACCCGCGATCACGACATTGTCTGGGAATATATTTCGCCGTTCTGGGGCAAAACGCTGAATAATAATATGGTTTACCGCGCCTACCGCATTCCTTACGCGTGGATCCCGCAGCTTGCGCAACCGCAGGAGACGCCGATTGCGGCAGTCGATGTCCGCACTCTGCGTCAGCCGGGCGCGGCGGCGGCGGGCCCGGCGCAGAGCGTGGTGCGCGTAGCGGGCGTACAACCGTACAGTAAAAGCGCCGATGCGCTGTGCGTAGCAACCGATAACGATACTCTGCGCCGCAGTCCGAAGCTGTTCCGCGTTGCGGAAAGCGCATTCCGGCCGATAAGCGCGGCGAGTGAACTGCAGGGTGAACGACCCGTGCTGCTGTTCGTTGGCGCGGAGCGCTGTGTGCATTGCCGTAAACTCTGGCAGCTGCTGGCCCATGAAAAACTCAGCCAGCGTATTGCTCAGTTTGAAACGCGCTATCTGGATGCCGATCTGCATCAGGAACTGGCCAGCGACCTCGGCGTACGCGGCCTGCCGACGCTGCTGCTGATAACATCGGGCCAACCGATATCGCGCGCACCGACGCAATACTCAGTGGAAAGTCTGCTCAACTGGTTGAACAGTGTCAGCCTGTGATGCTATCCAGTTGAGAGGATAACTGTGGCGCTGCGGCTTGCAGCGCCAGTTTCTCCAGCTCTCCCTCTCTCGCTACAGCAGAAAGCGCACTTTTCTGGCAGTATGGCCGACTGATACCAGGTCCAACCCTCTGAAAGCGAAGCATCAGAAGATCTCATCTGCTGTGTTTTTGTCATGATGCTCAACGTATTCGGCAATCATGCCATCCGGATGCCGAACCAGCATGTTCCAGCCGGTGGGCACGGCCTTCACCGGGTTGATAATCGTTGCTCCGGTGGAAGGCAGATGTTTCTCCCAGGCGGTAATGTCGTTGACCAGGAAAGTGGCCTCGGTGGCGCGAAAAGGCGCCAGGCTTTTCTCGGTTCCGCCAATTAAAAGCACAGAACCTACCTGCGCCAGTTTGAGATCGTATTCGGGATAGTCGAAACGCAATCTGGCCGTCTGCGCGATAAGGTTTTCATAAAACGAAACGGTCTCTTCAAAGCGGGTAATCAGCACGCATCGACGGATCAGGATATTGAGGACTTTCATTATATCTCCTTCGCCATTTTCTCAGAGATAGCGTAGCAGCACTGAGGTGGAATGTAAGGCTCAAGTAGCAGAAGTGCGTGACGTATAGTTATGGCCTGCGTATAAGAAGATATCGGCAATGACCTTGTGCGCTGGATAAGAAAAGTTGCAGTTAAAAAATATTTATTTTGTAATGATGCTGTGGTGTGATTGCTGAGCATGCGATTAGCGGGATGATTAAGAGGGGATAGATGGAAAGTTTAATTTCTTCGATATGGAATTTTGATGGACTGATAAATAGCGCGTTAATTTTTGTTACTTTTGGCTTATTAGGGGTGTTTATCTGGAAACGGGCAGGATCCGCATATTCTTTATTGAACCGGCTATGGGAGTTCTGCCTGGGAGGGAAAACGTTTCACGACGGTAAAATAAATGCATATTTCAATGAGAGAAATGATGTTGAACGCTTTAATGTTTTATTTAATGTCGGCGCAAGAAATAAAGAAGAGATCAAGTCGCTGATTAACTGGACAAAAAAGAAAAATATAGATATTCGTCATGTCACAGCCGCGAAAGGATGGTTTGAAATATCAACGCTTAAGGCAATAAAACCATTATTTATCGCTAATACTGGCGTATTTGTCTCTTGTGTGTTAACTATGCTGCTATTATCAAATTTTATGTTGCTGGCATTGAAGCCATCCGCATTAGTACGATTAGGCGACGACAAGTCATGGGTTTGGATTAATGATCATATTGCTGAGAGTTCGATCTGGACCAATAATTACCTTCCCCTGAACTGGACTGAGTGGAAGCTCGATAAAAAACAGTGTGAAAGCAAGGCGTTCGATAAAACGGCTTTCTCAGAAAAAGCGGGGATAAGTGTGCGCTCGGTTGACAGGATTTGTGAAAATTTTTCAAGTGGTTCGTTGAGTGATACTATAAATAGCATTATTAAAAATCAAAAGCTGGCATGGGTTTTGGCTATTTACCCCTTCATTTTTACGATCATTTGCTTTTTTAGTTTATTACGTAGAGGCGCTGCTTCTAAACTTTATAATGAAGTACATAACTCGTAAAATGAATCTATATATTCATTTCCGCCTGGCATGACTATTTGCATAGATCGGAATTGAATGACAGGTCCGAGCACAGTAGCTGTCTCTGACCACTACCAGTTGCCTGCTGCCCGCAGGCAACCTCTGCTACATTCGCAATGTATCAATGACCGCTCTCAGCGCGGGCGACACATTGCGGTGCGGGTAATAGAGAAATGAACCTTCCAGACGCTGGCTATAACGCTGGAGCACCCGGATAAGTGTGCCCTGGGCTAGATCGTCGGTAATCAGCTCTTCCGGGACATAGGCCAGCCCCAGACCGAGCCTCGCCGCTTTGGCCTCCATATAGCTATCGGCGAAAGCCCACTGTCCCTGAGGCGGGTGGGTGATTTTTTTGCCATCCACATTAAGTTCCCAGGCGTAAAGGCTGCCGTCGCCGAACTGATAAGCGATGCAGGGGTGGACGACTAAATCGGCGGGCGTTTGTGGAAAGCCGTAGCGGCGAAAATGTTCCGGGGTACCGACAACAGCCATCTCCATATCGGGCGAAATGCGTACCGCAATCATACCACTCCCGACTTCCGGGCCCAGACGCACGCCCGCATCGAATCGCTCCGCAATAATATCGACAAACCGGCTTTCGCTGATCAGTTCCAGTCTGATATCGGGATAGCGGTGTTTAAATACTGCCAGCTTCGGCAGCAGGACTTTATCAATGGCATGCTGGCTGGCATTGATGCGTACCGTACCGGAGGGCGTTTGACGATAGTGGGCCAGCGTGGCGAGTCCCATATCTAAGGCGTCGAAACCGGATTCGACATTGTGATAGAGCTGCTCACCCGCCTGAGTGAGCGACAACCGGCGGGTGGTACGCACCAGAAGCTGAACGCCCAACCGTTCTTCAAGTTCGCGAACCGCACGGCTTACCCCGGACTGCGCCAGGCCAAGTCGTTGCGCTGCGGCGGTAAAACTGCCTTCCCGCACCACCTGCATAAACAGATAAAGGTCATTATAGTTTTCCCGTTTCGCCATTCTCCCGCCTCGTCATCCACATGCCATTTAGAACAATATGGTATTAATTTTAGCATTTTTTACCTACTAATCAGAACCATTACTGCTGGCTACACTAAGCGCACGACAATAAAGCAAAGCTGCATTGTCTACTGGAGACTTGCATTGATCTCGTTTATTTAGGGGAATTTTGATGACGGTTTTCACCAAAAAACTGACAGCCGCGATACCCGCCATGCTGCTTTGCGCCTCATTAACTGGAGTGACAACGATGAGCTATGCTGAGACAACTAACCCGAATGCGCCTGTTTCACTGATTGAAAAATGGGATAAAACGTTTGCTGAAAGTTTGAAAGTGGATCATCGTAAGGTGACCTTCCAGAACCGCTACGGGATAACCTTAGTTGGCGATCTCTACCTGCCGAAGGATCGCGGCGACCGCAAACTGGCAGCTATTGCCGTGAGCGGTCCCTTCGGCGCGGTAAAAGAGCAGTCCAGCGGCCTGTATGCCCAGACGCTGGCCGAACAGGGGTTTGTCACCCTGGCGTTTGACCCATCCTATACGGGCGAAAGCGGTGGCTACCCACGCAACGTGGCCTCACCGGATATCAATACCGAGGATTTCAGTGCCGCGGTGGACTTTCTGGGCCTGCAAAAAGAGGTGGATCGCAACCGTATCGGTTTGCTCGGCATTTGCGGCTGGGGCGGTATGGCCCTAAACGACGCGGCGATGGATACACGCGTCAAAGCGGTGGCGACCAGCGTCATGTATGACATGAGCCGCGCGATGGGGCATGGGGTAGGCGATGGCAAAGACCGCTACACGACAGCTGACCGCCGAGCGGTACTGCATTACCTGAACGCGCAGCGCTGGAAGGATGCGGCAAACGGCACTTTCGCCCCCGGTGGGCATGACATTTATGTTGATGATAAAGGCAACGTCAGCGCTGCCGATCGTATTTTGCCGGAAACCTTGCCCGCCAACCCCAACCCGGTCCTGAAAGAGTTCTTCGATTATTACCGTATGCCGCGTGGTTTCCATGCGCGTTCGGTTAATTCAACCGGGGCATGGAATGCGACGATGCCGCTGTCGTTTATGAATATGCCGCTGCTGAGTTACGCCAGCGAAGTGACTATTCCGACGCTTATTGTGACCGGCGAACAAGCCCACTCACGCTATTTTGCCGAAGATGCCTTTAAGGCGATCGGCAGTAAAGAGAAAGCGCTGGTGATTGTCCCTGGCGCAAACCACGTCGATCTCTATGACAACGTCGCGGGCAAAATTCCCTTTGCTACATTCACGCAATTTTTCAAAACCAACCTGCAATAGCTCTCCTGTGCCGGAGACATCCCCAAAGCCGCCTGCAGGCGGCTTTGTTTTGTCGGAGATAAATAATGTCTGGATTACATAATACCCGCGCATACTGGAGCGGCGTCCTGGCGATGACGCTCTGCGTATTTGTGCTCATTGCCTCAGAGTTTATGCCGGTCAGTCTGTTGACACCCATCGCGGGTGATTTACACATTACCGAGGGATTAGCAGGCCAGGGGATCGCGCTTTCTGGCGCGCTGGCGGTACTGACCAGCCTGACGATTTCCCGTCTTACCGGGTCGCTGGACCGTAAATGGCTGTTGCTGGGGCTCACGGCGTTGATGGCGGCCTCAGGATTGATGATTGCCCAGGCGTCCAGTTTTCCGGTTTATATGCTGGGCAGGGCGCTCATCGGGATCGTCATCGGCGGATTCTGGTCATTGTCGGCAGCAACGGCCATTCGGCTGGTGCCGCAACGCCAGGTTCCCCGCGCGCTGGCCATTTTTAACGGTGGTAACGCATTGGCCACGGTCGTGGCAGCGCCGCTGGGCAGCTACCTGGGGGCCACCGTCGGCTGGCGCGGCGCCTTTTTATGTCTTGTCCCGCTGGCGGTGCTGGCCTTCGTCTGGCAATGCGTTAGCCTGCCGTCGATGAAAAGTCCGCGCGCACCACAGCGGCAGGGATCGGTGCTGCGTCTGTTCCGTCTTTCTACGCTATCCCTGGGATTGCTGGCCTGCGGGCTGTTCTTTATGGGGCAGTTTACCTTATTTACCTATGTGCGACCGTTTCTGGAGACGGTGACCCGGGTCAGTTCTTCTGGTCTGCCACTGATATTACTGGCGATTGGCGTCGCTGGTTTTGTCGGCACGCTGCCCATTTCGACCGTTCTGCACGCCCGGTTTTATCCGACGCTGGTGGCTATCCCTTTGGTTATGGCTGCGATTGTCGGAGCGCTTTTGCTGGCCGGGCACCATACCGGTGCCGTCACCGTACTGTTAAGCCTGTGGAGCCTGCTGGCGACGGCGGCGCCCACCGGCTGGTGGACATGGATTGCGCGGACGCTGCCCGAGGAGGCGGAGGCGGGCGGTGGTCTAATGGTTGCCGTGATCCAGCTATCGATTGCCCTCGGGTCAACGGCAGGCGGCCTGGTGTTTGATAGTCTGGGATGGCACAGCACTTTTGCACTGAGTGGTCTGTTACTGCTGGGCGCGGCAGGGGTGACTTTTCTGCTCTCTGTCAAAATCAGATCATCTCAGCGCACTGCGATTAATGAATTGAATGCATAAGTCAAATCAGGAATGACAGGCTAATCGTGACCGCGTTCCTGTCTTACCATGGTGTTTTAACAAGAGGGGAGCTTCACCGTGGAATATTCCGTATTAAGTAACAACCTAAAAATGCCGATGCTGGGCTTTGGCGTTTTTAAGGTGACCGATAAAGCAGAGTGTAAGCAGTCGGTGCTGAACGCCATTCGTACCGGCTACCGCCTTATCGATACCGCTGCCGTCTATGATAATGAAGATGCGGTGGGGGAGGCCGTTCGCGAAGCCATCGCCGAAGGTTTGTGTACCCGTGAGGCGCTATTTATTACCTCCAAACTGTGGATTCAGGACATGGACAACACCGGGATGGCGAAAGCCGGGATTGCCGCGTCCTTAAAAAAATCCGGGCTGGAATACTTCGATCTTTATCTGTTGCATCAGGCGATGGGCGATTATTTCAGCGCCTGGCGCGCGCTGGAAGACGCGTATGAAGCCGGGAAGCTGAAAGCGATTGGCGTCTCCAATTTCTACCCCCATGTGTTAGCTAACTTCTGCGAAACCGTCAGAATCATGCCGATGGTGAACCAGGTTGAACTGCATCCTTATTTCGCGCAGCCTGCGGCGCTGGAAACCATGAAGCATTATCACGTTCAGCCTGAAGCCTGGGCGCCGTTAGGCGGCGGCAGACATCACCCGTATGAAGATGAAATGCTGCAGGGGATTGCCGATACCCATCAAAAAACCATTGCGCAGGTTATCCTGCGCTGGAACGTGCAGCGTGGCGTCACGGTGATCCCTAAATCCACCCGCCAGGAGCGTATTGAAGAGAACTTTGCCATCTGGGATTTCTCGCTCACCGCGAGCGAAATGGCGCAGATCGGCGCCCTGGATTTAGGTTACGTTGGCGAAGCGGTGAAACACTTTAACCCTGAATTTGTTCGCGGCTGTCTGGGGGTGAAAATCCACGACTGATCGCGGCTTAGCGTGAAGCCGCCTGCGCTCTGCGATGTAGCCACCGGTGGCAGCCTGTGGTTGCCTCGGCCAGCGCGTCGCGCAGGTCATCTGGCACGGTCCGGTCGGGCGACGTCGCCTGGCTCTCCAACTGCTGGAGCACCCCGGCAAGGCGTTGAAAGCCGAGGGTGACCGCCTCGCCGCGCAGCTTGTGGGCGGTACGGCGCCACGTCTCCCGGTCATTGGCGTCAATGGCGTGGGTAAGGGCCGCCGTTGCGGTGTCAAGCCCTTCAGCGAAGAGTCCCAGCAGCTCCTCGACCAGCTCAGGATCGTCGGCGCACTGTTTTAGCAGGTGGGCCTCGTCCGGCAGGCCTGCCTCTTCGTCCGGACCGCTATCTGCCGCTGCGCCGACGCGGGCGATGGCTTCCCTCAGCGCCTCCTGGCTCACCGGTTTGGCGATATAGTCGTCGAAGCCCATCGCCAGACAGCGCTCTCTATCGCCCTGCATGGCGTGGGCGGTCATCGCAATCGCGAACTGGTGCTCCCGGCCCAGCGCCAGCGTCTCTTCGCGCAGCAGGCGGATGGCGGTTTCACCGTCCATCTCCGGCATTTGCAGATCGATCAGCAGGAGATCCCAGCAGGCGGCGCGCCAGCGCGCCAGCGCCTCCCGGCCGTTATTTACCACTTCGCAGCGGTGGCCAAGCTGTTCCAGCAGTCGTCTGGCGACCTTTTGATTCACCAGGTTATCTTCGGCCAGCAGGATATGCAGCCCGGTCTGGTCCCTGACCGGTCCCGCAACGGGGGCTGGCGCTGTTGTCGCTACTGGCGTGGGGACCAGAATCCCGGCGATAACCTGATGCAGCTCGCGCTGTGCCACCGGTTTATGCAGATAGTGGGCGATACCGATGCGCTTAAGCATATTGGCGTCAAAATGGCGGCTCATGGAGCTGAGCATAATGATTTGGCTTTGTCTGGCCTCGGGCAGGGCGGAGAGCTCCAGCGCCAGCGACACGCCGTCCATATCCGGCATCTGCGCATCCAGCAGGATCAGTGGCCAGGGCGGCCCTTCGGCGGCCCGGCGTAGCGCCTCACCAGCGTTGTCCACGCAGGTCGGTATCAGTCCCATCTGGCGAAGCATAGTGTCGAGCAGGCGCAGGTTGGTGCTGTTGTCGTCAACCACCAGCACCCGCTCGTTGTTGAAGCGTCCCGGCGGGGCGCTACCGGAGGCGGCGGCGTGCAGGCCTTCCAGCGGCAGGGTGAAGGCAAATTCGCTGCCCGCCCCGGGCTGGCTCTCCACCGTCAGCTCGCCGCCCATCAGGCTGACCAGGCGGGCCGAAATGGTTAACCCCAGCCCGGTGCCGCCGTAGCGGCGGGTGGTGGAGCTATCGGCCTGGCTGAAGGCCTCGAAGATCGCCTTTTGCTTCTCCGGGGCGATGCCGATGCCGGTATCGCGAATGCGAAAGCGCCAGCGGCTTTCGTCGTCGGCCGGCGCAATCGCCAGCAGAACCTCCCCCTGATGTGTGAACTTCAGCGCATTACCCAACAGGTTAGTCAGAATTTGCCGCAGCCGGGGGCCATCGACGATCAGCACCTCCGGTACCGCAGGGGAGATGTCCACCAGCAGCTCAATGCCCTTTTCGCTGGCGGCAGGCATATGCGGGCGGATCAGCGACTGGATAAAGGGGCGGATCTCCAGCGGCTCTTCGTCTACCTGCATCTTGCCCGACTCAATGCGTGAGAAATCAAGAATGTCGTTAATGATGTGCAGCAGCGACTGGGCTGAGCTCATCACCAGCGAAAGGTACTCCCGCTGCTCTGCGGTCAGCGGCGTGTCGAGGCACAGCTGGGTCATGCCGAGAATGCCGTTCATCGGGGTGCGGATTTCGTGGCTCATATTGGCGAGGAAGGCGCTTTTCGCTTCGTTCGCCTCGCGGGCCTCCTTCGCCGCCTCAATGGCCAGCAGCTCTGCGGCTTTGCGCCGGGTAATATCCTGCAACGTCCCGATCACCCGCTCTGCCTGCTGCTGCATATTGAGGGTGACGATCTGCCCGGAGAGCAGCATCCAGCGCCAGCCTTGCGTCGGGTGCTGGACGCGAAGTTCACATTCAAAAACCGGCATATGTTCGTTTTGCGAGGCGATCATCGCCTGCTGCAGGGTAGCGCGATCGTCCTCGTGGACCAGATTGAGCATAAAACGCAGCGGATAGCGCCACTGTGCCCGCGACTGGCCGACCATCGCCAGCAGGGTGTCATTCACCTGCAGGTTGTCGTGGGAGACCTGCCAGTCCCAGATACCGATCTGGATCGACTCCGCAGTGAATAAAAAATCGTCGTGAAGCTGGTGACGTGCGCGTCGGGCCTCGTCAAGCTCGGTGATGTCGGTATGCAGACTGACAATTCCACCATCTGCCAGCCGCTGATGCTGGACGTAAATCCGGCGGTTGCCCGACTGGCGGACCTCGCAGTGGTTCGTCTGGCGGCAGTTGCGGATAATCGTCTCGCGTAGCGTCTGTTGCCGACCAGGGTCGATGTTATACCCGGCATCAATGAACTTCTCCGCCAGGCTCTCAAGGGGAGCGCCGACGGCGAGCCAGGGCGCGATCGCGGGATAAAACAGCGCCACCTTATCATTCCAGGCCTGCAGTCGTTCGCGCTCATCGTAGATCATCACCGCCGAGGGCAGGACGTTGAGGTCGACACGGTTAGCGGCGCACATGATTACTGACCTGCGGTCTGATAGTGGAGCTCCGCCTGGCGGCGTAGATACTCAAGGCCAGGGGCGATCGCCATCGCCCATGCAGTGAGGATCTCTTCATCGCACAGCGGATCGCTGGCGCGGACGGTTTTGAGCATGGCTTCCCGCCACAGCGCAAAAAACCGCGGCGGCAGGCGCAGGCCTTCCTCGCTCTGCTCGCGCGCCAGCCGTTCCAGAAAATCGGGTACGAAGAGATCACCGTTGACCGCCAGCATGGCGAAAAAGCTTTTAAAGATCATCTGCTGGCCTTCCTCGCCCGGGCGTCGTGAAAAGTGCTGCTCCGTCTCGGGAGACATATGGATAAAGGTGCTGTAGAAGGCCTGGAAAAAGCGCTTTTTATCGTGCTCCGGTACGACGCGATTCAGGCTGGCTTCAAAAAGATCGCGATAAAACTTCATGGTGCGTTCCTCATGACCCGTTCTCCCGGCAGCGGCCGGGCGGGTTAGGATCCGCAGGCGACACGCGCTGGCCATGCATGAGTTTTCCCCTTACAGGATTTCCTCGTTGCCATTCTGCGGTAAAGCGGGCCGCCGCTCACCCGTCTTTATCCAGCATCAGCCACACGATACTTTTGCTGACCAGCCATTTATCGCCGGTTTGTCGCTAAAGTCGATTGGCGTTGCCGTCAGGTTGGAGTATAGCCTGGTTGACAACCCCATTGCTGATGAGCAAGCCAACCCGCTACTGACTAAACTGATAGCGTACAGCGGCAAGTTTCGTGAAGGCACGGTCAGCCTTATCTGGTTCCTGCCGATTTAGGAGGCGCAATGTCGGTGCAGCACGTCCTGATTGTTGAAGATTCACTGGTTTATCGTCGGCTGTTGAGTCGAATGTTGATGCAGTGGGGTTATATCGTCAGCGAGGCGGAAAACGGCGTCGCTGCGCTGACGATCCTGGAGAACCAGCCCGTCAGCCTGGTGATTAGCGACTGGGAAATGCCGGAGATGAATGGCCTGACGCTGTGCCGGGAAGTGCGCCGCCGCCAGTTTGGTCACTATGTTTATCTGATATTGCTCACTGCCCGCGAAAATCCAGGCGATCTGACGCTGGGGTTTGAGGCCGGTGCCGATGATTTTCTCAGTAAGCCGGTGGAGCAGAGTGAACTGCGGGCGCGACTGCACGCCGGGGCGCGGATCCTCTCCCTTGAAGCCGACCTCGCCGCGCGCAATACGCGGCTAAGCGAAGCACTGCATCAGATTGAACAAGATCTGGAGCTGGCGGCGCGCATCCAGCAGTCGGTTCTCCCGGCCCATCAGCTGCGCCATCAGGGTTTTTTCTCCGACTGGATATTCCTGCCGTCGGCCTGGGTGTCGGGGGATATTTTTAATGTTTTCACGCTGGGGGATCATCTCGGATTTTACTGTGTGGATGTCTCCGGCCACGGTGTGGGGGCGGCGATGATGTCGCTCGCCGTCGCCCGCCAGTTTCTGCATGGCAGGGCGGTTGAACTTTTTCTTTTCTCTGCTGATAACCAGCCGGCATCACCTGCCGAGGTAGTGCAGATCCTGAATGGTCGTTTTTGTAGCGACGAGGCAGAGATCGTCAGCTATTTCACCCTCATCTATGGCGTCATTGACCTGGCAACCGGCGAGGGGAAACTGTGTCAGGCCGGGCATCCCACACCGTTTGTCGTCACTGTGGATGGAGGTGTGCGCTCGGTCGGCAGCGGTGGGGCGCCGGTGGGGTTGATGTCCAATCTCACGTGGTCAGATGTTAGCTTCTCGCTGGCGGCGGGTGAGCGGCTGTGCTTGTTCAGCGACGGTATCACCGAATGTGAAAACCGTAACGGTGAACAGTTTGGCGAAGCGCGCCTGCAGCGCCGTCTGCAGGATGGCGTAACGCTTTCGCTACCCACGCTGCTGGCGCAGTTTGCCGAGCATCTTACTTGCTGGCGCAATGGTGATGACCGGGAGCCGCAGGCAATGGCTGATGATGTTTCACTCTTGATTATTGAACGTACAGGGGACAGTGATGAAAATTGATACCGAACGGCAGGCCGCGGTCACGATCCTGACGCCGGCCGTGCGTCGGCTGGATGCTTCCGTCGCGGTGGCCTTTAAAGCGGCAATCGCCAGTGAGACAGGTGAAGCTCGTACCGATCTGATTGTTGATTTCAGCAAAATTGCACAGCCAAATGAGTGACGTGCCCGTGAATAACATCATGATGTTTCCTGCCGAACTCACCTCGCTTTCACCGCTGGCGGAGTGGCTTGCCCAGCGAATGGCGCCGCTGCCTGTTGCGGACGAGTGGCGCTTCGCGCTCGATCTCGCTGCCTGTGAAACGGCAACGAATATTATTCGCTATGCGCTGCATGAGGATCGGGAAAGTCGTTTTGGTGTGGAATTTAGGGTCGCGGACCGACGGGTGACGCTGCGCTTTACCGACGCGGGGGAAACCTTTCCCGCCGAGCGCCTGGCGCTGGCGCGTAGCGATGAGCGCTTCGATGTCGATCCGTTAGCGGAAAGTGGTAGAGGCTTGCGACTTATTTTGCGCGCGGTGGACTATTTTAACGTTGAAATGAATGCAGGGAAGAATATCACCACCCTGATAAAAGCGTTGCCTGATCCCGGCGTTAATTATTCAACCGACAAAAACTGCGATTGAAAAAAAGACGTTATCCCCAGGCGGATAACGGGCACTCTTTTCCTGCGCATTCTTATTGTTGCGCGTGCGCGGTGGACAACGCACCCAGATGATGAGGGCGGATAGCATCAAATGTCATCATCGCCGATTTGCAGAAAATGCATTTCGCACCAAAGGGATTTTTTTCAGTCACGTCAAACTGGGACGTTCTGTACTGGGAGCCATGGCAGCATGGGCATCTAAAATGGATATGTTCGATCATAATGTAAACCTTGTATGGGTAATGTTCTGTTGAAAAGACAATGGACGTTTTCAGGGAAATTAACGCGGCTGATTTTAGTTAGTGGTAAGCCGGGTATTGGATCAGACGGAGGGCTTTATTAACGAGCCAGCAGGGGTCTGACAGAGCCTGTTTACAGAAAAAGCAAAATACTAACGGGACTGCTCAAAGGAAGGTGGTATCAGGGATAACGCCTGGAGATGAGAACTCGTACTCAGATAATAACTTTTCGTCTGGTAAATCGACACAACGATTAACGCACGTGCCGCGAATAATAGCAAATATTATTTTAGCCTTCCGGATGCCTGCTGTGTCAGGGGTGCCTTCATCAGCGCGGTAACCCAGTCGATAAACACCTGAACCCGGGCAGAGAGATGCCGATTACTGGGATAGAGCAGGGAGAGCGGCAGAGGCGCAGGGCGAAAATCGGCCAGCACTTCCGTTAACGCGCCCGACGCCAGATCGGCCTCAAGGCGGGGCAAGGGGGCCTGATACAGGCCAAAGCCAAGCCTTGCCGCTTCGGCACCGACGTCGGCATCGGAGGTCAGCAGCCGACAGGGCAAACTGACCTCCGTCTGCCTGCCCTCCAGGGTAAAGCTCAGCGGCAGGGTCCGGTGGGTACGCGTTGAAACAAACCCGATCATCACGTGGCCTGTCAGTCCGTCGATGGTTTCCGGGGTACCATACCGGGCGAGGTAGGCCGGGCTGGCGCAGGTGATCTCCTGCAGCCTGGCAAGCGGCCGGCAAATCATCTCGCTGTCGGGGAGATGGCCGCCGCGAATAACGCAGTCGACCCCTTCGCGAACCAGATCGACGTCGCGTTCGCTTTCGCCGATCTGCAGCGTAATGGCGGGATAGCGGGCGAGAAACTGCGGCAGCGCGGGCAGCAGCAGGGTTCGCGCCAGATTGCCCGCCAC
This sequence comes from Klebsiella sp. D-Nf1, assembly GCF_002810515.1. Taxonomy (NCBI): domain Bacteria; kingdom Pseudomonadati; phylum Pseudomonadota; class Gammaproteobacteria; order Enterobacterales; family Enterobacteriaceae; genus Klebsiella; species Klebsiella sp. D-Nf1. The sequence continues at coordinate 690,311 of NZ_PIOK01000001.1, forward strand.
GTCCACGCGGATCATACCGGCAATGCTCCCCCCGGCGCTGCGGTTGGCCTCCTCAAGGGCCGCCAGAATGGACACGCAGCGCTGATAATACAGCGTGCCCTCTGCCGTGGGCTGCACGTGCCGGGTGGTGCGCTGCAGCAGCCGTGCCCCGAGGCTGGCCTCCAGCGCCTGAATAGCCGCGGTCGCCACCGGCCGGGAAAGACCGAGGTCCGCGGCGGCGGCGCTGAATGAGCCGCGTTCGACGATGCGCACGAACAGGGTCAGGGTATCCAGTTTATCCATGACATTGTTCCAGCTGGCAAAACAATCCTGTCGCGCAACGCGGTCTTATCGTCGGCATGCAGAAGCCTATAATCGCTCATGTTTTCAGCAGAGATAAAAGGGGGAAACATGAACAATAGCGCAAAAATTGCCCTGGTGACAGGCGGCAGCCGCGGCCTGGGGCGCGCGACCGTTGAAGCGCTGGCTCAGCGCGGCGTGAACGTGGTATTGACCTATAACGCGCATTTTGCCGAGGCGAACGAGGTGGTCGCGCGGGTTACAGACTTGGGCGCGCGGGCGATCGCGCTGCCCTTCAGCGCCGGCGACATCGACACCTTTGACGCATTTGTTAGCGTTTTTCAGGGCGCGCAGGCGGAGCTGGGTGCCGATAAATTTGATTATCTGGTCAATAACGCCGGCAACGCCAGCGGCATGGGTTTTCTTAACGCTACGGAAGCGGAATTCGATGCGCTGTATCGTATCCACGTGAAGGGCGTTTTTTTCCTTAGCCAAAAACTATTGCCGCTGATGGCAGACGGCGGACGGATAGTGAATGTCTCGTCCGGGCTAACCCGTATCGTGATGGCGAACCGGGCGCCCTATGCGATCATGAAGTCCGCGGTGGAAACCCTGACCCGCTATATGGCGTTTGAGCTGGGCAGTCGCGGAATTACGGTGAACTGCGTGGCGCCCGGCGCCATCGCCACCGATTTCAGCGGCGGGGTGGTGCGGGATAACCCGCAGGTCGCCCAGGCTGTCGCCGGGATGACGGCGCTGGGGCGGCCTGGTCTGCCAGAGGATATCGGGCCGATGATCGCCTCGCTGCTATCTGACGATCATCGCTGGGTGAATGCCCAGCGAATTGAAGTTTCCGGGGGAATGCGGATCTAAATCGCGGGATATTGCCCGGTCGATGTCATGCGGAGTTGAGTCAGGTTAAGCTGCTGCGGGAACGGCTGATCAAACACCGCCGTGCCGGTGGGCAGGAGAGCACCAGCGCGGCGATGGCTAATTCCCTTCGTCAGAGAAAACGCTTTCTCTACAGGCCGTTATTCCGCCAGCAGGGCGGCAAATTTCGCCAGCCACTGCGGGTGGGCCGGCCACGCGGGGGCGGTAACCAGGTTACCGTCCACGTGCGCCTGGTCGATACCAATATCCGCATAGTGCCCGCCGCTCAGGCGTACTTCCGGGGCGCAGGCGGGATAGGCGCTGCAGGTGCGGCCCTGCAGAATACCGGCGGCGGCCAGCAGCTGCGGGCCGTGGCAGACGGCGGCGATAGGTTTACGCGCGGCGTCGAATGCCTGTACCAGTTTAATAACCTCCTCGTTCAGGCGCAGATACTCCGGCGCCCGGCCGCCGGGGATCACTAGCGCGTCGTAGTCCTCGGCCTTCACTGCGGCAAAGTCGGCGTTCAGGGTGAAGCGGTGCCCCGGTTTTTCGCTGTAGGTCTGGGCGCCGTCAAAGTCATGGATTGCGGTTATGACATAGTCGCCAGCGGCTTTATCCGGGCAGACGGCATCGACCTGGTGGCCAATCATCTGCAGTGCCTGGAAAGGGACCATCGTTTCGTAATCTTCGGCATAATCGCCGACCAGCATCAGGATCTTCTTGCTCATCATTTTTACTCGTTGTGGGAGAAAGGTGTCTTAGATATAGCCTGGCGATCCGCAGAATGCGACCCCCTCAGGATGCCGAAGACGGTGGCGTGCGTATCTTGTTATCGGGGTCATGTTTTTCTGGCAATGACAACTTTTTCCGGCATCGCCGCCCTGCGGTCAGTCACCCGGAAAAATATCCTTTTTAGCTACAGACGGCTGTCTGCGGTGGAAAATATCGCGGGTTCCGCAGGCTATTCCTCGTCACGTCTGGTGCATGTAGATCGGTAAGTAATAATTTTTACCCGCCAGCAGGGGTTAATTGCGTTGATATCTGGATGATTTTATCCCAGGTGATGCTTTCGCTAGGTTTGTTGTTTTATTTTAATTTTGCGCGGGATTTATTGTGATTATTATTTGAGGGCTTTGTATTGACTTATTAAATATTCACGTTGAGTGCCATGGAAAATAAATTCATTCACCTCGTGAGTATATTCAATAAATCTTCTTGTTAAGTTGATCGATAATCTATTTTTGCTTTATCATCCTCAGGTTTTTTACCGTCAATTCTTCAACAATTATTCCTCAAGGAAAGGAACTACTATGGCTGATACGTTCCAGAATGAAGTCCCCAGGGCGCGCATTAATCTCAAATTATCTCTTCATACCGGCGGCGCGCAAAAGAAGGTCGAGCTACCGCTGAAGCTGCTTACCATTGGCAATTTTAGTCATGGTAAGGAAAACCGGCCTTTATCGGAAAGAGAAAAGATCAACGTCAATAAAAATAACTTTAACAGCGTACTTTCGGAATTTAGCCCGGAGGTGAATCTCTCGGTGCCGAATACGCTGGCCGGTAACGGCGAAGAGGAGAATGTCAGACTGCGTTTTACCGATATTAAAGATTTCGAACCGGAGCAGGTTGCCCGGCAAATACCGCAACTCCGCGCCATGCTGGCGATGCGTAATTTATTACGCGATCTCAAATCCAATCTGCTTGATAACGCCACTTTCAGAAAAGAGCTTGAGGCAATCCTGAAAGATCCGGCGCTGTCCCAGGAATTACGCGACGAAATGAGTGCGCTTGCCCCGAAATAATGGCGGGGCAAGTCTGTTAATGGATTAACCGGGAAAATGCTAATGTCTGTTACCACAGAAAACGCCCCTGTTCAGGGGCAAACCACGCTGCAGGAAAATAGGGCTGGCGAGGGCGTTTACGCCTCGCTGTTTGAAAAAATTAATCTCGCCCCGGCGTCTCGCCTCGGGGATATCAACGATTTTCTGGACGATGCCGCGCTCTCCGAGGCGCCGGCGGCAGAACGTCTCACCGCGGCGATGCAGGTGTTTATGGAGCGCATCCGTCAGTCCGGTCAGCGGGTGGAAAAGCTCGACAAAACGCTGATTGACCACCATATCGCCGAACTGGATTTCCAGATAAGCCGTCAGCTGGACGCGGTGATGCACCATCAGGAGTTTCAGCAGGTCGAATCCCTGTGGCGTGGCCTCAAACAGCTGGTGGACAACACCGACTATCGCCAGAACGTCAAAACGGAGATCCTTGACGTCGCCAAAGACGATCTGCGCCAGGACTTTGAGGACGCGCCGGAGCTTATCCAGAGCGGACTCTACTGGCACACCTATACCGCGGAGTATGACACTCCCGGCGGCGAGCCGATCGGCTCGGTGATCTCGGCCTATGAGTTCGATGCCAGCCCGCAGGATGTGGCGCTGCTGCGCAATATCTCCCGCGTCTCTGCTGCCGCCCATATGCCGTTTATCGGCGCCGTCGGTCCGGCCTTTTTCCTGAAAGAGACCATGGAAGAGGTGGCTGCCATTAAGGATATCGGCAACTACTTCGATCGCGCGGAATATATTCGCTGGAAGGCGTTTCGTGAAACCGACGACGCCCGCTACATCGGCCTGGTGATGCCGCGCGTGCTGGGTCGTCTGCCGTACGGTCCGGACACCGTGCCGGTGCGCAGCTTCAACTATGTCGAGCAGGTGAAGGGCCCGGATCACGAAAAGTATCTGTGGACCAGCGCGGCGTTCTCCTTCGCTTCCAATATGGTGAAGAGCTTTGTCAATAACGGCTGGTGCGTGCAGATCCGCGGTCCGCAGGCCGGCGGCGCGGTGAAAGATCTGCCCATCCATCTGTACGATCTCGGCACCGGCAACCAGGTGAAGATCCCTTCCGAGGTGATGATCCCGGAAACGCGGGAGTTTGAGTTTGCCAGCCTGGGCTTTATCCCGCTGTCGTACTACAAAAATCGCGATTACGCCTGCTTCTTCTCGGCCAACTCCGCGCAGAAACCGGCGCTGTACGATACCGCCGACGCCACCGCCAACAGCCGCATCAACGCGCGTCTGCCTTATATCTTCCTGCTGTCGCGCATCGCGCACTACCTGAAGATGATCCAGCGCGAGAATATCGGCACCACCAAGGACCGGCGACTGCTGGAGCTGGAGCTGAACACCTGGGTGCGGAGCCTGGTGACCGAAATGACCGACCCTGGCGACGAGCTGCAGGCCTCCCATCCGCTGCGCGATGCCAGTGTGGTGGTGGAAGATATTGAGGATAACCCGGGCTTCTTCCGCGTGAAGCTGTACGCGGTGCCGCACTTCCAGGTCGAGGGGATGGACGTCAATCTGTCGCTGGTTAGCCAGATGCCAAAGGCGAAGGCGTAGGTCCGGACGATGATTAAAACGGAACGTCCGTTGTGGGGCCGGGGCATTATGGTGTCGCCCCAGCATTTTCAACAGCAGGCTGCGTATGCAGCCTGGACTGCGGAAGTGATTGCCCGGATAGGTCTTAATCACCCCTGGGGAGTGATGGAGGCGACCTTCGAACCAGAGATGCTCAAACTGGGCCGCCTGCAGGCTCACAGGCTGCAGGTCCGGTTCCAGGATGGCACGATGATTGATACGGACAATGCCGATGCGCTGCCGTCCGCGCTGTCACTGGACAGGGTGGACGACGAGGCGGTGATCGTGCTGGCGCTGCCCCTGATGCAGGCGAATGGCGGCAACTGTCTGAAGCCGGAGGAGGTGGCCGAAAGGCCGGTGCGCTTCCGGCAGCGCTGGCGTGATGTCCGCAACCAGTTCGGGGATGATACCCGGCAGATTGCCGTCATGCAGCCGGAGCTGACCCTCCGCTTCGCCCATCAGGACAACAGCGATTACCTGACCTGTCCGCTTGTTCGCCTGCAGCGGGACTCGCAGGGGGCCTGGCTTATCGACGAGACGTTTCTCCCGCCGCTGCTGCAGATCCAGGGCAGCCGCTGGCTGGCGACGCAGCTTGAACAGCTGCTTACTCAGCTTCGGGCTCGTCTGACGCGCCTGATGGCCATGCGTCGCGAGAGCAATGAACGGATGGCTGATTTTGCCGTGGCCGATGTCTCTCTGTTCTGGTTGCTGAATGCGCTGAACAGCGCCGAGCCGGTGCTGGGGTACTTTCTGCGTGACCAACAGAGCCCGCCGGAACGCCTCTATCCGGAGCTGGCGCGCCTGGCTGGCAGCCTGCTGACCTTTTCGCTCACCCATCAGGCGAATGCCGTCCCGATCTATCAACATGATCAGCTGAACGCGGTTTTTCCGCCGCTGTTTGATTTACTGAGCGACCTGCTGGAGGCGAGCCTGCCGTCGCGGGTGGTGGCGATTGCGCTGGAGCATGATGCCCGGCTGCACTTCTGGCAGGCGCGTCTGCACGATGCCCGGCTGCGGGAAGGGGCTGATTACTATCTGTCGGTTCGTTCGTCGGTACCGGTCGCCCGGCTGCAGGAGCAGTTTCCGCGACAGTGCAAAGTGGGTAGCCCGGATCATGTCAAAGCCATCGTCAACTCCTCGCGGACAGGGGTGCCCCTGACGCCATTGCGTCATGTGCCGGCGGCGATCCCGCTGCGTCTGGAAAATCAGTATTTCAGCCTCGATGTGTCCCACCCTCTGGCGACGGAAATGCTGCAGAGCGGCACCTGTATGTTCTACGTCCCGGGGATGCTCGGTGAGCCTGAACTTGAACTTTTTGCGGTACTACGAACGTGAATGAGCCTAAACGCGGCAACGCCGCGTCCATTGATATTGATGCGCTGCTGCAGAACACCTGGCTGCAGGTTATCAGCCTGCGCCACGGCCCGCAGTTCCGCGATGAGGGAGGGTACGCGCTATGGCAGCGCTGTATTGCTGATGTCGAGCGCGTGCAACATGAGCTGAAGGCGAGCGGGCTTGATGACGCCAGCTGTCAGCATATTCTCACCGCCCAGTGCGCGCTGCTCGATGAAGCCGTGAAAGGGCGCGGCGTGGAGGATGAGGCCTGCCTGCAGTGGTATGACATTCCGCTGCAGGGGCACTTCCTCGGCACCATGGATGCCGGTGATACGCTGTGCGATCGGATGCGTGATGTGCTGCGTGAACCGGCGCCCGACCTGGCCGTGGTCACCTGTTTTCAGCGGGTGATGCTGCTGGGTTTTGTTGGCAGCTTTCGCTCCCTCAACGATCCCGAGCGCCTGAAGCTGATCAACGCGCTCAGTGAGCATGTCCCACCTTTTCAGTGCCCGTCAACCGCTCCCGTACTGGTAGAGAGTCGGGCCGGACTGGGGATAAGCGGCTGGCTGGCCTCCTGGCCGGTACGTATTGGCCTGAGCGTGATGGTGGTACTCGTCCTGTGGTGGGGGCTGAACCACTGGCTCGATCACCTGCTGCTGACCCTGTTACCGGGGACGGTGAAATGAGCCCCGCGCAGCAGCGTGGGCTGGCGCTGTGGGCCAGTCTGCTGAGTGCGCTGGTGTGCCTGCTATTTTTGCCGGTTCCCCGCTGGGGGGCGTGGCTCATTCTACTGGTGACGCTGGCCCTGATCATCGGGATCTGGCGCATCGCCAGTCGTCGTACCCGACGTAACGTTGCGTCAAGCCTGGACCATCTCCCGGAGGGCGCTTATCGCCAGCCGGTGGTCCTCGTCTGCGGCGATCTGCCGTGTGTCTGGCCGCAAGCGTCACCGGTGCGGGTCGTCAAACAGGGCTGCTGGATCCGCGTGGAAAAGACGGAGGAGCTGCAGCAGGTCGCGCGCCAGGTATTGAGCCAGCGGCCGGAATGGGGGCCTCAGCTGTCAGTGCTGCTCTGCGTCTGCCCGCAGCGGCACGCGCAAAGCGATGCGCTGACCAGCGTTCTGCTGGCCCTGCGCTGGCAACTCAGCCAGCTGCGCCAGGAGACGGGGTATGCCGTACCACTGGCGCTGCAGGGGCTGGTGGGCAGCGCGATGAGCCCCATCCTGCTCTGGCAGGCGGCGATGCCGGGTGAAGCGGTGAAAGTCTGGCAGCCCTCCTGCGCCCCCTGTTCCGTACCGGCCTGGGTAAGCGCCGGCGGGGCGGCCGCGCTGGAGCAGCAGGTGCTGATGAATAGCCTGATGGGCTGGTTTGAACAGCACGTCCATGCCGTGTTGACGGAAGAAAATACCGACCTGCCGCCTCTGACCCCAGCGGCCGTGCTGTGGGGTCTCGGGCCCTCGCTGCCTGGAAGTCTGGCGTCGTCGGCCTGGACGACGTGGTTATCCCGACATAGCGGTCTGTCGCGGGTAGCTGGCTGGCAGCCAGGCGAGAGTGACACCGAAGACGCTTCAGCGTTGCCGGAATTCATCCTGCCGCAGTTACCGGCGGGACGGGGACTCACGCCACGGGGAAGGGCCTGGCGTGCGGCGCTCGCGATTTTCACCCTCGCGGCTGTCGCCGCGCTGCTCAGCAGTGGCTGGAACAATCGACAGCTGCTGCAGCGCGTGGGCGTCGATATTGCCCGTTATGAGCGGATTGCGATGGATGATTATCGGCCAAAAGCCAGCGCTGTCAGGGTGCTGCGTGAAGATGCCGCGCTGCTGGATAGCTGGGCGCGTAACGGCGTCCCGCTGCGCCTGAGTCTGGGCTTGTATCGCGGGGAGCAGATTCGCCTGCCGTTGCTGGAGGCTATTCGCGGTTACGTGCCGCCTCCACCGCCGCCCAGGCCGGTGCAGCGCGTCGCGCCGAACGTCATCCGCCTTGACAGCATGTCGCTGTTCGATACCGGGAAATGGGTACTGAAGCCCGGTTCGACAAAGCGGCTGGTCAACTCGCTGGTGGACATTAAGGCCAGGCCCGGGTGGCTGATCGTGGTGGCGGGCCACACCGACAGCGTGGGTGAGGAAAAAGCCAACCAGCTGTTGTCGCTGAAACGCGCGGAATCGGTCCGCGACTGGATGCGCGATACCGGCGACGTGCCGAACAGCTGCTTTGCCGTTCAGGGCTATGGCGAAAGCCGACCAATTGCAACAAACGATACGCCGGAGGGCCGTGCGCTGAACCGTCGTGTCGAAATCAGTCTGGTGCCGCAGGTAGACGCCTGCCGGTTACCGGACCAACCCTCTGCGTCATCCCAGGATGATGGCGCTTCACTACACAATGGAGAGTAATTCCATGGCAATTCCTGTTTATCTTTGGCTGAAAGACGATGGCGGCGCGGACATTAAAGGGTCTGTCGACGTTCAGGATCGTGAAGGCAGTATCGAAGTGGTGGCCCAGGAGCATAACCTGTACATCCCGACCGATAACAACACCGGCAAACTGACCGGAACGCGTATTCATACGCCGTTCCTGTTCACCAAGGAGATCGACTCCTCCAGCCCCTACCTGTACAAGGCGGTGACCACCGGCCAGACCCTGAAATCCGCTGAGTTCAAGTGGTACCGAATCAACGATGCCGGCCAGGAAGTGGAGTATTTCAATACCAAACTTGAGAACGTCAAGGTGGTGAAAGTGAATCCCCTGATGCACGACATCAAAGACCCCGCCTACGAGAAGCACAACCATCTGGAACAGATTGAGCTGCGCTACGAGAAGATCACCTGGACCTATAAAGACGGCAACATCATTCACTCCGATAGCTGGAACGAACGCGCCACCGCGTAATTGCCCGTCATATTTCGCGCCGCTGGTGCGCAGGCGACGTTCGCTCACCCCGGCCGCATTGTTATCTCTGCGACCGGGGTTTATTGCGGGCGATCGCCTGATGCGGGCAGCGTTTCTCTGCCCGCCGTTTTTTGCTGAGCGCCTGAGATACGGGTTCTCAGCAAAGAAAAACACAATCTGCCTGCCTGACCCTGTGCGCTGTGGGTTCCTGTTCGGGAACAGCGACGGGCGGTAGCGTGTCCGGAACCAATAAGAGAGGATCTCATGGAAAATCCAGCCAGCCTGTTACGCCGTCTTAATCCCTGCTGTGCCCGCGCAATGGAGGGGGCGGCCTCCCTGTGCCAGACCCGGGCGCATGCCGAGATCCTGCCCGAGCACTGGCTGCTCAAGCTGCTGGAACAGGGGGAAGGCGATCTGACGGTGCTGGCGCGGCGCTATGAATGGGATATGGATGCGCTGTGGCAGGATCTGCTGAACTGGCTGGATAAACAGCCGCGCTCGGTACGTCATCGTCCCCAGCTCTCTGACCATACCCTGAGGCTGATGCAGGAGGCCTGGCTGATTGCCTCGCTCAGCGGCGAAACGCAGATCCGCAGTGTTCACCTGTTGATGGCGCTGGTTGAAAAACAGAATCTGATCCAGTGCGATGGCCTGTGGCCGCTGTTAACGCTGGGCCAGCGTCAGCTGGAACGCCTGCGCCCCTTGCTGGATGCCCAGTCCGACGAACGTCCGCCAGCGCAGCAGGAAGCGGCCCTGGCGCAGCCCCATGGCGGGGACGTGGAATTTGTGGGGCGTCCTGCGAGCGGTGAACTGAATGCGGATGGGCTCAACCCGGCGCTGCAGAACGCGCTGGACAAATTCACTCTCGACGTCACCGCCAAAGCCAGAGATGGCCAGATTGACCCGGTGTTCGGACGTGACACGGAAATCCGCCAGATGGTGGATATTCTCTCCCGTCGGCGTAAAAACAACCCGATCCTCGTCGGTGAGCCGGGCGTGGGCAAGACCGCGCTGGTGGAAGGCCTGGCGCTGCGCATTGCCGAAGGCAACGTCCCCGACGCGCTGAAGCCGGTGTCGGTGCGCACCCTCGACCTCGGTCTGCTGCAGGCCGGCGCCGGGGTCAAAGGCGAGTTCGAGCAGCGGCTGAAAAATATCATTGAGGCGGTACAGCAGTCGCCTTCGCCGGTGCTGCTGTTTATCGACGAGGCGCACACGATCATCGGCGCGGGTAATCAGGCGGGCGGCGCGGATGCCGCCAACCTGCTGAAGCCGGCGCTGGCCCGGGGCGAGCTGCGGACCATCGCCGCCACCACCTGGTCTGAATACAAGCAGTACTTCGAGCGCGACGCCGCGCTGGAGCGCCGCTTTCAGATGGTCAAGGTGGATGAGCCGGACGACGACACCGCCTGCCTGATGCTGCGCGGCCTGAAGTCCCGCTATGCCGACCACCACGGCGTGCATATCACGGATGATGCGGTGCGCGCCGCCGTGACGCTGTCACGACGCTATCTCACCGGCCGCCAGCTGCCGGACAAGGCAGTGGATTTACTCGACACCGCTTCCGCCCGCCTGCGTATGAGTCTCGATACCGTGCCTGAGCCGCTGACCCGCATGAAGGCACAGCTCACCGCGCTGGCGATGGAGAAACAGGCGCTGCTGGAAGATATTGCGCTGGGCAACAGCGCCCGCGGCGAACGGCTGGCGGCCATTGAGCAGGAGGAGATCCGCCTTATTCTGGCGCTGGATACCCTTGAAACTCAGTATGGTCAGGAGCTGCAGCTGACGGAGGCGCTGCTGGCCTGTCGCCGCGATATCTCCCGCCAGGCGGAAATTAACGACCTGCAAAACGCGCTTATTGCCGTCCAGCAGGGCAATCCGCTGCTCGGGCTGGACGTCGACGTCCGCACCGTGGCGACGGTGATTGCCGACTGGACCGGCGTGCCGCTCTCCTCGCTAATGAAAGATGAGCAGACGGAGCTGCTGAGTCTGGAAGAGAGTCTCGGCAAACGGGTGGTTGGCCAGGAGGCGGCCCTGAGCGCTATTGCCCGGCGCCTGCGCGCCGCGAAAACCGGCCTGACGCCGGAGAACGGTCCGCAGGGGGTGTTCCTGCTGGTCGGGCCGAGCGGCACCGGCAAAACGGAAACGGCGCTCGCCCTGGCCGATGCGCTGTTCGGCGGCGAGAAAGCGCTGATCACCATCAATCTCTCCGAGTACCAAGAGCCGCACACCGTCAGCCAGCTGAAGGGTTCTCCGCCGGGCTACGTCGGCTACGGCCAGGGCGGGATCCTGACCGAGGCGGTGCGCAAACGCCCCTACAGCGTGGTGCTGCTCGATGAGGTGGAGAAGGCCCATCGCGATGTGATGAACCTGTTCTACCAGGTCTTCGACCGGGGGGTAATGCGCGACGGCGAGGGGCGTGAAATCGACTTTCGCAACACCGTGATCCTGATGACCGCCAACCTCGGAAGCGACCTCCTGATGCAGTTGCTGGATGAACAGCCGGAGGCCAGTGAATCAGACCTGCACGAGCTGCTGCGCCCGGTGCTGCGCGGCCACTTCCAGCCGGCGCTGCTGGCCCGCTTCCAGACGGTGATTTACCGTCCGCTGCCGGCGGTTGCGCTGCGCGCCATTGTCGGGATCAAGCTCGGTCAGGTGAGTCAGCGTCTGGCTTGCCATTACGGAATCACCACCACCCTCAGCGAGAGCCTGTTCGACGTGCTGACCGAGGCCTGCCTGCTACCGGACACCGGCGCCCGCAACGTCGACAGTCTGCTGAATCAGCAGATCCTGCCGGCGCTGAGTCAGCAGCTATTGAGCCATATGGCGGCGGGGCAGAAACCGCGCCAGGTGACGCTGGGGTATCACGAAGAGGAAGGCGTCGTGATGGCGTTTGACGAGGGGGCAATCGCCGATGAGTAGCGTGAAATCGTTGTTGTTCAGCCACAACCACCACCTGCTTTCGGTGAAGGGATGTGAAGCCGGGCTTGATGTGCTGGCGTTTGAGGGCGATGAAGCCCTGAGCCAGCCGTTCCGCTACCGTATCGAATTCACCAGCGCAGACCATGCCATCAGCAAAGAGATGATGCTGATGAAGGCTGCCTCCCTGACGCTGCAGGCGCCGGTGGCTCAGGGTTTCAGCATCAATGTTCAGCAACCCGTGCGGGTGATCCAGGGCGTGGTGACGGGGTTTGAACGGCTCAGTACCTCCAGGGATGAAACGCACTACGCGCTGACGCTTCAGCCGCGCCTGGCGCTGCTTAACCGCTCGCACCAGAACGCCATTTACCAGGACCAGTCCGTTCCGCAGATTGTGGAAAAAATCCTCCGCGAGCGCCACGGCCTGCGCGGTCAGGATTTTCTGTTCTCACTGACAAAAACGTATCCGCGCCGCGAGCAGGTGATGCAGTACGGCGAGGATGACCTGCGCTTTATCACCCGTCTGCTGGGTGAGGTGGGGATCTGGTTTCGCTTTTCCGCCGACACGCGGCTGCACATCGACGTCGCTGTGTTCTGCGACAGTCAGCAGGGCTATGAGAAGGGGCTGACGCTGCCTTCGGTCCCGCCGTCCGGGCAGCAGTCGGCCGGGGTGGACGCGGTGTGGGAGATGGCATGCCGCCACCGTGTCGTGGAGCAGCAGGTCAGTACCCGCGACTACAACTACCGCGAGGCGACGGCGGACATGAACGCGCAGGTGGATGTCACCCGCGGGGAGACCACCACCTTCGGTGAGGCTTACCACTGGGGAGATAACTACCTGACGGCGGGGAATGCCCATGACCGGCATCCGGCGCCGGAGTCCGGGGCGTTTTACGCCCGCCTTCGCCATGAGCGTTATCTGAACGGCCAGACCCGGATGCAGGCCACCACCAGCTGCCCGACGCTCTGCCCGGGGCAGGTGCTGAAGGTCACCGGCGGAGAGGAGGTGGCCGGGGAGTTTGCTGATGGCGTGCTCGTCACGGCGATGCACAGCCACGCCCGGCGCGATGCCGACTTTGCGGTGAAGTTTGCCGGCATACCGGACAGCCCGGACGTCGGCTACCGGCCTGAGCCCGGCGCGCGTCCGGTGATGGCCGGGACGCTGCCGGCCCGCGTGACCAGCACCCGGGAAAACGACACCTACGGGCATATCGATAAACACGGGCGCTACCGGGTGAATATGCTGTTTGACCGGGCGCGCTGGGAAACCGGGTTCGAGAGTCTGTGGGTCCGTCAGTCGCGACCGTATGCCGGAGACACTTACGGCCTGCACCTGCCGCTGCTGGCGGGGACGGAGGTGGCGATTGGCTTTGAGGATGGTAACCCTGACCGGCCGTATATCGCGGGCGTGCTGCACGACTCGGCGCACGGCGACCACGTCACCATCCGCAATGACAAACGCAACGTTCTGCGCACCCCGGCCAACAACAAAATCCGCCTCGACGATGAGCGCGGGAAAGAACATATCAAGGTGTCGACGGAGTATGGCGGCAAGAGCCAGCTGAACCTCGGCCATCTCGTGGATGCTGAAAAGCAGCCGCGCGGGGACGGTTTTGAGCTAAGAACCGACAGCTGGGGAGCTATCCGGGCACAGAAGGGTATTTTTATCAGCGCGGACGGGCAGGCGCAGGCTCAGGGGCAGGTGCTGAATATGGAGCCGGCGGTCAGCAATCTGGCTGATGCCCGGGAGCAGATGATGTCCATCTCCGGTGACGCGCAGAAGGCGACCGCGAACCCGGCCGATCTCCAGGCGCAAATTACCCTGCTGGAGCAGCAGCTGACGGACCTCAAAAAATCGGTACTGCTGCTCAGCGCGCCGGAGGGGATAGCGCTGACCAGCGGGGAGCATCTGCAGGTCTCAGCCGGGCAGAACCTGATTGCCACGGCCGGAAAGAATGCGGATGTCAGCGTGGTGAAAAATCTGTTCATCGGGGTGGGCAGTGCGCTGAGCGTGTTTGTGCGAAAGCTTGGGATCAGGCTGATAGCGAACCAGGGACCGGTACAGATGCAGGCGCAGAATGACCTGATGGCGCTGCTTGCCCTGAAGGAAATCAGCATTGTCAGCACGGAGGATGAAATCAAAATCATCGCGAAGAAGAAGCTGACCCTGAATGGTGGAGGGAGTTATATCAGACTTGATGCAAATGCGATTGAATCTGCTACTGTAGGCGAATATCGCACGAAAGCAGGATATTACGGGCGTCAGGAAAGCGCTTCTGAAAAAGTCAAAATGCCTGTATTTCCTGTAATGGAGCCTGGAGAGCACAGTTTACGTTTTGCTTTTCCAGGTGCGGATAGTGTCAGCCAGAGTATGAACTGGCTGATAAATCAGCCGTACAGTATTTCTGATAGCGCTGGAAAAATTCTGTCTACCGGAACAGTAGACAGTTCAGGTCGTTTCCCCAAAATAGTACTTCCTGAAAGCGATACATTAAATTTAATCATTGGCCGAGAAACTTGGAGTAAAGAGGAGCTTTCTGTCTCATCAACTGAAGACGACACTATGGAGGATTTTGAGGATGAAGCACCTGATGCCGATCTTCATTTAAGTGAAATGGGTTTTGAAGATGATAGAACATCAGCATTGACTGAATCAATGATTTCAACTTTATTAAGTTTAACAAAGGATAGTTGATAGTGTTAAGTATGCTTATGAAACTTATGTTGAGTCTGGTTATCTTATTTTATAGCTTCGGTGTATATGCTGCATGCCTGAAAGAGGGGGATAAGATTGTACTCACAGGAGTAATGAAAGAAGAAATATTTTACGGCCCCCCAAATTGGGGGGAAGATAGGGCGCATGACGAAAAATTACTCTACTGGATCCTGCATATAAATAGTCCGCTAAAGTGCGTGGTTGATGCTAATACTGAGCAAGAAGGTTGGAACAGCAATATTCAGCTCATTGTTAGTAGTGATGATTATAAAACTAAACGCAATCTACTTAATCACCATGTCACTGTAGATGGAAAAATTATGCTTGCTGTCACAGGCTATCATATGACTTCCGTCTTATTAAACGACACCAGCTTTCAGCCAACAGAATAAAATAAAAAGGATGATGTATGAGATTTATAAAAGCGACATACCATCTTGAAACCAAGACGGTTGAGTACGAAGCTGGTGATGGGACTCGTTTGCTAAAAACTGCAGGGACATTAAACTGGAGATTTAACAACCCTGGAAATATTATGGCATTGCCTGATGCAAGTAAGCAAAAAGGGCGAATAGGTGCCGGCACTGTATATAATCCGAAAGAAAATACATTTGCGATTTTTTCCAGTATTGAAGCTGGGGAGCGTGAAAAATGTGCATTATTGAGGCGAAAATACCGAAATGACACCATATCTGAGATGATGTCGCAGTATGCTCCTGAAACCGCAGGTAATGATCCCGTAGCTTATGCTAACTTTATAAGTTCAGAGAGTGGCGTTGCAAAAGATAAAAAAATATCTGACTTGAATGATAAAGAATTCGGCAAAGTTGTGGATGCGATCAGTAAAAAAGAAGGTGGCCTGAAGGCTGGTACTGAAAAATGGGTATATGTGACAAACTTGACGGTTTCAGACGGCTCTCGCCCAGTTGCTAATGTGCCATTTAAGGTAACACTAGGAAGTACTAGCTAAGAGTGGAAAACAGACGTTTACGGCAAGCTAAAGACAATTATTCATACTAAACAAGGAATGGTTATTGTCGTCAAATATACTAATTCTGCTGGAAAAGAGGATGTTGTTTATTCAGCTGTTGCTGGGGATGAAACGAAGAATATACTGCTCACGCGAAACTTTTCTCAATTCTCTGCAAAAACACTTGCCGAGACTCCCAAAGTGCCACGTGAGAAGAGCGCTCTGAAACCGATAGAGTATATAGTCATGCCAGGAGATTCTCTATCAAAAATAGCCGAACGTTATAAGACAAGCACTGATGAAATTGTCAAAAACAATAATGTAAAAGATGTGAGTAAGATCTTCCCTGGTCAACACTTGACGATTTATGGTGCCAAAACTAATAGCCCCTTAATCTATATCGTTGTACCTGGTGACACGCTGGCGAAGATCGCAGCACAATATGGCGTAACTGTTGATGAACTCGCTCGTCGGAACAATATCGTAGATCTAAACAAAATCTATCCAGGTCAGTCGATATTGATTTCAAATGATGCAAACTGCTCAAAAGGTAGCAGCCCTGTCTTAGTCTCTGACAAACAGGCACCCAAACCTCAGCCCCCAGTTAGTAGAACTTCACCCAATGTGCAATCGGTCAATTTAGATAAAAAAACACTGGAATCAGTGGGCTCTAAAAAATCGGATAAACCGATAGCCTTGCTTCCCCATGATCAGAGAGAGGCACCATGGATGGCGATTGCAATCCGCGAGGTTACGGAATGGCATGGAACAGGAGAGAAGAAAATCACTGATAATTATCATAATCTTACGGGTTCTAAGGGGTCATTGGGTAGTACTGCATGGTGCGCTTCGTTTGCTAATTATTGCTTGAAAGAAACAGGGTATGACTACTCCAGGAGTTTTACAAAGTCTTCTCAATTTCCAGTTTATGATAAAACTAAGTTTATCGAGATAAAAAATCCTGTATATGGTGCATTGATGGTCTTTCGTACTTATGTCGAATCAAGTGATGAATTTACAGGCAATGGGCATGTAACATTTGTGTATGGAAAAACGAGTAACGGTGATATTGCTGGCTTAGGCGGAAATCAAGGAGGTAAAGCATATGGTGGAGGTACTATTAAGTTATCGATGTATAGTACCACGAAACCAACATCTAGATTCAGCATGACTGTTAGAAAAAAAAAGGAAACTCCTGTGTATCAAAAATTTTATAAATATTATATACCTGTCGCGTATAAAGAATATTATTCAAAAATTTCAGCGGAATTACCTATAGTTAATGTTGACGATGTAAACAATAATTTATTCGGGTTTGATAGCAAAACTAAATCTGTGAAAGATGAAGGTGGCGGTCGATGAAAAATTTTATAGCTATAAGTATGCTACTGTTGTTGTCATTGAGAGTGATGGCAGGTGATCCCGGAGGAATATCCTTACTTGTAAAGGCATTGCCTTCTGCAAGTGATTATAAATATGTCCTTGATGGCTTTTTTAGAAATTATTACGGTGTGGACAATCCTCACACTCCTTCGTGCGATCAAAATGATTATACCCCTTATATTGATAACGTATATTTGAATACGCTCCCAAAAGGTATTGATGACAATATATTAATAAAATCCATAACAGACTTATCATCCAGAACTCAGATTGCCAAAATATTATCATCTTACTCTGATGATCAAGTTTCTGGATTTGATGGAGTTCTTTTTTATGCAGTGAAAGATAATAAGTTATTTATTTATACGTTCGATTCAAAAGCCCCTGTGCATATCTTTACGAATGAGTTGAATGTTGATGGAATTATTAGCTATAAGCTTTTGGGAAGGTCCATTTGCCAGTCTATAAGATCAAAGATACTCCCTTCCAGTCCTTAATGACATTGAGGTCAGTTGCTTTGTTTAGATACATTTGATTAATCATATGTATGCTGTGTTTTTCAAGCGCCATTGCAGGGGAATTATTCTCCTCCCTGAAAATAATGCTAGGGTCACAACTACCTCGAGGCGACGGCGGACATGAGCGCGCAGGTGGATGTCACCCGCGGGGAGGCATCCAAATTAGAAATATTTGCAGTAAATTAACTCAACGAAATGATTGGTATTCATTCTAAAACAACTGTACGTGAGAGTACAAGATGATTCTAAAAAACAAAAAAACACTTGCATTATTTCTGGTTGCGTTACCTGTAATTAGTAGTGCAGCCTCTACATTTAATAAACAGATTGATCGTGCAGATGGTGTGCATAATGTGAAGATTGATATACAAGAAGATAACCTTGAAGATTTTAAAAATGCCAAAATAATCGCTTCGAAATATGTAAAAGACAAAAAATATGGAGTCTTGTCGATTATGTAAATAGATGTCTTCTCGATATAAATTTAGGTTTAATTAAAGACTCATTTGAGATTAAGAAAATCAATGGCTCATTTGATACAGTGTTATTTGCATATACCATAGGTTGTGTAGGTGCTATCGACCCGGTTACTGTAAAATATTATGCTTATGAAAATGGCGTTAAGCATTAACTTCGAGGTGAAGAACGATGATTATGCCTGATGGTATAATTGATAATAATGTTAAATCAGTGCCTGGTACTAATTTGAAAAATAACATCCTATTGCATAAATACATGATCAGCAACTGGCATAAAGCATCAACGGTTGTTTTGGAATAAATGTATATTAACTAAGTGCTCCATAGATCTAGTAGGCCAACATGAAAGTAGCAAACGTTGTGAATTTGAGGCTAATTATTACTTTTTCGTTGGTATCATTGGAATCGGTTTTTGCAAGTTCTTAGGCTTTCCAAAAGGTATGGAACGATAATGAAAAGCGTTACTGATGGTGTTTTTGATATGAATTATCTAAGATCTATAGGTTTTGCATATATTGATAATAACTAAGGCGTTTATATTGGCCATGGATAATGGACGTTGTAATAAAATTAGCACAAACCTTGATTCTGCAAACGATAATAGTTTTGAATCATGCGCTGGCCATAAATCATGGTATTTCAATAGGTACAGGTGATTTTTATCGTTTTTAGATGATTTAGCAAGCAGGGAATAATAATGCCATATACACTTAAACATTTGCCAGAAAGCTACCCCAGACCTAAGCCTCTGAAATTTTATCGTTGGCTTGTTGCTCTGGTTGTCATGCTTTCAGTCAGTATTATCATAATGCGTATATTTGGGCGTTATGTTGAAAATCTGTACTTCTGGAGATTAGCTGTAGGTTTTCCTGTTGCTTTGTGGAGTGTCTTGCTTTCTTCTCGTCTGCTTGTTTGGTCTTTACAGGATAGCAAAGCAAACGCTTTTGACAAACAGCGAGAACAGTGGATTCTTCGAGAAACCCGTAAGGCACGGCGTGCATTACAAGTGCTGAGTGCAACATTTATTACCGGCCACTCATCAGTTGCTCAGAAAGATACCGCTATTGCTATGCAAAATAACGCCAGCATTATTGTTTCACAAGTCGGCCGGGATGGTAATGAAAGCGCCAGAATGAGCCAAATTTCTTCCAGCCCGCAGGATTCTATGGAATTCATGATAATAAATATTTTTTCGCAGATGATTGCAGACATTCCTTTTACACAAATCCCTGATAAATGCCCATTAGTAGTAGTTTTTGATGTAACAACATCGCTGCCTTTGGAGAACATTCGCCATTACTGGGATGAGGCATGGCAAAAGAACAATATCACTTTTCCTGTTGAACACGGTGAAGGGAGTGGTCTTAGTGTAATTGACCGCTGGTTAAATGAACGTATTAAAGATAAAGCAATGTTATTGATTGTTGGCCTCCAGATTGATCCGGTTGTTACAAACAATACTGCTGAAGCGGCTGTTGCTCTACTTCTTGGCAACCGCCTAACGCAGGAGACGCTTGACCCCCTCGCATTACTACACCGGCCAGATGCTGCTCCCTCAGGTGAACTTAGCGAAGGGATGAGGATGGCCGCCTGGAACGTCCCGCTAAAAGAAAATATGGTGAAAAATTTATGGCTCGCTGGAATGACAGGTGAGCAACGTGCAGAAGCGATTGGATGTCAGAATGCACATCCTGCGCAGTGCGTAGAAGATGAGGCTGTCATTTCACTGGATATATCCATGGGGAGTGCTGGAGCCGCTGCACCCTGGCTGGCTATTGCTGCCGCCACTGAAATCGCCCGACAAACACAATCCCCGCAGATGATTATCTGCGGGGATACCACTCAGAAAGTGCTATGGAGCACGCTTATTACCCCGATAGCTTCAAGACAGGAGATGGATCTGTGAAGTTACTTTTAGCACCGAAAACTACGGAAGGTCGCTATCTTTCAGTCGTATTCATTCTCTTTTTACTCTTGGCTGCAATGACATTTATCGTCTGGAAAAATCCTGAAATGGCCGGACTTGAGGGCGATAGTCAGCAGCAGAATTACTGGCTTATTGGCGGGTGCTGCATTACCGGATGTATCTTTATCATGTTAGTTATGCTCCTGTGGACAGCTCGCAGTGCCGGTAAAAAGGAGTTTGAGGCTCTCCTGGATGTCACTCGTGGTGATGACAATAAGAGAAAAGATGAGAGTGAAAACATCTCTGTTTCTCCGGCAGTGGTGATGTGTGCCAGGATACGTGACCATCTGCGAACCCGAATTGGAATTCACTGGCGGCGCAAAGTCCGCCTGCTGCTGGTTACCGGGGACGATGCAGCAATCGAACAACTGGTGCCTGGTCTGTGTCAGCAGCGCTGGCTGGAGGGCCAGCGTACCGTTCTGATTTACGGCGGCAGTCTGCTCTCCGAACCCGATCGCCAACAATACGCCGCGCTGCGCAAGCTGCGCCGTGGCCGTCCTCTGGATGGGATTGTGCGGGTGATGCCGTCGTCTCTGACCCTGACACCGCAGATAAGCGAGAACGACCTGCGTGGGCTGGAAAAAATCAGCGAACTGCTGGGCTATGCCGCCCCGGTCTGGCTGTGGAAACTGTGCGACAGTGAGTGGTCGCAGGCTGACCGCGTGGTGCAGGCGGTAGGGGTTAGCTTCCCGTTACGCGCTACCGAGGACGATGTCGCCCGTCAGCTTGCGCAGATGTTGCCCACGCTGCGGGAGCAGGGGATGCACCAGATCGCGGAGGAGACCCGCCACGACTTCCTGCTGCGTCTGGGGCAGCGGCTTATCGACGGGGAGATCGCGCAATGGCGCTGGCAGCTGGCGCCGTGGCTGACCGCCTCGCGGCAGCGGTTTGCACTGCGTGGCCTGATGTTTAGCCTGCCGGCGCCTCGTACCGTAGATCCTTATCAGGAGGCTGATACCTCGCCTGCGGGCCAGCCTCATCTCCTGACGCTGCCCGCCACCTGGCAGGGGATCGTTGATGACTGCCGCCGTTTACGCGGGCATCACGTGGGAATGGCGTGGGAGCGGGGCCTGGCGTGCGGTCTGCTGGCCATCCTCGGCCTGTGGGCGGCGGGACTGCTGCTCTCCTTTGCCCTCAATTACAGTCAGATTGCTACAGTCGCGGGAAAAGCCCGCGACCTGGTGGCCCACCCCTCTGTTTCTGACTATCAACTGACGGCCCTCCATGCCCTGCGCAATGAGGCCGGCCGTCTCGTACACGATGGGCAGAAGGGGGCTCCCTGGTATCGGCGTTTTGGTCTGGATCATCATCAGCAACTATTAGACGCCGTCCTGCCCTGGTACGGTGTGGCAAATCATCACCTGATACGTGACCCGGCCAATGCCGCGTTGCAGCAGGCGCTCAGCGCGCTGGTCAACTCCGCACCCAACAGCGACCAACGAGCCCAGCTGGCGAAACCGGGCTATGACCAGCTGAAAGCCTGGCTGATGATGTCTCGTCCGGATAAAGCCGATGGCGCCTTTTTCGCGCAGACCATGAAAGCGGTCCAGCCAACGCGAATGGGGATCTCGACCGGTCTGTGGCAAAGTCTGGCGCCGGATTTGTGGGCCTTTTATCTCTCCCTGCTGCCCGAACGGCCTGAATGGAAGATAACTCCAGATGCGCAACGGGTGAGTCAGAGCCGTCAGGTTCTGTTGCAGCAGCTAGGTCGCCGCAATGCCGAAAGTACCTTATATGAGAACATGCTTAAATCCGTGCGTCGTAATTTTGCCGATGTGTCGCTGGAAGACATGACCAGTGGCACCGATGCGCGCCGCCTGTTTACCACCGATGAAGTGGTCCCGGGGATGTTTACCCGCCAGGCATGGGAAGGCGGCATTCAGCAGGCCATTGATAAGGCAGCCAGCTCGCGCCGGGAAGAAATCGACTGGGTGCTGAGCGATTCGCGCAAAACGATGTCGACAGACCTGTCGCCGGAGGCGCTGAAAGCGCGTCTGACCCGACGCTACTTCACCGATTTCGCCGGCAGCTGGCTGAATTTTCTCAACAGTCTGCGACTTAATCCGGCGACCAATATCGCCGATGTTACCGACCAGCTCACGCTGATAAGCGATGTCCGCCAGTCGCCGCTGATAGCCCTGATGAATACCCTTGCCTGGCAGGGGCAGGCGGGGCAACAAAGGGAGGGGCTGTCGGACAGCCTTATTAAATCGGCCAAAGACCTGGTGGGCGGGAAAGACAAGCCAGTCATCGACCAGTCGGCAGCCGGCCCGCAGGGGCCTCTGGATGACACGTTCGGCCCACTGCTCCAGCTAATGGGGAAAAACACGGGCAGCAACGTCATGTCGGCCGATAGCACCCTGAGCCTGCAAACCTATCTGACCCGTATCACCCGCGTGCGCCTGCGCCTGCAGCAGGTTGCGAATGCCTCCGATCCGCAGGAGATGATGCAGACCCTGGCGCAGACCGTCTTCCAGGGGAAAAGCGTCGACCTGACCGACACGCAACAGTACGGTAGCCTGATTTCGGCAAGCCTTGGCGAAGAGTGGAGTGGCTTCGGCAACACTCTGTTTGTGCAACCGCTGACCCAGGCATGGGAAACCGTGCTTCTGCCGTCGGCGGCCAGTCTGAATGATAAATGGCGCCGCTCGGTAGTGGCGAACTGGCACACCGCCTTTGACGGACGCTTTCCGTTTGCCGCCAGCAAAAGCGACGCCTCCCTGCCGATGCTGGCTGAGTTTGTGCGCAAAGACAGCGGGCGGATCGAACGTTTTCTCACGACGGAGCTGAACGGTGTCCTGCATAAAGAAGGCAGTCAGTGGGTGCCGGATAAGGTCAACAGTCACGGCCTGGTCTTTAATCCGGCCTTTCTGCGCGCCATCAACCAGCTAAGCCAGCTGTCCGACATTCTTTTTACCGACGGCAGCCAGGGGATCAGCTTTGAGTTACAGGCCAGGCCTGCCCCGGAGGTTGTGGAGACACAGCTGACGATAGACGGCCAAAAGCTGCGCTATTTCAATCAAATGGCCGACTGGCAGACTTTCCGCTGGCCGGGGGAGACGTATAAACCCGGCACTCTGCTGACCTGGACCAGCGTCAATGCGGGCACGCGCCTGTTTGGTGACTACAGCGGTACCTGGGGTTTTATTCGCTGGCTGGAGCAGGGTAAACGCCAGCCGCTGGATCGCAGCCAGTGGATGATGAGCTTCACCGCCCCGGATGGCCGCACCCTGAAGTGGGTATTGCGCTCCCAGCTTGGGAGCGGCCCGCTGGCGCTTCTGGCGCTGCGCGGATTGACCCTGCCGGATCAGATTTTTAGTGTCGATGCGGCTGAGAGCGCACAGGCCCTGACGACGGGGGTAGGGAATAGTGACATGGATGAGATGGAATTATGAGTATTTTACAAAATTTGGTTGCCGCCAGTCAGTTGGATGAAAGCGTACTGCGCCAGCAGGCCCGGTCACGCCAGGCGCAGTGGCAGTCCTGGCTTGCGCCAATCAGTGAAAGCCAGCCCACCGGGAGCGATCCGGGCTATGACGATGATTTTCAGCGTATCCGCGAGGAGGTCAATAAGATCTCCGGTGTCGATACCGAACTGATTTGCCAGCTGGCTGAAAAACTGCTGACTCAGACCTGCAAGGATCTGCGCGTGATCACCTTTTACGTGTGGGCGCGTCTGCAGCGGGATGGCGAAACCGGTCTGGCGGAGGGCGTTACGCTGCTGGCGGCAATGCTTGAGCGGTTTGGGGCTATGCTCCATCCCCAGCGTGAACGTAGCTGTAAATCGGCGCTGGAATGGCTTGGCAGTCGCCGGATGTCGGACAGTCTGTCTCTTTATCCGGAAGTCGACATGACCACTATGCAGGTCATTATCGGGGCGTTATTGCTGACGGAAGCCTCTTTTGCCGGATTGGCTGAAGCATCTCGCCCCGATCTTTCCGGGCTATATCAGATACTGGAGAACCGCCTGGTGCAAAGCGGCGGAGCCCACAGTCTGGTGCCGCAGACCAGCCGCGAAGAACACGATCTGCTACCCCAACATACGGACACCGCACCGGTAATGCATACCGTCACGTCAGGTCGTGATTTGCTCGATCAGGCTAAGGTGTTGGCGAAATATCTGCGTGAGTGTCCCGGCGGATGGCTGGCAGGTCATCATCTGATGAAGAGTGTGCGTTGGGATACGTTAACGGAGTTACCGCCGCTGGATGCCTCCGGCCGGACCCGGCTATTGCCTCCCAAGCCTGAGAGTAAAGCCCATCTTAAACGGTTGTATTTACAGAAAAGCTGGTCGGAATTGCTGGAGCATACGGACACGCTGTTGGCGCAAGGCGTCAACCATCTGTGGCTGGATGTGCAGTGGTACGCCTGGCAGGCGCTGCTGAAACTGGATGCTGACAGTGTACGTGCCGATATCCTGTGCCGGGATATGAAAGGGCTACTGGCTCGTCTGCCGGGGCTGGAAACCTTGGCGTTTAACGATGGTACGCCATTCGCCGATGAAGTGACGCTCAACTGGCTTAACGAGCGTGTTCTGGATGAGATGGCCGGATGGCAAGATGAGCCGGTAATGGCGGCGACCAGCGCTGATGAGGTGCTGTCGCTGGAGCCAGAAGTGCTCACCCGCGCGGACGATGAAGGTATTGAGTCGGCGCTGAACTGGTTACAGGCGCAGCCGGGCTATACCACCAGCCGCAATCGGTGGCTGATGCGCTTACTGATGGCGCGAGTCAGCGAGCAGTACGGAAAAAATGAAATGGCGCTACATCTGCTGGCGGAACTCGACAGCCGTGCCCGGGAAATCACGCTCGAACAATGGAAGCCGGAGCTTATCTTTGAGGTCAAAGCCCGCCGACTCCGGCTGCTCAGAGGCAAGGCCGGGCGCAGTGAGGCAGAAAAAAATCGCTTGCTGCCAGAAATGGAGTCATTGCTTGCCGGGCTTATCGCTCTGGATCCCGCTCGCGCTGCGGTGCTGTGCGCATAATTCACGCATCATTCACATTGCACTCCCTGCACTTGCTGTTCTCTGCATATCTGAATGCTATTACTCATTCTGGTGATTTATGGACGATTTAACTCTGCGTTATTACGACGCTGAAATGCGCTACCTGCTGGAAGCGGGTGAAGAGTTTGCCCGTGCTCATCCTGAGCAGGCGGCAATGCTCAATCTCGACAAAGCAGGCGCCCGCGACCCCTTTGTTGAGCGCCTGTTTGAAGGTTTTGCCTTCCTGATGGGCCGCATGCGCGAGAAGCTCGATGACGATCTGCCTGAGCTGACCGAAGGCGTGGTCAGTCTGCTGTGGCCACATTATTTACGTACCATTCCCTCGATGTCGGTCGTGGAATTCACCCCCGACTGGCCGGAAATGAAAGAGCCGATGACGATGGGCAAAGGTTTTGAAGTGCTTTCCCGGCCGATCGGTGAAAAGGGCACGCGCTGCCGGTACACCATCACCAAAGCGATCGCTCTGCAGCCGTTATCCCTTGAGCGCGTCCAGCTGGCCACCGATACGGATGGCCGGTCGGTGATCACGCTGCGCTTTAACTGCAGCCAGCTGACGGACTGGAGCCGGGTCGATCTCAGTCATATCCCGCTCTATTGCAACGCCGATGCGCCGCTGGCCTGCGCCATGCACGAGGCCTTTACCCTCAATGTGGCCCGGATGTGGCTGCGCATGCCCGATGAGGTGGATAGAAGGCCGCTGGACGGGTATTTCAGCGCGCTGGGATTTGGCGAGGATGACGGCCTCTGGCCTGAAGATGGCCGCAGTTTTCGCGGTTATCAGCTGCTGCTGGAGTATTTTACCTTCCGCGAAAAGTTCATGTTCATCGACCTGCGCGGACTGGAGACAGTGGATTTACCGGCCGGACTGGCGTGGTTTGAAATCGACATCGTGCTGGCGGAACGCTGGGAACATGACTTCCGCTTCAGCGAAAAGCAGCTGCGCCTGCACTGCGTGCCAGTGATCAACCTGTTTCCGCTGGAGTCGGATCCGCTGACCATCAACTCCCTGCAGACGGAATACCCGCTGCGCCCGATGCGCGTGCAGGACGGCCACACCGAAATTTACACCGTCGATTCCGTGATCTCCTCGCACCAGCAGGTTTACGCGCCGTTCTCAAGTTTTCGCCACAAAGGCGGCATGATGCGTCATGACGCGGCGGAATATTACTATCATACCCGGGTGCGCCGTGGCCCCTCCGGGCTTTACAACACCTGGCTTATCGTCGGCGGAGAAGCCTTCGATAATCATACCGTACCGGAAGATGAAAGCCTGTCGCTGACCCTCACCGGAACTAACGGCCAGCTGCCGCGTCGCGCGCTGCAGAGCACCGTGCTTGATACGGTGATGAAAACCACTTCCGCCAGCGTTGCGGTGCGTAACCTCTGCGCACCAACGCTGCCGTGCTATCCCCCGGCCCAGGACCGTTTTCACTGGCGGGTGCTGAGCCATCTGGGCAGCAGTTTTCTTTCCCTGATGGATAACGCTGAAGTCCTGCGCGGCACCCTGGCGCTGTATGAATGGACCGACAGCGAGATGAATCGTCGGCGTCTGGAAGCCATCCTCGACGTGAAGCACTGCGCAACAGAGCGCTTTGCGCAGGGCCATCTGGTGCGCGGCGTGCAGATTGAAGTCACCCTCGACAGTCACGGCTTTGCCGGACGAGGCGACATATGCCTGTTTGGCGAGATGCTTAGCCGCTTCTTCGCGCTCTACACCGACATCTACTTGTTCAACCGCCTGATTATCATTCTGCAACCAACCGGAGAACGACTGGAATGGGAAGAGAAGCACAGCCGCCGCATTCCCGGCTGACCCCGCGGCTGGAGGTCGATCTGCCGCGGATCAATTTTTACCGATTCTGCCAGCTTCTGGAAAAGCGGCGTCCCGGCCAACCGCTGATGGGGGCGACCAGCCATCCGGCAGACGATCCGGTGCGTTTTTACCCGCATCCGGGGATGGGGTTTCCGGCCAGCGAACTGAAAGATGTGGAATACGATGAGGCCGATGACAGCAGGCCGCCGGTCATTCGCACCACCTTTATGGGGTTGTACGGTGTCGATTCGCCGCTCCCGACGGCATATCTCGATGATATCGCCCAGCGCAGGGAAGGGCATGAAGCGCTGCAGGGCTTACTGGATATCTTCAGCCACCGGATCATGACGCAGTTTTACCGCATCTGGCGGAAATACTCCTGGCCCGCCACCTTTGAGCCCGGCGGCACCGATCGTCTCTCGCAGTCGCTGCTGGGCCTGGCGGGGCTGGGCATCCCCGGCACGACGCAGCATATCGCCTCGCCGGCGTCGCGCTTTCTGGCGCTAACTGGCGTGCTGCGTCAGCCTGGCAAAACCCAGCAAGGGATCCAGGCGCTGGTCACCCTGCTGGCCCCGGAGACCACTGTCAGGGTGAGCCCGTACAGCCTGCGTCCGGTGGCGATCAGCCAGCCGCTGGGTTTTTACGGCGATGACGACTTCTTACTGGACGGCAATATGCCGCTGGGTGACGAAGCGATGGATGCCAGCAGCCAGCTCCTCGTCGCCCTTACCACCGACAATCCCGCGGAGGTGCAGGGCTGGAAGCCTGACGGCCCCCTGTTTCGGGACTTTCTCATCCTGCTGCGGGTATACCTCGGCTGGCGATTCCGGGCCAACATCACCCTGACCGCGCCGACCCGACTGCTGGCTGTCCCGCCGCTGGGGGACGAGCCGTTCTGGCTCGGTATGAACGGCGTGCTGGGTGTGGGGGAGGGCGAGAGTCAGGACGATATTCCTCAGACCTTTACCACCGAGCTGGGTACCTATACGGGCCTGCAGCCTGCCACCTTTCTACAAGGAAACCGACGTGTTACGTACAAGTTTGACTAAAACCGCCTGCCTGCTGCCCCTGCTTGCGCTTTGTCTGAGCGGGTGCGGGCTCACCCAGCGCGTCTCGGAGGGGACCAAAACTGCCTTCAACGCCGTTTTTTATAAGAAAATTAATACGCTGCATCTGGACTTTACCGCGCGCGAAGCGCTCAACACCGATGGCAGAGAGAATCACACGCTCTCTGAACCGGTGGTGGTGCGCATCTATCAGCTTAAAGATCGCCAGACCTTTGACCGGCTGGTTTACCAGCAGCTGCTGGAGGAGGGGGATATTCTGCTCGCCGCCGATCTCCTCGCCAGTCGCGATGTGGTGATCAGTCCCGGAGGGGATGCCAGTCTGAATATGCCGCTGAAAGCGGAGGCGACGTTCGTGGCGGTTGTCGGCCTGTTCCGCCATCCGGACATAGAAAGAAATACCTGGAAGCAGGTGCTGGGGCGTGAGGAATTGGATCCGGACAAGCCGCGCATTTTTACCGCCGAACACAACCAGCTACGGCTCAGGCCTGAAGCGGCGAAGTAACGTCAAAAACAAACATTTGTGGCGGGGCTATCGCGCCAGTTCGCCCCCAATCTTCGTAACCAGCGAACGGGCGATACCATCTTCACCACAGCACAGGGAGATAACGTGACAGCGAGGGAACGTTTTTTTAAGAAACTGCAGCAACAGCAAAATCCGCAGCGGACAGCGGCCCTCGACGGGTCGGTCGCCGCGGATATCGCCAGGTTTCGTCAGCAGATGGCGGCGCTGGCTCAGCAGATAAGTCAGTGGTTTGATGGAACCGGTATTGAGGTGGTGATGTCGACCCGCCATCTCCAGGACCTGAGTACCCTTGGCTACAGCCTCAACAACGGCATCTGCCGCTACGATATCCCGGCCATTCGTCTGCAAAACGGCGAGCGCAGCGTCAATATCGTGCCGCAGCAGCTGTTGGATGGCGTGGAAAAGGGGATCGTGACGCTGAGTCTCGAGACACCCGGCGGTACGGGCTCCCGGGAGGTGTTTTATCTTAGCCTGGCCCCGGAGGATGGCTGGATGATCCGCAAGGCGCACCAGTCCCCGCAAGCGCGGCTTATGCTTACCGAAGATCGCTTTTTTATGGCGGTCGACAGCCTGGCCTGAAGATCCCTGACAGGGGATGACGTTCCCGCGGCGGCGGTGCAAAGCGCGCATCGCCGCCCGGGGATATCAGGCGCCAAACGCTCCGTCGATGGTGTGCATGGCGCCCGTGACAAACGACGCCTCCGGACCGGCCAGCCACGCCACCATTCCCGCCACCTCTTCCGGGCGGCCGTGGCGCTTAATGGCCATAAAGCTGTGCATCAGCTCTTTCATCGGACCGTTCTCCGGGTTGGCGTCGGTATCAACAGGGCCGGGCTGGACGACGTTGACCGTGATGCCGCGCGGGCCAAAATCCCGCGCCAGGCCACGCGCCAGCCCCTGCAGGGCCGATTTGCTGACCGCATAGGCCGCCATTCCCGGCACCGGCATGCGATCGCCATTGACTGAACCGATGACAATAATGCGTCCGCCTTCCGGCATCCGGCGCGCCGCTTCCACGGAGGCATGGTAGGGGGCATGAATATTGATGCGGAACAGGCGATCGATGGCATCGCTGTCCTGCTCGAGGGCATCGCCGAAAATCGCGATCCCGGCATTGACCACTAACACGTCCAGCGGGCCGCTGTCGCGGACCAGGCTTATCACCGCATCGCGATCGGCGCTGTCCGCCTGCACCGCCGTGCTGCCGGTCTCCGCCGCCAGCCGCTCGGCCGCTTCCAGCGAACCGGAATAGCTAAACACCACCGATGCGCCATCGGCGACAAAACGCCTGACGATCGCCGCGCCAATTCCCCGACTCCCGCCTAAAACCAGCACTGATTTGTTGTGAAACGCTGTCATATCCCGCACCTCATGATATTGTAGTGATGATTACAATATGCTGCGGCAAAACAGGCTGTCAAGGATTAATATAGTGACCACTACAAAACCAGGGCGTACTCCGGGACGTCCTCGCCAGTTTGATGCGGAACAGGCCATTGAAACGGCGCAACGCCTCTTTCACGCGCGAGGCTACGACGCGGTGAGCGTGGCCGATCTGACCCAGGCTTTCGGTATCAACCCCCCGAGTTTTTATGCCGCTTTCGGCAGCAAGCTCGGGCTGTATACCCGCGTCCTGCAGCGCTACAGTCAGACCGGGGCCATTCCCATCGACGCCCTGCTGCGAGACGACCAGCCGGTGGCGGTGTCGCTCATCGCCGTGCTGCAGGAGGCGGCTCGCCGCTATGTGGCCGATCCGGCCGCCGCCGGCTGTCTGGTGCTGGAGGGGGGTCATTGCCAGGATGCCGACGCCCGGGGGGCGGCAGGCGAATGGCATGCCGCGGCAAGAGCCAAAATCCAGCAGTATATCGCCCGCCATCACCCGCAGGACGCGCTGCGGGTGACTGACTATATGGATACGCTGATGCTTGGCCTGTCGGCGAAAGCGCGGGAAGGGGATAGCCTGCCGCGTCTTCTGGAGACCGTGCGGCTGGCAGGCCTGGCGCTGGAGCGCATCCTGCCAGCCTGAGTCGTCAGATGGTTTGTCCGCCCGACACCTCGATCCGCTGGGCGGTCACCCAGCGGTTATCGTCGCGCAGCAGGCTGGCGATCATCGGCCCAATATCCTCAGGAACGCCCACCCGTCCCAGCGCCGTCATGGCGGCAAACTGCGCGTTAACCCCTGCGTCGTCCCGCACCAGCCCGCCGCCAAAATCGGTGGCGATAGCCCCGGGGGCGATGGTATTGACGGTGATGCCGCGCCCGCCCAGCTCGCGGGCCATATACACGCTCAGCATCTCCACAGCCGCTTTGGCCGCGGCGTAGGCGGAGAAGCCAGGATAGGAGACGCGGGTCAGCCCGGAAGAAAAGTTAACGATCCGTCCGCCGTCCGCCAGCAGCGGCAGCAGGGTTTGTACGAGGAAAAATACCCCCTTAACGTGGACGTTAAACAGCCCGTCGAACTGCGCTTCGCGCGTTTCGGCCAGCGAGGCAAATTCGCCGTGTCCGGCGTTATTGATCAGATGGTCGAGGGTGTCCCGCCCCCAGACGCTGGCCAGCGCAGCGCTCAGGCTGTCGGCGAAGGCCGGGAAGCTGGCGGTTTGCGCCATATCCAGCGGCAGGGCGATGGCCTTGCGCCCCAGGGCGCGGATGTCGGCGACCACCTCTTCCGCCTGTTCGAGATTGCCGCGGTAGGTGACGATGACATCCCCACCCTGGCGGGCGATATCCAGTGCAGTCTGACGGCCAAGGCCGCGGTTGGCGCCGGTAATAAGTGCAATCTTAGTCATGTTCGGTCCTCTCTGGTATGTGGAGGCTCTACAATAGGGGCCGCGCGTCAGGCCGGGTTGCCCAATCCTTGTTATTTTTTGCCCATTTCTCTCCGTTCACTCCCTTTTCCCGGGAAATAGCGCATACTCAGGCTTTAAAACTTGCCTGAAAGGAACTTATGCGCGACGCCCTGTTCGATCTCTGCCGCCGGTTTGCCGATGCTCATGTCGATAGCAGCGGGGTGGCGGTTACCCCGGTTCCCGGCATCACCCTGGTGCGGGCCCTGCATCCTGGCGATCTACAGGCGGCTATCGCCAGGCCGCTGGTGGCCATGCTGCTTCAGGGGCGCAAGAGCGTGACCACCGGCCTGGCGAGCTTTGACTATGGCCCGGGCGAGGCGATGGTGATTGCCGCGGATGTCCCCACCACCAGCCAGATCACCGAGGCCAGTCAGCGTTTTCCCTATTACGCGCTGGTGCTGGAGCTGGACCTGGCTATCCTGCGCGAGCTGCAGGAGGCCGGGCCGTCAGGGCCGGATGAGGCGCCCCGCGTCGGTATCGAACCGATGAATGCCGATGTGACGGACGCCGCTTACCGGCTGGCAAGACTGTTTGATCAACCGGGGGCGCTGGCGGTGCTGGGGGAAGGTCTGCGGCGGGAGCTGCATTACTGGCTGTTGCAGAGTGTCCACGGGCCGGCCATTCGGGCGCTGGGCGCCGTAGACAGCCATTCAGCGCGGATCCGCCGGGCGGTGGCGATGCTGCGCCGGGATTTTATGCAGCCAGTCAGCGTCGACGCGCTGGCCGATGCCGCCGGGATGAGCGTCTCTGTCTTTCACCGTCATTTCCGCGCCATGACCACGCTGTCGCCACTGCAGTTTCAGAAGCAGTTGCGCCTGATCCACGCCCGCCGCCTGATGCTGGCGGAAGGGATGAGCATTGCGCAGGCTGCCGGGGAGGTGGGCTATATCAGCGTGTCGCAGTTCACCCGGGAATACGCTCGCCTGTACGGCGCGCCGCCGGGCCGCGATCGTCGGCGGGAAAAAATGAGCGCCTGACCTGGCGCGCGGGCTGGCGGCAGCTCATCCCTGAGCCTGGCGCCGGGGTTTTAGTCCACGAGGGTCGCCGTGATATGCACTTTGTTGCCCATTCGCGCTTCAGTAATGCGATAGGCGGTTGCGCCCTCGCGGGCGGTCTGCTGGCGGATTTTGCCTTCCGCATGGTCCAGAGTATCGCCGGTGGCGGTGATGGTCCTGGCGTTGACCGCCAGCGGCAGCAGACAACTCAATACGATCAGTGGAATCAACTTGTTCATCTTCATTCTGTCCTGTGAGAGAAAATCAGCGCGCGGCCTGCAGCCAGCCGGCAACGTTCTGGGTCGGCAGATGATGCCGGGCATTCCAGGTATCCTCCATCGGCCACCACATGCCGTCGCCCCGGGCGAAGGCGGCGCGATAGCGCAGCATGGTGTTCTCCGGGTCCGCCCGCAGCTGGTCCAGCAGGGCGGGCAGGGTGTGGACGGCTTTGCTGAACGTCTGCTGTGTTACGCGCTCCACGGTATCCGCCAGCTGGCGGTAAGAGGTCGTTTCGCCGGCAACAAATACCACTTCGTTGGCAATCCGCGGCTGATGCAGATAAATCGCCGTGGTCAGGCGGCCAATATCCGCCGGCGAAGTGACTGTCACCTGGGTATCCCAGCTGCCAAGGGCGTGAAGGGTTCGGTTGGATAAATTCACCACATCGAAGTCTGGCTCGAAGAGAAAGCTGGTAAACATCCCGGTGGAGACAATGACCCATTCCGTGGCCTGCTGCGCGCGCAGCAGGGTCCGGACATCATACTGCTCGTCCCAGACCGGCTGGCCGCTACCTTTGCCGACCACATCGTAATTGACGCCAAACTGCCAGGGAAAATAGCGGGGTACCCCGGCCGCCAGCACCGCGCGGGTGATTTTCAGCTGTGTCCCCGGTCCGGCGACAAAACCCATGCAGTTAATCACGGTGGTGAATCCGCGAAACTGCCCGGCCAGGGCCTCCTGGGATCCACCGGCGATGTCGACGGCGAGAAAAGTGGCCCCGGCGGCGGCCAGCGCCTGATGGTTTGCCGACCGCAGCTGGCCGGTTTCATCCCAGGCCGCCGGCGAGACGATAACCGAGACCGTGCCCTGGCGCTGGATCACCGCAGGCACCAGCGCATCGAGAACGGCGGCGCCCAGTTGTCCCGCTCCCAGCACCAATACCTTTTCCTCATGATTAAGATTATCAGTTTTCATTTTGACTCCTTGCTCAGTTAAGCCCTGTATCGACTGGATACAGGCTCAGTGTAGGGGGGCGGGCATCATTCGATAAGAACAGGATTTCGGGTTAGACTGTTCGTTATAATGGGATAATAATTGCCGGGGGAGAACGAAATGGACAGACTGGATGCCATGCAGTTGTATGTTGCGGTTGTGGATGCCCACAGCTTCGCCCGTGCGGCGGAGGTGCTCGGGCAGCCGCGCTCCACGGTGTCGCGGGTAGTGAAGGAGCTGGAAGCCTGGCTTGGGGCGCAGCTTCTCCAGCGCACCACCCGCAAGCTCAGCGTGACGGCGGAGGGGCGCCGGTACTACGAGGAGTGTAAACGGTTGCTGGCCGAGATGGCGGCGATGGAAGCCTCTTTTCCCGGGCGCTCGGCTCAGCCCGCCGGGCGATTCAAAGTGGGGATGCCGCAATCCCTTGCCCGCCACTGCATTCTGCCGAGGATCGGCGAGTTTTTGCAGCAGTATCCCGACCTGGAGCTGATCCTCTGCTCAAGCGACAACGTGGAAGATATTATTCAGGAGGGATTCGACTGCGTGATCCGTACCGGGCGAATCGAAGATTCCACCACCCTGGTGGCGCGTCCTCTGGCCCGCTACCGCTGGATGGTCCTCGCCTCGCCGGCCTGGCTCGCGGCCCACGGCCGGCCGCAGAGCATCGACGATCTGCACCACCACCGGGCGGTGGGCTACCTGAACCACCGTACCGGGCGGACCATCGACTGGCTTTTCTCCCTCGATGACGGCGACTGCGCGATCCGTATGCAGGAGACGCTGGTGGTCGACGATACCGATGCCTATATCCAGGCCGGCGTTCAGGGGCTGGGCCTGATCCGCGTCGCCAGCTATCTGGCGCAACCTTATCTGCAGAGCGGCGCGCTGGTCGCCTGTCTGGAGCAGGCCGCTTCTGATCTTCCCTTGTCGCTGGTCTATCCGCAAAACCGCTATCTGCCGCCGGCGGTGCGCGCGTTTTATGACTGGAGCAGGCGCGTTCTGCAACCCCCGCTCAGCGAGGCTTGATGCCGGGCATCGGCCCGGTTATTGACCGCGCATGGCCTGTTTTAACTTCGTCACCAGCCAGTTCAGCGCCGGATCCTGCGCCCGGCGTTTGTGCCGCAAAATGCACAGCGTAAATTCCGGGTAGGCTACCGGCGGGGCGTCTGCACGCAACGCGTACTGCGCCTGCCAGCGCTGCGCCAACCCCTGCGGGACGGTGGCGAACAGCGGCAGGGTGGTCAGCAGCAGGGGAAAGGTGGAGAAATTCTGCGTGGCAAAGCGCACGCGCCGCGCGAGTCCCTGGCTGGCGAGCTGGCGGTCAATTTCACCGTGGCCGGTTTCGCGATAGGCCACCATCACATGTTCCCAGGCGACAAAGTCGCTCACCGACAGCGGCCCGCGACAGGGGATCTGCTGCGGCGACCACAGGGTGGTGACTCCCATGGTCATCACTGGCTCGCTGACCACCTCCCCGCGGCTCTGTTTGTTGACAGACACCGCGACATCAATGCGCTCCTCCTCCAGCAACTGGCGAACCTTGAAGGGGTCGGCGGCTATCGACTGCAGTGAGACCCCAGGCGCCTCCTGCATCAGCCCGGGTAACAGCTGGGGCATCAGCCAGTGTTCGCTCCAGTCGCTGAGGCCGATGCGAAAAAGCTGCTGCACGCGCGCCGGGACGAACTCCCCGGCGCCAAACATCGCCGAATGCAGGTTTTCCATCAGCGGCTGCAGGTCGGTCATCAGCGCTTGCGCCCGCGGCGTCGGCAGCATGCCTCTGGCGCTGCGCACGAACAGCGGGTCGTCAAACATCTCGCGCAGCCGCTTCAGCGCCCCGCTGATAGCCGGCTGGCCAAGGTGCAACACCTCTGCGGTGCGGGTGACGCTCGCTTCGCGGTACAGCACCATCAAGACCGTCAACAGATTCAGATCGATACGGCTAAAATCATTTTCAATGATTTTCTTCATTATGATAATCAATTTGAATGTGGGTTATCCCGGCAGCATAGTGAATCTCACCCCGATAAATCAACCAGCGCAATGCGCGCGGAGGGTGTGATGCAAACTTACCAGACAGGCGATAGCCTGATTTTCAAAGTGCCGGAGCGCGAGATGACCCTGCAGCCGGCGGCGCTCTATCCAGAGGCGTTCCCGGTAGCGGAGGCGGACAACGTTATTCAGTCGATTGCGCTGTCGATCCACAGCTGGGTGGTGCAGACTCCCCACGATCTGATTGTTATCGATACCGCCACCGGCAACGGTCGGGAGCGCGGCGGCAATCCGCTCTATCATCAACTTAACACGCCGTATCTGGAGAATCTCCGCGCCGCGGGAGTGAACCCGGAGGACGTGACCCTGGTGCTACTGACCCACCTGCATACCGACCATGTCGGATGGAATACCGTCTGGCAGGACGATCGCTGGGTGCCGCTGTTCCCCAACGCCCGCTACCTGTGCTCGGCAAAAGAGCTGACGCGGGTGAAAAACAGCGAACGCTACCGGGCGCTGTGGCTCGACAGCCTGCTGCCGGTGATCGAGGCCGGCCTGCTGGAAACCGTCGATGTGGCGGCCCGGCCGCGAGTCGGCGGGCGGATCGCCTTTGTGCCCACCCCCGGCCACAGTCCGGACCATGCCGCGTTGATCCTCGCCGCCGGAGATGATTACGCCTGTTTCTCCGGCGATCTCCTTCATTCTCCGCTCCAGTTTGCCCATCCGCAGTGGAACTCAGCGTTCTGCGGCGATCCCCGGCAGGCGGAAGCCTCCCGACGGGAGATGATGGCGTGGGGAGCCAGCCATCATGCTCAATGGTTCACCGGGCATTTTGCCGGGCCTTCCTGCGGCTGGCTGGAGGAGGTTAAGCAAGGTGACTATCGCTGGCGAGAGGCCGGGCAACAAGCTGCAGATAAGGGGAAACAGTGATGAATAATGCGCAAAGCGTGTTGGTTTTTGGCGCGACCGGTCAGCAGGGCGGCTCGGTGGCGCGGGCGCTGCTGCACCGCGGCTGGCGGGTTCGGGCGCTGGTCAGGGATCCTTTCTCCGCCGGGGCCGTCGCGCTGGCGGCACGGGGAGCCGAGCTGGTGGTGGGTACCTTTGACGACCGGGCGGCAATGCGATCGGCAATGGCCGGGGTCGACGGCGTCTTCAGCGTCCAGCCCAGTTCGCCGGGAGGGACGGTGACCGATGAGCAGGAGGTACGCTACGGGATAACCATCGCCGATCTTGCCGTCGAGTGCGGGGTGAAGCATCTGGTGTACAGCTCCGGCAGCGCGGTGGGGGAGATGCCCACCGGCGTAGCGCATTATGACACCAAAGCGGCGATTGAACGGCATATCCGCCGCCTGCCGCTGGTGGCGACCATCGTGCGTCCCGCCACCTTTATGGAGCTGTTGGTGATGCCCGGTTTTGGCCTTGATGAAGGTCATTTTCACTTTTTTATGCTGCCGGAGGGGAGGATGCAGGTGCTGGCGGTGGAGGATATCGGCCATCTAGTCGCGGCGGTTTTTGCCGCGCCAGCGCGGTTTGCCGGCAAGACGTTTGAGATCGCCAGCGACAGCGTGACCGGCCGTCAGCTGGAGGGGTTATTCTCCGCGGCGGCGGGACGGCCGATCCCCTATTCGCGATTTTCCGATGAGGTGCTGGCCGCCAGCCCTTTTCTGCACAAGCTGACCGGGCTGGTGGACGACGGGCGGCTGGCCGGGCACGCCGACCTCGACGCCATGCGCCAGCTGCACCCGCAGCTGCACACCTTCGCCGGCTGGCTGTCCGGCCCTGGCCGTCCCGCCTTCGAGCGGGCGCTGACCAGCGGGGCCAACTGGGCGTTTAATCGTTAAAGGCGGGCGTACCGGTCACTCTCGAGGCGTGCTGTCTCGTCGGTGGCTGGCCGCCGCTAGCCGGCAGTCAGGATCGCGTCGGCCAGCACCGCAAAAATCCGCTCTGCGCGCGGGGCATGGGACGGCTGCTCCCGCAGCCAGGCAAGCGCGGCAATCAGATCGAACAGTTCGTCTCCGCTGAGATCTGGCCGTGCCTGGCCGGCCTGCTGCGCGCGGGTCAGCAGCGACGTACCGGCGGCGCGCAGGGCAACGCAGGCGCTGTGCAGGGCGGACTCAGGATCGTCGATGGCGCTCATCAGCGGAGCGATGATCCCGCGATGCTGATGGGTAAACGCCACGCTCTCGGCCAGCCACTCCAGCAGCGCCGCGGCAGGATCGGCGGCGAGCAGAAGCGACTCAGCCCGGGCGGTTAGCGCCGCAAAGCGGCTGCGGAGCAGGGCTTCCAGCAGGCTGTCGCGGTTGGGAAAGTGGCGGTAAAGGGTTCCCATTCCGACGCCCGCCCGGCGGGCGATATCGCGTAGCGACGCCTCGGCGCCTTGCTCCACAAAGACGTCCCGAGCCACGTCGATTAACAGATCATAATTTTTTCTGGCATCAGCTCTCATTGGCGTTCCTTGACAAACGGAGCACTGCTCCATATATTCGGAACAGTGCTCCGTTAAATATAACGCATTTCCATATGAGGAGAAAGCGATGTCGACGCAGATGATGAAGGCCGTTCAACAGCACGCCTTTGGCGGGCCGGAAGTCCTGAACTATGAGGATGCGCCACTGCCGGTGCTGCAGGCCGGCGAAGTGTTGGTGCAGGTGCACGCGGTGGGCGTGAACCCACCGGACAGCTATCTGCGCGATGGCTATCAACAGCTGCCCCCGGAGTGGCGGCCCGAGGTCCGCTTTCCCTTGATCCTCGGGACCGATCTCTCCGGGGTGGTGGTGGCGCGGGCGGATGACGTCCGGGAGGTGGCGGTCGGCGACGAAGTGTACGCCATGGCGCGTTTTCCCGAAGGGGCAGCAGGGGGCAGCCGCGCTTACGCCGAGTACGTTAGCGTGCCGGTCAGCGATCTGGCCCGCAAGCCCCTAACCCTGAGCCATCAGCAGGCCGCCGCGGTGCCGATGTCACTCCTCACCGCCTGGCAGTTCATGATCGAGCCCGGGCATGAGGTGGTGAATCCGCTGCAGCCGGGGCCGCATCGGCCGGTGCCGCTGGCAGGTAAACGCGTCCTGGTCAACGGTGCGGCGGGCGGCGTTGGTCATTTCGCCGTACAGCTGGCGAAGTGGCAGGGCGCCGAGGTGATTGCCGTCGCCGCGGGCCGCCATGAAGCCTTTTTACGTCAGCTCGGCGCCGATGCTTTTATCGACTATACGACCACAGCGGTTGAGGAGGCGGTGCGTGACCTGGATCTGGTCATTGATGCGCCGGGCGGGCCGGCCAGCGGCCGTTTTCTGCGTACCCTGCGGCCCGGCGG
The DNA here is from genome assembly GCF_002810515.1 of Klebsiella sp. D-Nf1. Classification (NCBI taxonomy): domain Bacteria; kingdom Pseudomonadati; phylum Pseudomonadota; class Gammaproteobacteria; order Enterobacterales; family Enterobacteriaceae; genus Klebsiella; species Klebsiella sp. D-Nf1. Next base: position 728,792 of record NZ_PIOK01000001.1, read on the forward strand.
CGCGCTGTACCCGGTCTTTCCGCTCGGCTTTGCCGGGGCGGAAGAGGCGCGACAGCGCGGAGTGACGGTCTCGACCACCCAGGTGCGCTCCAGCGGCGCGCAGCTCGCTCGGCTTGCCGACCTGCTGGACGCCGGAGTCATCCGGGTTGCGATTGACAGCGTTTTCCCCCTTGCGCAGGCGCAGAGGGCGCACGAGCGAGCGGTGCAAGGTCGTCTGCAGGGCAAAATTGTACTGTCGGTGATGGACTCCTCAGCGGAGTAACCCCCGGCGGCCAGGGTTACGTTTGTTCGCTTCTCCCGGCGGCGGACTAAAACAGCGCCAGCCGGGCGAGACGGTCCAGCGCGTTGCTCAGCGCGTCGTCGCCTGCCGTGAGGCTGATGCGAATAAACCCTTCACCCCCTTCGCCAAAACCAGTGCCCGGCGCCACCAGAATATGCGCTTCCTGCAGCAGCAGGCGGGCAAACTCCTGCGAACGGTAGCCGGGCGGCACGCCGAGCCAGAGGAAGAAAGTGCCTTGTGCGGCACGAGCCGGCCAGCGCAGCGCAGCCAGTCGACGCAGAACCCACTCCCGACGTTGATGATAGACCGCCGTCAACTGCGCAATCCGCTCAGCCGGCAGGTTGAGCGCAGCGATCGCCGCATCCTGAATCGCGCCAAACACCGTGCTGTAGCTATGGGTATGCAGCTTTTTAAACGCCCGGATAATCGAGGCGTTGCCGACCGCGAAGCCGAAGCGCCAGCCGGCCATATTAAAGGTCTTGGAAAAGGTATAGGTTTCCACTCCCCACGCTTTCGCGTCGGGCTGGGAGAAGAGGCTCAGCGGCGCATCGCCAGCCGCGCTGCCGATGGCCGCATAGGCAAAATCATGGAGGATCGGCACCTGGTGACGACGGGCAAATTGCAGAGCGCTGGCGAACAGCGCCGGCGTGGCGAGGGCGCCGGTTGGATTATGCGGGTAGTTAAGTACCACCAGCCCGGCCTTGTCAGCCACCTCCTGGGGGAGGTCGTTAAAATCCGGCAGGAAATGGTTCTCCGCCCTGAGCGGCAGGCCATAAAACGCGGCCTGGGACTGCAGCGCCGCCGAGCGGTAAATCGGATAGCAGGGATCGGTGGAGATCAGATATTGCCCGGGGCTGAGCAGCGCCCGCGGGATGCCGCCAATGCCGATATGCGAACCCTGAAACACGGCGACTTCGCTGTGCGGATCGAGTTCCACATCATACTGCCGGCGATAGAACTGGGCGATCGCCTCGCGGACCTGTGGTTTGCCCCAGAACGACGGGTAGCCATGGTTTTCACGACGATGAATGGCGCTCTGTAGCGAGTCAATCACTTCCGGCGGAGTGGGTTGATCCGGACTGCCGCTGGAAAGATCGATCAGCGGCAGCGCTTCGGTGTTGACCTCCGCGGCCAGTTTTTCCAGCAGGCTGAACAGATTCTCTTCCAGCGCATCCACCAGCGGTGAAGCAGTAAAATCAGGCATAACACTCCCGGTTTAAGTCACGAATAATTAGTCATCTTTAAGGGATTTATTACGCCTGGCTAAATAACAAAATACGCAAAGGATTCTTGTTTTTAGGATATGTCGATATAGCAAAAGTTAATGAGGAATTAGCAAAAGGAAATCCGGCGTTCTGGCTTACAACCCTCAGTCGGCTGTGATTTAATCGCTCAATATCGTCAACCTTCCAGGAAAATACCTTATGAACAAGTCAGTTGCGCTCGGGATGACCCTCGCCCTGTTGTCGGCCACCTCTTTTTATGCCGCCGCCGAAGACCACCTTATCCGCGTCGGCTTTAACCCCGGGCCGTATAAAGAGCAATTTGAGAAAGGCGTCGCGCCCTATTTATTGAGTAAAGGGTATAAAATCGAATATAAGGATTTCAGCGACGGTATTCAGGTGAATGATGCAGTAGCCCGCGGGGATATCGAAGCGAATATTATGCAGCATCCGGTATATCTGAAAGCAATTAATGAGCGGCTGGGGATCGATAACGTGGGCATTGTGCAGGTCCCCACGCCGCCGATGGGGCTGTACGGCGGTAAACTGACCACCCTGGGCACTCCGGCGGCAGGGACCGTCGTGTCGGTACCGAACCAGCCGTCGAACGAATATCGCGCGGTGCTGGTGTTACAGAGTCTGGGCTGGGTGAAGGTCAAACCGGACAGCGACCCCGCCACTTTTTCGCAGCGCAATATCGTTGACAATCCGTACAAAATTGTCCTTAAAGAGATGGATAATGCCCAGCAGGTTCGCGCTCTGCCGGATGTCGACTATGGCCTGATTCAGGGCAATTTCGCCGTCTCCAGCGGTATGTCCCTGACTTCGGCATTAAAGCTGGAGGCTGCCACCAGCCATTTTATTAATGTCGTGACCGTCGCCGGTAAAAATCAGAAGGCGCAGTTTGCCAAAGATATTATCGATGGCTACCACTCTGCCGATTTCAAAAAATATATTCTCAGCCATCCACAGTATGATGGTTACCTGCTTCCTGATTATTTAAAATGAATAACGCGATGATAGAGTTTCGCCACGTCAGTAAAAGCTTTTTCAGGAAAGGACATCCGGTTCTGGCCTTGCAGGATATTAATCTCAGCATTGAACGAGGCGATATTTTCGGCATTATTGGCTACAGCGGGGCAGGAAAAAGCACCTTATTACGGCTGATTAATCGTCTGGAAACGCCTGGCGAGGGCGAGGTGCTGTTAAACGGCGAGCCGCTACAGGCCTGCAGCGGCCAGCGCCTGCAGGCGATCAAAAAAGATATCGGCATGATCTTTCAGAATTTTAATCTGCTGAATTCGAAAACCGTTTTCCATAACATCGCCATCCCGCTGATTTTACAAGGCCGCGACAAGGCCTTTATCCAGGCGCGGGTGGCGGAACTGCTGGCGTTCGTCGATCTGAGCGACAAAATCCACAGCTACCCTAATGAGCTGTCGGGTGGACAAAAGCAGCGGGTCGGTATTGCCCGGGCACTGGCCACCAACCCGTCGGTGCTGCTGTGCGATGAAGCCACCTCGGCGCTCGATCCCCACACCACGGTGCAGATCTTACTGCTCTTGCAGGAGATTAATCGCCGCTATGGCATCACCATCGTACTGATCACCCATGAGATGTCGGTGATCCAGAAAATCTGTCACAAGGTGGCGGTGATGCAGGCGGGCCGTATCGTTGAGCAGGGGACGGTTTTCGACCTCTTTGCCCAGCCGCAGCATCCGGTAACGGCCAGTTTCGTGCAGTCGGTGGTGCACGATCGTCTGCCGCAGCGGGTGGCGTCGCTCCTGCAGCGCGATAACGGCGCCCGGGCTTTACGCCTCGAATTTATCGGCGCGACGGCGCAGCAGCCGATCATTAACCACCTGATCCGCGAGTATGCTGTCGAGGTGAATATCCTGTTTGCCAGCATGTCTGAAGTTCAGGGCCGGATCCTGGGATTTATGATTGTGCAACTCCTCGGCGAGCCTGACGAAACCGACCGCGCCATCACCCATCTGGCCGATGCAGGAGTGAAAATCACCCATGTTTGATCTTATTGATACCGCCATTACCGGCGATCAGTTTCTGCTGGCGCTGCATGACACGCTGATTATGGTCGCCGTCTCGCTGGGCTTTGGCGCGCTGATCGGCGTACCGTTAGGGATTGTGCTGGTGGTTTGCCGTCCTGGCGGCATCGTGGCCAACCCGGTGGTGCATCAGGCGCTGAATCCGCTGATTAACGTGCTGCGTTCGCTGCCGTTTATCATTTTGCTGATTGTGATCCTGCCCTTTACCCGACTGCTGGTGGGCACCACTATCGGCACCGCGGGGGCCATCGTGCCGCTGATCGTTTTTGTCGCCCCCTACATTGCCCGGCTGGTGGAGAGCTCACTGCTGGAGGTGGATGAGGGGATCCTCGAAGCCGCGGATGCGATGGGCGCAACCCCCCTGCAGACGGTCTGGCATTTTATGCTGCCGGAGGCGGCAGCGTCGCTGATTCTGGCCCTTACCACGGCGACCATCGGCCTGCTTGGTGCGACCGCCATGGCAGGAACGGTGGGCGGCGGCGGTATTGGCGACCTGGCGATCACCTATGGCTATCAGCGCTTCGACGCCTTTGCCACCCTCACCACCGCCCTGGTGCTGATTGTGATTGTCCAGCTCATTCAGACGCTGGGCACCCGCCTGGCTCGCCGACTGCGTCGCGAATAACCGTCGTCCCGCCCCGGGGTAACCGCGGTTGGCGGGACAGCGGCTTAGCGCGTGGAGACCGCGGCAAAGGCATGGGCGACTCGCGCAATATTCCCGTGGTTGAGCCCGGCCACGCAGACCCGACCGCTGGCGATCAGGTAAATGCCGTACTCTTCACGCAGGATGTCCACCTGCCGGGTGCTAAAGCCGGTATAACTGAACATGCCGCGCTGGGTCAGCAGATAGGAAAAATCACCCTCCGGCTGGGCGGCCTGCAGGGCCGTCACCAGCGCGACGCGCATGGCGCTGATGCGGGTGCGCATGGCTTCCACTTCTTCCTGCCACAAGGCGTTCAGCGCGGGAGCGTTGAGCACCTGCGATACCACCTGGGCGCCAAACCCCGGCGGGCTGGAGTAGTTGCGCCGCACGGTGGCTTTCAGCTGGCCCAGCACGCGCCCGGCGATATCGGCATTGTCGCAGACCACTGACAGGCCGCCAACCCGCTCGCCATACAGCGAAAATATCTTGGAAAACGAGTTGCTGACCAGCGCCGTCAGCCCGGCGCTGGCGATGGCGCGAATGGCATAGGCATCCTCGTCCAGTCCGCGGCCGAAGCCCTGGTAGGCGATATCAAGGAATGGGATCAGCTCCCGGGCGATCAGCACCTCAATCACGCGATCCCACTGCTCGCGGGTGAGATCGGCCCCCGTCGGGTTATGGCAGCAAGGGTGAAGCAGCACAATGCTGCGCGGCGGGAGTTGCTGGAGGGCGGCGAGCATAGCGGGGAAATTCACCCCGCGGGTGGCGCTGTCGAACCAGGGATAGGTATGTACCTCAAAGCCGGCGCCGGCAAAGATGGCAACGTGGTTCTCCCAGGTTGGATCGCTGACCCAGACCGCGGAGTCGGGGAAGTAGCGCTTGAGGAAATCAGCGCCCACCTTCAGCGCGCCGGAGCCCCCCAGCGTCTGGATGGTGGCGATGCGTCCGGCACGCAACGCCGGATGATTGTCGCCAAACAGCAGGGTCTGGACCGCACGGCGATAGGGCGCCAGCCCCTCCATCGGCAGATAAAGGCTGGCCTTTTGCTGCTGACTCTGCAGCCGGTCAGCGGCCTGACGGACCGCCTCCAGCTGGGGAATAATGGCCTGCTCGTTATAGTACAGCCCGATGCTGAGGTTAACTTTGTCTGCCCGGGGATCCTGTTGAAAGGCTTCCATCAGCGACAGGATAGGATCGCCCGCATAGGCGTCAACGTTCTGAAACACAGTGGTTACTCCTGAAATGACCGTCAAAGGTGAAGCCATTACACCGCGTAGCGTCCGGGACGGTGGTTCATGGCGATAATCGAATTCAAAACTACGGCGCCGAGGATAGAGACCAGCAGCATCGGCAGGCTTACTACCCATAGCGAGGCGGTGACGATGCAGGCGTCAACCACCATCTGGAATTTACCGGCGCGGATGCCACTTTTGTCCTGCAGATAGAGGGCCAGAATATTAACGCCGCCGAGGCTCGCTTTATGGCGAAACAGCACCACAAAGCCAATGCCGACCATGATGTTGCCGAAGAGGGTGGCGTAATAGGGGTTCAGGCGATCGACATGAATAAAGTAACCGTGCAGGTCAGAGAACAGGGACACCAGTCCGACCGCGCAGAAGGTTTTCAGCGTGAAGGCGGCGCCCATCCGCCGGACGGAGAGCCAATAGAAAGGCAGGTTAATGACGAAGAAGACCACGCCAAACGGCAGGTGGGTGGCATAGTGGATCAGAAAGGCCATACCTGCCGTTCCGCCGGTCAGGGCGCCGGCCTGGCGAAATAAAATAATGCCAAAGGAGATCATCAGCGTGCCGAACAGCAGCGCCAGGGTATCCTCCAGCCAGGTGTGGGTCAGTTTTTCAGGGGAAAGGATATTATCCATAAATAAGCACTATCTTTTCGTTAACAAGGATAAGTCCTTGTTTGCAAAAATCGCACCAGAGGAGGGGGCCGGGCGATCGTTTGCGGAAAAAACAGGCGCTATTCAGCCTAACGTATTGTTATGCCAAAAAGAGAAAATTGCACGACCCATGCGATTTTCTGCATTACATTGCGCAAACCGTGCAAATTATCACGCTGTGATGCATTAACTAACCCTGCGTTTGCACCAGCGCAGGGCATCATGCCCTGATTCAGCGCAGCGGATCCGGGCCCGGCATCAGCTGGCCATTCTCTTTAAGGCGGTTGAGTATCACCGCGGTTTTCAGGTGGGCGACCCCTTTGTTTTGCGCCAGAATATGGCTGATCAAATGGCTCAGACCGGGCAGGTCCGGGACCGTCACCCGCAGCAGATAATCGGCGTCGCCGGTAGTTTTCCAGGCATCCAGAATGGCGTCCACTTCACTGAGCATCTGGTGAAAACTCTCCACGCATTGCGGGGTGTGATTCAGCAAGCGCACTTCTATCAGGCCCAGCATTTCCTGCCCGGCAGCATCCGGCGCCAGCCGCGCATGATAGCCGAGGATAAGCTGCGCCTGTTCAAGGGCGATGCGGCGCCGTGAACACTGGGAGGCGGACAGGCCGATGAGATCGCTCAGTTCCTGATTGGTCAAACGGCCATTGGCCTGCAGCAGGGTGAGAATTTTCAAATCATAGTCGTCGATGTTGTACATGGTGGCCACTAGTGGAACGTCAGAGTGATTAACAGCCTAACAGCTTTTTGCCCGCCGTGAAGTCTGACGACAGGGCGACGACGCCGGCGCACCAAAACGGGTCAGATTCATGCATAAAACGGCTGATTTTCTCATGAACTGTGCGATTTAAGGCGTTTTTTCGCGCGTTATGTATGGCCCGGCGGCGCATGACTCACGCCCCGGAGCAGACGGATAAATAATATTTTAATCAAATTCAATATATTGCTCTTGCTCTTACGCCGGGTTGCTGCGCCCTGGCCTGAAAGTTGCTATCGCCGAAGGTGACTTTTTACAGACAGGGGCAGGTCAGAGATGACAACGCAGCAAGAGCATCAATTAAAACGTGGGTTAAAAAACCGCCATATCCAGTTGATCGCCCTCGGGGGCGCGGTCGGCACCGGATTGTTTTTAGGTATCGCGCAAACGATCCGCATGGCAGGCCCCTCGGTCCTGCTGGGCTACGCCATCGCCGGAGCGATCGCCTTCTTCATCATGCGTCAGCTTGGCGAAATGGTGGTGGAAGAGCCGGTGGCCGGGTCATTCAGCCATTTTGCCAACCGCTACTGGGGACCCTTCGCCGGGTTTATGTCCGGCTGGAATTACTGGGTGTTGTACGTGCTGGTGAGCATGGCGGAGCTGACGGCGGTGGGGATCTATATTCAGTACTGGTGGCCGGAAGTACCCGCCTGGCTGTCGGCGGCGATCTTCTTCGTGGCGATCAACGCCATCAACCTGACGAATGTCAAAGTGTATGGCGAGCTGGAGTTCTGGTTCTCGATTGTCAAAGTGGCCGCCATCATCAGCATGATCGCCTTTGGCAGCTATCTGTTATTTAGCGGCCACGGCGGCCCGGCGGCGACGGTCGCCAACCTGTGGCAGGATGGGGGATTTTTCCCTAACGGTATCACTGGCTTAGTGATGGCGATGGCGGTAATCATGTTCTCCTTTGGTGGGCTTGAGCTGGTGGGGATCACCGCGGCGGAAGCCGACGAACCGCATAAAACCATTCCTAAAGCCACTAACCAGGTGATCTACCGTATTCTGCTGTTTTATGTGGGATCGCTGGCGGTCATGCTGTCACTCTACCCGTGGCGAAACGTCGTGGAAGGAGGCAGTCCCTTTGTCCTGATCTTTCATGCCATTGACAGCAATATTGTGGCCAACGCTCTCAATCTGGTGGTGCTCACCGCCGCGCTGTCGGTCTACAACAGCTGCGTTTACTGCAACAGCCGGATGCTGTTCGGCCTGGCTCAGCAGGGCAATGCTCCGCGGGCGCTGCTGCGGGTTAACCGCCGGGGGATCCCATTGACCGCGCTGGCGGTATCTGCCGTCGCTACGGCGCTTTGCGTGGTGATTAACTATGTGATGCCTGGTAAAGCGTTTGGCCTGCTGATGGCGCTGGTGGTGGCGGCCCTGGTGATTAACTGGGCGATGATCTGCATCACCCATCTTAAGTTTCGTCGCGCTATGCAGCGGGCCGGGAAAGTAACGGCCTTCCAAAGCCTCGGCTATCCCGTGACTAACTGGCTGTGCCTGCTGTTTCTCGCCGGGATCCTCGTGGTGATGTATCTCACCCCCGACATCCGCATCTCCGTCTGCCTGATCCCGGTATGGCTGCTGATCCTCGCCGCCGGTTATCTGTTGCGGAAGAAAAGCGCCCCGGCGCTGGTGGCGATGAAAGAGGGTTAATCGCCAACACCCTGCCGGGCGGCAGGGTGATATTCTCATCGTGAAAAATAACGTCAATACTTATAGTTGATTATATAAGTCCAATAAATGATAGCAGGACATGTTAATCTGGGAATAGAGTAAGTGGACATGCTTTTTATTGATCTTGCGTGGCGCTTTGGTAATATCCAGGCGGCATTCAGGTTTATTTTATAATGCCACCGAATGGAATAGCAAAATACATAATGGAGTATGGAATGAAGCATGTTCATAAGCTGGTCTGGATAGGCCTGTTCGTCAATATTATTATCTGTTTTGTCGCGCGAAATTTATTACTCGATGAAGGACAGCTGAACTTTCATCGTCGGGCGGACAGCATGTGGTCCTGGCTGGTGCTCGCCCTGTTTATCGCCGTGGTGGTTCAGGCTGTCAGTATTATACTGTCAGGCCGCTATCCTTATCTGGCCATCGTGCTGGCGTTTATTGGCGGTATCGTCATGGTACCTGCCAGCATGATCTTTCTGGTTGGCTGTATGTTCAGCTTTCAAACGCGGATTAACGCCGGTTTTACCCCGTGGCGGTCAACAACCGGGGCGATGGGCAGCGACGATAATCACCGGCTATTAACCTTTAATGCGTCCGGTTTTTATCCTCAGGGAGGACTGGCGCTCATTGCCGGCATTATTATCTTAATGATTGGCATGGGGATTGGTGGCGTGTTTATTGCCGCCGGTATTCTGGCGCTGTGCAACGGCTATCGTCTGCAGAATCGGGTGGTGATTGGCGTGAGCGGCGAGTCGATGATATTTACGCCGGGACTCTATGCCGATACTTACGTTATTCCCTTGCGTGACGTTGTGCTGGCTGAGCGCGGGAATAATGATGCGAAAGTTCGGCTACTGATCCGTTCCAGCGGCAGAAGCTTCACGTTGCGTAAAAAACTGCTCGCCGGCGATGACGTCAATGACGCCTTTGCCGCCATTCTGGCCAAACTGTCCACGGTTTAACACAGACGGGGGAAGGGATGCCGCCAGGGGGAGAAACACCCGGCGGCGAAAGCGTGGGTTAGCATGCATGGTCATCGCGCCAGCTTGCACCCACGCTCTACAGCGCCAGGTTGCATGTTAATCCACGTTGGTAAAATAATCGCGCGCGGCGGTCTCGACGCGTTTCGCATCCAGCCCGGTCTTCTCAGTGATCTGTTCAATAAAGGGTTTAAATTTGTCGTCCATCACGTTACCCCCTTCCCAGTGGGCCACGTAAAATTTGCACTGATAGCGATAAAAATGGAGAGTGGTATCTCCTAACGTGTAATACATGAGCTTCTCCTGTCCATTAATGCGGTCGCCACGTCCACAGCGTCAGCAACCTTTTTCTCATCACGATCGATCTGTTCTCTATCCTCCTCCCAATTGGCTGAAATTTCCAGCGGTGCTTTGCGCTATAAAGCAGGATAAAGAAAGGTTAAATTTCGTATGGGTAGTGATTTTTTCTGACGTTGGGCGGGAGATCCGGTTACCTGCGGGATGCGCAGATAACCGGAGAACAGGCAGGATTAGCGCAGCGCGTTGCGCTCGTCGTCGGTCAGGTCCAGGGTCTGCACCATGCCGCTTTCTGCGGCGCGCACCGCCGCTTCCAGAACGGCCATTACCGCCAGCGCTTCAACCGGCGGCACCGGATTGGCGATCTGACCCTTCAGCGCGTCGCGGATCTGCATATAGTACTGGCGCTGATCGCCCTGCGGGGTGGCCTGAGAGTGGGCCTGCAGCGAGGCGTCATAGATCACCAGCTTGTCATCATCCTGACCCCAGCCGGCGCTTCCGGGCTCCACGCCCGCCAGCAGCTGGCTCTCCTGCTGGTCGGCCCGCGCTTTGATAACGCTGCCTTTATCGCCGTGCACGGTGAAACGCGACGAGCCGCCCGCGACCAGCATGCTGCAGTGCAGGATCGCTTTATGCGCCGGGTAGTTTAAGACCACATGCGCCCAGTCGTTGATCTCCGCGCCGTCGCGGAGGGTGGCGATATTGCCTTGTACCGACTGCGGCAAACCAAACAGCTGCAGCGCCTGATCGATCAGGTGCGGCCCCAGATCGAACCATAAACCACTGCCCGGGACGTTCTGCTCACGCCAGCGGACGCGAACTTCAGGACGGAAGCGGTCAAAATGCGACTCGAAGTGTTTCACGGTGCCGATGGCGCCCTGCTCAATGACCTGACGGATCCCGAGGTAATCGCTGTCCCAGCGGCGGTTATGGAAGACGGAGAGCAGGCGCTGCTTCTCCTCAGCCAGGGCGATCAGCTCCCGGGCCTCCTGCATATCAAGGGTAAAGGGTTTATCCACCACCACATGCTTGCCGGCGTTGAGCGCCAGACGGGCCAGCGGCGCGTGGGTGGCGTTGGGGGAAGCGATGACCACCAGATCGACATCCGGATGCTGGACCGCTACCTCCGGGGAGGCGATGACCGTGACGTCCGGCAGGTCGCGTTTGACTTTCTCTTCATCGCGCGAGGCGACGAACGCCAGATTCAGACCCGGCACCGAACGGATAAGCGGCGCGTGGAAGGTCTTACCGACGAAGCCATAGCCAATCAGGGCGATATTTATTGTGTTGTTACTCATCAGGTTCTCCACGCGGTTAAGCGTCAGCAATGTGTACAGAGAGGGCGGGGTCATCCCCCAGCTCAGCCCAGGGACGATCAAGAAAAAGATGGTGAATGTCGCTGAGCCCAGCCACCAGCCACGGCTCGCAATGGTTGACTTTGGTATGGTCTGCCACCAGCCAGTGCTCTGCGCTGGCGGCCAGCATGGCGCGCTTCACGTCAGCATCGGCCTCCTGGCTGGCGCTCAGCCCCAGCCCGGCATGGAGCGCGCAGGCGCCGAGAATGGCGATGTCGGCGCGGTAGCGGGCGACAAGCGACAGCGTGGCGCTGCCGGCGAACAGCCGCTGTTCACTGTCCCACTGGCCGCCAAGCAGGATCAGCTGGATATCCGTACGGTCGCTAAACAGCTGGGCGATATCCAGCGAAGGCGTGATCACGGTCATCGGCCCTTTAAGCTTGGCGGCGACCGCCAGCACCGTGCTTCCGGCGTCGAGAAACAGCGTCGAGCCGAGGGGGATGCGCGCGGCGACCCGCTGGCCCAGGCGCTGCTTGGTCTGGGGGAGCAGGGCGTTTCGACCCTGGCGCGTCATCGCCGGGACGTTAAGAGCGATGGCGCCGCCGTGACTTTTCTGCAGGACGCCCTGTTTTTCCAGCTCGCTCAGATCCCGGCGAATGGTATCGGCCGAGACCTGTAGCCCTTCGACCAGTTCGCTGATGCTTAGCTGGCCGTTTTCACTCAGCTTGTCGAGGATGTGTTTTTGTCTGGCGAGCTTATGCATGGCAAGCGCCTCCGCAAATTAACGCAATAAAAAGCATAATACAGCAATTAATGGCAAAATAAACCGCAAAAAGACGCAGTGAAATCGGCAAAACGGGAAGAACTTGATTTCACTACGCTTTAACGTTAAATGAGGAGAGCGGCGCGACCCGGGGCAAAAGCGCTTTTCAATGAAGTCATTAGCCAGTCTTCCGGGCAATAAAAAGCGAAAAAGCGCGCTTTCGCGTACCTTATAGAGAGTACGCGCAATGTGACAGGTATGGATTAACGGAGGTTGAGTGGACGCGATTAAAGGCTCGGAGTTGCAGATACCGGACGCGATCTTCGCGTGGGTGCTCGACGGGCAGGGCGGCGTGAAGCCGCTTACCGATAACGATATTATCGACAAGGACAAGCCCTGCTGGCTGCATCTGAACTATACCCATAGCGACAGCGCTGACTGGCTGGCGGCCACCCCGTTGCTGCCCAATAACGTGCGTGACGCCCTGGCGGGGGAGAGCACCCGGCCGCGAGTGACGCGGATCGGCGACGGGGCGCTGATCACCCTGCGCTGCATTAACGGCAGTACCGATGAGCGTCCCGACCAGCTGGTGGCGATGCGTCTGTATATGGACGAGCGGCTGATCGTTTCCACCCGTCAGCGCAAGGTGCTGGCGCTGGATGATGTGCTTGGCGACCTGCGCGAAGGCAATGGCCCGACGGACGGCGGCAGCTGGCTGGTGGAGGTCTGCGATGCGCTGACCGATCATGCCAGCGAGTTTATCGAACAGCTGCACGACCGCATTATCGACCTGGAAGATGACCTGCTTGACCAGCAGGTGCCGCCGCGCGGTTTTCTCGCGCTGCTGCGTAAGCAACTGATCGTGATGCGCCGCTATATGGCGCCGCAGCGCGATGTTTATGCCCGGCTGGCCAGCGAGCGTCTGCCGTGGATGAGTGACGATCAGCGGCGGCGAATGCAGGATATCGCTGAGCGGCTGGGACGCGGGCTGGATGAGATCGACAGCTGTATTGCCCGGACGGCGATCATGAGCGATGAGATCGCCCAGATTATGCAGGAGTCGCTAGCGCGGCGGACTTATACAATGTCGTTGATGGCGATGGTGTTTCTGCCCAGCACCTTTTTAACCGGCCTGTTCGGCGTCAACCTTGGCGGGATCCCCGGCAACGGCTGGCATCTGGGATTTAGCCTCTTCTGCCTGATGTTAGTTGTTGTCATCGGTGGTGTTGCGTGGTGGTTACATCGCAGTAAATGGTTGTAAAGAATCGCCTTTTAGCGGCCGCATTGCCGGGAAAACCCGGCAATGTTTGAGCGAAATCAATAAACCACCTACCCATTCAGGGCAATATCTCTCTCGCAGGTGAATGCAACGTCAAGCGATGGGCGTTGCGCTCCATATTGTCTTACTTCCTTTTTTGAATTACTGCATAGCACAATTGATTCGTACGACGCCGACTTTGTTGAGTCGGCTTTTTTTTTGCGCTCTCCGGACCAGCTTCTACGCTTACTAAGACACCCGACGGTCTTCAGGCCGTTAAGCCTGCGGGTACGCCCGTATTACTCTCCGGGAGGCCTCTATGCATTACGCTTCAGGGCTGACAGCCCAGTCTATCCCCATCTCACCCGAGCCGAACGATCCGGTTCCTTTACCCGACCCACGACCGCGTCCGCAGCCACAGCCCGATCCGCCGCCTGACGAAGAGCCGATTAAATTGTCGCATCAGGCGCGGAGATCTGCGAGGATACGCGCCTGCAGATTGTCCGTCCTTTAATACGAGAATACATTGTGACCGCTTTTTCTACCCTGACTGTTTTACCTGCCGCCCAATTAGCCAACCTTAATGAGCTGGGTTATCTGTCGATGACGCCGGTTCAGGCCGCCGCCCTGCCGGCGATCCTTGCGGGAAAAGATGTGCGCGTGCAGGCAAAAACCGGCAGCGGAAAAACGGCCGCATTTGGGCTGGGTCTGCTGCAGCATATCGATCCGGCGCGCTTTGAAACCCAGTCGCTGGTCCTGTGTCCGACCCGCGAGCTGGCCGATCAGGTTGCCGGCGAGCTGCGTCGCCTGGCGCGCTGCCTGCCGAACATCAAGATTTTGATGCTCTGCGGCGGCCAGCCCTTTGGCGCCCAGCGAGATTCTCTGCAACACGCGCCGCATATTATCGTCGCCACCCCGGGCCGTCTGCTCGATCATCTGCAGAAGGGGACGGTCTCCCTTGACGCGCTGCAGACGCTGGTGATGGATGAAGCGGACCGCATGCTCGATATGGGTTTCAGCGACGCCATCGACGAGGTGATCCGCTTCGCGCCGGCTGACCGGCAGACCCTGCTGTTTTCTGCTACCTGGCCTGCGCCGATCGCGGCGATTAGTGGCCGGGTGCAGCGTTATCCGCAGACGATAGAGATCGACTCTGTCGATGCGCTCCCCGCCATTGAACAGCAGTTCTTTGAAGTTTCCCGCCACGGTAAGATTGCCCTGCTGCAGCGCCTGCTCAGCCAGCATCAGCCCGCATCCTGTGTGGTGTTCTGCAACACCAAACGCGATTGCCAGGCGGTCTGCGATGCGCTCAACGCCGCCGGGCAGAGCGCCTTGTCGCTGCATGGTGATCTTGAGCAGCGCGATCGCGATCAGACGCTGGTGCGCTTCGCCAATGGCAGCGTCCGGGTTCTGGTGGCGACCGACGTCGCCGCCCGCGGCCTGGACATCAAATCCCTCGCGCTGGTGGTGAACTTCGAGCTGGCGTGGGATCCGGAGGTGCATGTTCACCGCATCGGCCGTACCGCCCGCGCTGGCGAACAAGGGCTGGCCATCAGCTTCTGCGCGCCGGAAGAGGCGCAGCGCGCCACTATCCTCGCCGACATGCTGCAGCTTTCCCTCAACTGGCTGCCGGCGCCGACGGGCAACACCATCGCGCCGCTGACGGCGGAGATGGCCACGCTGTGTATCGACGGCGGGAAAAAGGCGAAAATGCGCCCGGGAGATGTGCTGGGGGCGTTGACAGGGGATATGGGCTTTGATGGCGCCGATATCGGCAAAATTACCGTCCATCCGGCTCATGTCTATGTGGCGATCCGCCAGAATATGGCGCAGAAGGTGTATAAGCAGTTACAAAACGGCAAGATTAAAGGCAAAGCCTGCCGCGTTCGACTGCTGAAGTAAGGGCAGGTTAGTGCGTCTCAGGCGGCTGCCTGAGACGCGTGAGGGTTACTTCACTTCCACCACGTTCAGACGCAGTTCATCGAGACGGGCGTCTTCTTCTTCCGGCTGCCAGCCGGCAGGCTGCAGGGGAATCTCTTCCCGGTCAAACGCCAGATCGCCACCGTCCACCACCTCGGAGCCGTGGGTGATACCTTTAAAATCAAACAGATTGACATCGCTCAGGTGTGAAGGCACCACGTTCTGCATCGCGCTGAACATGGTTTCAATGCGCCCAGGATAACGCTTATCCCAGTCGCGGAGCATATCGGCGATCACCTGACGCTGCAGATTTGGCTGCGAACCGCACAGGTTGCACGGAATAATCGGGAAACCTTTGGCCTGGGAGAAGCGCTCGATGTCCTTTTCGCGGCAGTAAGCCAGCGGGCGGATGACGATGTGTTTGCCGTCGTCGCTCATCAGCTTCGGCGGCATCCCTTTCATTTTGCCGCCGTAGAACATATTCAGGAACAGCGTCTGCAGGATGTCGTCGCGATGATGGCCGAGGGCGATCTTGGTCGCCCCGAGCTCGGTAGCGGTACGGTAGAGGATGCCGCGACGCAGGCGAGAGCACAGCGAGCAGGTGGTTTTCCCTTCCGGGATCTTCTCTTTGACGATGCCGTAGGTATTCTCTTCAACAATCTTGTATTCCACGCCCAGTTGCTCAAGATACGCCGGCAGAATATGCTCCGGGAACCCTGGCTGTTTCTGGTCGAGGTTCACCGCCACCAGCGAGAAGGAGATGGGCGCGCTTTTCTGCAGATTACGCAGGATCTCCAGCATGGTATAGCTGTCCTTGCCGCCAGAAAGACAAACCATAATGCGGTCGCCCTCTTCAATCATATTGAAGTCGGCAATCGCCTCACCGACGTTGCGGCGCAGACGTTTCTGCAGCTTATCGATGTTGTATTTCTCTTTCTTTGTAAGTTCTTGATTTTCTTGCATTATTAACATTCTCAAAATCTAAAAGGGGCATATAGGGGGCAAAATGTGTTAAAGCCCAAGCCGGGAATTCAACATAGAAACCTGGTCGCCGTTCATCTCTTCTATCCATGTACTATAAACGTCGTACACCATTTGCGCGTTTTCATGCCCCATCTGATTGGCTATAAAAGACGGGTTTGCGCCAGCCGTCAGGAGCCAGCAGGCAAAAGTATGCCGCGTATGGTACGGATTCCTGCGGCGAATGCCAGCGCGTTTTACTGCAGCTTCCCATCTGCTGCCTATACTGCTGTGCGAGTAGCAGGGTTTTTGCTCGCCTTTCCGTCTCCGCGGCATGAAAACAAATCGCAAATTCTGTTCCTCGCTTGAGCCGTATTCCCAGTGGTGAAACGTGATAGTGGATACCGGATGTCCAGCTGTCAGTTCATGCTGTGTGCTTTCAGCGCGTCCAGGGCAGGGCCGAGCGGTTTCCTACCGTTGTTTTTGGTGGGCCGAACATGCCGTTTGCTGTCATGGTAATAAAGAAATTAATGGTCGAAGCAGGTTTAACAGAAAACATCGAATTTGTATTTAGCGTGAAGGCTTAGCGGTTACGTGGGGGATCGAAAAATGAGCGAGTAAGGGAGTATCTGCAGAACGATAGTTTTTTGCGGTGAGTGGCTTGACGGTACGCGCTTAGAGGAGTGCAAACTCAGGGAAGCAAGTTCATTTGTGGTCATATGAACACTCTATATTTTTGCATATAACCAATTGCTTTTTAATATCTTTTTACGAGCAGGCTAATGGTGTTCAACAATTAAAATAGTCAAGGCCAGCTACAAAAATGTGCTACGTCAATCGAGACAGAAGCTTGGGACATCAAGAGTAGCAAACTGGTCAGAACTTGAGATAATGAAAACAAGAGAACAACTACTATAATAAAAATCGAACAAACCAAGTTTGATGAAGTTGATGTAAAAGCGCCTGAAATATAAGTCAGGATTGGCATGTTTTTATCGTTATATTTATTCTTATAAATCATCTTTTTTGAACTAATCATGCGAGGGCGTTATGGACAAGAAAACGTTAAATGATCAAGCACTTGAATTTCGTTCTCAGTTTAATAAAGGTCAAAAGAATTGGAGTTTTGCACATCATTTCAGTATCTTCGGTTCAATTCTATGTAGTGTAGCTGCGGGAGCAATTTTACAAATCAAAGACCCAGATTATTCAGGAGTCGCAGTAGTATTAACGACTATTGCAGCAGCACTTACAGCAATCGCAACTGCAGGAGGCTTTGAGCGTAAATGGAGGAGTAATCGTTTAAGCCGAAGTGAGATAGATCTCCTACTTATTGATATAGAGGCTCAAGGAGCTAACTTTGACGCACTAGCTGTAAAACTTAAAAACATTATTTTTAGGCATGATATGGAGATCGTTAAAAAGCCCTAAGTTGCAAGGGGCGAGCACTTCTTTGGCCAAAAAGCTAGACTTGATTGCGCTGCAATCGTCGTGGTCGTAGGCGTATGTAGCAGTGTCTGGTCGCCGGCAGAAACAATTGCAGATGTGAGGTCCTACTGACAATTAACTTTGTTATCCATAAAGGCAGTGATTAACATTATCATAGCCGCTAATAATTTTTTTACTTCATCCGCGTGGAATATTAGGGCTCGCAATTGTGAGCCCTCTAGATCTTACCAACTGATTTGTTGAGCTGAATTTATTGGTAATTCAATCTCTTAATCAAGTGTGGCGAAGAATGATAAATGGAGGAGCTGCATTTCTGTATGCCTGCCCCGGATACATTGTTTTTTGAATGAAGTCACTAATCCAATTTTCACCATCATATATACAGACATGGCCATAAGGATGGTTTGGTATAGGCTGTATTATCGCAATATCTCCAGTATCCATACTAACAATCGCATACTTAAATCCAGCTGCAAATAGAGTGTTTCCCATGTCCTTGGCATATGGAGTTCTTGGGATGTTGAGACCACCATAGAGAATTGCGTTGGTTACATATCTCGCACATAACCCAATACTATGATCTTCAGCATTGTCTCTGGCATATTGTGCTGCTAAGTACTTATTCCAAGACATTTTTTATCCTCATTTATCTCTAAATAAAAATCATCGAGAGGAAAATACAGAATTCCCAATTAATTATTGTAGCTATTTGGCTGTGCATTATTTTTTTTATCAGTAGCAATTCCACTCATACAGTTCAACCAAGTCTAAGCATCTGATTTAAAAACGGTGCTTTCAGAGAAAAGGCCTCCCCTCTATGAGTACGAAATACTAATTTGACTACTCTGCGGTTGTTCTCCTGCGGCATCGGCTCCATAAAGCCGAACAGACAACGGAATCGCGGTGACATATCCCTATACAGGGCTCACCGGTGACGTTTCGTAACTCATTCTCTACGCGCTTGTACTGAGCCCGAATACTACTTCCTTTCACGCCATCCGTAACTATGGAAAGAAGGAAACAGGTACCAGAAAACCGGCGTGATGCCCGAAGAGTTCTATAGCTAGGGTCAGTACGGATTCAGGGCCGGAATGTCAGCATCTTTCCGGCACTTTCCGCTGCGGGCAGGCAGGCGGAGGCGGTGTAAGCGGAAATAAAAAGCCCGCCGGGCGGCGGGCTGTGGCGTTAACGCACCACCAGGACTGAGCACTCGGCGTGGCGGACCACCGCGGCGGCGTTGGAGCCCAGCAGATAGGTGGTGATATCTGGCCGGTGCGAAGCGATGATCACCAGGTCGGCGGGTAGCGACTTGGCCAGCGCGAGGATCTTATCTTTTGGCGACCCTTCGGCGACGTGAAAATGCATCCGATCTTCCGGGATGGAAAATTGTTTGGCGATCTCTTTAAGCTGCGTTTCCGTTCCTTCGCGCAGCTCATCCATACCGGGCAGCTCGGCGGTGTAGGCCATTCCCAGTGAGGCATAATAGGGCAGGGAAGGGATCACGGAGAGGAAATGGACCTCGGCGTCGTCAATCCGTGCTTCCGATTCAACGTGACTGATAATGCGTTCAGTAAATTCTTTATCAGAGATATCGATGGGGACAAGAATCATTCTGCTCATAAAAACCTCCTGTTTAAGTATCCCCTCATATTGTACGGCATTAGAGCACGTTTTGTATCATGACCGAGGTCACACTTTGACATTAACGTGGCTTGCGTTCGGGAAATTTCCCTTTGATCACGCCGTCATAAAATCGACCTTTTGACACCACCTGTAAAAAGTCACGGAAAATACGCGGTGGCACGCCGGTATATTGCAACGGTGGCTGGTGATAAAAATGGATTTCCAGTGTGGCGGAGGCGTCATCGTAGGCGACAGAGATAATTCGGGATGATTTTACCGGGTGATGATGCATGGTGGACGTCCTCGGGCAAGCACTGACTGAGCACGACTATATCACTAAATGGACGGCTATTTTAACCGGCGGGATATATTGTTTTGTTTTATCTACTGTACGGCAGGAGGAAGAAGCCCGCCGGAACCGGCGGGCTGGCGCATCAGAACTGGTAAACCAGGCCCAGAGCGACGATGTTGTCGGTAGAGATACCGTTGTCTTTGTAGAAGTTGTCGTTGTCATCCAGCAGGTTGATTTTGTAATCAACGTAGGTAGACATATTACGGTTGAAGTAATAGGTGGCGCCAACGTCCATATATTTGACCAGATCTTTATCGGCGTAGCGGCCGTTATTATAGAGATCTTTGCCTTTGGACTGCAGGTAGGAGATAGCCGGACGCAGGCCGAAGTCGAACTGGTACTGCGCGGTGACTTCGAAGTTTTGCGTTTTATTGGCCACGCCGTCATTGCCGTACGGGGTCATGTTGCGGGTTTCTGAGTACATGGTCGCCAGGTAGATATCGTTGGCGTCGTACTTCAGGCCGGCGGTCCAGGCTTCGGCTTTATCGCCGCGGGCGTTGGTCTGGGTCATCTGATCGTTGGTACGGTCAGAAGAGGTGTAGGCCGCTGCCGCGCTAATGCCCATGCCGAAGTCATAAGAGGTGGAGAGACCGAAGCCATCGCCATTGTCGAAGCGAACATCGCTGTCGCTGCTGCGGTTGTTGGTGCCGACGTTGATATCCTGCGCGTTCTGACCTTCGTTTTTACCCTGATACTGCAGGGCGAAGTTCAGACCCTCCACCAGGCCGAAGAAATCGCTGTTGCGGTAGGTCGCGACGCCGTTGGCGCGGCCTGCCATAAAGTTATCCGCATAGGTGTAGGAGTCGCCGCCGAACTCCGGCAGCATATCGGTCCAGCCTTCAACATCGTACAGCACGCCGTAGTTACGACCGTAGTCGAAGGAGCCGTAATCGCCGACTTTGATACCCGCGAATGCCAGACGGGTCCACGCCTGATCGCTGGAGCTTTCGGTGTTGTTGGCCTGAACGTTATATTCCCACTGACCATAGCCGGTAAGCATATCGTTGATCTGAGTTTCGCCTTTAAAGCCAAAACGCAAATAAGTTTGGTCGCCGTCTTTTTTCGAGTCGCTGGAGAAATAGTGCAGACCGTCTACCTTGCCATAGAGATCTAATTTATTTCCGTCTTTATTATAAATTTCTGCCGCATGGGCGGCACCGGTGGCTAATAAAGCCGGAATAACGAGGGCCAGTACTTTTCTTTTCATGAAGAAATTCCTTTAACTGTTTTTATGTTTTAGCTTCCGGGAAGGAAGTGAACTCATGCTAAAGGAGCGGTCTGAGATATGGTAAGACTCAATTGTTACGATATAAGTAAAATCTAAAATAAATAATACCGAAGAAATGGTGATAATTATGCTGAATATATCCACGGAAAATATACAAAATAAAAATTATACATGCCCGGGATAATCACGTATTATTCGCGCGTTATATGCCTTTATTGTCATGCCAATTATTTATTGTTGCCGTCTCATTCTGCGGAATGATTTTGTTTATCGGTAAAACGACAAGCCCGAACAACATGTTCGGGCTTTTTTTATGGCTGCTGGATGGAAAATAACCTTAGCCTTCGCTCGGTGATTTCTCCGCTTTGCCAGCCAGCTGGGCGAGGAAGTCATACCGCTTCTGCAGATCGGCGGCGGCGTCTTTCCACAACTGCTCCGCCACCTCCGGCTGCTGGGCGTTCAGGCGGCGGAAGCGTTGCTCGTTGAGCAGCGTCTCGGCCAGCGCGTCGGACGGCGGGCGAGAGTCCAGCGCCAGCGGCAGTTTGCCTTCGTCGGCGCGACGCGGGTCGAAGCGGTAGAGCGGCCAGAAGCCGGTGGCGGTCAGCTGACGCATCTGATCGTGGCTGAGCGCCAGATCGTAGCCGTGCTCTTCGCAAGGACTGTAGGCAATGATCAGCGACGGTCCCGGATAGGCTTCCGCTTCCTGAATCGCTTTCACCGTCTGGTTCAGCTGCGCGCCGAGCGAAATCTGCGCCACATAGACATGACCGTACATCATCATGCTGACGCCAAGATCTTTGCGCGCCTTGCGTTTACCGTGTTCGCCAAACTTGGTGACTGCCCCCAGCGGGGTGGCTTTTGACGCCTGGCCGCCGGTGTTGGAGTAACACTGGGTATCGAGCACCAGAATGTTGACGTTTTCCGTCAGGCTCAGCACATGATCCAGACCGCCGAAGCCAATATCGTAGGCCCAGCCGTCGCCGCCGATCAGCCAGACGGATTTCTCCACCAGCGCGTCAGCATCGGTCAGCAGCTCTTCAGCGCCGTCCACGCCGGACAGCGCCTGGCGCAGGGCCGCCACCTGTTCGCGGCGGACTTCCGGCGTCGCCTCGGCATGTAACGCCGCGTTCAACTCTGCCGGCAGTTTGTCGGCAAATTCGCTCAGCAGGCGCATCACGCGCTGACGGTGCTGGTCGACGGTTAAGCGGAAGCCGAGCCCGAATTCAGCGTTATCTTCAAACAGCGAGTTGGCCCACGCCGGTCCGCGGCCATTGGCGTCGGTCGTGTACGGCGTCGAGGGCAGGTTGCCGCCGTAAATGGAGGAGCAGCCGGTGGCGTTGGCGATCAACATCCGATCGCCGTACAGCTGGGTCAGCAGTTTGATATACGGCGTTTCGCCACAGCCGGAGCAGGCGCCGGAGTATTCAAACAGCGGGCTGATCAGCTGCGAGGTGCGAATATCAATCCGCTCAAGTTTGGTGCGGTCGATTTCCGGCAGGTTGAGGAAGTAATCGTAATTGACCTTCTCCTCTTCCACATGCTCCAGGCGCGACATCATATTGATGGCCTTGATCTCCGGGTTCTGGCGATCTTTCGCCGGGCACACTTCAACGCACAGGTTGCAGCCGGTGCAGTCTTCCGGGGCGACCTGCAGAACGTATTTCTGCCCGCGCATATCGCGGGATTTGACGTCCAGCGAGTGCAGACTGGCTGGCGCGTTCTCCATCTCTTCCGGCGCGACCACTTTGGCGCGGATCGCCGAGTGCGGGCAGGCGGCGACGCAGTGGTTGCACTGGGTACACAGCGCTTCCTTCCAGATGGGGATCTCTTCGGCGATGTTGCGTTTCTCCCAGCGCGTGGTGCCCATGGGCCAGGTGCCGTCCGGCGGCAGGGCGGAGACCGGCAGCGCATCGCCGAGGCCGGCCAGCATCGCGGCGGTGACCGTTTTGACGAAATCCGGTGCGGCGTCGGAGACCACCGGCGGGCGGTTCGGACTGCTGGCGTTCACCGGCTGGAGCGGCACTTCCGCCAGCGATTCGCGGGCCAGGGCCAGCGCCTGCCAGTTGCGTTCCACCAGCTCCTGGCCTTTGCTGCTGTAGCTTTTGGCGATGGCTGCCTGCAGTTCCGTCAGCGCGCTGTCGCCCGGCAGGATACGGGTGAGATGGAAGAACGCCATCTGCATCACGGTATTAATGCGCGCGCCGAGGCTGCACTCGCGGGCGATTTTCGCCGCGTTGACCACGTAAAATCGCGCTTTTTTCTGATTCAGGGTGGCCTGAACTTCCTGCGGCAGGCGAGACCAGACCTCATCGGCGCTATACGGCGTGTTGAGCAGGAAAATACCGCCGGGCTTCAGCCGTTCGGCCATCTGGTATTTATCGATAAACTGCAACTGGTGGCAGCCGACGAAATCAGCCTGCGAAATCAGATACGATGAACGAATCGGTTTTTCGCTGACGCGCAGATGCGAGACGGTGAGGCCGCCCGCTTTCTTCGAGTCATAGACAAAATAGCCCTGCGAGAACCACGGGGTCGAGTTGCCGATGATTTTGATGTTGTTTTTGGTGGCCGACACGCTGCCATCGCTGCCGAGACCGTAGAACAGGGCCTCGAGCTTGGCCTCAGCCGGCAGGGTATTTTCTCCCAGCGGCAGCGACAGATTGGTCACGTCATCATAGATACCGACGGTAAAGCGCGGCTTCGGCTGAGCGGACTGCAGTTCACTGAATACTGCCAGCACGCATTCCGGGCCGAACTCCTTGGAGGAGAGGCCATAGCGGCCGCCGATGGTGCGCGGCAGCGTTTCGCGCTCGCCGCGGTTAAAGGCTTCCGCCAGGGCGGTCATCACATCGAGATACAGCGGCTCGGCAAGCGCGCCAGGCTCTTTGGTGCGATCGAGCACCGCTACCGCCCGGGCGCTTTCCGGCAGCGCTGCCAGCAGGTGGGCGGCGGAGAACGGGCGATAGAGGCGCACTTTCAGCACGCCGACTTTCTCGCCGCGGCTCAGCAGTTCATCAACTACCTCTTCGCAGGTACCGATGGCCGAACCCATAATGACGATCACGCGCTCTGCCTGCGGGTGGCCGTAAAACTCAAACGGTTTGTACTGACGGCCGGTGGCGGCGGCGAAGTCGTTCATCGCCGTCTCGACATGGTCATAGACCGCGTCGTACCACGGATTGGTGGCCTCTCGCGACTGAAAGTACGTGTCGGGGTTGGCCGAGGTTCCGCGGATCACCGGGTGTTCCGGATTGAGCGCGCGCTGGCGATGCTCGGCGATTTTATCCTGCGGTAGCAGGGCGCGAATGGTGTCATCCGCCAGCGGGGCGATTTTGTTGATTTCGTGCGAGGTGCGGAAGCCATCAAAGAAATGAATAAACGGCACCCGGCTTTGCAGGGTGGCGATATGCGAGATCAGCGCAAAATCCTGCGCCTCCTGGACGCTGCTGGCGCACAGCATGGCGCACCCGGTCTGACGCACGGCCATGACGTCGGAATGATCGCCGAAGATCGATAGCGCGTGGGTGGCGACGGTGCGGGCGGCGACGTGCAGCACAAACGGCATCAGCTGGCCGGCCAGTTTGTACAGCGTGGGGATCATCAGCAGCAGGCCCTGCGATGAGGTAAAGGAGGTGGAGAGGGCGCCGGTCTGCAGCGCGCCATGTACGGCGCCAATGGCGCCTGCCTCCGACTGCATTTCGACCACGCGGGGAACATCGCCCCAGACGTTTTTCAGCCCATTGCCGGCCCAGGCGTCGGCCTGTTCCGCCATCGTTGAACTGGGCGTGATCGGGTAGATGGCGATAACTTCACTGGTGCGAAACGCGACGGAAGCGACCGCGCCATTACCATCAATCGTAATCATATGAAGACACCCTTACATTGCGCAAAAGAATGGACACGTGAAACCGCGACGTGCCCTGTAATTATATAAGGGGTAGTTTAGCAAACCGTTGGCGCGGCCATTTTTGCATTTGTGTCCTCAATGCGCCGGCCACCCGTGACCAGATCAATATTTTGCATGGTTCGCGGAGAAAATGGCTGCCTGCAGAGGGCGGGAACCACGCGCGCCCGGCGACCAGGCCGGAGCAGATCAAGCTTTCGGCGAAAATTTGCTAGAAAATGTTAATGAGGCGCATAAATACGTACTTCCCCTCTCGACGCCGCCCGCCACGCTGCCTATTATTCTGGGGTTTGCTTTTTTAAGACGTTTCCGAGGGGAGAGAGAATGCGAGCTGCGATGTTAGTAGGTTGTGCGGCGCTGTTGCTGTCGGCGTGCAGTAGTGAACCCGTTCAGCAGGCCACGGCGGCGCACGTCACGCCAGGCATGCGGGCGGCGATGAGCGACGCCGGTCAGGCCAACTGCGCCATGATAGGCGGCTCGTTATCGGTGGCTCGTCAGCTCGATGGTTCGGCGATTGGCATGTGTGCGCTGCCGAACGGCAAACGCTGCAGCGAGCAGGCGCTGGCGGGCGGCAGCTGCGGCTACTAACGGCGGCCCCGTCGCGGGGCAGCGTCAGCGGCACCTCAATGCCGGCTAGTGCATCAGGTCGGCGAGCTTATAGACCAGCGTCTGGTCGGCGGTCGCCAGCGTCAACTGGTTTTCCGTCAGATCGACCTGTGCGCCTTCGCGCAACATCTTGCCGATCGTCGCGTCAAGGGTATTAAGCTGGGCATCGTTGCACAGCATCCGGGTCATCGCCAGCGACTTCACCTTCAGCGCGCCGTCCGACACCTTACCTTCCCCGCTAAAGCCGTTGCACATATTGCCCGTTACATACACGTTGCCTGTAATAGCCATCTTCTCACCGAAGCTCAGCTCCAGCGGCCGGTCGCCAGCGTTGACCGCCTGGCCGTTGACGCTGGTCAGCACGAAGCGATGATGTTGCAGTTGTTCCGCGCCGGTGGACACCTTACTGTTGTAGACACAGCCGGACAGCAGCATACCTGCCGCCAGTAGCGCTGCAAATTTGTTCATTTGTACTCCGAAACATTCACATTACTAATAAAATAAAGCCAGTGTAACGGTATCGCAGCGGGGATCTGTGGGGATTATCTGAATGTGCTCCCCCCGGGAGAGGAGCACAAAAGGGAAAGGAATCAGACGATGGCGTTCGGGCAGGTTTCGCCGTTGGCGACCTGCTGCAGGTTGCCCAGAGTGGTCTCCGAAATGCTGATCAGCGCCTCAGCGGTGAGGAACGCCTGGTGGCCGGTGAACAGCACGTTGTGGCAGGCGGAGAGGCGCCGGAAAACGTCGTCCTGGATAACGTCGTTGGATTTGTCTTCAAAGAACAGATCGCGTTCGTTCTCATAAACGTCCAGCCCCAGCGCGCCAATTTTCTGGTGCTTCAGGGCGTCGATGGCCGCCTGGGAGTCGATCAGCGCGCCGCGGCTGGTGTTAATCACCATCACCCCGTCCTTCATCTGGTCAAACGCCTCGCGATTGAGCAGATGGTAGTTTTCGTCGGTCAGCGGGCAGTGCAGGGAGATCACGTCCGATTCCTTGTACAGCGTGGCGAGGTCGACATATTCCACCCCCAGCTCCAGCGCGGCGGCGCTTGGGTACGGGTCGAACGCCAGCAGACGCATACCGAAACCTTTGAGGATCCGCAGCATCGCCACGCCAATTTTGCCGGTGCCGATCACCCCGGCGGTTTTGCCGTACATGGTGAAACCGGTGAGGCCTTCGAGAGAGAAGTTGGCATCACGGGTACGCTGGTAGGCGCGGTGGATGCGGCGGTTGAGCGACATCATCATGCCGATCGCATGCTCAGCGACGGCTTCCGGCGAGTACGCCGGGACGCGGACCACGCGCAGGCCAAGCTCCTTTGCCGCCTCGAGGTCGACGTTGTTAAACCCGGCGCAGCGCAGAGCGATATACTTCACGCCGTGGGCCTTCAGCTCTTCCAGCACCGGGCGGCTGCCGTCGTCATTGACGAAGATACACACCGCCTCGCAACCGTTGGCGGTTTTGGCGGTCTTCGCTGTCAGCAGGAAGTCGAAGAATTCCAGTTCAAAGCCGTAGGTATCATTCACGTGCTGCAGGTACTTTTTATCGTACTGCTTCGTACTGTAAACCGCGATTTTCATAAGACTTTTCTCCAGTGATTATAACGTCACGGTAGCATATTTAAAATAATCGTACAATTATTAAAAAATAGTTTAATTGTCAGGTGCTTATGCTAATTCTAGAGCATATCGCGGATTTGCGGAATCTCTTTGAAAGACAAAGTTTTTTCACCACAAACTGAGGCTTAAAGCGCCGGGGGAGAGCAGCAGAAACGGCCACAGCAGACCGGAGCTAACGTTAGCTAGCTGAAACGACCACAGCGGCAGGCCGCTGGCGCCGCTGACCAGGGGCAGGGTGGCGCGCAGGGGAGAGAGGAAGCGACTGAAAAAGATAGCCCACAGGCCATAGCGCTGGAAAAAGAGCCGGCTGCGGGCCAGACGCTCGGCGGTCAGCCAGCGTAACTGTGTGAGGCGGTGACGATAGCGAACGCCTAACCACCACGAGAGCCAGAATCCGCCGATGGCGCCGAGGCTGGCGCTGGACCACATTAGCAGGAAATGCCCGAGGCTGGACGAAGCGAATGTCCCCAGCAGCAGCAGGCCGGAGGTGCCGGGGATCGCCAGCGACACCAGCGCACAGGATTTAGTGAAAGTGAGCAGGAAAACAATCAGCAACACCCATGGATAGTGGCCCTGTGCGCTCTCAATGAGCGAAATAATGAACGACACCGTCTCTCCCGCAAGCCATTCTGTCTGGCTGGAGTGTGGCAGGCGTTGCTTAAACAAAAGCTAAATGATGACGGCCGATCGCCGCGCCGCGATACCCGCTGGCAACTATGCTTTAACAGGCCGCAAACTTTCACTCACTGGTCGAACGTGTCACAATAGACGCCATTTGGCTTTTACTTATGTTGAATCAGGATATTAACTGCCCATGAAGGGTAAATATAAAGCCGCCATCGCGCTGGTGTTAGTGCTGGTGTTATTGCCGCTAACGCTGCTGTTGACGCTGACCCACTGGGTGCCGACGCTGGCGGGCATCTGGCTGCCCGTGGGCACTCGTATCTCGCTGCAGGAGAGCCCGCGTCTGACGCGGTCCGCTCTGCTGATCCCCGATCTGCGCTATCTGGTGGGCGACTGTGAACTCGCCCGGGTGACCGATACCCGCCTTTCGCGTCCCAGCCGCTGGCGGCTGCATATTGGCCAACTGGACATCAACAGCGCTTGTCTGAGCAAATTGCCCGTCAGCGAGCCCACGCCGGGATCGCCGCGCACCCTCGCCGAATGGCAATCGATGTTGCCCTACAGCTGGTTAACGATTGATAACCTGCGGCTGTCGCCGTGGGAGAAATGGCAGGGGCGGCTGGTGATGTCGTTGACGCCAGCGCAGCAGGACATCGGTTTTGCCGGTAAGGAACTGAGTCTGCAGGCGCGCCTGCGCGGCCAGGCCCTCACCGTCAGCCAGTTCAGCGCCCGGCTGACTGACGATCAGCAGCCGGTGAAGCTGGTGGGGACCTTCCATCTGCCGCTGGTGCCGGATGGCCTGCCGGTCGACGGCCAGATGCAGGGCACCTTTGAATTTCCACAGACCGCGGAATGGATCGATGCCGAGCTCGAGTGGCAGCACAATCGCGGCCAGCTTCTGGTCACGCCGCGCGGCGAGGTAGAGCCGATCCTGGACCTGCCGTGGGAGATCACCCCGGAGCGGATCACCATCAGCGACGGTCGCTGGCGCACCCGCTACCAGAACTATCCGCTCAGCGGGCGCGTCGCACTGTCGGTGGGCAACTGGCAGCAGGGGACCGAGCAGATGACCGTCAGCGGCCGCTTAAATGTCCTCACTGAGGGGCATGCCGGCAAAGGCAACGCGGTGCTGAATATCGGTCCGGGCAAGCTAAGCATGGATAACAGCGACATGCCGCTGCGGCTCACCGGCGAGGCCAAGCTGGGTGAGATGATCTTCTACGCGGCGCTGCCGGCCCAGCTCAGCGGGTCGCTGGTCAGCCCGCAGCTGGCCTTTCATCCCGGGGCGCTGCTGCGTTCGCGCGGACGGGTGATCGACGCGCTGAATATTGATGAAATTCGCTGGCCGCTGGCTGGGGTGAAAGTGACCCAGCAGGGCGTCGAGGGCCGCCTGCAGGCGATCCTCCGCGCCCATGAGCAGCAGATGGGCGACTTTACGCTGCATCTGGACGGTCAGGCGAGCGATTTTCTGCCCGACAGCGGCCGCTGGCAATGGCGCTACTGGGGTGAGGGGCACTTTACCCCGATGCAGGCGCGCTGGGATGTGAAGGGCAGCGGGGAGTGGCGCGACAATGCCATTACCCTGAGCAGCCTCTCCACCGGCTTCGATAAGCTCGAGTACGGCACGATGCGGGTCAGTACGCCGCGTCTGACGCTCGAGCAGCCGATCCGCTGGCTGCGTGATGCCCAGCACCCGCGGCTGACCGGCGCGCTGTCGCTGGACGCGGCAAAAACCACCTTCTCCGGCGGCAGCTATCTCCCGGCGTCAACGCTGAAATTTGCCCTCGACGGCAGGGATCCGACGTGGTTCCAGTTCACCGGCGCCCTGCACGCCGATGCCATTGGCCCGGTGCGGCTGACCGGGCGTTGGGACGGCGAACGGCTGCGCGGCCAGGCGTGGTGGCCAAAACAGTCGCTGACGGTGTTCCAGCCGCTGGTGCCACCGGACTGGAAGATGAACCTGCGGGAAGGCAGTCTCTATGCGCAGGTGGCCTTTTCGGCGGCGGCCGGGCAGGGATTTGAGGCGGGCGGCCACGGCGTGCTGAAGGGCGGCAGCGCCTGGATGCCGGATAACCAGATTAACGGCGTCGACTTCGTGCTGCCATTCCGTTTCAGCGACGGCCACTGGCAGCTGGGCACCCGTCGTCCGGTCTCCCTGCGTATTGGCGAAATCGTCAACCAGGTGACCGCGCGCAATCTGACGGCGGACCTGCAGGGCACCTGGCCGTGGAGTGAGGCCAATCCGCTGCAGCTCAGCGACGTCAGCGTCGATCTGTTAGGCGGTAAGCTGACCCTGCTGCAGCTGCGCATGCCGCAGCGCGACCCGGCGCTGATCCGTCTGCAACATATCTCCAGCAGCGAACTCACCAGCGCCGTCAAGGTGAAGCAGTTCGCCATGTCCGGGGCGGTGAGCGGCGCGCTGCCGCTGTGGCTGGAAAACAACCAATGGATCATCCACGACGGCTGGCTGCGTAATGACGGGCCGATGACCCTGCGGCTGGATAAAGACACTGCTGATGCGCTGGTGGCGGACAATGTCTCCGCCGGGGCGGCGATTAACTGGCTGCGCTATATGGAGATCTCCCGCTCGTGGACGCGGATTAACCTCGACAATCTGGGCGTATTGACGCTTAAGGCCACCATCAACGGCACCAGCCGGGTGGACGGGAAAAGCAGTACCGTGCATTTAAACTACGCTCATGAAGAGAATATTTTCGACCTGTGGCGCAGTTTACGCTTCGGCGACAATTTACAGGCGTGGCTCGAACAGAATGCCATGCTGCCCGTGCGGCGCTGTACGGACGGTAAGACATGTAAGGAACCTAAATGAATAAGTTGCTACTGGCCATGGTGGCGCCGATGCTGCTCGCCGGCTGTACGCCGCGTATCGAAATTGCGGCATCGAAAGAGCCCATCACTATTAACATGAATGTCAAAATTGAGCATGAGATCCACATCAAGGTCGATAAGGATGTGGAAAACCTGCTGAAATCCCGCAGCGATCTGTTCTGAGGCGACGATGAGAAAACGACTGTTAAGCGCAGCGCTGGCGCTGACCTTACTCAGCGCGCCCGCGCTGGCGTTGACCCTGAGCGAAGCGCGGCAGCAGGGGCGGGTGGGGGAAACGCTGAACGGCTATCTGGCGCCGCTGCGCCAGGATAAAGAGACCTTAGCGCTGGTGAAGCAGATCAATGCCGCGCGCAGCGAAAGCTACCAGCAGCTGGCGGATGACAACAATCTGCCGGTAGATGAAGTGGCGAAAATGGCCGGGCAGAAGCTGGTGGCACGCGCTCAGCCCGGGGAGTACGTCCAGGGGCTGAACGGCCAGTGGCGGCGTAAATGATCAGCGGCAGCGCTTGCGGTATTCGCCCGGCGAGACGCCAAAGCGCTGCTTAAAGGCGGTGGAGAAATGGCTGTGGTCGCTGAAGCCCCAGCGGTAGCCGATCCCCGCCAGCTTTTCGTCGTCATGGACGTTTTGTAACGCCCTGGCACACAGGTCCAACCGCCGGTTCTTAATATACTGCGCCACCACCAGCCCTTTGTCGGCAAACAGCCGGTACAGGCTGCGTACCGACATCCCCGTCTCGCTGGCCAGCCACTCCGGGCGCAAATGCTCCGACTGAATGGACGCATCGATTAACGCAATAATCTTCTGAAACTGCTTTTCCCGCCGGGAAGGGGTAGGCTCGCGCTGATGCAGCACCGGGCGCAACAGGCAGGCGATCGCCTCCAGCGCCGCTTCACTCTCGCTGGCGGAGAGTGTCGTGCCGCCCATGCTTTCCAGCAGCAGTCGCTGGCTGAGCTGCACCATTGGCAGGGATTTGTCCAGCCGGCAGGCGGTGGCGATGTCGCCTGATGGCGCCACCCGCTGGCGCGGCAGCAGCAATGAGGCCTGACGCGAGGTCTGCTGCCAGACAATCGAGCAGGGGCGGGCGGCGTCGATTAACGTGATATCGCCTGCCGCCAGCGTCACCTGGCGATCGTCCTGTTCGATGATGGCTTCGCCGGCAAGCTGAAATACGGTGTAGAACCAGGCGTCGTTATCGCGTTTTATCTCATTGTGTGTGCGGTAGAGATTAACGCCGGCGGCGGTGACCGTACTGACCTTGAGGCTGCCGGCGTAGCGGGCGTCAATCTCGCCGTGGAAGCGCCCCTCCAGCGGCCGGGCGGCGAAATGGCCGCAGACCTGATTGATCGTCGCCAGCCAGCGCTGGTACGCCAGCCCTCCCTCTGCCGTGGTCATCATTCGCCCTTCTCCTGTAATAACAATGTTTCCGCATTGTTGCATTTATGCCGCCTCAGGCAAGGCCGCGATGGCGGGTATATGAAAGAACTATTACCTGCGGCACATTTCTGCCAGGGCAAGCCGCGGAATTGCGGCGACTGTCACAGCGGCGCAAACGAATGTCACAGAGAAAAAAGCGCCAGCCGCCAACCGGACATAGACTGAAAGCACTATCCGCGAAGAATAAGGAAAGGGTATGTCCACCTCTCAGATAGCGCTGCTTGCCAGCGTCCAGCAGTTTTTAGACCGTCAGCATGGCCTGTATATCGACGGCGCACCCTGCGCCGCGCAGAGCGAAAACCGGTTAACCGTCTGGGATCCGGCCACCGGGCAGGCGATTGCCACCACCGCCGACGCCAGCCCGGCGGATGTTGACCGGGCGGTGATGTCCGCCTGGCGCGCTTTTGTCGATCGCCGCTGGGCCGGGCGCACCCCGGCCGACCGTGAACGCATCCTGCTGCGTTTTGCCGATCTGGTGGAGCAGCACGGCGAAGAGCTGGCGCAACTGGAAACCCTCGAGCAAGGCAAATCCATTGCGATCTCTCGCGCCTTTGAGGTCGGCTGCACCCTGAACTGGATGCGCTACACCGCGGGGCTGACCACCAAGATCAGCGGCCGGACGCTGGACGTGTCGATCCCGTTCCCGCAAGGGGCGCGTTACCAGGCGTGGACCAAAAAAGAGCCGGTCGGGGTGGTGGCGGGCATCGTCCCGTGGAATTTCCCGCTGATGATCGGCATGTGGAAGGTCATGCCGGCGCTGGCGGCGGGCTGTTCGATCGTCATCAAACCCTCTGAAACCACCCCGCTGACCCTGCTGCGGGTGGCGGAGCTGGCGACCCAGGCGGGCATTCCTGACGGGGTGTTCAACGTAGTCACCGGCAGCGGCGCCGGCTGCGGCGCGGCGCTGACCGCCCATCCGCAGGTGGCGAAGGTCAGCTTTACCGGCTCGACGGCGACCGGGAAACAGATTGCCCGCGTGGCCGCCGACCGCCTGACCCGCGTGACGCTGGAGCTGGGCGGCAAGAACCCGGCGATTGTGCTCAAAGATGCCGACCCCCAGTGGGTTATTGAGGGGCTGATGACCGGTAGCTTCCTCAATCAGGGGCAGGTCTGCGCCGCCAGCTCGCGGATCTACATCGAAGCGCCGCTGTTTGACACCCTGGTCAGCGGTTTCGAGCAGGCGGTAAAATCGCTGCAGGTGGGGCCGGGGATGCAGGAGACGGCGCAGATCAACCCGGTGGTTTCCCGGGCCCACTGCGACAAGGTGGCGGCCTACCTCGAAGAGGCTCGCCAGCAGAAGGCAGAGCTTATCAGCGGCAGCGCCGGACCGGATGCGGGGGGATACTATATTCCGCCGACGCTGGTGGTTAACCCCGACGCCGGACTGCGCCTCACCCGTGAGGAGGTGTTTGGCCCGGTGGTGAACCTGGTGCGGGTGGCCGACGGCGAGGAGGCGCTGCGCTTGGCCAACGACAGCGATTTTGGCCTGACCGCCAGCGTCTGGACCCGCGATCTGACCCAGGCCCTGAACTACACCGACCGTCTGCAGGCGGGAACGGTCTGGATCAACAGCCATACCCTGATTGACGCCAACCTGCCTTTCGGCGGCATGAAGCAGTCCGGTACCGGCCGCGATTTCGGCCCGGACTGGCTCGACGGCTGGTGCGAAACTAAATCCGTCTGCGTGCGTTACTAGACCTCTGTCGGGGAAAGCGAATGGCTTTTCCCGACGCGCCGCTTGCCGAGCTCCGGTCTTTCTCGCTACTGTGGAGGGCAATCTTTGCCCAACCAGGGCGGTGAATCATCAGGAGGTCTTCGGCATGACAGCATTTCCTAAGGTTGCACTTATTGGTCCCGGCGCCATCGGCACGACTATCGCCGCCGCCCTGTTTGAGGTGGGGAGAGCGCCGGTGGTCTGCGGGCGTACCGCCCATTCGGCGCTGGTGCTGCGCACAGAAGAGGGCGAGATCGTGGTGCCCGGCCCGGTGCACACCGACCCAACGGCGATAGCCGCCCCCTTCGACCTGGTGTTTGTCGCGGTGAAAACCACCCAGACGGAGGCCATCGCCCCCTGGCTGACGGCCCTGTGTTCCGCGGACACCGTGGTGTGCGTGCTGCAAAACGGCGTTGAACAGCGCCAGCAGTTTGCCCCCTTGACCGGCGGCGCGACGGTGTTGCCCTCGGTGGTCTGGTTTCCGGCGCAGCGCGATGCCGATGCCTCTGTCTGGCTGCGCGCCACGCCGCGCCTGACCCTCCCGGATCTGCCGGGGGCAGAGCGAGTGCAGCAGGCGCTGGCGGGGACCCGCTGCGCGGTGGACCTGGCGGCGGATTTTACCACCGTGGCCTGGCGTAAACTGTTGCAGAACGCCGTCGCCGGACTGATGGTGATGACCGGACGCCGCGCCGGGATGTTTGCCCGGGAGGACATTACTGCCCTCGGACTGGCTTATTTGCGCGAATGTCTGCAGGTGGCGCGGGCGGAAGGGGCCGCCCTGGGCGACAGCGTGCCGGAGGAGATTATCGCCGGTTTTCACCGGGCGCCTGCCGACTTAAGCACCTCTATTCTGATCGATCGCCTGAATGGCCGACCGCTGGAGTGGGATATTCGTAACGGCGTGGTGCAGCGTCGCGGGCGTCAGCACGGCATTCCGACACCGCTCAGCGATATCATCGTGCCGCTGCTGGCGGCAGCCAGCGACGGCCCGGGCTGACCCGGGCAGGCGCGGGGTTAGTCCACCAGGGAGGGATCGAGGTCGATCATTAACTGCTTCATTTCGGCAAAATGCTGCCGCGAGAAATCGGCAATCTTCTCCCAGTCCTGGGCCGTTTTTTCCGCCACCGCGTCTGACAGCACCTTCAGCGGCTGGCCGGTGGACCAGGCGGTGATCAGGATCTGACAGGCGCGCTCCAGGGTCCAGATATCATCGAACGCCTCGCCGATGGTCGGGGCGGTCACCAGCACCCCGTGATTCCCCATCAGCAGGCGGCGTTTGTCCGCCAGCAGGCCCGCCAGCCGGGCGCCTTCTGCCGCGGTGTCCGCCATCCCGCCGTACAGGGTATCGACGGCGACCCGGTTAAAATAGCGGGCCGTGTTCTGGTCGATGGGCAGGATCTGCGGCGTCGCCAGACAGGCGAGGCTGGTGGTGTACACCGGGTGCAGATGCAGCACCACCCGCACGTCCGGGAGCCGCTGATGGATCTGCCCGTGAATAGCCCACGCGGTGGCATCGACGTCAGGGCGCGCGGCGCAACGTTCATCATCGGCGTTCAGCACCAGCAGATCGCTGGCGCGGATGCGCGAAAAGTGTTTCCACTTCGGGTTGAGTAAAAACGTTTTCCCGTCGTCGGAGAGCGCGGCGCTGAAATGGTTGGCCACCGCCTCATGCATGCCGAGATGGGCAATGATGCGAAAGGTGGCCGCCAGGTCGATGCGGATCTGCTCTTCATCGGTATCGCGCATGGGCATTACTCCGCTTTCGGCATCAGGGTCTGCAGATCGTCCGCCGTCGGCGCCTGGAAGTGATATTTCTTCAGCAGGGCGGCATATTCCGGCGTCGCGCTGTATTTTTTCAGCGCCTCTTCGAGGGCGGTTTTCACCTCAGTATTGCCTTTTTTAACGCCAAAGCCGTTCAGCACCGGATAGATCAGCGTGTCAGAGGAGATAACCACCCGGTCACCCAGTTTTTCCACCACCCCGCGCGCCACGGCGGCGTCGGTGATCTGCGCATCGACGGCGCGCGAAAGCAGCGCCTGGGTGGTCTGCGGGTCGGTGGTATAAACGCTCAGCGCAATCGGCTTCAGCCCCTTCTTCACGCAGTAGTCGGCGGAAAGCTTCTGCAATTGCGCCAGCCACGAGGTGGCGCCCATCGAGCCGATTTTATGCCCGCAGAAGTCCTCCGGGGTCTTAGGCTGGTAGTCGCCGCCTTTGCGGGCGAGGATCGCTTCCCCGCTTTTCAGGTACGGCACCATATCGATCACCTTCAGGCGTTCGGCGGTAATGTACATCGACGAGTTGGTGATATCGAAGCGCCCACCCTGCAGCCCGGGGATCAGGTTGGGGAAGCGGGTATCGATATTCACTGCCTCACGGCCCATGGTCTTCGCCAGACCATCGAGCAGCTCGATGTCAAAACCGGCTGGCTTATTATTTTCCATGTACTCGTAAGGAAAAAAGGTCATGTCCGAACCGGCGGTGATCTTACCGCTTTGCTGAAAGGCCAGTGCGCTAAAGGATGTCAGGGCAGCCGCTGCGCAGAGCAGCAGGGTCAGCGGGCGTGGTGCGTAAATGCGTGTCATAAAACCTCCGGAGTGTGGACAAATTACATGCTGGCGCGATCGGCGCCGGCCTGCTGAACAAAAAACGAAGCGCCGCGCGGCTTCTGCGGCAGACGAAGCTGGTTATCAGTGCTGCGCACCAGACCGCTCTCTTCTCCCGCGACCAGTTGGCCGGCATGGCGGCTCGGCAGCGGGTTTTCGCCGTAAGGTAGCGCATCCTCCGCGGCGTAGACGCTGATGAACAGGGTGCGCGGCAGGGCGGTCTCGTTGGGGCTGGAGGCGTGCAGCAGGCGGGTATGCATAAAGCAGACTGAGCCCGCCGGGCCAAAACAGGCCTGCGGCTGCTGGCAGTGCGTCGCCACCACCTCATCATCCACCGCCCCCGTGAAGCGCCCCTCCTGCCAGTGGGACCACAGCGGCCCCTGATGGCTGCCCGGCACCACGTTGAGCGGGCCATTCTCCGGCGTCACCTCGCTGACCATCAGCAGGGCGGTGATGATGTCGTCATTGCTGTGCGGGGTGAAGAGGAAATCCTGATGCCATTTCACCTCGGTGGCGGTGTGCGGCAGCTTGGAGTTAATTTTGCTGTGATGAAAGCGGGTGCCGCTGCCGCCGATCAACTGCGCGGCGATGGTCGCCATCCGCGAATTCAGCGCAGTATGGCGATAGACCTCGGAGATCTCCGTCGGGGAGGCGACCCGGCGCAGCGACGGATGGTCAGGAGCATGATCGCGCTCGATATCGAAGCGCGGCCGCCCGTCGAGGGTTTCTCCCCACACCGTCGCGTGACCGCGGCTCTCCTCGACCCAGCCGTCGAAATCGCTCTGCAGGGCGGCGATGTCGGCGCTGGAAAGCACCTCTTCGACCACCAGAAAACCCTGCTGATGAAACTGATCAATTTGCCACTGCGCAATCATAGTTTTTCCTCTTCACGTTCCGATAGTTAAGCCAGAGAAACATCTTTGAGAAAGGCCTCGACCCGCGGGTGTTGCCCGCTACGCATCGCCTGCGGCGTGTCATCGCACACCACCCGGCCTTTCTCCATAAACACGATCCGGTCGGACACTTTGAAGGCGAAGTTCATCTCGTGGGTGACGATGACCATGGTGATGCCTTCGTGGGCCAGGGATTCGATAACCTGCAGCACTTCATTCACTTTTTCCGGATCCAGCGCCGAGGTGGGCTCATCGAACAGCATGATCTGCGGACGCATCATCAGGGCGCGGGCGATCGCCACCCGCTGCTGCTGTCCGCCGGAGAGCTGGTGCGGATACTTCCAGGCGTGCTCCAGCATGCCCACTTTGTGCAGCAGTTCGCAGGCGTGCTGGCGCAGCTCCGCGTCACTTGCCAGATGGTGATAGCGCGGGGCCAGCAGCAGATTGCCGAACACGGTCAGATGCGGGAACAGGTTAAAGCTCTGGAACACCATGCCGATGTTCAGGCGATGTTCGGCATTCTCCATAAAGCGCGGCTTCTGCTGCCCCTGGCGGTCGAGGTGAATAAAGGGTTGGCCGTTAATCTGAATTTCGCCGTTATCGATCTGCTCAAGACCGTTCAGCAGGCGAATGAGGGTGGTTTTACCCGAGCCTGACGGACCGATGACCGAGACCACCTCGCCGGGCTGGATCTGCAGGCTCACCGCTCCCAGCACTTCGACGTTGTTGTAGGCCTTATGCAGCTTAGAGGCCTGCAGCGCCGGCTCATGACTCTGGGTGACGCTGCGCGCCATCGCCGGGCGGCGGGCGCTGGCCAGCCGCTGCATCTCGGCATCTACCGGACGAGCGGTATTGCGCTGGGTCACGTCAAGGTAGTTCTCCAGCCGTTTCAGCAGAAAATCGAACACCGTGACGATAAAGATGTAATAAAGCGCCACGGCCGTCATGGTCTCCATGACCAGAAAGTTCTGCGAGTAGAGCTGCTGGCCGACCATCAATATTTCGGTCAGGGAGATCACCGACACCAGCGAACTGAGCTTCACGATGGCGATATATTCATTGGCCAGCGCCGGCAGGGCGACGCGCAGCGCCTGGGGGATGATCACCCGCCACTGGATCCCGGCGTAGCGCAACCCCAGGGCCCGCGCGGCTTCGCTCTGCCCGCGAGGGATGGAGAGCAACCCGCCGCGGTGGATCTCGGCGATATAAGCCGCTTCGCTGAGGACCATCGCCAGCAGGCCGGCCCAGAAGGGATCGTTCAGCACCGGGGCGAAGGAGGGCAGCGCCTGCGGCATGTTGTAGACAAAAATCAGCAGGACCAGCAGCGGCATACTGCGAAATAACCAGATATACAGCCGGGCTGGGGTGGATAACCAGCCGCGCGGCGACTGTTTGGCCAGCGCCAGAATAAATCCGAGCACAATACTGCAGCCCCAGGTCAGCAGACTTAATTTAATGACGGTCCAGGTGGCCCACCAAAAATCGGCATCACTGAGCAGGCTTAACATGTAGTTCCAGTTAAACGTCATGGGCTATTTCACTCGTCATAATTATCAAAAATGAAAGTGGCTCGGCTGTGCCGTAATGGAGCGCCACCGGTATTCATCGTGCGAATACACTATGCTGGCAGGATGCTTTCAGAGGCAATTAGTAAATTTTTGGCCTTTAAGTTTAAAAAAACTATACAGCGATATTAACGATATGGAATTTAAAGTGATTGTTAAGATACTTTGCGTAAACAATTTAAAAACAATGACTGTAATTCAATAACGCTATTTTGTGGAAGAAGGGTATTTTGCGCGAAACTGGGGCAGACGCTGCCAGTCTGGCGTGCAGCGTGGCGCATGATGGTGCAATGGTGGAAATAAACCACGCGGGCATAGAGCAATAATAAATATTGTCTCCCCTTGTCGGGCAATGCGCCGCTCTTTTCCGGGGGTGGCACGCGGATTGCTTGGGACTTAGAGGAAAACTATTCCCCGTGTGCGCCGGACCATATTTTATCAATGGTGATGCTATGAACCGATTTACCCTGAAGCAGCTCAAATATTTCGTCACCGTGGTGGAGACGGAGAGTATCGCCGAGGCCTCCCGCCAGCTGCACATTGCGCAGCCGTGGATTTCGATTGCCATCAAGAATCTGGAGAGCACCTTCGACCAGCAGCTGTTTATTCGCCACCATGCGCAGGGCGTTTCGCTCACCTCCAGCGGCCGGCGGATCTACGATAAAGCGAAAGAGTTGCTGCGCCTGTCCTGGGAGTTCGAACAGAATTCGCGTGCGGATAAAGAGCTGGTTTCTGGCATGATCTCCATCGGTTGCTTTGAATCGGTGGCCCCGCTGTATATGCCGAAGCTGGTGGCCGGATTTAAAAAATGCTACCCGGACATCACCCTGCATCTGTACGATGGCGAACAGCATGAGCTGATGCATGGCCTGCACCGCGGCCGCTTCGACCTGGCGCTGGTCTACGATCTGGAGCTCGGCCATTCGATCAATAAAGAACGGCTCAATGCCCCGCATAAACCCTACGCGCTGCTGCCCGCCGCGCATCCGCTGGCGCAGAAGGCGCAGGTGACGCTGCAGGAGCTGAGCCGCGAGCCGATGATCCTCCTCGATGCGGTCCCCAGTAAAAATTATTTTATCTCCATCTTTAAGGAAAAGGGTTATCACCCGGAAGTGGCTTACAGTTCCCCCTCCATTGAAATGGTGCGCTGTATGGTGGGCCAGGGGTTGGGTTTTTCGGTGCTGGTCACCCGGCCCTGCTGTGATATGACCTACGATGGCGAAAGAGTGGTGCAGCGGGATATTGCCGATGAGATGCCCGCCTCAACCTTAATTATGGCGCATCTCGCGAATAATGAGCCCACGCGGCCGACGCAACTGTTTATGGATTATTGTCGCAGCATCGAATTAACCCCAACTCACGCCTGAAATAACGCCTGTCGATCCGGCAGGCATTATTTTTTGTCGTCACTCAGCCTCGTAAAATTCTATTCAGTCGATCGTTTTATAATATTTTACCAATTCGTCACAGTTAAATAACCTGAAAGCCGTCAATTCCGGCGACGTCGTCGGCAACTGTGCTTGAAGGATAGCGAAATGACTGAACAGATTACCGAGATCGATACCCTGGTGGTGGGCGCGGGGCAGGCGGGCGTCGCCATGAGCGAGCATCTGACCCGGCTGGATATCCCCCACCTGGTGCTGGAAAAGCAGGGTATTGCCCAGGCCTGGCGCAGCGGACGCTGGGATTCGCTGGTCGCCAACGGCCCGGCCTGGCACGATCGGTTCCCGGGCATGGTGTTCCCGGACTGCCCGGCAGACAGCTTTGTCGGCAAAGAGCAGGTGGCAGACTATTTTGCCGCCTATGCCCGCAGCTTCAATGCGCCGATCCGTACCGGGGTGGAGGTTTTCAGCGCCGAACGCCTCGTCGGACGGCCGGGCTTTCGTGTCGACACCTCGCAGGGGGTGATTGAAGCACAGCGGATCGTAGCGGCCACCGGGCCGTTTCAGCGGCCAGTGATCCCGGCCATCGCCCCGCAGAGTCAGGCTATTCAGCAGCTCCACTCCGCGCACTATTTTAACCCGCAGCAGCTGCCGGAGGGCGGTGTGCTGGTGATTGGCGCAGGCTCCTCCGGCGTGCAGATTGCCGATGAGCTGCAGCGGGCCGGACGCGCGGTGTGGCTGTCGGTGGGAGCGCACGACCGCCCGCCGCGTCGCTATCGTCAGCGCGATTTTTGCTGGTGGCTCGGGGTGCTGGGAATGTGGGATGCCGCGGCCAATGCGCCGGGTAAAGAGCATGTCACTATCGCGGTGAGCGGCGCGCGCGGCGGCCATACCGTCGATTTTCGCCAGCTGGCGCATCAGGGGGTCACGTTAGTGGGGCAGACCCGCGGCTTTGACGGTGACAAGGCACTGTTTCACCACGACCTGGCGGAGAATATCCGCCGCGGCGATGCCTCCTACCTTGCGCTGCTCGACGCCGCGGACGCGTGGGTGGCCCGCAACGGCATGGACCTACCCGAAGAGCCCTCCGCACGCGAATTTCTGCCCGATCCGGCCTGCGTCACCGACCCGCTGCTCAGTCTCAATCTGGCCGAGGCCGGGATCGGCACCATCATCTGGGCGACGGGCTACACCACCGACTATCGCTGGCTGAAGGTCAACGCTTTCGATGACGCACAGCGGCCACAGCATCATCGCGGCGTGTCGACGGAGCCGGGCGTCTATTTCCTCGGCCTGCCGTGGCTCTCGCGGCGCGGGTCCACCTTTATCTGGGGCGTCTGGCACGATGCCAAATATATTGCCGACCAGATCGCCATTCAGCGCCAGTACCAGCGTTACCAGCCGTCCTGTTAACCGTTTTCCTTAAGGAGTGCTTTGATGCCAACTCATACCCGTATTCGCATGTTTAACACCAAAGAGACTTACCCGAACCAGACGCTGAACAACGATCTGTGCCAGGCGGTGCGGGCCGGCAATACCGTCTACGTTCGCGGCCAGGTTGGCACCGACTTCGCCGGCAATCTGATTGGCCTCGGCGACCCGCGGGCGCAGGCGGAGCAGGCGATGAAGAATGTCGCCCAGTTGCTGAAAGAGGCCGGAAGCGACCTCACGCATATCGTCAAGACCACCACTTATCTGATCGATCCCCGCTATCGCGAGCCGGTCTATCAGGAGGTGGGCAAATGGTTGAAAGGCGTCTTTCCCATCTCCACCGGGGTGGTGGTGTCGGCCCTCGCACAGCCGCAGTGGCTGATGGAGATTGACGTTACGGCGGTGATCCCCGACGACTGGCAGGGGGAGGCAGCAGAATGACTCTCTCTATTAGCGCCCGCTGCCCGGAATCAGGTCAGCTGGGCATTGCCATCAGTTCGTCGAGCATGGCCGTGGGATCGCGCTGTCCGTGGCTATTGCCCGGCGTCGGCGCGGTCGCCAGTCAGAACATCACGTTACCGTCGCTGGGGCCGCATATTCTTGGCGCGCTTGAGGCGGGGGCCTCCGTTGAGCAGGCTCTGAACCTGGCCCTGGCGGAGGATCGCTTCCGCGAATATCGTCAGGTTGCGGCGATTGACGCCAACGGTGAAGTGGCGGTGTTCAGCGGGGAACATACCCTCGGCATCGGCGGCACCCTGGCGGGGGATAACTGCGTGGCGGCGGGCAACATGCTGGCCAGTCACGGGGTGATCGCCGCGATGGTGGCCGCCTTCGAGACGGCGAGCGGCGAACTGGCCAGCCGTCTGCTGGCCGGACTGCGCGCGGGGATTGCCGCCGGGGGCGAGGCCGGCCCGGTCCACTCGGCGGCGGTGAAGGTGGTGGACGATTACCCGTGGCCGGTGGTCGATCTGCGCATTGACTGGGCGGAGACGGATCCGCTGGCGGCCCTTGAGCAACTGTGGCTGGCCTGGGAGCCGCAAATGGACGCCTACATTACCCGGGCGCTCGACCCGCGCGATGCGCCCGCCTATGGCGTCCCCGGCGATGAATAACACGCCGGGGGCGATCCTGGCCGCGCTGCTGGCCTTTGACACCACCAGCCGCCATTCGAACCTGGCGATGATCGACTGGATCGCCGATTTTCTCGCTGCCCGCGGCGTGGCGTCCCGCCGCTTTTATGACCCGTCGGGCGGCAAGGCCAATCTCTACGCCCGGCTGGGGCCGTCCGGCGGCGGCGGGGTGATGCTCTCGGGCCATACCGACGTGGTCCCGGTGGACGGCCAGGCCTGGAGCGTTCCGCCTTTCAGCCTCACCGAGCGCGATGGCCGCTACTATGGCCGCGGCAGCGCCGATATGAAGGGGTTTCTCGCCTGCGTGCTGGCGGCAGTGGATGACTTTCTGGCGGCGCCGCTGCGCATGCCACTGCATCTGGCCTTCTCCTATGACGAAGAGGTCGGCTGTCTCGGTGTGCGCAGCCTGGTGGATTTTCTGCAGGCCTCGCCGGAGAAACCGGCGCTGTGCCTCATCGGCGAGCCGACGGAGATGCAGCCGGTGTTCGGTCATAAAGGCAAACTGGCTATGCGCTGCTGCATCGAGGGGCAGGCCTGCCATTCGGCCTACGCCCCGCAGGGGGTGAACGCCATCCGCTACGCGGCCAGGCTGATCAACCGTCTGGATCGGCTGGGCGTGCATCTGGCCCGGCAGCAGGACAGCCGCTTTTCGCCGCCCTTCAGCACGCTGCAGGTGGGCACCATTCAGGGTGGGGCCGCGCTGAACATCGTTCCGCAGTCCTGCCGCTTTGATTTTGAGATCCGCTACCTGCCGGGGATGCGTCCCGAAGCGGTCACCGAGGCGCTGGCGGCCTACGCCCGTCGCCAGCTGCTGCCGGAGATGCGCCGGGTAGGCAGCGGGAGCGACATCCAGTTCCAGCTGTTAAGCCACTATCCGCCCCTGCTCAGCGATCCGCAGTCCGACTTCGCCCGCTGGCTGGCGCAGTGGTGCGGCAGCGATCGCTTCTCCACCGTGGCGTTCGGCACCGAAGGAGGACTGTTCGATGAGATGGGCGTCGCAACCCTGGTCTGCGGGCCGGGCAGCATGGCCCAGGGCCATAAAGCCGATGAGTACATCAGCATCGCGCAGACCGAGCGCTGTATGACGATGCTGCGACAG
The DNA here is from genome assembly GCF_002810515.1 of Klebsiella sp. D-Nf1. NCBI lineage: Bacteria > Pseudomonadati > Pseudomonadota > Gammaproteobacteria > Enterobacterales > Enterobacteriaceae > Klebsiella > Klebsiella sp. D-Nf1. Next base: position 772,327 of record NZ_PIOK01000001.1, read on the forward strand.
CTTTGCGCGTGGATGCGTGCCGACCCCGCGGAACCGCTCACCTGATCCCTCAACACAGGAACCCAAGCGATGCACAATCAACACTCTCCCCACATCGATCAAGCGACCATCGACCGCTGGCAGGCGGATGGCGCGGTGTTATTAAAAGGCGTCTTTACCCCCTGGGTCGATCGCCTCGCCGAGGGGGTCACGGCGCTGATGGCCAGCCCCAGCGAGTATGGTCATGCGCGCACGGTGATCCCCAAAGATGGTTCGCCGCCTTTTTTTCAGGACTACTGCAACTGGTCGCGGATCCCGGCGTTTAGCGAATTTGTCTTTCAGTCAACGGCCGCCGAGATCGCGGCGGCGCTGATGCAGTCGCAGACGGCGAAATTTTTCCATGAACATACGCTGGTCAAACCGGCCGGAGGCAGCACGGTGACTCCCTGGCATCATGACCAGCCTTACTATTGCGTCTCCGGCAGACAGAACGTCAGCTTCTGGATCCCGCTGGACCCGGTGGCGGAGGCCACCTCGCTGCGCTGCATTCGCGGGTCGCATCGCTGGGAGGAGGAGTACAGTCCTACCCGTTTCAATGGCACTAAGCTTTACGAGCACACCCGGTTCAGCACCCTGCCGGATATCGACGCCCATGAGGACGAGTACGATATCGTCAGCTGGGCGCTGGAGCCGGGGGATGCGGTGGCCTTCCATTTCCGCACCGTTCATGGCGCCCGCGGCAACCCCGGCGCGCGGGCGCGACGGGTCTTCTCCGCCCGCTGGGTGGGGGATGACGCCGCGTTTGCCGATCGCGGCGGCGTGACGTCGCCACCGTTCCCCGAGCTGACCCTGCGGGACGGCGACCCGCTGGATTCCCCGCTGTTCCCCCAGGTTTGGCCGCGGGCGTGAGCCACTGGCGGCGGGATCTGCTATGATCCCGCCTTTCGCTGTCTGGAGCCTGTCGATGTTCAACGACGCCATTGTTTATGACCGCTACGGGCCGCCGGCCGCCGTGCTGACCCTGAAACGCCTGCCGCTGGCGCCGCTGGCGGGCGGACGGGTGCGGGTCAGGATGCGCTATGCCCCAGTGAATCCCTCGGATCTGATCCCCGTGACCGGCGCCTATCGCCACCGCACCCGACTGCCGGCCGTCGCTGGCTATGAAGGCCTTGGCGAGGTGGTCGCCGCGCCATACGGTAGCCGGCTGACCGCGGGCCAGCGGGTGCTGCCTCTGCGCGGGGGCGGCACCTGGCAGCGGTTTATCGATCTGGATGAGACCTGGCTGGTGCTGGTGCCGCCAGCGGTTGACGATCTGCTGGCCGCCCGCGGGTATATCAATCCGCTGACGGCTATGCTGATGCTCAAGCGCTGGCCGGTTGCCGGAAAACACCTTGTGCTGACCGCGGCATCGTCCTCCTGCGCCAGTCTGCTGGGACAGTGGGCGCTGGCGATGGACGCCCGCTCGGTGAGCGGGATTATTCGCTCGCCGCAGCACCGGGCGCGCCTGGAACAGTCCGGGATCTATCCGATCCTCGATACCGACCGGGCGCTGATGGAGAAGGTCAGCCAACACAGCGATCTGGTGTTTGACGCGGTGGGCGGCGAACTGGCGAATACGCTGCTGTCGGTGCTGCCCGCGTCGTCGACCCTGATCTCCTATGGGCTGTTATCCGGGCGGCCGCTGACCCAGACGCGCGGTAGCGCGACGGTGCGCAAGTTTCATCTGCGGGAGGCGTTGCCGACACTCAGCGTGGCGGCGTGGCGGGCGGCGTTTGACGAGATTTGGCTGCGCTTGCCAACGACCACCCAGCCGCCGGCCCAGCGCATAGCGTTGAACGACTGGCGGGAGGCGATTGCCGCCGCCGACCAGCCGGGAAGAGGCGGTAAAATCCTGCTCGATTTCACCGCCGGTTAAGATTACTTTTTCTTCTCGCCAAGGGTTGGGGTTTCGTCAAAGAAGTTCCACGGCTTCAGCAGGGCGTGCGCCCACTCGGTCGGCATGATCGGCCACTCTTCGGCGCGCGCCACGTGGGTGGTGCCGGTGGTGATCCACACGACGTCGTCGTGGTTGGTCAGCGACTCATCATCCTTCGCATACTGGCCTAAGCCGGTATCGTGGGCGGAACGGTTAGGGTATTTCCCTTCCGGGTAACGCTCTGTCGGGTGGTAACGCGTCACCCACAGCTGTTTATCCATAAAGCTCAGACGATGATATATCCACTCGTCCGGGGCGAACTTCGCGCCGGTCGCCGCCGGGTGCGTGCCGCCGGCGTAAGGGATAATCTGGTAAGAGACCGGGTTGCCCATGCGGTTCTCTTTGCTGGTGTTGCTCAGCAGGCGAATGGTGCCCGGGTCAAATTTCTGCGCTGCTTTTTGCTCGCTGTCAATGGTGTACTGATTGACCTGCATGGTACTGGTGCGCGGGCCACCGGCGGTGTTGGGCTTCACTTCAGGATCCATCGCCACCAGGGTGTTGTTTTCGCCGTCCACGTCGAGGTCGAGGCGGAAGTTATAGATGTGCTGGTGGGTGGTGCCGACAATATTATGGTCGATCAGCGTCCCGTAGCGGGTATCCTCTTTGGCGCTGGGGTCATGCATGGTCTTCGCCATCACGCCTTTAACGGCTTCAATGCCGGTAGCGCCGGCGTCGATACCGATGGTGCCGTTGTCGTGGAACACCCAGTCAAAGATATAGTCGTAGTTGCCGACGGTACTGATCCAGCGCACCACCAGCTCCCGGCGTTCGGTACTGACGTTGGGCTTGCCCATCTCCAGGTGCTTATATTCCGGCCCGGCATAGCGTTCGAATATGGCGACTGCGTGCGGGATGGTGGTCGGCGCGCCGGTGTAGTCGGCGATGGTTTCATCCAGCAGCACCGCATTCGACGGCGCGTCCTTGCCGCGGACAATCGGCGAGGTCAGGGTGCCCATGCCGTAATCGCCGGAGTCCAGATAGGCTTTGAAATACCAGCCGACGTCCGGGTCGCCGTAGGGAACGATCATCCCGCCGAGGGAACCTTCATACATCACCTGGCGTTTTTTGCCGTTATCGTTGTAAGTCACCGTCGAGAGGATTGGCCCGACTCGCGAGTTAAGGCGCAGGTGGAAATCCCAGTTCTGCCAGTGAATGGTATCCCCGGTAATGGTGTAGTTTTTGCCCTCTGGTTCCGTAATATCCAGCGGTTTCACCGCCGGGGCGTTGCGGTCGCGGCCATCATACGGACGGGGTTCCATCGGCACCGGGATCACCGGGCCTTCCTCAATTTTGATGATTTTCTTCGCTTCAAGGTCGACCACCGCCACCAGGTTTTCAATCGGGTGCGCCCAGTAGTTGCCGTCGCCGGTATCGAGATAACTCACTACCTTCAGCAGACGCGCATCCTGTTGCAGGCCATCTTTGCCATCAAAATAGCCGACGGTGAGCGGGGTGGTGACCACTTTGCCAGGATCGGTAATGCCGTGCTTTTTCAGCACCTCAGCGAATTCGCTGCTGGCGTTGATGATGTTCTGCACGCTGACAAAATCATCGAGCAGTACCATCCCGTGGGCGCCTTTAACTGGCGTCCAGGAGAGGATTTTTTTGTTTTGCAGATCGACGACAGCTTCAATCACGTGTTTGCCATCCAGCATCACCACATCGGCGGTGCGCGGTGCGTCAACGGGTGTTCCCTGCAAAGCAAAGGCCCACACCGCCGCTTTATCCGGCTCGTGCAGGGAAATTTCGGTAAAGCGGGTATTGGGCTGGAATTCCGGCGCGGCTTTAACAAGGGTCACCGCTTCACTGATTTCCGCTGCCGAGAGCGAGTTTAACGGGTGCGGGCGCTTTTCCACCTGGAAGGTCTGATCGAGACCGGACTGGAATACATCATTGATAAAGGTATCGGAGACCCAGGCTTTACCCTCCTTCATCACCACCGGCACCTGCAGGTCAAGGGTTTTACCGTTGACGATCGCGGTTTTGGCGCCGGGCTTCACTTTGACGTAAGCGCCGTCTTTTATCAGGGTAAACATTTGTGCGTAGTCATCCCACTGCACATCGGCTCCGAACGCCTGCAGCGTTTTATCCAGCGGTACCATGTGGGCTTCGCTGCCGTGGGCGAAGACCGGTGATTGCCAGGCGCAAACCACCGCCACGGCCAGCGCCAGCGCGGTTTTACGAGGAGAAAATTTCAAGCCGTTTGCCATGATGACCTCATCTTATTGTTGTGTTGTCTCTTGCCGCTGCGAATGTCGGCTTTGTCACCCTTAAGCTACCAGCCAGCGGCGCCGGGGCGTTTGTTTGCTTTTGCCAGCTTGTTTGTCAGTTTTGCCAGACGGACGTAAAAAATGCCTCCGCAGAGGCATTGAGAACGTGCGCCGATTTTTTTGCCGGGTGGCGGCTGACGCCTTACCCGGCCTACGGTCCGTGCGGCCTGCCGTTAATTTATTCACCATTCTTGCTGAAACTGCCGGTGTTGCGGCCTCAAAATCGCTGAGACGTTCCCGGAAGGCCGGGGCAGCCCGCATGGATGCGGGCTGAGGGCCGTGTTTTGCAGGGACGCTGCCTCGGCCCGACCCGCAGCCTGCAGGGAAAAGTCGAAGGCACCACGCAGTGGCGATTTTGCTGGCCGGAGCCCGGGGGTACAGGGGGCGGCGGCGACTGGCCGCCCCCTGTGCGCTCCCTGCGCCATGAGTGACATAACGCAGACGATTAATCGGGAGCGCAATGTGCGCTGAAGCCACAGATAACATAAAGGACTTCCCGGGGCGAAACCGTTGCAAACCGATTGCAGGATCAATGGCTCAAGGATCGGCCAACAGAGCGCCAGCGGTCTATTTTCCGCTATTACGCCGGAAAATCCCCTTGCTGGCGCGCCACCAGGGTCAGAATGGAATACAGCGCCACCGCCTGCTGGTGCTGGTTGAAAATCTCCACCGCCCATTCCACCACGCCGGTGGCTTTCTCATCGGCGCTGCGCTGACGTTTGACCGTTTTCCGCTTACAGGTCAGGCGAACCTGAATGGTGTCTCCCGGTTTGACCGGCTCAATAAAGCGCAGGTTTTCCATGCCGTAGTTGGCGATAACCGGCCCGACGCCGGCATCGACGAACAGCCCGGCCGCAGCGGAGATCAGGAAATAACCGTGGACCACCCGCTCGCCGAAAATCGACTCAGCGGCGGCGATTTTGTCCATATGCGCATAGAAATGATCGCCGCTCAGGCAGGCGAAATTAACGATATCCGCTTCGGTCAGCGTTCGGCGCGGGGTTAATAAGCTATCGCCAGGCTGGATCTCTTCGAAGTATTTACGGAACGGGTGAATGCGGTCTTCGCTAACCTGCGCGCCACGCACCCACTGCTGGCCGATGGTCGCCAGCATCGTTGGGCTGCCCTGGACCGCGGTACGCTGCATATAGTGTTTCACCGAGCGCAGCCCGCCAAGCTCTTCTCCGCCGCCCGCGCGGCCAGGGCCGCCGTGTACCAGCTGCGGCAGCGGCGAGCCGTGGCCGGTCGACTCTGCCGAGGACTCCTCGTTAAGGATCTGAATACGACCATGGGCGCGCGCGGCGCCAAGGATAAACTCGCGCGCCAGCTCGCCGCTGGCGGTGACCAGCGTACCAGCCAGACTGCCACCGCCGGCGCGTGCCAGCGTCAGCGCATGCTGGCGGTCGCGATACGGCATTAGCGTCGCCACCGGGCCAAAGGCTTCAATGGCGTGAACCGCCGGCGTTTCATCCGGCTGCGGGCAGTACAGCAGGGTCGGTGGGAAGAACGCGCCGGCCGCGCTGAGGTCCGCTTCTCCGCCAAGCAACGCTTCGCAGCCAGCGGAAATCAGTTTATTCACGCTCTCCTGTACGTCCTGACGCTGCTCGCTATTGACCAGCGCCCCCATTTTTATGCCTTCCTGCGCCGGGTCGCCGACGGTCACTTTATGCAGGCGGGCGATCAGTGCATCGCTAACCGCATTGATCTGCGCCAGTGGCACGATGATTCTGCGGATAGCGGTACATTTTTGCCCGGCTTTTGCCGTCATCTCGCGGACCACCTCGCGGATAAACAGCGCGAATTCCGGCTGCTCCGGCGTGACGTCTTCGCCTAACACACAGCAGTTGAGCGAATCCGCTTCCATGGTAAAGGGAATCGATTTGGCCACCAGGTTAGGGTGCGCCCGCAGCTGCTGGCCGGTGGCGGCGGAGCCGGTAAAGGTCACCACGTCCTGGCTATCGAGATGGTCGAGAAGATCGCCCGCGCCGCCGCAAATCAGGCTGATGGCGCCTTCCGGCACCAGGCCGCTGTCGACAATCGCTTTCACCATCGCCTGGGTGAGCTGGGCGGTAGCGGTGGCCGGTTTAATGATAGCTGGCATGCCGGCAAGCCAGGTGGGTGCCAGTTTTTCCAGCATTCCCCAGCAGGGGAAATTGAAGGCGTTGATATGGACGGCGACGCCTGATTTCGAGGTCAGCACGTGACGCGCGGCAAAACCGCCTTGTTTGGAGAGCGGGATCAGCTCGTCCTCCGGCCACAGGATATCGTCCGGCAATTCGCGACTACCGAGCCCGGCATAGGTGAAAAGGGTGCCGATGCCGCCTTCAATATCCACCCAACTGTCGGCGCGGGTCGCGCCGGTTTGCGCGGAAATGGCGTAGAACTCGTCTTTCTGCTCCAGCAACCGTTTTGCTACCGCTTTTAACATCGCGCTGCGTTCAATAAAGGTCATGGCTTGCAGAGCTTTACCGCCGCGCTCAATCGCGAAGCGGCGCGCCTGCGCCATATCCAGGCCTTCGCTGGTCACCTCCCACAGCGCCGCCCCGGTAATGGCGTGATGGATAGTACGGGCGCGGCCCCGGCCCCGGCCGGTCTGCCAGGCGCCGGATAAGTAACTGGCTAACTGCTGCATCGCAAATCTCCAAATGTGTTACGCATGATTACTATAAATAGTTCTTTTATGAATCATAAAATGCAAGTCTATATTTAATATTTTATTAACATTGTGATCGGTGCTTAATTGGTTGTTTTGTTTATATCACTGATTTATCTGCTGTTTACAAAAGGTTTTGCGGTTAGCATCACAAAAAGAACAAACAAAATTTGTGGTTTTATTTAACCAATATGTAACCTTCAATAAACAAAGTGATTCACATAAAAATTTTTATTGTGAATATCGGAATCATAAAGGTGATGACGTGACAGAAGAACAACGCTTTGACCAGCGCATCGCGCAGGAAACGGCCATCGAACCGCAGGACTGGATGCCGGATGCCTACCGTAAGACCTTGATTCGTCAGATAGGCCAGCACGCGCACTCGGAAATCGTCGGCATGCTGCCGGAAGGCAACTGGATCACCCGCGCGCCAACGCTGCGCCGCAAAGCGATCCTGCTGGCTAAGGTACAGGACGAGGCCGGACACGGGCTGTACCTCTATAGCGCCGCGGAAACGCTCGGCTGCGCCCGGGAAGACCTGTATCAGAAGATGCTCGACGGGCAGATGAAATACTCCTCCATTTTTAACTACCCGACCCTCAGCTGGGCCGATATCGGCGTGATCGGCTGGCTGGTCGATGGCGCGGCCATCGTCAACCAGGTGGCGCTGTGCCGGACCTCCTACGGCCCCTATGCCCGGGCGATGGTCAAAATCTGCAAAGAGGAGAGCTTTCACCAGCGGCAGGGGTTTGAAGCCTGCATGGCGCTGGCGCAGGGCAATGACGCGCAGCGGCAGATGCTGCAGGACGCCATTAACCGCTTCTGGTGGCCGGCGCTGATGATGTTTGGCCCCAACGATGACAACTCGCCGAACAGTGCCCGCAGCATGGCGTGGAAAATCAAACTTCACTCCAACGACGAGCTGCGTCAGCGCTTCGTCGATAACACGGTGCCGCAGGTAGAGATCCTCGGCATGACCGTACCGGACCCGGATTTGCGCTTTGATGAAGCCAGCGGCCACTACCGCTTTGGCGAAATCGACTGGCAGGAATTTAACGAGGTAATTAGCGGCCGTGGGATTTGCAATCACGAACGACTGGCCGCCAAGCGTAAGGCCTGGGAAGAGGGCGAGTGGGTGCGCGAGGCCGCGCTGGCCCATGCGCAAAAACAGCAGGCCCGCAGCGCGGCATGAGGAGAGAGAACATGAGCAAAGTTTACTGGCCGTTATATGAAGTGTTCGTTCGTAGCAAACAGGGATTATCCCATCGCCACGTTGGCAGTCTGCACGCCGCCGACGATCAAATGGCGCTGGAGAACGCCCGCGATGCCTATACCCGCCGCAGCGAAGGCTGCTCGATTTGGGTGGTGAAGGCCAGCGAAATCGTTGCTTCGCAGCCGGAAGAGCGCGGCGAATTCTTCGACCCGGCGGAAAGCAAAGTCTACCGTCATCCGACTTTCTATACCGTGCCGGACGGCATGGAACATATGTGAGGCGGCGATGAATACCCCTAACTCCGTAGCCACCTACGCCCTGCGTCTTGGCGACAATGGTCTGGTTCTGGCCCAGCGTTTAGGCGCCTGGTGCGGCCATGCTCCCGAGCTCGAGATCGATCTTGCGCTGGCCAACATCGGCCTCGACCTGCTCGGCCAGGCGCGCAACTTTTTAAGCTATGCCGCCGAACTTAACGGCTGCGGCGACGAAGATACGCTGGCCTTTGGCCGCGAAGAACGCCAGTTCAGCAACCTGCTGCTGGTGGAACAGCCAAACGGCAATTTTGCCGACACTATCGCCCGTCAGTTCTTTATCGACGTCTGGCATGTCGCCCTGTTCAGCCGCCTGGTGAACAGCCGCGACGCGCAGCTGGCGGCCATTGCCGCTAAAGGGCTGAAAGAGGTGCGTTACCACCAGCGTTTTAGCCGCGGCTGGCTGGAGCGTCTCGGTAACGGCACCGAGGTATCAAATCGCAAAATGCAGCAGGCGGTCGACAATCTGTGGCGCTTCACCGGCGAACTGTTCCTTGCCGATGAAGTGGATCTCCTCCTGGTTGAGCAGGGCATTGCGGTTGATCCGCGCGAGCTTCAGGCCGAATGGCAAAGCGCGGTACACACGGCGCTGCTCGACTCCGGCTTACAGATCCCGCAGGAAGCGGCTTTCCGCAGCGGCGGCAAACAGGGGCTGCACAGTGAACATCTCGGCCCACTGTTGGCGGAGATGCAGTATCAGCAGCGTTCGCATCCCGGACTGCAGTGGTAAGTGAGGTGACTATGCAACGTCTTGCCGACATCGCTCCAGCAGAGGTTCGTACCATCTGGGGATTATTAAGCGCGATCCCGGATCCGGAAGTGCCGGTACTCACCATCACCGACCTCGGAATGGTGCGTAGCGTCGCGCGCCACGGCGACGGCTGGGTGATTGGCTTTACCCCGACCTATTCGGGCTGTCCGGCGACGGAGCATCTGCTGGGCGAGATCCGCACGGTCATGAGCGAGCATGGCTTTGTGCCGGTACATATCGTCCTGCAGCTGGATCCGCCGTGGACCACCGACTGGATGAGCCAGGATGCTCGCGAGCGCCTGCGCCAGTACGGCATCAGCCCGCCCCAGGGGCACGCCTGCCATGCGGACATGCCCATCGAGGTGAGCTGCCCGCGCTGCGGCAGCATCCATACCTCGCTGATTAGCGAATTCGGTTCCACGGCCTGTAAAGCGCTATATCGCTGCGACAGCTGCCGCGAACCTTTTGATTACTTTAAATGTATTTGAGGTTGCCATGACGACGTTCCATTCGCTTAAGGTGGCGAGAGTCGAGCCGGAAACCCGCGATGCGGTGACCATCACTTTTGCGATTCCGCAAGCCCTGCAGGCGGAGTACTGCTTTCGTCCGGGCCAGCATCTGACGCTAAAAGCCCGTCTGGGCGGCGAAGAACTGCGCCGCTGTTATTCCATTTGTCGCAGCCGCACGCCCGGCGAAATTAGCGTCGCGGTCAAAGCTATCGACGGCGGGCGCTTTTCGCGCTACGCCCAGCACGATATCCAGCAGGGTATCGTGCTGGAAGTGATGGTGCCGCAGGGGCATTTCGGTTATCAACCGCAGGCCGAACGGCAGGGTGAGTATCTGGCGATTGCCGCCGGTTCCGGGATCACGCCGATGATGGCGATCATTAGCGCAACGCTGGCGACCGAGCCGCAAAGCCGCTTTACGCTGATCTACGGCAACCGCAGCAGCCATAGCATGATGTTCCGCCAGGCGCTGGCCGATTTAAAAGACCGCTATCCGCAGCGCCTGCAGGTGATACACCTGTTTAGCCAGGAGTCGATGGACAGCGATCTGCTACAGGGGCGCATTGACGGCGACAAACTGCGCCAGCTCGCTGACCATCTGCTGGATTTTAGCCGTTTCGACGAGGCTTTTATCTGCGGCCCGGCGGCGATGATGGATGAGGCGGAAGCGGCGTTACGTGAACTTGGCGTAGCGGAGAAATCGATTCATCTCGAACGCTTTAATACCCCAGGCGGCAATGTGAAGCGGGCCGCCGGCGTGCAGGCGGAAGGGCGCACGGTGACCATCCGCCAGGACGGGCGCGATCGGCTTATCGCCCTCAGCGCCGAAGACGACAGCATCCTGGATGCCGCATTGCGTCAGGGCGCCGATCTGCCGTTCGCCTGTAAGGGCGGGGTATGCGCCACCTGTAAATGCAAAGTGCTACGCGGTGAAGTGGCGATGGCCGCCAATTACAGCCTGGAAGCAGATGAGCTGGCGGCGGGATATGTCCTGAGCTGCCAGTCGTTGCCGACCAGCGGCGATGTGGTGGTCGACTTTGACGCGCGGGGGATGGCATGAGTGACCTGCTGATCCACCGTCATGGCCGGGTGCTTCAGTTGACGCTAAACCGCCCGCAGGCCCGCAACGCGCTGAACAATGCCCTCTTAACCCAGATTGCCGAGGCGCTGGAGGTTGCGGCCACTGATGACAGCGTCGGCGTCTGCGTTATCAGCGGCAACCCGCGTTTTTTTGCCGCCGGGGCCGACCTCAATGAGATGGCGGAAAAAGATCTGCCTGCCACCCTTGATGATATTCGCCCACGGTTGTGGGCGCGAATTGATGCTTTCACTAAACCGCTCATCGCTTCGGTCAACGGCTACGCGCTTGGCGCCGGCTGCGAGCTGGCCCTGCTGTGCGACCTGATTATCGCCGGCGACAACGCCCGTTTTGGCCTGCCGGAAATTACCCTCGGCATTATGCCGGGCGCGGGCGGCACCCAGCGGCTGATCCGCAGCGTAGGCAAGGCGCTGGCCAGCCGAATGGTGCTGAGCGGCGAGAGTATTGACGCCCGCCAGGCGCAGCAGGCCGGGCTGGTTAGTGATATCCATCCGGCGGCGTTAACCGATGAGTATGCCCTGAAACTGGCAACCACCATTGCCCGCCACTCGCCGCTGGCGCTCCGGGCGGCAAAACAGTCGCTGCGCCTGTCGCAGGAAGTCAGCCTGCAGGCCGGTCTGCAACAGGAGCGCCAGCTGTTTAGCCTGCTGAGCGCCACCGAGGACCGCCGCGAAGGCATCGACGCCTTCTTACAAAAACGTACACCGGACTTTAAAGGACGCTAATCGTGGAAGCTTTCATTCTCAGCGCAGTGGAACAGGGCGTCATGACCATTACCCTCAATCGCCCGGACCGTCTCAACAGTTTTAACGATCTGATGCATCACCAGCTGGCGGAATGTCTGAAGCAGGCCGAGCGCGATGATGGCGTGCGCTGCCTGCTGATCACCGGCGCCGGTCGCGGCTTTTGCGCCGGCCAGGATTTGAACGATCGCAATGTCGACCCCAGCGGCCCACCGCCGGATCTCGGCCTGTCGGTAGAACGCTTTTACAACCCGTTAGTGCGCCGTCTGGCGGCGCTGCCGAAGCCGGTTATCTGCGCGGTCAACGGCGTTGCCGCCGGCGCTGGCGCCACCCTGGCGCTGGGCTGCGATATCGTGCTGGCCGCGCGTTCGGCCAAATTTGTGATGGCGTTCAGCAAGCTCGGCCTGGTGCCGGACTGCGGCGGTAGCTGGTTCCTGCCGCGGGTGGCCGGCCGCGCGCGCGCGATGGGGCTGGCGCTGTTGGGGGATAGCCTCAGCGCGGAACAGGCCGCGCAGTGGGGAATGATCTGGCAACTGGTGGACGATTCAGAACTGGCGGATACCAGTCTGCAGCTGGCGCGCCATCTGGCGGCGCAGCCGACGTTTGGTCTTGGGCTGATTAAAAAGGCGCTGCTGGCTTCTGAAACCAACAGTCTCGATGCGCAGCTGGATCTGGAGCGCGATTATCAGCGCCTGGCCGGACGCAGCGATGATTACCGCGAAGGGGTCAGCGCGTTTCTGGCCAAACGGCCACCACAGTTCAGCGGGAAATAGATGATGACGACATCCTTAGCCAACGTGGCGGTGATCGGCAGCGGCACCATGGGGGCCGGCATCGCCGAAGTGGCTGCCGCCGCCGGACATCCGGTGCTGATTTACGACATCGATCATCAGGCCATTGCCCGGGCGATCGACGGCATTGCCAGGCGTCTCGCCTCACGGGTCGAGCGCGGCAAACTGGCGTCAGAGCAGGCCGACGCGCTGCTGGCGCGCCTGCATCCGGCTCACGATTTAGCCGCGCTTGCCGACGCGGATTTAGTGATTGAAGCGGCCTCTGAACGGCTGGAGGTCAAAACGGCGCTGTTCGCGCAGCTGGCGGCGATCTGCGCGCCGTCAACGTTGTTGACCAGTAACACTTCGTCTATTTCGATTACCGCCATCGCCGCCGGGGTCAAAAACCCGGAGCGGGTGGCCGGGCTGCACTTTTTTAATCCGGCGCCGGTGATGAAGCTGGTCGAGGTGGTCAGCGGCCTGGAGACGTCTGCTGAGGTAGTAGAGCAGCTGTGCCAGTGCGTAAGCGGCTGGGGGAAACAGCCGGTACGCTGCCGCTCAACGCCCGGTTTTATCGTTAACCGCGTAGCGCGTCCGTTCTACGCCGAGGCCTGGCGCGCGCTGGAAGAGCAGGTTGCCGCCCCGGAGGTTATCGATGCCGCTTTGCGTGACGGCGGCGGTTTTCCGATGGGACCCCTGGCGCTGACTGATCTGATTGGCCAGGACGTCAATTTCGCCGTGACCTGTTCGGTGTTTAACGCCTTCTGGCAGGACCGCCGCTACCTGCCATCGCTCCTCCAGCAAGAGCTGGCGCTGGCTGGGCGGCTGGGTAAAAAGAGCGGTTACGGCGTCTATCGCTGGCCCGCTGAGACACTGCCGGACGCGGCGTTGCCGCCGGTATCTATTGGCGCTCAATCCGTGATGACGATAAGTGACAGTGTCACTGAGCTGGACGAACTGCTGTTGCTGGAGACCGAAGGTGAGACCGCGCTGGCGCTAAGCGTTAAGCATCACCGCCCGGTGGTGGTGTATGACCTGTGCGCCAACGATACGGTGGTGCTGGCCGCAGCGGCGACCAACGCGCCAGCGGCGACGGATAAAGCGGTGCATTACTTCCAACAGCAGGGCAAGAAAGTGCTACGTATCGCCGATTATCCCGGACTGCTGGTGTGGCGCACGGTGGCGATGCTGATTAACGAAGCGTTGGATGCGGTGCAAAAAGGGGTCGCCAGCGCGCAGGATATCAATACCGCCATGCGCCTTGGCGTCAACTATCCGCAAGGCCCGCTGGCGTGGGGAGAAAGCCTTGGCTGGCGACGGGTGCTGCAACTGCTGGAGAACCTGCAACACCATTATGGCGAGGAGCGCTATCGCCCCTGTTCCCTGTTGCGCCAGAAGGCGCTGATGGAGAAGCACCATGAGCAATGATCCGTGGCGCAACGCGCGCGTGATGTACGAAAAAGATACCTGCGCCAGAAAGATGGGGATCGAACTTATCGAAATGGACGACGGCTTTGCGCAGATGAGCATGACCGTCTCGGCGGACATGCTTAACGGCCATCAAACCTGCCACGGCGGTCAGCTATTTACGCTTGCCGATACCGCTTTCGCCTACGCCTGTAACAGCCAGGGGCTGGCGGCGGTGGCTTCGGCGGCAAACATTGATTTTCTTCGTCCGGCGTTTGCCGGCGACCGGCTGGTCGCCACCGCCCGAGTCAAACAGCAGGGCAAGCTGACCGGCGTCTACGACATTGAAATTGTTAATCAACAGCAAAAGATTGTGGCCCTGTTCCGCGGCAAATCGCACCGCATCGGCGGCACAATCACAGGAGACGTGTAATGCGCGACGCCTTTATTTGTGACGGGATCCGCACGCCGATTGGCCGCTACGGCGGCGCGCTGGCCGGCGTCCGCGCCGACGACCTGGCGGCGATCCCGCTACGTGAGTTGCTGAGCCGTAACCCCGGGCTCGACCCGGCAGCAATTGATGATGTGATTTTCGGTTGTGCTAACCAGGCCGGTGAAGATAACCGCAACGTAGCGCATATGGCGACGTTGTTGGCAGGTTATCCGCATACCGTGCCGGGCACCACGATTAACCGCTTGTGCGGATCGGGTCTGGATGCAATCGGTTTTGCCGCCAGGGCGATCAAAGCCGGCGATGCCGATCTGTTGATTGCCGGCGGCGTGGAATCGATGTCTCGCGCGCCGTTCGTGATGGGAAAAGCCAGCGCGCCTTATCAGCGTCAGGCGGAACTCTTCGATACCACGATTGGCTGGCGTTTTGTGAACCCGCTCATGGCGCAACACTTCGGAACTGACAGCATGCCGGAAACGGCCGAGAATGTAGCTGAATTGTTAAATATCAGCCGGATCGATCAGGACGCTTTCGCCTGGCGCAGCCAGCAGCGTACGGCGCAGGCCCAGCGCGACGGCATTCTGGCGCAGGAGATCGTGCCGGTGCAGATCATCGGCAAGAAAGGGGCGGTCAGCGCGGTACGCGATGATGAGCATCCCCGCCCGGAAACCACGCTTGAGCAGCTGGCGAAACTGAAAGCGCCGTTCCGCCAGGGCGGCGTCATTACCGCGGGCAATGCTTCCGGCGTCAACGATGGCGCCGCGGCGCTGATCATCGCCAGCGAACAGCAGGCCGCTATCCAGGGGCTCACGCCGCGGGCGCGTATCGTGGCGATGGCGACGGCGGGTGTTGAACCGCGCCTGATGGGGCTGGGGCCGGTACCGGCGGTGCGTAAAGTGCTGGAGCGAGCCGGGCTCAATATTAACGATATGGATCTGATTGAGCTGAATGAGGCCTTCGCCGCCCAGGCGCTGGGGGTGCTCAGGCAACTCGGCGTGCCGGATGATGCGGCGCATGTGAATCCCAACGGCGGTGCCATTGCGTTAGGTCATCCGCTGGGCATGAGCGGCGCGCGACTGGCACTGAGCGCCAGCCTTGAGCTGCAACGCCGGAGCGGGCGTTATGCGCTGTGTACGATGTGTATTGGCGTGGGTCAGGGCATTGCCATGATCCTCGAGCGAGTGTGAGCTAATTTACCTGCGAGTACCCTACAATGATAACTACTACAAAATTAGATCCGATTGAAACCGCATCGCGTGATGAACTGCAGGCCCTGCAAACCCAGCGCCTGAAATGGACGCTCAAGCATGCGTATGAAAATGTGCCGATGTATCGCCGCAAATTCGACGCCGCCGGCGTGCACCCTGACGACTTTCGGGAATTAAACGATCTGAAAAAATTCCCCTGTACCACCAAACAAGATCTGCGCGACAACTATCCCTTCGATACCTTCGCGGTGCCGATGGAGCAGGTGGTGCGCATTCACGCTTCATCCGGCACCACCGGCAAACCGACGGTGGTGGGCTACACGCAGAACGATATTGATAACTGGGCCAATATCGTCGCCCGTTCGCTGCGCGCGGCCGGTGGTTCTGCAAAAGATAAAATTCACGTCGCCTACGGCTACGGCCTGTTTACCGGCGGCCTTGGCGCGCACTACGGCGCGGAGCGTTTAGGCGCGACGGTGATCCCGATGTCCGGCGGACAGACCGAAAAACAGGCGCAGCTGATCCGCGACTTCCAGCCGGATATGATCATGGTGACGCCGTCCTACTGTCTGAATCTGATTGAAGAGCTGGAGCGCCAGATGGGCGGCGATGCCCGCGGCTGTTCATTGCGGGTCGGGGTCTTTGGCGCTGAGCCGTGGACGCTGGCGATGCGCGCGGAAATCGAGCGCCGCCTGGGGATCACCGCGCTGGATATTTACGGTCTGTCAGAGGTGATGGGGCCAGGGGTGGCAATGGAGTGTCTGGAAACCGTTGACGGCCCGACCATCTGGGAAGATCACTTCTTCCCGGAAATCGTCAACCCGGACGACGGTACGCCGCTGGAAGATGGCGAGCATGGCGAGCTGCTGTTCACCACATTGACCAAAGAAGCACTGCCGGTGATCCGCTATCGTACCCGCGATCTGACGCGCCTGCTGCCGGGCACCGCGCGGACCATGCGCCGCATGGATCGCATCAGCGGACGCAGCGACGATATGCTGATTATCCGCGGGGTTAACGTCTTCCCATCGCAGCTGGAAGAGGAGATCCTCAAGTTTGAACACCTGGCGCCGCACTATCAGTTAGAGGTGAATCGCCGCGGTCATCTTGATTCGCTGGCGGTGCGCGTTGAACTGAAAGAGAGCGGGCTGGCGCTGAGTCATGAACAGCGCTGCCAGATTTGCCATCAGCTGCGTCACCGCATTAAGTCGATGGTCGGGATCTCCACCGATATTACTATCGTCAACTGCGGCAGCATTCCGCGCTCGGAAGGGAAAGCCTGTCGGGTATTCGACCTGCGTAAAGCGGTGGTCAGCGGTTAATTCTCTCCCCGGTAACCCGGCTGAGGCCTTTACGCCATAAGCCGGGATTTTCCTGTGCTATGATTCATAAAGGAAAAATATAACAACAGAATGAATCAGATGAGTAAACTCGACGCCTTTATTCAACAAGCGGTGACGACGATGCCGATCAGCGGTACGTCATTGATTGCCTCGCTGTATGGCGACGCGTTATTACAACGCGGTGGGGAAGTGTGGCTGGGTAGCGTCGCGGCGCTGCTGGAAGGATTAGGATTTGGCGAGCGCTTTGTCCGCACTGCGCTATTCCGTCTCAATAAAGAAGCGTGGCTCGATGTCGTGCGTATCGGCCGGCGCAGCTTCTATCGCCTGAGCGATAAAGGCCTGCGCCTGACCCGGCGCGCGGAACATAAAATTTATCGGGCGAATGCCCCCGAATGGGACGGCACCTGGCTGCTGCTATTGTCGGAAGGGTTAGAAAAAACGGTTCTGGCGGAAGTCAAAAAGCAACTGTTATGGCAGGGATTTGGCGCGCTGGCGCCGAGCCTGCTGGCCTCGCCGTCGCAAAAACTGGCGGATGTCCAGTCGCTGCTTCACGAAGCGGGCGTCGCCGAAAACGTCATCTGTTTTGAAGCCCATTCGCCGCTGGCGCTCTCCCGTGCGGCGCTGCGCAGCCGCGTGGAGGAGTGCTGGCATCTCACCGAACAAAACGAGATGTATGAATCGTTCATCTCGCTATTCCGACCGTTACTGCCGCTGCTGCGCGACTGCGACCCGGCCGAGCTGACGCCTGAGCGCTGTTTCCAGATCCAGCTGCTGCTGATCCATTTTTATCGCCGGGTGGTGCTCAAAGATCCGCTGCTGCCGGAAGAGCTGCTGCCGGCGCACTGGGCGGGGCAAACCGCCCGCCAGCTGTGTATCAATATTTATCAACGCGTGAATCCCGGCGCGCTGGCGTTCGTCAGCGAGAAAGGGGAAAGCTCGGTGGGCGAGCTTCCGGCGCCGGGCCCGCTCTATTATCAGCGCTTTGGCGGTTTGCCGGGCGCATAAGGAGGTTGCATGCCGATTTATCAGATTGATGGACTGACGCCGGTGGTGCCGGAAGAGAGCTACGTCCACCCAACCGCCGTGCTGATTGGCGACGTGATCCTCGGTAAAGGGGTCTATGTTGGGCCCAACGCCAGCCTGCGCGGCGATTTTGGCCGCATCGTGGTCAAAGATGGCGCCAATATTCAGGACAACTGCGTCATGCATGGATTCCCCGGCCAGGATACGGTGGTGGAAGAGGATGGCCACATCGGTCACGGCGCAATTCTGCACGGCTGCGTGATTGGCCGCAACGCGCTGGTGGGAATGAGCGCGGTGATTATCGACGGGGCGGTCATTGGCGAAAACAGCATTGTCGGCGCTTCGGCCTTTGTCAAAGCCAACGCCGAGATGCCCGCCAACCATCTGATTATCGGCAGCCCGGCAAAAGCGATTCGCACCCTGAGCGAACAGGAGCTGGCGTGGAAAAAACAGGGTACACGTGAATACCAGGTGCTGGTGGAGCGCTGTAAGCAGACGCTGCATCAGGTGGAGCCATTACGGGAAGTGGAAGCAGGGCGTAAGCGACTGGAGTTTGATGAAAACCTGCGGCCAAAAACGCAGCGCTAACTTCCCAGGGCAACCCGGAGAGGTTGAGTGGATTAGTGCTCAGCCAGTTCGCGAAAGAACGCCGGGTTGGCCTGGATAACCGCCAGTACTTTTGCTGCCAGGCCTGTCGGGTTGCGCCGCCTGGACTCCCAGCTTTTGATGGTATCCACGCTGGTACCCAGTGCTTTTGCCATTTCCGCCTGCGAAACATTAAGCTGCGCGCGGATGGCTTTCACATCAGCCACTTCATAGCGCGTCGCTCGGGCTGGGGCCTTGTTGCCGTCTTTGATCTCAACAGCCTCTTCCAGAGATGCTTTAAGCTCGTCAAAGTAACCCATTTCAAACCTCATTTTTTAGTCGCCGGGTCAGTTTCCTGAGTTCGTTTTTTTCCGCTGCGCTCAGGCTCTCTTTGGTGTGCTTCGGGTAGGCTAAGACGAGATAGATAATCTCGCGGGTTGCCAGAAAATAAATCACCCGCACGCCGCCGCTTTTTCCCTGTGAGCCTGTCGCCATTCTTATTTTGCGTAACCCGCCGGTATCCTGGATGACATCGCCAAAATCCGGGTTGCCTATGAGTTGCCTCTGCAGTGCCCTCAGATCTTCATCGCAGGCCAGCTGTTTTATCTGGCGGGTAAATAGCGACGTTTCGATAAATTCAATGGCATGACACACGAAAACGCTCCTTGCTAAGGTACCATGTACACCATTGAGTGTACATAGTACGCACTCCTGTTTTTGACCATGACAACGGTTGCCGTCAGCCACCGGTAGTGAGCCAGATTCGTGCGGCGACAGCCATGGTACAGGCAGGATGCTTAAGGCGTTGGAATGATGCGTGAATTTACGAGGCGGCTCGTAAAAGGGGAAACGGGCGAGGGGGAAAAAACACTCCCACCGGGCGGCGGGAGTGGAAATCTTAGGCTGCAACCACGCTGTCGATGGCCGCTTTGGCATCGGACTGCGCTTTGGCCGCCACTTCCGGGCCGTAAGCGATACCTTCGGCGAACACGAAGTTCACGTCGGTGATGCCGATGAAGCCGAGGAAGGTGGACAGGTACGGGGTGACCAGGTCGGTCGGGGTATCTTTATGGATACCGCCGCGGCTGGTAACGACGACCGCACGTTTACCGGTCACCAGACCTTCCGGCCCTTTCTCGGTGTAGCGGAAGGTGACGCCGGCGCGAGCCACCAGGTCAAAATAGTTTTTCAGCTGCGTCGGGATGTTGAAGTTGTACATCGGGGCAGCGATAACAATCACATCGTTCGCTTTCAGTTCGGCGATCAGCTCGTCGGAAAGGGACAGCGCTTCCTGCTGACGCGGGGTCAGCGGGGTGTCGCTCGGACGCAGGGCGCCGACCAGTTCACCATCCAGGACCGGGATCGGATTAGCGGCCAGGTCACGCACGGTGATCTCATCGCCCGGGTGTTTTTCCTGCCATTGTTCAACAAAATAGTCGGAAAGCTGACCAGATTGTGAGTACCCTGCCAGAATACTGGATTTCAGAACTAATACTTTGCTCATGGGTGTTTCCTTTTTTAATGTGATTGACGGGTCAATGCCCTGGTGCTTGTTGACACTGTATTCACAATCGCGCCACAGAGATAGCGCAATATATCGAATCCTATGTTCAGATTTTTTGAACAAGGCGCGAGTGACACAGATGTGGTACTCTAAGGCAATACTTCAAAAGAGATTTTCCCGGCAGAGCTCTGCCCGATAACGCTATGACAGAACAACAAAAAATCACCTTCCCCCAGCTTTATCAACAGCTCGACGGCCTGATGCTGCGCGATAAAACGCGATTTTCCCGCCGTCTGCACGGTGTGAAGAAGGTTAAAAATCCTGAATCGCAACAGGCCATTCTGCAGGAGATGGCGCAGGAGATAAGCCAGGCAGCCGGTAAAGTCCTGCTGCGCGAAGCGGCGCGTCCGGCCATCACCTATCCGGAAAACCTGCCGGTTAGCCAGAAAAAACAAGAGATTCTCGAGGCGGTGCGCGACCACCAGGTGGTGATCGTCGCCGGGGAGACCGGTTCGGGTAAAACCACCCAGCTGCCAAAAATCTGCATGGAGCTGGGCCGCGGGCTGAAAGGGCTGATCGGCCATACCCAGCCGCGTCGTCTGGCGGCGCGGACCGTCGCCAACCGTATTGCCGAAGAGCTGCAAAGCGAGCCGGGCGGTTGCATCGGCTATAAAGTCCGCTTTAGCGATCACGTCAGCGACAACACCATGGTCAAGCTGATGACCGACGGTATCCTGCTGGCGGAGATCCAGCAGGATCGCATGCTGATGCAGTACGACACCATCATTATCGATGAAGCGCACGAGCGTAGCCTGAACATCGATTTTCTGCTCGGCTATCTGAAAGAGCTGCTGCCGCGTCGTCCGGACCTGAAAATCATCATTACCTCGGCGACCATCGACCCGGAACGTTTCTCAAAGCATTTCAATCATGCGCCCATTATCGAAGTCTCCGGGCGGACTTACCCGGTGGAAGTCCGCTACCGGCCGATAGTGGAAGAGGCGGACGATACCGAGCGCGATCAGTTACAGGCGATTTTTGATGCGGTTGACGAACTGGGGCGCGAAGGGCCCGGTGATATTCTGATCTTTATGAGCGGTGAGCGGGAGATTCGCGATACCGCTGATGCGCTGAATAAACTGGATCTGCGCCATACCGAAGTGCTGCCGCTGTACGCCCGTTTGTCCAACAGCGAGCAGAACCGCGTCTTCCAGCCGCACAGTGGACGACGCATCGTGCTGGCGACCAACGTGGCGGAAACCTCGCTGACCGTGCCGGGCATTAAATACGTTATCGATCCCGGTACTGCGCGTATCAGCCGTTACAGCTACCGCACCAAGGTGCAGCGCCTGCCGATCGAGCCGGTTTCCCAGGCGTCCGCCAACCAGCGTAAGGGCCGCTGCGGCCGCGTTTCGGAAGGGATCTGTATTCGTCTTTATTCGGAAGACGATTTCCTGTCGCGCCCGGAGTTTACCGACCCGGAAATTCTGCGTACCAACCTGGCGTCGGTCATCCTGCAGATGACCGCCCTGGGCTTAGGCGATATCGCCGCCTTCCCGTTTGTCGAAGCGCCGGATAAGCGCAATATTCAGGACGGCGTGCGCCTGCTGGAAGAGCTGGGCGCCATCACCACCGATGAGCAGGCCACCGCCTATAAGCTAACGCCGATGGGCCGCCAGCTTAGCCAACTGCCGGTGGATCCCCGTCTGGCGCGCATGGTGCTGGAGGCTCAGAAGCACGGCTGCGTGCGGGAAGCGATGATCATCACCTCCGCGCTGTCGATTCAGGACCCGCGCGAGCGGCCGATGGATAAGCAGCAGGCCTCTGACGAGAAGCACCGCCGCTTCCACGATAAAGAGTCTGATTTCCTCGCCTTCGTCAATCTGTGGAACTACCTTGGCGAGCAGCAGAAGACGCTGTCGTCGAATCAGTTCCGCCGCCAGTGCCGGGTCGATTTTCTTAACTATCTGCGCGTGCGCGAGTGGCAGGACATCTACACCCAGCTGCGCCAGGTGGTGAAAGAGCTCGGCTTGCCGATCAACAGCGAGCCGGCGGAATATCGCGAGATCCACACCGCGTTGCTGACCGGTTTGCTGTCGCATATCGGCATGAAGGATGCCGATAAGCAGGAGTTTACCGGCGCGCGCAACGCCCGCTTCTCCATCTTCCCGGGTTCCGGCTTGTTTAAAAAGCCGCCGAAGTGGACGATGGTGGCCGAGCTGGTGGAAACCAGCCGACTGTGGGGGCGCATCGCCGCCCGCATTGAGCCGGAGTGGGTGGAGCCGGTAGCGCAGCACCTGATCAAGCGCTCGTACAGTGAACCGCACTGGGAACGGGCGCAGGGCGCGGTGATGGCGACGGAAAAGGTCACCGTCTACGGCCTGCCGATCGTTGGCGCGCGTAAGGTCAACTACAGCCAGATCGACCCGGCGCTGTGCCGCGAGCTGTTTATTCGCCACGCGCTGGTGGAGGGAGACTGGCAGACGCGGCATGCCTTCTTCCGGGAAAACCTGAAGCTGCGGGCGGAAATCGAAGAGCTGGAGCATAAATCGCGCCGCCGCGACATTCTGGTGGATGACGAAACCCTGTTCGAGTTCTACGACCAGCGCATTAGCCACGACGTCATCTCCGCCCGCCATTTTGATGCCTGGTGGAAGCAGGCCAGCCGCGAAACGCCAGACTTGCTCAATTTTGAAAAGAGCATGCTGATTAAAGCGGGGGCGGAGCAGGTCAGCAAGCTGGACTACCCGAACTTCTGGCATCAGGGCAACCTCAAGCTGCGGCTTAGCTACCAGTTTGAACCGGGCGCCGATGCCGATGGCGTGACGGTGCATATTCCGCTGCCGCTTCTGAACCAGGTGGAGGAGGCCGGGTTTGAATGGCAGATCCCCGGCCTGCGTCGCGAGCTGATTATCGCGCTGATAAAATCGCTGCCGAAGCCGGTGCGTCGCAATTTCGTCCCGGCCCCTAACTATGCGGAAGCGTTTCTCGGCAGGGCGACGCCGCTTGAGCTGCCGCTGCTCGATTCGCTGGAGCGGGAGCTGCGTAAGATGACCGGCGTGACCATCGACCGCGAGGCCTGGCAGTGGGATCAGGTGCCCGATCACCTGAAAATCACCTTCCGGGTGGTGGATGACAAAAACAAGAAGCTGCAGGAAGGGCGCTCGCTGCAGGCATTGAAAGACGCGCTGAAGGGCAAAGTTCAGGAGACGCTGTCGGCGGTGGCCGATGACGGCATCGAGCAGAGCGGGCTGCATATCTGGAGCTTTGGCACGCTGGCGGAAAGTTACGAACAGAAGCGCGGCAACTATAAGGTGAAAGCCTGGCCGGCGCTGGTGGACGAGCGCGACAGCGTGGCCATCAAGCTGTTTGATAATCCACAGGAACAGCAGCAGGCCATGTGGCGCGGTCTGCGTCGCCTGCTGCTGCTCAACATCCCGTCGCCGATTAAGTATCTGCACGAGAAACTGCCAAATAAAGCCAAGCTTGGGCTCTATTTTAATCCGTACGGCAAAGTGCTGGATCTGATTGACGATTGCATCTCCTGCGGCGTTGATAAGCTTATCGACGAGGCGGGCGGTCCGGTGTGGACGGAAGAGGGCTTCAGTCAATTGCACGAGAAGGTCCGCGCCGAGCTTAACGACACGGTGGTGGAGATCGCCAAACAGGTCGAGCAGATCCTCACCGCGGTGTTCAATATCAACAAACGGCTGAAAGGCCGGGTGGATATGACCATGGCGCTGGGGCTGTCGGATATCAAAGCGCAGATGGCTGGCCTGGTGTATCGTGGCTTTGTCACCGGCAACGGCTTCCGCCGTCTTGGCGATACGCTGCGCTATCTGCAGGCGATTGAAAAGCGTCTGGAGAAGATGGCTATCGATCCGCACCGCGATCGCGCACAGATGCTGAAAATTGAGAGCGTGCAGCAGGCGTGGCAGCAGTGGCTGAATAAGCTGCCGCCGAACCGCCGTGAGGACGACGATGTCCGGGAGATCCGCTGGATGATCGAGGAACTGCGGGTGAGCTTCTTCGCCCAGCAGCTGGGCACCCCGTATCCTATCTCGGACAAACGCGTCCTGCAGGCGATGGAGCAGATCACGCCGTAATCCCTTCCTTCCCCCCGCCCGGTGGCGCTGCGCTTGCCGGGTGGGGGCATATCCTGAGGCTGATACTCATCAGTACGCCGCACCCGATAATCTTCCCGCCCCAGATGTGGCCCATACCGGTTATCCCGGACGTAAAATTGACGGATTCTGAAAATCAACCCGGTGGCTTGGGGAACCTGCTTTATTGGCGTATGTTTAGCCTCGCTTTGCCGGATAAACAGGACACGGAGTCTATTTTTACGATGATGGCTATGTACAGACTATTTATGCTGGTGTCGGCCATTCTTGTTATTACGGCGTGTAAGCCTTTCGTTGACGCTTTTTCCTGTGATGAAACACAGCGGGCGATCAACGATGCCAATTTTTTTATTTTGACCTATCTTCCGCCGCTCAATGGTGAGGTGCAGAGCGTAAAAATTGACGGTAGCCAAAATAACGACGCAGGCACGCTGCGTTTTGCCCGGTGCCGCCGGCTGGAAAGTTACGAGCGAGCAAAAACTTTTAATACCGCGAATGACTCCACGATAGTCAGAGATAATGTTCACTGGCGAAATGATAAAGGATGGATGCGGGAATATATCCGACAGACCCGGAGCGCGACGGGAAATATCAGAAAAATGGTCATGCGTAAGCAGTTCTACACCGATAATCTCGGGCGCATTGTACGTTCAGAGAATCTACTCGTGTCGCAGCAACCGCCCAAAGCCATGAGCACAACCACCTATCACTATGACGACCGCCACCGGCTGGTGCGTAAAACGGTCAATGGCGGCATGATGGCCATGCTTGTTGTCAATTATCGCTACGCGGAAGGGCATTTAAGCCGCATTGCCGACTCGGATGCGACCACGACGCTGCGTTGGGATGAAAAAGGGCGGTGGTTATCCGAGGAAAGAACCACCACGTATCGTACAAAACACCAGTCGCGCTGTTTAGGCTGGGACCCCGAGGGGAACTGTACCGGGGAATATGGCGAGCATGAAGGATACGGCGGAAAAAGCGAAGACTCTCTGCACTATCAGTATACGTATTATCCCCAATGATCGTCAGCGGAAGAATGCCGCTGGTGACGCGTCCCGGCGCGGGTTTTCTCCCTCTCCCTGGGGGAGAGGGCCGGGGTGAGGGCATCAGGCCGCCCGGATCTCACCCATTCACCAGCGCCAGTGTAAACCCATCCCATCCCTTAATGCCCACCGTCTGCAACGCGGTGGCGGTGAGCCGCGGGTTATCCCCGATCATTTCGATAAACCGACGCACGCCCTGTACACGCGCATCATCGCTTTGCCCGTTAATCACTTCGCCGTCGCGCACCACGTTATCGCCCACGATCAGCGTCCCGGGGCGCGAATAGTGCAGCGCCCACTCCAGATAGCGAGGATTATTAGGTTTATCGGCATCAATAAAGATCAGGTCGAACGGCTGCACATCCGCGAGATTTTCCAGCGTGTTCAGCGCCGGTCCTTCAATAAGTTCAATACGATCGTTTAGCCCCGCAAGGCGGATATTCTGGCGCGCCACCCCGGCATGGCCAGGATCGGCCTCGAGGGTAATCAGCTTTCCGTCGGCGGGCAGCGCGCGCGCCATCCAGATAGCGCTATAGGCGCCGAGTGTGCCAATTTCCAGGATCCGCCGCGCCTGCGTTATGCGCACCAACAGCGCCAGAAATTGCCCCTGATTGGCCGCAACATCATGTTCAGGTAGCCCGGCGCGTTTGTTGTTTTCCAGTACCTGACTCAGTACGTCATCTTCAGGAATAAGCGAAGAAATCATGAAATTATCGACGGCAGACCACTGTTGTTGCATAGATTGACTCCCTGGTGGTAGTTGCCGGGTAGCGCGACGCTATCCCGGTCTGAATATGGGTTTCCGTGCTCTCCACGGTTGTGGACCGGCGCGCACAGGGTATTCACGCGTTCATCCAGCCGCCTCCCAGCGCCCGGTACAGATCGATCTGCGCCAGCAGCAGGTTGTTTTTCACCTGCACCACGCTCAACTGGGTGGAGAACAGCGTTCGCTGGGCATCAAGCACATCCAGATACGAAGAGTAGCCGTTACGGTAGCGATTCTGCGCAATACGCAATGTTTCCTCCGCCACCGCCACCTGCCCCTGCAGTTCGGTCAGCTGTTCACCGTAGCGGCTAATGGCGTCAAGGCTGTCATTCACCTCTTTGAACGCGCCGCGCACCGTTTTCTCATAGCTGTAGAGCGCCTGGTTGCGCTGGGCCATGGAGACATCTACCTGGGCATTTAGCGCCTGGCGGTTAAGCAGCGGGGCCAGAATACTGCCGCCGACGCTCCACAGCCGCAGCGGGTTGTCCAGCAGGTCCGGCAGTGTACGATCCTGCAGGCTGCCGGTGGCGGTGAGGTTGATGACGGGGAGCAACTGCGCCTGCGACGAGGCCAGGGTGGCATCGGCGGCCACCAGCTGACGCTGAGCCTGTACGATATCCGGGCGGCGGTTGAGTAAGGTGGACGGCAGTTGCGACGGCAGACGCAGCGGAGTGAGCTGGGCGAACTCGCCGCGTTTTACCGCGCCGGGATTATCACCGAGCAGCACGCTGAGGGCATTTTCCTGCTGCGCAATCTGATGTTGTAGCGGCGGGATCTGCGCCCGCGTTGAGCGCAGCTCCGAATCTGCCTGCATCAGCTCAAGGCGTGAAGTATACCCGGTTTCAAACTGACGTTTGGCCAGGCGCCACGCGTCTTCCCGTGATTTCAGCGTCTGCTGGGTAACCCGCAGCTGCTCATCCAGCGACAACAGCGTCAGGTAGCCGACGGCCACCGAGCTGGCGACGCTCAAATTGGCCGCGGCTGCAGCGGCTTTTTGCGCCTCGAGGCTGGCCCCGGCGGCGCTGGCCGCGCTGCGATTCGCTCCCCAGATATCGACGTCATAGCTGGCGGTCAGGCCGCCTTTGTACAGCGTGCTGTGGATCGGCAGGCCGGTGGCGGCGGACTGCGCGCGGGCGCGGGTGCCGGTCAGGCTGGCGTCCAGCGAGGGGAAAAGGCTGCTGTCGGCGGCATAGGCCCGCGCCTGATACTCATTCACCCGCTCCCGGGCGATCAGCACATCGCTGTTATAGCGCAGCGCCCGGTCGACATACTGGTTGAGCGTGCTGTCATGGAAATTACGCCACCAGACGCCTTCCACCGGGCTGGCAGGGCCAACGTCGGCCCGCCAGGCGGCAGGGATGGTGAGCGTCGGTTGCGCCCGCTGCACGTCGGCGGACTGACAGCCGACCAGCGCCAGGGCGAGGGCAAGGGTGACCGGGCGGATCATGGCTGTTTCTCCGCGCGGGTATCAATGGTCACCTGCACCGACATACCGGGACGCAGGTGTTCGCTGTACTTCTGCCCGTCGTTGACCGTAATGCGCACCGGGATCCGCTGGGCGATCTTGACGAAGTTGCCGGTGGCGTTGTCCGGTGAGATGGCGCTGAATTCCACCCCGGTCGCCGGGGAGATGCTCTGCACCTTGCCGTGGAAACGCTCGCCGTTGAGCGCGTCGACGGTGAAGGTCACCGGCTGACCGAGACGCACATCGGCCAGCTGGGTCTCTTTCAGGTTGGCGATCACCCAGTGCTGGGGAGGTACCAGCGAAGTCAGATGGGTCCCGGCGCTGACGTAGGCGCCAAGACGCACCGAAATCTGCCCCAGCTGGCCGCCGGTGGGGGCGCTGATCTGCGTATTCTGCAGGTCGATCTGCGCCAGCTCGAGTGCGGCTTTGGCGCTGGCCACGTCGGCTTCCAGCGAGTCGCGATTGACGATGGTCGATTCACGGTCCTGGCGCGACATCTCCAGCGCCGCTTTCGCCTGTTCAATATCCGCAGCCCCTTGCGCCGCGCTGGCGCGCGCCGAATCACGCTCGCGGATCGACAGCGAACCATCGGCAGTCAGCTCCTGCACCCGTTTTAAATCGGCCTGGATTTTCAGATTCTGCGCGCGGGCGTTTTGCAGCGCGGCTTCATTTTTGGCAATCGTCGCCTCGGCGCTTTTGCGCTGCTGCAGGTTGTTGCGCAGCGCCGCCTCTTTCATCGCCAGGGTAGCCTGAGCCTGATGCACCCGCTGCTTATAGATGCGATCGTCTATCTGGAACAGCACCTCGCCCGGCTCGACAATCGCGAAATCTTTGACGTTGACGGCAGTGATATAGCCGTTGACCTGCGGGCTGATAAAGGTGGTCTGCCCGCGCACATAGGCGTTATCGGTAAACTGGCTATGCCGGGTGAACGGCGGCAGTTGCCAGGCGTAGAGGATCACCAGTACGCCGACGATACCTATCGCCGCGGCGGAAAAAATGGAGACCACGCGAATGTTGTTCCGGGTGTTGGCCTGTTGTTTGGCCGCATCCTGCTGACTCATAACGACTCCAGAGATGAAATGATGATAATTATTTGCTGCCGGTGGCGCGTTTTAAGGCGATACGGGCGGTCAGTCGTAAGCGAATTAAGCGCCAGAAAACCCACACTAATGTCCCGGCGGAGATGGCCGCCGTCAGCAGGTAGGTGTCATTCCAGGCGAGAATATTGGCCTGCAGCGTCGCGGCGTTTTGCAGCAGGGTGGTGGCCTGAACGTTAAGCAGGGTGCTGTCGCCGATCTGGCTCTGATACATCTGGCTATACTGCTGCAGCCGCTCGACGATCAGCGGGTTCAGGGTGGTGATCTGGTCCGCCAGCTGGCTGGAGTGAAATTTTTCCCGCCAGGTCTGGAAGGTGCCGAGGATCGCCGACCCCAGCAGACCGCCGATGTTCTGGCTCATGCCGAATAGCACCGAGAAGCTGACCAGGTTGCGCGGATCGGCAAACACGCCGCCAATGCCGGCGAGCATCGCCGGGGCCAGAAAGAAGGCGCTGCCGAAGCCGAGTAAAAACTGGCTGAACATTAATTGTTCCGGACGGGTGAGGGCGTTGGACTGGCTGTCGAGCAGCGAGGCTACCATGATCAGCGCCAGGGCGGTGGCGGTCGGCCAGTAGAGCTTCTGCGGGTTGAGCGTCAGACAACTGGCGATGATCCCGCACAGAATGCCGGCGAAAATTGACCATGCGAGGTTAGTCATCTGTTCGTTTTGCAGACCAACGTACTGCAACCAGCCGATGACCCCGGTGTTTTGCTCCGCCAGCACGATGCGGATCAGCAGCATAATCAGGCCGAGGCGTACGATGCTGCCGCTGGAGAGCCACTTGGTATTGAGCAGGGGATTGCTGCGGTTATGCTCAAAGGCGATAGCGGCGACGATCAGCACCACCGCTGCCGCCAGCGACCAGCCGATCCACGGCGCTTCAAACCACCACTCGAGCCGCCCCAGCGACAGCACGGCGCACACCAGCGCCATGCCGGGCGCCAGCAGAAAGAAGGTGATAAAATCCTTCTTCTCGAACACCTTTTTACGATCGCTCGGCGGCAGTTTCAGCGCGATGACGCAGGCCAGCGACACCAGCGCCAGCCCCAGTTCAAAGAAGTAAAGGCCGCGCCATTCATCGATCTGCAGCAGTTCGGTGGAAAAGAGACGCGCCAGCGGAATGGCCAGCGACGAGCCGGTGATGCCGATGGTTAGCCCTTTCAGGCGGTGGCGTGCGGGCCAGGCCTGCACCTGGTAGTAGATCCCCAGCGAGCTGAGCGCTGCGGCCACCATGCCGTGGGCGGCGCGGACCATTATCGCCGAGCTGAGATCGTTGACGAACAGGTGGAAAAAGGTGACCAGCACATAGAGCACCAGAAAGCCTTCGGTAAAGGCGCGCAGCCCAAACTGCTGGCGAAATTTCACCAGCAGCAGGTTGATGGAGACGTTGGTCATGACGTATACCGCCGGCAGCCAGGCGATCTCGGTCGACCACGCGGCGAAGGTACCCTGCAGCAGCTGCAGGTTGGCGGTGACCACCGCGTTGCCCAGCGCGCCGGTGAGACACACCAGCAGGCCGACCACGCCATAGGCGAGACGTTTCGCCGGACTGTGCAGCGGCGTCGAGGGCGAGCCGAGCAGGGCCGGTTTTTCATGCGGCGCCCAGTCATGCGGGGCGTAGGGGTTACCCTGGCGACGGGGCATTATTTCTTCTCCACTTCACGCAACAGCTTTTCCAGCACCCGCTGAGTTTGTTCCCGCTCCTGCGGGGTGATCGCCGTCAGGATCTCCTCGCGCAGATCGTCCGCCACCGTTTTGACCTGCTCATACAGCGCCATTCCCTGCTCGGTGGCGACCAGCAGCCGCTTACGTTTATCGCTGGCGGTGGTGACACGCTCCACCAGACCGAGGGCGACCAGCCGGTTGATCAGCGGCACAATGGTCGGACTCTCTACCCCCAGCTCCTGCGCCAGTTCGCTTTGCGACAGCGGCTGTGGCTGGCGGGCAATGGCCGCGACCGCCACCCAGCTGGCCTGGCTCAGGCCAAGGTCCTTCAACCGACGGTTAACCGCCAGCCGCCAGTGATGGGCGGTGAGGTATAAAAGATGAGAGAAGTTTAGCTGTCGGTTATCCATAGGTCGTCTGCCAATATCGTTAGAGCTCTAACGAGTTTATG
Source organism: Klebsiella sp. D-Nf1 (assembly GCF_002810515.1). NCBI lineage: Bacteria > Pseudomonadati > Pseudomonadota > Gammaproteobacteria > Enterobacterales > Enterobacteriaceae > Klebsiella > Klebsiella sp. D-Nf1. The sequence goes on from NZ_PIOK01000001.1 coordinate 802,739, forward strand.
CCGGGCGACCGCCATAATTCAAGGCGAAGGAAAAAAAGTGGTTAACGGTATGTGCGTTTATTGTGGCAAATAGCGATGGGTTAACCCGCGAACCCTTTACTCACTGAGGATGTTCTTATTCTGCGCCATCACCCAGGTGATAAAGGCCCGCAGCGGCACCGGAATATGTTTCCGGCTCGGGTAGTAGACGCAGAAATGGTCTGCCGGATAGTGGTAGTCGGGTAACAAACGGACCAGACTGCCCGCGCTCAGCTGCTGCGTCACCAGCGACTGATAGACAAAGGCGATGCCTAATCCGCTCTCCGCCGCCTGGATCATCGCCGTATCGGAATCAACGACCAGATCGCCTCTGACCGTGACTTCGCTAGGTTCCCCGCTGGGGCTAATAAACTCCCAACGGTACTTTTCCCCGCTGGGAAAACAGCGGTTGATGCAGCGGAAATTGACCAGCGACTGCGGGGTGTTGGGCTCTCCGGCCTCGCGGATATAGGCCGGGCTGGCCACCGGGATCAGCGACAGCTTCTCGCCAAAGGGGATGGCAATCATATCTTTGGGCACATCCTGCGAATAGCGAATACCGGCGTCAAAACCGGACTCAATAATATTGACTTTCCGATCGGTGGTATACAGTTCGAGCGTCACATCGGGATAGGCGGTTTTAAAGGCAATAAAATAGTGTTGAAAAAACAGGTCAAGAACAATACGCGGTAAATTGACTTTCACCACGCCTTCCGGCGTCAGACGATGATAATTCAGGCTGTCAACCACCCGGCGATAATCATTGACCACCGGCGTCATATTATTAAGAAATTCCTCACCCACGGCAGTTAATGACAAACTGCGCGTCGAGCGATTTAGCAGGCGCACGCCTAACTTTTCTTCCAGATGATTAATAGCGCTGGTGAGGGCCGGTGGTGAAAGATTTAATGCCCTGGCGGCCTGGCGAAAACTGCCATGTTTCACTATGAGTATTAATATTTCAATTTGTTGCAAATCCGGCAAGGTTTTCATTGTTAATTTCCAGCTAACACCGCGTTCGGAATAGATTAATTGTTATCAATGTAAAAGGGAAGTATATATTTAATAACATTCAGCACGTAAGGAAAATAAGGTGAAAACACGTTATCTCGGAAAAGAGAAGTTCCAGGTTTCCGCATTGGGTCTCGGGTGTATGGGAATGAGTTTCGCCTACGGCGGTGCCGAGGAGTCGCAGGCGATTAATACGATTCATGCCGCGGTGGACATGGGCGTGACCTTCCTGGATTCTGCCGAAGTGTATGGCCCTTTCGATAATGAAGTCCTTGTCGGGAAAGCGATAAAAGGTATCCGCGATAAGGTGCAGATTGCCACCAAGTTTGGTTTTCGTATTTTGCCGACCGGCCAGGGACTGGAGCGCATGGCAGGCGTCGACAGCCGTCCGGAACATATTCGCGAGTCAGTGGAAGGGTCGCTGAAGCGGCTGAATATTGAGACCATCGATCTGCTCTATCAGCACCGCGTCGATCCGGCGGTGCCGGTGGAAGACGTGGTGGGCACCATGGCCGACCTGGTTAAAGAGGGTAAAATTCGCCATATCGGACTGTCGGAAGTCTCAGCCCAGACGCTGCGCCGGGCCTGTAAGGTGCATCCGATTACCGCCGTGCAGACGGAATACTCGCTGTGGACCCGCGAGCCGGAGGCCGGTATTCTCAACGCCTGCCGCGAGCTGGGGGTGGGCTTTGTCCCATACAGCCCGCTGGGGCGCGGCTTCCTGACGGGAAAAATCACCGATCCTGGCGTCTTCGCTGAGGATGATTTCCGCCGCAATCTGCCGCGCTTCCAGGCCGAGACCATGCGCAAAAACCAGCTGCTGCTTGAGCGCCTGCAGCAGGTGGCCACGCGCTATGACGCGACTCTTGCGCAGATTGCCCTTGCCTGGGTCATGAGCAAAGGCGAGGATATTGTGCCTATCCCGGGGGCGAGGAAAATTGCCCATCTGCGCGATAATGCCGGAGCCGCGAATATTACCCTCTCTCCTGAGGATATTCTCACCATCGAACATATTTTCACTCCCGATAACGTCACTGGCTTACGCTATAACCAGGGCGACTTTAACTTAATCGAAAAATAACCCCCTGAATACTATTCTCCCGCCGCCCTGGCGGGAGATGAGGTTACTTATGACTATTGCTGTTTCCCGTTCGGCGGGATTGCCTGCGGCAGTTTATGCGCTTTCCGTGGGCTCATTTGGTATTGGTACCACCGAATTTGTGATTATGGGATTATTACTCGATGTGGCCCATGATTTTCATATATCCATTACGCTTGCCGCCTGGTCTATTACCGCTTATGCCTGTGGGGTGGTGATTGGCGCGCCGCTCCTCACACCGCTATTAAGCCGCTACCCCAAAAAACCGGCGTTGTTATTTCTGATGATCTTATTTTCCATCGGTAATTTAGGTTGCGGTATTGCCGGTAATATGACCATGCTCATTATTTTCCGGGTAATAACCGCCTTAGCTCACGCCTCATTCTTCGGCATCAGTTCGGTCTATGCCGCGGAGCTGGCGCAGGTGGATAAACGGGCTTCGGCGGTCTCCGCCGTCTTTCTCGGCGCCACCCTGGCCAATATTCTGGGCGTGCCCCTCGGCGCCTGGGTAGGGCAATACCTTGGCTGGCGCTACACCTTCTTTATGGTCACGCTGATTGGCATTCTTTCCGCCCTGGCAGTCATTGCCCTGGTGCCCGGCCGTCAGGCCCAGCCGGCGGTGCAGAGCCGGATCCGCGACGAGCTGAAGGTGCTGCGCCATCCGACGGTGCTGCGCAGCCTGCTGATCACCGCGCTCGGGTTTTCCGGCGTCTTCGCCGCCTTTACCTACATTGCGCCAATGCTGAAAACCGTCACCGGGATGAGCGACCATCTCATTCCACCGGTGCTGGTGCTGTTTGGCGTCGGGATGGTCGCCGGGAATCACCTCGGCGGCCGCCTGACCGACGGTGGGGTCCGCCGGGCGCTGCTGCTGACCCTGGCCTTGCTAATCGTCGTCCTGTGCCTCTTTCCGTTCGCCATTCAGACGTTACCCGGCGCCTGCGCGGCGGTGTTTCTGCTGGGGGCGGCGATGTTCTCCACCATTCCGCCGCTGCAGATGCAGGCGCTGGACAGCAGTGAGACCGGCAAAAGCATGGTCTCCTCGTGCAATATCGCCGCCTTTAACCTCGGCAATGCCGCTGGTGCCTGGTTTGGTGGGCTGTTGCTCACCGCCGGCGTCTCCCTCTCGCATATTCCCCTGGCCGGTGCGTGCCTGACCGCCAGCGGATTTGTTATCGCTAGTGTGACGTTGTCACCTTTAAAAGGAAGTCAAGCATGAAGTATCGGTATTTAGGTTCCACCGGGCTGTCGGTGTCGGAGCTCTGTTTTGGCGCCATGACGTTTGGTGAGAAAGGGGCCTTTCTCGGCGCGCCGGGACGCAACTGGTCGGAATTCGGCGTGGTGCCTGAGCATACGGCATACGATCTGGTGTACAAAGCGCTGGACGCCGGGATTAACTTTTTTGATACCGCGGACTGTTATAAAAATGGCCAGGGCGAAGAGCTGCTTGGCAACGCGCTGAAGGGGAAACGCCAGCAGGTGATTATCGGCACCAAAGGACGCTGGCAAACCGACCCCAATCCGAACGCGCTGGGGGCGTCGCGCTACCATATTATTAATGCCGTCGACGCCAGCCTGCAGCGGCTGAAAACGGATTATATCGATATCTATCATCTCCACGGGTTCGATCCGCGCACCGCGCTGGAGGATACCCTGCGGACGCTGGATGCGTTGATTCGCGCCGGGAAAATTCGCTACATCGGGGTCTCCAACTATGCGGCCTGGCAGCTGGCGAAGGCGCTGGGGATCTCAGAGCGCCTCGGACTGGAAAAATTCTGCGTCTATCAGGGCTATTACAATATCGCCGCGCGTGAACTGGAACATGAGATTATCCCGCTCAGCGTCGATCAGAACGTCGGCATCACCGTCTGGAGCCCGCTGGCCGGGGGCTTCCTCACCGGTAAATACCCTCGCAATCAGGTGTTTCCTGAGGGCAGTCGGCTGGCGAACGCCACCCCGTTTGAGTCGGCGCCGATCGCCAATCGTGAACAAGCCTGGCAGACCCTGGAAGTGATGCAGGAGATTGCCCGTCAGCGCAACGCCAGCGTGGCGCAGGTGGCGCTCAACTGGTTGCGTACTCGCCCAGGGATCACATCGCTGGTGATCGGCGCGACCAAACTCGCCCAGCTGGAGGATAACCTGGCGGCACTGAACTGGACGCTGAGCGACGAGGAGGCGGCGATCCTCAACAGCGTGAGCGAAAAAGAGAAGCCTTATCCCTACTGGCATATCTGCAATGTCGCCGGCGATCGCCGTCTGGCCGACGATATCTACCCCTAACTCACCCTGCACCCAGGCAACACGCGTATGCCCCCTCCGGGGCATACAGAGAGGCTCGATCGTGAAAAAAGTACTCATTGTTGGCGCCGGCCCGGTAGGGTTAATCATTGGCTGCTATCTGAATAAGTATGGAATTGATTTTGATATTATTGATAAAAATACACACAGCACCACCTGGTCCAAAGCGCTGAGCGTCAGTCCGGCGACGATTAAAGCCTTCCACGGCTTAGCCCTTGCCGGGGAACTGATCGCCCAGGGCAAGCAGGTTCAGTCAATTTACGCCTGGTATAAAAACCGCAAATTTCTGCACATCGATAACCGCCATCTCCCCACCTGCTATCCCTTCCATGTCAGTATCCCGCAGCCGCGGACGGAGAAGATCCTTGAAACGGCGCTGGCCGAGGCCGGTCAGCAGGTGAAACGCGGGCATCAGCTGGTCTCCTGGCGGCGGGAGGAAGGGCGCTATCACGTCTCTCTGCTCGACGATGCCCGCCGGGCCTGTTCCGCTACCTATGACTATATTATCGGCGCCGACGGCGCGGCCAGCACCGTTCGGGAGCTGGCCGGGATTGGCTTTAGCGGCCATGATTACCCGCTGCATTTTGTGATGGCGGACGTGCAGTTCGCCAGCGCGGCGACGCTCCCGGGAACCTCCTACTATATTGACGAGCAAGGCTTTCTGATCTTTCTGCCCATGCCGGACAATCAGGTCAGGATCGTGATTAAAAGAGCCGGTCGATTACCGTCGCCGCGTCCGGTGCCGGATCTGCAGGAGATCAACGTGGCGCTGGCGCGCTTCTGCCCCGAGGTTCCTCCGGCGCAGGCGCTGACCTGGTCCTCCAGCGCTAACTTCTATAACCGGATCGCCGATGACAATCTGCAGCACAATATCATGCTGGCGGGCGATGCTTTCCATCTGTTCAGTCCGATTGGCGGGCAGGGGATGAATACCGGTATTCAGGATGCGATTAACCTGGCCTGGAAGCTGGCCTTTTACCTGCATGGCGTCGCCAGCGACCGGCTGCTGGCATCCTATCGCACCGAGCGCTTCGCCGCGGTGAGTGGCGTGCTGCACGCCACCGATCACGATACCGGCTTGATCGCCGGTCTGGTGCCGAATAATCATATCGACGCGGTCTACTTTCCGGAGTTTTGCAACCGTCACTATTATCGCCACCAGCTGCCGCTGCAGTACGCCGGCTTTGCCGCGCCGCAGAGCGCTCACCCGAACGGCCTGATGGGCCACCATGTCCCGTGGTACGTCTTTACCTCGCCGCAGGCGAGGTTTCGCAACAGTTATGACGCCTTCGCCAGCGGTAAGGTCGTGGTCTATTCCGCGCGCGTCGACTGTCCTCCCTTATCCCGCCTGAAACATAGCGGCTGGTTTATATTCTGCGCCCTTGACCCGGCGGACGAGGCGTTTCTCGAGGCGCTACAGATTGGCCGCGATGACTATGCGGTGATCAATCCCGATGGCTATGTGGGCTTTACCGGCAGCGAAGCCGGGACATTGCAGTATCTTTCCTCGCTCTACGTAATGGAATAATCATGAATAAAGTGTATATCGTCGCGGCCTGCCGTACGCCGGTGGGGCGCTTTCTTGGCGCCCTGAAAACGGTCTCTGCGGTGGAACTGGCCGCGCTCACCGTCCGCCACAACCTGCAGCAGGCCGGGATTGACCCGGCGTGGATTGACGAAGTGATCTGCGGCAGCGTCCTCTCTGCCGGACAGGGGATGGGGCCGGCGCGTCAGGTCGCGCTGCGGGCCGGGATCCCGGTGCAAAAGCCGGCTTACACCCTGAATATGATCTGCGGTAGCGGCATGAAAAGTATTACCGAGGGGGCGATCCATATCCAGAGCGGTTATGCCGACCTGGTCGTCGCTGGCGGGATGGAAAACATGAGCCAGGCGCCGTTTTTGCTGCGGGGAGAGATAAGGGGCGGCATGAAATTTGGCGCGTTCAGCAGCGAGGATCTGATCCAGAGCGATGGCTTAACCGATCCGCTGTTGCATATTCCGATGGGGGAAACGGCGGAGGCCATCGCCGCGCATGAGCAGATCTCGCGCGCAGAACAGGACCAGTACGCGCTGGACAGCCATCAAAAAGCCTCCGCCGCCAGCCGCGCCGGCCATTTTGCCGAGGAGATAGTGCCGGTGACGGTCAGCGCGAAGCGGGGCGTCAGCGTGGTCCGCGAGGATGAGCAGATCCGCCATGACCTTAGCGCCGACCAGCTGGCGGCGCTGAAACCGGCTTTTCGTCGCGACGGGAGCGTCACGGCGGGCAACGCCTCGGGGCTGAACGACGGCGCGGCGTCAGTGATCCTCGCCTCGGCGCGCGCCGTTGCGCAGTACGGCCTGCGGCCGCTGGCTGAGATAGTCTCCTTCGGCGAGGGCGGTGTCGACCCGGCGATGATGGGACTTGGGCCGCTGCCGGCCATGACGTGCGCCCTGCGCCGCGGGCGTTTTCAGCTCAGCGATATGGCGCGACTGGAAATTAACGAAGCCTTTGCCGCGCAGGTGCTGGGGGTGGTCAAGGGGCTGGCCCGAGAGCATCAGATGACGGCGGAGGAGATAGCCGCCCGCCTGAACGTCAACGGCGGCGCGATTGCCCTCGGGCACCCGCTTGGCAGTTCCGGAACCCGGATTGTCGTGAGCCTCCTGCACGCGCTGCGCCGGGAGAATAAACCGACCGGCCTGGCCTCGCTGTGTATCGGCGGCGGGATGGGTATTGCGTTAATTGTGAAAGCGATCTGAGGAGACAAGCGCCATGGAAAAATTAATTGTGGTGGGTGAGAAATTTACCGATTTTGCCCGGCGGCATCAGCATGTGCTGACCGTCAACGAGTTTGAGCGTTTTGTCTGGAGCGGCGAGCTCGCAGGCGTCGATAAAATCGTCATTGGTCAGGGCGTGCAGCTCGACGACATCTCCCGCACGGTCTGCATTATTCGTCAGCACTATCCGGATAAAATCCGCCAGATCGTCAATCTGCAGGATCTCTATTATCAAAACAACCGCGATCATCAGCGGCTGGTGCATAAACGTAAAAAAGAGAACATCCTCATTACCTCGCCGGAAAAACGCGATGAAGATAGCTATTGCGCGCGTCTGATCCTGCAGGACGCCTCGGAGCTGCTCTGTGACCACCAGACCGGGCAACATATTCAGGGGATGGTGCTGATCGAGGCGGCGAGGCAAACCATCATCGCCACTTCGGAGAAATTTCTGCTGGCGGAGGCGGGGGTTGCGATGGACGAGAAGTACTTCACGCTAAGCTCGCTGCAGGTGGCTTTTTCCAGCTTTGTTTTCCCGCTGTCGGTGACCATTGTTCTGAATGTGGTGTCGCGCAAAAGCTCAGCCCACGGCCGCTTTACCTGCGAGTGTTCGGTCGGTTTTGACCAGACCGGCACCCGCAAAGCGGAAGTCGGCTTTAGCTTCAGCGTCTACGACCTGACCTACATTACTCGTAAGGAGTGTGAGCAGGCGGCGCTCTGCCATCAACATTATCTGGTCAGTATTGAGCAGGGGGACGGGGATGAGCATCGCCTTTTTTGACGTGGATGAAACCCTCATCAACGGCAAGAGTATGTTTCTGTTTCTGCACCGCTATGCCTGGGAGTATCCGCTGCAGTGCGGCCTGACTGCCGCAGCGATTGTCCAGATGGTGCAGGGTCTCAGCAAGGCAGGCAGTTCGCGTGAGGCGATCAATCGCTACTACTATTCGCTGTTTCGTCATGAGCCGCGCGCCCAGGTGCGGGCGGTCGCTGAGTCACTGTATCGCGAAGGGGGATATGGTTTTCACCGTGAGGTGGTGGCGATCCTCAAGCAGCATCAGGCGCGGGGGGATGATGTGGTATTTGTCTCCGGGTCAATGACCGACATTCTCTGGCCAGCGATGGCGGCGCTGGGGGTGGAGCATGCTCTGTGTTCAGAGCCGGTGGTGGTTGACGATCACTATACCGGGGAACTCTGGCGGACCGCCATTGGCGAACATAAGGCGCTGCATGCCCAACGCTACGCGCAGGAACAGGGCCAGCCGCTGGCGGCGTGCTATGCCTTTGGGGATCATATCTCGGATCTGCCGTTGCTCGCGCTGGTTGGGCACCCCTGTGCGGTCAATCCGTGCGCGGCGCTGCTGGCGGAGTCGCAGCGTCGGGGATGGCCGGTGCTGTGGTCCACCGGCAGCTGACGGTACAATAGCGAAAAAAAGGGGGGCGGCGCTACGCCACCCCCCTGATTCAGTCCCTGACGGGGATCAGCCCGGGTAGATGCCGCGGTCTTTACGCGCCATCAGGATGCGCTCGCAGGCCACGATATAGGCGGCAGTACGCAGCGTACACGCTTTCTCGGCGGCTTTATCGCAGACGTGAATGATGGCGTCGGTCATGATGCGGTCCATCTTGGCGTTGATCTCCTCTTCGCTCCAGAAGAAGCTGGCCATGTCCTGCACCCACTCAAAATAGCTGACGGTCACCCCGCCGGCGTTGCAGATGACGTCCGGAACCACGATCACACCGCGTTCAGCCAGCACGTCGTCCGCTTCCGGATAGGTTGGGCCGTTGGCCCCTTCCAGCACCAGTTTGCAGCTCAGCTTCTCCGCGCGCTCGCGGGTGATTTGCCCTTCCAGTGCCGCCGGGATCAGGATGTCCATCGGGGTGGTCCAGAAAGCGTCTTTATCGATCTCCTGGGCGCCCGGGAAACCGGCAATCTGCTTTTTCTCAGCCTGCCAGGCGGTGAGGGCGGCCATATCAATCCCGCCTTCGTTATACAGGGTCGCGGTATGATCCTGAATGACCACCACGCGGGCGCCGACGCCGGCGAACAAGCGGGCTGCTTCGCTACCGACGTTACCAAAGCCCTGCAGCGCCACTTTGGCGCCTTCAATTTCGATACCGGCGCGACGAGCCACTTCCCGGCCGGTGACAAATACGCCACGCCCGGTGGCCTTTTCACGGCCGAGGGAGCCGCCGAGGTGGATCGGTTTGCCGGTGACCACGCCGGTAATGGTGGTGCCATGGTTCATGGAGTAGGTGTCCATCATCCATGCCATCACTTTACCGTTGGTGCCGACGTCCGGCGCCGGAATATCTTTCTGCGGCCCGATAATAATGCCGATTTCGCTAGTGTAGCGGCGGGTCAGACGCTCCAGTTCACCTTCTGACAGTGAGAAGGGGTCGACGCGAATGCCGCCTTTGGCCCCGCCGTAAGGAATATTGACCGCGGCGCACTTAATGGTCATCCAGGCAGAAAGTGCCATGACTTCGTTGAGATCGACATCCGGATGGTAGCGAACACCACCTTTACCCGGCCCACGCGACAGATTGTGCTGAACGCGATAGCCCTCGAAGTGGCGGATGGTGCCGTCGTCCATTTGCACAGGAATGTCGACGATCAGCGCACGCTTCGGATGGCGCAGGGTTTCCACCCAGTAGGCAAGATCGCCGAGATAAGGCGCGACACGGTCGATCTGGCGCAGGTAGGTGGTCCATGGAGATGTACTACTTTCAGATGCGTAAGATAACTTTTCCATAAGAGTCCTGTTTCTCAGTGTTATTTATGTCGTGTAAAACCGTGGAATAGCTACAGCAGTAAACTCTGTGCAATGAATGGTATCACCAATTTTATAAAGCGGTATTTGACGGCAATTCCGATTTTTAAATTTTTGTTAGATTTTTTATTTTTTAAGTGAATAACTACGCACGCCAACCACCTACAAGCTGTGCATTTTAATTCACTTTTTATTCACTTAAGTGCATAGAAAAATATTTTTTCTATGTTTTTCATTATCTTGATGATCTTCAAAAAGTGAATAAATTGCTTCCACCCGTATTGACAATCTTATTGTTCACAGGCCAGCATTAGGCCACACAACAACATGACGTTAACCATGAATTAACAAATACCCGCAAAATAAATAGGGCTTATTTTTCCTGTGGTGAATATTTTTGCCATCACAGCGGGCGCGCTCGTGTCCAAAATAAGCCGAGGGTCAGGGTTAATGTCGATTGTCCAACGCGGCGGGAGCGTTTTCCGTCGTCTTACGTTCCGGAGATGAATGATGTCAGGCACTATGACTCGCGAAGATTTTGACGCTTACCTGGTTCCCTGTTTTGCCCCCGCGCCGTTTATTCCGGTCAGGGCGGCGGGTTCCCGCGTCTGGGACCAGCAGGGGAAAGAGTATATCGATATGGCGGGCGGCATTGCGGTGAATGCCTTAGGCCATGCCCATCCGGCACTGGCCGAGGCCCTGCAGGATCAACTGGCGAAGCTGTGGCATATCGGCAATGGCTATACCAACGAGCCGGTGCTGCAGCTGGCGAAAACCCTCGTGCAGTCGACCTTTGCCGATAAGGTGTTTTTCTGCAACTCCGGCGCCGAAGCCAACGAGGCCGCTCTCAAACTGGCGCGGAAATACGCTCACGATAAGTTTGGTGGTGAAAAAAGCGAAATCATCGCCTTCAACCATGCCTTCCATGGCCGGACGCTGTTCACCGTCTCCGTCGGCGGCCAGCCGAAATATTCCAGCGATTATGCTCCGCTGCCGCAGGGCATTACCCATCTGCCCTATAACGATATCGAGGTGGTCACCGCGGCCATCTCTTCACGCACCTGTGCGGTGATCGTCGAGCCGATCATCGGCGAAGGCGGCGTGATACCCGCTGACCCGGCGTTCCTGCAGGCGCTGCGCACCCTCTGCGATCGCCATCACGCGACCCTGATATTCGATGAGGTGCAGACCGGGGCGGGCCGTACCGGCCATCTCTACGCCTACCAGCACTACAACGTCGTCCCGGACATCCTCACCAGCGCCAAAGGGCTGGGGGGCGGCTTCCCAATCGGCGCGATGCTGGCGAAAGAGGCCTGGGCGCAGGTCTTCCAGCCCGGCACCCATGGCACCACCTTCGGCGGCAACCCGCTGGCGGCGACCGTCGCTAACGCCGTGCTGGCCCATCTCGATGCGCCGCTGCTGGCGGGCGTTGGCGAGCGCCATGCGCTGATTGTTGACCAGTTGAATGCGATCTCTGCCCGTTACGATGCGTTCAGCGCCGTGCGCGGCACCGGTCTGCTGATCGGCGCTGAGCTGGCGGGGCCGCTGCGCGGCAAGGCCAAAACGTTGACCAACCTGGCGGCGGAAGAGGGGCTGATCGCCCTGATTGCCGGCCCGGACGTGCTGCGCTTCGCGCCGGCGCTCAATATCCCGCTGGCGGATATTGCGGAAGCCTTCGTGCGCCTTGATCGCGCCGTTGCCCGCTTAACCCGCTAACCGGGAGGATGGCCTGTGATGCTATTTCGTCCCGTACGGGAAAACGATCTCGACGACATCGTCCGCCTTGCCGCGCGGGCGGGGGTCGGCATGACCTCCTTACCGCATGATGCCGGGCGCCTGGCGGCCCGTATCCAGCGCAGTATCGAGACCTTCGCCGGCGAACTGCCGCGCGGTCAGCAGGGTTTCCTGTTTGTGCTGGAAGACACCGCGCTGGCGCGGGTGGTGGGGGTGAGCGCCATTGAGGTCGCGGTGGGCCTGGACGAGCCGTTTTACAATTTTCGCATTCAGAAAACGGTTCGCGCCTCGAAAGCGCTGGGAGTTTATAAGCCTCAGGAGCTGCTTAATCTCAGCTATGACCACACCGGGCACAGCGAGCTGTGTACGCTGTTTCTCGACCCGGCCTATCAGCGCAACCGCAATGGTCTGCTGCTCTCCAAGGCGCGCTTTTTATTTATCGCCGCCTTTCGCGAGTGGTTTTCCCCGCACCTGTTTGCCGAACTGCGCGGCTGCAGCGATGAGCAGGGGCAGTCGCCGTTCTGGGATGCGCTGGGCCATCACTTCTTTGACATCCCGTTTGCCGATGCCGACCGGCTGACCGGCACCGGCATGAAAACCTTTATTGCCGAACTGATGCCGGCTTACCCGATCTATATCTCACTGCTGCCGGAAGCGGCCCGCGAGGTCATCGGTCAGGTGCATCCCAATACCGCCCCGGCGCGGGCGATCCTCGAGAAAGAGGGATTCAGCTGGCGCGGCTCGGTGGATATTTTCGATGCCGGTCCGGTGCTGGAGGCGAACACCGATCAGATCCGCGCCGTGCGCGACAGCCAGTGCCTGCCGGCCCAGCAGCTGATGGGCGCCCTGCCGGCGCCGACGCTCGTCGCCAACGGTCAGTTCGACAATTTCCGGGCGCTGCTGGTGGCCCACGAAGAGCAGGTCTCACTGGATGCCGCCGCGCTGGACGCGCTGCAGGTCAGTGACACCGACCGCGTTTATACGGTAACCCTGAATCCAGAGGAAAACAGATCATGGCGGTAAAAGCACAGTTTATAGCCGGGCAGTGGCTGGCGGGCAGCGGCGCAACGATGAGCAAACTGGCCCCGGAGGATCAGTCGCTGCTGTGGCAGGCGGCCAGCGCGGGTGCCGACGACGTCCAGACGGCCTGCGCCGCGGCGCGCGCGGCGTTTTACCCCTGGTCGCACCGGCCGCTGGCCGAGCGTATTGCCGTGGTGGAGCGTTTTGCCGCGCTGCTGGAGACGCATAAAGAGGCGCTGGCGACCCTGATTTCCCGGGAGACCAGCAAGCCGCTGTGGGAGACCCGCACCGAAGTGCAGGCGATGATCGGCAAGGCCGCGATCTCCATCGAGGCCTATCACCAGCGGACGGGCTTTCACGAGTCGACGCTGCCGGACGGAAAAGCACAGCTGCGCCACAAACCGCACGGTGTGATGGCGGTCTTTGGTCCCTACAACTTCCCGGGCCACCTGCCCAACGGGCATATCATTCCGGCGCTGATCGCCGGGAACACCATCGTGTTTAAACCCAGCGAGCTGACGCCGGCCACCGCCGAAATGACCGTCCAGCTGTGGCAGCAGGCGGGCGTCCCTGACGGCGTGATCAATCTGCTGCAGGGCGGAAAAACCACTGGCCAGGCGCTGCTGGAAAATCGTGATATCGACGGCGTACTGTTCACCGGCAGCGCGGCGGCGGGTTTCCACTTCCATCGCTACTTCGGCGGCCAGCCGGAGAAGATGCTGGCGCTGGAGATGGGCGGCAACAACGCGCTGATCGTCGCCGACGTGGCCGATGTCGATGCGGCGCTGCATGTGATTATCCAGTCGGCGTTTATCTCCGCCGGACAGCGCTGCACCTGCGCGCGCCGGCTGATCGTGCCGCGTGGCGAGCAGGGGGATGCGCTGCTGCAGCGGCTGGTCGCGGCCAGCGCGCAGATCCGCGCCGGCAAATGGGATGACCAGCCGGCGCCGTTTATGGGCGGGGTGATTTCTCTCGACGCCGCGCAGAACATGCTGGCGGCGCAGCAAAAACTGGAGGGGCTCGGCGGCAAGGTGCTGCTGCGCATGCGCCAGCCCGACCCACGTTCCACGGTACTGACGCCGGGGATCGTTGACGTCACCGGTATCGACGTGCCGGATGAAGAGTACTTTGGCCCGCTGCTGACGGTTATCCGTTATGACGACTTCCCGGAGGCCATCCGCCTCGCCAACCAGACCCGCTATGGCCTGGCCGTCGGGCTGATCTCCAGCGATGCGGCGCAGTTTGACCAGCTGGCGGACGAGGCGCGGGCCGGGATCGTCAACTGGAACAAGCCGCTGACCGGCGCCTCCAGTAAAGCGCCGTTTGGCGGGGTGGGCGCCTCCGGCAACCATCGCGCGGCAGCGTGGTACGCCGCCGATTACTGTGCCTGGCCGATGGCCTCTCTGGTCAGCGATACGCTGACGCTTCCGGCGACGGTATCGCCGGGCCTGCCATTCTGATAACGGATCCTGTGAGGACATATGTCTGGTTTTGAAGCAAACTTTGATGGCCTGGTCGGCCCGACGCACCACTACGCCGGACTCTCCGTCGGCAATGAAGCCTCGCAAAATAACCGCGATGGTCTCTCTAACCCTAAAAAGGCGGCGCTGCAGGGGCTGTATAAAATGAAAGCCCTTGCCGATCGCGGGTTCGTGCAGGGCATTCTGCCGCCCCAGCCGCGGCCGAATCTGCGTCTGCTACGCGAACTGGGTTTCCAGGGCAGCGATGAGCAGGTTATCCAGCAGGCGGCCCACGCGGCGCCGCAGCTGCTCTCCGCCTTCAGCTCCGCCTCGTCGATGTGGACCGCCAACGCGGCGACCGTCTCACCGTCGGCGGACAGCACCGATGGCAAAGTCCATTTCACCGTCGCCAACCTGAACAATAAGCTGCACCGTATGCAGGAGGCGCCCACCACCTCGGCGATCCTGGGCGCCACGTTCGCCGATCCGCGCTACTTCGCCCACCATGCGGCGCTGCCGCAGCATGGCGACCTCGGTGATGAAGGGGCGGCCAACCATAACCGCTTCTGCCGGGAGTATGACCGGCAGGGGGTGCAGTTTTTTGTCTACGGTCGACGCGCCAGCGGCGGGATCGCCCCGGTGAAGTATCCGGCGCGGCAGACCCTCGAGGCCAGCGAAGCAGTGGCTCGCCTGCATCAGCTGGATCCGCGCTACACGGTGTTTGCCCAGCAGGCGCCGCAGGCTATCGATCGCGGCGTGTTTCATAACGACGTCATTGCGGTCAGCAATCGCCATGTGCTGTTTCACCATCAGCAGGCGTTTGTCGATCAGGCGACGGTGCTGGCGACGCTGCGGGCTAAAAGCGCCAGTCTGGATATCCCGTTCACCAGCGTGGAGGTGCCGGACGAGCGGGTGTCGCTCGATGACGCCGTGGCCTCATATCTGTTCAACAGCCAGCTGCTGAGCAAACCCGACGGCAAGATGTTGATCGTGGTCCCGGAGGAGTGCCGCCAGCGGGAAAACGTCTGGCGCTATCTGAGCGACCTCGCCGCCGACAGCGCATCGCCGATCGATGAAGTGGCGGTCTTTGATCTGCGGGAAAGCATGCGCAACGGCGGCGGCCCGGCCTGTCTGCGGCTGCGGGTGGTGCTCAACGAGGCTGAACGCCAGGCGGTCAACGCGCATAGCCTGATGAACGACGAGCGTTATCAGCAGCTGACGGCATGGGTGGAAAAACACTATCGCGACCGGCTGCACGCCCGCGATCTGGCGGACCCGCAGCTGCTGCGCGAGGTTTATCAGGCGCTGGATGAGCTGACGCAGATCCTGCGCCTGGGCGCGGTCTATGATTTTCAGCGTTAAGGAGCGGCAGATGGAGCACCTGGTTAACGATTTACTGCACTGCCGCCTGCAGGAGTGGACCTTCCCGGCGGGCATCGAGGCCCGCTGGCTGGGCGAGGGGATCCTGCAGTTGCTGCCGACGGCGCCGTGGCGCCAGGCGACGATCCTCTCCGCGGGCGTGCATGGCAATGAGACCGCGCCGACGGAGCTGCTGCTGCAGTTGATCCACGATCTGAGCCAGGGGCGGCAGCCGCTCACTCAGGCGCTGCTGATCGTCTTTGGTAACCTGCCGGCGATCCGCGCCGCGCGCCGCTATCTGCACAACGACCTGAATCGCCTGTTCGGCGGCCGCCATCTGGCGGTCACCCCGGGGAATGAGTCGCGGCGGGCTTTTGCGCTGGAGCAGGCGGTGCAGGCCTTCTATCGCGCCGCCGATGCGGCGGGTCCGGTCAACCGTAGCCATCTCGATATGCACACCGCTATTCGCGGGTCGCTGTATCGCCAGTTTGCGCTGCTCCCGGCCCACGCGGGGGATTTTTCTTCCGGCTTCTATCAGCTGTTGCAGGCCAGCGGGATGGACGCCATCGTGCGGCATACCGAAGCGGGCGGCACCTTCACCCATTTCACCTGCGAAAAGTTTGCCGCGCAAAGCGCCACCCTGGAGCTGGGGAAAGTGATGCCGTTCGGCGCCAACGATCTCAGCCTGTTCGCCGCCACCGACGCGGCGATCCGGGCCTGGATTTCTGACGCGCCGCTGCCGCCGCGCGACAAAGCGCCGGTGGATTACTTCCTGGTCGAGGAGAGCATCATCAAGCGCGAGGGGGAATTTACGCTTAATCTCGCGGCCAACGTTGAGAACTTCACCGCGCTCCCGGCGGGGTACGAAATTGCTCGCCAGGCGGAGAAACGGTGGGTGGTGCAGGCCCGGGCCCCCTATATCCTCTTTCCCAACGCCGGGGTTGCCACCGGTCAGCGCGCCGGGCTGCTGCTGCGCGCTGCGGCTCTTCGCCTCCCACAACCAGCCTGAGGAAACACCATGACTGAACATCAACATCAGGCGTCACCTGCCGCCGGAGGTGAGGACGCGTCACAGCTTAAACGCGGGCTCGGCGCCCGCCACATTCAAATGATTGCCCTCGGGGGCGCTATCGGCACCGGGCTGTTTATGGGGGCGGGGCGCAACATCGCCGTCGCCGGAACCTCGATTCTGGTTATTTACGTGCTGGTCGGGTTCTTTACCTATATGGTGATGCGGGCGATGGGCGAGCTGCTGCTCACCCGCCATGACTACCGCTCGTTTGCCGACTTTGTCGGCGAGTATCTCGGGCCGCAGGCGAGCTTTTACCTCGGCTGGACCTACTGGCTAAGCTGGGTAGTGACCTGTATCGCCGACGTGGTGGTCTGCGGGAGCTATATGCAGTACTGGTTCCCGGAACTGTCGGCATGGATGCCGGCCCTCAGCATGCTGGCGATCCTGTTCCTGCTTAACCTGCTGTCGGTGAAAATGTTTGGCGAGGCGGAGTTCTGGTTCGCCCTGATCAAGGTGATCACGATTATCGCCCTGATCGGCACCGGCGGCTGGATGATTGCCACCGGCTGGACTTCTCCGGACGGCGTGACGGCTTCTCTCAGCCATCTTACCGACCCGACGGCCTTTATGCCTCACGGTATCATCGGTTTTTTCGCCGGCTTCCAGATAGCGATCTTCTCCTTTACCGGCATTGAGTTGCTGGGCACCATGACGGCGGAGACCCGCGATCCGCAGCGCATTTTGCCCAAGGCGATCAATGCTCTGCCGCTGCGGATTATCATCTTCTATCTGCTGTCGATGGTGGTGATCATCGCCGTCGCTTCCTGGCCGGGGGTATCGGCGGAGACCAGTCCGTTCGTGACGCTGTTTGCCAAGGCCGGGCTGCCTGCCGCCGCTGCGGTGATTAACTTCGTGGCGCTAACCTCGGCGATGTCCTCGGCCAACAGCGGCGTCTTCTCCAGCACCCGCATGTTGTACGGCCTGTCGGTGGAGAAGCATGCGCACTGGCAGTTTCGCATCCTGTCGCGCAATACCCGCATCCCGGTGCGTAGCCTGCTGTTCTCCTGCTTCTGCATGCTGATCGGCACGCTGCTGCTGTTCCTGGTGCCGAACGTGATGACCCTGTTCACCATCGTCTCGACCCTGGCGGCGATTATGGTGGTGTTCAGCTGGGGGATGATCCTCGTGGCCTATCTGGTCTATCGCCGTCAGCGTCCGGACCTGCACGCCGGGTCGATCTTTAAGATGCCTGCCGGAGTGGTGATGAGCTGGGTGAGCCTGCTGTTCTTCGCCTTCGCCATCTTCATCATGATCTTTGACCCGGACACGCTGCTGGCGCTGTTGGCTTCTCCGCTGTGGTTTATCGCGCTGTGGGGCTTCTGGAAGCTGAAGCAGCGGCGTGAGGGGCAGCTGACGCTGGATAACCAGAGCGCCTGACACTCGCCGGCCAACCTGGCCGGCTAAGCAGGAGGTGAAGACGTTACGTCTGTTTCTGCCCGGTGGCGGCTGGCGCCTTACCGGGCCTACTGTCTTACCGGACCTGGGATGAGCTGTTTCCCCCGCGGCGTGATCTCCCTCTGTAGGCCCGCGCAAGCGCAGCGCCGCCGGGCGGGATAGTCGGCACGCTACCTGCCCAGACGGCGGCGGTTAGGCGCTTTCCGCCCGGGAAGGGGCCGCACCCGGCGCGGACTTCATCCGGCTGGCGCAGAAAATTGCCAGCAGCGAAATCACCACCGTTACGCCCAGATAAACGGCCACCGGCCGCCAGTCCCCGTCATATTTTGCCAGCAGACCGGTGGCGATAAGCGGCGCGGTGCCCCCGGCCAGCGCGGCACCCAGCTGGTAGCCGAGGGTGATCCCGGTATAGCGCACATTGGCGCTGAAAATCTCAGAGCACAAGGTACCGAGCACCGCAGTTACCGGCGCCCACAGGATGCCGAAGGCAACGACCGTCGCCAGCATGATGCCCCAGCTGGTGCCGGTGTCGAGCAGCAGGAACCACGGAACGATAAACAGCCCCAGCAGCACCACGCTCAGGGTATACATCTTTTGCCGCCCCACCTTGTCTGACAGCAGCCCCATCAGCGGGATCATCACGGTGGCCACCAGCGCGCCCAGGGTCACGGATTCCAGCGCCTGCGACTTCTGGTAGCTCAGGGTGGTGGTGGCATAGCTGACCACAAAGGTGGAGAAGATATAGAATGGGGCGGTCTCCACCACTTTCAGACCGGCGGCAATCAGCACTTCCCGCCAGTGGTGCTTGAGCGTTTCGCGCAACGGGGCCTTCGCCACCTGGCCGGATTTTTTCACCTGCTTAAAGGCGGGCGTTTCGTCGATATCTTTGCGGATCCACAGCCCAAGAAAAACGAGAACGGAGCTGAGCAGGAACGGTATGCGCCAGCCCCAGGCGAGAAACTGCGCCTCGTCAAACAGGGTCATCAGCGAGACGATAAACGTCGCCATCAGCATGCCGATGGTCACGCCGGCCTGGGGAATGCTGCCGAAAAAACCTCTCCGCTTTTCCGGCGCGTATTCGTAGGCCAGCAGCAGCGCACCGCCCCATTCACCGCCGATACCCATGCCCTGAATAATGCGCAGGGTAATCAGCAGGGCGGGCGCCCAGAGGCCCACCATCTCATAGGTGGGAAGCAGGCCGATCGCCACCGTGGCGCTGCCCATCAGCGACAGGGTCAGCACCAGCGTCTTCTTGCGGCCGATGCGATCGCCGATATGAGCGAAAATGACGCCGCCGATGGGGCGGATAAAAAACGTCAGCGAGAAGGAGAGCCAGGAGAGGATCAGACCGATGACCGGGTCGACCATCGGAAAGAAGATTTTGTTGAACACCAGCGCGGCGGCGGTGCCATAGAGAAAATAATCGAACCATTCGATGGCGCTGCCTGTCAGGCTCGCTATCAGGACCTTCTTGTTTTTCTGCAGAATGGATGCAGTGTTGTCTTGTGGATTGCTCATTACGAAACGTTCTCCCGCCACGGTAAATAGGTCAGGTGTCACTCTGTGTAAGCAGGGTGCAACCTGGTGTGAAAAAGGTTGTGTAATTGTTAAGCAACTTAGGGTTGAAGGTTACAATTGGCAAGTTTATCGCTGGCAAAACTGGGCGACATGGCGAGGTTTGGCGTGGTGTAACCGCGACGCTATTTTTTATTTTCCACCTGATTTTGCTGTTTTTTGTTATTTTCATAGTGAGTTGTTCAGGTGCAACCCGCCTGTTTTTAGATGTTTCTTGTTATTTCAAAATGGTTACAAATCGACGCCGCTTTGCGTCCCGCGAGGCGGCGTTTATGATGGCGAAAGCATCCTCTCCGATCGGCTGAGAGGGGATTAAGGAGACAGAATGGCAGAACAATTTCCCCCGTTGTCGGCGGCGACGCTGGCGGCGGCTAACCAGGTCGGCGCCTGGCTGGCGCAGGACGATCTGGCGACGCTGCCCGCGCTGCCGCAGGTGGACGTGGTGGTGCTGGCCGGCAACGCCGTGATCCCGACCATCGACGCCGCCTGCCGACTGGCGGCGTCGCAGGACGTCCCGCTGCTGATCAGCGGCGGCGTGGGGCATTCTACGGGCTTTCTCTACGAGGCGGTGCGTCAGGACAGCCGCTACCGTACGTTGCCGGTGGAGGGGCGTCCGGAAGCGCATATTCTGGCCGATATTGCTCATGACTACTGGCACATTCCGCGCTCGCGGCTGGTCGTGGAGGACCAGTCGACCAACTGCGGCGAGAACGCCCGTTTTACCCGTACAACGCTGGAGAGCCGGAGGATCCTGCATCGTCGCGGGATCGTCATTCAGGACCCCACCATGCAGCGACGAACCATGGCTACCTTCGCCCGCGTCTGGCAGGGGGCGACGACGCCGCCACAGTGGCTGAGCTTTCCCGGCTGCTCGCCGGTGCTGGAGCAGACCGATGGCCAGCTGAGGTTCGCGGGCGGCGGGGCGGGGCTGTGGCCGGTCACCCGCTACCTGGCGCTGCTGCTGGGCGAGCTGCCGCGCCTGCAGGATACGCCTGAAGGATACGGTCCGCGCGGGAAAGACTTCATCAGCCACGTCACCTTCCCGCCTGAGGTCCTCGATGCCTGGCGACAGCTGCGGGAGGACGCCCAGCTTGCCGGGGCGCTGCAGGCCCGCACCCTCGGCTAAAAACTGCCCGTTTGCGGCAAATTTGTCGCAAACGGGCAGTTTGTGTTATTGAAATGTAATCTCAACCGGGCATTTTTGGCCCGGTTTTATGAATCAGCTCACAGAACTGCGCCAACGTGCTGCGAAGCCACGGCTTATCCGCCCGATATTTAACAAAAAAATCACTTGTTAAATACAAACGCACTACAGGAGCAGCCATGACAGCACCCGTTCAACACCAAATGTATATTGATGGCCAGTTCGTTTCCGGTCGCGGCGACGGCTGGATCGACGTGCTTAACCCGGCGACCGAAGCGCTGCTGTCGCGGATCCCGGACGGGACTGCTGAAGAGGCGCGGCTGGCGATTGACGCGGCTGAGCGCGCCCAGCCCGCCTGGGAAGCACTGCCGGCGATTGAGCGCGCGGGCTGGCTGCGCAAGATTGCCGCGGGTATCCGCCAGCGTGCTGAAGAGATTGCCGGGCTGATCGTGGCTGAAGGCGGCAAGATCCAGCAGCTGGCGGCGGTGGAAGTCGCATTCACCGCGGACTATCTCGACTATATGGCCGAATGGGCGCGCCGTTACGAAGGCGAGATCGTGCAGAGCGATCGCCCGGGAGAGAATATCCTCGTCTTTAAACGCGCGCTGGGGGTGACCACCGGGATCCTGCCGTGGAACTTTCCGTTCTTTCTTATCGCCCGCAAGCTGGCGCCGGCGCTGATCACCGGGAATACCATCGTCATTAAGCCCAGCGAATTTACGCCCAATAATGCCATCGCCTTTGCCGAGATTGTCCATCAGGTAGGGTTGCCGAAAGGGGTCTTTAACCTGGTGCTCGGCCGCGGAGAAACCGTTGGTCAGGAGCTGGCCGGCAATCCGAAGGTGGCGATGGTCAGCATGACCGGTAGCGTGGCGGCAGGAGAGAAAATCATGGCCGCTGCGGCGAAAAATATCACCAAAGTGTGCCTCGAGCTCGGCGGCAAAGCGCCTGCCATTGTGATGGACGATGCGGATCTGGAGCTGGCGGTGAAAGCGGTAGTGGACTCGCGGGTGATTAACACCGGACAGGTGTGTAACTGCGTCGAGCGGGTCTATGTTCAGCAGGGCATTTACGACCGCTTCGTCAACCGCCTCGGTGAGGCGATGAAGGCCGTGCAGTTTGGCGACCCGGCAGCGCGGGATGACATCGCGATGGGGCCGCTGATCAACGCCGCGGCGCGGGATCAGGTGGCGGGCAAAGTGGCGAAGGCGGTGGCGCAGGGGGCGCGGGTGGCGCTGGGCGGCCAGCCGCTGGAGGGCAAAGGCTATTTTTATCCGCCGACCCTGCTGCTGGATGTGCGTCAGGAGATGGACATTATCCACGAGGAAACCTTCGGGCCGGTGCTGCCGGTGGTGGCGTTTTCGACCCTCGATGAGGCGCTGGCGATGGCCAATGACAGCGACTATGGCCTGACCTCCTCGATCTATACCCGCGATCTGAACGTGGCGATGAAGGCGATTAAGGGACTGAAGTTCGGCGAAACCTATATCAACCGGGAAAACTTTGAGGCGATGCAGGGTTTCCACGCCGGCTGGCGCAAATCGGGGATCGGCGGCGCTGATGGCCGCCACGGGTTGAATGAGTACCTGCAGACCCAGGTGGTCTATCTGCAGGCCTGAGGCACTCAACACAGAACCGGCGGACAGCTCAGGCTGCCCGCCGTTCGCTTAGCGGGCAAATTTCTCCAGCACGCGGATCAGCTGGGTGACGAAGCCGTATTCGTTATCGTACCAGGCGACGGTTTTCACCAGCTGTACGCCGCCGGCTTCCACAATCTCCAGCTGAGTGGCATCGTAGATCGAGCCGAAATGGCTGCCGATAATATCCGATGAGACAATCTCTTCTTCGGTGTAGCCGAAAGATTCATTGCCCTCGGCCGCCTGCTTCATCGCCTGATTGATTTCCTCAACGCTGACCTTTTTCTCCAGCACCGACACCAGTTCCGTCACCGAGCCGGTTTTGGTCGGTACGCGCTGGGCATGGCCCTTCAGTTTACCGCTCAGGGCGGGGATCACCAGACCAATGGCTTTGGCTGCGCCAGTGGTGTGCGGGATGACGTTTTCTGCCGCCGCTCTGGAGGCGCGCAGATCTTTGCCGCGCGGCCCGTCCACCAGCGACTGGGTGCCGGTATAAGCATGGATGGTGGTCATGGTGCCCACGGTGATGCCGAAGGCATCCTGCAGTACTTTGGCCATCGGCGCCAGGCAGTTGGTGGTGCAGGAGGCCACGGAGATGATGGTATCTTCCGGGGTCAGGGTGTCATCGTTGACGTTGTAGACGATGGTTTTCATCTCGCCAGCGGGGGCAGAAATCAGCACTTTGCGCGCGCCGGCCTGGAGATGGGCTTGCGATTTCTCTGCCGAGGTGTAGAACCCGGTACACTCCACAATCACCTCGGCGCCTGCCGCCTGCCATGGAATATGCTGCGCCTCTTTTTCGGCATACACCGTAATGGTTTTGCCGTTGACGATCAGCGCATCTTCCGTAAAGTCGACGCTCCACGGAAAGGGGCCGTAGTTTGAATCATGCTTCAACAGATAGGCCAGCACCTTTGGCGAGGTGAGGTCGTTGATAGCCACCACTTCCAGGCTGCTGTCGACTTCTAATAAACGGCGTAACACCAAACGTCCGATACGACCAAATCCATTAATCCCAAGTTTACTCATGGACATTCTCCGGTTGGTAAAACGACTCGATGTGATAAAACTCCTCCAGGCTTAGTCCTGTCCCCCTGATTGGTCAACTGACAATCTGTGCGGTATGCCAGCGCTTCCGGCCCGGAGAGGGAAAAAGTGAATGTTTTCCCGGTCTTTTTTAGCGCTGACAGCAGGGAATAATTTTTGTTACCGGAGATGAGGGCGCCGCCTGCTGGCGAAGCGGTGAAAAGTGTCTATGCTTAACTATTGAATAGCTTAGTAAAATATTGACGTTAGACGAAGGGAGAGGTTATGGGATTCTGGAGAATCGTTTTCACTATCATTCTGCCGCCGCTGGGCGTACTGCTGGGGAAAGGCTTCGGCTGGGCGTTTATTCTCAACATTATTCTGACCCTGCTGGGCTATATTCCTGGCCTGATCCACGCCTTCTGGGTGCAAACCCGCGACTGAGGGCCGAGCAGATAACCACGTCTCCCCCTGGGACCCGCTCAGGGGGGCATCAGGTTCTCTTTATACAGCAGCGTATTATCCTTCGACCAGTAGTGCCGGGTCTCCTCTTCCAGATCAACTATCCACTTAAACACGCCGGCGCTGGCGAGATCCTTGCAGTACTGTTCAAAGTTGATGGCGCCGGCAAAATGGCGGATGACTGCGGCCGAGGTCAGCCGATGGCTGGGGGCGCTGCGCACGCGTAGCAGGCCGCGGGCGCTTTTTATCGAAATCACCTCGTCGTTTGCCATCACGAAATTCATATTGCCGGTGGAGACAAAATAGATGTAGTAGGAGACCTGATACCGGCGGAGTTCACTGGCGAAGGTGGTAAAATCGGCATCCGCGCGAACCTGTTCGAAAAAGTGACCCAGCCTTGCCAGCAGTTCCATTTCAATCCTTGTGGTGTTGTTGCTGCGCATGGTTTCGGCGTCTGTCGGCATAAACCATTCACACGTTTACTTATTCGTATTTTAATAATATAGGCGCGTTATATTAATGGTTATTATGTAACTGGAACACCGTTTCAAGTGTTACAAGCTATTGCAAAGGTTCGCAGGGGATCCTCGAGACAGGCAGAAGGTGTGATAAGACGGGAAGGGGCGAAATTAGCGCCGGCGATGATCGTCGCCGGCGGGGCCACGAGCCGTGGCTATTTCTGGATCAGATAGCGAATGGTTGGGCCATCCTGCTGAATATCCAGCACCGTATAGCCGTGGTTCCTGGCATCGAGGGGAATGTTATTGATCGACTGCGGACAGTCGCTGACCACTTCCAGGATCTCGCCTTTTTGCAGGGAGGGCATCGCCTCCAGAGTGGCTACGGCCGGATAGGGACAGGGTTCGCCGACCATATCCAGGCGATAATCAGGGATGATGTTTTTCATGCGCTCTCCTTCAGGGTCCGGACCGCCGTCGACTGGCGGCGGAAAAAATGTCTTTCCCAGGCGATCACCAGCAGCAGGGCGATCAGCAGCAGCAGATAGGTCGCCAGCAGCCCGCCGAAGGGGCCGAAGGCGTTCAGCAGGTTGATTTTCTGCCAGTGGGTGGCGAGCGGAGCGGCGATATCGTCCCAGCACCAGGCGAGCAGCGTTGAGCCAATGACATTGCCCAGCCCAACCCACCAGTAGTGAACCTGGCCCTCCACCGCCCGGTACATCCAGCCGGTTTCACAGCCGCCGGCCAGCACGATGCCAAAGCCAAACAGCAGCCCGCCAATCGCCGCATTGGGACCGGCCCACATAATTTTCGGCGCCATCCCCAATTGCACATAGCTAAAGATACCGATGGCGCTCGCCGCCATGCCGAAGATAATCGCCTTCGCCATCACCGTCCGGCCGGTGATCCACATATCGCGAAAGGCGGAGGTAAAGCAGATCTGCGCGCGCTCGATAAGCAGACCGAAGCCGATGCCGAACAGCATCGCCAGGCCGAGCGCCGGGTGGTCTGCGGCGGTGAGCAGACCCCAGCCGATCATGGCGAAAAAGATCACCATCCCCAGCCGGAAACGGCGGCGCGCCTGCTGCGGTTTTTGGGTTAACGGCGAGGCGGCGGACACCTTTTGCATTTTTACCGGGATGCGAAAAAGGGGCAGCAGCGTGAAGCGGGCGCCAAACCAGGAGCCGATGGCGGTGGCGATGGCAAACAGCCAGGCGTGCAGGGAGAACTGCGGAATACCGGTGAAAAAAGCCGCCAGATTGCAGCCCATCGCCAGACGTGCGCCGAACCCGGCGATGATGCCGCCTGCCACGGCCTGCACAATGCGGATCCGGCTGCGTGGAAAGCGCAGTTTGACGTTATTGGCCCACAGCGCGGCGGCCAGGCAGCCGCCGAACATGCCGATGATCATCCTGCCATCGATGCGGGTCAGCGGCGTCCCTTCGAGATGAATCAGCTGGTAATAGCCCCACTGTTCGCTGTGGACGCCCAGCAGTTGCAGCAGCTGACCACCCCAGCGGGTGAATTCGCCGGTCACCGCCCAGAAGGTGCCGGTGATGCCAAAATAGTAGGTAGAGAGGATGCCCGCCGCGATGACCGCCGGGACAGGGGACCAGAACCGGATAAGCCAGGCCTGTTTGAAGGATTGCCATGTCATAAAAATGCCTCTGAACTCAGAAGGTATTAAAGGTCGATGACCGACCGAAGGGGGCAAATAGTACCCGCCTTAACGCCTGCTTTCTCTGTTTTGGATCAAGACCCTACGCTTGCGCCAGCATGGCAAGCAGCGCCAGCAGTGCGGGCAGCGCCTGAATATAAAGAATTTTGCGGCTGGCGGTCAGCGCGCCGAAAATCCCTGCGGCCAGCACGCAGGCCAGGAAAAAGATAACCACCTGCACGCCCGACGCCCCCAGCCACAGCCCCCACGCCAGGCCGGCGGCCAGAAAACCGTTATACAACCCCTGGTTGGCCGCCAGCACCCGGGTCTCCCGGGCGAAATCGGCGCTGAGGTTAAAGGCCCGGCGCCCGGCGGGGGCTTCCCAGAGAAACATCTCCAGCACCAGGATGGCGAGATGAATAATAGCGACCAGCGCAACGAGGAAAGTGGCTAACACAGCGGTCCTTAATCAATAAGAGGAATGTGTCTGCAGTATAGCTGCAAGCGCTAACGAAGCGGGAGCGCCGCTGCTATAGTGCAGATAGGGTCATGTTTTCTGCCGTGACGAGCGTCGGTTTATCCGATTGCCCTTTGGTTTAGCTTAGCGGTGCTAGTATGCCGGGTTCTTTTTTTCGGGTGTGGTGTAGGTTACTGAATGTTAAATAAATTATGGATTTTGTTATCAGGGCTACTGATGGTTGCCATGCCGTCGGCGCAGGCCGGGGAATTAAACCTCTATTCGATGAATACCGGCTCCTATGTTTATCATATGACCGGTAACCACGGACAATATAACGAACATTTCAATAACAACTTTTTCTCGGTGGAGCGCAAGTTTTCTCAGGATTCAAAATACAGCGTGCTGGTCGGAACGATGAAAAACAGCTTTGACGATCGCTGCCTGACCCTCGGCGTGCGCCGCGACTGGCTGAAAAACGATACCGGCTGGGTGCTGAAAGGGGTGTATGCCTATACCGGGGAATTTTTCTTTGACGCCTTCAGCCACTGTGGGGATTCTGGCACCTACCGCACCGCCAAAAAAATCACCGGCGTCGGTTTTTCGCCCTACATCTATCATGGTCTGCAATATAACTTCACCGATTATTTCGGTGTGGAAGGCGGCATTATTGTGCCGGCGATCTTTGTGATGAGTATTCAGTGGAGCTTTCGCTAGCCGCTTTATTAGTCGGGAAAAGAGCAGGCCACCTCAGGTGGCCTGATACGGATGACCTGGCGGCAGGAATTAATGGAAGCCGAGACGGATCAGATCTAACGGGCAAAAGCGGCCCTCGCAGCCGTCGATTTCAACGCAGTCCGCCCGGCGAAGCTGCTCGGCGGTTTTCCCTTCACCATGGATAGCTTTAATCACGCCTGTCGTGCCGTTACCGGCGATCATTACCCTGCTGCCGGTAGCAATAGCGTTACGATTACGGTCATAGGTTTTCATGGTCTCCTCCTCAATAAACCAGTGTAAGCAATGATTAAGCGGCTTAATTAATACGCTTTTTTGCCTAAAAAAGTTTTGAGGATAATCAAATTTATTTTAATAACCCCGGAGCGAAATGGACCAGAAGCCCCCTCCATTCGCGCCGATCGCATCGCCTGCGTGGCGCGCGACACTGACGGCAATATGTCATTCAGGTTACTGTTTTATGACCAGATTATTAACCTTGCCAGCCCGAGGAAAATAGCGAAAGATGGCGCTATTCGGGCATCAACAGTGCCAGTGCGTGTCCTGAGGGAGCCATGAGTCAAGACGTCACCGCGAAGATGTTAAAGCCCGATTTTGATAGTGAAGTTTCCGGTCTGGTGCATGGTTATCTGTTTCATGAACAGCGCCCCCCGCAGCCCATCGCCTCTGGCGAGGTGTGCGCCCGCTATCAGGCGCTCGCCGATGACAAGGCGTTTATCTGGTTACACCTGAATCTCAATCATGCCACCGCCGAGAAATGGTTAACCAGCCACTTTCCGGTGGCGGACTTTTTCTTCGAGGAGATCCGCAGCGGCTCGCACACCACTCGCATTGAGCGACAGGGGGAGAATCTGTTCGCTGTGCTCAACGATGTGCTGTTTCGGCCGCAGGATACCAGCGCGGAAACCGCCACGCTGTGGCTCTACTGTAGCCCTAAGCTGGTGGTGACGGCGCGCTTCAAACCGTTGCGGTTTATCGAATGGATGCTGCCGCGTCTGCAGACGCTCAGGGTGAATACCTCTACCGAGCTGCTGGCTTTTCTGCTGGAGGAGCAGGAGGAGGTGCTGGAGCAGGTCGTCCGCCAGGCCAGCCGCCATGTCGACCTTATCGAAGAGCGTCTCCTGAGCAATCATGTGCAGCGCAACCGGGCCGATCTGGCGCGGCTGCGGCGGATGCTTTTACGCTTTCAGCGGCTGCTGGCGCCGGAGCCGGCGGCGATGTTCCGTCTGCTTAACCGGCCGCCGGCGTGGATGGATCGTGCCGTGGTGCAGGCGTTTCGTCAGTTCACCGAAGAGTTTAGCGTGGTGCTCAATGACCTGTCCGGCCTGATCGAGCGCATCAGTCTGCTGCAGGAGGAGATTGGCGCCCGCCAGCTGGAGCAGAGCAACCGCACCCTCTACACCCTGACGGTGATCACGGTCCTCGCGCTGCCGATTAACATCGTCGCTGGTTTCTTCGGCATGAACGTCGGTGGGATCCCGCTGGCGAGTAACCACCACGGGTTTATCCTGCTGGTGGTGATAGTCGCCATCTTTACCCTCGGCGCCGGCTACCTGGCATTCCGCCGGCGCGATGACCTGTAGATTGCGCGTCGAATCAGCTGAGGCTACGCAGGGCGGCAATCAGTCCTTCGACACCGCGTTCCAGCTTCTCGCGCGGGCAGCCGACGTTGAGGCGCAGAAAGCCATTGCCCTCAGGACCATAGGTATAACCCGGCATAATCGCCACCTTCTGTTCGGCGATCAGCGCCTGCTGTAGCGCGTGGTCGTCGATGTTCAGGGGGCGCAGGTCGATCCACGCCAGGTAGGTGGCCTCCGGCGGCTGCCAGCAGAGCGCGGGGAAGGCATTGTTAAGCGTGTCGGCGACATAGCGCATATTCGCCTGCAGATAGTCACGCAAGGCGTCGAGCCAGGGAGCCCCGTCGCGGTAGGCGGCGATATGGGCGACCAGCGCCGGCACGGAGGGAGAAGAGAGCCCGTCGCGGGCCTTCAGCGCCTGCAGGTAGCTGTCGCGCGCGTTCGCCTCGGGGATAAAGCCATAGGCCCCGGTAAAGGCCGGAATATTAAAGCTCTTCGAACCGGAGGTGAACAGCGCCCATGGCCCCTGAGCAACCTCGCTCCACGGGATATGGCGGTGTTCGTCCCAGGCCATGTCCATATGAATTTCGTCGCTAATCACCCTGACGCCATGTTTTTGACACAAGGCCGCCATGGTCTCCAGCTCCTCGCGACGCCAGACTTTCCCCGTTGGGTTGTGCGGGCTGCACAGCAGCAGCAGGGTATTCTTCGGTTCCGCCAGCACGGCTTCCAGGCGGGCCATATCGCAGTGCCACTGGTTATCCGTCAGGGTCAATGGCACCGGGGCAATCTCCCGGCGGTTAGCGGTGATGGTCTTATAGAACGCATCGTAGGCGGGAGTATGGACGACGACGCCGTCGCCTTTGCTTGACCACTGGCGGATGGTTTCCGCCACCATGTAGATAACCGACGGCCCGTAGACCACCGTTTGCGGATCGATGACGCTGTTAAACCGGCTGGCGTACCAGTGGGCAATCGCCCCGAGAAACGCCTCGTTCTGCCAGCGGCTGTAGCCGAACACCCCGTGGGCCAGCCGCTGGCTGACGGCGTCGAGAATGCAGGGCGCAGTGGCGAAATCCATATCGGAGATGGTGAACGGCAGCAGGTCGGCGGCGCCAAACCGGTCGGCGACATAGTCCCACTGTGTGCACCAGGTACCGTGGCGGTCGATGGGGGTGGCAAAATCAAACATCGGAACTTCCTTAGCGAATGTCCCCCTCCGTGCGGAAGGGGGACCAGTGGGGTCAGGCCTGAACAGTATTCATCAATACGGCCATTTCATCTTTTACTGACTGCACCTGCGGGCCAATAACCACCTGCAGGTTATGCTGATTGAGCTGAACCACCCCGATGGCGCGATGGGCTTTCAGCGCGGCGGCGTCCACTTTGCTCATATCGTGTACCGACAGACGCAGGCGGGTAATGCAGTTATCCAGCGAAACAATGTTCTCGGCGCCGCCGAGCGCCGCCAGAATCGCCGGCACGTTATAGCCGGATTTGCCGATGGTACCGGCGACGGCTTTCTCCACGCTGGCGGCGGTGTCGATATCGCGACCCGGCGTTTTCAGATTGAAGCGGGTAATGGCGAAGCGGAAGATGGCATAGTAGACCGCGAACCAGATAGCCGCTACCACCGGCACCAGATACCACTTGGTCGCCAGGCCATGCAGGATGCCAAACACCACGAAGTCGATGATATTGCCGTCGGTGTTGCCGATGGTCACCCCGAGCACCGCCATGATGGTAAAGCCGAGACCGGTCAGCAGCGCGTGGATGACATACAGCACCGGCGCGACGAACAGGAACAGGAACTCCAGCGGCTCGGTGGTGCCGCCGACCACGCAGGCGATGACCCCGGAGATCAGCAGGCCTTTAATTTTATGCCGGTTTTCCGGACGGGCGCAGTGGTACATCGCCAGCGCGGCTCCCGGCAGGCCGCCGAGGAAGGCCGGCATTTTACCCTGCGACAGGAAGCGGGTGGCGCTTTCGGAGAAGCCGTGAGTGGTCGGGCAGCTCAGTTGCGCCTGGAAGATGGTCAGCGCGCCGCTGACGCTGTGGCCGCAGACGTCGAGGGTACCGCCGGCTTCAGTGAAGCGGATCAGCGCCACCAGAATGTGGTGCAGGCCAAACGGCAGCAGCAGTCGCTCGCCGGTGCCGAAGATCATCGGGCCAAAATCCCCGGCGCTGTTGATCATCTTCCCGAGGGCGTTGATCCCCATGGCGAAGACTGGCCACACCAGCGGGATCGCCAGCCCGACCAGACCCAGCACCACGGTGGTGATGATCGGCACGAAGCGGGTGCCGCCGAAGAAGGCCAGGGCGTCCGGCAGGCGAATGTTATGGAAGCGTTCATGCAGCAGCCAGACGATAATCCCGGCGATAACCGCGCCGAGGATCCCGGTATCGATCGACGGAATACCGATGATGTTCTGGATATTGTTGGCCTTCAGGATCGCGGCGTCGGTGGTGGGCAGAATGCCTTTCGCCGTCAGCCAGAAGTTGACCGCCAGGTTCATGACCGCGTAGCCGACAAAGCCGGCGAAGGCGGCGACGCCTTTGTTCTCCCGCGCCAGTCCCAGTGGGATGGCGATACAGAACATGACCGGCAGGAAGCTGAAAGCAAAGGAGCCGACTTTGCTCATCCAGATAAAGATGGCCTGCAGCAGCGGCATATCCAGCCACGGCAGCAGCGTCAAAACATCGTGACTGCTTAACGAACTGCCGATCCCCAGCATGATCCCACAAAACGAGAGCAACGCTACGGGCAGCATAAAGGTTTTTCCGAGCTGCTGGAAAAACTCCCATAAAGTGATTTTTGGTGCTGTTTTCGCCGTCATAACACGGTTCCTGATTCTCAAGTGGTCGGGAAGAACTAACGCCACGGCAAGATAAAACGTTTTACCACTTTTTAGTGCGATAAAAATCACATAATCAAGCGATAATAAGGTTTATAAAGATCGCACAATGATAAAACGTTTTATCGACAGGCAAGGGAGTCAGCCAGCACGTTATGGCTATCGCAAAAAAGATCACCATCAATGATGTGGCGCAGGCCGCCGGGGTCTCCGTGAGCACCGTCTCGCTGGTGCTGAGCGGTAAAGGGCGCATCTCCAGCGCCACCGGCGAGCGGGTTAATCAGGCCATCGAACAGCTGGGATTTGTGCGCAACCGCCAGGCCGCCTCGCTGCGTGGCGGGCAGAGCGGGGTGATTGGCCTTATCGTTAGCGATCTGTCAAAGCCGTTTTACGCCGAATTAACCGCCGGCCTCACCGACGCCCTGGAAAGGCAGGGGAAAATGGTGTTCCTCACCCAGGGCGGGCGCAGCGGCGAGAAGATAGACCAGCGGTTTGATACCCTCGCGGCGCAGGGGGTCGACGGGGTGATCATCGCCGGGTCGATCGATCGCGGGAGCGAACTGCGCGAGCGGGCCGCGCAGGCTGGCGTGCCGCTGGTGTTTGCTTCCCGCGCCAGCTACCTTGACGATGTCGACCTGATCCGCCCGGACAACATGCAGGCGGCGCAGCTGGTGACCGAGCATCTTATCCGCCGCGGCCATCAGCGGATCGCCTGGCTTGGCGGGCAGAGCTCGTCGCTGACGCGCGCCGAGCGGGTCGGCGGTTATTGCGCCACCTTGCTGAAATACGGTCTGCCGTTTCACAGCGAATGGGTGCTGGAGTGCGAGTCGAGCCAGAAGCAGGCGGCGGAGGCGATGGCGGGGCTGCTGCGCCAGAATCCGACTATCACCGCGGTGCTGTGCTACAACAACGTGGTGGCCACCGGCGCGTGGTTTGGTTTACTGCGGGCCGGAAGGCAGAGCGGAGAAGACGGTGTCGAGAGCTACTTCGAACAGCGGGTGGCGCTGGCGGCCTTCGCCGACGTGCCGGAGGCGGCCCTGGATGATCTGCCGCTCACCTGGGTGACGACCCCGGCGCGCGAGATGGGGAAAACTCTGGCAGAGTCGATGCTGCGACGGCTGGAGGAAGGCACCGGCGAGGCGCGCAACCAGATTATGCCGCCGCGGCTGGTGACACGGAAATGAGGGAGACGGCGCGCGATGGCCGTCTCCTGAGCCGATAAGTTACGGCTGCGGGGCGGCGTCGTCCTGCTGAGGAGCGGCGTCATCTTGCTGCGGAGCGGCGTCATCCTGTTGCGGCTGGCCTTCCTGCGGCGCCGCGTCCGGTTGAGCAGGCGCTTCCAGACCAAACATCGCGGCAAAATCCTCCAGCGGCATTTTCTGTCCGTTCAGCGTCACCTGGCCGTTAGCGTACTGCAGGCTGCTGCTGATGGCGTTATCTTCCATGGTGGTGATGCGGAACATCTGGCCCATCGCCGCCAGGCCTTTGACCTGCTGATCGGCAAGCTTGGCCGCATCGGCTGGCTGGTAACCTTCCAGACCGGCGATCTTAGTCATTAACTCCGTCGCCATATCCACCGGGATCACTACCTTGCCGTCAAGAGACTGCACCACGCGATCCAGGCTGTCTGCCAGGGTCTGCGGTGGGGTGGTCACCTGGGCCGGATCCTTCAACAGAACCGACAGATTCAGGGTACTTTCCCCTTTGGCATTGCGCCAGCTCAGCGGAGAGATGGTCACCGACGGGTTGCCTTTAAGCAGGATCGGCAGCGCATTGAACAGGGTTTCGGTTAACGCCTGCTGGTACAGTTCCGGGTTTTGCGCCAGCTCCGGTTTCGCCAGCAGCGCCTGAGACTGTGCGCTGTACTGTTGACTGAACTGGTGCCACGCCTGACCGTCGACATTATCCACTTTCAGCGTCAGTTTGCCGCTGCCCATATCTTGCCCCTGCAGTTTGAGGCTGTTGACGGTGTAGTTCACCTGGCTGTTCACGCCTTTGCCGTCCTGGGTCAGCGTCGAGCCGCCATCCAGCGCCATGCCGTCGATCAGCGCCAGCTCTTTGCCTTCGACGCTGATGGCCAGTTTATCGAGGGTCATTTTTTGCTGGCCGATACGTTCGTTGAAGCTGGCCAGCTCGGTGGCGCCGTCGGTGGTCAGGTTGACGAAGCGCAGCTGTACCTTCTGATTATATTCGTTGAGCGCATCGATCTGCCCGCTGCCGGCCTGGCCCTTCAGACTGATGTTTTTGCCGTCGCGGTCGGCGTCGAGCTGGAACTGACCGCCGCTGAAGGTGACTTTCTCATCACCTTTGGCATAGTCGAGGGCATTGAGCACGATCGCCGACTGGCTGTCGCCGCTGTAGGCGATGCGTGTATCGACGGTAAAGGGAGTGTTGCCTTTGGCGATCTCGAACAGCGCCTGGCTGGCGTCATTTTTCACCAGCGTGGTGTGGACCGAGGCCATCGCCGGCGCCAGATTAAAGGTTTTTAATGAGGCCAGCGGGAAGGGGCCATGATCGACCACCTCGTCAAGCACCACGCTCTGTCCGGCGGCCAGCCAGCTGGCCTGACCGGCGATCGGCTTAACCACCAGCTGCAGATGGCTGCTGAACAGCCCGCGCCGGTAATCCTGATAGCTCAGCTCCAGCCCTGATTCCGGCGCGCTGCTGCGTAGCTGCGCGTTAGCCTGCTGCACCATATCGGCGATCCGGCCTTCCAGCTGTTTGCCGGTGTACCAGGCGCCGCCTGTCCATACCACGCCCAGCGCCACGATGATGCCTGCTGCGACCAGCGATTTTTTCATAGCATTTGTCCATAAATGAAGCCAGGCGGAGAGACCGCCTGGCTGAGTTGTCATCATTCAGTAAGCGCGACCTGAAAGGTCAGTCACTTACTGGAGCTTATTAAACACGCGCGCCACGCGGCCGCGGCCGCTGACCTGCACCGGTGATTCGTTGGCGGCCACGAAAGCCGACTCGCCCGGCTTGAGCGTCAGGCTCTGGTCACCTTTGTGCAGTACGGCTTCGCCGTCGACGCAGAAAATAATCGCCGCGCTTGCCTGAGCCAGATCGCTGGCCTCGGTGGAGAGGTCGTGCAGCGAGAAGGCAAAATCTTCCACCGGGATCGGGAAGTCCAGCTCTGCGCCGTGCTGCTGCGGCTGGGTCAACAGCTCACCCGCCGGTTTGGCTTCGAACTTGACGTTAGCGACCAGCTCAGGAATATCAATGTATTTCGGCGTCAGACCGGCGCGCAGTACGTTATCCGAGTTGGCCATCACCTCCAGCGCCACCCCCTGCAGATAGGCATGCGGCGTTTCGGCGAACAGGAACATGGCTTCGCCAGGGTTCAGCTTCACCACGTTCAGCAGCAGCGGCGAGAAGAGGCCGCTGTCGTCCGGATAGAATTCCGCGATCAGGCGGATAGTCTGCCACGGTTCGCCTTGTTCACGGACCAGTACGTCGCGCAGTACCTGCAGCGCCTTGGCTTTTTCCTCACCCTGCATATTTAGCAGGCTGGCAAACAGCTGACTCAGGTGAGCCGCGTCCGGCTGCTGCAGGAAGGCGCCAATCGCCGGATGCGCGCTAGCTACCGGCTGCAGCAGAGTGACAATCTCGTTGAACTCGCGAAACGCATTCATCGCCAGGAACGGCGTCAGGGCAAAAACCAGCTCCGGCTTGTGGTTTGGATCTTTATAGTTACGCTCGGCGGCGGAGAGCGGGATGCCGGCGGCGTTCTCGCGGGCGAAACCTTCTTCTGATGCCTGCTTGTTGGGATGTACCTGAATAGAGAGCGGCTGAGCGGCGCACAGTACTTTAAACAGGAACGGCAGCTCACCAAAGCGGGCGGCAACCTTGTCGCCGAGCAGGGCGGTTTTATCCGCGTCAATCACCTCGCGCAGCGAACGCGGCTGGCCGTCGGCCGCCAGGATCTGCGAGCTGCTCTTCGGATGCGCCCCCATCCACAGCTCTGCCATCGGCATGTTGTCCGGGTTGGCAATGCCATACAGTTCAGTTAAAGCGGTGTGGCTTCCCCATGCGTAGTTCTGTACGGCGTTGATCAGCTTTTGCATTCTCATTCCCTGTATCAATCAAAGTAAAAATTATTGCTCTATTAAACCAGCAAACCGTGGAGAAGCAACTGCTGAAAGAAAAAGTCGTCCCTGTCTCAGTTTTTGTTAAAAAATTGTGTAAGATTGATCGACTCGCTTTTCTACAGGCACATGGAGTCCCTGCCTGAAACATAATCAGCCAAAGCAGTAAGTGAGAGTACAATGTCGAATAAACCGTTTGTTTACCAGGATCCTTTTCCCCTCAAAAAGGATGACACCGAGTATTATCTCCTCAGCAGTGATTACGTCTCCGTCGCCGAATTTGCCGGCCAGGAAGTGCTAAAAGTCGACCCTCAGGCGCTGACCCTTCTGGCGCAGCATGCTTTCCACGACGCCTCCTTTATGCTTCGCCCGGCGCATCAGCAGCAGGTGGCGGATATCCTTAACGACCCGGAAGCCAGCGAAAACGACAAATACGTCGCGCTGCAGTTCCTGCGCAACTCGGATATCGCCGCCAGAGGCATTCTGCCCACCTGCCAGGACACCGGCACCGCGATCATCATGGGTAAAAAAGGCCAGCGCGTGTGGACCGGCGGCGGCGATGAAGCCGCGCTGGCGCAGGGTGTGTACAACACCTATATCCAGGACAACCTGCGCTACTCGCAGAACGCGCCGCTGGATATGTATAAAGAGGTTAACACCGGTACCAACCTGCCGGCGCAGATCGATCTTTATGCTACCGATGGCGATGAGTACAAATTCCTCTGCATCGCCAAGGGCGGCGGTTCGGCGAACAAAACCTATCTGTACCAGGAAACCAAAGCGCTGATCACCCCGGCGAAGCTGAAAAACTATCTCGTCGAGAAGATGCGCACCCTCGGCACCGCCGCCTGTCCGCCGTACCATATCGCCTTTGTGATTGGCGGGACGTCGGCGGAAGCGACGCTGAAGACCGTGAAGCTGGCCTCCACCAAATACTACGATGGCCTGCCGACGGAAGGTAACGAACATGGTCAGGCGTTCCGCGATGTGCAGCTGGAGCAAGAGCTGCTGCTGGAAGCGCAGAACCTCGGCCTCGGCGCGCAGTTCGGCGGGAAATACTTCGCCCACGATATCCGGGTGATCCGTCTGCCGCGTCACGGGGCTTCCTGCCCGGTAGGGATGGGCGTCTCCTGTTCCGCCGACCGCAACATCAAAGCCAAAATCAACCGCGACGGCATCTGGATCGAGAAGCTGGAGAGCAATCCGGGGAAATATATCCCTGAGCATCTGCGCCAGGCCGGGGAAGGCGAAGCGGTGAAGGTGAATCTTAACCAGCCGATGAGCGAGATCCTGGCGCTGCTGTCGCAGTACCCGGTGTCCACCCGTTTGTCGCTGAGCGGCACTATCATCGTGGCCCGCGATATCGCCCACGCCAAGCTGAAGGAGCTTATCGACAGCGGTGAATCACTGCCGCAGTACGTCAAAGATCACCCGATCTACTACGCGGGCCCGGCCAAGACGCCGGACGGTTACGCCTCCGGCTCTCTGGGGCCGACCACCGCAGGCCGCATGGATTCTTACGTCGATCTGCTGCAGTCGCACGGCGCGAGCAAGATCATGCTGGCGAAAGGCAACCGCAGCCAGCAGGTGACCGATGCGTGCCACAAACACGGCGGTTTCTACCTCGGCAGTATCGGCGGCCCGGCGGCGGTGCTGGCCCAGCAGAGCATCCGCAGCCTCGAGTGCGTGGCGTATCCGGAGCTGGGTATGGAGGCTATCTGGAAAATTGAAGTGGAAGATTTCCCGGCGTTTATCCTCGTCGATGATAAAGGCAATGACTTCTTCCAGCAGATCCAGACGTCGCAGTGCGCACGCTGCGTGAAGTAACCCTGGTCGCCCTTCGGGGCGGCTCTGGCCGATGACAAACCGGTTTTCGTTATTGTGATCGCCTTTCTGCCGGGTGGCGGCTTTCGCCTTACCCGGCCTACGAAAAAAGCAATATCAAACAGTTATGCAGTTCTCTGTAGGCCCGCGCAAGCGCAGCGCCGCCGGGCAATCCCGACGATTGCATTTTGTCAGCGGTCTAGGCCGCCCTTCGGGGCGGCTTTTTTATGTCGCTTCGCGGCACGAACCACCAAAACAACTTATAAATCTGGCCAATACTTAGTCTTTTAAGCAGGTGAGCTTTGTCGCTATGACGCACTTTGAATCCAAGGAGAAAGTAATGACAACGCATCGCAGTGAAAAAGACTCGATGGGCGCCATCGACGTCCCGGCCGATAAACTCTGGGGCGCCCAGACCCAGCGCTCGCTGGAGCATTTCCGCATCTCGACCGAAAAAATGCCCGGGGAGCTGATATACGCCCTGGCGCTGACCAAGCGGGCGGCGGCGAAGGTTAACCAGGATCTTGGGTTGCTGACGGCGGAGAAAGCCGGGGCGATCGTCGCTGCCGCTGACGAAGTCCTGGCCGGAAAGCACTCACAGGAGTTTCCTCTGGCTATCTGGCAGACCGGCTCCGGCACCCAAAGCAATATGAATATGAACGAGGTGCTGGCCAACCGCGCCAGTGAACTGCTGGGCGGTGAACGGGGGATGGCGCGAAAAATTCATCCCAATGACGATGTGAATAAGAGCCAGAGCTCAAATGACGTGTTCCCCACCGCCATGCACGTCGCGGCGCTGATTGCCCTGCGGGAAAAAGTGATCCCGTCGCTGCAGGCGCTGCGGGCGACGCTCAACGAAAAAGCAGTGGCCTTCAGGGATATCGTCAAGATCGGCCGCACCCATCTGCAGGACGCCACACCGCTCACGTTAGGCCAGGAGATCTCCGGCTGGGTGGCGATGCTGGACCATAGCCTGAAGCACATTGAAGCCAGCCAGCCGCATCTTGCCGAGCTGGCGCTGGGCGGGACGGCGGTAGGAACCGGGCTGAATACCCATCCGGAGTATGCCGTGCGGGTGGCGGCCGAGCTGGCGTCGCTCAGCGGACAGCCATTTGTCACCGCGCCGAACAAATTCGAAGCGCTGGCTACTGTGGATGCCCTGGTCCATGCCCACGGCGCGCTGAAAGGCCTGGCGGCGTCGCTGATGAAGATCGCTAACGATGTCCGTTGGCTGGCCTCCGGCCCCCGCTGCGGCATTGGCGAAATCGCCATCCCGGAGAATGAGCCGGGTTCTTCAATCATGCCAGGCAAGGTTAACCCAACCCAGTGCGAAGCGTTGACCATGGTCTGCTGCCAGGTGATGGGTAACGACGTGGCGGTGAATATCGGCGGCGCCTCGGGTAACTTTGAGCTTAACGTCTATCGTCCGATGGTCATCCACAATGTCCTGCAGTCGGTGCGTCTGCTGGCGGATGGTATGGAGAGCTTTAATGAGCACTGTGCGGTGGGTATTGAACCGAATCGCGAGCGGATCAGCCAGCTGCTCAATGAGTCGCTGATGCTGGTCACTGCGCTGAATACCCATATCGGCTACGACAAGGCGGCGGAAATCGCTAAAAAAGCGCACCATGAGGGGCTGACCCTCAAAGCCTCGGCGCTGGCGCTGGGCTACCTGACGGAAGCCGAATTCGACAGCTGGGTGCGCCCTGAGGAGATGGTCGGCAGCCTGGCTACTCGCTAGCCAGCCAGAGGTGCAGGCGCGGGATAAGTAATCTCAGCGACTGCGCCTCCGGTTTGTAGCGGTACTGGACATTGTTGGCGTCATAGTTCAGCAATTCGCCGATATCCGGGACGCTGACCCCCTGGCTGCCGGATATCAGCGCGATCAGCGGGCT
This sequence comes from Klebsiella sp. D-Nf1, assembly GCF_002810515.1. NCBI lineage: Bacteria > Pseudomonadati > Pseudomonadota > Gammaproteobacteria > Enterobacterales > Enterobacteriaceae > Klebsiella > Klebsiella sp. D-Nf1. Next base: position 842,123 of record NZ_PIOK01000001.1, read on the forward strand.
GGGGCAGGCGTACTGCACTTGTTTCTGCTCGCTGGCGTACCAGACGCGGGCAATCGGCTGCACTTTCACCGGCCGTTTGATTTTCAGCCGCGCCCGCTGCGGCAGGGCGGCGATGTCCTGATACTCCCTCTCAAGCTTGCTCTGCCACTGCTCACGGGTCCACGGCGGCACCGCCCGCGGTGATTGCAGGCTTTTCTCCAGCATCATCAATACCTGGTCGCGGGTCAGGTTCTTGATCACATGTTTATTGGCCCAGCCGAAGCGGATGGTGCTCGGGTCGACGAGGGGCGTCAGCGTGCGGTAGGCGCTGAGGGTGATCAAGCCCGGCAGGTGGCGATGCACCCATTCAAAACGGGCAGTGGGGGGCAGGCCTGAATCGACGGTGACGATTTTCTCGAAGGTAGCCTTCAGGGCGTTAATATGCTGAATGCGCGCCAGCAGATCCTGCTGCTCCACGGCGGTGACCTGAAGGCAGATAGCCCCCGGCAGACGAACGGCGGCTTTGCTGCTGCGGGTTTCCGACTGCTGCTGGATAAACAGATGGCTGTAGTGGCGCAGGGTGAGGGTCAGCGCCGCCTTGCCGATGTGTTGCACCACCGGAATGTTGGCCAGCGGATCGTGCTCGGCATCCTTACTGACCGCCGGCAGTTCAAATACCCGGGCCGCCAGCAGCCGGCAGCTGCTTAGCGCCTGCTGGAGCGTCTGCAGCTCCAGCTCGATCTGACGAAAGGTATCATTCAGACGTTCAACAAGGTCGTAGCGAGCCATCGATTCACCTTAGTTACAACATACTATTCAGTTTTTGCAGCATACGCAGCGCGCGGCCTCTGCGCAAGTTTTATTCAGGCAGAGGTAAAATCGGGCAACTGATGATAAACCGGCCAGCTAAAGCAGAAGCGGGCGCCGCCGAGAGGGCTGGCCTCGCAGCGCACGTCACCGCCCATCGCCTGGGCAATACTGTGCACAATCGCCAGGCCGAGGCCGCATCCTCCGGTCGCCCGATCCCGGCTGGGGTCAAGACGGACAAAGGGCTCAAACACTCGCTCGCGCTCTTCAGGGGCAATGCCCGGGCCGTCATCCTCGACCTGCAACGAGGCACGCGATCCCTGCAGGGTCAGGCTGACCGCCACCCGCTGGGTGCTGTAGCGCAGGGCGTTATTTACCAGATTATCCAGTACCCGCTCCATCAGCCGCATATCCAGCGCGCCATAGTTGCCGTGGGTCAGCGTTGCCAGAGCGACCTCGCGCTGCGGGTTGACCATCTGAATATCCTCGACATGATCGCTGATCCAGGCGGGGAAATCAGGCGTCGTCAGGCTGAGTTCTGTCTGCGGGCGGTCGAGGCGGGCGTAGGTCAGGAGTTCTTCAATCAGCGCCTCCAGCTGGCCGATATCGCGGTTCAGCGCTTGCGATTCCGCCTCAGTGAGGTTTTCGCTCATCTCCAGACGGTAGCGCAGGCGGACCAGCGGCGTCCTGAGCTCATGGGCGATACCGTCAATCAGCTGCTTTTTACTGGCAATGAGGGCGTTAATGTTATCGGCCATCTGATTAAAGGCCACGCCGAGCCGTTCAAAGCTGGACATGCTGTCAAAATGAATGCGCTCGCTGAAGTGGCCTTCGCCAAAGCGCTGGGCAGCGGTTTCAATACGCAGCATGTCCTGCCAGTGCGGACGCATCCAGATAAACACCGGAAAGGCCAGCGAGATAGCGATAAACGCCATCAGCGCGATGTCCAGCAGGCGCATTTCATGCAGAAAATAGAGATAGGGCACCGGGCCCACCGACAGCACATAATGGCTACGGGGAATGCGCTGAATAAAGGTGTACTGGTCATCCAGCGCGACGATATCGCCGGCGCGCAGGTGCTGCATCGAGCTTTCCGACAGCTTGAATTTGCTCATTGGTTCGATGTGCAGATCGAACGACAGGTTCAGATCCAGCTCTTTGAGCGTCTTGCTCCAGTCGCGCGGCGGAATTTCCCGCAGCTCGCTGCGCATCAGATACAGCGAGCTTTTCATCAGATCGTCAAGCGACTGTCGTCCGGCGCGCTCAGCGGTAAATTTATAGACCAGGCCTACCAGCATGGTCATCACCAGAAAGCAGACGAAGAGCAAAAGATAGAACTGCACAAACAGCTTTTTCATTAAATCTCACTTAAATCAGAATGTTAGTTACCTATCTTTTGCCTTCATGGCGCGGTGTGATATGTGCCTTTCCGCTAAAGCGGTGATGCAGTAACGAAACCAGACCGCAGTCCAGGGCGTTTGTCACGGCAGAATATACCGTAAAAAATGACTTCTGCGTTTCACGCCCGGTTTAATGTGCTATCAAAGCAGGGTTCACCCTCACTGACAACATCCCGCAGGCATAAATAATGACGCAGCCCTTATAAGCGCAGCAGTCCGCCATCCACCACATACTGGCTACCCGTCACATACCCGGCATCATCCGATAATAAAAACAGCGCAACCGCCGCCGCTTCTTCCGGCGTTCCCGGGCGTTTTAGCGGCACGGTAGCCCTGATCTGCGTATCATACTGCTCGCGGAAGGGGGCGGGGATCGCGTCAAGCAGAGGGGTATCGATTGCCCCGGGCACCAGCGCGTTAACTCTGATCCCGCGGGCGGCGAAGGCCGTTGCCCAGCTGCGAACCAGGGCCAGCTGCGCGCCTTTGCTGGCGGCATAGAGCGCCGCCAGTGGCGTGCCTTCGTAGGCGGCCGTAGAGGCGGTGATGACCACCGAGGCTCCGGTCTTCAAAAAACGCGAAAGTGCGGCGATTTGCAGGACGGCAGAACGAACATTGTTGGCCATGATGGTATCGAACTGCGTTTCGGTGGTATTTTCCACCGTTGAAAAGGCGAGCTGGCCGGCGTTCAGCCACAGGCCATCCAGCATGCCAAATGATTCTACAGACTCGGCGAGGGCATGCGCTGCCTCAGGTTCCGCGCCATCGTTCTGGAGAAACCAGGCGCGCTCGGGCAGCACTGCGCGTAACGATTCCAGTTTTTGCTGATGGCGTCCGGTCAGCATCACTTCGCCCCCTTCATCAATAATGCGCATTGCCCCTGCGAGACCAATACCGCTGCTCGCCCCTGTAATCACAATTTTCTTACCTGAGAACCGTCCCATTGTCTCTCCCGTACCGCGTGAGTGTTGAGTTAAGTCACACTAGAACAATGAAAATTTATTGTAAAACGACCATCTTTGGGGGGCCCGGCGTGTTGCGCCTTGCCATCTTTGTGGCGCCGCTATAACCGGTATAGATAGCGTCATCCGGGATGATATCGGCCGGGAATATCTGAATTAGTGACGTTGTCACAAATTAATTTTAACCACCAGACCTGCGCCTTCCAGGGAATCGAGCGGGGTATCGCTACTCGCGAAAGTAGGGAATATCTACCGGATAGGTGGTCGTCAGGCTTAGCAGCCGACAGCGCACCAGCTTTTCCGTTTCGGCATACCAGTAAGCAAACTCGCCGGTGGTTTGGTGGTAAATCATCTGATCGAGGTTGGCAAACGGGATCACCAGCAGCGGTCCCTGGCGAACGTGGCCGCCTCCCGTTTCAAAGTGATGCTGTCCCCAGGATTGCTGGGTATGTTCATAGCGGTGGAGGATCACCTCGATTTGCCCGCGCTGCGGACAGAGGAGTCGAATATCGGCGTTGTCGAGGGAAAAAGCCCAGCCAGAGAGTGAAGTGAAGAGTGAGAGTGCCAAAAGTACAACGTATTTCATCATGCAAAAGTCCTGTGTTTTCAGGCTTTATGCCACTCTGATAACGGTAAGTCCTTGAGCACAATCATATTGAGGGCTTATGTGATGGGGAACTGTACGGCTAAACCTATTGATTTACGTAATATGACAAATTCGCGGCGGGCAGCCAGCGCGCAGAGGGAAACCCGCGCAGTTGCCCTAAGCAGCAAAGCTGAGGCGGTTATCGTCGCGGAGTGCGCCATAAAACGGGCCCCTCGCAGGGCCGAGGAAGAAGCTTAGTTGTCCCAGGCGTGAGGGGCGAACAGGTAGCCTTTGTTGCGAACGGTCTTAATCCGATAAGGCTCCGTGGCGTTGTCGAGCAGTTTTTTACGCAGGCGGGAGATGGCGACGTCGACGCTGCGATCCATCCCGTCGTAGGTGACACCGCGTAAATTTTTCAGCAGCGCGTCGCGGTCCATAATTTGCCCGGCATGGGTGGCCAGCTCCCACAGCAGATCGAAATCGGCCGTCGACAATGCGACGCTTTCCCCGCCGAGCAGCACCTGGCGGTTGACCGGGTCGATGGTCAGCGAACCAAAGGAGATGGTTTTATGTGGCGTGAGCGTTGAGGAGGTACCGGCGCCCGCCGGAGCGATATGCTGGCGTAGATGCAGACGCAGTCGCGCGAGAAGTACCGCTGGCGGCGTGGTTTTCAGGATATAATCGCTGGCGCCCATCTCCAGGGAGAGGATATGGTTCATATCGCTGTCGAGCGAGGTCAGCAGGACAATGGGCCCTTGCCATTGCCCGCGCAGGTCGCGGCAGAGCGTCATCCCGTCTTTGCCGGGCAGCATAATGTCCAGCAGCACGAGGTCCGGTTTCTCCCGCGCGATCACGTCCTCTGCGCGGTCGCCGCGAGGCTCGACCACCACATCCATATCATGCTTGCCGAGATAGGCGGCGATCAGCGCCCCTACCTCAGGGTCATCCTCAACAAAAACGATTTTATTCATGTCTATTGCACATCAGTAAAAGAAGTAACATACACCGCGCTTATTTTACCCGCCATTACTCTTTTATAAACAGCGCTATTTCCGCTATGCTGCGCTAACTTGTTGATTCATTGTTAAGGCATACGGACATGGGGCTGTTAATCAAAGGGCTGCTGGGTGCGCTGGTGGTGGTGCTGATTGGCGTGCTGGCAAAAACGAAAAATTACGCTCTCGCCGGGCTGATCCCGCTGTTTCCCACCTTTGCGCTCATCGCCCACTATATCGTCGCCAGCGAGCGCGGTATTGAAGCCCTGCGCACCACCATCGTGTTCGGCATGTGGTCGATCGTTCCCTATTTTGTCTATTTGTTATCGCTGTGGTACTTCACCGGGATCATGCGCCTGCCGTTGGCGCTGGCAGGCGCAGTGGGATGCTGGGGGCTATGCGCCTGGCTGCTGATTGTTGGCTGGAGCCGCTTCCACTAGCGCAGCGGGCGACCACCGTCGACAGCGAATGACCGGCCGGTGACATAGCGGCTGGTAAACAGGTAGTCGATAAGGTCGCTAATCTCTTTTTCGCCTGGGGCAATTTTCATCAGCGATTTATCCAGCGCCTGCTGACGATAGGCTTCGTCATCACTCTCATTAAATATGATCAGCGACGGGGCGATGGCGTTGACCTTGATCTCCGGCGCCAGCTTGCGGGCGAAGGAGCGGGTCATATTGTCCAGCGCGGCTTTGCTGGCGGCGTAGGCGATATGTTTATCGCTGCCGCGCTCCACGACGTAATCGGTAATATGGATAATATCACTGGCGGCATGGCCGTGGCCGCGCAGCAGATCCTCCAGCGCGTGGTTGAGCAGATAGGGGGCATGGACGTGGATCTGCATCATGCGGTTGATCACTGTGCTCAGCGCGACCCCCGGTTTCTCCGCCATCCAGTCGCTGGCGTTGTGGATGATGGCGCGCAGGCCGCTGGTATGCGATTTGACCGCCTCGGCGAAGGTCAGTATGCCGTCATCGCTGCTGAAATCGGCCTGCAGACAGAGGGCGCCCGCGTCGCGCAGGCCATCGATCGCCGGATAGGGCGTGCGATAGCTGACGATGACCGGCTGGTGTTGCAGCAGAAAATGGTGTGCCAGCGCGAGACCGATGCGGCGGCCTCCTCCTGTGATCAGAACCGGGCGGGGCTGTTGTTCAGCCATGGGTATCTCCTATGCGTTCTGCGGCAGGGCGACCGCTTACCCCACCAGCATCCACGTTGCCGGCACAGCGGCAACCAGCAATAAACCAATTAGCGCCAATTCGCGGCGTTTGAGCGAACGATCGTGCTGGTGCGTACGTCGAGCGTACAAAAAGACCAGAAGACCCGGAGCGTAAAGTACCACCGACAACAGTAAATGCACAGGTCCCGACGCGTATAATAACCATAAGCCATAAATGCAGGCGCCGATACCCACCGCTTTGTGCAGCGGGCGGGTGGCGATTTTCAGCAGAAAGGCGCCAACCAGCAGATAGGGGACGAGGATCATCTCTGAGGCGATGGTCAGTAGGGTGCCGTAGTCCGACCCGGTCAACCAGATCAGCACCAGCGATGCCTGAACGCTGATATTGGTCAGCCACAGCGAGGCGGACGGGGCATTGTTGCTGTTCTGGCGGGCAAACAGGCGCGGGAAGGCTTTATGCGTGGCGGCCAGGAACGGCACTTCCGCAGCCATGATGGTCCAGCTCAGGTAGGCGCCACACACCGACACGATCAGGCCCGCCGCAATCACGATTTCTCCCCACGAGCCCATCATGTTGACCATCAGTCCCGCCATCGACGGGTTACGCATGCCGGCCAGTTCACTGCGCGGCACCACGCCCAGTGACAGCAGGGTGACCAGCAGATAAACCGCGAGGGCAGAGATGACCGCCAGCAGCGTTGCGCGACCGACATCGCGCTTATGCCGGGCGCGGGCAGAAACCACGACGGCACCTTCCACGCCGATAAACACCCACAGGGTGATCAGCATGGTGTTTTTAACCTGCTCCCATACGGGTATACCCAGTGCCAGCCCACGGAAATCGAGGCGAAACGTATCCAGCTGGAAGGCCAGGGCGGCGAGCGCGATAAACGCGCCCAGCGGCAGGAGTTTGGCGAGGGTGGCCACCAGATTAATCCCCGCCGCCGTCTGCACGCCGCGCAGAACCAGAAAATGGACAACCCACAGCAGAACTGAAGCGCCAGCGATAGACTGCCAGGTGTTGCCATCGCCAAACAGGCGCAGCTCAGGGGTATCGGTGAAGAAACTGAGCGCCGAAAAGACGATCACCAGATAGGAGACGTTGGCGATCACCGCACAGAGCCAATATCCCCAGGCGGAACAGAAGCCAATCAGCTCACCGAACCCTTCGCGGGCGTAGGTGAAGATCCCGCCGTCGAGGTCGGGGCGAATTCGGGTTAACAGCAGCATGGCGAAGGCGAGGAACAGGATCCCGACGCCGGTGATGGCCCAGCCGATAAGCAAAGCGGAGGGGCTGGCTACGGCAGCCATATTTTGCGGCAAACTGAATACGCCAGCGCCGAGCATTGAGCTAAGGACCAGGGCGGTCAGGGCGCTCAGGCCCAGTTTCTTTTCCATTGCATTCCCGAGGTGAAAATGGCTGTTCCAGAATATTTATTTTGCGAAATCGCATAAAAATGGAGGATTGCGCTAAGGCGCGGGATTTTACGGAGTGTCCGGGAGCCATGCAATGGCGGGGGATGAAAAAAAATGAAAAGGCGGCATTGCGCCGCCTTTTTAGCCAGTCAGCAGTGATTATTTGTACAAATCGGCGCTGATGGTGATGTTGCCGCCGCGTTCCTGCCACTGGCGGGTAATGTGATAGTACTTCGCCCCTTTCTTCGCCGCGCGTTTCGCCGTCTGATAGGAGATTTCGGTCATGTTGCCGTAGTTGCCGGTGAACTGGATATTATCAAACGGCACCATTTGCGCCGCGGTCACTTTGTTTACTTCTTCGACTTTGGTGCCGTCCGGCAACGTGACAGTGTAACGCCCGCCTTTGGACGACTGGGTCTCGAAGAAACGACCGACGCCAGTGCCTGACCCTACAGCTGCAGTGGTGGCGACGCCCGGGATTTCCACAGTTTTTGCCGCTTCGCCGCCTTTGGCCAGCGCTGCGCGACCGGCGTCAGAGTCCGCCGGAATGGCGTCAGGGCTCTGCAGTACGCGTTTCTCAGCATCTTTTTTATAGATATAAGCGGTAATGCGCTGGTTGCCACCCTGGTTGGCATCCACCTGGCGCACGATAAAGAACGCATAGGCGCCTTTCGCTTTTGCCGCTTTGGTGATGGCATCGTTCACTTCCGGCTGACTGCGATAGAAGCCCTGAACGGTGACGGTGTCGTAAGGCATCAGTGCAACAGCCTGATCTTTCGGCAGTTCTACCACGCCATTGATGATGCGATTTTTCGGCGTATCCGCTTGTGGTGCGTTGTCTTTATAGAGGTCAGCCGTGACGCGCCAGTTGCCGCCATTGCCGTAGTCCGACGTGTCGACAACATAGAATGAGGCCGCGCCGTCTTTGTCGGCTTTGCGCGATACCGCCTGTACCGCGTCGCCAATGGCATTAAACCGGCCGGTGACGACAACGCGATCGTAGGGCTTCAGCGCAGCCGCCTGCTCCGGGGTCAACTCGGTCGCTGCATGGGCAGACAACGTGGCGGTTGTCAGGAGAGCAGACGCCAGGAGGGTGTTTTTAAGCTTCATAAAAATAATCCTTTGCCTTGCGCAAACCATATACTGGTGTTGTTGTTGACTGAAAACGTTTGATTATTGCATTTAATCGTTGTGACTGTCTGCGTCATTTTTTGCTTGCCGCCCGAATCGTATACTACGGAAAGATAACATTTTTCGATATGTTGAAAAAACAGCCGCTTGAGCAGCAAAAACGATAATCGATACCACTTTTATTAGTTAACGTAATGTTAATACAATGATCTCAATGGCGATAAATGGCGTTTTATACCACTGGATAAGCGGATTATCAGGCCTGAGTGAGAAATTCAGGTAAATATTGCTGCCCGGAACCATCTGTGCTGACAATAAGCAATAAAATCAAAATTTCTGTTTTATCGCTGTAGATCACAATCGCTATTTTCAGTAGGTTATAAAAAGTTTGTTACTGTTTCATTTTGCAGACAGCGGAAGATGGCGAGGAAGATTTCGCCGTCTTGTCGTTGTTGGTCAGAAAAGTAAACCATCATCAAAAACCGATGGAAGGGAAAACTATGCGTATTGGTGTACCACAAGAGAGGCTAGCCCAGGAGACCCGGGCCGCCGCCACGCCGAAGACCGTTGAGCAATTGCTTAAACTCGGCTTTAGCGTCGCGGTAGAAAGCGGTGCCGGGAAACTGGCCAGCTTTGACGATGCAGCCTTTACCCAGGCAGGGGCTGAGATCGTCACGGGCAACGAGGTGTGGCAGTCTGACGTCATCCTCAAGGTTAATGCCCCAAATGACGATGAAATTGCGCTGCTGAATCCGGGAACTACGCTGATAAGTTTTATCTGGCCTGCGCAAAACCCGCAGCTGATGGAAAAACTGGCGGCCCGTAATATCAACGTGATGGCGATGGATTCGGTGCCGCGTATTTCTCGCGCCCAGTCGCTGGATGCGCTCAGCTCAATGGCGAATATCGCCGGCTATCGCGCAATCGTTGAGGCGGCTCATGAATTCGGCCGTTTCTTTACCGGGCAGATTACGGCGGCAGGCAAAGTTCCGCCCGCGAAGGTGATGGTCATCGGCGCCGGGGTGGCCGGTCTGGCCGCGATTGGCGCCGCTAACAGCCTGGGCGCTATCGTTCGCGCCTTTGATACCCGTCCGGAGGTGAAGGAGCAGGTGCAGAGTATGGGCGCCGAGTTCCTCGAGCTGGACTTTAAAGAGGAAGCGGGCAGCGGCGACGGCTATGCCAAGGTGATGTCTGAGGCCTTTATTAAGGCCGAAATGGCGCTCTTCGCCGCCCAGGCGAAAGATGTCGATATCATCGTCACCACGGCGTTAATTCCGGGTAAACCGGCGCCGAAGCTGATCACCCGCGAAATGGTTGATTCCATGAAGTCGGGCAGCGTGGTGGTCGACCTCGCCTCGCAAAACGGCGGCAACTGTGAGTACACCGTACCTGGCGAAGTGGTAACCACCGCCAACGGCGTGAAAATTATCGGTTACACCGACCTGCCGGGCCGTCTGCCGACCCAGTCCTCCCAGCTCTACGGCACCAACCTGGTTAACCTGCTGAAGCTGCTGTGCAAAGAGAAAGATGGCAACATTGTTATCGATTTCGATGACGTGGTGGTGCGCGGCGTGACCGTGGTGCGTGAAGGCGAAATCACCTGGCCGGCGCCGCCGATTCAGGTCTCCGCTCAGCCGCAGGCTGCGGCGAAAAAAGTAGAAGCGCCGAAAGAAGCGGCAAAACCGGTATCCCCATGGCGTAAATATGCCCTGATAGCGCTGGCGATTATCCTCTTCGGCTGGCTGGCCAACGTCGCGCCAAAAGAGTTCCTTGGCCATTTCACCGTCTTCGCGCTGGCCTGCGTAGTGGGTTACTACGTGGTATGGAACGTCTCCCATGCGCTGCATACGCCGCTGATGTCGGTGACGAACGCGATTTCGGGCATTATCGTTGTTGGTGCGTTGTTGCAGATAGGCCACGGGGGCTGGGTCAGCTTCCTGAGCTTTATCGCGGTACTGATCGCCAGCATTAATATTTTCGGTGGTTTTACCGTGACTCAGCGCATGCTGAAAATGTTTCGCAAAGGATAAGGGGTAGCACATGTCTGGTGGATTAGTTACAGCTGCATACATTGTTGCCGCAATCCTGTTTATTTTCAGCCTGGCGGGTCTGTCGAAACACGAAACGTCGCAGCAGGGCAACTATTTCGGTATCGCCGGGATGGCCATCGCCCTGATCGCCACGATTCTGGGGCCGGACGCCGGCAACGTCGGTTGGATCATCCTCGCGATGGTGATCGGCGGAGCGATCGGTATTCGTCTGGCGAAGAAGGTCGAGATGACCGAGATGCCGGAGCTGGTGGCTATCCTGCACAGCTTCGTGGGCCTGGCGGCGGTGCTGGTGGGTTTTAACAGCTACCTGCAGCATGAAACCGGGATGGAGCAGATTTTGGTCAATATCCATTTGACCGAAGTGTTCCTCGGCATCTTCATCGGTGCAGTCACCTTCACCGGTTCGGTGGTGGCGTTCGGTAAACTGCGCGGCAAAATTTCCTCGAAGCCGCTGATGCTGCCCAATCGCCATAAGCTGAACCTGGCGGCGCTGGTGGTCTCCTTCGTACTGATGGTGATTTTTGTTCGCGCCGACAGCACCGGCACCCAGGTCCTGTGCCTGCTGGTGATGACCGCGATCGCGCTGGCCTTCGGCTGGCACCTGGTGGCTTCTATCGGCGGCGCGGACATGCCGGTGGTGGTTTCCATGCTGAACTCCTACTCGGGTTGGGCGGCAGCGGCAGCGGGCTTTATGCTGAGCAATGACCTGCTGATCGTCACCGGCGCGCTGGTGGGTTCTTCCGGTGCCATCCTCTCTTACATTATGTGTAAGGCGATGAACCGCTCCTTTATCAGCGTGATTGCCGGCGGCTTCGGCACCGATGGGTCTTCCAGCGGCGGCGATGAAGAAGTGGGCGAGCATCACGAGATTAGCGCGGAAGAGACGGCGGAGATGCTGAAAAACTCGCAGTCGGTGATCATCACCCCCGGCTACGGTATGGCGGTGGCTCAGGCGCAGTATCCGGTGGCAGAAATTACCGAGAAGCTGCGGGCGCGGGGTATCAAAGTACGCTTTGGTATTCACCCGGTGGCCGGGCGTCTGCCGGGGCATATGAACGTGCTGCTGGCGGAAGCCAAAGTGCCTTACGACATCGTGCTGGAGATGGATGAGATCAACGACGATTTCAGCGATACCGACACCGTGCTGGTGATTGGCGCCAACGACACTGTCAACCCGGCGGCGCAGGACGATCCGAAGAGTCCTATCGCGGGTATGCCAGTGCTGGAAGTCTGGAAAGCGCAGAACGTGGTGGTCTTTAAGCGTTCGATGAACACTGGCTACGCCGGCGTACAGAACCCGCTGTTCTTCAAAGAGAACACCCATATGCTGTTTGGGGATGCGAAAGCCAGCGTCGATGCGATCCTGAAAGCGCTGTAATGTAGCACGTTTGTTTTACAACGTTTGTTTATAAGCCGTCTCCTGTGAGACGGCTTTTTTATATACGGGGCGGCACCTGGAATTGTTCATAAAATAAGCGGCAAGAGGTGATATAATGTCCCGGTTATTACATCAGACAGAGGATATTATGGATACCGAGTTAACCCCAACGCAGATGGCCATCGAATTCTTACGCCGCGACACTACCGCCATGACCCCAGCGCAGTATCTGAAAAAGCTGAAACTGCTGGAGCTGGAGTTTGCTGACCTGATGGCGCTCTCATCGCTGGAGCTGAAAGAAGAGATCGATCTGGCCTGGCGTCTGGGTATCCACTAAGCCATTCTCGCTGGACAGTGACAGGGGCCGCCAGCGGCCCTTTTTTTGTGCCTGACTGGCAGCAAGCAAAAAAATCCCCCGCGGGGCGGGGGAAGATGAGCGGTACGAGAAGAGGGTTAATCGTCGTCGTCGTCGTCCAGTTCCACCGGCGTCTGGTAGGCCTCCGGTTTGAGTACCAGCAGGTCGCAGCGCAGATGATCGACCACCTGTTCCGCCGTATTGCCGAGGAACGCTGCTGACAGGCCGGTACGTCCGACCGTTCCCAGCACCACGATCCCCGCCTGCAGATGCTCGGCGAGATCCGGGATCACCTCCTCAGGCAGGCCTTTTTCCACATGGGTGAATTTCTCATCGATGCCAAACTTCTGCCGCAGCGCTTTCATCGCCAGCAGGTGCTGACCGCGAATGGCGTCGTTGTAGACGCTGGGATCAAAATCCGGTAGCTCAATCGCGATATTGATGGGGGTCACCGGATAGGCGCCGATGAGATGTACTTCGGTATGGTTGACTTCTTTCGCCAGCGACAGTGTCTCCCGAACCAGCTTTTCGTTCAGGGTATTGTGATAATTCTCTTCGCTGGCAAGGTTGACCGCGACCAGCGCTTTGCCACCTTCCGGCCACGGTTGGTCTTTCACCATCCACACCGGGCACGGGCACTTACGCAGCAGATGCCAGTCGGTCGGGGTGAAGATCACCGCCTCCAGTTTGTCGTGCTGGTGGGCCATCTTCAACAGCAAATCGTGTTTCTCGCTAATGACTTCCTGAATAATGGCTTCGAAGGGGCGGTTGTGCCACACCACTTTCACGTCAATCGGCACACCCGATTCAATATAGAATTTCGCCTGCTCGCGGATCCAGGCCGTACGTTGGGCAATGACGCCCTGGCGCATCGCCGTGCGTTCGTCCGGTGACAGCAGGGTGGTCATTTCATAAGAAAAATCATAGATCGGCAAAAAGGCTTTGATGCGTCCACCAATCCGTTGGTGCAGGTACACCGCGCGCCTAAGTGCCGGCTGGTCGTCCTGGTTAGGATCGATTACTACCAGCATGCTCTGATACTTCGCCATACAGGGTCTCCTTACAACTGCAGCTACCGTCAGTTACTAAAAAGATAACCTATATGGATGAATTGAAACAGGGGAGGAGCCTGGTCAGATCAACAAATCTTAAAAAATTGCCGATCGTGACCAGGTGGTGCGCAGAGATTAAGCGACGTTGCGAGCCTGACCGGCCAGCTGGGCCAGCAGATCGCTGTTTTCAATGGTGATGTATTTGCCTTTCACCGCCAGCATGCCGCTTTTCTGGAAACGCCCGAGCAGACGGCTGATGGTTTCGACAGTGAGGCCGAGATAGTTGCCGATGTCGCCGCGGGTCATGGTCAGGCGGAACTCACGCGGTGAGAAGCCGCGCTGGGCGAAACGACGAGAGAGGTTATAGATAAACGCAGCCAGGCGCTCTTCGGCATTCTTTTTGGAAAGCAGCAGGATCATATCCTGGTCGCCTTTAATCTCACCGCTCATCAGGCGCATCATCTGCTGACGCAGATTCGGCATTTTTCCGGAAAGATCGTCAAGGGTTTCGAAGGGGATTTCGCAGACCATCGAGGTTTCCAGCGCCTGCGCAAAGCTCGGGTGCAGACCGGTGCCGATGGCGTCGAAGCCCACCAGATCGCCCGCCAGATGGAAGCCGGTGATCTGCTCATCACCCTGCTCGGTGATGGTGTAGCTTTTGATGGTCCCGGAGCGAATAGCGTACAACGACTTCAGCTCATCACCGGCTTTGAACAAGGTTTGACCTTTCTGGATAGGCTTTTTCCGCTCGATAATATTATCCAGCTGATCAAGCTCATGCTCGTTCAGAGTAAAGGGGATGCAGAGCTGGCTGATACTGCAATCCTGACAATGGATAGCACAACCGCCAGACTGAATGCGTCGAATAATTCGCTTCTCAGGGATCATATGTCTGCTCAGGCCTTAATTGATATTGGTCAATTTTAACATCTTTTTGATCAGCAGGTAAGTCTTCAGACCCGGAAACACGTAATATCAGCAGGGTAAATCAAAACGGGTATATATCTATTTGATTAACAATAGATTATTTCGCTATGTTTGATTGTAAAATTACCTGAAGATTCCAGAAAAGGCATTTTCAGTCAAAGTAAAAGATACCCTTCATGGCGCAATAACCACTCTTTTCGCTGCACGCCGCCGGCATAGCCGGTCAGGGTGCCATTACGCCCGATGACCCGATGGCAGGGCACCACGATACTCACCGGATTGGCGCCATTGGCGGCCCCCACGGCGCGAGCGGCTCCGGGGCGTCCGAGCGCCTCGGCTAGCTGGCCATAGTGCATCACCTGGCCACAGGGGATATCGCGTAACGCCTGCCAGACCTGACGCTGGAAAGGGGTGCCAGCGGTGGCGGTAGGCAGCGTATCGATAATTGCCAGATCGCCGGCGAAATAGTCGTTCAGCTTACTACTGAGACCGCCTGGATTGCGGCAGTCGACGCGCTGATAACCTTCCCGGCGATAGTGTACGTCGAGCAGGGTTTCCATCCGATCGCGGTGCTCGTCCCACTCGACGGCGCGCAAATTAAACTGTTCGTCGCAAAGTACCCACAGCGGCCCCAGCGGGGTATCCATTTTATCCTGCAGCAAGGTCAACATCGTTTCTGTCATCCACCATCGTACATGAGGGGCACACGATACCACGCGCTGACGACAGTCAACTATACTCCCAAAAGATAAAGCCGCATCACGGGCTGGCGCTCTGCGTAAGCCACAATGATTTATTTTTGGATCGATCCCGGCGGGTTATCGGGCATGGTTTTTGCTACTTTTTAACTGACGATGCCGGTGCTTCACGCGCCCGGTAGGGTGCCGACGCCTCAGCGCGGCGCTGTTAATCACTCAGAGGTGGAGCTATGCAATTTATACTGACTGGCGTACTGGTATTGATCATCAGCGGCTTAGCGATCCACGGCCTGACCCTGGTGTTTGAAAGGGTGTACAAAGCGCTTTTCTACAAATTCGCCAGTGCGGATCATGTTGCCAGCAAAGTGAAAACGAAGGGGGCGCGTTAACGTTATGCGGCCGTCCCTGGCCTGCAAGCGGGTTAAGGAAGACGCGGATAGATGCCCGGGCCGATCGGCAGTCCCACCAGATACCAGCCCACCAGCAACAGCAGCCAGACGGCGAGAAAAATCAGCGGGTAAGGGAGCACCAGCGAGTAGTAGGTGCCGAGGCGGGCATCCGGCCGGTAGCGCTGTAGGAAGCCGAGAAACAGCGGCACAAACGGCGACACCGGCGCCAGCGGCAGCACCGATGAATCGGCGATGCGAAACAGGATCTGCGCAAAGGCCGGGTGAAAGCCCAGCAGCATAAACATCGGCACGAAGATCGGCGCCAGAATCGACCAGATGGCCGAGCCGCTGGCGATAAACATACACAGAAAAGCCGACAGCAGCGCGAGCCCGACAAACGCCGGGACGCCGTTCATCCCTGCGCTCTCCAGCAGGTCCGTCAGACCGACGGCCATAAACTTGCCCATGTTGCTCCAGTTGAACATTGCCACGAACTGCGCCAGCGGGAAGACCATCACGATAAACCCGGCCATCTCTTTCATCGGCTCAATCATCAGCTGCGGCAGGTCGGCCTGGCGGCGAATTTTGCCGGTGGCGATGCCGTATGCCAGCGACACGACAAAGAAGAAAAAAATAATCAGCGGCACAATGCCTTTGATAAACGGCGAGGGCATGACCGTATGTTGAACCGGGTCGCGAAGAATACCGTTCTCGGGGACCACCATCAGGGCGATGACCGCCACGAATACCAGCGTTGCCACGCCGGCGATGCGCAGGCCGAAACGCTCCTCGGGCGTCAGCGTCTGCAGCTTTTCATCACGACTGCCTTGCCACTGGCCCAGCCGCGGTTCAACCAGCTTATCGGTGATCAGTCCGCCGACGAGCGTCAGAACGATCACTGAGGTCGCCATAAAGTACCAGTTGTCGATCACGCTGACGTGCAAAGAGGCATCGATGGATTTTGCCGCCTCGGTGCTGATCCCCGAGAGCAGTACGTCGGTGGTGACGATCAGTAAATTGGCGGTAAAGCCGCAGCCCACGCCGGCAATCGCCGCCAACAGGCCGGCGACAGGATGCCGACCGACGGCGAGGAACATCAGCGCGCCCAGCGGCGGCATAATTACCAGCGCCGCGTCAGAAGAGATATGGCTGAAGAAGGCGATAAACAGCACCATATAGCTGGCATATCGGGCGCTGACGTGAGAGGCCATCTTCACCATCAGCGCGGGTAACAGGCCCACCCGCTCGGCGAAGCCAGCGCCCAGCACCAGGGCGAGGATCGCCCCCAGCGGCGCGAAACCGCTGAAGTTTTTAATGACGTTGGGCAAAAACCAGTGCAACCCTTCCACGCTGAGCAGATTTTTGACCACCACCCGTGAACCGTCCGTAGGGTTCTGCACCCCGACGTTGAAGGCGGAGAGTATCGCCGTGGCCACGATCAGCGCCACGATAAGATAGATAAACAGCAAAAACGGGTGCGGGACTTTGTTACCGATCTTCTCTACCCAGCCATAGCGCTTTCCGCCGGGGGAAGACGACGGTATGGATGACATACTCATGGGCGTTCCTCTGTTGTCGTTGTTGTGTTGGGCAGGCCTGCTCCCGTACTGCCGGCGGTTATTATGGTCGGTGCGTGCCGCGATGCCGGTCAGCGTTGGCCAGGAGTAGCCTGTCTTAAGTGGTTATCGTAAAGCGGACGGACTCACCTCCGCCGGGATCGGGCAACGATAGGGGCGTTCGGCCAGTACCTGCCTGAGTTCTTGTTGGCTGGCCGCCAGCAGGGCGCTGTCGCTGAATAAACGGATCGCGGTCGCCGCGAGCACTTTCCCCGCCAGCAACATCCCTTTATGGGCAATGGAGGTTCTGCCCTGGCTCACCAGCTGCCAGCTGTGCAGCGGGGTTCCCACCGCGAAGCACGGGCTGAAGCACTGAGCCACCGGCGCTTTCCTGCTGACATCGCCGACGTCAGTGGAGCCGGCGAGGACGTTATCCGTGGCCGCCCAGGGCGCCACCTCATCAATCAGCAGCGTGTCGCGGTGGCGACGAGCGAACGTTTTGCCTTCCTCCCCACTGGTGCCGGCAATATTGTTCAGGCTGTTGTTAATATCGTTGGCGCAGAGGGTAGCGCGGATCGCCGCGGCAAAGGCGCGCTCCTCGTCGCTCCAGTCGGGGGTACCGTAATGACAGATCGCCTGATACATCGCCGCCTCAAGCGTGCGGTTGGGCAGATAGCTGGAGCAGGCTTTTTCAAAGCGGCAGCTGACCTGGGTCTCGGTCATCAGCGCGGCCCCCTGAGCAATCTTCTCGATGCGGGCGAAGATCTGCTCCGCGTCGGCCATCTCCGGCGCGCGGATCAGATACAGCACTTCCGCCTGAGCCTGCACTACGTTGGGCGAGACACCGCCGGTATCGGTAATGGCATAATGGACCCGCGCCTTCTCGATAATATGTTCATTGAGGAAGTTGCTGCCGGTGGTCATCAGGGTGACGGCATCCAGCGCGCTCCGGCCCAGGTGCGGCGAATTCGCAGCGTGGGCGGCGGTGCCGGTAAAACGCCATGCCGCCTGAATATTGGCGAGGGTGCGGGTGCTGAACATCCCGGCCCAGGCTTCCGGATGCCAGGTCAGCGCCGCATCGACATCATCAAACAACCCTTCGCGCACCATAAAGGTTTTTCCCGATCCGCCTTCCTCGCCGGGACAACCATAGAAGCGCAGCGTGCCCGCGCCGCCATGCTGTTGCAGCCAGGCTTTGGCGGCGACCGCCGCGGCGAATGCCGCCGTACCGAGCAGATTGTGCCCACAGCCGTGGCCGTTTGCCCCCGGCGTCAACGACATTGGCTCCGCGCAATGGGCCTGCTGACTGAGACCCGCCAGCGCGTCAAATTCGCCCAGCAGGGCAATGACCGGTTGGCCTTCGCCGACGCTGGCGATAAAAGCATTCGGGATCCCTCCTGCATCGCGGGTGAGCTGGAAACCTTCCGCTTCCAGCGCGTCCGCCAGGCGTTGGGCGGACCAGAACTCCTCAAAGCGGGTCTCCGGGTGATCCCAGATGTCATCGGCGATGGCACAGTACGCCTCGCGTCGCGTCTCAATCACCTCGTCCACAAACGTAAAAATGGATCCCATCACACCCCCCGCTGCCAGGGAAAGTTAAGCGCGATGCGCGCCAGGGTTTCTACCGCTATCACCATGACGCTCTCGTCGAAGTCAAATTTCTCGTTGTGGTGACCGGCGCTCAGTTCGGTGCCGAAGATCATGTACGAGGCGAGGCCGCCGCGCGCCTGGACCCGGGCCATCATCAGGGTGGCGTCTTCCGAGCCCGCCGGGGCGGCGATGCGATCCACCGCCTGTTGCACGCCGGGCACCCGGGCGGCCTGTTCGCGCAGATAGTCCACCCACGCCGGCGACGGTGCGCTGGCGGTCGCTGCGCCCATCATGCGCAGTTCGTAGCGGGCTTCGTACATCGCCGCCGCCCCGGCGACGACATGCTGCGCCCGCTCGAACACGTACTGGTTAATGGCTTCGCTTTCGCCGCGGGTTTCCACTTTTAACAGCGCGGAAGAGGGCACCACGTTGCGCCCGGTACCGGCCTGCATCACCCCGACGTTGACCCGCGAGGCGCCGGCGCTGTGCGGCGGGATGGCGTGCAGGCCAAGAGCGGCCTGGGCGGCGGCCAGCAACGCGTTGCGCCCATCCTCGGGCTTGCCGCCGGCGTGGGCGGCCACGCCGCTAAACTGCACGTCGAATTTAGTGGTGGCCATAAAGTTGTCGCCGCCGCACACCACGGTGCCCACCGGCACGCCGGTCCCGATATGGATCGCCGTGAAATAATCCACGTCATCCACCACGCCGGCGGCCACCATCGCCCGGGCGCCGCGGGTGCCCTCTTCAGCGGGCTGGAAAATCAGCTTAATTACCCCGTTGAGCTGCGCGGCATACTGCTTCAGGACATGCGCCAGACCCAGCCCGATGGCGGTATGGCCGTCATGGCCGCAGGCGTGCATCATGCCGGCGTTGCAGGAGGCGAAATGGTCGCGATGGGGGCGGTGGCTGTCGTCGTGCTGTTCGTTGAGGTCAAGGGCATCCATATCGACGCGAAAGGCCAGTGTTGGGCCGGGCCGCCCGGTGTCGAGTGTGGCGACCACGCCGGCGAAACCGCCTTCAAACGCCGGTAACCAGCGTTCCGGCGCCCCCTGTTCGCGGGCGCGTTCGAAAGCCTGGGCCAGGGCCTCCTCGTCCGGCAGCCCCATCCGGCTATCGGCATCGATGACGTCGCGCCCCAGCGCCAGCTGATAGCCGAGCCCGTCGAGGATCTCCGCCACCTTGCTGGCGGTGCGGAATTCCAGCCAGCCGGATTCCGCGTGCAGGTGAAAATCACGGCGCCATTCGGTCATGGCCGGCGCCAGCTGGTGGAGGTATTCATCAAGTTGCGGCATAGCTCATCCTGTCATAAGTAAAAAGTGTGACGGCGTTCACGATGTGATAGCTTTTGTTTATCACTTACGTTTTACAGGCCGTACCCCACTTAACCTGCCACAGCCTGATGGATTACAGTAGATGTGATTTTCTTCTGTCTGATAAACAATGGTTATCACCTAAAGCATGGCATTTCAGATTAAATTTCATCATATCCGCGCCTTCGTCGAAGTGGCCCGGGAAGGGAGT
Source organism: Klebsiella sp. D-Nf1 (assembly GCF_002810515.1). Classification (NCBI taxonomy): domain Bacteria; kingdom Pseudomonadati; phylum Pseudomonadota; class Gammaproteobacteria; order Enterobacterales; family Enterobacteriaceae; genus Klebsiella; species Klebsiella sp. D-Nf1. Next base: position 862,093 of record NZ_PIOK01000001.1, read on the forward strand.
ATTCGCGGCGCCAGCCGGGCGCTGGCGGTCTCGCAGCCGGCCCTGACCAAAGCGATTAAAGAGCTGGAGGAGGGGCTTTCCGCCCAGCTGTTCGTGCGCCGCAGTCAGGGGGTGGCGCTGACCGAAAACGGCGAAAGCTTTTACCAACATGCGAGCTTGATCCTTGAGGAGCTGCGGGCGGCGCAGGACGAACTGCTGCAGCGCCAGGGCGAGCAGGCCGGGCAAATTAATATTGGCCTCGGCGCCAGCGTCGCCCGGTCGCTGATGCCGTCGGTGATCTGCCGCTTTCATCAGCAGCATCCGCAGGTGAAGGTGCGGATCATGGAGGGCCAGCTGCTGGCGATGATCAATGAGCTGCGCCAGGGAGAGCTGGATTTCACCATCAATACCTATTACCCCGGGCCGTACGACCATGAGTTCAGCTTTGAGAAACTGTTTGAGAAACCGTTCGCGGTGTTTGCCCGCGCGGGACATCCGGCGGCGCAGGCCACCTCGCTGGGGGAGCTGATGGATCACCACTGGACCATGCCGACGCCGCGCGGCAGCTACTTTAAACAGCTGCAGGACCGGCTTAATCAGGCCGGGCTGGCGCCTAAGGTGGATATTGTTTGCGAAACCTTCTCGTCGTGCATTAGCCTGGTGGTGAAAAGTGATTTTCTCAGCATCCTGCCGGTGGAGCTCGGCAACGATCCGCTGATGGCGGACAAGCTGGTGATGATCCCTGTCCGCGACGTCTTGCCGACGGCCGCCTATTTTCTGATCCAGCGGCGCGACACCCGGCAGACGCCATTAACGGCGTCGTTAATCACGCTGTTTCGCCGCCAGAGCCGACAATTGTTTCCTTAATCGCCCGTGGCGCTCACTTTGCCAGCGAACGCGGCTAAACGCGTTGAGGGGGGAGCGCGGGGCGGCTATAGTAGCTGGCGACAGCCGCTGGAGGAGAGCCCATGAACCTTGATGACAAATCCCTGTTTCTTGACGCCATGGAAGATGTCCAGCCTCTGAAACGTAACAATGACGTGCACTGGCATCCCGGGCGCAACAGCCGCGCCCCGCAGCGCGTCGATACCCTGCAACTGGATAATTTTCTCACCACCGGCTATCTCGATATCGTGCCGCTCGCCACGTCGCTGGAATTTAAGCGTGAAGGGCTGCAGAGCGGCGTGCTGGATAAGCTGCGGCGGGGGAAATACAGCCAGCAGGCGAGCCTCTCCCTGCTGCGCCAGCCGGTGGAACAGTGCCGGCAGATGCTCTTCGCCTTTATGGTGCAGGCGCAGAAAGAGGGGTTACGCAATGTGCTGATCGTTCACGGCAAAGGCCGCGACGACCAGTCCCACGCCAATATTATCCGCAGCTATCTGGCGCGCTGGCTGGAAGAGCTGCCGGAGGTGCAGGCCTTCTGCACCGCGCTTCCACATCATGGCGGTAGCGGCGCCTGCTATGTCGCGCTGCGTAAATCGGCCGAGGCGAAGCAGGAGACCTGGGAGCAGCACGCCAAGCGCAGTCGTTAGCGCAGAAGCAACGTCAGCTCGCGAGCGGCTTTTTGCAGCTCCGGCAGCACGCGATCGATCATCTCGCGGGCCGACATCTGGCCCGCATGCACCCCAACGTTCAGCGCCGCCTGGACCTGCCCCTGAGCGTTGAACAGCGGTACCGCGAGGGAGCGCAGGCCCATCTCCAGTTCCTGATCGTTGAGGGCATACCCCTGCTGGTGAATCCGTTTCAGTTCGGTGCGCAGCTTCGCCACCGAATCCACCGTCTGCGGGGTGTAGCGGATCATGGTCACCCGAGCCAGCATATCGTTGAGCTTCTCCTCCGGCTGATGGCTGAGCAGCACCCGGCCCATCGAGGTCGCCCAGGCCGGAAGGCGGCTGCCAATATCCAGGTCGATGGTCATAATCCGCGAGCTGGAGGCGCGGGCGATATACAGAATATCGTCCCCGTCGAGGGTGGCGATGGAGCAGGACTCATTGAGCATTTCGCTCAGATGTCGCAGCACCGGCTGCGCCGAACGCGCCAGTGGCGTCGAGGCCAGCCAGGCGTGGCCCAGCGCCAGGATCCGCGGTCGCAGCTGGAAATTCTTACCGTCTTCGGCATACACGAACCCCAGCTTGCTCAGGGTATACAGGCAGCGGCGCACCGCCGCGCGCGGAATGCCGGTCTTCTGGCTGATCTGCGAGATAGACAGCAGGGGCCGCTGCGGCGTGAACGCCTGAATCACCTCCAGACCCCGCGCCAGGGAGGCCATAAAGTTAGGATCGCCTTTAAACGGATCGCCGTCGCCGGTCAGTAAATCGTCTGGATGCTTGTCCATTTCTGTTCCCCATATTTGCCATCGATCACATTCTTTCGCTAAAGATAACCGATGTTCGATTATCGCACCATATTTCGATTATCGCCCTTGACCGACATCGTTAAGCGGGTCACATTTTGTGCGAACAACGAATAAAAGTGCGATTACCGCACATCACTGGAGCGACCTGATGATTGATAAAAGCGTATCGACGCTGAGCGAGGCCATCGCCGGGATCCACGACGGGGCGACTATTATGATCGGCGGCTTTGGTCCCGCCGGCCAGCCGACCTTTCTGATTGACGCCCTGATTGACCAGGGCGCCCGCGACCTGACCATCATTAATAACAATGCCGGCAACGGGGAAGTAGGTCTCGCGGCGCTGCTCAAGGCCGGGCGAGTACGCAAGATGATTTGTTCCTTCCCGCGCCAGGTGGATTCCCAGATTTTCGATGACCTCTATCGCCGCGGCAAAGTGGAGCTGGAGCTGGTGCCGCAGGGTAACCTCGCGGCGCGGATCCAGGCGGCTGGCGCCGGGCTGGGGGCCGTGTTTACCCCCACCGGCTACGGCACACCGCTGGCGGAAGGCAAGGAGACGCGGGAAATCGACGGTCGTCACTACGTGCTGGAGTATCCGATCAAAGCCGATTTCGCGCTGATTAAGGCCCATCAGGGCGACCGCTGGGGCAACCTGGTCTATCGCAAGGCGGCGCGCAACTTTGGCCCGATCATGGCGACGGCGGCGAAAACCACCATCGTAGAGGTCTCGCAGCTGGTGCCGCTGGGCGACCTCGACCCGGAAACTATCATCACCCCCGGCATTTTCGTCCAGCGTGTCTTCTCGCTGGAAAACCTGACTGCCACACAACGCGCCTGAGGAGCCCGAGATGCAAAAACTGACCCGTGACGAAATGGCCCAGCGCGTGGCCCGCGATATTCCCGAAGGCGCTTACGTCAACCTCGGTATCGGCCTGCCGACCCGCATTGCCAATTACCTGCCCGCCGACAAAGAAGTGTTCCTGCACAGCGAAAACGGCCTGTTGGGGATGGGGCCGAAACCGCAGCCCGGGGAAGAAGATCCCGAGCTGATCAATGCCGGTAAAGAGTATGTCACCCTCCTGCAGGGCGGCTGCTATTTCCACCACGGCGACTCCTTCGCCATGATGCGCGGCGGCCATCTCGATATCTGCGTGCTGGGGGCCTATCAGGTCTCCGCCAGCGGCGACCTCGCGAACTGGAGCACCGGTGCGCCGGATGCGATCCCGGCCGTTGGCGGAGCGATGGATCTGGCCATCGGCGCCCGCCAGGTGTTCGTGATGATGGACCACCTGACCCGTGACGGCGAGTGCAAGCTGGTGGAGCAGTGCAGCTACCCGCTGACTGGCGTCGGCTGCGTCAGCCGGATCTATACCGACCTGGCGGTGATCGACATCACCGACCGCGGCCCGGTGGTACGTGAAATCTTTAACGGTCTCTCTTTTGAAGAGCTGCAGCGCATCACTCCGGTGGCGCTGACCTTTGAACAACTGGCGGAAAGCGCGTAAGGAACCTATGATGAATCAGGCATTTATCTGTGATGCGGTGCGTACACCCTTTGGCCGTTTCGGTGGTACCCTGGCGACGATGCGCGCCGACGACCTCGCGGCGCTGCCATTGAAAGCCCTGCTGGCGCGTAACCCGGGACTGGATCCCTCGCGCATTGACGATGTGATCTTTGGCTGCGCCAACCAGGCCGGGGAAGATAACCGCAACGTGGCGCGGATGGCGCTGCTGCTGGCCGGGCTGCCGGAGAGCGTGCCCGGGAGCACCATCAACCGCCTGTGCGGTTCCAGCCTCGATGCGATCGGCGTCGCGGCGCGGGCGATTAAAAGCGGCGAGACGCAGCTGATGATCGCTGGCGGCGTGGAGAGCATGTCCCGCGCGCCGTTTGTGATGGGGAAAGCGGAGAGCGCCTTTAGCCGCAGCATGCAGATGGAGGATACCACCATCGGCTGGCGCTTTATTAACCCGCAGATGAAAGCCCTGTACGGCGTGCATTCCATGCCGGAAACGGCGGAAAACGTCGCCGATGAGTTTGCCATTTCCCGTGCCGATCAGGACGCGTTCGCCTTACGCAGTCAACTGCGTACCGCCGCGGCGCAGGAGGCGGGGCGTTTCGCCGATGAGCTGATTGCCGTCCAGGTGCCGCAGCGCAAAGGCGAGCCACTGCTGTTTAGCCGCGATGAACACCCGCGCAGTACCTCGCTGGAGGCGCTGGCTAAACTGCGCGGCGTGGTGCGCGCCGACGGCAGCGTCACCGCCGGTAACGCCTCCGGCGTTAACGATGGCGCCTGTGCGCTGCTGCTGGCCAGCGAGACGGCGCTGGCGGCTCACGATCTTCAACCGCTGGCCCGGGTGGTCGGCGTGGCGACGGCGGGTGTTGCGCCGCGGATCATGGGCTTTGGCCCGGCGCCCGCGGTGCGTAAGGTGCTGGCGCAGACCGGCCTGACATTAGCCCAGATGGATGTCATCGAGCTGAATGAGGCCTTCGCCGCTCAGGCGCTGGCGGTGACCCGTGATTTGGGCTTACCGGATGATGCCGCCCACGTTAACCCTAACGGCGGGGCGATCGCGCTGGGCCACCCGCTCGGCGCCTCCGGCGGCCGGCTGGCGATGACCGCGGCTTATCAGCTGAGACGGACCGGCGGCCGCTACGCCCTGTGCACCATGTGCATCGGCGTCGGACAGGGGATTGCCCTGATTATTGAACGTGTTTAAGGAGCCAGAATGAGTTTGTTGACCCCAATGCTGCGCAGCAGTCCGCTGACCGACTGGTTCAGCGACGCGCAGCGGGTGCAGGGCATGCTGGATTTTGAAGCGGCGCTGGCGCAGGCGCAGGCCGCCTGCGGGATGGTGCCGCCGGAAGCGGTCGGGCCGATTGTCGCGGCCTGCCGCCACGAGACCATCGATTTTGCCGCGCTGGGCGAGGCGGCGGTGGGGGCCGGTAACCTGGCGATCCCGCTGGTGAAACAGCTGACGGCGCAGGTAAAAGCACGAGATCCGAACGCCGCACGTTACGTCCACTGGGGAGCCACCAGTCAGGACGCCATCGACACCGGACTGGTGCTCCAGCTACGCGGGGCGCTGGATGCCGCTGAGACCTTGCTTGAGCAACTGTTGGCTGCCCTGGCTCCCCAGGCGGATCGTTATCGCGATACTGTCATGCCGGGTCGGACCTGGATGCAGCATGCGCTGCCGGTGACCTTTGGCCTGAAGCTGGCGGGCACCCTCGACGCGCTCCTGCGCTGGCAGCAGCGGCTGCGCGAGATGCGTCCGCGGCTGCTGGTGCTGCAGTTTGGCGGCGCCGCGGGCACTCTGGACGCGCTAAAAGAGAAAGGGCCGGCGGTTGGCCAGACGCTGGCGCAGATCCTCGGTCTGTCGCTGCCGGATACCCCGTGGCACAGCCAGCGCGATCGGCTGCTGGAGGCGGGCGCCTGGTTTGCCGGTGTCTGCGGAACCCTGGGGAAATTCGCTAACGACTTCTCCCTGCTGATGCAGACCGAAGTGGCTGAGGTCGGCGAGCCGGTGGCGGAAGGCCGCGGCGGCTCATCGACGATGCCGCATAAGCGCAATCCGGTGGCCTGCGCGGCGATCCTGACCGCCGCCCAGCGTACGCCGGGGCTGATGGCGACCCTCTACGCCAGCCAACTCCAGCAGCACGAGCGGGCGCTGGGCGGCTGGCAGGCGGAGTGGGAGACGCTGCCGGAGCTGATTACCCTGGTGGGTGGGGCGCTGGTGCAAAGTGAAGCGCTGGTGCGCGATATGCAGGTCTTCCCGCAGAAAATGCGCGCCGATCTCGATATCACCCATGGGCTGATCATGGCTGAGGCGGTGACCCTGGCGCTGGCGGAATTCATCGGCAAAGCCGAGGCGCATCATCATATCGAGGCACTGTGCCGTCAGGCGCTGGACCGTCACTCTCCGCTGGTCGATCTGCTCGCGGCTGACCCACAGGTCAGTCAGTATCTCTCTCGTGAACGCTTAACCACGCTGCTGGACCCGGCAACGGCGACCGGCAGCGCCGAACGCTTTGTGCGCCAGGTGCTGGCGCGTTATCAGGAGCAACGTGATGAATCTTGATTATCAACTCGACGGGCCGGAGGGCGCGCCGGTTATCGTCCTCTCCAACTCGCTGGGCACCACCCGGGCGATGTGGCAGCCGCAGATCGAGGCGTTAACCGCCCATTTTCGGGTGCTGCGCTATGACACCCACGGTCACGGTAATACGACGAAAAATGGCAAAGTCACCCTCGCCCAGCTGGGTGAGGATGTGATTACGCTGCTCGATCACCTGAATATCGACCGCGCCTGGTTCTGCGGGATCTCAATGGGCGGTCTGACCGGCCTGTGGCTGGGACGCTTTGCGCCAGAGCGTTTTTATGGTCTGGCTGTCGCCAACACCGCGGCGCGTATTGGCGATCAGGCCAGTTGGCTGTCGCGGGCGCGGGCGGTACGCCAGGAGGGAATGACGGTGGTGGCCGCCGGGGCGGCGGATCGCTGGTTCACTCATGCATTTCGCCAGAAGGCGCCGGAAGTGGTGGAGGCGCTATGCCACCAGTTAACCCATACCGACGCCGAAGGCTATGCCGCCTGCTGTGAGGCGCTGGCCGCGGCCGACCTGCGGGGCGAAGTAGGGCAGATCCCGCTGCCGACGTTAATTATCGCCGGTGAAAGTGACCCTGTCACTACGGTCAGTGACGCCAGCTTCCTGCAGCAGCAGATCCCCGCTTCCCAGGTGGTGGTGCTGGCGGCATCGCATCTGTCAAACATTGAGGCGCCGAAAAGCTTTACTTCGGCGCTGCTGAGCTTTTTCCAGGGGGAACGCCATGGAGGATAAACAGCGCTATCAGGACGGGATGGCGGTACGGCGCAAAGTATTAGGCGACGCCCACGTCGACCGTACGCTGCAGCATCTGACGCCGTTGAATGATGAGTTTCAGAACTTTATTACCCGCTACGCCTGGGGCGAGACCTGGACGCGTCCGGGGCTCGATCACCATACCCGCAGCATGATCACCATTGCCATGCTGATCGCTCTCAATCGCGAGGCGGAGCTGAAGATGCATCTGCGCGCGTCGTTTAACAACGGGGTGACCCGTGATGAGCTGAAAGAGTTGATCATGCACTCTGCGCTGTACTGTGGGCTGCCGGCGGCGAATGCCACGATGCATCTGGCGCAGCAGGTGTTTGATGACATCGACGCCGCGCAGGGTTGAGTCGTCGTCCGAGTCGGATTGCCCGGCGGCACTGCGCTTGCCGGGCCTGGGAAGCGAAGATCGCCTGTAGACCCCGTAGGCCGGGTAAGGCGCAGCCGCCACCCGGCGAAATAACGGCACAAGCGGAAATGTCCCTGTTCGTACTATGTTTGGCAGGGCTACAACGTTTGGCAGGGCTACAACTTCTATGTTAATTCCGGGCAGATTGCGCTCCCGGTTGATCTTCTGCGTTATGTCTCTTATGGCGCAGGGAGCGCACAGGGGGCGGCCAGTCGCCGCCGCCCCCTGTACCCCCGGGCTCCGGCCAGCAAAATCGCCACTGCGTGGTACCTTCGACTTATCCCTGCAGGCTGCGGGTCGGGCCGAGGCAGCGTCCCTGCAAAACACGGCCCTCAGCCCGCATCCATGCGGGCTGCCCCGGCCTGCCGGGAACGTCTCAGCGATTTTGAGGCCGCCAGCACCGGCAGTTTCAGTCGCGCAAGTGGGTAAATGAGTGACAGGTCGCACGAACCCCAGGCCGGGTAAGGCGCAGCCGCCATCCGGCGAAATAACGGCACAAGCGGAAATGTCCCTGTTCGTACTATGTTTGGCAGGGCCACAACGTTTGGCAGGGCTACAACTTCTATGTTAATTCCGGGCAGATTGCGCTCCCGGTTGATCTTCTGCGTTATGTCTCTTATGGCGCAGGGAGCGCACAGGGGGCGGCCAGTCGCCGCCGCCCCCTGTACCCCCGGGCTCCGGCCAGCAAAATCGCCACTGCGTGGTGCCTTCGACTTATCCCTGCAGGCTGCGGGTCGGGCCGAGGCAGCGTCCCTGCAAGACACGGCCCTCAGCCCGCATCCATGCGGGCTGCCCCGGCCTTCCGGGAACGTCTCAGCGATTTTGAGGCCGTCAGCACCGGCAGTTTCAGCAACAATGGTGAATAAATTAACGGCAGGCCGCACGAACCCCAGGCCGGGTAAGGCGCAGCCGCCACCCGGCGGACATGCCGCTATATTATCCCTTATTTCTCAGGCTCCTGCGGCGCGACGGCTGGGGCGGCGTACCAGGCCTCCTGCGGCACCACCACCGCCGCCTTGGGCTGCATCACAAAGTTCGGCGACATAATCTGCACGCCGAATTCGTTAAACACATCAATAATACTGCTATGCAACGCGTTGCGGCCCTCCGGCAACGACGTCGCGGGGAGCAAGCGCACCTGCAGTTCATACGAGGTGTACCAGTCAAGCAACCCCAGCTTACGCACCACTGGGGCGATTTGTTGATCCACCCCAGGGGTGCGTCTTGCCGCCAGCTCCAGCAGCGCATGAACCTGACGCCACGGCGTATCGTAGCCGATGGTGACGCTGGTGGTGAGATTGAACCCGCCGTCGGTGCTCTCGGCGCTGAGATTAATAATTTTCCCGCTCACCACCACCGCGTTCGGGACGGTGACAATGTAATTTTCACGGGTGAGAATTTTGGTCGCCAGCACGCCAATCTCGCTGACCTGTCCCTCATTGTCGGCGAGGCGGATCCAGTCGCCTTTGCGCAGCGCCCGGGAGTAGATCAGCACCAGGCCACTCATCGCATGGGTCATCACCCCGGTCGACCCGAGAGTCAGCATCAGGCCGAAGAACACGCTAATGCCTTTGAAGGCGAGGGAGTTGGCGCCGGGGAGGAACGGGTAGGCGGCGGACAGGGCAAACAGCCAGATGACCACCGAGATCAACCGGCGGGTGGCGCTGACAGTTTCCGGATGGATGCCCGGCACCTGAATGCGGCCGGCGGCGACCTGGTCGAGAGCGACTTTCACCAGGCGAATGATGAGCCAGGTGATCAGGAAAATCAGTACCACAATCATCAGCCCCGGCAGGGAGGCGACAATCGACAGGGAGAGATCGCGGATCACGCCCAGCGACCAGTCGCCCAGCGATTCACTCCACACCCGTGTCCAGGGAAACAGGCTGAAGACCCAGCTCAACCAGATATAACAGGCCAGCACGCCGATAAGGATGACCAGCACGGCGTAGAGCCGGACCTCAATATTGCCGAGATAGCGCCGCCAGTGCTGCGGGATAGCGCTGCGCTTTTCGAGGATACGCAGGTGGAAAAAGCGCCGCACCCGCCGCCAGGCGCGGAAGGCGCCGTAATAAAACAGTGCCAGCAGCAGCCCCCCGGCCAGCGCTTTGCCGGCGGAGAGCAGCAGATAGCGGTGGTTGAACTGTTCCTGCAGGCTGGTGCGCTGGGCCTCCATTCGCGCCAGCACCCGCTGGGCCGCCTGGTCGAGGGTTAGATCATCGCCCTCGTCGAGATCCGCCTGGCTCAGCAGCAGCACCGGTTTGCCGTTCATCAGGAACAGCCGGCCTGGCTGACCATAGCGGTTGACCGCAACGACCCGCAGCGGCTGGCGAATATCGTCTTCAGTAAAGGCGCGCAGGGCGCTGCGGGTACGCAGGACGCGCTCTTCGGGCGTGGTCTGGCCGAAAGTAGCCTGCAACATGACGACAGGTTGGTGGAAAACGGTGACCGTGCGTGCCTGCTCGCGCGCGGTTGGCTGCTGCCGCGGTTCGGCAGCCAGCGCCGGCTTTAGCACCAGCAGCGCCAGCGCCCAGAGGATCACCACGCTCATCCTGTTCATAGAGGCACCTGAGAAAGAGAATTATTGTTATTTTTCAGCAAACAACGGACGGCTTGTAGTTGAGCATAGCCTGGCGCGAAATGAATTCAAGTTGGCGCGGCGTGGGCATAAAAAAAGCCGTCGCCCAAACGGCGACGGCCTGATATCAGCGTCAGAAGTGAGCGTTAGCCGTGCTGTTTACAGCCGGCGCACTGCTTATTCTGGATCTGCTGGAAGAAGTCGTTACCTTTATCATCAACAAGGATGAACGCCGGGAAATCTTCCACTTCGATCTTCCAGATGGCTTCCATCCCCAGTTCCGGATAGGCCACGCACTCGAGGCTCTTAATGCTCTGCTGGGCAAGCACGGCTGCCGGGCCGCCGATGCTGCCGAGGTAGAAGCCGCCGTGTTTATGGCAGGCATCGGTCACCTGCTGGCTGCGGTTGCCTTTCGCCAGCATTACCATGCTCGCGCCGTGCGACTGCAGCAGATCGACATAAGAGTCCATGCGGCCTGCGGTGGTCGGACCGAGGGAGCCGGAGGCATAACCGGTCGGCGTCTTCGCCGGGCCCGCGTAGTAGATCGGGTGATCTTTCACGTACTGCGGCAGCGCCTCGCCGTTATCAATAAGCTCTTTTAGCTTGGCGTGGGCGATGTCGCGGGCCACGATGATGGTGCCGTTGAGGCTCAGGCGGGTGGAGACCGGGTGCGCCGACAGTTGCGTCAGGATCTCACTCATCGGCTGATTCAGGTTGATGCTGACGACATTGCCTTCACCCTGCTGACGCAGGTGCTCAGGGATATATTTCCCCGGATTGCTCTCCAGCTTCTCGATCCAGATGCCGTCGCGGTTGATTTTCGCTTTGATGTTGCGGTCAGCGGAGCAGGAGACGCCCATGCCGATCGGACAGGAGGCGCCGTGGCGTGGCAGACGGATCACCCGGATATCGTGAGCGAAGTATTTCCCGCCGAACTGCGCGCCGAGGCCGAGGTTCTGCGCTTCCAGCAGCAATTCCTGCTCCAGCTGCACATCGCGGAACGCCTGGCCGTGCTCGTTGCCTTCGGTTGGCAGGCCGTCGTAGTAGCGGGTGGACGCCAGCTTCACGGTCTTCAGCGTCGCTTCTGCCGAGGTGCCGCCGATCACAAACGCGATGTGGTATGGCGGGCAGGCGGCCGTACCGAGGGTGCGCATCTTCTCAACCAGATAGTTTTTCAGCTTCGCCGGGGTGATCAGCGCTTTGGTTTCCTGATAGAGATAGGTTTTGTTGGCGGAACCGCCGCCTTTCGCCATACACAGGAACTTATACTCTTCACCGTCGACGCTGTAGAGATCGATCTGCGCCGGCAGGTTGGTGCCGGTGTTGACCTCTTTATACATATCCAGCGGCGCGTTCTGCGAGTAACGCAGGTTATCTTCGGTATAGGTGTTGTACACACCCTGCGCCAGGGCGGCTTCATCACCTCCGCCGGTCCAGACGCGCTGGCCTTTTTTACCCATGATGATGGCGGTGCCGGTATCCTGACAGGTCGGCAGAATACCTTTGGCGGCGATTTCGGAGTTGCGCAGGAACTGTAACGCCACGTATTTGTCGTTTTCGCTGGCTTCCGGGTCGAGCAGAATGGCCGCGACCTGCTGTTGATGAGAGACGCGCAGCATAAAGGCGGCGTCGTGGAAGGCCTGCTGGGCGAGCAGGGTCAGCGCCTGCGGTTCTACTTTCAGAACCGGCTGGCCTTCAAATTCGGCGACAGAGACGTGCTCTTTGCTGAGCAGATAGTATTCGGTATCGTCGTGCGCCAGCGGGAACGGATCCTGATAAACAAACGGTTTAGTCGACATAGTCACTTACTCCATAAAGATAAAAACCGCCGGGGTGGTCCCGGCGGTTATGAATCAGAACATCATGGACATCCACGGATAGCCAATCAGCAGCAGGGCGGCCAGGAAGATGGCGCCAAAGATGGTGCCGAGGCGCCAGTAGTCTTTGGTCGGCAGGTAGCCGCTGCCGTAGTAGATTGGGCTTGGGCCAGTACCGTACGGGGTGATAATCCCCATTACGCCCAGCGAGGTGACCATCAGCAGGACGAACACTTCCATATTCATACCCGGAATGGTGGCCGCAATAGTCAGCATGGCCGGCAGCAGGGCAGTGGTGTGGGCGGTGGTGCTGGCAAACAGGTAGTGCAGCAGGTAGAACGCCAGCAGCAGGACGATGGTCGCCACGCCTGGGGAGATACCGCCCATCAGCGCGCCGCCCTCTTTACCCAACCAGGCGATGAAACCGGTGGAGGAGAGGCCGTCGGCCAGTGCCACCAGGGTGGCAAACCAGACAAAGGTGTTCCACGCCGCTTTGTTGTTGGTGATGTCGCTCCAGGAGAGCACACCGGTCCACAGCATCAGCACGATAACCAGCAGGGCGGCCAGCGCCGGTTCAATCCAGTCGGCGGCGAAGATCCACATCATCAGCGCGAAGCAGACGAACACCAGCAGCAGAATTTCATTGCGCGACAGTTTGCCCAGTTTTTCCAGCTCACGTGCGGCCCACAGCGGCACTTCATTATTGATTTTCACTTCCGGCGGATAGAACCAGTACGCCAGCAGCGGCATGGTCAGGATCAGCAGGACACCGAGCGGCAGGAAGGCGATGAACCAGGTCCCCCACGAAATGTTGATGCCGACGATGCTTTTTACCAGCGCCAGGGCCAGCAGGTTCGGTGCCAGCGCCGACAGGAACATCGAGCTGGTGATACAGGCGGCGGTGATCGCCACCCACATCAGATAGGAACCGATTTTACGCGCGCTCGGGTCGTTTGGTTTTGAACCGTACAGCGGCGGCAGGTTGGCAATGATCGGGTAGATGGTACCGCCGCTGCGCGCGGTGTTAGACGGCGTAAACGGCGCCAGTAACAGGTCAGCGAAGGTGATGGCGTAGCCCAGCGTCAGGCTGCGACGGCCAAGATATTTCACCAGGATGAGTGCCAGGCGGCGGCCAAACTGGGTTTTATCGTAGCCGGCAGCGAACATAAAGGCGCCGAAAATAAGCCAGACCGTGGAGTTGCCGAAGCCGCTCACCGCCCATTTAAAGGAGGCGCCGGCCAGCTTGAAGCTCGGGGCGGCCATCTGTTCTGGGCTGAACAACAGCCACTGGCTACAGAGGGCGATCACCACCACGCCGGTGATGCCGATAACGGCGCCAGGCAGCGGTTCAAAAATCAACCCGACGATCACCCCGACGAAGATGGCGAAGTAGTGCCAGGCATACGGCGGCAGGCCATCGGGGACGGGAACAAACAGTAACAGCACAGCGACGATTATCGGCAGCGCCATCATCAGGAGACGTTTTTTAGTCGCAGTCGTTGGATTGACTGCACCGGCAGGCGGTATGGTTGTCTTTTTCTCTTTCATAATGAGTATCTGCAAGTTGTTGAAAATAGCGTTTACGCCAGCGACATGCTCAGTGATTTCTTTAATTACAAAAGTTACTTTAGTTTTTATTTTTCGTTTCTGAGTATCGTCAGGGCGATTATTTAACGCGTTTGTCTAGGCGTTAAATTAAATTTGTTGGTTATTTATATATTGCGCTTTCAATGGCCGTTGCAATTGATCGAGATCAAGAAAAGCAGGTGATTTCACTATTTTTTTATTATCAGTATAACCCTATGTGATGAGGTGTTAATTTTGCTAAAATATCGATAAATGTTAAAATAAAAATGAACAATTAATGCTTAATTTATTCATTACTTACATAACTACATGAAAGTGAATGCTTTTATTTTTCGCTGCAATCGTTTTGAATGTTAACATAAGTATCTAAAATGTTATCGTACATTTGTATTATGTAAATGTTATTTATTATTTTAATAATACAATAGAGGTAGTGATGTTATTGTTGGGGTTAAATAGTTTTATAACTAACGTAATTGATTTAGTAACTAAAAAACACGCTATATTATTGGCATGACAACAGGAATTAAAAAACCAAAACCATTAATGATTCCGTCACCCCATTCTGAGTTTTTAATATTTTAAAATCTGGAGCGTAACTTATGACCAGTAACGAACGAATTCTGCAGCCATTTACTTTACCAAATGGTACGGAGCTGAAAAACCGTTTGCTCATGGCGCCGATGACCACCTGCACCGGTTATTTCGATGGGACTGTCACCAGCGAGCTGGTGGAGTACTATCGCGCTCGCGCCGGCAGCATCGGCACCATTATTGTCGAGTGCTGCTTTATTGATGACTACGGCCTGGCCTTCCCGGGCGCGATCGGCATCGATAATGATGAAAAAATTGCCGGCCTGGCGAAAATCGCCGAGGCGATCAAAGCGCAAGGTTCAAAAGCGATTCTGCAGATCTATCACGGCGGACGCATGGTCGACCCGCAGCTGATCGGGGGGCGTCAGCCGGTGGCGCCAAGCGCTATTGCCGCGCCGCGTGAGGGCGCCGCGATGCCGCGGGCGCTGAGCGGAGAAGAAGTGGAAGGGATGATCGCCAAGTTTGGGGACGGCGTCCGTCGCGCCATTCTCGCCGGTTTCGACGGCGTCGAAATCCATGGGGCCAACACCTATCTTATCCAGCAGTTCTATTCGCCGAACTCCAACCAGCGCGACGACGAGTGGGGCGGTAGCCGCGACAATCGCGCTCGTTTCCCGCTGGCGGTCCTCGACATCACCCACAAAATGGCCCGCCAGTACGCTGACGATGCCTTTATCATCGGCTATCGCTTCTCGCCGGAAGAGATGGAGGTCCCGGGGATCCGCTTCGACGACACCATGTATCTGCTGGAAAAGCTGGCCGCCCGCGGTGTCGATTATCTGCACTTCTCGGTGGGCGCGACCCTGCGTCCGTCTATCGTCGATACCCGCGATCCGACACCGCTGATCGAGAAATACTGCGCGATGCGCTCTGAAACCCTGGCCCAGGTGCCGGTGATGGGCGTCGGCGGGGTGGTTAACGTTGCTGATGCCGAACTGGGCCTCGATCACGGTTATGACCTGATCGCCGTGGGTCGCGCCTGCATCGCCTATCCGGACTGGGCGGCACGCATTGCCGCCGGTGAAGAGCTGGAGCTGTTTATCGACAGCACCCAGCGCGAGGCGCTGCATATTCCGGAACCGCTGTGGCGCTTCTCGCTGGTGGAAGCGATGATCCGCGACATGAGCATGGGCGACGCCAAATTTAAGCCGGGGATGTTTGTTGAAACCGTTCAGGATGACACCAATGAACTGGTGATCAACGTCAGCCTCGAAAATGATCATATTGCCGATATCGAACTGGCGGCGAGCCCGGTGCAGACCGTCGAGTTCACCACCAGCTTCGAAGAGATCCGCGAACGTATTCTGACCGCCAATACCCCGCACGTGGACGCCATTTCCGGTGCCACCAGCCAGAGCGAAGCGGTGAAAAAAGCGGTCGCCAAAGCGATGCTGAAATCCAGCAAAGCGCTGGCAGCGGAAGAGGGCGGCAATGACGCCGCGCCGAAAAGTTATGACGTGGTGGTGGTCGGCAGCGGCGGCGCCGGCCTGGCGGCAGCTATTCAGGCTCACGACGAAGGCGCCAGCGTGCTGATCGTCGAAAAAATGCCGACCATTGGTGGCAACACCATCAAGGCTTCCGCCGGGATGAACGCCGCGGAAACTCGCTTCCAGCGGGTCAAAGGTATTCAGGATAGTAAAGAGTTGTTCTATCAGGAAACCCTGAAGGGCGGCCACAACAAAAACAACCCGCAGCTGCTGCGTCGCTTCGTGGAGAATGCGCCGCAAGCCATTGAGTGGCTGGCGGACCGCGGCATTATGCTCAACGACATCACCACCACCGGTGGGATGAGCATTGACCGTACCCACCGTCCGCGCGACGGGTCAGCGGTCGGCGGCTATCTGATTAGCGGCCTGGTGCGCAACATCACCAAACGCGGCATCGACGTCCTGCTGGATACCTCGGTGGAAGAGATCCTGATGCGCGGGGATGAGGTGAGCGGTGTACGTCTGGTCAACGACGAGAAAGAAGTCATCGAAGTGCAGACCAAAAGCATCGTAGTGGCCACCGGCGGCTTCAGTGCCAACAGCGCGATGGTGGTGAAGTATCGTCCGGACCTCGACGGTTTCGTGACCACCAACCACAAAGGGGCGACCGGGAGCGGTATCGCGCTGCTGGAACGCATCGGCGCCGGCACCGTGGATATGGGCGAAATTCAGATTCACCCTACCGTCGAACAGCAGACCTCGTACCTGATTTCCGAATCGATTCGCGGCGGCGGCGCTATTCTTGTTAACCAGCAGGGGAACCGCTTCTTTAACGAAATGGAGACCCGCGATAAAGTCTCGGCGGCGATTATCGCCCTGCCGGAACACTATGCGTACATTGTCTTTGACGAGCATGTGCGGGCGAAAAACAAAGCTGCCGATGAGTACATCGCCAAAGGTTTCGTCACCAGCGCCAGCTCGCCACGTGAACTGGCGGAGAAACTGGGGATGGATTACCATGCCTTCCTCGCCACCCTCGAGTGCTACAACGGGGCAGTGGAAAAACAGCATGATGAACAGTTTGGCCGGACCACCGCGCTGCGCGCGCCGATTAACGAAGGCCCGTTCCATGCCATTCGCATCGCCCCCGGGGTGCACCACACCATGGGCGGCGTGACCATTAACACCGATGGCGAAGTGCTGAATGTTGACCAGCAGCCGATCCGCGGCGCCTACGCCGCCGGTGAAGTGGTGGGCGGGATCCACGGCGGTAACCGCATCGGCGGTAACGCGGTCGCGGATATCATCATCTTCGGTACCCTCGCGGGCCACCAGGCGGCGAAACGTGCCAGAGGATAACAGGTAATTGCTGATGCCGGGCTGGTGCTTTCGCCGCCCGGCTTATCCCTTCTAAGGAGAGCCCGATGTCCGATAACCGCGTCTATAGCTACTCCGCCGTGTTGATGGGCTCGCCCATCCTGCTCAAACTTTACTCCCACGATGAGGCGCTGGCCTCCCGCGTATTTCAGTTAATTAAACGCTACGAAGATCTGCTTACCGTTAACCGCGCCGAGTCGCAGGTGATGGATATCAACCATGCCGCCGGGCGCCATCCGGTCACGGTCAGTCGCCCGGTCTTTCAGCTGATTCAGTGCGCCAAAGCCGCCAGCATGGTGCGCGACAGCGCCTTTAACCTTGCCATCGGCCCGCTGGTGAAGCTGTGGCGAATTGGCTTTCACGGGCACAGCGTGCCTGACGCGGCTGATATCAGGGCCCGGCTGGCGCTGACCCGCCCGCAGGAGGTTGTCCTTGATGAGGCAACCTGTAGCGTGTTTCTCCAGCAGCCGGGGATGGAGCTGGATCTCGGGGCGATCGCCAAAGGCTATATCGCTGACCGGATACGCGATTATTTGCGTCAGCAGCAGGTCGAGAAAGCGCTGATTAACCTCGGCGGCAATGTGCACACCCTCGGCGAATGGACCATTGGCCTGAAAAAACCGTTTGCCGACGCGCAGGCGCTGATCGGCTCCCTGACGATCAACGGGCAGTCGGTGGTCACTTCCGGAACCTATGAACGTTACTTTGAGCAGGACGGCAAACGCTGGCACCATATTCTCGACCCGCGTAGCGGTTATCCGCTGGATAACGAACTCGACAGCGTGACGGTGATTTCCACGGATTCTTTAGACGGCGATATCTGGACTACGCTGCTGTTTGGCCTCGGCGTAGAGAAGGGCTGCGCAGCACTGCGTCAGCGTGAGGATATCGACGCGATTTTCGTCACCAAAAATCGCGACATCATTCTCTCATCGCCGCAGCGGCTGCGTTTTGCGCCGCTGGACAGCGGCTATCAGGTTATTGACTGTACTGCTTAAGCAAACTGTATTGTTCGGCGACCAGGCGGTAGCGATAGACCGGTCGCCCGGTAGCGCCGTAGTGGATAGTGGTGTAGAGGATATTGATCTGCGCCAACCAAATCAGATACTTGCGGCACGAGACGCGGGAGATATTCACGGCCGCCGCCAGCTCATCGGTAGAGAATTCGACGTCCGGATGGGCGTCAATCCACTGGCAGAGCGTACGCAGCGTTTGCGCGGTTAGCCCCTTGGGCAGCTTGCGCGCGTCGCTGGCCTCCGGCGCGCCGCCGTGCAGCAGACGGTCGACGTCGGCCTGTTCGTAATACGGCTGGCCGGTCATCAGTTTACGCTTCTCCCGCCAGGTGGTGAGCGCCTCTTCAAAGCGCGGAAACTGGAAAGGTTTGATCAGGTAATCAACCACCCCGTAATGCATCGCGGTCTGTACCGTGGCGGCGTCTGCCGCCGAGGTGATCATGATGACGTCAATAGCGCGCCCCGACTCGCGGATGGTCGGCAGTAGATCCAGCCCGCTGTCCTGTTGCATGTAGACATCCAGCAGCACCAGATCGATCTCCCGCTGCTTATCGTTAATCATCTCCTGGGCCTGACTGAGCGTCGAAGCGCTCCCGCTGCAACGAAAGCCGGGAACTCTTGCCACGTACAGGCGATTCAGTTCGGCCACCATCGCATCATCGTCAACAATCAACACATTTATCACGCATGTTTCCTTTTACTATCCCAGGGGAGATGAACAAAAAATTGGGTAAATACGCCGGGTTCCGACTCGACGGCGAGGGTGCCGCCCAGTTCGCGCAGCTGCTGGTTGGCGAGAAACAGCCCGACGCCACGATTCTCGCCTTTGGTGGAGAAGCCTTTGTTAAAGATAGCGTCGATATTATTTTCCGGGATCCCCGGTCCGTCATCGCTCACTTCACCGCTTAGCCAGCCGTCCTGGTAGTGCAGCAGCAGGCCGATCTCACCCTCCGCCTGGCCGCTCATGGCGTCCAGCGCGTTCTCGATAAGATTGCCCAGCACCGTCACCAGCACCGTGACCTGCTTCTCATTCGGGCAATCCGGCACCAGGCTCTCTTCCGCCAGCGTTAGCGTAAAGCCGCACTCGGTGGCGCGCTGAATTTTACTTATCAGGAAGCCGGCCACCACCGGGGATTTAATGCGGTGCTGAATGTCGCCGATGTCCGCCTGATAGCGGTGGGCGGTCTGCAGCACGTATTCCTCGAGCTTGCCATAGCTTTTCATATTCAGCAGGCCGAGGATCACGTGCAGTTTATTCATAAATTCATGGGAGGTGGTGCGCAGGGCATCCACATAGCTCATCATGCCGTCCAGCCGCTGCAGCAGCTGGCTCACCTCGGTCTTATCGCGGAAGGTACAGATGGCGCCGACTACCGCTTCCTGGCTGCGAATGGGCACCGTATTGCCGATCAGCAACAGGCCATTGCATCCCAGCTCGCGGTCGTACATCGGCTCGCCGCTCTGCAAGACGGTCTGCAGGTCGGCGAGCAGCGGCGTGTGGGCCAGGGTTTTGTCCGGCCCGGAAAAGAGGATCTCCTGCGCCGCCGGGTTGATCAAATTGACTTCGCCGTGGGCATCGACGGCAACGACGCCCTCCTTCAGGGCGTGAAGCATGGCCTGACGCTGTTGAAACTGGGTGGAAATCTCCTGCGGCTCCAGCCCCAGCAGGACGCGCTTCAGGCCCCGCACCAGGCTCCAGGTGCCCAGCGCGCAGACCAGCGCGCTGAACAGGATGGTCAGCAGCACGTCCCAGCGGCTGTTGGCGATCTGTTCGTCCACTTTACTCAGCGAAATGCCGACCACCACCACGCCAATTTGCTGGCGCTGGTCGTTGAACACCGGGGTGAACACCCGCAGCGCCGGGGCCAGCACGCCGTGGTTAATGGCAACGTTCTCTTTTCCCTGCAGCGTGGGCAGGATATCCCGGCCGATAAACCGCTTACCGATGATGGAGGTATCCGGATGCGAATAGCGAATACCGTGCATATCGGTGACGATAGCGTACAGCAGGTCGTTGCGCCGGGTGATGGCCTGCGCCAGCGGCTGAATGATCTGCTGCTGCGGGGGCGCCTCCAGTCCGCGCTTCACCTGCGGCATATCAGCCATGGTGCGCGCCACCGCCAGCGCGGTCTCTTTCAAACCGTCGCGGGTGGCATTGCTTATCTGCATATACCACAGGGCATAGACCAGCAGGAGCACGGCGCCGATGACGCTGCCAATCATCAAGGATACGGCGGTGCTCAGCTTTAACGGTAAGGTGCGTTGACGAACGCGAGGCTGCTGCTCTGATGCCTTCATGACGATCCCGGATAGATTCAGTGAAGGCATATTATCGCCGATAGGACGGTTTTCATAAAGCCGTGTAATCAAAGCAAATCGAGGCGATCTAGCCGATGCGTAAACCGTTTCACATGCCCGGTCAGCAATCCTTCTGGCTGGCCATGCCGGCGGGCGGCGAAGATGACGCGTAAGACAGGATTGCTCAGATAACCGGCAATCGCCCCCTGACGGGGCAGTTGGGACAGTAAACTGTGACCCCGACGGCGGTAAAGTGCGGAAGAATGCCCTTATAGTGGCGACATAGATTAAATAGGCATGATGAATATAAGGATATGCATCAGGCCGCTGATTACGCCGAGATGCGCTTTTTCTGTTGTAAATGGAGGTTGTTATGAACAGTTCGCTAACCGCTGCAATGCAGGCCCGCCGTCACCCGGATACCACTCACATCGATCGTCTCGCCACGGCCGACATGCTGGCGATGCTGCATCAGGATGATAAGCAGATATCGGAGGCGGTCGGCGCCTGCCTGCCGGACATCGCCCGGCTGATTGATGTCGCCACCGCGACGATGGGCCGGGGAGGGCGCCTGGTCATTATCGGCGCCGGGGCGTCAGGCCGGACGGCCATCGAGGCGGTCAGTGACTATTCGCCGGAAGGCAAACACGCGCTGGTGGGACTGATTGCCGGTGGGCAGACGGCGGCGATGGCCGAGCGGGAAACCGCGGCAAACCATTATGACCTGGGCGCCTTTGAACTGCAGTCGCTGGACTTTTCCAACCACGATATGCTGCTGGCGTTGACCGTCAGCGGCAAGACGCCATGGGTGTGGGGCGCGATGCGCCACGCCTGGTCGCTGGGGGCCCCTATCGCTGTCGTCACTCAGCAGGCGGCCAGCGAGGCGGCGCAACTGGCGGATATCATTATTGCCCCACAGACCGGGCCGGAGGCAGTGTCGGGCTTAGCCAATCCGAAGGCTCAACTGGCCCAGCGGCAGATCGTCAACATGTTGACGACCGGGCTCGCCATCCGTGACGGTCGGGTGTACAGCAATCTGCGGGTGGACGTGCAGGCTGACAATTCGCACTGGGCGGAGCGGCAGATAGCGATTGTCATGGCGGCCACCGACTGCACGCGCAGTGAAGCAAAAGCGGTACTGGCCAGCTGCCATCAGCATTGTCGCACCGCGATCCTGATGCTGCTCAGCGGGCTGGATGCCTGGCACGCGCGCGAGCTGCTGAGGGAACATCACGATCATCTGCGTCTTGCTCTGCGCGAAGCACAGCGCAGCAGCACGGCCACTCCCGCCCATTAACCCCTCTGCCAGGCGCGCGCGATTGTCGTACGCGCCTGGACTTTATTAACTAAAAAAATCTCTCTTTTTTTTATTTTTCTCAGCAATCAGGCTGAATTTTCGATCTTATTTTTCACCAGGTATCATTTTGATGTCTCGCTTTACTTTTTTAAGTTAAATAATTATTTGATTAAAAATGCCAGAGTGTAAATGATATTTTAAAATAAAGTAAAAGTGCGTTAATATGCTGCCTCTTATTACCGTGTGCTACGTGATAATTCTATTATGCCTGCAATGAAAAAAACGATTATTTCCTTTACCGCATTAGCGATGTTCGTCAGCGCGGCGACGCATGCTGAAGCGGATACCTCTAAAAAAACCGACTTCCTGCTGATTGGCGGCGGGATCATGAGCGCCTCGCTCGGCACCTGGCTGCAGGCGCTGCAGCCGGACTGGAACCTGACCATGGTGGAGAAACTGGACGGCGTGGCCCTGGAATCTTCCAATGGCTGGAATAACGCCGGTACCGGCCACTCAGCGAATATGGAGCTGAACTATACCCCGGAGCGGGCGGACGGGTCGATTGACGTCAGCAAAGCGCTGGATATTAACGAACAGTTTATGATTTCCCGTCAGTTCTGGTCGTCACAGGTGAAGCGCGGTATTTTGCACGACCCGCACTCCTTTATTAACTCCACACCGCATATGAGTTTCGTGTGGGGCGATAATGTCGATTACCTGCAAAAACGTTATAACGCGCTGCAGCAGACCACCTTATTCCAGGGAATGAAATTCTCCACCGATCACGCGCAAATTAAACAGTGGGCGCCGCTGGTGATGGAAGGTCGCGATCCGCAGCAGAAGGTGGCCGCCACCTGGACGCCGGTGGGTACCGATGTCAACTACGGCGAAATTACCCGCCAGCTGATCGGCAGCCTGAAGAAAAATAACCACTTCACCCTGCAAACCTCCTCCGAGGTGACCGATTTCAAACGCAATGCCGACAACTCCTGGCACGTGACGATCAAGAACGTGCAGAGCGGGGAAGCGCAGACTATTGACGCCAAATACGTCTTTATCGGTGCCGGCGGCGGCGCGCTGAAGCTGCTGCAGAAAACCGGTATTCCGGAAGCGGATAACTATGCCGGTTTCCCGGTGGGCGGCTCGTTCCTGATGACCGAGAACCCGGCGGTCACCGCGCAGCATCTGGAGAAAGTCTACGGTCAGGCTTCGGTCGGCGCGCCGCCGATGTCGGTGCCGCACCTTGACGCTCGTTACCTCGACGGTAAGCGCGTGGTGCTGTTCGGGCCATTCGCCACCTTCTCGACCAAGTTCCTGAAAAATGGTTCGTTCTTTGACCTGCTCAGCACCACCACCACCGATAACGTGCTGCCGATGACCCACGTCGGTCTCGACAACTTCGATCTGGTGAAATATCTCGTCAGCCAGGTGATGCTCAGTGATGATGACCGTTTCGCTGCGCTGAAAGAGTACTACCCGGACGCGCGTAAAGAAGACTGGAAGCTGATCCAGGCCGGCCAGCGCGTGCAGATCATTAAGAAAGACGCAGAGAAGGGCGGCGTTCTGAAGCTGGGTACCGAAGTAGTGGTCGATCAGCAGAAAACGATTTCTGCGCTGCTCGGTGCGTCGCCGGGGGCTTCCACCGCCGCGCCGATCACCCTGAACGTACTCAAGCAGATGTTCCCGCAGCAGTTTAACTCGCCGGAGTGGCAGAGCCGTATTCACGCTATCGTGCCGAGCTACGGTCAGAAGCTGAACGGTAACGTGGCGCTGACCCAGCAGGTATGGGATGACACCGCCGCGGCGCTGCAGCTGACTAAGCCGCCGGTGATCCAGATGCCAGCGGCTGCGCCAACCGCGACCGCCAAACCGGCTGAACCGCAGCGCGACGCCTCGCCGCAGCACGATATGGCGCTGTAAAAGCACATTCGTGCAGTGAACAAAAGGGAAGACCACGGTCTTCCCTTTTTTACATCCACATTTCCCTGCCGCTATTTATGAATGATGCTCATAACCCTGTTATGATTTCCGGGGATTATCCGTTACCCCGAAACGGCTAAAATAGCCAGTCACTTCACCGCTTTCCTCTCCTTAACGGATACCATAATGACTTCATCGCATCAGCGCGCCACCAGCGGGGTGCTTTTTATTTTGATTTTAAGCGGCCTGATGGCCTTTACTTCGCTCTCCACCGATATCTATCTGCCGGCCATGCCGATGATGGCCGCGCAACTGCACGGTGATGCCGAACTGACGATCACCGGATTTCTGATTGGCTTTGCGCTGGCGCAGCTGGTGTGGGGGCCAATAAGTGACCGGCTGGGGCGTCGCACGCCGCTGTTCATCGGCATGGTGCTATTTATTATCGGCTCCGCCGGCTGCGCGCTGTCGACCACCATCGATCAGATTGTCTTCTGGCGCGTGTTTCAGGCGCTTGGCGCCTGCACTGGGCCGATGCTGGCGCGGGCGATGGTTCGCGATCTGTTTGCTCGTACCCGCGCCGCGCAGATGCTCTCGACGCTGACTATCGTGATGGCGATTGCGCCGATTGCCGGGCCGCTGATCGGCGGGCAGATGATTAAATTCACCAGCTGGCACACCATTTTCTGGCTGCTGGTGGTGATTGGCGCTCTGATGTTTATCGCCTTGTGCTGGCTGCCGGAAACTCTGCCGCCAGAGCGTCGGCAGAAAGGATCGCCGCTTAGCGCGTTTCGCAATTACGCCGCGTTGGTAAAAAACCGGACGTTTATGCGTTATACCCTCAGTCTGACTTTCTTTTACGTCGCGGCTTACGCTTTTATCACCGGTTCGCCGGATGTCTATATTCGCTATTACGGCGTTGCGCCGCAGCACTACGGCTGGCTGTTCGCGGTCAATATCGTTGGGGTTATGCTGATGAGCGTGGTCAATCGTCGTCTGGTGCAGCGCCATGCGTTAGGTTCGCTGTTGAAAGCGGCGCTGGCGGTATCGGCGATTGCCGTCGTCGTGCTGGCAGCCGGCGTGCGTCTGCATATCGGCGGCGTGGCGCTGATTGTGGTGAGTATTTTCCTGTTCTTCTCAATGAATGGGGTGATTGCCGCCACCTCAACCGCCGCGGCGCTGGATGAGGCCGGTGAATATGCCGGTTCCGCTTCGGCGCTGATCGGCTCGCTGCAGTATGGCAGCGGCATTATCTCTTCGCTACTGCTGGCATGGCTCCACGACGGTACTCCGTGGACGATGGCGTGGATCATGGCCGCTTTTACGCTCGCCAGCCTGCTTTTGGCGTGGCTCCATCGGCGCGTCGATTAATGAATTGAGCTCATAGAGACAAGTCGATTTCCCGGCTGGCGAGTAAGCGAACCGACAACGCGGGGGATATTGACGATAATTAGCGGTTGCGGTCAAAACGGACGTGAGGGTTATTGTTATACTGCCTTGAATTACTGCAGAAAAACGATAACCAGGAGTGTGGAAGGGCTATGAAAGACGATATCAACCAGGAGATCACCTTCCGCAAGCTATCGGTCTTTATGATGTTTATGGCGAAGGGCAATATCGCCAGAACCGCCGAAGCCATGAAGCTCAGCAGCGTTAGCGTGCACCGCGCGCTGCATACGCTCGAAGAGGGGGTCGGCTGCCCGCTGTTTGTCCACAAAGGGCGCAACCTGCTGCCGCTGCAGGCGGCGTGGACGCTGCTTGAATACTGCCAGGATGTGATGAGTCTAATGAGCCGTGGGCTTGAGGCGACGCGTAAAGTCGCCGGCGTCGGTCAGGGACGGTTGCGCATCGGTACCCTCTATTCGCTGACGCTGGAAACCGTTCCGCGCATCATTATGGGGATGAAGCTGCGTCGTCCGGAGCTGGAGCTGGATCTGACCATGGGCTCTAACCAGATGCTGCTGGATATGCTGGAGGACGATGCGCTGGATGCTATCTTAATCGCCACCAATGAAGGCGAGTACAATCATTCGGCCTTCGACGTGGTGCCGCTGTTTGAAGACGATATCTTCCTCGCCGCGCCGGCGACGGAACAGCTGGATACCACAGAGCTCGCTGACCTGCGCGATTACGGCGACCGCAAGTTTGTCTCGCTGGCGGAAGGGTTTGCGACTTATGCCGGGTTTCAGGAGGCCTTTCAGGTGGCCGGTTTTGAGCCGGAAATTGTGACCCGGGTGAATGATATCTTTTCGATGATAAGTCTGGTGCAGGCAGGGGTTGGCTTCGCGTTGCTGCCGGGACGCATGAAGAAAGTTTATGAAAACGATGTGCAGCTGTTAAAGCTGGCGGAACCCTATCAGATGCGCCAGCTGATCGCTATCGTCTATTCGCACCACCGCGAGCGCGATGCCGACCTGCTGGCGCTGGCGGCGGAAGGGCGGATGTACGCCCGCAGTATTAATCGCTAAGCCGTTGCGCCAGGTGGCGGGCGACGTCTACGCCGCTGCGCTCCAGCGAAATGGTCTCGCCGCGCCAGCCCGCCTGGCGGGTCAGGCAGGTGAGCACCCCGCCGGGCGGCATCTCGATTGCCAGCCTGGCGTCGCGTTCATCGGCGGCGATCATCGCCTCCTGCCAGTGCACGGTGCGCGCCATGTTCATCGCCAGATCGTCGGCGATCCGCTGTGGATCCCACAGCACGCGCGCCGTCGAGCCGCTTAAATAGGTGCACTTAGGCCGCGTCAGTGTGACATCGGCAAAGGCTTTTGCCAGCGCTGCGGCGGGTTTAGCCAGCAGTGCGCAGTGCGAGGGCACGCTGACCGCCAGCCGCTGGGCTTTACTGGCGCCAGCCCGCAGCGCCAGCTGCGCCACCTCGGCCATGGCTTCATCACGCCCGGCGATCACGATCTGCGTTTCGGCGTTGAGGTTGGCGAGATAAACCTCGTGGCCCTGCATCAGCGCCTCAACCCGCGGGCGGGTCAGGCCCATAATCGCCGTCAGCCCGTAACCTTCAGGATACGCCTGCTCCATTAAATCACCGCGCAGCGCCACCAGCCGCAGCGCGCTGGCGAAATCGAGCGCGCCGGCGATCACCGCGGCCGGAAACGCGCCGATAGAGAGCCCGCTGACCATCTGCGGATCCACGCCCTGGCGTTGTAGTTCGCGCGCCCAGGCGACACCGGCGATCAGCAGACAAAGCTGGACTGCACGGGTATGCTTCAGCGCGTCGGCGCTATCGAGAGTATCGACTTCATTCCCCAGCACCTCGCGCGCCTGCGCGAAGATGTTCTCGCGGTCGGGGATGGCCGCCAGCATTGCGGGGTGCTGGCCGCCCTGACCGGGAAAAGTAAACAAAATTTTCATCATTCCTCCCTGTGCCACGGCGTCGCGGTTAAGCGTGCGCCGCGGGATGTTTTCAGCAGCGCGCGGCCATCGCGCAGCCACTCATTAAGGGCGAAGGCGCCATACGGTGTTTCTATCTGGGTATCGGCGCGGCACGGTAGTTGGGCCACGCGGGCCTGCCATTCCAGCAATGCCTCGCGGTCCAGCAGCTGCGGCGCGCGGATCAGCAGATCCAGATCGCTTGCCCCATGCAGTACCGGGATTTCGGTTGCCAGCGCGTAGCCGGTGCTACCGGTGACGCCCCAGCGCCAGGGCCAGTTGTGCAAGGTAAGGGCGATAGCCGCCTGGACCGGCGGCTGCGAAACAAAAGGGGAGCCCAGCAGACGGTCGCGCTCCACCAGCATTTCCGGCGTCACGCAGCGCACGATATGGTGCGCCTGTACCCAGCCGGCGGCGCGCTGCTCGCGCTTCATGCCCCGCACCCCAACCGGGATGCGGGCCTGGCCGTCAACGTCGCGCCTCACCACTACCGGCAGCGCGGCCCGCCACTGTTGAGCCACCCACGGCTCGGCAATGTCTTCCAGGGCGCTGGCGTGGTTTAACCAAACTAAATCGTGGGGACGCGGCGTTGATGACATGGTTTACAGTCCTGAAGTCAAAGAGATAAACAGCGGTAGCGACAGGATACACAGAACCGAGCTCAACAGCAGCACGGCTTCAGCATCCGGAGACTGCACGCCGAAGCGGTTGCCGAAGACCACGCCGAAGAAGCCGGCGGCCAGGGCAATCATCAGGATCGCGGTAATGGCGATGGATCCGTGCAGACCCAGCAGCATCACCAGACCCCAGGCAATAAACGGCTGCACCAGCAGTTTCACGATGGTGGAGGTGGCGATCAGCGCATTGAGCTGCAGTTTACGTGCCGACAGGATCACCCCGGTGAGGAACAGCGCGGCAGCGGTAGCGGCCAGGCCCAGCGGTTTGATGGAGGCCAGCAGCATTTCCGGCATTTTAATGCCGATAGCGGAAAGCACCACCCCAAGCAGCGGGCCCCAGACGATCGGTTTTTTCACCGAGCGCCACATCAGCACCGGCAGCATCGCCAGCGTAGAACCGCTGTTTTCACCTGCGGCGCGGGCTTTTTCACGTTCCAGAATCAGCAGGCAGAACGGGGTCATCAGTACCGAGCCGCAGGCGATAGAGACCGCTACCGACAGCGAGGTTGACGCGCCTTCACCGAGCACGCTGCCGAGGATCGGCAGACCCAGCGCGGCATAGTTTGGCAGGGCGACGGTGAGGGTCAGCACCGCGGCATCTTGCGGCGTGCGTTTGAACACGCTGGTGGCGAGGAAGTAGATCGCGGCATAGGTGATCCACATCGCGCCGGTCAGTACCAGCACCAGCGGCGACTGGGCGACGATACCGGCCCACGGCGTTTGTACCGTGGCGCTAAACAGCGTGGCGGGTAAGGCAAAATCCATTACAAAAATATTAAGCAGCGAGACGTTTTTGTTATCTACCATCCCGGCCTTTCCGGCCCAGAAACCCAGCAGCATGATAACGAAAATGGGCGCGAGAGCATGAATAATCACATAAGTCATAAATCACCTGTAAATAAAATAGAGTACTGGCGCGATTGTTATTTTTTCTAAAAGCCATCCCTTCCCGGAGCGCTTGTTCCGCGCTCCGGGGGACGACTTCCGGCAGGTTTTCTTCTACTACTTACGTACGAACGTCTTACCAGCTGGCGCGCATGCGATCGCGAACCCGTTGTGAGCTGCGGCGGTTTTCCGCGCCCAGGCGGCACTTCAGCGAGGTATCTTTGCGCGCGTCAGCGATGGCGTCGCGCAGCGTGTTGCTGACCAACGACAGATCGTGGTCGTCAGGGGCATCCGGATTATTAATATCCAAAAGGGCGGAGAGCAGGCCGAGCGTCGCATAGTTGCTGACGTCGTAGGCCATCGGCGGAATTGTCGCCGCTAATTTCTCCAGCGCTTCTACGGTACGCAGCGTAATGCGCGCTGCCGACTCTTTACCCATGGCGTGAACCAGCACGCCGCTATCGTTAAAGGCGATCAGGCGGTTGGCCTGGTAGCCATGGGCCAGAAACGCCCCGGACATCGCTTTTCCGACAATCAGACCAACCACCGGGTGGCCGGCAAGACGGGCTTTGGCGTAGGCGCCCGCGGCTCCGGCCAGTGCCTGGTGGATGCCGAAAGCTTCTTCGCGGCGGCCATAGGCCTGGCTCGGTACATCGATCACTGCCACGATCGGCCGTTTGATAGCCTGGTCGGCGTCGGCAGCGATGGTTTCGTTGACCACTTTCGCCAGCGTCCAGCCTTCCAGCAGGCCGACTTCGCCGCCGGCGGCGCGCGGGTAGTGGTTGTTGGCGTCAGGCACCACGGCGATAAAGCGGACGCTTTCGCCATCAATTTGGCCATCTGCGACCTGCACCGACGGGCACAGACCACTCATCAGCGGCGCGTCGGGCGCCAGTTTATTCAGCCACAGCGCGGCGCGGTTTGGGAACTGACTCATTATTTATCCTCCCGGGCAAAAAGCTGTTTAATCTGCGCGGTATCCGCCTGCTGGCGGGTATCGAACTGGCTCAAGCGACGCAGATAATCGTCATAGTTGTCGCTGCGGTGCTGGGCCGGTACGCCTTTGGCGATCGCCTCATTCATTGCGGTTTTAACGGCGTTAACGCCATCGTTAACCAGCGCGTCGACCAGTCCGCTGGCGGCGCGAATTTCACCCCCGGTCATGCTCCAGATAAACGGCCGGTTACGGGAGTCGTACTCTTCAATGCCGGCTTCCTGCTCGATAACCTGCGGGCCGTTGAGGCCGAGACGGGCTTCACGGGTGACGATAAGGTAGCTGCACAGCGCCGCGGCGATGGACATGCCGCCGAAGCAGCCGACGGTACCGGTGATAATGCCGACCACCGGGGTGTAGCGGCGCAGGTCGACAATCGCGGCGTGAATATCGGCGATGGCGGCCAGACCAAGGTTGGCCTCCTGCAGACGTACGCCGCCGGTTTCGAGGCACAGTACCGCCTGCGTCGGGATACCGTTGCGGTTATCTTCCGCCGCCAGTTCCAGCGCGGCGGCCATTTTGGCGCCGGAGACTTCGCCCATGCTGCCGCCCTGGAAGGTGCCTTCGATGGCAATTACCACCGCAGGTTGCCCGTTGATAGTGCCTTTGGCGACCACCATACCGTCGTCGGACTGCGGGACGATGCCCTGCGCGCCGAGCCACGGCGACATAATGCCTTCAAACGGATCCAGCAGTTCGCGGTAGCTGCCGTCGTCCAGCAGGGCGTGGGCGCGTTCGCGAGCGCGCAGTTCGATAAAGCTGCGATCGTTACGCATGAGCGGCCTCCTCAAAGACTTGTTCAATACGAATACGGGCGACGCCCGGCGTGGCACCGAAGTCGTGGATAATCAACTGCCCGGCGGGCAGACCGTTGATCAGGTTCAACCTGTCGAACAGCGCCTGCCAGCGCGCCTGGCTGTTATCCACGGAGGTGGTGATCTGTACGTTGAGCGTGGCGCTCTGTGCGGCGGTATAAAGCACTTCCATATCGCCTGAACCTACGACCCCTGCCAATGCTTTGCCGCTGAGGGCGCGGTTGGCAGGAAATGACAATGTAATCTGTTCCATAACATCCTCTGAATGCGTTAGCCGGAAACCCGGTCGAGAAACAGGGTGGCGGCAAGGAGATCGGCCGCGCCACCCGGCGAGGCGTTTTGCGCCAGCATCTGCGCATCAAGGCGCGCCAGCGCGGCGCGACCGGCGACGCTGGCGCAACCGCCCGCCGCCAGAACCTCGCGAGCGCCTTGCTGCATAGCGTGCAGGCCGTTCATGCCGGCGCGCGACAGCACACAGGTATCGCTCAGCGAGGTCATGATGGCCATCAACGCGTCGAGGCGCGCCTGCGGCTCGCTGGCGCCTCGCGCCCGGCTTTGCTGCAGTTGCGGCAGCGCCAGGGTGGTAACATGCGGAAATCCGCGCTGCGCTTCCTCGCGTGCGCCCGGCACCTGCCAGCGGCGGCTGGCGCGCAGCCCCTTACTAAAGCTTTTCGGCGCGAAGCCGTCAGGCAGACGGGCGAGGGCGGCGGCGGTCCCGGCGATCGCCTGTGATTGACCCTCCCCACCCAACATCGCCACCGCGCTGACCAGCAGGCCCAGCGCCCAGATGGCGCCGCGGTGGGTGTTAACCCCACCCGTCGCCATCATCATCTGCGCTTCACCTTCGCGACCGAGGTGGCCGACGGTTTCGCGCAGGGCGATATCCGCCGGACGCTGCCAGCTTTGCTGTGCCAGCGCGTGAAAGGTCGGCTGCAGGCTGCGGGCGGAGCGTTCCATCAGGTCCAGATTGAGATCCTGATGCGCGCCGTTGCCGCGACTATCGACCAGACCCGGTTTCGGGCTCAGACGGGCTTCGTCAATCAGACACGCGCTGGCGGTATGCGCCAGCCAGCTGACGCGGCTTTCTGCGAGTTGGGGAGAGAGATTTTTCATTACCAGCTCCGGAATTTTGCCGGTGGGTTGTACAGTCCGTCGGACCATTCCACCAGGTCGGCGACGCTGCCGGCCGCCAGCAGCGAGCGGGTGGCATCGCTGCGGCGAATGCCGATATCTTCCGGGTAGACCACTTTGCCGCTCTGGCGCAGGGCGGCGACACGTTTGGCGTCCACCCCGAGGCCAATATCGGTGATCCCGGCCACCGCGGCGACCATCGCCCGGCGCTCTTCAAGGCTCTCCGCGCGGTACAGGTAAGCGATACCTTCTTCGGTCAGCACGTGGGTCACGTCATCGCCATAAATCATCACCGGCGCCAGCGGCATGCCGGAAGCTTTCGCCACCTCAACCGCGTCGAGGGTTTCAACGAAGGTCGGTTTCACGCCGGCCTGGAAGGTTTCGACCATCTGTACCACCAGTTTTTTCCCGCGCTGCATCGGGTCTGGTTCAGTGATCATATTGAGCCAGGCCGGGGTAGCGTGGCGGCGACCGTGCGGGTCGTGGCCCATATTCGGCGCGCCGCCGAAGCCGGAAAGGCGGCCGCGGGTGACGGTGGAGGAGTTCGCCAGGCCATCAACCTGCAGGGTCGAACCGATAAACATATCTACCGCGTACTGACCTGCCAGCTGGCAGAAGGCGCGGTTAGAGCGCATCGAGCCATCCGGGCCGGTAAAGAAGATATCCGGGCGGGCGCGGATGTACTCTTCCATCCCCAGTTCGCCACCGAAGCAGTGCACGCTCTCCACCCAGCCGCTCTCGATGGCCGGGATTAAGGTCGGATGCGGGTTCAGCGTCCAGTGTTTACAGATTTTGCCTTTCAGGCCGAGCTGCTCGCCGTAAGTGGGCAGCAGCAGCTCGATGGCGGCGGTATTAAAGCCAATCCCGTGGTTGAGCGACTGCACCTGGTGTTCCGCGTAGATGCCTTTGATCGCCATCATCGCCATCAGAATGTGTTCTTGCTTAATCAGGCGCGGATCGCGGGTGAACAGTGGCTCAATAAAGAACGGTTTATCGGCGACCACCACGTAATCGATCCACGAGCCGGGAATATCGACCCGCGGCAGATCGCATTCGTCGTCCACCAGTTCGTTGACCTGGGCTATCACAATGCCGTCGTGGAAGGCGGCGGCTTCGACCAGCGCCGGGGTATCTTCGGTACTTGGCCCGGTATACAGGTTGCCTTTACGGTCCGCTTTATAGCCGGCGATCAGCGCAACGTTTGGCGACAGGTCAACGTACAGGCGGGAGTAGAGTTCGATATAGGTGTGGATGGCGCCGATTTCGAGCAGGCCATCTTCCAGTAGCTGCGAGATGCGCAGGCTCTGGGTGCCGGAGAACGAGAAATCCAGTTTACGGGCAATGCCTTTTTCAAACAGGTCCAGATGCTCGCTGCGTCCTACGCTGGGCATAATCATATGCAGGTCGTGAATTTTTTGCGGATTGACCTCGGCGAGCATGCGGGAGAGGAAATCAGCCTGTTTCTGGTTGTTGCCTTCCAGTACCACCCGATCGCCCGGGGCGAGCAGATTTTCCAGTACGCTGACCAGCTGGTCAGTGGGGATGACTTTGCCGGCGATCTTCGCTTCGGCCAGCCGCCGCTGTTTTTCCGTCCGGCGACGGTTCCAGACCCGCGCCGTCGTTTGTTCAGCATTCATTGTTAACCTCCTGATTCGACAAATCGTTTCGTTTGTCCTGGTGGAAGTTAGTGTGCGATGCGTGGCGCTGCGCATCAATTAAGCACGGCGGCTGATTGTTAGCTTTAGAGTAACGATTGGGTCTTACCGTTTGTGATAGGGATCAATAATACGAAAGGCGTAGTGGTCTACGGGGAGAGCGCAGGTGAGGAAGCCGGCCGGTACACGGCCGGCCGTGGGAAGGGGTTATTCTTTACTGACATCACTTAATAAGAAAGCAATACTCTGACCGCCGCTGGTCTGCTCGAGGGCAATTTTGGCGATAATCGTCAGTGGCACCGACAACAGCATGCCGACCGGACCCAATAGCCAGCCCCAGAAGATCAAGGACAGAAACACCACCAGCGTGGAGAGCCCCAGGCCACGTCCCATCACCCGTGGCTCCAGAATGTTGCCGAACACCAGGTTGACGATCAGGTAGCCGGCCAGGACCACCAGCGCCTCGTACAGCCCGCCAAACACCAGTACCTGCAGGATCGGCGGGATAGCCGCCAGCACGGAGCCAATATTGGGAATATAGTTGAGCGCGAAGGCCAGCAGTCCCCACATAAAGGCGAAGCGCACGTCCAGCAGCACCAGCATGCCCCAGACCACCAGGCCGGTCACCAGGCTAATCGCGGTTTTCAGCACCAGATAATGCGACACGCTGTCGATGGCGCGCTGAATGGCGCCCATCCCTTCAACCGGACGGGACATCAGCTGTTGCAGCTTGGCGGGAAGCTGGGGGACCTCCAGCAGCATAAATACCACCGTCAGCAGCAGCAGAAAAATCGAGGACATCGCGTTCGACAGCTGAGTGAGCAGGCTGGTGACCAGCGTCATCACCGCGTTAGGGTCGATGTATTTATTCAGCTCCACCACCGAGACGGTGAACCCCATGCGCTGCAGCCAGGGGGCGATGGTTTGCATCGGCTCGTAGAGATAGTTGCGATACTGCGGTAAGGTGCGCGCCAGCTCGTTAAGCGAGGTCCCCAGCGAGGCCAGCAGCACAATGGCCAGCATGACGATGAGGCCAATCAGTATCGAGATCGCCAGCACGCGTGGGACCCGGCAGCGGACCAGCAGTTGTACCAGCGGATTAATGATCACCGCCAGAAAGAGGGCGAGAATAAAGGGGACAATAATGTCCGCCGCAAAGCGAATGCCGGTAAGGATGATCACCAGCATGCCCAGCATGATGACCATCTTTAATCCGTTAAGTGTAATAATGGGTTTAGCCATAGGTCCCGACCTCAATCTTCCTTGCCTATTAACAGGTTGCGTTACATTAGCATAATGACGTTTTTTTGCAGAAAAAACGCATTGAAGCAAAACGGCGGCGTAAAGAACTGCAAATTCTTTGAATTAAATGTAGCACTATGCTACAAATTTACCTGTGTATAACTACTGAGGACAATTTTCATCCGCAACGGACGAGAAGCAACACCGCGGATAATTGTAATTTTATGGACAATCAGTTCAGGATGTATATTTTAAACCACCCCGCAGTCTCTCTCTCTTTTTCCCGTTTTGCCGGCGAGCAGCACTGGCATTCGGCGCTATAGTCACCTTCTCTCTGCCTGAGCTGGCGCCAAGCGCACAGCGAAATCTACGTCAGAAATTTTCCTGTTTACGCCTCGCGTAAACGGTAATGGATTATATTCTCAAGCAGGAGAAGGGATCATGTTTTATTGGATTTTATTAGCTTTAGCTATTGTTGCTGAAATTACCGGCACCTTGTCGATGAAATGGGCAAGCGTGAGTGGCGGGCACACCGGCTTTATTTTAATGCTGGCCATGATTGCTCTGTCATATATTTTTCTTGCCTTTGCGGTTAAAAAAATTGCCCTGGGTGTGGCCTATGCGCTATGGGAAGGGATCGGCATTTTGCTGATTACCGTGTTCAGCGTGCTGTTGTTTGATGAAAGCCTGTCGCCGCTGAAGATCGCCGGCCTGACCACCCTGGTGGTGGGGATCGTCTTAATTAAATCCGGCACCCAGAAAAAAGCGTCGTCAAAGCAGGAGGTGGCCCATGCAGCAGTTTGAGTGGATCCACGCCGCCTGGCTGGCGATCGCCATCGTGCTTGAAATCATTGCCAACGTCTTTTTGAAGTTTTCCGACGGCTTCCGCCGCAAGGTCTACGGCATCCTGTCCCTGGCGGCGGTGCTGGGCGCATTCAGCGCCCTGTCGCAGGCGGTCAAAGGTATCGATCTGTCGGTCGCCTATGCGCTGTGGGGCGGCTTCGGTATCGCGGCGACCATTGCCGCCGGTTGGGTACTGTTTGGTCAGCGCCTGAATAACAAAGGCTGGGCGGGGCTCATCCTGCTGGTGGCCGGCATGGTATTAATTAAACTCGCCTGACGTCTCGCCGCCTGCAAAGCCAGGCGGCAAAACAGGTCCTCTGTAGTATGCTTATCTCAAGACCGGCCCCGCTGAGTTTGTGTCCGGTGACGATGAGGACTGCGCATGTTCAATGCTTTCGGCTGGCGGAAAATTCCTTCCGCCAGGACGTTGTCGATAATGATTTTTCTCGCCGGCCTCGGACTCACCGCGTCGGTCATTTCCCTGCTTTATCTTTCGCAACACCTCATTGCCAGTAAATCCAATGAAATTGACCAGCAGCGGTCAGTCCTCTCGGTGGAAGGGGCCGTGCAGACCTCGGTCAATCGGGTGCTGTCGCTGGTTCTGGATAATGCCATCTGGGACGATGCGGTCACGCAGACTTACGCGCCCTCGCTGGATCAGAAATGGCTGTACGACTCGTGGGGGTCAGGCTTTAAAATCAATAATCTGTACGATGGTACCTTTGTCCTGGACGAACACTATCGCATCCTGTGGGGCGCCTTTCAGAGCCAGGTCATGCCCCGGACCGACCTCTCATTTCTTGGGGCTGGCCTGACCAGTCTGATCCACTATCATGCGCAGGCATTGCGTGAGGGAAAAAACGCCTTTGCCGGTATCACCCGCACGGAGGCCGGGATCGCCTTTGTCGGTATCGGCCTGATACGCCCGACGACAGCTCGGCTTCAGGTATTTGATGCGACGCGGCGCTATCTGGTGATTACCCGGCATATCAACCCCCAGTTGCTGGAACGCCTGGGCGACACCTTCCAGATAAGCCATCTGCATCTCGCCGAGGGCCCCGGCGCCTACCGTATTCCGCTGCGAACGCAGGCGGGTGAGGTACTGGGATACCTGGCCTGGCAGCCACGCCTGCCCGGAGCCGAAGCGGCGCAGGCCTCGTCAGGCAGTATGCGACTGATAGCTGGTGTGGCGGCCAGCCTGATCCTGCTGTTTATCCTTTTTAGCAGTCTGGGCATGTATAAGCTGGCGCGCGGCGAACGTCAGGCGCGGGAGATAGCCATGATTGACTGGCTGAGCCGTCTGCCTAACCGGCGAGCGCTTCTGCTGCGGTTAAGTCAGGTATGCGAGACGGGGAAACACGACATTCAATGCGTGGTGTTTATCGATCTGGATGGTTTTAAGGACGTCAATGATAATTATGGTCATGATGTCGGCGACGCCCTGATCCGCCATATTGCCAGCGCCCTACAGACGCGGGTACCGGCGGGGGCCATGCTGGCGCGAATGGGCGGGGATGAGTTCGCCATGGCGGTGAGCGGCGCAAAAGCGATTGACCGGGCGGCGGCGTTCGCCTGGGCAGCGCTGGAGCTGCTGAAAGCGCCGGTGACGCTCAGCAAACGCAAAATTTATATCGGCGCCAGCATTGGCATCGCCAGCGGCGCTCCGGCGGAATGCTCCAGTACCGAGCTGTTTCGCCGGGCGGACATCGCTATGTACCATGCCAAGAAGAGCGGCAAAGGTCGTACGGCCTGGTATGACGATGCGCTGGATGCCGTGCGCCGCCATCAGATGACGATTGAGAATGGCATCCGCCAGGGGCTGGAGGAGGATGAATTTGAGGTCTGGTATCAGCCGGTGGTTGATGCCGATACCCTGGCGATGATTGGCGTGGAGGCGCTGCTGCGCTGGCCGCGACGCCCGCAGGGGGCGCTGGCGCCGGACGCATTTATTAGTATTGCCGAGAGCAGCGGCCTGATCGATGCCCTCGGGCAGTTTGTCCTGCAACGCGCCTGCAGCGATCTGCAACCGATGGACGATCTCCTCCTGTCGGTGAATATCTCGCCGGCGCAATTTCGCGACCCGGCCTTTGAAAACCGGGTAATGAAGACCGTCGCTGCTTGCCGCTTTCCGCCGTCGCGCCTGCAGGTGGAGGTGACGGAGAGCTATGTGCTGGAAAATCCGGAGCGTTCGCTGGCGGTGGTAGAAAATCTGAAGGCCCAGGGCATCGCCGTGGCGCTGGACGATTTCGGTACCGGCTATTCGAGCATTGGCTATTTACGCCGCTTTCGCTTCGACAGTCTTAAAATCGATAAATCTCTTGCCGGGCGGGTGGAGCGTGATGAGCAGGCGGCAGAAATGGTGCGCGGGACGGTGCGGATAGCCCGCGCGCTGGGAATGACGGTGGTCGCGGAAGGGGTGGAGGATCCGCAACAGCTGGCGCTGCTGCGGCGGGCCGGCTGCGACCGGCTTCAGGGGTACTATTTCAGTAAACCGATGCCGATCGCCGACCTGCTGCAGCGGCGTCAGCAGCAGGGGTGATTACTCTCCGGCCAGCGCTTCCAGCTTATCGCGAAAGCCGGTAACCGAAATGGCGCGGTTGTCTGCCCGCCAGCGATCCTGCGGGCCGGGAGCGGAGCTCTGCACGGCGATCACTTGCCAGCCGTCCTCCGATTTCAACAGCAGCGGCGACCCGCTGTCACCTGGCAGCGTATCGCACTGATGCGACAGCACGCTGTTTTGCGCCCAGCCGGTCACGATGCAATCCTGATGGCTGTACAGATTATCCAGATGATCCTCCGGATATCCCGATTGGGTCACTTTCCGGTCCGCTGCCTTCAGCGCAGCGGTGAGATCGGCCTTGCTACCCGGGAAGAGTGGGATCGGCGTGATGCCCGAGGGAGCATAGCGCAGTACGATCAGGCCAAAATCTGACGGCGCCGCGGCGGAGGGCACGATCCAGCCATCGCCATCGGCCTTCAGGCGCTTACCTAAGGCCGGATCCACTCGCCCTTCAATGCCGTGAATTTCATATACCCAGCCGCCCTTGCGCGAAATAAAGCGCAGAGCAACCGCTTTGTCCGGTTTGCCGCGCGGAGGCGTCAACAGACAGTGACCTGCGGTCAGCGCCAGGTGAGGGGAGATAAGCGTCGCTGTGCACAGATTGCCGCTGGCGGTTTCCAGCTGGCCGATCGCATCCCACGGGCTTTCCTCGGGGTGACTGACCGCTTTTCGGTCATCATGGCCGAAGAACAGCGTCTTAATATCTTTGGCGCTCAGTCCGCTATCATCGGCATGTGCGCCCAGAGGTAACAGATAAAATGAACACAGCAATAACAGAACGTCTCTACGCATATCACTCTCTGGGGAGGCTATGATGTCTATTGACAGTAGCAGGAGATTTAAGTTTTTGAAAGTAAACAATAATTCTAATCAGACCAAACCGCTGCCATCAGGCGAGGCGGGCTGACGCTGCCGCTGGCAAAACCGTCTGATTTCAAACGGTTAATGCCAGCTGATTGCTTTAGCTATTTCCGCAGAAAGCGACGTCCGACGCAACAAAATTCGTGTATCAGAACGTACTGAACCCGGTGAATAATTCACCAATCGGACATTAAGATTATTCCTGGTTTGCCAGCGATTCGCTGAAAATAACGCGCTTGCCCGCCAAAACTTCACCAGAATTCGCACTTCTTTACGCCTCTCGTAATTATTTTCAATGCGAAACATTTTCTCACCGAAAACGTTGTTACCGTCACTCCGCCGTTGAGTAAATAGAGAGGTAATACCGGCGATGATAGCCTGAATTCTATTTCCCCGACGTTGGGAGGGTATATGTCTAAAAAAGGTATTCGCGCACTGGTTTATGTTTCCCTGGTCTCAGTCGCTATCTGGGGCGCGACCGGTTATCTGGTGATGGAAGCGGTGCGCGTACTGTGAAGCGTCTGGTCACCGCGAGGTGGCCGGCGCGCGCTAGTTTATGATTACAGGGTCTGGCGTCTTCGGGCGCCGGGCATTTTTTGTGCCGCAGGAAATTCGGGGTAATGAGAAGCGGGAAGGTGTCTTCAGCGATCGCCGTACGGTATTTATTTTTCTGCAAAGGCGGCAGAAGCAGTAAATGAGAGCGTGGTGGAAATGATTAATAGAGGAAAAAGCGGGTAGCAACCACTGCGCAAATGATTAACAGGATCAGGATGAGCTCAAAACGATAGCGCCGCAGCATAGTGCTCTCCAGAAAAAAACGGCGCTGAAACAGCGCCGATTATTAAGAAGGTTAGTTCACCGGGAGGAATTATGCTGCCGGCTGTGCAGCAGGTTTCGCGGCCTGGTGTTTAGTGGTTTTGTGGTGTTTTTTCGCAGCCTGCGCTTTCTGTGCTACCGGTTTAGCCGCAGCTTTGTGGTGCTTTTTAGCCGCCTGAGCTTTCTGCGGAGCAGCGGGTTTAGCTTCTACTTTTTTGTGTTTTTTAGCGGCCTGGGCTTTCTGGGCAGCGGCTGGTTTAGCTTCTGCTTTTTTGTGTTTTTTGGCAGCCTGAGCTTTCTGCTCTGCAGCTGGTTTTGCCGCGGCTTTGTGGTGTTTTTTATGATGGGTGGTCTTGGCAGCAGTGCTGTGGGTAGCAGCCGGTGCCTGAGTGGTGCTTACTGCGTCAGCAGCGAAAGCGGCGGAAGAGAGACCCATAGCAGCGGCAACGACCAGAGCTAATACTTTTTTCATTCTGATATCCTCGAAAAGTTTTCTTAATTTCAACCCCACTGCGGGGCCGGTGAAATCACTATATGCTTGTCTTTTCGAGCTTTCCGTGAGTGTTTGGTATCGGCGTGTAACCGAATGTACAACACGCCTGGCCGTGGGGAGTGGAAGGACGCGCCGGGCAACCCGGCGCGCACGATCACAGATAGCGGGCGGTAAGGTGTTCGCGGAAGTAGCGGCTATTAAGATCCTCGCCGGTGGCCTGCTGGATCAGCTGCGAGGTGGAGAAGCGGCTACCATGCTGCCAGATATTCTGCCGCAGCCAGTCGAACAGGGCGCTGAAATCTCCCTCCGCAATATCGCGGTCTAACGTCGGCAGCGCGCGCCGGGCGGCGGCCATCAGCTGGGCGGCATACATCGCGCCAAGCGTATAGGAAGGGAAATAGCCGAATCCGCCGTCGGTCCAGTGAATATCCTGCATACAGCCGTCCCGGTAGTTGCCGGTGGTCGACAGCCCCAGCCAGTGCTGCATCTTCTCGTCCCACAGCGATGGGATATCATCTACTTCAATCTCGCCGTCAATCAGCGCGCGTTCAATTTCATAACGCAGGATCACATGCGCCGGGTAGCTGACCTCATCGGCATCGACGCGAATAAAGCCCGGTTTCACCCGCTGATTCCAGGCGACAAAGTTATTGCTGCTAAAGGCCGGTTGATCGCCAAAGCGCTCACGCACCGCCGGTAACAGGCGGTTAAGGAAAGGCTCGCTACGTCCCAGCTGCATTTCAAAAAACAGGCTCTGCGACTCGTGGATAGCGGTGGAGCGGGCGAGTCCTACCGGCTGGTCGACCCACGGGCGAGGCAGATTCTGCTCATAGCGGGCATGGCCGGTTTCGTGGATCACGCCGAACAGGGCGCTGAGCAGGTCGTTTTCATTGTAGCGGGTGGTGATACGCACATCCTGGGGGACGCCGCCGCAGAATGGGTGGGCGCTGATGTCGAGGCGCCCGCCGTCGAAGTCAAAGCCGAGGATGCGCATGGCCTGCAGGCCCAGCTCGCGCTGATCGGCAATCGGGAAAGGCCCCTGCGGGGCGAGTAATGTTTGCGTCGCTTGCTTATCGACCGCTTGCCGCAGGAGGGAAGGCAGCCAGGACTTGAGGTCGGCAAACAGACTATCCAGCCGGGCGCTGGTCATATCTGGTTCGAAAATATCGAGCAGCGCGTCGTAGCGTGAGCCGCCTCTGGCCTCGGCGCGGATCTGCGCTTCCTGACGGCTCAGCTTGACCACCTCGCGAAGATTGTCGGCAAAGCCAGCCCAGTCGTTAGCGGGACGCTGGCTGCGCCAGGCATGCTCACAGCGGCTGCCGGCAAGGGATTTTGCCTCCACCAAGCTCTCCGGCAGCAGCGCGGCCTGATCGTACTGACGCTGCATTTCACGCAGGTTGGCCTGCTCGACGTCATTGAGGTCCTGCTGGCGGGCTTCCTGCAGCCATTGGCCCACTTTTTTTTTGGTCAGGATCTGATGCTGCAGCACGCCGAGCTCCGCCAGCGCTTCGCCTCGGGCGGCGCTGCCACCCGGAGGCATCATCGCAAACATATCCCAGCCAGCGATGGCGGAGAGATGCGAAAAGCGCGACAGGCGCTGAAAGGTACGGGTAAGCTGCTGATAAGGCGTATTTTCAGTCATAGTGGCGTTCGGTCCGTGACAGGTGAATGAACAGATTATCGGTATGCTTCTACACTATCCTGATACGCCTGGCGGGTCGAGCATTGTGCGCTGGAGGACCGGAAAAACGTCAGCCCGAGCGGGAAAGAAAAAAAAGTGACTCTGTGAGCAATATTGCAGAAAACGGTAACATATCGGAACTAAACTGTGATCTATAACGCAGGTCTGGAGGTTCGGGGGTGGTTTATGAATCCGTTCACCTGGCTGTTTATTGCACTACTGTCCGTTGATGCCGTCAGAGAGCTGATGGGCTT
Source organism: Klebsiella sp. D-Nf1 (assembly GCF_002810515.1). Taxonomy (NCBI): domain Bacteria; kingdom Pseudomonadati; phylum Pseudomonadota; class Gammaproteobacteria; order Enterobacterales; family Enterobacteriaceae; genus Klebsiella; species Klebsiella sp. D-Nf1. The sequence continues at coordinate 903,894 of NZ_PIOK01000001.1, forward strand.
GTCTTCTATTATGGGCATGTGGTGAAACGTGGCCCGCAGGCCACGTCACACACGACTATTTCAGTCGTTGATGTAAGCAGGTGCCGGTCAACAGCGCGGCAAGGAGCAGCAGCGCGATAAACCCACCGACGCCATTCCAGCCGTAGTGATGCCAGAACACTCCGCCTAACGTTCCCGCAAGACTTGAACCCAAATAATAGCTGAACAGATACAGCGATGACGCCTGACCGCGGGCACGGCGGGCGCGTGGGCCAATCCAGCTGCTGGCGACGGAATGCGCGGCGAAGAAGCCAGCGGAAAACAGCAGCATGCCGATGAAAATAAGCCACAGGGAAGAAAAGAGCGTCAGCAGCAGGCCGCAGAGCATGACAGCGGTAAAGCCGAGCATCACCGGCCCGCGGCCAAAGCGTACGGTCATGGCGCCCGCCTTCGGTGAACTCCAGGTGCCGGTGAGATAAGCGACCGACAGCAGGCCTACCACCGCCTGGCTTAGCGACCACGGCGACATCATCAGGCGGTAGCCAATATAGTTAAACAGGGTGACAAAAGCGCCCATCAGCAGAAAACCTTCGACGAACAGCAGCGGCAGACCGCGGTCGCGCCAGTGCAGACGGAAGTTGATCAGCAAGTTTTTCGGTCGCAGCGAGGTCGAGCGGAAATGGCGCGACTCGGGCAGAATGCGCCAGAACATGATGGCCGCGGCCAGCGCGAAGCCACTGATCACCGCCAGCGCCACGCGCCAGCCGAAGAAATCGGTAAAGACCCCGGTCAGCAAGCGGCCGCTCATGCCGCCGATAGAGTTGCCGCTGATATATAAGCCCATCGAAAAGGCGACGAAGCTGGGGTGGATCTCCTCACTCAGATAGGTCATGCCGACCGCCGCCACGCCGCTCAGCGACAGGCCGATCAGGGCGCGCATAATGAGGATGCCGTGCCAGCTGGTCATCATGGTCGACAGCAGCGAGCAGCAGGCGGCCAGCAGCAGGGCGGTGACCATTACCGGCTTGCGCCCGATGGCGTCGGACAGCGGGCCGGTAAACAACAGGCCCACCGCCAGCATCGCCGTGGAAATGGAGAGTGAAATACTGCTGCTGGCCGGCGATACGCCGAACTCGTTCGACAGCACCGGCAGGATCGGTTGCACGCAGTAGAGCAGAGCAAAGGTGGCCAGACCGGCGGAGAACAGCGCGAGGGTGACGCGCATAAATTGCGGGGTGCCGCGCTTAATAAACTGATCCGGGCGGGATGCACCAGCGACGCTGACCTCGCCCGCCGGCACGGTGTCAACGGTTGTTGTACGACTCACAGAGAATTCCTTGCGTAGAAGTTGCTGCTTACCAACAGAATGTTGTGACCATTCAGCTCACATTTTTAGGGTATGAAAATGTAAATATTCTGTCTAATATATTAATAATCTCAAATAAGACGTTTTAAATATGAATATCGAGTTGCGTCATCTGCGCTACTTTGTCGCCGTCGCCGAGGAATTACATTTTGGCCGGGCCGCTGCGCGACTGAATATTTCTCAACCGCCGTTAAGCCAGCAAATTCAGATCCTCGAGCAGCAGACCGGCGCCCGCCTGTTCGCGCGCACCAATCGCAGCGTCAGCCTGACGGCGGCTGGAAAGCAGTTTCTCGCCGATAGCCGACAAATTCTTGCCCAGGTGGATGACGCGGCCGCCCGCGCTGCGCGTCTGCATCACGGTGAAACTGGCGAACTGCGTATCGGCTTTACCTCCTCGGCCCCCTTTATCAAGGCGGTATCCGATACGTTGTCGATGTTTCGTCAGCGCTACCCGGATGTGCATATTTTGACCCGCGAGACCAACACCCGCGAACAGATTGTGCCACTGAGCGAGGGGGCTCTCGATCTGGGGCTGCTGCGCAATACCCAACTGCCGGACACCCTGGCATGGGAACGAGTGCTGCGCGAGCCGTTGCTGGCGATGGTCCCGGCCGACCATCCGCTGGCCCGCCAGCCCTCGGTCAGCCTGGCGGCGCTGGCGCGCGAACCCTTCGTCTTTTTCGACCCGCACGTGGGTACCGGCCTGTATGACGATATCCTCGGCTTGCTGCGTCGTTACGGCCATACGCCGGTGATTGCCCAGGAGGTGGGGGAGGCGATGACCATTATTGGTCTGGTGGCCGCCGGACTGGGGGTGTCTATCCTGCCGGCCTCCTTTCAGCGCGTACAGCTCAGTGAAATGCGCTGGCTGCCGATCGACGAACAGGATGCGGTCTCGGAGATGTGGCTGGTGTGGTCGAAACATCATGAACAGGGGGCGCTGGCAAAACGCTTTCGCGAGTCGCTGCTGGCCTGGAAAACCGAGCAGAATTGAGGCGAAAAGGGGCTGGAAATGTGCGGTAAATCACAAGGCTAAGTAAAAATTTGACGTTCACCATCGAAGTGCTTCACCATAGCCGAAAGTTTATTTCGAAGCGCGAAAATAAAGGGAGTCAATGGTGGTAGCGGATAGTCAACCAGGCCATATCGATCAAATTAAGCAGACCAATGCGGGCGCTGTGTATCGCCTGATTGATCAGCTCGGCCCGGTATCGCGTATCGACCTCTCCCGATTTGCGCAACTGGCTCCCGCCAGCATCACCAAGATTGTCCGTGAGATGCTGGAAGCGCATCTGGTGCAGGAGACGGAGATCCAGGAGCCCGGCAGCCGTGGCCGCCCGGCGGTAGGGTTGATGGTGGAAACCGAGGCCTGGCACTATCTCGCGGTGCGCGTCAGCCGCGGCGAGATCCACCTTTCGCTGCGTGATTTAAGCAGTCAGCTGGTGGTGGAGGATCAGCTGGAGCTGGCCCTCACCGACAGCACGCCGTTTCTGACGCGCATTATTGACCACATCGATCGGTTCTTTATTCGTCACCAGAAGAAGCTGGAACGTCTCACCTCCATCGCCATGACGATGCCGGGTATTATTGATACCGAAAATGGCATTATTCATCGCATGCCGTTTTATGAGGATGTCAAAGATGTGCCGCTGGGCGATGTGCTGGCTAACCATACCGGGGTGCCGGTCTATATTCAGCATGACATCAGCGCCTGGACTATGGCGGAATCGTTGTTCGGCGCCTCGCGCGGCGCCCGGGACGTCATCCAGGTGGTTATCGATCATAACGTCGGCGCCGGGGTTATCACCGACGGGCGCCTGCTGCATGCCGGCAGCAGCAGCCTGGTGGAGATCGGCCATACTCAGGTCGATCCCTATGGCAAGCGCTGCTACTGCGGCAACCATGGCTGTCTGGAAACCATTGCCAGCGTAGAGAGCGTGCTGGAGCTGGCGCAGATGCGAATGGCCCAGTCGATGAGCTCGCTGCTGCACCAGCGTCCGCTGAGCGTGGAGTGGCTGTGCCAGGCCGCGCTGCAGGGCGATCTGCTGGCCAGAGACATTATCAGCGGCGTGGGTAACCACGTCGGCCGGATTCTGGCGATCATGGTCAATCTGTTTAACCCGCAGAAAATTCTGATTGGCTCGCCGTTTAATCTGGCGGCAGATATCCTTTTTCCGGCAATTTCCAGCTGCATTCGGCAACAATCACTCCCGGCCTACAGCCAGCATATCGCGGTTGAAAGCACCCAGTTTTCCAATCGCGGCACGATGGCTGGCGCGGCGCTGGTCAAGGATGCGCTCTATAACGGATCCTTACTCATACGACTGTTACAGGGTTAACATTTTTTCATAGTCGCACCAAAAATTGCGCTATCTCAAGCCGACCTCTGGCGGCATCACGTAGACTTTGCCCACTGTTGATTATTTCTCTCCCGTATATTTCATCGACAAAACTGTGGGGTTAGTGATGTTTAAGCGTTTCTTTATTACAGGTACAGACACCTCTGTCGGGAAGACAGTGGTTTCCCGTGCGCTGTTGCAGGCACTTGCTGCCAAAGGCAAAAGCGTGGCCGGGTACAAGCCTGTGGCGAAGGGCAGCAAAGAGACGCCAGACGGTTTGCGTAACAAAGACGCGCTGGTGCTGCAGAGCGTCTCCACGCTGGCGTTGCCGTATGAAGCTGTCAATCCCATAGCGTTAAGCGAAGACGAAAGCAGCGTGGCGCACAGCTGCCCGATCAACTATGGTTTGCTGTCGGATGGTTTGCAGCGACTGGCCGGCCAGGTCGATCACGTAGTGGTTGAAGGTACCGGCGGCTGGCGCAGCCTGATGAACGACCTGCGCCCGCTCTCCGAATGGGTGGTACAGGAGCAGCTCCCGGTGCTGATGGTGGTGGGGATCCAGGAGGGGTGTATCAACCATGCGCTGCTGACGGCCCAGGCGATCGCCAATGACGGACTGCCGCTGATCGGCTGGGTGGCCAACCGCATCAACCCCGGTCTGGCGCACTACGCCGAAATCATCGATGTCCTCAGCAAGAAGCTGCCGGCGCCGCTGATTGGCGAGCTGCCGTACCTGCCGCGCGCCGAACAGCGTGAGCTGAGCCGCTATGTCGACTTAGACATGCTCGGCAACGTGATGGCGATAGATCGAATCCCGGCGTAACGTCCGCGACAGCACCGACGCCACCACGCAGGTGATCAGCAGGCCGGGCAGCAGCGTATACTGCCCGGTCATCTCACATATCATCAGGGTCGACATGATTGGCGCATGGGTGGTGGCAGCCAGAAACGCCGCCATGCCGGTTAGACCGATCATCATAGCCATCTCTTCATTCCCGGGTAGCCATAGCCCGCTGACGCTGGCAAATAGCATGCCCATCGCCAGGCCGACAAACAGCGTGGGGGTAAAGACCCCGCCCGGCGCGCCGGAGCCGCTACTGGCCAGCACCGCCAGCAGTTTGCACAGGAAAACGCCGGCCAGCAGTAGGCCAGACGGCGGCACCTGCAAATAGCTTTGCACCACGCTGTAGCCGTTGCCCCACACCGCCGGGGTGATGAGCGATAAGCTGCCGACAATCAGCCCACCCAGCGCCAGCTGCCACGGCGGTGCCAGTTTCAGTTTGACGAAGCCACGGTGGCTGTAGTCCATCAGCCAGATAAACAGCGGGCCGCATACCCCGGCCAGCAGGCCAGTCGCCAGCATTAAACCATAGTGCAGCGCGCTGAGGTTTTGCTGCAGGACGACGTGGTACAGCGGCGTGGCGCCGCCGTTGAGAAACTGCGTCAACAGCAGGGCGATCACCGCCGAGATAACGACCGGCCCGAGCGAGGCCAGCATCAGCGTGCCAAAGAGAATTTCAGCAATAAACAGGCTGCCGGCCAGCGGGGCATGATAGGCGCTGGCCATCCCGGCAGCGGCGCCGCAGGCGACCCACAGCTTCCATTCAGTCTGCGGCGTGAAGCGGCGGGCGAACAGCGACGCCGCCAGCGCGGCCAGCAGGATCATGGCGCCTTCCCGGCCAATCGCGCTGCCGGTGACCACGACCAGCAATGACGCCAGCGATTTCACCAGGCTTGCCGGCGTATCGAAGCAACCGTCGCCGGTCTCCAGGGCTTCCATATAATCGGTGGCGGCATGCGGGCGCGCGATGCTGCGTCGCTGCCACAGCCAGAGAAGTGTCCCTGCCGCCAGGCCGCCCAGCGCCGGGGTAATCAGCCGCCGCCACGCCGGCAGCGACTGCGCCGCGTTGACCAGGCTCCCGCTGTCATTGCCAAGAAACAGCGTTTCCAGCACCACCATCGCATGGCGAAACAGCGCCACCGCCAGGGCGGCGAGAAGGCCAATCAGGGTGGCGATCAGCAGGCGGCGAAACATCACCTGCACATCAGGATAGGGATGAAGACGGTGCATCAGTTACGGCGAGGTTCGGAAAACATGGCCTTATTGTGATAGGGAATAACCTTAGATGCAAAAGCGATAAGTGCGGGTGAGGGGCTGGGAAGCGACGAAATAAAACCGCGCCGGATACCGGCGCGGTGAAGGGTTAACGATAGAGCGCTTTTTCCGCCACGGCGATCGGCAGATTCTCCTGCCACTGCGCCAGCGTTGCCTGCGCCAGCTGACCCAGCGCCTGGTAGAAGGGGTGGGCGGCATGGTCGACAAAGACGCTCAGGAAGCGCCCGGACCACGGCAGCAGGTGCCAGGCCAGCAGCTGGGCAAACAACGCATCCTGCTCCGTCTCGCACAGCCATGCCGCCAGCAGCAGCAGGGTGCCGAAATGATCTTCCGGTTCGTTACGCTCGGCGTCCAGTGCGATGCCGTTCGTGCGCATCCACTCGCGCAGGGCCAGCGTGGAATCGCCAAACAGCACTGACTCTTTATCCAGCCAGACGGATCCCCATGGCGGCGCCGGCAGGGCCCACGGGCCGATAAACAGGCGTTGCCAGGCTTCTGGTAATGACTCTTCCGTCGACGCGGCAAAGGCTGACGCCAGTGGGGCGGTTACCGGGAAGGGCCACTGTTGCTGCCAGCTGCCGTCCTGGAAGGCGGCGACCAGCGGCGCAATGTGCGCGCTATTCGGCGCATAAGAGAACAGCGCGCCCAGGGTGCGGGCGCTTAACGCGACAGCGTCGCGGTTTGGGATCGGCATCATTACTTATTCCTTTCTGCGGCGCGCGCCAGCGCGCCGTCTCATTAACCGGCAACCGCCATACCGACGGTCATATGCAGACCATAAAACAGGCCGCGACCAATACATTCCGCGATCAGGACCAGCAGCAGGCCGATCAGCAGCCCCGTAGCGCGCGGCGGTTGGCGGCGGATCAGCGGACACAGCCAGCAGCCAAGACCGAGAGCCAGCAGTATCAGGCGTAACGCCTGGAGTGTGCCGTAATCTGGCAGCAGGGTGGCTGCCTGCTGGACTGAACTGTGAATGGTGCTGAGCCCGGCGCTTTGCATAATGATAACGGCGGCGCTGATCGCCAGCGCGGCCACGCTGAGCCCGGCAAAAAACCAGCCGTTAAAGTCGACTTTCGCCAGCCGCAGCAGCAGGGCGGCGAACAGCGGCCCGCTGAGGAGCACCGTCAGGAAGAACGCGCTGGTAGTGTAGCCATTGTACCATGTTGGCACAGTATCGATTTGGTAAACCCGGGTCATCGCCAGAACAAACAGCAGCCCCAACAGCAGGGTGATCACCAGCCAGACTTTACCCAGCGCCGCCGGCATTTTGCCCACTACCGCGAGCAGCCACCAGAATCCTCCCACGGCGAAGAACAAGGCGCCGCTGGCGATTTCATTGCTCAGCGCCGAGGCGCCGACGCGGTTCAGCGAGTTAAACGCCCGCAGCGGCGAACCGAGATGCATCACTGAAGCAAGAAAACCGATGCCCATCAGCAGCCAGATAAAAAACATGCTGCGCACCAGCCGCTGCTGCGCTTCGCGCTGATCTGTCAGCGATAGCCAGCCCAGCCCGCTGACGAGGGTCGCGCCGACCACGCATTGCCCCAGTACCGTAAACAGCACCAGCGGCCATTCATGCCATCCGCTTCCCATCTCACACCTCCTTTGGATTTGCCAGATAACCGGTGGTATCGCCACACGGCCGGGCATTGGCGTTAGGTTTAATAACGATACTCGGCCTGGTAAAATGCGCCGAGGGCAGCGGGGCCACTGCGGCCAGCTGGCCGTGCTTGGCGCGCAGCTCGGCAATCGGCCCGAAATCGAGCGCCCGCAGCGGGCAGGATTCGACGCAGATCGGCTTTTTCCCCTCGGCGACGCGCTCGTGACAGCCGTCGCACTTGGTCATATGACCTTTGTCGGCGTTGTACTGCGGGGCGCCGTACGGGCAGGCCATCTGGCAGTAGCGGCAGCCAATGCACACCGCTTCGTTGACCACCACAAAACCATCGTCGCGCTTGTGCATCGCCCCACTCGGGCAGACCTTGGTGCAGGCCGGATCTTCGCAGTGGTTACAGGCGATGGAGAGGTAGTAGGCGAACACATTCTGCTGCCAGACGCCGTTGTCCTCCTGCCAGTCGCCGCCGGCATACTCATAGATGCGACGGAAGCTGACCTCCGGGGTGAGATTCTTGTAGTCCTTACAGGCCAGTTCGCAGGTTTTACACCCGGTACAGCGAGCGGAATCGATAAAGAATCCATATTGCGTGCTCATGGTTTACTCCTTAAACCTTCTCTATGTCGACCAGGTTGGTATGCTGTGGATTCCCCTTCGCCAGCGGCGATGGGCGGTGGGTGGTCAGCGTATTCATGCAGGCGCCATGGTCGATCCGGTCTCCGGCCATATTCGCGTCGTGCCAGGCGCCCTGGCCCATCGCCGACACGCCCGGCATGATGCGCGGCGTCACTTTCGCCGGAAGACGGACTTCGCCGCGCTGATTAAAGACGCGCACCATATCGCCGTTTTTAATCCCGCGTTTTTCCGCATCAAGCGGATTGAGCCACACCTCCTGGCGACAGGCCGCTTGTAATACATCGACGTTGCCGTAGCTGGAGTGGGTGCGCGCTTTATAGTGGAAACCAAACAGCTGCAGCGGATATTGGCCGCGCAGTGGATCGTCCCAACCTTCAAATGTGGAGGCGTAGACCGGCAGCGGGCTGATAACTTCGTCTTTCTCCAGCTGCCAGTGGGCGGCAATCTCGGCGAGCCGGCTGGAGTAGATTTCAATTTTGCCGGACGGGGTTTTGAGCGGATGCGCTTCAGGATCGCGGCGGAAGTCGCGATAGGCGACGAAGTGGCCGTTCGGATCTTTACGCTTGTAGATGCCCATCTGCTTCAGGTCGTCGTAGCCAGGTAGCGCGGGGTCTTTCGCCACCATTTTGGCATACAGATGCTGCAGCCACTGCGCCTGAGTGCGCCCCTCGGTAAAACGCTGGTACACGTCGTCGCCGAGTCGTTTCGCGACTTCACTTAAGATCCAGTAAATCGGTTTGCGTTCGAACTTCGCCGAGGTAGCGGGCTGGATAAAAATGAGATAGCCCATATTGCCGGCATAGTCGTTGGGAATAATATCTTCCTGCTCAACGGTCATCAGATCGGGCAGCAGCAGGTCGGCGTATTTCGCCGACGAGGTCATAAAGTTGTCGATAACCACAATGGTTTCGCACTTGCTTTCGTCCTGCAGGATCTCGTGGGTCTTATTGATGTCGGAGTGTTGGTTGATGATGGTGTTGCCCGCGTAGTTCCACAGGAACTTGATCGGCACATCCAGCTTCTCTTTGCCGCGCACGCCGTCGCGGGTGGCGGTCATCTCCGGGCCTCGAGCGATGGCGTCGGTCCAGGTGAAGCAGGAGATGGCGGTCTTCACCGGATTTTCCAGCACCGGCAGACGTTCGATAGTGATGGTGTAGGTTGATTCGCGGGCGCCGCTGTTGCCGCCGTTGATGCCGACGTTGCCGGTTAAGATCGGCAGCATGGCGATCGCGCGGGCGGAGAGTTCGCCGTTGGCCTGGCGCTGCGGTCCCCAGCCCTGGCAAATATAAGCCGGTTTACTCATGCCGATTTCGCGCGCCAGCTTAATGATGCGATCGGCGGGGATGCCGGTAATACGCGAGGCCCACTGCGGCGTTTTGGCGATCCCGTCGTCGCCCTCGCCAAGAATATACGCTTTGTAGTGGCCGTTTGCCGGCGCCCCGACCGGCAGCGTTTTCTCATCGTAGCCAACGCAGTATTTGTCGAGGAATGGCTGGTCGACGAGCCCCTCGTTTATCAGCACCCAGGCGATACCGGCGACCAGCGCGGCGTCCGTGCCGGGACGAATAGGGATCCACTCATCTTCCCGACCGGCAGCGGTATCGGTGTAGCGCGGGTCGATAACGATCATCCGCGCGTTAGAGCGCTCGCGAGCCTGCTCCAGATACCAGGTAATGCCGCCGCCGCTCATCCGGGTTTCCGCTGGGTTATTGCCGAACATCACCACCAGCTTGCTGTTTTCAATATCCGAAGTACTGTTGCCGTCGTTGCTGCCGTAGGTATAGGGCATCGCGCAGGCAATCTGTGCGGTGCTGTAGGTACCGTACTGGTTAAGCGAGCCGCCGTAGCAGTTCATCAGCCGCGCTACCGGCGACGCTGAAGGCGACGAACGGGTGATGTTGCCGCCGACGATCCCCGAAGAGTAGTTAATGTACACGGCTTCATTGCCATACTGGGCAACGGTGCTTTTCAGACGGTCAGCGAGGATATCCAGCGCCTCCTGCCAGCTGATGCGTTCAAATTTGCCTTCCCCGCGTTTACCGACGCGCTTCATGGGATAGTTAAGGCGATCCGGGTGATTGATGCGCCGACGAATCGAGCGCCCGCGCAGGCAGGCGCGGACCTGGTGGTCGCCGTAGCGGTCGTCGCCGGTGTTATCCGTTTCGACGTAAACCACTTCATCATCACGCACGTGCAGCCGCAGGGCGCAGCGGCTGCCACAGTTGACCGAACAGGCGCCCCAGACGACGCGGGTGTTGTCGCCGGTAGCCTGTTGTACTGCTGCCGCGGCGCTGCGCAGTGTAAAGGGCAGGGTCAGCCCGCCGGCGGATTCCTGATTCGACATTGCTCACTCCATGATAGTTATGCTGTGCGGAGAAGGGCCGCCACGTCATTAACAGACGCAGGGGTGAGCGATAATACGTTATGGGTAGCCAGCCGATCTTATCCCTGGTCAATGCAGGGATAAGATCTTTCATTTGAAACCGAAGAGGTCTTACTGAGCGTCGTTTTCGGCGGGACTGTCGCTGTTACGCGTATAGGTGATTTTGAAGGTGTCATTGGCGCAATGGCCGACCACCTGAACCCCGGGCTGGTCTGCCTGATCGTTTGGCACAATGGCCAGGCTGAAGGCAGTTTCCGGTACGCCATTGTTGATGATCTTCTGCTGGATGTCACTTTTAACCCGTTCACAAGAGTCGGGGGCCGCCAGCACGGTCGTGGAGCACAGCAGTAGCGCGGCGCCTGTCCAGAGGGATAGTTTCATCTTACACTCCTTATCGATGTTATCCAGAATTAAGCATAGCAGAACTGGTGTAAACAATTGTATTTGCTAATATGATCTGATGTACACAAAAGGAATCGCCTGTGAAAAGATTGTATTGGCTGATCCCGGCAGCGCTGCTGCTGACGGCGTGCGACCGCAAAAGCGCCCCGGAAGCCTTCACCCCCGAGATGGCGAGTTTTTCCAATGAGTTTGAGTTCGATCCGCTGCGCGGGCCGGTGAAAGATTTTAGCCAGACGCTATTGGATGAACACGATGTGGTGGTCAAAAAGGTGAGCGCTCAGCTGTCAAAAGAGGGATGTTTTGATCTGCTGACCCTGGAAGATGTGGAGAACAATACCGGCGCCACGCTGCTGCTGGATGCCAACTATTACGTCGATGGGCGCACCCACGAGAAGCGACTGCGCCTGCAGGGCAAGTGTCAGCTGGCAGAGATGCCTGCCACCGGGGTGAGCTGGGAGACGGATGATAACGGTTTTATTATCAGTGCCCGCGGCAAAGAGACCACCGCCACCTACCGCTATGACAGCGATGGCTATCCGCTGGGAAAAACCACCACCGCCAAAGAAGAGCAATTTACCGTCGCCTCCACGCCGTCGAAGGATCCGCGCAAGAAAATGGACTATACCGCCATCAGCACCTTCAACGAACGCACGCTGGGCACGGTGCGTCAGACCTGCGACTACGATCGCCACGACAATCCGCTGAGCTGTGAGCTGCAGGTTATTGATGAAAGCGTGCAGCCGCCGCTGACTCGCCACTACACCATCAAGAACCACATTGATTATTACTGAGCCGTCGGCTTCAGCAGGGCCGGACCAGGGGTTTTGTGTTCGGCCAGATACTGGTGCTGGAACAGACACATGCGGATGGTGTTGCGGTACTCGCCGTTAATGAAAAATTCATGGATCAGTTCACCCTCGACGATAAAGCCGAGCTTGCGGTAAATATGGATCGCTTTTTCATTCTCTTTATCGACAATTAAATACAGCTTATACAGATTAAGAACCGTAAAACCGTAGTCCATGGCCAGCCGCGCCGCGCGAGTGGCAAGGCCTTTTCCCTGGAAGTCCGGTGAGATAATGATCTGGAACTCGGCCCGGCGGTGCACATGGTTGATTTCAACCAGCTCCACCAGCCCGGCTTTATCGCCATTGCATTCGATCACAAAGCGACGCTCACTTTGATCGTGAATATGTTTGTCGTACAGATCGGAGAGCTCAACGAAGGCCTCGTACGGCTCTTCAAACCAGTAGCGCATGACGCTGGCGTTGTTATCGAGCTGGTGGACAAAGCGCAAATCTTCCCGTTCGAGGGGGCGGAGTTTGACGTGTAGCGCGTCAGTCATGGGTAATCCTGTGGTTAAAGCTGAACAGAGCGTTGTGAAAGGCGGCGCCCGCAGGCGCCAGCGTTGACAGGAAGCGGATCAGGGATTGATTGCCCGGCCGGTGCGGCGGTCAAGGCAGCGCAGGGTGTTCGGCTCCCAGTAGGCGTTGACGTTGGCGCTTTTCTGGCAGTTATCCTGCGCGTCGAAGGCGACATCGGTTTTGTCCCACTCTTTTTCCGCCCGCTTATTGACCTTCTGGCGCAGGCCGCGGGTGTCGTTCCATTGCTCTTTTTCCATCGACGCCTGCTGACGGCTTTGCGCGCTGTCGCCAGATTCAATCACCAGCCGGTCGGTGGCGGCGAAGGAGCTGGAGGTATAGACCACGGCGCTTAACGCCAGAATGGCGGTCAGGCACCAGCGTTTGTTCAGTGTCATGTTCATCACGATTTCCTTTAAGTGATGGGTTAATCCTCAGGTTAAGTTTACTACAGCTCTTATGCCGGGCATAGCCGACAAAACAGCGTAGGGAAAGGGCTATTATCGCGTAGAATGGTTCAACGCTTTGTCTCATTTACGAATCTTTTAATGCTCAAAACAACGCTATTGTTCTTTGCCACTGCCCTGTGCGAAATCATCGGCTGCTATCTGCCGTGGTTATGGTTAAAGCGCGGGGCCACGCCGCTACTGTTGATCCCCACCGGTCTGGCGCTGGCGCTGTTCGTCTGGCTCCTGACGCTCCATCCTGCCGCCAGCGGGCGGGTCTATGCCGCCTACGGTGGGGTGTACGTCTGTACCGCCTTACTCTGGCTGCGGGTAGTGGATGGCGTCAAGCTCAGCCATTACGACTGGGCCGGGGCGATCATCGCCCTGTGCGGCATGCTGATCATCGTGGCGGGCTGGGGTCGGGCCTGAGCTCGCCTTGTGTGATCGCTGCCGCTTTTTTAAACCCTAATTCTTGTATGGTAGTCGACCTGTTGCCTTACTTATCAGACATTCTCTTTTGTTATGACTCTGTAAGGAACAACGATGGCTATCGAGACACTTGCCGCCCGGACGGGGGCGACGCCGCTGCGCATCCGTCGGGTGCAGAAGATCACCCTGACGCTGCTGTTTATCGCCGGTATCGTCAACTTTCTTGACCGCTCTTCGCTGAGCGTCGCCGGGGAGGCAATACGCGCCGACCTGGGACTCAGCGCCACCGAGTTCGGGGTGCTGCTCTCCGCCTTTTCGCTCTCCTACGGCTTCGCACAATTGCCATCGGGAATACTGCTGGATCGCGTTGGACCGCGCATTGTGCTCGGCGCCGGACTGATTTTCTGGTCCGCAATGCAGGCCCTGACCGGGATGGTCAATTCGTTCTCGCATTTTATTCTGCTGCGCATTGGCCTTGGGATTGGTGAAGCGCCATTTATGCCCGCCGGTGTGAAATCAATCAATGACTGGTATGCGCAAAGAGAGCGCGGTACGGCGGTGGGGATATTTAACTCCTCGACGGTGCTGGGGCAGGCCATTGCGCCACCGGCTCTGGTTATTATGCAACTGGCCTGGGGCTGGCGAACGATGTTTGTGGTGATTGGCTTAGCCGGTATCGTGGTCGGTCTGTGCTGGTATGTGGGCTACCGAAATCGCCGGCACTTCACCCTGCAGGAAGAGGAGCAGCAGTATCTGGCCAGCGAGGAGGTGGCCCGCCCGGCGCTGAAATTTAGCGAATGGCTGGCTCTGTTTAAACGGCGCACCACCTGGGGGATGATTCTGGGCTTTTCCGGTGTGAACTACACCGGCTGGCTGTATATCGCCTGGCTGCCCGGCTATTTGCAGGCGCAGCAAGGGTTAAGCCTGGCCCGTACCGGCTGGGTGGCGGCGATCCCGTTCCTTGCCGCGGCGGTGGGGATGTGGGTCAATGGCCTGGTGGTCGATGCCCTGGCGCGCAGAGGTTACGATCTGGCGAAAACCCGCAAAATGGCGATCGTGATCGGTCTGGTGCTGTCGGCCCTGGGCACCTTGCTGGTGGTACAATCCTCCACGCCGACCCAGGCGGTGGCTTTTATCTCCATGGCGCTGTTTTGCGTCCATTTTGCCGGGACGTCGGCCTGGGGGCTGGTGCAGGTATTGGTGGCGGAGCATAAAGTGGCTTCGGTGGCAGCGATCCAAAACTTTGGCAGCTTTGTGTTTGCCTCCTTTGCGCCGATCGTCACCGGCTGGGTGGTGGATACCACCCATTCTTTTAATCTGGCGCTGGTGATCGCCGCCGGCGTGACCTTCACCGGGGCGTTGTGTTACTTCTTTATCGTTAAAACCCGTATCGACTAACCGCCAGACCGGACTCCCGGCTAAGTGACAGGCCCGCAGGGACGCGTGGCCGGTGTGTCATTCGTCGACTTCTTTTATTTCCTCGCGGCGACTATTTCCCATTCCATCAGCGATGATTTTGTGACGGTTCACTCCCGGCAGCGAACCGGCTACATCTTCTTGTATGGTAGTTGACAGAAATCAAAGATGTTATACCAATTGCGTGCGATGGTTGAGACACAAAGGCATTCTCCTCGAGAGTTCTCCCCGAGAATGGTTGATGAGACACATAACAACGAGAGTCATCATGGAAAACACCCTTTTAACCGCCAACGCCATGCTGCCAGGCTACGATCGCAGCGCGCTGATCCCCCGTATCGTGCACCTTGGTTTTGGCGCATTCCACCGCGCCCATCAGGCGGTATATGCCGATATTCTTGCCAGTGAACATGGCAGCGACTGGGGCTATACCGAAGTCAATCTTATCGGCGGCGAGCAGCAGATCGCCGACCTCCGCCAGCAGGATCGGCTGTACACTGTGGCCGAAATGTCCGCCGACGCCTGGACCGCACGCGTGGTTGGGGTGGTGAAGCAGGCGCTGCACGCCCAGGTTGATGGCCTCGAAGCGGTGCTGGCGGCGATGTGTGAGCCTCAGGTAGCCATTGTATCCCTGACCATTACCGAGAAAGGTTATTGTCATTCGCCGGCCAGCGGCGAGCTGCAGCTCGATCACCCGCTGATCGTCGCCGATCTGCACAACCCGCACCAGCCAAAATCGGCGCCGGGTGTGGTGGTAGAGGCTCTGGCTCGCCGTCGGGCGGCAGGCTTGCCGGCTTTTACCGTGATGTCCTGCGACAACATGCCGGAAAACGGTCACGTCATGCGCAATGTCGTCTGCGCCTACGCCCGGGCGCTGGACGCGGAGCTAGCGGCCTGGATTGAACAGAATGCCACCTTCCCATCGACCATGGTGGACCGCATTGTCCCGGCCGTTACCGCGGAAACCCTCGATAAAATTGAGCAACTGACCGGCGTGCGCGACCCGGCCGGGGTGGCCTGCGAACCTTTCCGTCAGTGGGTGATTGAGGATAACTTTGTTGCCGGACGTCCGCAGTGGGAAAAAGCGGGAGCGGAACTGGTCGCCGATGTGGTGCCTTTTGAAGAGATGAAGCTGAGGATGCTCAACGGTAGCCACTCGTTCCTGGCGTACCTGGGCTATCTGGCCGGTTATCAGCACATCAACGACTGTATGCAGGATGACAACTACCGCCGCGCGGCGCTGGCGCTGATGCTGGACGAACAGGCGCCGACGCTGAAAGTGCAGGGGGTGGATCTACCGCGCTACGCCAGTCTGCTGATTGACCGCTACTGCAATCCGGCGCTGAAGCACCGTACCTGGCAGATAGCCATGGACGGCAGCCAGAAGTTGCCGCAGCGCATGCTGGACTCAGTACGCTGGCATCTGGCGCACCAGCAAGATTTCACACTGCTGGCGCTCGGTGTGGCGGGCTGGATGCGCTATGTCGGCGGCGTTGACGATGCCGGCCAGCCGATTGAGATTTGCGATCCGCTGTTGCCGGTTATCCAACAGGCGGTGGCGGCCAGCGCCGAGGGTGAAGCGCGGGTGAAAGCGCTGCTGGGTATTGAGGCGATCTTCGGCCTGGCGTTGCCGCAGGAGCCCCGTTTCGTCTCGGCGGTGACCCGCGCCTATCTGGCGCTGCAGCGGCAGGGGGCCAAAGCCACCGTCGCCGCGTGGGCTGCCGAGCAATAATCCGCTTCCGGTGTCGGCCTCATCGTCGACACCGGCTATTTTGTTATCTCTGCCACCTTCCGCTGATATTTCCTTTTCTTTGCTGTCGATCGGTTTTGGCGTGCTGAAAATATGATCGAACGCAATGTCTATACATAACTCTATATTTCCCTGATTTACTAAAGATAATTAGCTGTTATTTTTCCGAATAATGGCTGGTAATTTACTGCCATAATGGCATAGTTAAGTCATTGAAAAAGAACTTTCTCTGGAAAAGGAGTACGGGCCATGTATAAAAAAATTTTATTGCCTGTTGATGTCTTTGAAATGGATTTAAGCGATAAAGCTGTGCGTCACGCGGAATTCCTCGCCACTGCAGAAAACGGTGAAATCACATTGCTCAACGTTCTGCCGAACAGCAGTCGTTCGCTATTACGCGGTTTTACGGCGGATATTCGTAAATTCGAAGCCTATATGAAAGAAGAGTCGGAGAAAAAGATGCGCGAGGTGGCGCGACTGTTTGACATCCCGATGTCGCGGATCCATACCCGGGTGGTCTTTGGTAACGTGCGCGACGAAATTCTGGCTATCAGTAATAACGAAGAGTTCGATGTGATAGTGGTTGGCTCCCGCAAACCGGGCATCTCCACCCATCTGCTGGGCTCCAACGCCGAGTCGATTCTGCGCTACGCCAAAACGCCGGTGCTGGTCGTCCGTTAATCCCCTCAATCACGACGGCTGCGTCAGCCACGCTGGGCAGCCGTCTGACCATTAATCTTCGCTAAACCAGTCGCGGTTCTCCTGGCGGATCAGTAACACGGACTCGCTGATTTCATGCAGATGGACATTCATTGCCTGCTCTACTGCCTCCGCGTCGCGTTTTTCCAGCGCGGTGAAAATCTCATGGTGCTGACGCAGGAGCATCTCCGGCGAGGTGATATGGTCCAGGCTCATGTAGCGCACGCGGTCGATGGCGGCTTTAATATTTTCCACCGTATCCCATGCCAGCTGACAATCGGCAATGATCGACAGCTTCTGGTGAAACTCATCATCAAGCAGGAAAAAGTCGTTTGATTGTTGTCTGTCGACGGCAATACGCTGCTGATGGAGATTCTGCTCCAGCTGATAAACCTGTTCATCGTTAATCATGCCGGCGGCGCGGCGGACCACCGCGCACTCAATCGCCTGGCGGACAAAGCAACCATTGCGCACCTGCGACAAGGAAATTTTATTGACGTAGCTGCCGCGCTGGGGACGTATCTGGATAAGCCCATTTTCCGCCAGCTTGATGAAGGCCTCGCGCACCGGCTGACGTGACACATCGAAACGCACGGAGACTTCTTTCTCGGACAGCGGTGTGCCAGGCGGGATCAGGCAGTGAACGATATCCCGGCGGAGGATGCGATAAATTTGCTGATTGACGGGTTGCGTCGGATTCAGTTGCGATTCTGCGGCCATTGATGGTTACTTTTTAAGGGATTATGCGCACTATTTTACGCGTTTTTTGCGGTTCCGCCCATACCCGGCCCGCAGGCCGGGTGGCTGACGGTTAGCCCTGACGGTGAATACTGAGTCCGGCAAAGCTCTGGCTCACCGGCATCATCTCCAGGGTGTTGATGTTGACGTGCTTCGGCAGGGTGGCCACCCACCAGACCGCCTCGGTCACATCTTCCGGCGTCAGGGCTTCGGTGTTCTCATAAGTTTTCCCGGCTTTGGCGTCATCACCTTTAAAGCGGACGTTGGAGAACTCGGTGCCTCCCACCAGACCCGGCTCAATGTCGGTGACGCGCACCGCGGTGCCGTGCAGGTCGGTACGAAGATTCAGGCTGAACTGACGGACGAAGGCTTTGGTCGCCCCATAGACGTTGCCCCCGGCATAAGGCCAACTACCTGCCGTGGAGCCTATGTTAATGATATGCCCGCGATTGCGCTCCACCATACCCGGCAGGACCGCGCGGGTCATGTACACCAGCCCTTTATTATTGGTGTCGATCATATCTTCCCAGTCTTCCACGCTGGCGCGGTGCGCCGGCTCCAGACCAAGCGCCAGACCGGCGTTATTCACCAGGACGTCAATCGCCTGCCACTCAGCGGGCAGATCGGCAATCAGCGTCTCAATGGCGGCGCGGTTGCGCACGTCAAGCTGGGCGATATAAAGGTTATCACCAAGGTCGTCTTTCAGCGTCTTCAGGCGCTCTTCACGACGTCCGGTGGCAATCACTTTATGGCCGTTAGCGACGAAACGGCGAGTAATACTTTCACCAAAACCGGCGGTGGCACCGGTAACCATGATAATCATCTTACTGTTCCTCAACGCTTTTTGTGTTTTCATACCATAGCACGCACAGACGGCGACCGGTAACGGAAATCATTGCGACCCCTTAAGGAGAAGCCTAATCTTACAGGATTAGCCTGTGCAGGAGAGAAAGATGTCTGAACAAAATCCCTTTTTTAGCGTCAGTTTGCTGCCTTACCAGGCACCCCCGTTTGATCTCATCCAGGACTGCCACTATCGCCCGGCGTTTGATGAGGGTGTTCGGCAGCAGCGCGCGGAGATCCGCGCGATAATCGACAACCCCGAGCCGGCGAATTTTGCCAACACTCTTGAGGCTCTTGAACAGAGCGGACAGCTGCTGGCGCGAGTGACGCGGGTCTTTTTCGCCATGGCTGGCGCCCACACCAACCCGTTCATTCAGTCTCTGGATGAAGAATTTTCCGCTGAGCTCGCCGAGCTGGGGAATGACATCTGGCTTAACGAGGCCTTATTTCAGCGAGTGAACAGCGTCTATGAGCAGCGTGACGCGCTGGCGTTAGACAGCGAATCTCATCGTCTCCTGACCCTCACCTGGCAACGTTTTGTTCATGCCGGGGCGACGCTGGCGCCGGCGCAGAAGGCGGTGCTGCGCACGCTGAACACCGAAGCGGCGACCCTGCAAAGTCAGTTCCAGCAGCGGCTGCTGGGGGCGGCCAAAAGCGGTGGCCTGGTGGTTGATTACCGACATCAACTGGATGGCCTGGCGGATGAGGAGATAGCCGCGGCGGCCGATGCGGCGCGGGAAAAAGGGCTCAGTGACCGCTGGCTGCTGACGCTGACCAATACCACCCAGCAGCCGCCGCTGCTCTCTTTGCGCGACCGACAGACACGGGAGAATCTCTTTGCCGCTGGCTGGACGCGCAATCAGCAGGGCGATGAGCATGATACGCGTCGCCTGGTGCTGCGACTGGCGGCGATCCGCGCGCAGCAGGCGGAGCTGCTGGGTGAGGCCGATTACGCCAGCTGGGCGCTGACCGATCAAATGGCGGCCTCTCCGGCGGAGGCATTAACTTTTATGCGCCGGATCGCGCCGGCAGCGCGGGCGCGGGCGGAACGAGAGCTGGCTGACATCCAGCAGGTGATTGACAACGAGGGCGGGGCGTTTCGCGCCGCGGCATGGGACTGGCTCTATTACAGCGAACAGGTGCGGCGAGCTGCCTTTGCCATTGATGATGCGCAGCTTAAACCCTATTTTGCTCTCGAGCGCGTGCTGCAGGATGGCGTCTTCTGGACGGCCACACAGCTCTTTGGCCTCCGCTTTGTCGAGCGCTTCGATATCCCCGTCTATCACCCGGATGTTCGGGTCTGGGAGATCTTCGATCACAACGGCGAAGGGATGGCGCTGTTTTATGGTGACTACTACGCACGCGACTCAAAAAGCGGCGGCGCCTGGATGGATGTGTTTGTCGAACAGTCTACCCTGCGGGAGCAGCGACCGGTTATCTACAATGTCTGCAACTACGCCCGGCCGCAGGCAGGGCAGAGCGCGCTGTTGTCGTGGGATGAGGTGATCACTCTGTTCCATGAGTTTGGTCATACCCTGCATGGGCTGTTCGCCAGCCAGCGTTACGCCAGCCTCTCCGGAACCAATACCCCGCGCGATTTTGTCGAATTTCCTTCGCAGATCTTCGAACACTGGGCCAGCCAGCCGCAGGTGTTTGCCCACTACGCGAAGCACTACCAGTCCGGGGAGTCGATGCCGGAGGCGCTACGCGACAATATGTTGCGTGCGGCAACCTTCAATAAAGGGTACGACATGAGCGAGCTGTTGGCTGCTGCGTTACTCGATATGCGCTGGCATAGCCTGTCGACCTCGGCAATACCGGAGGGCGTGGATGGGTTTGAGCAGAAGATATTGCAGGAAGAACACCTGGATCTGGCGGCCGTTCCGCCGCGCTATCGCAGCAGCTATTTCTCCCATATCTTCGGCGGCGGCTATGCGGCAGGCTATTACGCCTATCTGTGGACCCAGATGCTGGCCGACGATGGCTATCAGTGGTTTGTGGAGCAGGGCGGTTTGACCCGTGAGAACGGTCAGCGCTTCCGGGAGGCGATTCTGTCGCGCGGTAATAGCACTGATTTAGCTGAACTTTATCGCCAGTGGCGCGGGCACGATCCACAGATTGAGCCGATGCTGAAAAATCGCGGGTTGAATACGTAGGGCCATTTCGGGCTGACACGATAACCGGGCGCGATGCCCGGTTTTTTTCGATTTTTTCTTCCCCAAAATCCCTCCAAAATTTTTCCCCAAAATGAATCTTTAAATTTTGCTAAATTTGCATGGGGGTACGGCCCAATTTTTCACGTAGCTACACCTTTACTTTCACCCAATCGAGACCCCGATCGTTGTGATACTGTGCTGTCATTTTTTCTGATGAGTGTCCTAACAGCTGTTGGGTATTGATTCCCTGTGCCTCATACAGACGTTCGGACAGTGAGCGCTGCTCATGGAAAGTAGGCATTGTTTTCCCTCTTTCAATGGAAAGGTTAGTGCTATCCACTGCGAGTTTGAAGGAAACGCTAAGGCTGTTCTCGCCAACCTGATCGCCGGCTTTTACTTTCCCGCTGGACGTTACGTGGTGAAGAAGCCACGGGCTAACAACCCGATCCCTACAGCGCTTGATCACTTGTGCCAGGCTAATGTCCAGCACCTCACTGCGCAAACTGAGTGGAATAGCAAGTTTCACACCTGTCTTTCGCTGCTTAATGTGCAGGTATTGCCGATTGGGGCGCGCATGGGCTGACGTAGTAACAGCGTGGAACTATCAGCAAGACCGCATTCATGCGCTGGTAGAGGCGTTGGAGAAGGCGCAGTATCTGATGCCTATCGACGACGACTTCAGCAATGAAGACGAGCACGAGAAGGAACGGGAGCATGCCTAAATCCCCCGCAGAACGCAAAGCCGCGCAGTGATGTATACTCCCTTCACAAACTGAGGGGAGTTTTTGGAGTAATTATGAATCGGGAATTTACTAGTGCCGACTGGAACATGGCTATTGCAGCAGTTACGGCATTTGGTGGCTTGGCTGCGGCATATGCAGCATTCTTAAGTAGACAGACAGCAACGAAATCTCTTCAACTGCAAAGCAGAATGAATGCTTATGAGTCATTAAAGAACTGCGCAGAGAGGGCTAATGGATATGCCAAAGGGAAGCAAGGTTCTGATTGGACATTCCATGATGGAGCAAACATTGTCAGAAGTCTGCGACAGGCGATGAAAATAATACAAGATTATAATGAGTACAGTGATAACAAGGAAAGGGATGAATTAAAAGAATACTTTATAAATAAAATTAATATGGAACTATTCGAAGAGCTGAATAATAACGATGCTCCTAGAGCTTTATTTAAGGGAAAAGGAGATTGGGACGCTGCAGTTAAGCTTAAAGATCATTGGGATGATGCCATTAATTTTTTCAGCCTAATGATAGCGACGGATGCTGATCTGGCAGATTGAGAATTGAAAGATAACTGCATCCACATCAGAGATATAGCCTATGTCAAAGCATAACATCGCAACAAAAACCAAGGACGAGCAGGATAAGGTCAACGTCGACCTCGTGGCTTCCGGCGTCGCCTACAAAGATCGCATGAACATGCCGGTTGTCGCCGAAGAAGTAGCGATAATCAGGTAGGGAAGGGCGTTTTATAATTTCGAGTGAGGAAGTACAGGGGAGGAAAAATCATGCTAGATCTTGAAGGCATTTATAAAAATGTAAGTGTGGAAGATGTTCTTCTGTATTTTTCACCTATTACTCCATATCCTAGCATCGACCGTATGTATGTTAGGTATAACTTTGATGCTTTTGCTAATGGTGAGTTACTAAGGACTCATGAGAGACTGTTCAAGGAAGGAAAACTAAAACATACAGGTCAACCTCTTCCCGATAAAGGCCCTAACTGGAGAGAACCTGAATTTGTCAAGGAAAAACGGTATGGGGTTAAATAAAATATCGTGCAACTAAACGCCTAGGAACTCTCAACTTCCAGTAGCCTAGGGATACAAGGAAAACAAAAGTTGGTATCGTTTATGAAAAAAACATTACCTCTGGTTTGTGCTGTTCTAATATCAAATGTAGCGTTTGCTGTTGAAAATAAAGAAGAAATATCACCTGTGCGCATAAGCTGCCCTTTCCCTTATTATCCAGCTTCTGCTATGGCTAATAAGAATAGCGGCACTGTAACATATTTTGCCACAGTAAATGAAAAAGGGGAGGTTACTTCTGTTGAGACAACCGGTACTGAGATCTTTTTTAGAGAAACTAGATCAGCAATCAGGAAATGCAAGTTTGAGCCAGGAAGACCGGGCATTGCCCGTGGAACCATAAAATTTAGGCCGTCTCAACCGTAAGTGCTCCTGATAAATTACGGGTTACTGAGTTAACTGTTGAGTCTGCCAATGAGCCAGCCACCGTTAGGCCAGTCTTGGTTTTTGACGTTGTTCAACATAAGTATGACGGGAAAACATATGCAATTGCTATCGGGGCATCATCAGATTCAGTACAGATTAATGCTCTTATTGACAGGTTAAAACCTCAACCTATACCCGAAAGTTTGCTTATCAAAGGCGACCCTCCTGATCAAAAATAAATTATAATCCCCTCAACATTAGAGGGGGGGGTATGTCACTGTGTAAAATTGCAGACAAAACTAAAGACGAGCAGACCAAGGTCACGACGCTCTCGACGCTTTCGATGTTGCATACATAGCGAGATTGAAGAGAAAATTAAGGGGCATATAACTCCACAGTTGTTCTAAGGAGTGAGCGTAACATAATGTCTGGAGGGGATAATGGTTCAAGAGATAATAATTAAAAAATCAAACAAGCGTGGTTTTGGTGGTCAAGAAAGCTTCATCGTTACAAGGGGAAAGACGAGCTATTTGCGAATAGTTGGTAATGATCCTCATTACTCACTGATGACCGTGACGGCCAGTGAAGATGACAAAAGCTACTATGTGTGCAGAGATAAAATTAAGCTAATATCTTCTGCGTTGCAACTAGGCACATGGCTAAACATTCCACCTTCCCATGAGACGGATAGCTCGGGTAGAAAGTTCATACGCATATGTACTATAGCGTTTGTTCCTGGAAAAGAGAAAGAAGACATAGAAGAGGTTCGTCAAGTTCTTGAGCATTTTTTCCAGATATACGATACCTGCAACCCCGGCAGAGAAGATGTAATGAATGATATGAAAGAGATTTACTCCTTTCTCTCGCATGATGATTCCTATGATGATGTATATCTAAGTGATGGTGTATGGCTAAGCTCTGATGGGAAATTGTATGACAGGGGCAGATAGTTGACCAATATACTGTTTTATGGACCGCATGTGCTACTCCAGTGCACATGCGTCCGTGCTATCTCGAAATGGCTGAGCAGAACATAAAAAATAGTTTGTAAAGGAGGTAGTATGCAACACAAATTCGAAAATGTATTGATTGAATTGACCGACGGTGGGAAAAATCTAAAGCGTGAAGAATGGGACAATATATATCTGTTCACGTTGCTTTATGCCTTCGGAGAAAGCAAATGGTCACACAATGGGACAAGTATTGCAACCACAGGCAATGTTGCCGATTGGCTTTTGTCTTCAGGAAGTATCGATCTTAATTTAGTGAGAAAAGTGCATAGTCACTATACGAAACGATATTTAGACTCAGGAGAGGTTAATCATCTGTTTCACGAGCTATTTCCAGATAATTACGCTAGGGGTGAAACTAAACCTCGAATGATTGTATTGATGGAAAATCAGAGTCCCGACGAGAAACAGATGCTGAGTCTTTGCTTAAAGGTTCTGCACTGCCTTAGAAACAACTTATTTCACGGTGAAAAATGGAAATATCACTTCACCGACCAACATGATAATTTCAAGGCAGCAAATGATCTTTTACAGATGTTACTCTTCCAAACGAAGGGTAATTTGTGGAAAGTTTTTTGACTTTCTACTTTGATTTATCTTAATCAACCCGCCATATTCATTCCATCGGAGTCTGAAAAACTCCGGTGAGCTATGCGCTCTACATGCAGCACTTTAGATTTTAGGAAGTGACAAGTGCGACAATAATTACCACGATGATTTCTTAAGCTCCACTCCCAACTTGCCTGCGATAAGTGGTTGCTTTCGTCCTTGCGCACATTATCAGGGAGGAGATCATGTTTTCAGGGAGGAGATCAATGCTTACAGCGGAGCTATTTCGTCTAATGAGTGCAGGCTTATCACAGGTTACGCCAAATACCTTGCTGCATATGGCGGGAGTGAATCGGTGTTACTTGATGCCGCCTGGCAATATCTCGACCGAATAGCCGAGAAGCGATCCGGCTATATCAGTATTTGCAAATCTTTCGATGCTTACCGGGCGTGGGTCATCGTTGAAGCCGGCCACTATGACGCCATACAGCTGCCGGACGGCACACTAAAAAACATCCTTGCAGTATTTCTTTCGCCAGCATGGACGAATGCGAGTTCCAGGAACTGTACAAAGCATCGCTCGATGTTCTCTGGCGGTGGATCCTCTCTCGTTCGTTCAACAGTTTGCAGGAAGCTGAAAACGCCGCCAACCAGCTTTTAAGCTTCGCGGGGTGATGCCGATGAAACGCTCATGGTTTCACCATCTCGAATGCACAACGCAGCAGGCCGACGAATTGGTAGCGAGCCAGAAGGGGGTCCAGCGCCAGGTGAGCCAGAGTAGATGGCTAAAGAAAATCCGGCATCATGCCCGCACTGCGGCGGCGAGATTCAGCGAATAGCAGACATCAGAGAGGGTTTCGATAATGTGGCTGGCTTTGATTGAGTGTCAGTGTCTCAGTCCGTCATAGCTTTCCATCTCCTGGCGAACAGCGAATGACTTCCCATACCTAAAAGGGTATGGCTGGGCATCAATATAGTATTGGAAAGGGGGTTAGACCCGTGATTAAGATTGAATCACCCGCCAGACAGGGCGAACGAATACCCAGACAGAGGTGATCATTCTATGAGTAACACAATAACTAAAGTTCAGAACGCCAATGCACGCCGTGGCGGTGATGTATTGTTAGAAGTTCTGGAAAGTGAAGGGGTGGAATATGTGTTTGGTAATCCAGGTACCACCGAACTGCCGTTTATGGATGCGCTGTTAAGAAAACCGTCAATTCAGTACGTGTTAGCTCTGCAGGAAGCGAGTGCAGTCGCCATGGCGGACGGTTATGCGCAGGCAGCAAAAAAACCAGGCTTTCTGAATCTGCATACCGCCGGTGGTTTAGGCCACGGCATGGGAAATCTGTTGAATGCAAAATGCTCACAGACACCACTGGTGGTGACGGCGGGGCAGCAGGATTCACGCCACACGACAACCGACCCATTATTGTTGGGTGATCTGGTCGGTATGGGTAAAACGTTCGCGAAATGGTCACAGGAGGTTACCCACGTTGACCAGTTACCGGTATTAGTTCGCCGGGCTTTCCACGATTCTGACGCTGCACCGAAAGGCTCCGTTTTCCTGTCGCTTCCGATGGATGTGATGGAGGCGATGAGTGCTATCGGCATCGGCGCGCCTTCTACTATCGACCGCAATGCAGTCGCGGGTTCGTTACCTTTGCTGGCGAGTAGGCTGGCGGCATTTACTCCGGGTAACGTCGCACTGATTGCCGGCGACGAAATCTATCAAAGTGAAGCGGCCAATGAGGTTGTTGCTCTTGCTGAGATGCTTGCCGCTGACGTGTACGGTTCAACATGGCCGAACCGGATCCCCTACCCAACAGCACACCCTCTCTGGCGGGGCAATTTGTCCACGAAAGCGACGGAAATTAACCGAGCATTAAGCCAGTACGATGCTATTTTTGCCCTTGGCGGTAAGTCGCTTATCACTATTCTTTATACCGAAGGTCAGGCAGTGCCGGACCAGTGTAAAGTGTTCCAGTTATCAGCTGATGCAGGCGACCTGGGACGCACCTACAGTAGTGAACTCTCAGTGGTTGGCGATATTAAATCCTCGTTAATGGCACTACTACCTGAACTGGAGAAAGCCACGGCAAACCATCGCCGTGATTATCAACGCCGTTTTGAAAAGGCGGCTAATGAGTTTGAATTAAGCAAAGAAAGTCTGCTCGGGCAGGTTCAGGAACAACAATCTGCTACGGTAATTACGCCGTTGGTGGCGGCGTTTGAGGCAGCAAGGGCGATCGGACCAGATGTGGCCATTGTTGACGAGGCGATTGCCACCAGCGGCTCGCTTCGCAAATCTCTCAACAGTCACCGTGCGGATCAATATGCCTTTTTACGCGGCGGTGGCCTGGGATGGGGAATGCCCGCGGCTGTCGGCTATTCACTCGGTTTGGGAAAAGCGCCTGTGGTGTGCTTTGTGGGAGACGGCGCGGCGATGTACTCCCCTCAGGCTCTCTGGACGGCCGCACATGAAAAACTGCCAGTCACCTTTATTGTCATGAATAACACGGAATATAACGTATTGAAAAACTTCATGCGTTCTCAGGCAGATTATACGTCGGCCCAAACAGATCGCTTCATCGCAATGGATTTGGTTAATCCGGCAGTGGATTATCAGGCACTGGGTGCATCTATGGGGCTGGAGACCCGAAAAGTTATCCGTGCCGGCGATATCGCCCCGGCCGTTGAGGCCGCACTGGCGAGTGGCAAGCCTAATGTCATCGAAATCATCATCAGTAAAAGTTAATCGTTTATCCGTCCGGACTGTGCCGCATCCAGTTTATCCTTGATACTGCGGCACAGGTTCACAAAACCCGGTAAAGCCGGATTCGTGTTCTTTGCCGACCACATCAGCATATTCTCCACCATATTCGGATTTTCCAGCCTCCGGTAAACCACACCGCGTAATTGAGCATTTTCCATACTGGCAGGAATAAGCGCGACACCAACACCATGGGCCACAAAATTCATCACAGTCTGCTGCACGGAGGCTTCCAGACCTATTTGCGGACTAAATCCAGCTTTGAGGCACTGATGAAGGATGGAATCATAGAGCATCGGCGCGCTCTGGCGCGGAACCGTGATGAACGGGTCATCACAGAGTGATTCAAGCCTGAAATGCTCGCGTTGAGCCTGAGGGTGGTTGACAGGAAGGGCGGCGATGAGCGGCTCACGCAAGAGCACCAGTGAATGAATTCCCGGCGTGGCCGTCTCGGAGAAGCTAATTGCCGCGTCCAATCTGCCATCCTGTAATGCGGCATGTAAATCAGAGGGGACCCTCTCCTGAAAATGCAATTCCACGTCGGCACAGGTATTCCTGTGCTGCATCGCAACATGCGGCACAACGCTATAGCTGGCATACATTGTTGCACCTAATTTCAGAACCCCTTTCTGCCCTGATTCTATTGCCCGTACGTTATTACAGGCCTGCTCCAGCATTGCCAGCATCGCGCGACAGTCCAGCAGAAATTGCTCACCGGCAAGGGTTAAACTGACCCCTTTAGCGGCCCGGTTAAATAGCTTTGCATCGAGGATGGTTTCCAGCTGGGCTATTTGCCGGCTTAAGGGGGGCTGCGAAATATTGAGTTTACTGGCGGCTTTGCCAATGTTTCCGGTTTCAGCAACAGTGCAAAAGTTAAACAACTGATTAAGGGTCGGTTTCATAAGCATTCCTGAAGCAGGTTAATACCTTCCAGGGTATCACTTGTTTGCCGCAGAGAGGCATATGAAATTAAGCGTTCTGGCGTTCGAGTTGAAGCAGGTGTGTGGCAATTCCCCATCTGATTGCCAGGCATTTCCCACCCCGGAAATCGAACACAGCGTAGCTTGCATTAGGGTGAGCGTACCGCGAAAAGTTCTCAATAGTTCCTTCTTTAAGCACCGCCAGCACGCCCTGGCTGACTTGCCCGTGCGTGACAATACAGACGCGCTGATGTTCTGTGGTTTCTTGTAGGTTTTGTATGAAACCTGTTACTCGTCGGGTTGCTTGTGCTAATGACTCTCCCTGTGGTGGGCAATACTCGGCATCATGTGTGAATAACGCATGCGCATCGTGGGGACGTTGTTGCATGAGCTGTGACGTTAACATACCTTCGAACTGGCCAAAGGCCTGTTCTTTGAGGGCCGGCTCAGCTATCAATGGGCAACGAAAACGGTCAGCCAGGCGTTGTCCCATTTGCCAGGCACGACCAAGCGGAGACGTGTAAACGCAGTCTACCCGGTAATCACTCGCTGCAAACGCGGCAAGTAAAGCTGATGTTTGGCGCTCCCCCCGAGGGGTTAACGCACTATCACTCTGTCCCTGAATCATTCCTTTTATATTCCACTCTGTTTCCGCGTGTCGAACAAGTATCACTTGCATCATTAAATGGCCATATATGTTGTTGATTTAAATGCTACAGTTTAGACATATCCCTTTAATTGAGTGGGATTTTTAGCACTGGACGAAGACAGACTCTGCCTCCCCGATTTCCTTGTATCTGACAGTATGTCGTGATGAGATACCGTCTCTGAAATAGAGTGAGCCATCCCATTCCCTTAATCAGTAACGCCCGGTTCGGAATGTGATGCAGACAATCCAAAAAACGCGCCAGACAATGACCCGAGCCAGCACGCTTGTCAAATGGGATGGCTAGAATGGCAAACAGCAATTTTCTTCAGGACATTTTCGCTTCGACGTTTAATTCAGCATTTAAAATATCGCGTATATTGACGAGTGCATTGCGCACCGCGGCGCCTCCTGCATAAAACAGTAATTGCAGGACAACCTCGATGATTTCTTCTCTGGTTGCCCCTGCATTTAGCGCTGCCTGAGCGTGCGCCCTCAATTGTGGAACCGTATGACCCAGAGTGACACAGGAAGCAATGACAACCAGCTCCCGCGTTTTAGCGTCCAGCCCCGGGCGTGCAAGGATGCCTCCCATAGCCCATTCGATCGAGATATCAGTAAAATCAGGGCACAAATCGGCCATGTCCTTTCGTAGTTCTTCTCCCGCACCATTTCCATACAGCTCATTAAACAATCTCATTCCTCGCTCACGGAGCTCTGTATTAGTCATCATTTTTAACCCTCCTGCACTAAGTGAAAACAGATTAAAACCCGCTGGTGAAATTTGATAAACAGCGTTATGTTTTTATCTTTAACAAGCCAGGCTTGATAATAGTGAATAAACTGGAAAGTATGGCGGTGTTTGTCCGCGTCGTGGACAGGGGCAGCTTTAGCGCTGTTGCCGAAGAGATGCGAATCAGCGGAACCATGGTTGGGCTGCATATCAAAGCGTTAGAGGAACATCTCGGCGTTCGCTTACTTAATCGCACAACGCGTCGGCAAAGTCTGACCGATTTTGGTCAGGTTTATTATCAGAGTTGCCGTCGGATATTAGCTGATATTGAAGATAGCGAGTCACAGGCATTTGCTCTTCACCAGAAGCCACGTGGAAAACTGAGAGTAGGTTGCCCAGTCTCCTTTGGTGTCCATGCGCTTTCGCCTGTTACTGCTCAGTTTCTTACTGAATGGACTGATATGGCAGTAGACCTGGTACTGAGCGATAAATCGATGGATATGGCAGATGAAGGTTTAGATGTCATGATTAAGATTGGTGAGCTCCTGCATGTCAATACACTTGTTGCCCGTCCGATAGCGCCATATCGCTCAGTCATGTGTGCCTCTCCGGCCTATATAAAACGGGCAGGGAAACCCATAACACCTGAAGAATTATGCCATCATCGATGTCTTGGGTTTGCCCATCCCATTGCAGCGAATGAATGGACACTTCAGAGGGAAGGCAAACCTGTCAGAGCTCCGGTAAACATCACGATGACCTGTAACAATGGGGAAGCATTGCGAAGGGCAGCATTGAATGGGTTGGGAATTATTATGCAACCCGAGATCCTGTTGGCTGAAGATCTGCAACAAGGCCGACTGCTGCCTCTGATGTCTGAATTTCAACCATTAGCTAAGCCAGTGCATATATTGACCTTTGCAAACCGTCAACAGTTACCAAAAATCCGTTTATACGTTGATTTTCTATTGAAAAATTTCAGTGCATCACTCTACGCATTGAACCTTGAATAAATAATGAATTGTACGCGGCTACGGTTGACCGAATGCCGCGTCGGTGGCAGAGAGGCACCATCTGACGTTGATAATACGTAATAATTCGCCTCTGTTCCTGAACACTCCCGAGCGTGCGTCACTTTTTAATGTTGACTTTGCATAAGATTGCTCGGTATGTTTCTCATCGTAGTGTATTATGCCAGATGAAATAAAGCCGTCTGAGCGTGGATTATATCGTTCAAATGATATATTCGTGCTAATGATTTTTATCCAGGGAAGCAATGAATAAGGAAGTGCGCGAGTGTCTGATTGGAATATTATTGTGCTGTCTCTATTTTCAGCGACGTACCTCCCTTTGTTCTGGTTCGTAGGCATGCGGATAGCCTCTGAGGACATTCTGAGAAAGAATAAATTTTACGAAGCGGATCCAAATGTTTTAGTCCCTGGATGGGCGAAGACATGCACGACGGTATTCTGTGTTTTGCACTACTGCCTATTCCTCATACCGTTGACTATGATTGACTGGTTACATGGTTTGGCTGCATTTGGCGCAGGGATTCTGCTGCTTGTGTTTCTCCCTTTCTTCAGCAAAAGCTATATGACTGTTTTTAAAGCACACGCTATGCGCGTTCACAGGAGGGACCCTTCAACAGGACGATTATTGATTCGTGTGTTGAAGGCTAAGACTTTTGGTTGAAAATGGTCTGTTTAGCCTTTATTCATATTACGTAAGTCTTCTGGCAAACCAGGTCCATCCGGTAACCAACCTGGCTGAGTCTGGGTAGCTTTGCCTGAAGCACCAGGATCAACATGAGCCAGTGCCAAACGAACCACGATAATGTTTACCCCTTTGGCCAGCATTGAGGCAGTGGCTTCTTCTGTCGCTCCATGAGGAAATAAGGCGGAGGAGACAGGCGCATCAGTTTCACGAGTAAGTCCATGGATGCTATTAGCTGCTGAGATAGACGGTATGGTTTGCCTTTTATTCACACATCATTCAGTGCATTTCAATATCAAGGCGTTAAGGTTGCGTTAACAAACAGACGCAATACTGATGTGGCCGATCAACTCATAAAATGGCCAAATGATGAACGAAAAACTACGCAATGCGCTTCCGCACAAAGACACCCCTTTTTTCCGCATGCTACATATTATTGTCGCCACCCTGATTCTATTGCAGATCATTAGCTCTAATCTCACCGAAAGTGAGGCGCTTCGCGACGTATCTCTGACCGGGGTCGTGACATGGTTCCATGTTATCTCTGGATTAGCGCTGATTGTTCTTGGTGTAGTGATGCTGGTATGGATGCTTAAACAACGTGGGTTTCGTTACTATTTTGCCTGGTTGTCCCTTGATTTTCGCGGTGTAGTTGAAGACATTAAAATGCTAATGACATTTCGTCTTCCTGAAGCACATGCCGGTGGCATAGCGGCGATGATCCAGGGGCTTGGCGTACTTGCTTTGCTGGCGGTCGCACTCTGTGGAGGGCTCTGGTTTGTACTGGACATTGCGCCAGGGGCGTCATCGGCGCTGGCAGAAGCGGTCCTGCATTTGCATAAATTTCTGACGGTGTTTATTGAAACCTATTTCTGGGCACATGGTGCAATGGGATTGCTGCATATCTTCCTCACCTTTCGCAGTCAAAGGAAACATCCCGTTGTGGAGTAATCTTGTGCTCTCTCGCTAATCTCGATGAGGACGCGTATTAAAAGGAAAAAGGCATGCATCTTGAACGACACAGCATTGAAAAAGTCGGTTGGTTAAGGGCGGCGGTACTCGGGGCGAATGACGGGATTGTCTCTACCGCCAGCCTGGTGCTCGGCGTGGCGTCTGCAAATACCAGCCCTTCGGGCGTGTTGCTGGCCGGTGTCGCCGGGCTGGTTGCTGGAGCCATGTCGATGGCAACAGGGGAATATGTTTCGGTATCATCCCAGGCGGATACGGAAACCGCCGCGCTTGCCGAGGAAAAAAGTGAGCTGGACGCAGATTATCAGGGAGAGATGCGGGAACTGACGTCTCTTTATATCCAGCGCGGACTTGAGCCTGCGCTTGCCCGCCAGGTTGCAGAGCAGCTCATGGCCAAAGATGCCCTGGAGGCTCATGCCCGCGAAGAGCTGGGACTCACGGACACTCATTCTGCGCGACCTTTGCAGGCGGCCCTCTTTTCGGCCGTGAGTTTTTCAGCCGGGGCGGGGTTGCCCTTGATCGTTGCAGTGCTTTCGCCAGCAAAACTGATTTTTATCGCTATTTTCCTTTCCACTCTCTTTTCACTGGCGGCTCTTGGCTATCTCTCTTCCATGGTGAGTAACGCACCGCCTGTCAGAGCTATCAGCAGAATTACGTTCTGGAGCACGCTGGCCATGCTTTTTTCGATGGGGATTGGACGTATAGCCGGGCAGGTACTGTTGTAAAAATCGCTAAATTATCAAACACACCTTTAGAGAAAGAGCCATTTAATCTAACGTCCATATCGGGGTAGTCTTTAAATATAGCGAAATAACTTGTTATATAAGTTTCGCTACACCGATATCTTTCATTGGAAAAGTGGATGTAAAAATGGTTTTGATTGCTACTATGTTTCTGTACTCTCTGGCTCTGTCGTTTTCGCCTGGCCCGGTCAATATGGTCATTATCTCTTCCGGTGTTATACATGGCTTTAGAAAAACATTCGCCTTCGTATCCGGTGCGACGCTTGGTTTCACCTTGTTACTTATCTTTGTTAGTTTTGGGGTATACACAGTCATTGCCACGCATCCACAATTTTTCAAATGCCTGAATGTTCTCGGCTCGATTTTTATACTGTATCAGGGCTATAAAATTGCTACATCACAACCTGATTGGTCATTAAAAAAAGAAAATGCCCCCGGATTTGTTCAGGGAGTCTTAATGCAATGGCTCAACCCAAAAGCCTGGGCTGCCTGTACCTCTGGAACTACCTTGTTTTCTGAGCCATCAACTAGTCTGCCGCTAATACTTTTTATTATTATTTACTTTTTTATCTGTTATATCTCATTATCCATTTGGGCAATATTTGGTGATAAAATGTCAATATTTCTTCAGGGAAGGGTACAAATCCGCGTCTTTAATTTATTGATGGGCGGTTTTTTATGCGTTATCGCATTCTATATGCTTTATCCACAATTATTTTAACGATTCAAAGCCTATGTTGTTCCATAGAATTATAAATGTAATTGATTAGTTTATAGGCAGCGCTGCTGGTTGATATATTGGCAGGCCAAATGGCATAAACTTTTAGCGGCTTTAATGACCAGTCAGGAAGTACGTCATGCATCTCCCCGAGTTTAACATCATTTTCACAGAGGAAACGGGGAGGTACGGCAAGTCCTATGTTTTGTTTGGCAAGGACATAGGCAGCTTCAATGTTATCTACGCATACCATAGGTGCATACTTAATGACCGCCAGTTCGCCGTTTTTGTGCCTGAACTCTCGAATGTTCTCTCTCATTGTTAACCCAATCCACGGCAGGGATGCCAGCTCAACGGGATGGTTAATGGGCTTGTGCTGAATGAGCAAGCCCTTTGACGCTACCAGTTGTCGTGGCAGAACAAATAGATGCCTTGCTTTGAGTGAACTGTCGGGAAGTTCGCCAATACGGAAGGCGACATCAATGCTATCGGCGATGATGTCCTCACGCAGATCACTATAAGAAATACTCAGGGAAATATCCGGGTTTTCTTTAATAAAATTCGCGAGATGGCGGGTGAATGGGCCGTTTAAAAAAACAGCAGGGAGGGAAATGCGCAGCTTGCCGACGGTAGAAATAGAGCGTTGTTTAAATTCAATGACGCCCTTTTCATACAACTCCAGCATCGATCTGGCGGTCTCCAGCAAACTGATGCCATCCTGGGTTAGTGAAATCTTCCGCGTATTTCTGTACAGCAAGGCGCTATTGAGGTTTTTCTCAAGTCTGGATAAATGTGTGCTTGCCGTGGCGGTCGTCAGGCCTAACGCTGCGGCGCCACCTGAGATTGAACCTCGTTCTACAATTTTGGCAAATACTATCAGGTAGCGGATGTCATCGATCATTTACAGTCCTGTGTTCACTCAGTCATGCTGTGCGTAGAGCCAGCAAAAGCTTAAATCCATCATAGAATTAACATATCTTATTTTCATCACCGGCAGCATATTTTTTCAAGCGCTTCACAACGCGGGCTAACCGGTTCCCGGGTATGCAAATTTGTGCTTAAATGAGCAGGCATAAATCTTCGAAGCATCATTGGTAATACTCCCCGTCAGGAGGTAAGTTTGCACATTGATACCCATCGTTTGCATCTTCGCCCGGTCATGGCTTCTGATGTCGACGATCTGTACCGAATTTATGGCGATCCCGCGACCAATACCTTTAACCCCGCCGGGCCATAGCCGAATGTTGACCATGCGGAAGTCGTTCTGAGGCGCTGGCTCGCGCATTGGCAAACTTACGGCTTCAGAAACTGGGCAATAGCACCGCGCTCTACCCCAGAACATATCATTGGCTTTGGCGGCGTCAGTCTTCGTAGCTATAACGATGTCACCATTAACAATCTTGGATATCGGTTTTCCACTGAGGCATGGGGAAAAGGACTGGCCACCGAGTTTGCGATTGGTGCGATAAAATATGGCTTCGAGGAGATTAAGCTTGCAGAGATGTCAGCGGTTGTCAGGGCTAACCATCTGGCTTCGCAGAAAGTCCTCGAGAAAGCAGGGATGAGGTACATCAACGATATTGCTGATGTAAAAGATGCGCCGCCGAGCCTGCTTTATTCATTGACGTTAAACGAGTGGTTAAACCAGTCTACTAACTGAACCAAACGTTCTGCTTAACCCTCGCGACGGATAATGACACCGTTGCTTTGGGGGCCTTTCCGGCAAAACAGGCAGGCCTGCCCACGACGTTACTCTTTGACTTCAGACCCTAAATTTACCGTGATTAACCGCAGACCGTCACGCCTGGCTTTACCCGGTGTAGTTGCTCGCTTTTATTATCCAAATGCGCACATAATAATAAAAATGAGGTCTTCAGCATTATTCATTTTCAGAATTATCGCACAAGGTATTACCTTAATCTGAAATGGCTGTTGGATGGTTGTTTTCGAAAACTTATACCCCGTATTATTTGATAATCATCTTTATCTCTGAAAAGGTCGTGTATGAGTAATTTTCTGCTATTAGCCCTGGCGGTGGTATTATTGTTAACATCATTATTTTGTGGTCTGTCATATGTTAAAGACAGAAGGAAACTTAAGATGCGTTTTAACAAAACCCGGCGTTAATTGATCGCTCTTGAGGATAGTGCAAGAGCGATGGCCGAGAATCGCGCCAGCTCTTGCTTTGTATCAATCTGGAATTTTTTCATGATGTTGATTTTATGAGAAAAAACGGTCTTATGGCTGATGCCCAGTTCTTGCGCTATCTGCTGATTGTTCATTCCCGTTTTTATCGCATCGATAATATAAAGCTGCGACTTGGTCAGTGTTAATCGTGGGCATTTAAGACACCGTTTGCTGTCTTTCTCCGGCCCCCCAGCAACGGGTTTGCTTGACGCTGTCAGACGGTTTGCGATTTGATTTTTTATGCTGCGCAGATCGGCGTTAATACTGATAAAAGTGGCATCACGCAGACAAAGCGGCAAGCGGTCAACCCGCGCGCCGCTGTCGCTGGGGACAAAAACAAAAATAGGTGTCTCCTGTGGTACCTTTTTGAAGCACGGGTGGCACAGGTAATGTTCACCGATTTCCATTTCTGTAAAAAGCACATCAGTCTGGCTAATGATCTCAGGTGAATATTCGTGAAGAGAAAAGGGCGTACGGATATTTTCTTCGATGGCGATCTCGAGAAGTAACTCGCAAATTCCCCGCTTCAGATAAATATTTTCAGTGTTAATTAAAAAATCAGTCATAGTAATGGTGAACACGAAATGGATAAAGGTTGATAGAATATTTAAAGCAAAATTGTTTTGCGAATATGGGCTTAGGATATTTCTAATAACCAATAAAAGCAACAAGTCCAAAATTGGACTTGTTGCGATGCTGTTGATATAAAAGTTTTGAAATCAGTAAGTTACAAATCTTAATCGCGTGTGCACTGTCAGCAATTTGGCACAAACTGCTTAAATTGCTTATAACGCATGCGTTAATTCTGGACTCAAATATATTAATTAAAGTTACTTATTCACAGTGTGAATTGCTATTTCAAAAAATACGGTGTGCAGGCGCTGATCCACGGTTAAATGTCACCAGAACGAGGCCTGCGGTTGTCATTGACGAGAAGGACGCTGGGTATAGACGCGCCGCTGCGGAGGGTGAACAGCAACGGCGTACAAAAGGATCAGTTATCAGGGTTGTTGGAAATGCCTTTCCAGACCATCCCCAGGCCGATCAACATCGACGCGAAGAGGGCGAACAAGGTGGTGGAGATAAAAATGCCGGTCATGGTGATGCCTCAGAAAGTGCGTATGCAGGTTATTAGGCACGGGACTGCGAGAAAGGTTCCTTGCCGGGCTGAGTATATTTCCATCAGTGGCTTTTCGGTTGGTGCCAGCAAGGCTAATGTCTTGTCAGCGCGCCTCGGGCGGGAGGTGATGTATGCGCTTGTCCCCACGCTGTCGCAAGGGGCAACTGTTGACAGGTGAGGTGGAGCAGTCCGGGCGTTGACATCCCTTTGAACAAGTTATATATACATGTCGCTTCTGTTTATTGCATGTTAAACAGCATCAGTTATGGGACTCAGAAGCGCCACTGCCCCCGCCGTCGGGCGGGGGGCACTCTGCCACCCGGCCTGGTTATTTTTTCCTGTGGCGAGTGATAAAAAATTTTATTTTCGCTCTTGAAAAATGCACTGCAGATATTATTTTATATAGCGGACAAGCAATGCTTGCCTTTATGTTGAGCTTTTGAATGGATATTCAGGAGGTTAATTATGGCACTCAAAACCTTGTCAGCACTCCCTGTTTTCGCTGATTCTCTTTTTGCCGATCGTTTCAACCGCATTGACCGTCTTTTCAGCCAGTTAACTGGCGATACGCCGGTGGGCACCTTGCCGGCCTATGATTTGCAGAAAATAGATGACAGTAATTTCCTGCTCAGCGTCAGCGTGCCCGGCTGGAAAGATGAGGAACTGGAAATAGAGACCGTCGGCGGTAATCTGCATATTACCGGTAAACGTGCAGAAACTGATCCCGGGACCGACGGTAGCCAGCGCTGGATATATAAAGGCATCCGCCGCGCCGATTTCCAGCTGAGTTTCTCGCTCCCTGAACATGCTCAGATTAATCAGGCGCAACTGGATAGTGGGATCTTAAAGTTGACTATCCACCAGGAGATCCCGGAGAGCGAAAAACCGCGAAAAATTGCCATTGAGAATCAGGGCCGGGTGATTGAACACAAAGTCTGATTCGGCAACAGTTTAAACGAGTATCCTGCTAAGGCCCGCGCTGCGGGCCTTTATTTTTCCCCCCGCACTGACGCAATCGGTCTACGGCCGGCGAGAGAACTCGATATGCTATTCTTTTAACTGGGGCGATGCTGCTGTTATTCCTTTGATATTTTGCGAGGGGGCTGAATGACAGACGAGATGAGTTACGATGCAAAACCGACCTCAGCGCTGACGGCGGAAGTGGCTCAGATGCTGGTTGCGCGTGGCTGGCGGCTAACCACGGCAGAGTCCTGCACCGGGGGCAATCTGGCGGCGGCGCTCTGTGCTCAGGCGGATACCGCGGCGTTTTATGATACTGGCGTCGTCACTTTCAGCGATGAAGCCAAACGAAACGTGCTGCAGGTTCGTGCGGAAACCCTGGCGGTACACAGCGCCGTCAGCGAAGCGTGCGTCCAGGAGATGTCGGCCGGTATTCTGGCAATCGCTGACGCCGATATCGCCATCGCCATCAGCGGCTACGCGGGACCGGAGGGCGGGGAAGATGGTACCCCCGCCGGCACGGTATGGTTTGCCTGGAATTTTCGCGGCCAGACCGAAACCAAACGGATGTGCTTTGCCGGCGACTGCGAGACCGTGGTGGCGAAAGCGGTACGATATGCCCTGGCGGCGTTGAGCGAAAAGCTTGCCCACTGGCAGTGACGATGCCCGGGGGCGTGGCCCTACAGGTCCGTTGCCTGGCGTGCTACCGGCCAGCAGACCTCCCCGATGCCGTTAAGGCACGGTCGGGAAAAGAGAAACCCCTGAAACAGACGAATGCCTACCGACTGCAGCCAGCACCACTCCTCAATGGTTTCGACGCCCTCTGCGACAACGGTGATGCCGAGATCTTCACAGCAGCGGACGACCGAGGCGACAATCGCCTGTTTGGTGCCGCTAATATGAATATCGCGCACCAGCTCCGCATCCACTTTGATTTTATCAGGCTGAAAGCGGGTCAGGAGCGACAGACCGGAGTAACCGGCGCCAAAGTCGTCGATGGCCAGCTTCATGCCGGCCACGCGCAGCGCTTTGAGAACTTTGCGGAACTGGTCGAAACAGGAGATAACCTCCGTCTCAGTCACCTCGATCAAAACCTGTTCTGGCCTGAGACCTGCCGCCAGCAGGTTGTCCATCAGCCAGCCTACGGCGTCAGGATGGTGATACAGCGAGCCCGGCAGCAGGTTGATCGCCAGCTGCTGTTTGCCGAGCGAAAGGCGGGCGGCAAGAGAGAAGGCGAACGCTTTGCTCTCGAGGTCGAAACGGTAGCGATCTTCAGTCGCAATGGCGGCAAACATTTCCACGGGTGAGCCGCCGGTCGGGCTGCGGATCAACGCTTCAAAGGAAGAGACCCGCCTTTTAGCCGGCTCGACGATGGCCTGCAGGGCGAACTGGCAGGGCTGGTCCGCCAGGTTGCGCGGCGAGGCGTTGCCCATTGCGGGAGTCATCGTCCAGCGAGAGGGTTGCAGAGACTCGGGCAGGCAATAGCGTCCGCCGTCGGCGATAAAGGCGCTAATCAGCCTGAACATGCGGTCGTTGATTGGCTCGGTTTCACCGAAGGTGCTGAAGCGCAGTATCGCTTCTACCGCGGCGTCGCTCTCATAATGGCGGAGATCCAGCATGCGCATCCCGACATCCCGGAAGCGGCGAAAGGCCGAGTAGTCGCGCATCAGCTCCACCACGTCGCGATGGCGGGGATCGCATTGTATTGCGCTGAATAACGACTCGAGGATTTCCTCATTTCCTTCCAGCACCTGAAAGAACTGCTGGCCATTAAACAGCAGAATGCCGGTTATCCCGAGGGGCATATTTTTCCCGCTGGCGCGATGAATAAGGGCGTCAAGATCGATCAGTGGCCAGGCAGGATCAACCTGGCTGCGGTAAATCAAGGTGGTTAGCATAGTCATTCCGTTCGCTGTAGCAGAGCCCGATGGCCTGTACAGAGCGAAAATAGGGAGGTTTGGCCATACCCTCAAGGAGGAGGCCAGCATTTTCTGACATTCAACCAACCGTGATGTCCGCTACGCGGAACGGGAGATTCACATGGTGATTCCCTCCACTCTACAGGGAATCGGATGTTTAGCTATCTTTTTATTACTGCGGTGATTCACGGGCGTTAAGGATGTCGCTAATCGTCAGGTTTGGCGGTAAGTCATATAATTGTGCCAAAAAAGCGGTTTGTTCTAAGCAAGAAGAGAGTATCCAGGATATACACCAGGTCGTATTCTTTCCAGAGAACTCGTATATTTCCGGGCGCAGAAAAAATGTAATTTTCAACAGTGCTGCAGGTAATATCACTTCCCGGGTACAAGAGCAATCCCGAGGATAATAGAGCGCTGTGAAGGTTTAACGTCTGGTTAATATCTGAATAAAACTATTAAATTGTTGCTGGCTCTGTAATTTAAACTTATGCATAATATGCTGTTTGTGTGAGTAAATGGTCTTATGACTAATATTTAATGCGGCCGCGATTTCATGCGGACTGAGGCCAATGCTGAATGCGTATATCACTCTCAATTGTGCTTCACTAACCGACCTACAAGAGCAGTTAATACAGCGTCTGAGACGATTAAAGGAATGGGGGACACTCGGGGTAGCGCAAGACATCACCGCCTTGGTTATTTCTTTTTTTAGAGTAGACGCCGTAGTCTGTTTATCAATAAATACCGCACTCTGAAGGCAATTCGGTAATTCAGAGGTGGTAAGGTGTTGTTCACTGGATTGCAGAATAAATAGCTTAAAACATTCGTTTGTCTCTTTGAATATGTCATGACACAAGTACCACTCCCCTGCAGTCATCTCTGTGAAAATAATATTCGCACTGGCAATGCCCTGTACGTTCCATTGCTGGGAAAGCGTGTATGTTGTCTGGTTGGAGGTATTCATAATCTCATGAATGAGCTCTGCAATCGCCATTCTAAAATAGTGATTTTTTATATTAAACAGAAAAGTGAGCATGTGACATCCCTGTTGGGCATAGCGAATGGAGGTGAGATAAAATAACGAAAAATAGTAATCCAGTTGCTATTAGACGGCGTAATCTAGGTCATATACTTCTCTAATGCAATATTTATCAGGGAAAGTGAGATAAAGGTTGGTGTGTGTAGGAATTTTCTTAGTGATTACCTGGCTGGTGAATATATTCCTGTATTTTCACCAGGGTAAACTTCTCTTACGGTAGGTTAAGGCAGGCTGATGAGGAGGGAGCGAGTAGCTTAAACAGAAGCCGTAACAACATGGCGAAAGACACCTGCTGGGCTTGATGAAAAATGGGGCAAAAACGCCCCAGCGGTACGAAGTCAGTTTGCCTCAGCCATCTTCCATTGCGTGAAGTCCATGGGGGGCGGATCGTGAAAGGTGGCCTGGCGGCCACCTTCGCGAATATCACAGTACAAACCACAGCAGCCAGGTGATCAGAAAGCCCGTCACTCCCATGATGGTCGTCAGCACGGTCCAGGTTTTTAACCCGTCCGGCACCGAGAGCCCGAGATAGCGCGTGACGACCCAGAACCCGGCATCGTTGACGTGCGATAACCCAAGCGAGCCGAAGCAGGTCGCCAGCGTCACCAGCACCAGCTGAATCGGATCCAGCCCGATAACCGCCTGAGACAGCAGACCGGAGGTGGTGAGGATCGCCACGGTAGCCGATCCCTGCGAGGCCCGGAGTACCAGCGAGAGCAGGAAGGCGGCGGGCATCAGCGGCAGATGAATGGTCTCCAGCGCCTCGGCTAAGGCATTGCCGATGCCGGAGGCGACCAGTACGCCACCAAAGGCGCCGCCGGCGCCGGCGACGAGGATCACATCCGCCGAAGAGGGGATCGCGCTGCCGGTGACTTCGCCCAGCTTTTTCAGGCTCATCCGCCGACGGATGCCCAGCGTCCAGCTGGCCAATCCCAGCGAGATCAGCAGGGCGACCGGCGGGGTACCAATGACGGTCATCAGCTGGCGAACCGCGTTTTCCGGCAGCAGCAGCGCCTGACAGAGTGTCCCGGAAACAATCAGCATGATGGGCACCACGATCAGCCCACTGATAACCAGCGCATTCGGCGGCGGCAGACGGGTCTGCTGCGCGTTAACCGAGAGGTCCGGCACTTCAGCCGTTTGCTGCTGCTCCAGCACGTTAATCGACAGATGATAATGGCGCCGATTGATAAACCGGGCGACAAAATAACCCACGATACCGACGACTATCGATACCCCAATTCCCGCCAGCATCAGCCAACCGACATCGCTATGCAGAATGCCTGCCGCCGCTGCCGCGCCAGGGTGGGTGGGCAGCGCGACGTGCACGGTTAACATCACTCCGGCCATCGGCAGGCCAAACTTCAGCGGCGACACGTGGGCGACTTTGCTGAAGCCGTAAATTAACGGAATGATGATGATAAAGCCGACTTCAAAAAAGACCGGCGTGCCGAGAATAAAAGCCACGATGGTTAAGGCGGCAATGGTCCGTTTTGCACCCAGTACGCCGGTCAACGTTTTCGCCAGCGATTCGGCGCCGCCGGACATTTCAATCAGCACCCCCAGCATAGAGCCCAGAATAATAATGCTGGCGATGTGACCAAGCAGGCCGCCCATGCCTTTTTCAATGGTGGTAATAATTTTATCTGCCGGAATGCCGGTGGCGAATGCCACCAGCAGGCTGACGATCAGGAGCGCCACAAAAGGATGTGCTTTCGCTTTGATCACCAACAGGAGCAACAGCACTACGCTGGCTAACGCAATAAGTAACAGCGCCGATGTCGACATAGGTTTGCCTCGGGTATTAACAGGTGTACAGAGAGTTATTTTTTTAGAAAACGGCGTTTATTTTTTCCGGTAGGCCGAGAACCACCCCAGCCCGGAAAGCGTGTCTGCTCGGGGGATATATTCGCAGCCGATCCAGCCGTCATAACCGGTTTTATCCAGTAGCGCATAGAGCCACGGATAGTTTATTTCGCCC
This sequence comes from Klebsiella sp. D-Nf1, assembly GCF_002810515.1. NCBI lineage: Bacteria > Pseudomonadati > Pseudomonadota > Gammaproteobacteria > Enterobacterales > Enterobacteriaceae > Klebsiella > Klebsiella sp. D-Nf1. The sequence continues at coordinate 946,742 of NZ_PIOK01000001.1, forward strand.
TCATCCGGTTCATGACGGTCGGGCAGGGAGGCAATCTGAATATGGCGATACTGGCCGGCATATTCGGTAATGAGATGGCTTAAATTGCCGTCTACCTTCTGCGCGTGAAACAGATCTAACTGCACCGCGACGTTCGGCCTGTCGACCCGTTTCACCATCTCCAGCGTTTGATATTGGCTGTGGTAGAGATAGCCCGGTTTGGTCTGAGGATTCAGCGCTTCGATGAGTATCCGCTTGTCGTGGCGGGCAAAGCACTCCGCTGCGTAGCGCAGATTATCGATAAGCACGGCCTCGCAGGCTGCGCGATCCATCCCCGGCTGTACCACGCCGGCCATGATATGCACCTGCGGGCAATCCAGCTGGCAGGCATACTCCAGCGCCAGCTGGATCTGCTGGCGGGCCTCGGCGCTTCTGCCTGGCACCGCGGCGAGCCCCCATTCTCCGGCGTTGACGTCGCCGGGCGGGGTATTGAACAGCACCAGCTGCAGCTGGTTTTCCTGCAGGCGCTGTTTAATTTCCCCGGCGTCATACTCATAGGGAAACAGAAACTCCACGGCTTCAAAACCCGCGCGGGCAGCGGCGGCGAACCGGTCCAGGAACGGCAGCTCGGTAAACAGCATGGTTAAATTAGCAGCAAATTTTGGCATGGTTTTATCTCAGTTCATCCACTTCGTCAGTGGTCAGGTAGCGGATCTCACGGTTGCCGAGGGTAAATATCAGCCGCGCGGTCTCTTCCAGCTCTTCGGTATTGTTGGTGGCTTCGCGCAGCGATGAGCCGGTGACCACCGGACCGTGGTTGGCCAGTAAAAAGGCGTTATAGCGCGGCGCCAGCCCGGCCAGCGCCTGGGCAATACGGTCATCGCCCGGTCGGTAGTAGGGAACCACCGGGACGTCGCCGACACGCATCACCACATAGGGGGTAAAGGGACGAATACAGTTGTGCGGATCGAGCCCCTGCAGGCAGGAGAGCGCGGTCAGATAGTGGCTGTGTAAGTGGACGATCGCCTTGCAGGCCGGGTTGTGCAAATAGACCGCCCGGTGAAAAGTGACCTCTTTCGACGGTTTGTCGCCGGAGATCCATTCACCTTGCAGCGTCACCACCGACAACCGATGTGCCTGCAGTTCGCCGAGGCAGGAGCCGGTCGGCGTCGCCAGCAGGTTGCCGTCCGGCAGCAGCAGCGACAGATTGCCGGCGGAGCCAGTGGCATAGCCGCGGCTAAACAACGAGGCGCCAATCTGCACCATTTCATCTCGCAGCTGTTGCTCAGTCATGACGAAACTCCTGCTGGGCACGGGCAAAGAAGTGGATATCGCCGAAGTTACCTGACTTCAGCGCCAGGGAGAGCGGCTGGCGGGTGTCACGCACCCAGGGCACGCCGGGGGAGATGGTCGGCCCAATATGGAACGCCTCGACTCCCAGCGTCTGCGCCACAATGCTCGATGTTTCCCCTCCGGCCACAATAAACCGGGTAAATCCTTTCGCCTTCAGGGCGGCGGCAAGGGCGGCAAACAGCTGTTCCACCCGTTCGCTGCTGGCCTTGTCGCCATACTGCGCCTGGATCCGCTGCAGCGTTTGCGGCTCGGTGGTGGCATAGATCATCGGCGCCAGCGGCGCATCGCGCTGCGCGTCCACCCAGTCAGTCAGCGTCCTGACGTAGCTCTCCAGATCGGTAAAGCAGGCGCTTAAGTCGACGGCGCGGGCGGGGGCCTGTTCACGATAGGCCGCCACCTGGCTGTTGGTCATCACCGAGCAGGAGCCCGAGAGCACCACCGCCGGGCCGGCCAGCGGCATGCCCGCCTGAGCGCTTTCACCCCGGGCGCCATGACGTTGCGCCCAGTCGCGGGCGAGGCCGATGGCGAGACCGGAACCGCCGGAGACCAGCTTCATCTCTCGCAGCGCTGCGCCCTGGGTGAGCAAATCCTGTTCACTGAGGGCGTCGAGCACCACATAGCGCACCGCCGGATCGCTGATTGTCGCCAGCGCGGCGGCGACCGCCTCCGGTCCCCGGTCGACAATCGGCCAGGCAATCAGCGCGGCTTTTCCGCGCCCCTGGCGCTCAATTAAGCGGCCCAGGTGCGCATCCTCCATCGGCGTCACCGGATGGTGGCGCATCCCGGACTCATTCAGCAGTTGCTCGCCGACAAACAGATACCCCTGATAGACCGTGCGGCCGTTCACCGGCAGCGCCGGGGAAATGACCGTCCGCGTCTCGCCCAGCTCGGCCAGCAGGGCATCCAGCACCGGGCCAATGTTGCCCTGCGCGGTGCTGTCGAACGTGGAACAGTACTTGAAGTAGAATTGCTGACAGCCCTGGGCCTGCAGCCAGCGCAGCGCGGCCAGTGACTGGCTGACGGCGCTTTCCGCCGGGCAGGAGCGGGTTTTCAGGCTGATGACCACCGCCTCGCTGGTCAGCGGAAGATCGCGGGTCGGCACGCCATTCAGTTGCACCGTCGGCATGCCGTTGCGCACGAGAAAGCTGGCGATATCCGTGGCGCCGGTGAAGTCATCGGCAATGACACCAAGCTGCATGTTATCTCTCCTCACTGTTTGTGGCCCGGCAGGGTGATGCCGTTGAAAATCTTGATCACCGCGCTGTCATCTTCCCGGCCGAATCCGGCATTGCTGGCGGAGGTGAACATATTTAGCGCGGTGGTGGCGAGCGGCAGCGGGAAGGTCAGCGCCCGGGCGGTGTCATTCACCAGACCGAGATCTTTGACAAAAATATCGACGGCGGATTTTGGCGAGTAATCGCCATCCAGCACGTGCTGCATGCGATTCTCAAACATCCAGGAATTACCCGCCGCGTGTGTCACCACGTCGTACATCGTCTCCAGCGGGATCCCGGCGCGGGCGGCCAGCGCCATCGCTTCGGCGGCAACGGCGATATGCACCCCGGCCAGCAGCTGATGAATAATCTTTACCGTCGAGCCAAGGCCAATGTCGCTCCCGATGCGGTAGACTTTGCCGGCCACAGCGTCCAGCACCGGCGCGAGGCGGGCAAAGGCGACATCGCTCCCGGAGGCCATCACCGTCATGTCGCCGGCGGCCGCTTTCACTGCGCCGCCCGATACCGGCGCGTCAAGCATCAATAGCTGGTATTCTGCCAGCGCCGCGGCCATCGCCTGGGCATCGGCGGAGGCGATGGTGGACGACACCATCACGACGGTGCCCGGCTTCAGATGGGCGGCGAGGCCGGTTTCGCCGAACAGGATCCCCCGCACCTGGGCGGCATTGACCACCAACAGCACGACCGCATCCAGTTCAGCGGCGAAAGGCACCGCGCTGGGCCCCGCGCCTTTGGCGCCCGCCGCCAGCAGTGCGCGACAGTTGTCGGGGTTGATGTCAACGCCCCAGGTGTTCAGGCCCGCCTGCAGGCAGGCGCGGGCGGCGCCCATGCCCATTGAACCCAGTCCAATCACGCAGACGTTAGTGTGTGCAGCCATGATGGTCTCCTTGTGAATATTAGTTAATTAATGTGATTTAATGATAGAATAAAGCGTTATCATGTGAAGTAATGTGAGAGCTATCACGAATAACCCACATGAATATAAAAAATTCACAGGCGGAAAGAGGCTGCACAACGGCGATTCTTGCCCTAAAATAGCGTAAAAACAGTGGTAAAGCGCGATAACAATACAGGGTGTCGCCAGGCCCGCAGCCCGAGTGGTGACGCCTGGTGTGAAAAAATGGTAAGGGGAGAGCGGTGATTCCAATAGAACGACATCAGCGTATTTTAGCCCTGGTGGAGCAGCGTGGGGCGGTAAGCATCAATGAGCTGACGGAGATCCTCGGCGTGTCCCATATGACCATCCGTCGGGACGTCAGTAAACTGGAGGAACAGGGGCTGCTGGTCAGCGTCTCGGGCGGCGTGCGCGCCGTCAGCCGGCTGGCCACAGAACCCAGTCATCTGGTGAAAAGTACCCTGCAGAGTGAGGAGAAACAGGCGATTGGCGCGCTGGCGGCGAGTCACATCGCCAAAAACAGCTGTATCTATCTGGATGCCGGGACCACCACCCTGGCGCTGGCGCGGGCGATCCTCGACCGGGATGATCTGCAGGTGGTCACCAATGATTTTGAGATAACCCAACTGCTGATCGATGCCAGCCAGTGCGGCGTGATCCACACCGGCGGCACGCTGTGCCGGGAGAATCGCTCCTGCGTGGGCGAATCGGCGGCGCGAACGTTACGCCACCTGGCTATCGATACGGCCTTTATCTCCGCCAGCGGCTGGGACAGCCGCGGTATTTTCACCCCTGATGAGAACAAGGTTACCGTCAAGGAGACCGTCAGCCAGGTCAGCGCAAGAAGCATCCTGCTGTGCGACAGTTCGAAATACAATCAGGTGGCCACGTTTATGGCGTTACCCTTGACCCGGTTCACCACCATCATTACTGACCGGAATCTGTCCGATGCCGCCGCCAGTCATATCGCCCGGCACGCCTGCGAGGTGCTGAGGGCCGGATAACGCGTGCCTACCGCCGGGTTAGCGTTGCCAGTGTTCGATCAGCGCTGCGCCGATCCCGGCGATATGTTGATTACGCTCGGCCATACTCGCCGGGGTATCCCGCAGGTAGATCACCACAATGCGCTCCGCTTTGCCGTCCGGGCCGAGCAGGGCGACAATGCCGCGCGCACCCCGTTCGCCAGCCCCGGTCTTGTCGGCGATAAACCAGCCCGCCGGCAGCACGGCGCGGATCAGCGGGCCGGCAACCCGATCGTCCACCATCCACTGCAGGAGCTGCTGCTGTGAACGGGCGCTCAGATGCTGCGCGGTCAGTAGTTTACGCAGCGTGGCGGCCATGCTGGCCGGGGTAGTGGTGTCGCGCATGTCGCCGGGAAGCGCCTCATTCAGTGCCGTTTCCCAGCGGTCAAGGCGGGTGACGTTGTCACCGATTTGGCGCAGAAAGGCGGTCAATCCCGCGGGGCCGCCGACGGTGGCCAGCAGCAGATTGCCGGCGCTGTTATCGCTCATGGTGATGGCGGCGGCGCAGAGTTCGCCGATCGTCATCCCGTCGACAAGGTGTTTTTCGCTGACCGGGGAGTAGTCCACCAGATCCTGCTGGCGGTAGTGGATCCGCCGATCCAGTTGTTCGACCCCGGCATCCACCCGCGCCAGCACCGCGCCGCACAGCAGCACTTTAAAGGTGCTCACCATGGGAAAGCGTTCATCGGCGCGCCAGGCGGCCAGCGTGCGGCCGCTGGCCAGATCCATTTCCACCATCCCCACGCGGCCCGACAGCTGGCTTTCGCTTTGTTTAATCTGCTCAAGCGGCTGTGGACCGGCGTCTACCGCCAGTGGCAGGGTGGCTAACAGGGAGATAACACACAGGCGAACATAACGCATAACCGCAATACTTCCTTGAGTGAGGGCCGATAAAGGCGAGCAAAGGAGCGACAAATAAGAATAACCCGGCGTTTTGCTGATTCACAATTCCTCTTTTTTCCTTCATCATTTGTCATCTTTTATTTCGAATAATCAATATTTAGCCCAGCCTCAGCACGCTATTTTTTGACTCAAGGCCGCGATGAACTATAAGAAAGTACGTAATGCCGCACTCAGGCTGGCGCCGTTTGTTGACAACAATGCCCGCCGGACTCCGCGGTTCGCCAATGATATACGCCATCCCGGGAGGAACTGGTGCACCCGATAATTAAGGTCATGCTGGTGGGAGGTAAGGCCGACGGGCTGTTGGTCAGCGTCGCCGATGACGCGACCGAGGTCTCGGTGACGCCTGCTCAGTACGGTGCCCCATCCGGGCAACCGCTGAGCTATCGTATTGTCAGTCAAACCATTGACGATGAACGCTATTATTTTGGCGTCTTCAGTGAAGCCCATCAGGATAGCGACAAGCTGACGCGGGTCGCCCTGACCCGTGGAATGAAAAAAATGTTCTGTTAAACCCTGCCCGAATGAGGGCGTGAGAGGGTATCCCTGGCGCCGCTATGCTACTGTGGCAGCCTTCTATTTCCAGGGCAGGACCTATGATGATTCAGTACATCCGTATTCAAAACTTTCGCTCGGTCAGGGATATCGCGCTGGAGCTCGGGCCGCTGAACATTGTCTTCGGCCCCAACGGCTGCGGCAAATCCAATATTTATAACGCCATCCACCTGCTGACCGCCGCCGCTGACGGCAAGCTGTCGGGGTTTATCAGCGAAGAGGGCGGTCTGGAGAATATGATGTGGTCCGGGGAGCGTTCGCCCGTTGATCGTCATCCCCGCCGTCTGCAAATCGCCTGCCGGACCGACAGCTTCGATTATGAGCTGCAGATAGGCTTCCCGGAAAAATTGCCCTATCCGACGCAGTTCATGCTCGATCCCATCGTTAAAGAAGAGAACATCTGGCTGGCCGGCTACTCCCGCCGGCCTTCCTCCCGCGTACTGCAGCGTAAGAATCAGGCGGCGTTTCTCGTCGATGTGACGGGGGAGAAAAGTACGTTCACTGAGAGCATCTATGAAAACGAGTCGGTGTTCGGTCAGCTCGGCGAACCGCATCGTTTTCCCGAGGTGTCGCGGGTGCGGGAGACCCTGCGCCGCTGGCGGTTTTACCATGAGTTCGCCATCGGCCGCCATTCGCCGCTGCGTCAGCCGGCCGTGGGATACCGTTCGCCAGTGCTCGACAGCGATGGCCATAATCTGGCGGCCGCCTTTCAGACCATTGTCGAAATTGGCGCGGAAGAGATTTTGCACGAGATCCTCGCCGACGCCTTTCCTGGCTGCCAGTTTTACTGTGAAAACGAGCAGTCACGTTTCGCCCTGAAAATGCGTCGCGAGGGGATCCGCCGCCCGCTGCTGGCGGCGGAGATGTCTGACGGTACGCTGCGCTTTTTGTGCCTCGCCGTCGCGTTGCTCAGCCCGCGCCCGCCGGCCTTTCTGGCGATCAATGAACCGGAGAACAGCCTGCATCGCGACATGTTGCCCGCGCTGGCCCGGCTGATTATCGAGGCCTCGCGCTACAGCCAGATCTGGCTGACCAGCCACTCGGCAGAGCTGGCGGAGCTGATTGCCGCCGGGGCGCCTTGCCAGCGCTATGCCCTGGAGAATCGCGGCGGGGAGACGCGGATTGTCGAGTGAGTCCCGTCGTCCCTGACGGGAGCCGGAGTCAGGCGGGGGTCTGCGTCCCCGCTGCTGGCAGCAGATTTTTCCCGCCCCGTAAGGTAAAGAACGAGAGCAGGGTGAAGCTCAGGGTGATACACCCGAGGATCAGATAGGCCTGATGGAAGCCGACGGTGTCGTACATCCGGCCAACCCAGGCGGAAAGCACCACCCCGGAAAGCTGTTTCGACAGGTTAAAGCCGATCAGAAACAGGGTGGCCGAGAGCCGCGGGTTAAAGGCGGAGGAGATATATTTAAAGGTCCCGACCAGCAGGAAGGGGATCTCAAACATATGCAGCATCTTGAGGATCACCACCTCCACCGCCGATGAGGCAAAAGACGACCCGAGAATACGCACCGACATGATCATCCCCGCGGTCAGCAGGGCGTTTTTGGCGCCGATGCGGTTAACGATGGCCGGGGCGCAGAACATAATTAGCGCGTTGAGCAGCTCGCCGCCGGTGGTAACAAAGCCAAACACTTCGGTCCCGCGCTGCGGGCTGGCGAAAAAGCTTTTGAAAAAGTTGGCGAACTGCTGGTCAAACACGTCATAGACGCTGGCGACGCCGATCACATAGACGATAAAGCCCCAGAAGCGCGGCATACGCAGCAGCTCTGCCGCCGTGCGCAGCGAAAAGGCCTTGCGATTGGCGCCCAGCGCCTCGATAACCTCGGCGCTGTTGCTGCTTTCCGGTCGCGACAACCAGAGCAGCAGACCGAGCACCAGCGCAAAACCGGAGGCGATCCAGAAGGTGATGTTGGGATCGATGCCGAACAGCACGCCGGTTATCGAGGCGCACAGCGCCCAGCCGACGCAGCCTGCGACCCGCACTTTGCCATATTCAAAGCGGTTGGCCCGGCTGACGCGTTCGATATAGGCTTCCACCGCCCCGGAGCCGCTGGAGAAAACAATCCCCAGATAGATCCCGCCCGCCAGTGCCCCGGCGATAATATTCATTTGCAGCAGCGGTGAAAAAACGAAAATAAAGAACGGTGCGAACAGAATTAACAGCACCGTAATAGTCCACAGCAGATGTTTGCGCAGGCCGAGCTTATCCGACATCAGGCCAAACACCGGCTGAAAAATAATGGCGAATAACGAAATAGACGAGAAAACGATCCCGGTTTCCGTTTTGGTTAAATGGTTAACGTCCGCCAGCCACACCGGAAAAAACGGAAAGTAGGCCGACATAATGAAATAGTAAAAGAAAAAGAACAGCAGGAAATAGACAAAATTATGCCGTTCTCGTGGCGCCAGTTCAGAGAATTTCATCACCATGATCCCTTGTTATTCTGTTTGTAGGGTGGGGGCTGTCGCCCCCACGGATTAAAGGCAACGCAATGAGACCTCGTACTGCCAGCGCGTTTGGCTCAGGAGCCACTGCGGTAGCACGCTGGGGGTCCAGGAGTCATCGCCGCCCACCCCCATATGCAGGCCGTCGAGGGTGATCCACACGCCGTCTTCGGCCTGCATCTTGTGCCAGTGGTCGGTCTCCATCAGCTGACGGGTACTCCACGGCTGAACGGAGAAGTGGAAATGACCGCTGACGTGCCAGCGTCCCCAGTCCAGCGCCTGGGTATCACAGCGCAGGCCGTTTTCCGTCGGGAAGATGTAGGGCGTCGTCATCGCCGCCAGCGGCAGCTCCCAGCGGGCGAAGCAGGCGCTGCTCCGCCGGTCGGGGTAGTTCTCATGCGGCCCCAGCCCCAGCCAGCTCACCGGCGCCTGCTGATCCGCCACCTGGAAGTGCAGCCCGACCCGCGGCAGCGGCGGTAGGGTTTCTGCCCGTTCGCCGTCCACCGCCAGCCGCAGCGTACCGTCCGCGGTGAAGTGCATGCGCCAGTGGCTGACAATCACTACCTCTTCGCCGCGCAGATAGTGCCAGCGGCAGTCGACGAGGGTTTCATTTGCCAGGCGCTGCGCATCGCACTGGACGCAGTGCGCCTCAAGATCGTACAGGCCGGCGCTTTTCCAGCGCTCCACCCAGGCGTTGGGGTCGATGCGCTCTACTTCGCTGACCCCGATGTCGTTGTCGAGCGGCGCGCGAATAAACTGGTCACGCAGGGGGGTCAACAGCTGCTCCTGACCGCCAACCGACCAGCGGCTCAGCAGACCCGTCCGGCGATCGATGGTCCAGCATTGCGAACCGGCGCGGATCTGCCAGACCTCGTCGCTGACGATAAGATCCGGAGCGCCGGCAGGCACGGTGGGCGCCGGCAGCGCCAGCGGGGCGGGCAGGGGAAACTGTTGCCAGGCGACGCGGTGTTCCGCTTCTGACCAGGCGGTCGCCCGGGGCTGGGTCACCTCCAGCGTCAGCCACACCGCGCGGGCGCCTTCAGGCAGGATCAGGCTGTCGAGCAGCGTTATCTCGTCGCTGCCCTCAGGGGGCAGCGCAAGGGTCAGGTTGCCGTGATACAGGGTTTCACCGGCCGACTGCACCTGCCAGCGCACCACTTCGTTATCGGTTGGACGGAACAGGTATTCGCTGGTGATGCGCACCCGCAGCGGCGAGGTCGACAGCAGCGTGAACTGAAAATACTGTTGGGCGTGCTTCGCCTCCACCAGCGACGGATGCGGCGTGCGATCGGGAAACACCAGACCGTTCATACAGAACTGGCGATCGTTAGGCTTATCGCCAAAGTCGCCGCCATAGGCCCAGCCGACGCTGCCGTCGTCAAAGATTTTGCGGATCGCCTGATCGGCCCAGTCCCAGATAAACCCGCCCTGCAACCGCGGATACTCGCGGAAGGCCTGCCAGTAATCGGCGAAGTTGCCGAGGCTGTTGCCCATCGCGTGGGCATATTCGCAAAGGATCAGCGGCCGCTGTTCGCCGGGCAGGCTGATCCATTTTTTGATCCCCCATTTGGGTACCGCCGGGATCGGCTGGTCGCGTTCGACGCGGGCGTACATCGGACAGATAATATCGGTGGCGGTGGTATCCGCGCCGCCGCCCTCGTACTGCACCGGACGGCTCGGGTCGTTGCGTTTCAGCCAGTGGTACAGCGCTTCGTGGTTACCGCCGCCGCCGGACTCGTTGCCCAGCGACCAGATGATAATGCACGGATGGTTGCGGTTGCTCTGTACCATCCGGGTGACGCGGGCGCTGAAGGCTGGCAGCCACGCCGGATCGTCGGACAGCCGATTCATCGGCACCATCCCGTGGGTTTCAATATTGGCTTCATCGACCACGTACAGACCGTAGCGGTTGCAGAGTTCATACCAGCGCGGCGCGTTGGGGTAGTGAGAGCAGCGCACGGCGTTAAAGTTGTTCTGCTTCATCAACAGAATGTCCTGCACCATATCCGCCTCGGTGACCACCTGACCGCGCAAATGATGATGCTCATGGCGGTTAACGCCGCGGATCAGCAGCGGTTTGCCGTTGAGACGCAGCAGGCCATCGGCAATCTCGATGCGGCGAAAACCGATGTCCCATGCTTCGGCCTCCAGCAGTTCGTCGCCGCGCCACAGGGTGACCACGGCGCGATAACAGTTCGGGGTTTCCGCGCTCCAGTGCGCCGGCGTCGCCACCGCCAGGGAGAAATCGACCCGTTCCGCGTAGTGGCCGCGTTCATCCACCGCCGGGGTGCCTAACGGCTGCCGCCCGGCGGCGACCTGCTCCTCGCCGCGCCACAGGCTAACCCCGACGCTGAGCCCGGCAAGCGCCGCCTCTGTCGCTTCGATCGTCGCCTGGACCTGCAGAGTGCCATCGCGGTAGAGGGCGTCGAGGGCTGGCGTCAACTGCACGTCGCATAGCCGTTGCTGCGGCTTATTCAGCAGCCACACCGAGCGGAAAATGCCGCTCATCCGCCACATATCCTGGTCTTCCAGCCAACTGCCGGCGCTCCAGCGCATGACCATCACGCACAGGCGGTTGGCGCCTGGACGCAGGAAGGGGCTGAGATCGAACGCTGCCGGCAGGCGACTGTCCTGTGAATAGCCGACCCAGACGCCATTGCACCACAGATGAAATGCCGAGTTGACGCCATCGAAAATAATCTGCGTCTGTCCATCTGCGCGCCAGGCTTCTTCGATCTCAACGTGCAGGGAATAACAGCCGGTCGGGTTATCCTCCGGTACCCGCGGTGGCGTGGTATCGATGGGATAGCGGACGTTGGTGTAGATCGGCGCGTCATAACCCTCCATCTGCCAGTTGGAGGGCACTGGCGTGCCGCGGCTGTCCGGCAGATCCTGCGTCAGCCACTGCGCATCGACGGCGAACGGGCTGCGGGCGTAAGCGAACTGCCACTCGCCGTCCAGCTGACGGCGGCGTGTGGAGGGATGGTTATCCCGGGCGGCAAGCTCATCGCGCCAGCTGGCGAAAGCGGGATGCGCCGGCAGGCGGTTAAGGTGGGTAATGGTTTGGTTCTGCCAGTCTTCACGGGCGAGGACGGCGTGAAAGTCGGGCGTGTGGCTGTGGCCGGTATCGCTAATTTGCATTTTAATCCCCGGTAAGTCAGAAAATGTCATTCGCTAAACAGGATGATTAACGTTATCGGGTAATTTGTTTTTTCCAGCAATCACGCTGAAAATGAAATGAACAGACGATCACGAAAGCGGGGGCAAAACGCTGTTTTTTGTCGCGCGTTAAACATAAAATGTTAGCGCACGACATTGTTATCGCTGAGGAGAAAATATGCCGCGTCGTACCGCAACCCTGGAGGATGTCGCCCGCGCGGCGGGGGTCTCCCAACAGACGGTCTCCCGGGTGTTGAACCGTCCTGAGGTGGTGTCAGCCCGCACCCGGGAACAGGTGATCCGCTCGATGCAGACGCTGCACTACGTGCCTAACCGCTCGGCGCAACTGCTTGCCGGCAAGGCGGCGCCCTCCATCGGGCTAATTACCGCCTCGCTGACGCTGCATGCCCCCTCGCAGATCGCCGCCGCGATAAAAAGCCATGCCAGCCTGCATCAGCTGGAAGTGGCGATAGCGATGCCGGCGCAGGCCGATTTTGTCGCGCTACAGGCGCGGCTGGATGAGCTGCGCGCTCAGCATATTCGCGGGGTGATCGTCAGTCTGCCCCTGGAGAGCGCCACCGCCGAGCGGCTGGTGCAAGAGAACCCGGATATGGCCTGCCTGTTTCTTGATGTCTCTCCGGAGGCCGATGTCTGCTGCGTGCGCTTCGACCACCGCGACGGCTGCGGAGCCTGTGTGCGCCACCTGTGGGAGCTGGGGCATCGCGAATTCGGCCTGCTGGCGGGCCCGGAAAGTTCGGTTTCCGCCCGTCTGCGTCTCGCCAGCTGGCGCGAGGCGCTACACAGTCTGAATATCGCTCGCTCAACAACGGTGTTTGGCGACTGGAGCGCCGCCAGCGGCTGGCAAAAAACGTTCGAGCTGCTGCATCTGCAGCCGCGGATCAGCGCCATTGTGGTGGCGAACGATCAAATGGCGCTCGGCGTGCTCAGCGCGCTGGCCCAGCTTAATCGCAGCGGTAGCCGGGCGGTATCGGTGACCGGCTATGACGACACCGCCGACAGCCTCTATTTCCAGCCGCCGCTCACTACGGTGGCGCAGGACTTCGATCTGCTGGGCAAGCGGGCGGTGGAGCGGCTGATCGCCCTGATGGCGGCGCCGCAGCTGCGGATCCGCGAGCTGCTGCCGACCCGGCTTATCGTGCGCCAGTCGGCCTGGCCTGCCGCCGTCGCGGAGGACCAGCAGCAGACCCTCGCGCAGTTGAAAGCGCTGGTGGAAAAACTTTAGCGCAGGCCGTTTAGGCTTTATTGAGGTTGACTCTGTTAACCTCGTCATCAAACGTAGAGAGGTCAGGATTATCTGTCTGCGAAAAATGCAAAACACAATCTATCCATGCAAGCATTGATTTACCGCCAGTCATATGGCGGTTTTTTTTTGCCATCGCCTGCCTCTATCGTTTTCTTCCGTTCGCCTTTCCGCCTGGCATATCCTGCCGCGGCATGCTAGATCTTGCTTCCGGGGATCCATCCGGGAGACGACGGGAGGCAAGGTTATGATGGTGATAGAGGGTAAAGAGGCGATCGCGCGGGTGGACTGGCAGCGGGTGCGAACCATTATCGCCGAGGCCGGATTGAATGAGCGCGATGTTCAGCAACTGGAGCAGGCGTTCCGCCAGAGCACCTTCTGCTGGTTTGGCTATGAGAACGGCCAGTTGATTGCCGTGGCGCGAGCTATCAGCGACTGTACCTGGAGCAGCTATCTGTCGGATGTGGCGATCGTCCCCGCCCGTCAGGGGCAGGGTTACGGACAACAGTTGATGCTGGCCATCCGGGAGCAGTTGCTTCCCTTTGGCAAAATTTTTATCTATGCGGTCGCCGATAAAATTACGTTTTATCAGCGCTTTGGTTTTGCCATGCTGACCACCGGCATGGTCTGCGCCAGCGATGAGGGCATGCACAACATGCAGGAGCAGGGCTATATCCGTCAGCGATGAAAGCAGGCGCTTAGAAACGCCTGGCTTAAACGTGTAAACCAGGCGCAGGCTGTCAGAGGGGGCGTTCGAGCACGAAAAGATACGCTTCCCGCGACCAGAACAAAGCGGTGCGGCGGCGCTCCACCGACATGGTTTTCACTTCCCATCCTTCACGGGTATAGCTGCTGAGAAACTGGCTCATTTTGTCAGGGTCCGCCTTGGCTTCGCCAAAAAACAGGCTGCCCAGCAGCCCCTCTTTATAGATCACTACCCGACACTCTTTCTTCATCATCGACCCTCCTGGCGACCCGTTTACTGTTGCTGTCTATTGTCCGTTGCCGCGACGATTTTGCAATCGGAGAAGTGGCAAACTGTTTCCGGTACTGCAGCGGGCTTAGCGCAAACTGCTGGCGAAAATGGTGGCGCAGGGTGCCGGCGCTGGCAAACCCGCAGCACTCAGCGATCTGATCGATGGACATCGTGCTCTCCGTCAGGTGCTGGCGGGCGCGCAGCAGCCGCTCGTCCAGCAGCCAGCGGGCGGGCGTTTTACCGGTGGCCTCCTCAAAGCGGCGCAAGAAAGTGCGTGGTCCCATGCCGGTGCGCTGGGCGAGGGAAGCGACGGTATGGCTGGCGGCAAGATGCTGGTGCAGATAGTCAAACAGCTGCCCAAGGCGCTGGCTCTCCCGGCTGCGGGCTACCGGGCGCAGGACCTGCTGCGCCTGACCGCCGTCGCGATGGGGAGAGACCACCAGGCGGCGGGCGACGACGTTGGCTGCTTCGCTGCCGAAATCCTTGCGCACCAGGTGCAGACAAAGGTCGATCCCCGCCGCGCTGCCCGCGGACGTCATCAGCAAATCATCGCCCACGTAAAGCACATCTTCCACCACCTGGATCTGCGGGAAACGGGACTGCAGCGCCGCGGTGTAGCGCCAGTGGGTGGTTGCCTGGCGGCCATTGAGTAGCCCGGCGGCGGCGAGAACGAACACCCCGGAACAGATGGAAATAATCCGGCATCCGCGGGCGTGGGCGGCAGCCAGGGCGGCGCACAGCGCCTCCGGGACCGGGGCGTCGATGCCGCGCCAGCCGGGGACCACAATCGTATCCGCCTGGGCGAGAAGTTCAGGCCCGCCGTCAGTCATCAGGCGGATGCCGCCGGTGGCGCGCAGCGGACCTTCATCGACGGCGCCGACCGCGAACTGGTACCAGTTGCCGCCCATTTCCGGGCGCGGCAGGCCGAAGATCTCCACGGCTACGCCAAACTCAAAGGTGCAGAGTCCATCGTAGGCGAGGGCGATCACCTGATGACGTGACGGTGTCACAGAAGGGGTTGTCAGGATGTTAGCGTTTTCTGTCATGGTTGCCGGCAGATCAGGGTGATGGGCGTCAGTAAAGTAGTGTTATCACAGACAAGGAGAAGACGCCATGAGTGTAGTAACCCAATTTACCCCCGCCACCTCCGCTGAGGCTATCCGCTGGTTCCGCCACAAGCTGCATCTTGAAACCGACTGCGCCGATGTGCACAGCGCCCAGCGTGCCGGCGAGGTCGACTTTGTCCTGCTGCACGTGGTTGGCAGCGAGGAAGCCTTCGCCAGGCGTCACCTGCCTGGCGCGCTGCATCTCCCGCACCGGGAGATCACCGCCGGGAGAATGGCAGCCTGGCCGACAGATACCATGTTTGTGGTCTACTGTGCCGGGCCGCACTGCAACGGCGCCGATATGGCCGCGCTGAAGCTGGCCGAGCTGGGACGGCCGGTGAAAATGATGCTCGGCGGGCTCACCGGCTGGGAGGATGAAGGATTTGCGTTCGCCGACGCTGAATGAATTTTTTTCATGTACCATGAAATATTCTCGTTTGCGACCCGCCAACCTGCATGCCAGTATCTGGACATATAGCCATCCAGAAGTCTAAAAATTCAAATAATGAACTATCACGGTGGGCAACTAACGCGCCCACCGCTAAGGAGACAGCATGCAACGTCAACAGGCCCCGTTCCGCGCAGACATCGTCGGCAGTTTTTTACGCCCGGACAGCATTAAACAGGCGCGTCAGCAGCTGGCTGAGGGGATTATCGACGCCAGTCAGCTACGCGAGATTGAGAATAACGCGATCCGTCATCTGGTCCAGCAGCAGTGCGACTGCGGCCTGCATGTGGTCACCGACGGTGAGTTTCGTCGCGCATGGTGGCATTTCGATTTCTTCGATGGCCTGCAGGGCGTTGAACGTTACGATGCCGAGCAGGGGATCCAGTTCAACGGCGTGCAGACCAAAGCGCACGGCGTTCGCGTCACCGGCAAGCTGGCCTTCGGCGACCACCCGATGCTGGAGGATTTCCGCTATCTGAAAAGCATCAGCGGCGACGCGCAGCCGAAGATGACCATTCCCAGCCCGAGCGTGCTGCACTTCCGCGGCGGGCGGAAAGATATTGATGCCACAGTCTACCCGGACCTTAGCGACTACTTCGACGATCTGGCCACCACCTGGCGCGACGCGATCCGCGCGTTTTATGACGCCGGCTGCCGCTATCTGCAGCTGGACGATACCGTGTGGGCCTATCTGTGCTCCGATGCCCAGCGTCAGCAGGTACGCGAACGCGGCGACGATCCGGATGCGCTGGCGCGCATTTATGCCCGGGTGCTGAACCAGGCGCTGGAAGGTAAGCCGGCCGATCTGACGGTGGGCCTGCACGTCTGCCGGGGTAACTTCCGTTCAACCTGGATCTCGGAAGGCGGTTACGAGCCGGTTGCCGAGGTGCTGTTTGGCGGCGTTAATGTCGATGCCTTCTTCCTTGAGTACGACAACGACCGCTCCGGGGATTTCGCGCCGCTGCGCTTTATTCGTCCCGGCCATCAGCAGGTGGTCCTCGGGCTGATCACCACCAAAAATGGCGAGCTGGAAAATCCGCAGGGGGTAAAAGCGCGTCTCACCGAGGCGGCGCAGTACGTGCCGCTCGAGCAGATCTGCCTGAGCCCGCAGTGCGGTTTCGCCTCCACTGAAGAGGGCAATGCCCTCAGCGAAGACCAGCAGTGGCAAAAAGTCCGTCTGGTGACGTCGATCGCCGCCGACGTCTGGTAATGACTTTCATAGCGCAGCGTTGCACCGTGATGAGGCAACGCTGCCGTCCCCACCGTCTCCGCCGCCCACCTGTCCCGCATCCTGCTGCTTTCACAACCTGGCACCGTTTTTGCCTTATCACCTCTGGTTAGCTGTTAATTCTTTATTTTTGCGCTACTCAGGAGTGAATCATGCAACGTAGAACGTTATTAAAAGCTTTTGCACTCTCCGCCTCTGTTATGGCTATGGGCCTCTCATTCCAGGCCTACGCCGCCGACACCATCAAAGTCGGGATCATGCATTCGCTCTCCGGGACGATGGCGATTTCCGAAACGCCGCTGAAGGACGTCGCGCTGATGGCCATCGACGACATCAACGCCAAAGGCGGGGTACTGGGCAAGAAACTGGAGCCGGTGGTGGTCGACCCGGCCTCCAACTGGCCGCTGTTTGCCGAGAAGGCGCGCCAGCTGCTGGCCCAGGATAAAGTGGCGGTGGTGTTTGGCTGCTGGACATCGGTCTCACGTAAATCGGTGCTGCCGGTGTTTGAGGAGCTGAACGGCCTGCTGTTCTACCCGGTGCAGTATGAAGGGGAAGAGATGTCCCCCAACGTCTTCTATACCGGCGCGGCGCCTAACCAGCAGGCTATCCCGGCGGTGGAATACCTGCTAAGTGAGGATGGCGGCGGCGCCAAACGTTTCTTCCTGCTGGGGACGGACTACGTCTATCCGCGCACCACCAACAAGATCCTCCGCGCCTTCCTGCATGCCAAAGGGATCCAGGACAAAGATATCGAGGAGGTCTACACCCCGTTCGGCTACAGCGATTACCAGACCATCGTCGCCAATATCAAAAAATTCTCCGCCGGTGGCAAAACGGCAGTGGTCTCCACCATCAATGGCGATTCCAACGTGCCGTTCTACAAAGAGCTGGCTAACCAGGGTCTGAAAGCGACCGATGTGCCGGTGGTGGCCTTCTCGGTAGGGGAAGAAGAGCTGCGCGGCATCGATACTAAGCCGCTGGTCGGCAACCTCGCGGCATGGAACTACTTTGAGTCCGTCGATAATCCGACCAACAAAGCCTTTGTCGCCGACTATCGCGCGTACGCCAAAGCGCACAAGCTGCCGAATGCCGATACGGTGGTGACCAACGATCCGATGGAAGCGACCTGGGTGGGTCTGCATATGTGGGCGCAGGCGGTGACCAAAGCGGGCACCACCGATGTCGACAAAGTGCGCGAGGCGATGGCCGGGCAGACCTTCAATGCGCCGTCCGGTTTTACCCTGACTATGGATGCCACCAACCATCATCTGCATAAGCCGGTGATGATCGGTGAAATTGAAGGTAACGGTCAGTTCAACGTGGTCTGGCAAACCGATAAACCCGTCCGCGCGCAGCCGTGGAGTCCGTGGATCCCCGGTAACGATAAGAAACCTGACCATCCGGTGAAAACCGTCAGCCAGTAAGCGCCAGGGCCGGCGGGGCTGGAGCATAGCACCTGTCGGCCGCTGACCAGAGGAGAACGACATGAACGCATTGCGTCTCATGAGTGTGTTGGCGCTACTGCTGATCCTGCTGCCGTGGCGGGCGCAGGCCGCGGAGGCGGACGACTTCGTTGCCGCCAGCCGCAGCCAGCAGGCGCAGCTGTTGACCCAGTGGGCGGCAGCACCGCAGGCGGATCGTCTGCCGCTGCTGCGGGCGTTGACCACCGAGAGCCTGGTGATGGACGACGGAAAACATGCTTTCCGCACCCGACAGGGCGGATTACAGCCATTGGGTGCCGTCGCCGCGCCGCAGGGCGAAACCCGACCGGTCCGTCTGACCAACAGGCTGCGCAATCTGGCTGCCGGCGCGCTGGCCAGCCACCTTATTTTAAGTGACAACGTCACGGAGAGAGCTTCCGCCGCGCGCACGCTTCAGCGGGAAGCGACCCCGGCCATGGCCGCGCTGCTGCAACAGCGGCTGCAGGCAGAAACCGATGAAAATGTGCGGGGCCTGCTGGAGGTGGCGCTGGCGCGCCTGCAGCTCACTCAGCCTGAGGCCAGCGCGCGGCTGGCCGCCGTGACGCTGCTCGGCCATTCCGCGGACCCGGAAACCCAGGCGCTGCTGATCCCCTTTACCGATGCCCAGCATGAGCCGGATGCGGCGGTGCGCGAGGCGGCCAGCGACAGCCTGCAAAAGATCAAACATCGTCTGCTGCTCGGCGATCTGCTGGGCCAGGCCTTTATGGGGCTGTCGCTGGGATCGGTGCTGCTGCTGGCCGCGCTGGGGCTGGCGATCACCTATGGCCTGCTGGGGGTGATTAACATGGCCCACGGTGAGATGTTAATGATCGGCGCCTACAGCTGCTGGCTGGTACAGCAGGCGCTGGCGCAGCTCGCGCCGCAATGGCTGGCCTTTTATCCGCTGGTCGCGCTGCCGGTGGCGTTTCTGGTGACCGCCGGGATCGGCATGGCGCTGGAGCGCACCATTATTCGTCATCTGTATGGTCGGCCGCTGGAAACGCTGCTCGCCACCTGGGGGATCAGCCTGATGCTTATCCAGCTGGTGAGGATGTTGTTTGGCGCGCAGAACGTGGAGGTGGCAAACCCGGCCTGGCTCTCCGGCGGCGTGCAGGTCCTGCCGAACCTGATCCTGCCGTGGAACCGGCTGGCGGTGCTGGCGTTCGTCCTGCTGGTGCTGTGTTTTACCTGGCTCATCCTGAACCGTACCCGTCTGGGGATGAACGTCCGCGCCGTGACGCAGAACCGGGCGATGGCCGCCTGCTGCGGCGTGCCTACCGGGCGGGTGGATATGCTGGCCTTTGGCCTCGGCTCCGGTATTGCCGGGCTGGGCGGCGTGGCGCTGTCGCAGCTTGGCAACGTCGGGCCTGAACTGGGTCAGGGATACATCATCGACTCGTTTCTGGTAGTGGTGCTGGGCGGCGTCGGCCAGCTGGCCGGCAGCGTGGCGGCGGCCTTTGGGCTGGGCATTTTCAACAAAATTCTCGAACCCCAAATGGGCGCGGTGCTGGGCAAAATCCTGATCCTGGTGATGATTATTCTGTTTATTCAGAAACGCCCGCAGGGTCTGTTCGCGCTGAAAGGGAGGGTTATTGACTGATGAGCCAACCAATCACCTTAACGCTGGCACAGCGCGCGCCGCGGCCTCTGCGCTGGCTGGGGATCCTGCTGGTGCTGGGGCTGCTGAGTATGCCATTCCTGGCGCTGCTGCCGGCCTCGCATCCGCTGGCGGTGCCGAGCTGGCTGCTGACGCTGAGCGGCAAAATCCTCTGCTACGCCATTGTGGCGGTGGCGCTGGATCTGGTCTGGGGCTATGCGGGCATGCTGTCGCTGGGGCACGGGATCTTCTTTGCCCTCGGCGGGTACGCCATGGGGATGTACCTGATGCGCCAGGCGGCGGGCGACGGCCTGCCGGCGTTTATGTCTTTTCTCTCCTGGAGCGAGCTGCCCTGGTTCTGGTGGGGCACGCAGCATTTCGCCTGGGCGATGGCGCTGGTGGTGCTGGTTCCCGGTCTGCTGGCCCTGGTTTTCGGCTGGTTTGCCTTTCGCTCGAAGATCAAAGGGGTCTATTTCTCGATCATGACCCAGGCCCTGACCTATGCCGGTATGCTGCTGTTCTTTCGCAACGAGACCGGGTTTGGCGGCAACAACGGCTTCACCGGTTTTACCACGCTGCTGGGTTTTCCGGTCACCGCCACCGGCACCCGCGCCACCCTGTTTATGGCCACGGTTTTGCTGCTGTTGCTGACCCTGTGGCTGGGCTCGGCGCTGGCGCAGAGTAAGTTTGGCCGGATCCTCACCGCGGTGCGTGACGCCGAAAACCGGCTGATGTTCTGCGGGTACGACCCGCGCGGCTTCAAGCTGCTGGTATGGACGCTGTCGGCGGTGCTCTGCGGTCTGGCGGGGGCGTTATATGTCCCGCAGGTCGGGATCATCAACCCCAGCGAAATGTCGCCGACCAACTCCATCGAGGCCGCCATCTGGGTCGCGCTCGGCGGGCGCGGCACCCTGATCGGCCCGGTGCTTGGCGCGGGGCTGGTCAACGGCGCGAAAAGCATTTTCACCGTGGCGATGCCAGAGTACTGGCAGCTGTTTCTGGGCCTCATCTTCATCATCGTGACCCTGTTTTTACCCCGCGGAGTGATGGGCCTGCTGCGTCGAGGAGACCGCTAATGCAACCGGATGAAGGACTGTTTACCCGTCAGCTGCCCGGCGATCGCTTTCGCGAACAAACCGATCCGGTGCTGCAGCTGGAGAATATCAACGTCAGCTTTGACGGTTTCCGGGCGCTGACGGATCTGTCGCTGGCGATAGGCGTCGGCGAACTGCGCTGCGTGATCGGCCCCAACGGGGCGGGCAAGACTACCCTGATGGACGTGATCACCGGCAAGACCCGGCCGCAAAGCGGCAAAGCGCTCTATGACCAGTCGGTGGATCTGACCACTCTTGACCCGGTGGCCATCGCCCGCCAGGGCATCGGGCGCAAGTTTCAGAAGCCGACGGTCTTCGAAGCGCTGACGGTGGCGGAAAATCTCGCCCTGGCGATGAAGGGAGATAAATCGGTGTGGGCCAGCCTGCGCGCCCGGCTGAGCAGCGAACAGGACGATCGGCTGAATGAGGTACTGCGCCTGCTGCGTCTCGACGGCGAGCGCTACCGCCAGGCCGGTCTGCTGTCCCATGGCCAGAAACAGTTTCTTGAGATCGGCATGCTGCTGGTGCAGGAGCCGCATCTGCTGCTGCTTGATGAGCCGGCGGCCGGCATGACCGATGCGGAAACGGAGTATACGGCGGAGCTGTTTCGTACCCTGGCTGGACAGCACTCCCTGATGGTGGTGGAGCACGACATGGGATTTGTCGAGACCATCGCCGACCGGGTGACGGTCCTGCATCAGGGCCAGGTGCTGGCGGAGGGATCGCTGCGGGAGGTGCAGGCCAATGAGCAGGTCATTGAAGTTTATCTGGGACGTTAAGGAGCGCCAATGTTACAGGTGAGTCAGCTACATCAATACTACGGCGGCAGCCATATTTTGCGTGGGGTGGATTTTTCCGCCCGTCAGGGCGAAGTCACCTGCCTGCTGGGGCGCAATGGCGTCGGTAAGACCACGCTGCTGAAATGCCTGATGGGGCTGATCCCGGCGCGCAGCGGTGAGGTACGCTGGCAGGATCAGAACATCACCCATCGCAAACCGCACCAGCGGGTGCAGGCCGGGGTCGCCTACGTTCCCCAGGGGCGCGAGATATTTCCGCGCCTGACAGTGGAAGAAAACCTGCTGATGGGGCTGTCGCGCTTTCCCGCCCGCGAAGCGCAGCAGGTGCCGGAGGAGATCTACCAGCTTTTCCCGGTGCTCAAGACCATGAAGCAGCGGCGGGGCGGTGACTTATCCGGCGGTCAACAGCAACAGCTGGCGATTGGCCGCGCGCTGGCCAGCCGTCCGCAGCTGCTGATCCTTGATGAACCCACCGAGGGGATCCAGCCTTCGGTTATCAAAGAGATTGGCGAGGTGATCCGCCAGCTGGCGAGCCGCGGGGATATGGCGATCCTGCTGGTGGAGCAGTTCTATGACTTTGCCGCCGGGCTGGCGGACCACTACCTGGTGATGTCGCGCGGCGCCATCGTCCAGCAGGGTAAGGGCGGTGATATGGAGAGCGACGGCGTGCGCGCCATGGTGACCATCTGACCAGGCCGGCGGCGTGCGCGCCGCCGGTTTGCGGGCTATTTGCGCAACAGCCGCTGCAGGCGCGCCTGGCGCCAGTTTTTGATCCATTCGCCGAACACGAACAGGCGTAATCCTCTCACCACCAGCAGGGCGCCCCAGATCAGGGCGACCCAGCCGGACCAGTAGTACTGTGGATTAGTAAAGCGGTTAAGCACCGCCAGCAGCACGCAAACCACCAGCGCCACCGACAGCGAACGGAAAAAGCGGCTCTCCTGATGCACCCGCGCTTTGGCTTCCTCTATGCGCAGATCCAGCGAGGCTTCCGGGCCCGGCGCACCCTCCCGCGAGGCTTCGCCGCCGATCTCGGCCACCGTGACCTCAAAGACCGCGGCGAGGGCGCTGAGGGTCTCCAGCCCCGGGCGTTCGCCATTCTCAATGCGCTGGATCGTGCGGACGCTGAGACCCGCCATTTCGGCCAGCTGCTCCTGGGACCAGGCGCGCTGTAGCCGTAATTGTTTGACCTGATTGTTGCTGTTCATATTCGTATGCTCCATGACGTTCTGCGGATGTAAACCTGTGATGGAGTATGGTGAACCGGGCCGCCAGCCACCACGACAGCGACCCGACAGCGGCCCGACATCAACCCGACATCAACCCGACAGCCGCATGCCAGCTGGCGTCAGGCGTTGGCCAGCGGACAATCCGGCTGCCAGGGACGGGCATTCATCCCGCGGAAAATCATCAGCCAGGCGGCGACAATCGCCACGATAAGAATGACAAAAAGCGACCAGTGCGGCAGATGGGTGAGGATCATCCCGGTGAACATCGGGTTAAATGCCGCGCCCAGCCACCCCAGCGACTGGGCGGAGAAGTAACTGGCCTTCATCCCCGACGGGGCAATATGGTCAATCAGCATATACTCCCCGGGGGCATAAATCACTTCGCCGAGGGTGAAGATCGCCGCCGAGATCCCCCACGCCCACAGGTTGGCGCCAGAGAACATAAAGCCCACGAGGCCGATAACAAAGCAGACGGTGCCGAAGGTCATCAGCGGGCGAATATTTCTGGCGCTCAGTCGTCGGCCAACCGCGTACTGCAAAGCGACCACCACCGCGGCGTTAACCGGGAGCACGACGGCCACCACTTTCTCGGCGAAGTCACTGCTGGCGACCACCAGTACATACTGCGAGAGACAGGAGGCGAAAGCGCCGCTGACGAAGGAGGCCAGCAGCCCGGAGCAGGTAAACCACAGCAGCGCCCGGTCATGCAGCAACACTGAGGGAGACCAGGCGGCAGCACCCGGCTGGGCCGCGGCCACCTCCCGCTGGAGAAACAGCTGAATAAACACCAATGGAAAGGCGGCGCAGGCGGCCGCCAGCCAGAACGGCAAATTGATGCTGTGCATCACCAGCAGCGTGCCGATGGGCGGCCCGACGGTCCAGCCGATATTGAGGATGGTATAGTTCAGCGAGAAGATACGCGCTTTTTTCTCCGGCGTCAGTCGGTCGGCGAACCAGGCTTTTAGCACGGTGGAAAACACCGAGTAGGCGCAGTTGATCAACGCAAAGAAGATCACCACCAGGATGGGATTATCGACCAGCGGTATCGCGCTAAATCCCAGAATAAACACCAGCACTGACCACACCATATAGCGCTTTTTGTCGAACTTATCCGCGAGGATGCCAAAGCCCATGCTGAACAGCACGCCGACCACCAGCGCCAGCGACAGCGCGTAGCCAATCACATCGACATCCAGCTGATAACGTCGGGTGAGGTAAATAGTCATAAACGGCAGTGTGGCCCCGCGGCCAATAGTTAACAGTAACGACGATGCCAGCAGCGCGATGGTGGAGCGCCTGAGAGTGGTGATCATGATTTCCTTGCCTGTCATGTTGTTATAATTTTATGTCTTCGATCACAAATAACATGCTCATTACGCCTTGTACAGGTCAGCCCGGTCGCCGGGCGCACTTCCTGGCCTGCCAAAAATAATGATCTATCCCGATGGCCGCTTTTTGGTTACTTTGATTTTGTTCACAAAAATTCTAATAACGACAGAGGCAGGGTATGACGAGGAAAGATGGACTGCTGGCGCTGCTGGTAGTGGTGGTGTGGGGGCTTAACTTTGTGGTGATTAAGCTGGGATTACACAATATGCCGCCGCTGATGCTGGCGGGGCTGCGCTTTATGTTGGTCGCCTTCCCGGCGCTGCTGTTTGTGTCCCGGCCTGCCATCCCGCTGCGCTTGCTGCTGGGTTATGGCCTGACCATTAGCTTTGGTCAGTTTGCCTTTCTGTTCTGCGCTATCGGCCTGGGTATGCCTGCCGGGCTGGCTTCGCTGGTACTGCAGGCGCAAGCCTTCTTTACCATCATTCTCGGCGCCTTCGTCTTTGGCGAACGTCTGCAGGGCAAGCAGCTGGCGGGGATCGCGCTGGCGATCTTTGGCGTGCTGGTGCTGGTAGAGGGCAGCCTCGGCGGGGAGCATGTGCCGCTGGTGGGCTTTATGCTGACCCTGGCGGCAGCGCTCAGCTGGGCCTGCGGTAATATCTTCAACAAGAAAATCATGTCGCATGCCGCCCGGCCGCCCATTATGTCGCTGGTGGTGTGGAGCGCGTTGATCCCGGTGCTGCCGTTTATGCTGGCCTCATGGCTAATTGATGGCCCGCAGACCATGCTGGCGAGTCTGCAACACATCGATCTGCTGACGATACTGTCGCTGCTCTATCTGGCGTTTATCGCCACTATCGTCGGCTATGGTATCTGGGGATCGCTGCTGGGGCGCTATGAGACCTGGCGGGTGGCGCCGCTGTCGCTGCTGGTGCCGGTAGTGGGGATGGCCAGCGCTGCGCTGCTGCTGGGGGAGACGCTGAGCGGACTGCAGCTCACCGGGGCGGTACTGATTATGGCCGGGCTCTATATTAACGTCTTCGGCTTACGTCTGGTGCGGCCGGGTATAGCGCGCGGATAAAAAAAGCCCCGAAGAAGGGGCTACACAATTACGCGTGTAATGGCATCACAGGTCGTGCTGCTGGTAGTACGGCACGCCCAGTTCGTCGGATTTATCACTGCCAGCCGCCATATGATTGAAATCAAATGGCGAATCGTTATGTTCCGAAGGGATAATCATTGTATCACGCTGGTTTTGACGCACCGGCGTGGTGTTTTGCTCCGCATAGCTGAGGCTGGAGACCAGCGACAGGAGTACGATAGCTGCGGTAGCGAATAATTTCATGATTTCCTCAATACGTCTTTGATAATGCAGGCGATTAACATCAGTTATTTAGCGGATGCAGATAGCGGGATTCGCCAGGTACATTCGTTATGCGATACTTGTGGGGCGGAACATCGAAATAGTTCTTGAACGTTCGCGTCAGGGTCTGCTGCGACTCGAAACCGTAGCGTTCCGCCAGGTACAAAATGGGCTCATTGCTCTGCTTGAGCTTTTGCGCAATCTCCGTCAGCTTGCGGCTGCGGATGTACTGGCCGAGGGAATGGCCGGTCTCTTTCTTAAACATTCGTTGCAGGTGCCACTTGGAGTAACCTGAACGCTCAGACACTTTTTCCAGCGACAGGGGCGATTCCAGGTTATCCTCGATCCACGACAAAATACTATGGATAGTGATGGCGTCATTATTACGTCTGGACATCATCTTACCTCTTCTTATTTTACGGCAGGACCTTCTTGAGTAGTTGCTCAAGCGCGACGACTTCGTCCGCCGACAGATTTTTTGTTAACTCCTGGTGTAACTTCTGACCCACAACCTGATGACACTGCTCGCAAAGGGCTGCGCCGTCCGGTGTCAACTGCACCAGCACGCCGCGCTTGTCAGCGGGGTTGGGTAACCGTTCAATCCAGCCTTTGCACGCCAGGCGGTCGAGCATACGCGTCATCGCGCCCGGGTCGACGGAAAGCACGGTTTTCAGCTCAACGGGGGTAATACATACTTCGCAACGAATGGAACAGAGCACGCGAAACTGGGTCGCGGTAATATCCATGGGTGAGAGGTAGTCGTTGAGCAGGCGATCTTTTTTCTGGTTAACCATCTGGATCAAGCGGCCCAACGGGATCATTTCATTAAACAGGTCGCTGGTACTTTTCATGATGGTTGCCCAGGCAATTAATTAGTTGCAAGTGATACTATTGCCCAGGCAATCATAAGTCAACATTATGAATTGGCCGATGCCACGATTTGCTAAAATAAAAAAATCTGACGTGGGTCACTGTTTGTGGTTTTGCTAACGCTTGTTAATTTTTAGCGGAAGTGGTTTATCAGCAGGCTGGCGGCGAAAGTGTCGAAGCCGGTATACTCACGGAACGAAACAATACTTAAAAAATGAATATTAACGGGACTTTAATTAACTATGTTCGATTTGTTTAAAGCAATAGGGCTTGGCCTGGCGGTGCTTTTACCGCTGGCAAACCCACTGACCACCGTGGCGCTGTTCCTCGGCCTGGCGGGCAATATGAACAACGCCGAGCGGAACAAGCAGGCGTTGATGGCATCGGTGTATGTGTTCGCCATCCTGATGGTGTCGTGGTATGCCGGTCAGGTGGTGATGAATACATTCGGCATATCAATACCTGGGCTGCGTATCGCCGGGGGATTGATTGTAGCTTTTATCGGTTTCCGCATGCTGTTCCCCCAGCAAAAAGCCCACGATTCGATGGAAGCGAAGATCAAATCGGAAGAACTGCAGGATGAACCGACCGCCAATATCGCCTTTGTGCCGCTGGCGATGCCAAGCACCGCCGGTCCGGGCACCATCGCGATGATTATTAGCTCCGCCTCGACCGTTAAGCACGGCGTGGACTTCCCGGAGTGGGTGGTACTGGCGGCGCCGCCGATCATCTTTTTGCTGTTAGGGGTGATTCTGTGGGCTTGTCTGCGCAGTTCCGGCGCGATTATGCGTCTGGTAGGCAAAGGCGGCATCGAGGCCATTTCGCGACTGATGGGCTTCCTGCTGGTCTGTATGGGCGTGCAGTTTATTATTAATGGCGTGCTGGAGATCATTTCGACCTGGCACCCCTGATCGCCCCGGATGGGATGAGAGACAACAGCCTGCCGGTAGCAATGCCGGCAGGCTTTTTTATCGCTGTAACTCAGGAGTGGTGCGGTTGATGGTCTTCCAGCGATACCGGCCAGCGGCGGAAGATCATCAGAGACCATACCAGCGCGGCCAGCGCCGGGATGGCACCGATGTAGCCGATGGAAGCCATCGACAGATGCAGACTCACCTGGCTGCCCACCAGCGCGCCAGCGCCAATACCAATATTAAAGATGCCCGAGAACAGGGACATGGCGACGTCGGTGGCATCCGGCGCGGAAGCCAGCACTTTAACCTGCATACCGAGACCAATAATCATGATCGCCACGCCCCAGAAGATACTGAGCAGCATCAGATGATGTGCATTGTCCGAGGCAGGCAGGAGCAACAGCAGGCAGGCCAGCAGCAGGCCGATAGCGATGCTAATCAGCCCGGAAGCATGCTGGTTGCCGAGCTTACCGAACAGAATGCTGCCGATAATACCGGCCCCGCCGAGGATCAACAGCAGCACGGTAGCAAAGTTGCCGCTCAGGCCCGCCACCGTCTGGACAAAGGGCTCGATATAGCTGTAGGCGGTATAGTGGGCGGTCACCACCACCACGGTCAGAATATAAACGCTGACCAGCGCCGGACGGCGGAACAGCACCGGCAGGCTTTTCAGCGAGCCAGAATGTTCGCTCGGTAGCGTCGGCAGCAGTTTTACCAGACAGGCAAGGGTGGCTAACGCGCCCAGGCCAATCGCCAGGAAGGTCATTCGCCAGCCAAAATACTGGCCGATGATGCGGCCAATCGGAATACCGAACACCATCGCCAGGGCTGTACCGGTGGCGATCAGGCTCAGCGCCTGCGCCCGTTTGCCGGGAGGCGCCATGCGGATGGCCAGCGCTGAGGTAATCGACCAGAAAACCGCATGCGCAAAAGCGATGCCAATGCGGCTAATCACCAGGACGTCAAAACTCCACGCAAAAAACGACAGAACGTGGCTGGCGATAAACAGAATAAACAGGCCGATGAGCAGACGCCGGCGCTCCATTTTGCTGGTGAGCAGCATAAACGGCAGCGACATCAGTGCGACCACCCATGCATAAATGGTGAGCATCATGCCCACCTGGGCGGTTTCCATGCCGAAGCTGCCGGCAATATCGGACAGCAGACCGACAGGGGCGAATTCTGTGGTGTTGAAAATAAACGCGGCGATGGCCAACGTCACGACACGTAGCCACGCTACCTTGCGTGAGACCGTATTCGTAGTCATAAGCTCTGGATGGGTGATTCAAGGGAAGATGTGACGGTGATCTTAAAACGATTACTGGCGAAAAGACAATCATTTTGTGATCTGTATCTCATTTCGCTGCAAGTGGCTGGCCGCGGTTAAACAATTAATTTTGCTATGGATAGTGTCAGGGGAGCGCTTTTATGTCATGTTGAAGGAAAGTAAAAAAAGTAAGGACAGTGTATGCAGGAAATTCAATTTTATCTGGTCGATGCCTTCAGCGATAAAAACTTTGGCGGTAATGCCGCGGCCGTTTGCCCGCTCAGCGAGTGGTTAGCGGACGATGTATTGCTGAAAATGGCCCAACAGCATAATCAGTCCGAAACGGCGTTTTTCGTCCACACCGACGAAGGCTATGAGCTGCGCTGGTTTACCACGCTGGGCGAGATCAACCTCTGCGGCCACGCCACCCTGGCGACGGCGCATGTTATTTTCGAGTATCTTGACCATCCCTCGGCGACGATTACCTTCAGCACCCGTTTTGTCGGTGAACTGCGGGTGACCCGCAGCGGCGACTGGCTGACGCTCGACTTCCCGGCGTGGTCGACTACCCCGGTGGACAACCCGCCGGCGGACCTGCTGGCCGGACTGGGGCTTGAGTCTGCCGTCGAGGTGCGGGAAGGGCGTGATTATCTGGTCGTGCTGGCGGATCGCCAGCAGGTTGAAGCGGTGCAGACCGATATGGCACGTCTGCAGAAGCTCGGCAAAATGATCTGCGTCAGCGCGCCGGATGAGGAGTATGACTTTGTCAGCCGCTTCTTCTGCCCGGGAGAAGGGGTGCCGGAAGATCCGGTGACCGGCTCCGCCCACAGCATGCTGATCCCCTGGTGGGGCGAAAAGCTGGGAAAAACCACCATGACAGCGCGCCAGGTTTCCGCCCGCGGCGGCGACCTGCGCTGCCAGTGGCAGGGCGACAGGGTGCTGATTGGCGGCCAGGCCACCACCTATCTGCGCGGAACGGTTTACCTGCGAGGGTAACAATGTGTTTACGCCCGGTGGCTTCGTCTACCGGGCGGATTGTGCTTAATGTTGTTCTGCAGTATTCAGGACCGGTGATTTTTCACCTTGATCATTGATAGGTTCGATTTTTCCCATCAGGAACAGGTAGTTGATTATCCCGACCACGACCAGAATGGCCGAGAAAATCAGTGCCCAGTTGAATGATCCTGTTGCGGCGACGATCGCACCCGTAATAATAGGACCTACCGCGCCCCCCATATTTGACACCGTATTCTGCAGCCCAGCGACAATGGAGACACTGTTTTTGGGTGCAACATCACCCGGTAAGGCCCAAACCTGTGATGCGGCTACCGTAGTGCCTGATTTGGCGACACACAAGAGAAAGACGGTCATGAAAACCGAGTCGGTAAATGGCGCAAAACCGATGCAAAGAGCCATGAGCAAGCCGATGGTCAAAAACAGTTTACGGGTGGCCGTAAGAGACAACACTTTTTTATGTACCAGGCGATCCGAGGCCCAGCCAGCAAAAATTTCGATAACCATTCCGCATAATAAAGGCAGAGCGGCTACCATTCCCATTTTTATAAAATCCATCCCTTTTTCTTTTACCAGGTAAGTAGGAAGCCAGGTAATGAAAAAATAGGAGGTATAATTGATGGTAAAAAAGCCGATGCACATTGCCCAAATGTTACGATAACGCAAGAGCTTATACCATTTCATGGGTAATACCGTTTTGTCGCCGTGATGTTGTTTTTGTCCATCACGAATCAAACGTACTTCTGAAGCGCTAATGCGTTTATGTTCTTCAGGGTTTTCAGCATAGATAAAATACCAGGCGATAACCCACAAAATGCCCACACTACCGATTATCAAAAAGGTCAGTCGCCAGTCAAAGGTGTAGATCATCCAGACGATAAGCGGCATGGCAATCGCCCCGCCAAATTTTGACGCACTATCGAAGAGTCCGGATACGGTGGCACGTTCTTTATCCGGAAACCAGCGTGCGGCGATCCCTGCGTTGCTGGGGTAGGCTGCGGCCTCGCCAACACCCAAAGCCAGACGCAATGCCAGAAGTGATTTAAATCCGGTTGCCACGCCCATCATTGAGGTGGCAATAGACCACCAGGCGACTGCTATACCGAGTCCTTTCTTTTGACCAAAGCGGTCTGCAAACCATCCCGCGGGGATCTGCAATAATGAATATGACCAAAAGAAGGCCGCCATGATAAAGCCCATCATTTCGGGATCGAGTTTCAGTTCATCAATTAAATGAGGGGCTGAGGCAGATAATACCGTTCGGTCGATATAGTTAATGGCAATAGCCAACCACATTAATCCGGCTATCCACCAGCGAATACGAGTATTGCTAGCTGTCGTGTTCATATATTCGGCTCTGAGTAGATGTTCGTCATTTTGGTGGGAATGACATGCTTCCCACCTCGTTATTTACAGCGAATTCATAATGTTTTCAGGACGTTCACCGCGACAGACGCAGGTGATTATATTGTTGACGCAGCGCGCGCTGATATTGCTTATTGCACCATCCGTATATCCAGCAATGTGAGATGTTGGCGCAAAATTCGCCAGGGTAAACAAAGGGTGCTTAGCACAAGGCTCTTCGAGAAAAACGTCAGCTGCGGCTCCGGCGAGATGTCCTGATTTCAGTGCTTCATACAAAGCTTGTTCATCAACAATACCGCCTCTGGAAACATTAATCAGGAATGTCCCTGATTTCATCTGCTGTAGTCGGACGGCATTAAACATATTTTCAGTTTCCGGGGTTAAAGGGGTATGCAGACTAATAAAATCACTTTGCGCTGTCAGGGTATCCAGCGAGACATATTCAACCTGATGCTTCTGTGCAAATTCTCGGTCTGGCCAGGCGTCGGTGGCGAGCACTCGCATATTGAATCCGCGCGCACGTCGCGCCACTTCCTTGCCGATATGGCCTAAACCGACGATCCCGAGGGTTTTGCCATAAACATCAGTGGCAAAAATACGAGGCCAGTTGCCTGCTTTCGTTTCACAGATTGCCTGAGAAATCTGGCGGGCAGTATTGAGAATTAAGCCAAAAGCAAAATCGGCCACCGCATGCTTGTTGGCATCAGGAACGTTAGTGACAAAAATTTTGCGCTGACGTGTAGCGTTAAGATCGATGTTATCCACACCAACACCGTGTTTGCAGACAATTTTTAGCCTCGGGGCCTTTGCCAGCAGCGATTCATTGATGTCGGTGAAGGCGACAATCATCGCTATGGCATCAGGCAGATGCTGAGCCAGCATCTCTATAGAGGCATCGGCAGGCAACATGACCAGTTCCAGATCGGCCTCTTTCAGTGCCGAAATGGGCGCGTCGTCGTATTTGGCGAATGAGGGCGAGGTGCAAATTACTTTCATAACCGTTTCCTGTTTACTGGCGACAATGAGCGTCGCAAATACAAGACCTTGCCCCAGCCAGTGATGGCCGGGGCGGATACGTAAATTAGTTAAGGTAGGTATTAATGATATTTTTAATCTGCTGCAGCTGTTCGTCGCTAAACTGCACCGCGTAGCGGCTGTCGCCCACCTCATGGCCCATCAGCTGCAGGGCTTTTTTCACTGCCGCGGGTGAGAACGCCACCTTATACAGATCGGTGCGCAGGCCCGTCACGCGCTCCTGCGCCTGGCTCGATCCGGTGATATCCCCGGCGTGAAACAGCGACCAGATCGCGTTGATTTCCGCGGGGGCGACGTTGGCAAGCCCTGAAATGCAGGCCGAGCAGCCGTCGACATACCCCTGATGGATAAGCGAGTCCGGCCCGTTCAGAACGTCGAAACCGTCAATGTCGCGCACCGCGTCAAGAAAGCCTTTCAGGCTGTCGTAGCTGCCGGCGCTGTCCTTAATGCCGATGATATTGTCGTGCCGGGCCAGCTGGCGCGCCGTCTCCGGGGAAATGGTGTTCCCGGTGCGGGCGGGAATGTTGTAAAGAAAGAGCGGGACGCTCAGCGCGTCGGCGATCGCCGTATAGTGGTTTATCAACTCCTCCTGCTTCAAGGGCACGAACCACGGGGTAATGGCCGATACTGCGTCAACCCCGAGGCGGGCGATCTGCTGGCCCAGCCGGCGAGTCTCGCGGGTGGAAATCTCCCCGATATGCGCCACCACCGGCGCGCGTCCGGCGGCTTCTTCCACGCAGGTTCTGGCGACGGCGATCTTCTCCTCCTCATTGAGGACAAAAAACTCGCCGTTGGTGCCGCCGCAGAAAATACCGTTGCCCGCGGCGAGCTGGCGCTGTACCTGTTGGCGTAGCGCTGGCAGGTCAAGGGCTCCCTCGGCGGTAAAGGGGGTGACGATGGCGGTGAGTACGCCGCTAATAGCTCTCCTCATTTTCTTTCTCCTGTTAGGCATGTTCTGGAAACAGCGTTTGATAGATAGCCGCAATCTCTTCGCGGCTGACGCTGCAGGGGGCGTTGTTCATCAGGCGCTTGACGTTTTGCGCCGCTGCGCTGAGAGCAGGAATGCTCTCCCTGGGCACGCCGAGCGCGGCAAGGTTGTCCGGCAGGGGCAGTCGTTTCACCAGCGCCGCCAGCCACGCGACCAGCGCATGGGATTTCTCTTCCTCGCCGAGCGTGCGATCTGCATCGGGGATCAGATCCCAGACCTGAGCGAATTTTGCCACCGCGTGGGGGCGGACCACCCGCATGCAGGGCGCCAGCAGAATGGCGTTAGCCACCCCGTGCGGCAGGTGCCAGGTACCGCCAAGCGGATAGGAGAGCGCATGCACCAGATGGGTGCCGGCATGGTTGATCGCCGCGCCGCCGTACCACGAGGCCCAGAGCATCTCCAGCTTCGCCGTCAGATCCTGCGGCTGATCCACCGAACGTTCGATATGCCGCACCAGCTTGTGTAAACCGATTAACGCGGCGTTGTCGCTTACCGGGTTGGCGACGGTGGAGGTAAAGCACTCCAGCAAATGACACAGGGCATCGATGCCGGTCGACGCCGCGATGCTGGCCGGCATGCTGGTGGTCAGCTCCGGCAGCAGGGCGACATAGTCCGGCAGCAGCACCGGGGAGATGATCCCTACTTTGGTCTGCTGCTCGGGGATCGCCAGAATGGCGTTTGGCGTTGCTTCGGAGCCGGTGCCGGCGGTGGCCGGGATCAACAATGAGCTAATCCGTCGTTGCGGCAACTCGCCTGCCAGCAGGGCCGTCAGAGAGGGCGCCTCAGGATGCAGGAGCACCGAGAGCAGTTTCGCCACATCCAGCACGCTTCCCCCGCCGATGCCCACGATCATCTGGGGCTGGCTGGCACCCAGCTGGCTGACAATCTGTGCCACATCGTGATGGCTGGGCTCTGCCGGTACCGTGTCAATGACCTCAACCTTACGCCCTTCGGCTGCCAGCAGGCGATGGATCGCCTGGGTCGCTTCCAGCGCGCCAACGTTCTGGTCGGTCACCAGCAGGATGCGGGTTTTACCTGACAACAGCGGGAGCAGGGCCGTTGAGGCGCCCGCTCCGCTGATGATTGTGCTGTGTATCGTCGCCACACGTTTCTCCTTGGTAGTAATTGATTGAATTCAATCATTCATGAATCTTGTCACTCGTCTGGTGGGGAAAAGTTATAATTTATACGGCAGTTTAATAACTTGAGCTTGCTCACATTTAATCAAATATGATTGAATATAATCAATTTCAGATTTTCATCGACCACAAGGCAGAACAATGAACGACGGTAATGACCAGGTGCTGGTGCTGGCAGATGACTTTACGGGAGCCAATGACGCCGGTGTCAGCCTCGCTGAGGCGGGCATGTCGGTGGAAGTGGCCTTCAGCGCCGGGCAACCATCAACCGCCCGGGCGTTAATTCTCAATAGCGACAGCCGGGCAATGAGCGCCGCCGCCGCCGCGGACAAGGTCACCACTCTGCTGCGCGGCGCGGCAAGATTCGTCCCGCACTGGCAGGTAAAGAAGATTGACTCCACGCTGCGCGGCAACCCCGGCGGCGAACTGGAGGCAATGATGGCGGCGCAAGGTTGCCGGCTGGCGGTGGTGGCCCCGGCGTATCCGGCGGCAGGAAGGCATACCCGGGACGGGCGCTGCTATGTGCATGGGGTGGCCCTCGATCAGACCGAATTTGCCAGCGATCCGAAAACGCCCGTGAGCCGGGCGGAGATTAGCGAAATTATCGCCATGCAGAGCCGTCTTCCCTGTCTGACCCTGAACGCTACCCAGCTTCCGGCGACATTAGCGACGGCGGGCGAGGAGAAGCGAGTGTTGATTGTCGACGCCTGGGAAGACCGCCATCTGGGCCAGGTGATCGACGCCGTCGCGCCCCATGCGCGGGAGACGCTGCTGGTCGGCTCGGCGGGACTTTGCGAGGCGCTGGCGCGCCGCCTTCGCCGCAGCGAGCAGGGGCCTCTGCTGGCGCTGGTCGGGTCGATGAGCGAGATGGCGCAGCGCCAGGTCGCTGCGCTGCAGGCTCATTCCCGGGTGAGGAAGATTGAAATTGATGTCGAACAGGCCTTTAGCGGATCGCCGAAGGAGGAAGCCTCGCGGATCGCCGAGGTGCTGCGTGAGGGTCATCACTGCGTGGTGACCACCCGTCCGAATAACGCCGCCCGGCACGGGATTGAAGCCCAGTGTCGCGAACATGGCCTCAGCCGCGCGGCCTACGGGGAGCACATCTGCGCCTGGCTTGCTGACGTCACGGCGCAGGCGGTGGCGCTGTGCCCACCGGGCGCCCTGTACCTCTCTGGCGGCGATGTGGCCATCGCCGTCGCGCACGCGCTCGGCGCCACCGGATTTCAGATCCGTGGGCGGGTGGCGCAGTGTGTGCCTTACGGGCACTTTCTCGGCGGTCGCTGGTCGCGGCCGGTGATGACCAAAGCAGGGGGATTCGGCACCGACACTACGCTGTTAAATGTTGTGAATTTTATTGAGGAGAAACTGAGTGTCTAACATGATTGCAGTGACAATGGGCGACCCGGCAGGGATTGGTCCGGAGATTATTATCAAATCCCTCGCCGAAGGGGCGCTGAGCGGCGCGCCGGTGGTGGTGGTGGGCTGCGCGCAGACGCTGCGGCGGATCCTGTCGCTGAATATTACGCCGCGGGTGGAGCTGCGCATCATTGACCATCCCGCCGAGGCGCGTTTTTCCCCAGCGACCATCAACGTCATTGATGAACCGCTCAGCGACCCGCAGGGGCTGCGCCCTGGCGAAGTCCAGGCCCAGGCAGGGGACCTCGCGTTTCGCTGCATCAGGCGGGCGACCGCGCTGGCGCTGGACGGCGCGGTCGCGGCCATCGCGACCGCGCCGCTAAATAAAGAGGCGCTGCATCTCGCCGGGCACGCTTTCCCCGGCCATACCGAACTGCTGGCCCACCTGACGCAGACCACCGATTACGCCATGGTGCTCTATACCGAGAAGCTCAAGGTTATCCATATCACCACCCATATCGCCCTGCGCCAGTTCCTCGATACCCTCAACCAGCCTAGGATCGAGACGGTGATTGGCGTGGCGGATCGGTTTTTGCGCCGGGTTGGCTATCAGCGTCCGCGCATAGCGGTTGCCGGCGTTAACCCGCACGCCGGGGAGAACGGCCTGTTTGGCGATGAAGAGATCCGCATCGTCGCCCCGGCGGTCGCCGCCATGCAGGCGCAGGGGATAGAGGTCACCGGCCCCTGTCCACCGGACACGGTGTTTATGCAGTGTCATGAAGGCATGTACGACATGGTGGTGGCGATGTACCACGATCAGGGGCATATTCCGCTGAAGCTGCTCGGGTTCTATGATGGGGTGAATATTACCGCCGGGCTGCCGTTTATCCGCACCTCAGCGGATCATGGCACCGCGTTTGATATTGCCTGGACAGGTAAAGCGAAGTCTGAGAGCATGGCAACCTCCATTGAGCTCGCCATGCACATCGCGCAGGAATAACATGAAGGGATATAACCGGTTAGAGCAGATTATGGACTTCCTGAAAAGCCATAATCTGGTGACAGTCGACCAGCTGGTGGCGGCGACCAACGCCTCGCCGGCCACCATTCGTCGCGACCTGATCAAACTCGATCAGGAAGGGGTGATCAGCCGCACGCACGGCGGGGTGACGCTGAACCGGTTTATTCCTTCCCAGCCGACGACGCTGGAGAAAGCCCAGCGCAGTCCGCTGGAAAAGCAGGCTATCGCCAGCGCGGCGGCCGCGCTGGTGAAAGCCGGCGACGCGATTGTGCTTGACGCCGGCACCACCATGATTGAGCTGGCGCGGCAGATCACCCATCTGCCGCTGCGGGTGATCACCAGCGATTTACATATCGCGCTGTTTTTGTCGGAATTTAAGCAGATAGAAGTGACGATTATCGGTGGGCGCATCGATGACAGCAGCCAGTCGTGCATCGGCGATCACGGCCGCCGCCTTCTGCAGACCATCTGGCCGGACCTTGCCTTCGTCAGTTGCAACGGCTGGGACCTCGAGAAGGGGATCACCGCCCCGACGGAGGAGAAGGCTGCCCTGAAACGTGATCTGATGGCTAATGCCCGGCGGCGCATCCTGCTGGCGGACAGCTCCAAATACGGCGCCTGGTCACTGTTCAATATTGCCCCGCTGGAGTCGTTGACCGATATCGTCACCGACGCCCATCTGCCGGAGGCGACCCGCGAGGCGCTGGTGACCCTTTCCCCGCAGCTGATCATTGCCGACTGACTTGCAGGCTGCCGTCAGGGCAGACGGGCGATATTGGCCTTGATCACCGCTATCGACTGACTGAACTTCGCCTGCTCCTCGGCGGCCAGCTGCAGTTCAATAATCTGCTCCACGCCACCCTGGGCCAGCACCGCCGGCACCCCAGCCGCCGCGCCGCTGACCCCGTATTCACCGTCAAGAATGCAGGAGACCGCCAGCGCACGGTGGCTGCCGGTGAAGATATTGCGGCAAATCTCGGCGATGGTGCCTGCCACGCCATATTCGGTGCAGCCTTTACCCGCGTAGATCTCAAACCCCAGCTTGCGCACTTTTTCGGCCATTGCCTCGCGGTCGAGCGGGTGGCCAGTGCGCTGCTGGTAAAGGTCGGCGATCGGCGAGCCATACACCGAGGAGTGTGACCATACCGGAAACTGGGTATCGCCATGCTCGCCGAGGATAAAGGCGTCGATGCTCTGGGCGCCAATATCCAGCTCCTGCGCCAGCAGGCGACGCAGGCGGGTGGTATCCAGCCAGACGCCGGTGCCCAGCACCTGACTGCGCGGCAGGCCAGAGAGCTGCCATACCTGCCAGGTGATGATGTCGCAGGGGTTGGTGGCCACCAGAAAGATGCCGTTAAACCCGTTGGCCATCATCGTCGGCACAATACTTTTCACAATCTTCGCCGTCGTGGTCAGTTCATCCAGCCGACTCTGACCGGGGCGCAGCGCACCGCCGGAAACGGTGATCACCGCGATATCGACATCAGCGCAGTCGCTGGCTTCCCGGGTGGCGATGGTCATCATCCCCGGCAGATAGGCCGCGGCATCGCTGAGATCCTGGGCATGGGCCTCGGCACGCTGTTGGTTAAGGTCGACGAGGATCAGCTCCTCGCAAATGCTCTGGTTGAGCAGGGCGTAGGCCGCCGACGCGCCGACATTGCCGGCGCCAATAATCATCACTTTACGGGCTTTGGTGTGCATATTCAGATCTCAAGTACGAACGGCAGGGGATAAAATTACTGTGTTTCAGCGAGTTAGCGCAAGAGGTGGGCAGCAATATAAGTTAATGCTATGGCGGAAACGGGCCGAGGGCGCGCTACAGTGGCGTAAAAAAAGGAGTTCACCTATGTATACCGTTACCGACATCGCCCCCACCGACGCTGAATTTACCGCCCTGATTGCCGCTCTAGATGCCTGGCAGGAGACACTCTATCCGGCAGAGAGCAACCATTTGCTGGACCTCAGCCAGCTGCCGCCGCAGACGGTGATCGCCCTGGTCATCCGCAGCCCGCAGGGCGAGGCCGTTGGCTGCGGGGCTATCGTCCTCAGTGAGGAAGGTTTTGGCGAGATGAAGCGGGTCTATATCGATCCGCAGCACCGCGGACAGCAGCTGGGAGAAAAGCTGCTGGCGGCGCTGGAAGCGAAAGCGCGCCAGCGCGACTGTCATACGCTGCGGCTTGAAACCGGTATCCATCAGCATGCGGCCATCACCCTCTACACGCGCAACGGCTACCAGACTCGCTGCGCGTTTGCGCCGTATCAGCCCGATCCGCTCAGCGTGTTTATGGAGAAACCGCTGTTTGCCGATCTTCGTTCAGCAGCGCTATAAACGCCTCCAGCTGGCGGGTTTTGGCGCCCCGGCGCCACACCAGCCAGGTGGTTAACCAGCGCCACTCTTCGGCCAGCGGCCAGGCGGAAACCTGCTGATGACCGGGCATACTCTCCAGCATACTGCGCGGGATCAACGCCAGGCCCGCGCCGGCGATCACGCAGGCCAGCATCCCATGGTAAGACTCCATCTCGTGGATCCTGCCCGGGGTTGCTCTGTCGGCATGGAACCAGCTCTCAAAATGCCGGCGGTAGGAGCAGTTGGCGCGAAAGGCGTAAACGTTGGCCCCGTTCACTTCGCTGGCGCGGGCGATGGGCGCGTGGCCGTACGGGGCGACGATCATCATCTCTTCCGGGAACACCGGCAGCCCCTCCAGACCCGGATGCACCAGCGGGCCGTCAACGAACGCGGCGCTCAGGGCGCCCTCCAGCACGCCGTCGATCATCGTTCCGGAAGGGCCGGTGGAGAGCGCCAGGTGAATTTTCGGGTAGCGCTGATTAAAGTGGGCCAGGGTGGTGGGAATCCGTACCGCCGCGGTGCTCTCCAGCGAACCAAGAGAAAACAGTCCCTGGGGTTCATCGCCTGCCACCACCATCCGCGCCTCGTCCACCAGGGCGAGGATCTGCTGGCTGTAGCGCAAAAAGCTGTGTCCCGCAGGCGAGAGGCGCAGGCGCTGGTTCTCGCGGATAAACAGCTCTACGCCGAGGTCTGCTTCCAGCTGGCGGATGCGGGTGGTGAGGTTGGACGGCACGCGATGCACTTTCTGCGCCGCCTGGGTAATGCTGCCGGTGGTGGCGACAGCGTTAAACATCTCTAGCTGAGTCAGGTCCATTCTATTCTTCTTTTGTGAATGCGTTGCTTAATATTATTCATTTTCAATGAATGGAAAGGTAAGCCAGAATACGGTTACTTCGCAAGCAACGAGAGAGAGAATAACGATGAATTTATCTGCAACGCACGCGGTTTCCGTCAACCCGACTACCGGTGAGGTGGTCTCCTCGCTGCCCTGGGCCAGCGAACGTGAGGTTGATGCGGCTATCGCTCTCGCCGCGGCAGGCTATCGCCAGTGGCGTCAAACGCCGCTCGCCGAGCGCGCTGATGCGCTGCGCCGCATCGGGGCCGCGCTGCGCGCCCGCGGTGAACAGGTGGCCCAGATGATCACCCTCGAGATGGGCAAACCGATTGCTCAGGCGCGCGGCGAGGTGACGAAATCCGCCAATCTCTGCGACTGGTACGCCGAGCACGGCCCGGCGATGCTGGCGACGGAAGCCACCCAGGTGGAAAATAATCAGGCGGTGATTGAGTATCGTCCCCTGGGCGCCATTCTGGCGGTCATGCCGTGGAACTTCCCGGTCTGGCAGGTGCTGCGCGGCGCGGTGCCGATCCTGCTGGCCGGCAACAGCTACCTGCTTAAGCATGCCCCGAACGTGATGGGCAGCGCCCGCCTGCTGGGCGAGATTTTTGCCGCCGCCGGCCTGCCTGATGGCGTGTTCGGTTGGGTGAACGCCACCAATGACGGCGTTTCGCAGATCATCAATGACGACCGCATCGCGGCGGTGACCGTCACCGGCAGCGTCCGTGCCGGGAAGGCGATTGGCGCCCAGGCGGGCGCGGCGCTGAAGAAATGCGTGCTTGAGCTGGGTGGCTCCGATCCCTTTATCGTACTCAACGATGCCGACCTGGATGAGGCGGTGAAGGCCGCCGTCACCGGCCGCTATCAGAACAGCGGCCAGGTGTGCGCCGCGTCGAAACGCTTTATCCTCGAAGCCGGTATTGCCGACGCGTTCACCCGCAAATTCGTCGACGCCGTCGCGGCGCTGAAGATGGGCGACCCGCGCGATGAGCAAAACTACGTCGGGCCGATGGCGCGTTTCGACCTGCGCGATGAACTGCACCAGCAGGTAACGGCGACCCTTGATGAAGGGGCGACTCTGCTGCTGGGCGCGGAAAAAATCGAAGGGGCGGGCAACTACTATGCGCCAACGGTGCTGGGCAACGTCACCGCCGGGATGACTGGTTTTCGTCAGGAGCTGTTTGGTCCGGTAGCGACCCTCACCACCGCTCGCGACGCTGACCATGCGCTGGCCCTCGCCAACGACAGCGAGTTTGGCCTGTCGGCAACGGTCTATACCACCGACGAGGCGCAGGCCCAGCGCTTCGCCCGCGAGCTGGAGTGCGGCGGCGTCTTCCTCAACGGCTACTGCGCCAGCGACGCCCGCGTGGCCTTCGGCGGCGTGAAGAAGAGCGGTTTTGGTCGCGAGCTGTCGCATTTTGGTCTGCACGAGTTCTGTAATGCGCAGACTGTCTGGAAAGACCGTCGCTAATCAACGTTAGCCCCTGACGACCGTCGCCCACCTCTGCTATACTCGCCCACCAAATTTCGATGGTGGGCAAGGAGCTGCATGTGGCGGCGGTGATCAATAACGCAATGCTGGAAGCCATTCTGGCAGAAATCAGGCCGCTGATTGGCCGCGGTAAAGTGGCGGATTACATTCCGGCGCTGGCCAGCGTCAGCGGCGATAAGCTTGGCATCGCGATCAGCACGGTGGACGGGCAGCATTTTGCCGCCGGCGATGCGCATGAACGTTTTTC
Source organism: Klebsiella sp. D-Nf1 (assembly GCF_002810515.1). Taxonomy (NCBI): domain Bacteria; kingdom Pseudomonadati; phylum Pseudomonadota; class Gammaproteobacteria; order Enterobacterales; family Enterobacteriaceae; genus Klebsiella; species Klebsiella sp. D-Nf1. The sequence continues at coordinate 988,066 of NZ_PIOK01000001.1, forward strand.
CATCCAGTCTATCTCCAAGGTTTTGAGCCTGGTGGTGGCCATGAACCACTATCAGGAAGAGGAGATCTGGCAGCGGGTGGGGAAAGATCCCTCTGGCCAGCCCTTTAACTCCCTTCTGCAGCTGGAGATCGAGCAGGGCAAACCGCGTAACCCGTTTATCAACGCCGGGGCGCTGGTGGTCTGCGACATGCTGCAGAGCCGGCTTAGCGCCCCGCGTCAGCGGATGCTGGAGATTGTCCGCCGCCTGAGCGGCGTGCCCGATATCGCCTACGATCCGGTGGTGGCCCGTTCTGAGTTCGAGCATTCGGCGCGCAACGCCGCCATCGCCTGGCTGATGAAATCCTTCGGTAACTTCCATAACGACGTCGCCACTGTGTTGCAGAACTATTTCCACTACTGTTCGCTGGAGATGAGCTGCGTTGAGCTGGCGCGGACCTTCCTGTTCCTCGCCGATCGCGGTATCGCCCCGCACCTGGAGGCACCGGTTATCGCGCCCATTCAGTCCCGTCAGGTGAATGCCCTGATGATGACCAGCGGCATGTACCAGAACGCCGGCGAATTCGCCTGGCGCGTTGGTCTGCCGGCGAAATCGGGCGTCGGCGGCGGAATTGTGGCGATTGTGCCGCAGGAGATGGCGATCGCCGTGTGGAGCCCGGAGCTTGACGACGCCGGGAACTCGCTGGCCGGCGTGGCGCTGCTGGAAAAACTCACTCAGCGGATGGGGAGGTCGGTGTTCTGATGGTTGAGCAGGATCGGTTGTTTGCCCGTCTGGCGCGCTCGACGTTTCGTTCACGCTTTCGACTCGGGGTCAAAGAGCGGCAATACTGTCTCGATAAGGGGCCGGAGATCATCGACCAGCACGCTGCGGATTTTATCCGCCAGCGGCTGGCGCCCGCCGAACCGGTGAACGACGGCAAGCAGACGCCGATGCGCGGCCATCCGGTATTTATCGCCCAGCATGCGACCGCCACCTGCTGTCGCGGCTGTCTGGAAAAATGGCACGCCATTCCCCACGGCCGCGCGTTGAGCGAGCAGGAGCAGCGCTATGTGGTGCAGGTGATCCATCACTGGCTGGTGCTGCAGATGAATGGCCCGTCTGTGCGGTAATCTGCATTTGATCGGCGCCGGAGTATGCCTGATAAATATTCTCATGTTATGATAATCCGCTAACTAATTATTAACATAATAATTGCCTGAAACAATTAGACGGATAATTACTGAATGTCTTCACTGTCGATTCGGTCATTTACGCTGTTTCGTGAAGAGCAGCCCGTGCGCGACGCACTGGTATTATTCACGTTAACGCTACTACTGCATTTTCTGGGGGCCATGCTGCGCCTGGTGCAGGAGCTCTCATTCTTCTGGCCGCTCAATGCCGTCATGGCCGGGATCTTTGCGCGCTATGTCTGGCTTAATCGCAGCTATTTTTATGCCGTCTGTTTTGCGGCAATGCTGGTTTATGACGGACTCACCTCGCGCTGGGGAATGGGCTTTGCCTCATTGCTGATTAATTTCTCCAATATTGTCTTTATTGTGGTGCTGGCGCAGCTGGTGCTGTGGGATAAACGACGCGCCGACTCCATGCCCGGCCCGATTAATGCGCTTAATTTATTCTGTTTTTGCCTGTTTGCCGCCTTACTGTGCGCCGCCGTCGGCGCCCTGGGGTCGGTGGATGTTGAACGCGCCACCTTTATTCCCCAACTGGCAGACTGGTTTAGCGAACAGTTCTCGACAGCGGTGCTGATCCTGCCGTTTATTCTGACCCTGACGTTGCCTTCGGCATTAAGCGGTTTTCGTTTTCGCCAGCTGCTGCCCGCGCTGGCGCTGGTGCTGTCGATAGCCCTCGGCGTGGCGGTGGGCGGCGCCGGCAGCATTACCTTCCCGTTGCCGGCCCTGATCTGGTGCGCCGTTCGTTATCCGCTGCCGCTGACCTGCCTGTTAACCTTTCTCACCGGCATCAGCGAGATATTGCTGGTCGCCAACTCGTTAATTCACTTTTCGCCGGATGCGCGAATGCAGCCGTGGCAGCTGTTCTCCACCCGCCTCGGCATTGCCGCTATGCTGATTAGCCCGGTGATTGTCGCTTCCAGTGTCGAAGCGATTAACACGCTGGTGAAACAGCTGGCCCTGCGCGCTGATTTTGATTTTCAGACCCGGGTGTATTCCCGTTCCGGACTGAGCGAGGCGCTGAAGCGTCAGGCGTTGCCCGCCGATAAGCTGCTGACGGTGATGGTGCTGGATATCGATGGCTTCAAACGGGTGAATGATGCTCTGGGCCATGAAGGTGGCGATTGCGTATTGACTCAGTTTGCCCAGCAGGTTCGGCAGCTGGTGGGAGAGCAGGGGATGGTTGCCCGCATTGGCGGTGAAGAGTTTGCGGTGGCGGCGGTCGTCGACAGTACCCAGCAGGGCTATTTACTGGCGGAAAAAATCCGCCACGGGGTGGAGTCGCAACCCTTCGGCCTGGGGCAGAATCCAATCCATCTGACCATCAGTATGGGGCTGGAGACGCGCGAGGTGGGGCCCGCTCGGATCACCGAGCTGTTTAACCAATTACTGATGGCGGCAGACGAGGAGATGGTCAAAGCCAAACAGACCGGTCGCAATCGCATCTGTATGCCAGCGCTAACCGAAAGCGCACCATAAGAAAATCCTATACGGAATCCACTTGTGTTAATTTTTGGTTAAAAACATAGTGATGTGGTCAATTACAGGGAGCTTCCATGACCACATCCTTTTCACTGCGCACGCTGTCGCGTGACGATATTCTGCACCACCTCCCGGCATTAAGCGATATCCTGGCAAGCTGCGTCAACGGCGGCGCCTCGGTAAGTTTTATGCTGCCCTTTAGCGCGCAGACGGCGACCACTTTCTGGCAACACACCGCCGACAGCGTGGCGGCCGGGGAGCGCATCGTACTGGTGGCCCTCGACGCCAGCGAGCAACCCATCGGTACCGTGCAACTTATTACCCGCCAACCGGAAAACCAGCCCCATCGTGCGGATGTCGCCAAACTTTTGGTTCACCAAAATGCCCGCCGCCAGGGGATTGCCAACGCGCTGATGGCCGAGCTGGAGCAAACCGCCCGGCGGCAAGGGAAGACGGTGCTGGTGCTGGACACGGCGACCGGTAGTGGGGCGGAACAGTTCTATGTCCGCTGTGGCTGGGAAAAAGTGGGGGAAATTCCGCGCTATGCGCTGATGCCTGACGGGGAGATGACCGCCACCTCACTGTTCTATAAGTTTCTGCCCTGACGGCCGCTATTGCAGAATGCTTTGATCAAAACGGGGTTTCACTGGTAGAAAAACCTGATAACTTATTGGACCAATTACTCAGGTTGTATGACTACTATTAGAGGGAACCCATTGTGAAAACATTAAACCGTCGTGATTTCCCCGGCGCGCAGTACCCTGACCGTATCATCCAGTTTGGTGAAGGCAACTTCCTGCGCGCATTCGTTGACTGGCAGATAGATCTCCTCAACGAGCATACCGACCTGAATGCGGGCATCGTGGTCGTCCGTCCTATTGCGACGGATTTCCCGCCTTCACTGAGCACCCAGGACGGCCTTTACACCACTATTATTCGCGGTCTGAACGAGAAGGGTGAGGCGGTGAGCGACGCGCGCCTGATCCGCTCGGTCAACCGGGAGATCAGCGCTTACGCTGACTTCGACGCTTTCTTACGTCTGGCGCATAACCCGGAGATGCGGTTTGTCTTCTCCAATACCACTGAGGCGGGCATCAGCTACCATGCCGGGGATCGTTTTGACGACGCGCCGCCGGTCAGCTATCCGGCGAAACTGACGCGCCTGTTGTTTGAGCGCTACCAGCATTTCGCCGGTGCGGCCGACAAGGGATGGGTGATTATTCCCTGCGAACTGATCGATTATAACGGCGAGGCGCTGCAGGCGCTGGTGCTGCGCTATGCTGCCGAGTGGCAGCTGCCGCAGGCGTTTATCCGCTGGCTGACCTCAGCGAACACCTTCTGTTCGACGCTGGTGGATCGCATCGTAACCGGCTATCCGCGTGATGAAGTGGCGGCCCTTGAGGCACAGACTGGCTATAAAGATGCCTTCCTTGATACCGCCGAGCATTTCTACCTGTTTGTGATCCAGGGGCCTGCCTCGCTGGCGGCCGAGCTGCGTCTCGATAAACTGCCGCTGAATGTGCGCATTGTGGACGATATCAAGCCGTATAAAGAGCGCAAAGTGGCGATCCTCAACGGGGCGCACACCGCGCTGGTGCCGGTGGCCTTCCAGGCAGGGATCGACACCGTGGGTGAGGCGATGAACGATGCGGAGATTTGTGCGTTTGTCGAAAAAGCGATTTATGACGAGATTATTCCGGTGCTGGATCTGTCGCGCGATGAGTTTGAATCATTTGCCAGCGCCGTGACCGGGCGCTTCCGTAACCCGTATATTAAACATCAGCTGCTCTCGATTGCGCTCAACGGCATGACCAAATACCGCACCCGCATTCTGCCGCAGCTGCTGGCAGGGCAGCAAAAGAGTGGGCAACTGCCGCCGCGGCTGACTTTTGCCCTGGCAGCGCTGATCGCCTTTTACCGGGGAGAGCGGGAGGGTGAACGCTATCCGGTACAGGATGATGCCGAATGGTTGACGCGATATCAGACGCTGTGGGCCCGGCATCGGGATCGCCAGATGAGCACCCGCGAGCTGGTGACTGCGGTACTCAGCGTAGAGGCTCACTGGGAACAGGACTTGAGCCAGATCCCGGGACTGGTGGAGCAGGTGACTGCCGACCTCGATGCTATCCTGTCCCGCGGTATGCGCGATGCTGTACAGCCTTTGTGCTGATAGCGGACGTCATTGACCCGGCTGCGGCCGGGTTTTAAAGCCCCTTGATTAGTTACAACATACATTTTATTGCAGTTATCAAGCCGGTCGGTCACTCCGCTGCAAAAAAGCCTTTTAGTGCCAAATAGCCCCCTTCAAGGAGAGAATTGCCGCTATGCCGCTTGAACATGTGGCTACACAGGAAAATAATGGTTTGAACCCATTTTCCCTGCCAATGTTCGCAGGCTAATTCATTCATCTGTAAGGAAACTCGCATGGTCATCGATATCCGGGAAATACGGCCGCACGACAAAGCCGAATGGCTTAATCTCTGGGAAGGCTATACCCGCTTCTACGGCAGTCTGCAGCCGGAAGAGGTGACCGAATACACCTGGCAGCGAATGCTGGACATGAACTCCCCGGTGCTGGGCAGGGTGGCTGTGGTCGATGATACGGTAGTGGGGTTCGCCATCTGCATTCTTCACGAGGGAACCTGGGTCACCACGCCAATCTGCTATCTGGAGGATTTGTTTGTCGATCCTGTCTTCCGTGGACAAGGCATTGCCAGAACAATCATTAAGTCGCTGCAAACCGAAGGGGCAGACAAAGGCTGGTCGCGGTTGTACTGGCATACGCGCCATGATAATCCAGCCCGTCATCTGTATGATGAGTTTACCCCGGCTGACGATTATGTGCGCTACAGGATCACGCTTGGGTCCTGAAGCGGTAAGAGGTTGTTAAGCTTTTCCCGCTATAACAGGGGAAACCGGCTCAGGAGAAGCAACGATGGAAAAACGTCTCGACACAGTGGTCAATCTGATTATGTTTCTTTCACTATTGGCTACGGCCTGGGATCTCTCACTGGTGCATCATCTCGCCTGGTAGCCTGAAACGCGGCGCCTCTTGCGGCGCCGCTGGCATTATTCATCCGTCATCTTCCCTGCGCTAAAACTCCAGTCCTTCCGCTGGTTAAACTGGATAACCACCAATCCATTTTATTACAATAGCTTATATGCCAGCCATCTGGAGATGATGTACTTTCTCATCGAACCTGTCATCGCAGGAGTTCCTTATTTAAATCCGATGATTATTTCTGATGATGAACTTGCTGAATTACTTATTAAATTAATGAGGTGAATGGATGGATTTCTTGAAAAGATGGTTAAAGGAAGAATTCATTCTTTTTTTATGGGGATGGGGCATTGTATTATTAATCATTGTATTTAGCATGATTGCAGTCTCTCTTTTTCCTGACATTGCCATTAACTTAATAGGACTTTTTGTTTTATTAATCATTGGGTTTCACGTTGTTGTTTGGTTTAAAGTTAAAAACTGATATGAAAGAGGAGGGGTAATGTCAAATCCAGCATATTTATGGTTAACTGATGAGAATGATTCGCCTATTATAGGTTCTTGCCTGATGCCCACGCGCACGGGTTCCATCGAATTGCGTGCAGTGAATCATCATGTTTGGTTACCTACCGATAATAATACAGGAAAGCTGACGGGAACCCGTCTTCATACACCGGTTAAAATTCAAAAAGAGTTTGACAGAACAACACCTTTGTTATTTAGGGCTCTTTGTGAAGGTCGAACATTAAAATCGGCAACGCTAAAAATGTACAGAATAAATGAGGCGGGACTGGAAATTGAATATTTTAACATAGCAATGGCGAATATTAAGATTACGGCAATCACACCAAATTTACATCCGGCCGGAATGACAAGTTCTCACCTTGAAGACATTGATTTCCGTTATGATACGATCACCTGGAGATACACAGAAGGGAACATCATGTATTGTGATTCATGGAACGATCGCTGTTGTGCCTGGTAGCAAATGATATAGTGCTGAAACGCGGCGCCTCTTGCGGCGCCGCTGGCATTATTCATCCGCCATCTTCCCTGCGCTAAAACTCCAGTCCTCCTGCTGGTTAAACTGGATAACCACCATCACGTCCTGCGGGCTGACCGCCATCTCATCGTCTAACCGCGCACAGAGCCGACGATAAAGCCCCTGTTTCTGCGCCCGGCTGCGCGGTTTCCCGGCGAAAATATGAAACAGCACGAAGCGGGCGCTGCGTCCGTCGCTGAGGTAGTACCGGTCATAAATGCGCTGCTCGTCGGCGGCCTGTTCGATAAATTGAAATTTATCTGCTGACGGCACGTCGAACTCCGCCACCAGACACTCATGAAAGAGCGCCGACAATTGAGCAAACTCCGTGGGACGCCAGGCCGTGCCAAGCGATATGCGAGTCAGGGGCATGATGTCTCCTGCTCATTCAGACAGGTCAGGGCGCTGGCCGCCGCCGGCCAGCCGGCATAGAACGCCAGATGGGTAAACAGCTCGACGATTTCGGCCTGGCTCAGGCCATTTTGATAGCCGAGAGCGATATGCCACGGCAGCTGCTGGGTTTTACCCAACGCCGTCAGGGCAGAAAGGGTGATCAGGCTCCGTTCGCGGGGCGACAGATCGCGGCGTGCCCAGATATCACCAAACAGTACCGTTTCGGTCAGTTCGGCCAGTTTTGGCGCAATGGCGGCCAGGGTGTTGCGATTAACAGCGTTATTTTCCACAGTGACTCCCGTTATTGGGTGTTGAGATGGCAATCACTGTCGCATGCCGGGAAAGAGGTTGAATATCGCAATGTTCAGGATGTTTCATCCTGATAAGCAGGACGATTTTTCGCCCTGTTTTCCATACCCATTACCACGCTTACGCGCTCATTCCGGTTAGACGTCGATTTTTCGCGCCACGATAAACAGTCTGGGGAATCGCAGGAGTACCTTTCCGTTACACCGTAACGGATAGTGGGCGGTCAGCAATTCGACATAGCGTGTCAGAAATGCGTTTCTGGACTGCTCGTCCAGGCCGGCCAGATAGGGACGCAATCCGGTCCCCTGCAGCCAGTCGCTTATCGCCTGATGGGAAGCGAGGGGATGAAAATAGGTGGTGCGCCAGATATCAACTTCGCAACCCTGGCGGGTCAGCATATCGTACCAGGCGTCCGGCGGGAGTAAGGGCTGGCGTCCGCGGTCCGGTAATCCTTGTTCGTTGGCGACCTGGCGCATCAGGGTATGCGAGGGCTCCTGCCAGTTATCCGGCATTTGTACGGCCAGCGTCCCGTTGTCTGCCAGCTGCGCCACCAGATGCGGAAACAGCGTCTCATGATCCGCCAGCCACTGTAGAGAGGCGTTCGCATAGATCACGTCTACCGGTTGCGCAGGCCGCCAGCGGGCAATATCGGCGTCGATGAACTCACAGTCTGGTAAGGCCTGTGCCGCCTGAGCCAGCATGGCCGGGGAGTTATCGATACCGGTGATTGCCGCCAGCGGCCAGGCGGCGCGCAGCAGGCGGGTGCTGTTTCCCGGCCCGCAGCCAAGGTCGACGACATTCTCAACCTGCAGATGGGCAATACGCGAGAGCAGATCGGCCGCGGGGCGGGTACGTTCAGCGTCAAATTGCAAATACAAAGAAGGGTTCCAGTCAGCCATAGCGCGGTCCTGTGTGAGGGAAGACTGGGCAAAGCATAGAACGCCACAGGCAGCCTGTCAGCCGCCGAATGTTACCAGCGGTAACCCACTTCGTGACAGTGTCACAAAAAGAATAAACATCAGTGGGGTTTTCGCGTCTGGTCGGTACGCTCAGGGAAGCGGTGGGATGGACAGACACTGCGCCCGCTACGGGCGCAGTGTCTTATTCGGCGTTCTTGAGCGCTTCAGCGCGGCTGGCGGTGGCGTAAACAAAATCCAGCATCGGTTCGAGATCGGTGTCGTAACCGGCCTGAATGATTTTTCCCCGCAGCCATTCGATTTCGCTGGTGATATCGGGCGGGAAAATGTTGTTATCCTGCGCCCGGCGTAGCCATTTCAGCAGAAAGTTATTCTTTCCTCTGATACCGCCCGATTTTTTCGACTTTCCGTGCATCTTCAGCGCGACCAGGACGCAGTAATAGAAATGAACGCGCTGATTAAAACTTTGGTGCATGTCTGTGTTTCCCGCCAGAATCAGGAATTCACCGTGTGGGTCAGTGATTCGGATTGGACTACGGCGCCGGGCTGGATCGTTGTGCGATCTCTGTTGTTCTCCGCTACCGTCCTTGCATCTGTTGTCAGATGCTGAGGAGGATGTTGGCATGGAAGCCGAATCGTCGTCAATTGCCGATTCGTTTTTTGCCCGCGACGACCCGCGGGCCAGGCCTGACTACGTCCTTGAGACGGCTCGCTGTTGTCGCTGGACGCGTAAAATGAGCAGGAAAGCGAACACCACGACGATCGCCGCCAACAGATATAGCGTGGCGAGGTCGTAGAACCCGGCGACCCATCCGGCCAGCGGCCCGGTGAGTCCCAGCGCCAGGTCAAGAAACGCCGAGTAGGTGCCGAGGGCGGTTCCCTGGTTTTGCTCTTCCACCTGTTTGACTGCCTCGACCCCTAACGCCGGGAAGACCAGGGAAAAACCCGAACCGGTGAGAAAGGCGCCGACGCCGGCCACCCAGGCTGACGGCGCCAGCCAGATCAGCAGCAGGCCAAGACACTCGATCACAAAGCAGACCAGCGAGACCGGGACCCCGCCATAGCGGGTAATGGTATTTCCCAGCACCAGGCGGACGCAGATAAAACCGACGCTGAACAGGGAGAGGGTAAACGCCGCGCCCTGCCAGCTGTGCGCCGCAAAATAGAGGGTGATGAAGGTGGCGATAACGCCGAAGCCAACGGTACCAAAGGCCAGTCCCAGGCCATAAGGCCAAATTTTTCGTACCACCGCGTGAAAGGGCGCTCTGACGCCGGCGGTCACGCTGACATCCTGGCGGGTGCGGGCGAACAGCAGGCCGATGGCGGCCACCAGCACCACCACCGTGGCAAATCCGCTAATGCCGAAATAGTGGTTAAGGGTGACCCCCAGCGGCGCCCCGATCGCCATGGCGACATAGGTTGCCACGCCATTCCAGGAGATCACCCGCGAGGTATGGATCGCGCCGACGGTTTTGATCCCCCAGAGCGTGGCGCCGGTCGCGGTAAAGCTCTCCCCGACGCCAAGAAACACCCGGCCCGCCAGCAGCGCGGCGATGGCCAGCATTGGCGTCGCCTGCAGCAGCACCGCCAGCAGGGTAAATGCGCCGCTCAGCAGACAGCAGATGATCCCGAGACTGACCACTTTTTTCGGGCCCCAGATATCGGTATAGCGCCCGGCGTGCGGTCGACTGATCAGCGTTGAAATGTATTGCAGGCTGATCACAATCCCGGCGACAAAGGTGCTGTAGCCCAGCTGATAGTGAATGTACCCCGGCAGTACGGCCAGCGGCAGGCCGATGGAGAGATAGCAGATACAGGTGAAGACAACGATCGAAATGATGCGCAAATTGAGTTGCGTGGTGCTGACGGAAGTGCTCATAGGGATAAGTGTTTAATACAAGGGATGTTTAGCATAGCGCGCCGCGAGGACGCTGGCGAGTCGCGAGGGCGTTTTATCTGTCACCGATGAAGTCGCCGTCTGTCCGAAGGGGCGCAACGGTCTGTACCGTCGATGATGTTGTGCATGCGCCCGCCATTAATCGGGTTTGCCGCTGGCGCCTGCGTACGGGCATGATGGCGTTATCTTACCGCCGCATTCAGGAGAGAACATGTCCCACGATTTCGCTGATATTGACGTTTTGTTCATTGCGGGCTTCGGTCCCATCACCCGCAGCACGTCGCAAAGCCGTGACTTCTATTGTCAGGCGTTGGGGTTGCCGCTAAAGCCGATGCCGGGTAACGAGGCGTATCTGCTCAGCGAGCAGGATGCCATCGGTGGGGTGAAACATTTCGCGCTGTGGCCGCTGGCGCAGGCGGCGCAGTCCTGCTTTGGTCAGGACCAGTGGCCGGAGACGGAGCCGGTGCCGCAGGCATGGATTGAGTTTGAGGTCCGCGACCTTGCTGCGGCGACGGCGCGGCTACAGCAGCAAGGATACCGCCTGCTCGTCGCTGCGCGCGACGAACCGTGGGGACAGACGGTCACCCGATTGCTCAGTCCGGAAGGGCTGCTGGCCGGGCTCACGGTGACGCCGTGGCTGCGGGCGGAAGAGCCTTAACGCCTACGCCGGGCACTGCGCAGGACACACAGGAGAGGTTATTGACTCTCCTCGTGATCGGAAGCGCTTCGCACTTCTCCCCAGGCGCGGTTTTGCAATACGGTGCGATAGCCGTCCCGGTCGACGAAAGTGACGCCATTGACCTCCCAGTAAGGGTTAAACGCCGTGACGCGCAGAAATCCGGCGGCATCCATGGCGGCGCACTGTGCTTCCCATTCCGCCTGCAGTGGGTAATACAGCACCAGCAAATCTTCATCTCCTGGCGAGGGAGTGACGGGATGGTGGCGACAGTGGGTGAATTCCAGATGCCAGTCCGCGGCGGGCGCGCCGAGCATTATCCCGCTGAATCCTTCATGATCGGTAAAACTGCCGAGCTGCTGAAGCCCCAGCCCGGCGCAATACATGCTGGCGGCGGCGTCCAGTTCACTGACCGGTCTGGCGATGCGCATATGACAGAACGACATAATGACTCCCGTAAGGCGTAGGCCGGGTCAGGCGTAGCCGCCACCCGGCAAAAAAGCGGCATCGTAGCCGCGACCTGGCGCCCGGTGGCGCTGCGCTTGCGCGGGCCTACGGACCGAAGAATCGCTTTAGCCTGACAGCGTAGCCCTGTAGGCCGGGTCAGGCGCAGCCGCCACCCGGCAAAAAAGCGGCATCATAGCCGCGACCTGGCGCCCGGCGGCGCTGCGCTTGCGCGGGCCTACGGACCGAAGAACCGCTTTAGCCTGAAAGCGCAGCCCTGTAGGCCGGGTCAGGCGCAGCCGCCACCCGGCAAAAAAGCGATTCTTTCGCGAGTTGATACTGTACCGGCAAAACGCCCCTGCGTTTGTCTGGAAGAGCCCTTGTGCACCTCATACGAGTGCATCGCGGTTTCCTTTTTCAGCTTAGTCGTTCGCCACGCTTTGCAACAGCTTGCGCCACTCGCTAAGGGCGGGGACGCTGAACCCGGTGCGCCAGATAAGCTGGGTGGTCGCCTCGCACAGCGGTTCGCTAAGGCAGTTTTCTGGAAGCGTCATCAGCGCCAGCACGCTCTGCGGCAGCAGGCAGGCGTAGCGTCCGGAAGCCACGCAGGCGAGCATGCTGTGATAGGAGTTCACCTCATGTACCTCGACGGTCATCTGCTGCGCCGCCAGCCAGCGTTCGCCCAGCGCGCGGTAGCTGCAGCCGCTGGCAAATGCCGCGAACCGCAGCGGGCCCGGGGTCTGCGGACGGACCACCATCAGAGTTTCATAAAACACCGGGGCTGATTCCAGTTCGGGCGGACACGCGGGTTGACCATCGGCCCCCGGCGGCAGGCAGACCAGCGCGGCATCGAGGCTGGCGTTGACCACCTGCTCGATTAGCTGGCAGGTAGGCTGGGTGATCAGCAACACCTCTACCTGCGGGCACCGCTGTTGAAAGCGAGTCAGCAGCGGCGGCAGACGGCTGGCGGCGGTTGCCTCCATCGCGCCCAGCCGCAGGGTACCGCCGGGCGTCGCTGGATGCAGAGCCTGCTTTGCTTCCTCCGCGAGACTCAGGATCCGCCGGGCATAGCTGAGAAACTGCACGCCTGCCGGGGATGGCACCATCTTTTTGTTGCTACGGACGAAGAGTTCCACGCCAAGTTCCTCTTCCAGCTGCTGAATACGGGTGGTGATATTGGACTGCGCGCGGCCGAGCCGTTTCGCTGCCTGCGTCACGCTTTGCGTTTCTGCCACCTGGATAAAGATCTGCAGTGTGCTGTGGTTCATATTTTTATTCTCAATATGAAAATGATATTGATCTTATCATCTTTAAAGGAGATGGTAAGCCTCCGGTATCGCTAATGCATGAGGACACCATGAGCAACCCACTGCTTTCGCTTCTTGATATTGATTATCCCCTGATTCAGGCCCCGATGGCGGGCGTCTCCACCCCCGCGCTGGCTGCCGCGGTAAGTCATGCCGGCGCGCTGGGCTCGCTGGGGCTGGGCGCTTCAACCGTTGCCCAGGCGGAAGCGATGATAGTCGCCACCCGCCAGCTGACGGACCGTCCGTTCAATGTCAATCTGTTCTGCCATGCGCCGCCCCGGCGCGACGCCCGGCGGGAAGCCGACTGGGCAGAGACGTTGCGCCCCCATTTTGCCCGCTATGGCAGTACGCCACCGGATTCGTTAAGCGAGATCTACCAGACATTTATCGGTCATGCGCCGATGCTGGAGCTGCTTCTCGACCTGTCGCCGGCGGTGGTGAGTTTTCATTTTGGTCTTCCTGAACGTGAGACGATCCAGCGTCTGCGACAGCAGGGGATTGTCACCCTGGCGACGGCAACCTCGCTCCAGGAGGCGCTGCTGATTGAGCAGCAGGGGATCGACGTGGTGGTCGCTCAGGGCTATGAGGCGGGCGGGCACCGGGGGATCTTCGCTCCGCAGGAGCCTGATGCTCAGCTGAGCACCTTCACCCTGGTGCAACTTCTGCGGCGTCGGCTAACCATCCCGGTGGTAGCCGCCGGGGGCATCATGGACGGGGCGGGGATCACCAGCGTAATGCAGTTGGGGGCGCAGGGCGTTCAGCTCGGTACGGCGTTTTTACTGTGTCCGGAATCGGCCGCCGACGCCGGTTATCGCGCGGCGATCAACAACAGCATTGACGGACGTACGGTGCTGACCTCCGCGATATCCGGGCGTCCGGCACGCTGTCTGGCGAATGCCTTCTGTGCGCTGGGGGAAGCCTGTCCGGCGAGCGCCGTGCCGGATTATCCGCTGGCGTATGATATCGGCAAAGCGCTGGCCGCTGCCGCGAAAGCCCAGGGCGTCCATGAGTATGGCGCCCACTGGGCCGGGCAGGGTGTGGGGTTGATCCGCGAGGGTGACGCCGCCGGTCTGGTGCGCCAGCTGGCTGAAGAGTGCGGCTGGCGTTGAGGTTTGAAACTTAGCGTCGGTGGGCCAGGCTGCGCACCAGCCGATCGCCGGCCATTTGCACGCCCTGGACCATCGCCACCAGGATCAGCACCGTGCCAAACATGACTTCATTATTAAACCGCTGATAGCCGTAGCGGATGGCGAGGTCGCCAAGTCCACCGCCGCCGATCACGCCGGCCATGGAGGAGAAACCAATCAGCATCACGATGGTCAGTGTGATCCCGGCCAGCAGCGTTGGCAGGGCTTCCGGCAGCAGAGATTTAAAAATCACGTGCCAGACGTTGCCGCCCATCGACAGAATGGCTTCGATTCTCCCGTAGTCCACCTCGTCGAGCGCGTTTTCCGTCAGACGGGCAAAGAACGGAAAGGCGCCGATGGTCACCGGCACGATGGCGGCGGTGCTGCCCAGCGTGGTGCCGACGATCAGGCGGGTAAAGGGGATCAGGGCGATCAGCAGCACGATAAACGGCAGCGACCTGCCGATGTTGATCACCGCGCCTAACAGCGCGTTCAGTTTCGGCATCGGCGCCAGTCCGTTGGCGCGGGAAATAAATAACAGCACGCCGGTGGGCAGCCCGATCAGCACGGTAAACAGGGCCGCCAGGCCCACCATATAAAGCGTATCCAGCGTGCCGTCGAGTAATAACGGCCACAAATCTTCCCAGCTCATGCTACTCCGCATAATGGCCTCCCCTGAACGCCGTGACGGGTAAGAAAATCTTGTTCAGCCTGCGGGTCGTGCAGCAGCGACTGGCGCAGCCGCGACCATGGGGTCACCAGCAGGTCGGCGAGTTTACCGCTCTCGACAATCTCGCCCTGTTCCAGAAGTGCCGCGTGGTCACAGATGGTTTTCACCACCTCCAGCTGATGCGTAATCAGCACGATGGTCAGATTGAGGCGCTGGTTAATATCCGCCAGCAGGGCCAGCACCGAGGCGGTGGTCTCGGGATCCAGCGCACTGGTCGCCTCATCGCACAGCAGCACTTCTGGCCGGGCGGCCAGGGCCCGGGCGATGCCGACGCGCTGTTTTTGCCCGCCGGAAAGCTGCGACGGGAAGGCGGCGGCCTTTTCGCTGAGATCCACCAGTTCCAGCAGTTCACGCACCCGAGCCTCGCGAGCGGCCCTCGGCATCCCGGCAATCTCCAGCGGCACCGCGACGTTGTCGGCGACGGTGCGGGCATGCAGCAGATTGAAGTGCTGGAAAATCATCCCGGTACGCAGACGATAATCCCGCAGCGCCGCCTTGTTCAACTGGGTAATATCCTGTCCGTTCACCAGAATGCGGCCCGAGGTGGGCCGCTCCAGTAAATTGAGACAGCGGATGAGCGTACTTTTGCCGGCGCCACTGCGCCCGAGAATGCCGTATATTGCCCCTTTCGGTATCTGCAACGCGATATCGTTCAGCGCCGGTCGGCCGGTTCCGGCGTAGGTTTTGCTCAGCCCTTCGATGGTTATCATGACTGAGGGGCCACCGGGATCACCGAGCCGTTGTAGGTTTTACGGATAAACTCCGCCACCTGCGGTGACGTCAGATCTTTCGCCAGCGCCTTAATGCGCGGGTCATTCGCCAGGGCTGGGGTGGTCACCAGAATATTGGCGTACGGGTTATGCTCGGCGCTTTCCAGCCCCAGGGCATCTTTTGCTGGCACCAGGCCGGCTTCCAGGGCGTAGTTGCCGTTAATCACCGCCAGGTCGACATCGTCGAGGGAACGCGGGATCTGCGGCGATTCAATCTCCAGAATCTTCAGGTGTTTCGGGTTCTCGACAATATCCTTCGGCGTCGCCAGGGTGGTGGCCGGGTCGGTAAATTTGGGATCCAGCTTGATAAGCTTCTGCGCCTGCAGCAGGAACAGCGCCCGGCTCAGGTTAGTGGTGTTATTCGGCACCGCCACCGTGGCGTTTTCCGGCAGTGATGAGAAATCTTTATGCTTGTGCGAGTAGATCCCCAGCGGCTCAATATGAACGGTGGCCGCGACGGCAAAGGTTTTACCCAGTGCTTTTTCCTGATCCTTCAGATAGGGGACATGCTGGAAGTAGTTGGCATCCACATCACCACTGGCCAGCAGTTCATTGGCGTTGACCCCGCTGGTCAGCTCCACCACCTTCAGATCGAGGCTGGGATCGATTTTTTTGATGTAGTTGAGGATCTCGGCGTGGGGAACCGGGTCCGCGGCGACGCGCAGCGCGGCAGCCTGGGCAGACGTCCATGCCAGAGAAAGAGACAGTGCGACCCCTGCCAGTTTAAAAGCGGCATATTTCATGGTGTTTTCCTTTTTAGTTATGGTTAAACGATCAATTGCTCGGCGCGTTCGCGAAACACGTCCTGATAGTAGCGTTCCGCCACGTCCGGATGGGAACGCAGACGGCCCTTGAGATAATTCCAGCCGACATCGCGCAGCAGCGGATTGTGCGGGTCGCTGTCCGGACCTCGCGCTTCACGCGCCAGCTCGGGCGGCAGGGTGTAAACCGGCACCACCGCGTCAAGCTGGGCGCCGAGGAAGAAAGCGATGGAGAGGCGCTGCTGCTGCGCCGGTGGCGACACCACGCGATGGACGGTGGCGCGCAAATACCCGTTGGTCGCCAGCTCCAGCAGTTCGCCAATATTGACCACAAAGCTGCCGGCCAGCGGCACGGCGTCGATCCATTGTCCAGGCGCGACCTCTACCTGCAGTCCTTTTTGCTTGTCCTGCAGCAGGAAGCTGAGAAAACCCGAATCTTTATGGGCGCCGACGCCCTGGCTGCTTTGGGTCTCCTGCTGGCCGGGATAGCGGATCAGTTTGATATGCTCGTTGGGTTTCTCGCCGTAGAGCCGGTCAAAGGCATTCTCCGGGAGCTGCAGGGCTTCGGCAAAAGCGCGCAGTAGGCGGATGCCCACCTGGGTCATCTGCTGTTGCCAGTGAAGTAATACTGGTTTAAGCGACGGCAGGGCGGCAGGCCACAGATTCGGACCCTGCAGGCGCTGCCAGCGCGGGGCGTCGTCGCTGAGGGTCAGCGCCGGACGTTCGGCGCCGATATCAAACTGCTCTCGCCAGTCAGGCTGGCCGCGCGTTAGCTCCGAGGCCGCGCGGTTATAGCCGCGAAAATGGGGGGAGTGGATCATCGCCACCTGCTGCTTTTGCGCCTCATCGAGAGCAAAAAAGCGTTGGGACTGGCGCTGAACTTCATATTGAAGCGCGTCGTCCACACCGTGGTTGATCAAATAGAAGAAGCCGATGTCGCGGGCGGCGTGACGCAGGTCGGCCAGGAAGGCCGCTTTATCCGCGGGGTCCGAGTAGCGGGCCAGGTCGAGAATCGGCAGGGTGGTCGCGTTCATTGTGTTCTCCGAAAACGGGGTAATAAGTTATGGGTTGATTCAGGTTCAGGGTTCGGGCACAACAGCAGCGCATGGTGATTTCCTCTGTCCGGGGCTGAACACAGCTTGCCTCAAGGCCAAATAAGCAACCAATAACGTTATTTTCTAATTTATGACCGCGCGGGGTTCAGTGCTTTTGCGTTAAATAGATATAGGCGCGAAGCGCGTAATGAAGCCGGTTGCGCCCGTCGGTCAGAGCCAGTAAGGTAGGCGCACTTTTTTAATGCGGAACGGACGTATCGTAATGCACAGCTCGAAAGATCCCCTGCACGGCGTGACGCTGGAAGCGCTGCTCAATGCCCTGGTGGCGCGCTATGGCTGGGCGGAAATGGCCCGCCAGGTCAACATTAACTGCTTTAAAAGCGATCCCAGCATTAAGTCCAGCCTCAAATTTCTCCGCCGGACGCCGTGGGCGCGCAAAGAGGTGGAGGCCATGTATCTCGCCTCCCTTGATGATGACGCGCCGGTGGAGAAAGCGGATCCCTGGGCAAACTGGCAGAAAAAATAACCCTTACCACAGGACACCATCATGCAGAGCTGGAGCAGTAAAGATTTCACCGCCGACCGCGCGTGGGGCGCGCTGGATATCGCCAATTTTTCCGGGACCACCGTGCGTCTGCACTGGACCGACCAACCCTATATCTGGCATATCAACGATGGTCAGGAGGTGTTTGCCGTGATGGATGGTCAGGTGGCGATGCATGTGAAAGTCGACGGCGAGGAGCAGGTCATCATGCTGAACGCCGGCGATATCTTCTACGCTGGGGTGGGATGCGAGCATGTCGCCCATCCGCAGGGGGCGGCGCGTATTCTGGTGATCGAGAAAGAAGGGTCGGTCTGATCCCTCCGGCGGGCGGTTCTTAGCCCGCCGTTTCATCACCGGTTAGACTCAACATACCGCGTTGATATAAATCACTTATCCAGCTTTCGATATATTTAATTCTTGTTTGCCATTCCCTTCACCCCAGCACTATCTTTTGCCGCAGGCGCCTGAACAGGCACAATCGCGGGAGAGATCATGGCAACCTTGCAGTGGGACCACGCAGTACAGTTTGTGAATCAGCCGGAAGCGGCCATTCAGACCTTTGCCGACCAGCAGCTGCGGGCGGTGGCCGGAGGGCGACATCCGGGGTGGGGAACCCGCAATGCGCTGAGCTATTTTGGCCTGACCTATATCGAATTCCTCGCCATTTCCGACCCGGACGAACTGCGCGCCGCGACGGACAGGTTCTTGCTTTCGCGGGATGCCGAGCGGTTGCTGCCGGAGAACGAAGCGCTGTTTCGGGTAGCGCTGCGCAGCGACGACATCGACGCCACCCATGACCAGTTGCGTCGCAAGGGGTTGGCGGTATCACCGATTGTCGATGGTCAGCGCAACGATCCGCAGGGCAATGTCATCCGCTGGCGGATCTTCACCATCGATGGCGACACTGACGGGCTGGTCTATCCATTTGTGCTGCAGTGGGGAGAAGACGATACCACCCGGCTGGCGCGGCTGCGCGCTCAGGAACTGGACGTGCCGCACCCGCTGGGCGACATTGCGCTTGAGCAGGCGGTGTTCGAGGTGGTCAATCCGCAGGCGGTACGCGATCGCTGGCAGGCGCTGCTGGGCTTCCCGCCACAGGGGGAGCAGGGACTGGACGTGGGCGGCCAGTGGTTTACTTTCCGCGAAGGACCCGCTAACCAGCTGACCGAACTGGTGTTTCGCGTCGCCAACCCGGCGCTTAAGGGGCAGCGCTTTCGCGTCGGCAACGGCGTGTATCGCTTTACATAAAAGCTGAATCTAGCGTGCCGTGGCGCGCAGGGCCCCCGGCGGCTGGCCGGTGATGCGTTTGAAGGCCCGGCTGAAGGCCGCCAGCGATTGATACCCGAGGCTGAAGGCGACCGTTTCCAGCGCCTGGCCTTCGTGGGTGATGTACTGCACCGCCAGCCGCATACGCAGCTCGGTCAGATAGCGGGCGGGGGTGGTGTCTGTCGCGGCGAGAAAACGTTCCGCGAACAGCGAGCGTGAAAGCCCCGCCTCCCGCGCCAGATCTTCCACTTTCCAGTTGACCCCCGGGCGCTGATGCATGGCATAGATCGCTTTTGCCAGCCGGGGATCGCGCAGGACCTGTACCCAACCGGTGGCGTTGCCACATCCGCACTCTACCCAGCCACGGACAATCAGCGCGGCCACCACGTCCGCCAGCCGGGCGAGGATCCCGGCATAGCCTACCTGGCGGGTGAGGGATTCCCGCTCCATCGCCACCAGCAGCGGCTGGATCTCCGGCCAGGTGTTAAGCAGGCTGCTGACCCGCATCACCTCGGGCATGGCCTTTACCAGCGGCTGCATACCGCCGAGCTCAAAATCCATACAACCGCTGAAAATAACGGCGCGCTCCGGGCAGTCAGGGCGGCCGCCGGCGTTGATACAGCTCACTGTGCTGCACACGGTTTCGCTGGGCAACTGGGCCACATTGACCACCGTGGCCTGCGGATCAGAGAGCAGGGCGTGCCCGTCGCCGTTGGGAATAAACAGCGCATCGCCGCTCTCGAGGGTGAACTGTTCTCCTCTGGCCATGCGCAGCAGCACCGGCCCGCGGCTGATGAAATGGAACTGGGCTTTGCCCGCCACGGCGCTAAAGCCGACACCGAACGGGCGTGCGGTTTCGATGCGCCGGTAGTTAACGCCGGAGAGGCGCATCCCGCGCAACAGTTCGCTGGTCAGGTCGATGCCAGGCTGGCTCATGGCAATTCCGGACGAATAATCAATAACTGGAGAGTATGCATCATATATCGTCCAAAGGTAAGTCCCTAAGATGACCAGGATGTTAATAAAACTGGAGAGTTGTATATGAGTTCCTGCATAGCTGCTGACGCGAGCCTGTCTCCCGCCAAGCCTGCCTGGCGTGCCGTCTATGCCCTGGCCCTCGGGGTATTCGGCCTGATCGTGGCCGAGTTTCTGCCCGCCAGCCTGTTAACGCCGATGGCCAGCAGCCTTGGCGTCAGTGAAGGGATGGCCGGACAGGCGGTCACCGCGACGGCGCTGGTGGCGTTAGTCACCGGCCTGCTGATCGCCACCGCTACCCGCAATATCGATCGCCGCTGGGTGCTGATGTTTTTTTCCGTGCTGCAGATAGTCTCCAGCCTGATGGTCGCTTTTGCCGATTCGCTGGCGTTTCTTCTGCTGGGCCGTCTGCTGCTGGGGGTCGCCATCGGCGGCTTCTGGGCGATGTCCACGGCTACGGCGATGCGTCTGGTGCCGGCGGCCCATGTGCCGAAGGCGCTGGCGATCATCTTTTCCGCGGTGTCTGTCGCCACGGTGGTGGCCGCGCCGCTCGGCAGCTATCTTGGCGAGCTGATCGGCTGGCGCAACGTGTTTATTCTCTGTGCGATACCCAGCCTGCTGGCGCTGCTCTGGCAACTGTGGGTGCTGCCCTCCATGCGCCCGGAGAGCGTCGGGACCTTCTCCACGCTGTTCAGGGTGCTGCGCCGTCCCGGTATGCTGGGCGGCATGCTGGCGACGATCCTGATTTTTAGCGGCCATTTCGCCTTCTTTACCTACCTGCGGCCGTTCCTTGAGACCGTGGCGCAGGCCAGTGTCGAAGGCGTCTCGCTGATATTGCTCGGCTTCGGTATCGCTAACTTTATCGGCACCTCGGTAGCGAGCTATCTGCTGAGCCGTAGTCTGCGTCTGACCCTGGCGCTGGTGCCGTTGATGATGAGCGTTCTGGCGCTGCTGATGGTGACGTTTGGCCATCTGACCGTGCTGGACGGGCTGCTGGTCGCCCTGTGGGGATTTGCCTTCGGTCTGGTGCCGGTGGCCTGGTCCACCTGGCTTGCCACCACCGTGCCGGATGAAGCAGAAAGCGCGGGCGGTCTGCTGGTCGCCTCTATTCAACTGGCCATCAGCGCCGGGGCCGCCGCCGGCGGGGCGGTGTTTGATTTGCACGGCGCCAGCGGCGTCTTCACCGGCAGCGGTCTGCTGCTGTTGAGCGCGATGGTGATTGTCTTCGCCGCCGTGCGGGTGAAACCGGTCGCCAGCGCTGACCAGCCGGAGACGGGCCGCCTATCCCGCGAGATCGATAACTAAATTGGCCGACAGACTGCGGGAGCAGCACAGCGCAATATGCTGCTCTGCGGCCTGTTTTTCCGCCTCCGACTGCACGGTATCCCGGTGGTCGACGGTTCCCTCCCGCACCGGCGTCAGGCAGGCGCCGCAGATCCCCATCTCACAGGAGAGCGGCACCGCGACGCCATGCTCCTGTAGCACCTGGGCGATGGTTTTGTCCCCCGGGACCGGCCAGCGCTCCCCGGTGGAGGCGAGGGTGATGGTGAAGGTTCCGTCCGCCGCCGATGGTGCCGTCGTGGCGGGTGGCTGGAACGCTTCGCTGTGCAATTGCGCCTCTCCCCATCCGGTCGCCAGCGCGGTATCGCGAACCCGGGCCATAAATCCGGCCGGACCGCAGAAGTAGACCCGGGTGTCGGCGTCCGGAGCCCCCAGATCCTGTGCCAGCCGCTGGCGCGGACTCTGCCCCTCGTCTGAGCAGTGGATCTGGCAGATTCCACCGGTTAGCTGGCGGGCGATCTCAGTGGTGAAGGCAGCCTCCTGCGCACGGCTAACGTAATAGTGCAGCGTAAAGCTGGCGCCGGACGCCGCCCGGGCGTGGGCCATCGCCAGCAGGGGCGTAATGCCGATCCCGGCGGCGAGAAGCACCACATGGCCGCCCTCGTGCAGCGGAAAGTGGTTGCGCGGGGCAGAGATCATCAGCGGCTGTCCCGGGCGCAGGGTGTCGTGGACATAGCCTGAGCCACCGCGGGACTGCGCCTCGCGGGCGATGCAAAGCAGATAGTGATCCCGTTCGGCCGGGCTGCCGGTCAGGGAGTACTGACGGATCAACCCGCAGGGAAGATGGAGATCGATATGGGCGCCGGGCGTCCACGCCGGCAGCGGTTGCCCCTCGGCGCTCACCAGACGAACGGCCAGATTTTTCGCGCCCTGGCGCCACAGGCCATCGACCACCACGGGGAATATGTCGCGCATATGACCTCCACTCATACCAGAAAGAAATCGCCAAAACCCATCTTCTTCAGCCCGCGCCGGTAGGCGATGGAGCTGCGGTCTGCCGGAATATGCGCCTCAAGGGTCAGATCCAGCGGCAGCCGCTCCGGACGCTGGGTCTCTACCATCAGGCGGTCCTCCTCGAACACCCGCAGATTGAACGCATGTACGTCTTCCACCGGCACGTGCAGGTCGAAATTGCGGGCAATAGGGGCAAACATCCGCGTCACCCGTGACGACACCGGCGAGGCGGCGTTCATGATCACCAGCCTGGCGTCGGCGGGAAAATGGATGGTCAGCGTAGCGGTGAACGGCAGATGCATTTCAAAGTGACGCAGCCACTGGAACCCTTCCGGCGCGCGGAAATCGGAGCTGGCCGGGTAATTGCCCACCGAGCTCCAGTAGTCGGCAACAAAGCCGAACGGCGTCTCCTGTGGGGTGTAGTCCGGCACCTGCTGGTTGTCCGGATCGGCGAAGGTGTCGGTGTGGATCCACGCGAAGTGGGCGACATCGAGAAAGCCTTCGACCTGGCGGCCGGCAAACCCCTTCACCTCGAAGGCCGGGCAGTTGATTTGCTGAAATCCCGCGTCGTCCCAGTGCGGCATGGTCGGTAACGGCGGCGGATTGTCCGGATCGCAGGCCAGGCAGGTCCAGATCAGCCCGTAGCGCTCCTCCACAGCGAAGCTGGTGAGATGCAGTTTGCCCGGAATGGGTTGCCCCGGACTGGAGGGGATACGGTTGCAGCGGCCATCCTCGCCAAAGCGCAGGCCATGATAGGGGCAGACGATGCCTTCCTCTTCATGAAACCCCAGGGTCAGCGGCACCCCGCGGTGCGGGCAGACGTCGCGGGCGACCACCACCTGGCCTTTAATACGATAAATAACCAGCTGTTCGTCCAACAGGGTGGCTTTCACCGGGGCGCCGGTAATATCGCAGGCGCGGGCCACCGGGTGCCAGCAGCGGGCCAGCCGCAGCCAGTCCTCTGGATCAAAGGTGCAATGGGCGGGGGGCGTGGGGGTGATTGTCTTCATGATTTCTCTTCCTGCTCACATCGGTGATTGTTTTATTGTTGTGAGATTATTGTTGTCATATTAGGGTGTTCACATCCATCACCATTAATTCACTCTGCTGTTGCAAAAAAGAGTACAGGAGTGCCATGAGTCCATTTTCCCGTTTCGCGCACTATTTTATCGCCGTGGCCCGCTGCGGCAGCTTGCGCCGGGCCGCCGAGCAGCTGCATATCTCCGCCTCGGCAATTAACCGCCAGATCCTGCAGGCCGAAGAGGCCTTCGGCACCCCGCTGTTCGAGCGCCTGCCGGAGGGGCTGCGGATGACCACCGCCGGTGAACTGCTGTATGACAATCTGCTGCGCTGGCAAAAGGAGTTTCGCCAGACCCGGCAGAAATTTGATGAGCTGCAGGGGATGAAGCGCGGGAGCGTCAGCGTTGGGATGGTGCAGGCGCTGGCGGAAGGGGGCTTCGCCGCCGCGCTGGCGGAGATCATCGCCAGCTGGCCGTGGCTGGAACTGGATCTGCAGGTGGCCGACAGCCACACCGTCAGCCAGAAAGTGCGTCAGGCGGACCTGGACGTCGGCCTGATCCTCGATCCGCAGGGGCAGGCCGGACTCAGCGTGCTGGCCTTTGCCGAACTGGAGGTGGGGATTGTGATGCGTCCGGACCATCCTCTGGCCGGGGCGAAAGCGCTGTCTTTGGGCGAGCTCAGCCTGGAGCGGCATATCGTGCCCGGCGCGCCGCTGATCGTCCATGAGCGGGTGGCGCTCCTCTATCGCCACCATGACTTTGCGCCGGAGAATACCATCAGCTGCAATGATATCCGGCTCATCAAGTCGCTGGTGCTGCGCGGCAGCGGCGTGACGCTCCTCAGCCTGCTCGACGTGCTGGACGAAGTCCAGCGCGGACAGCTGGCCTTTATCCCGCTGCGCAGTACGCTGCTGCGACCGCTGACTCTGGCGCTGTGCACCGCGCCCTCGCGTCAGCTTTCGCGGCCCGCGCAAATGGCCATTCAGACGCTGAGTGCGGTGATTGAATCCATGGCGACGGTCAGCCCAGCGGCCCGCTGAGGATAGTGTCGCACATGCCGTTGATAATGCGCTCCCCGGTCTCCTCGCGCAGCTCCTGGTACCAGGCTTCGGTGAGCTGCATATCCTTCCCGTGGGTAATATCGCAGCGCTTGCGCGCCTTCAGCACCAGGTCACGAACCCGGTCGCAGCGCTGGGCCTCGTACTCGCGCAGGGCGGCCGCAATATCGTGGGTCTGGCGGAAAACGGCGCCCAGCACCACCGCATCTTCCATCGCCGCGCAGCCCCCCTGGCCAATATCCGGGGTGGTGCTGTGTCCGGCGTCGCCGAGCAGCGCGACGCGGCCGCGCACCAGGCGGCTGAACGGCTCGATATCATGGATTTCAATACGGTTGGTGGTCTGCGGATCGAGGGTGGCGATAAGCTGCTGCACCGGCGACGCCCAACCGGCAAAGTAGCGGCTGAGGTCGGCGCGCAGAGTGTCGCGATCCTCCGCCAGCCCCGCCGGCAGCGGCACATCAAAGAAAAAATAGAACCGGCCGTCGGAGACCGGCATCAGCGAGACGCGCTTACCTTCGCCGACAAAGGTGGTCCACTGGTCGCCGGGCGCCAGCGCTTCATCTATCTCCACCAGACCGTTCCAGTTGACGTAGCCGGCGTAGCGGCGCTGCGGGGTAAAGCCCAGCACCCACGGACGCAGTGCGGAATGGCTGCCGTCGGCGGCAATCAGCAGATCGCCGCTGGCGCTGCTGCCATCGGTAAACCACACCGTCACGCCGTCGGCGTCTTCCTCACAGCGGGTGACGCGTTTGCCGAACTGCACGCTTTCCCGTCCCCAGAAATCCAGCATTTCCCGCTGCAACTCTGCCCGGGAGACCGGGCAGGGCCGGCTGCCGGTGCGTTCGATCAGCGGCGCGAGACTGAACTGGGTCATGTTCTCGCCGCTGCGGAAATCGCGATACGCCATCCGGCGCAGCGGCCCGCCGAAGGTCTCCATGATGTCGCCCATGCCGAGGTGGGCCATGCACTTCACGCCGTTGGGCCACACGGAAATCGCCGCGCCGACCGGTTTGATCTCTTTCACCGCTTCATAGACGTCGCAGTCGATCCCCGACTGTTTGAGCGCCACTGCCGCACTTAAACCGCCGATGCCGGCGCCAATCACGATTGCTTTCATTTTTTTCTCCTTCTCCCGATGTTGTGACTGACTACAGCAATTTGCGTACCAGTTCGCCGGAGGGAGGAAAACCGCCTGCCAGAGGCACAGAGATAGGTCATGACGCACCGCATCGGTGCAATGTGACATATTGGTTGCCTTTTTATGAATCAAAAGTTTCTCAATGTCGCATTGAGAATCTATCGTTTCATCACTCTGGTTCAGCAACGGTGGGGAGGTATACGTAAACAGAGTAATTTAAGTTAATGATTTTGAAGAATTAATGAAATTTTCTGGTTGCTTTTGTCGTCTCTGGCCTGCTTTGTGCACTAGCCCATGCACTTCTCTTTGCTATGGGATTACACCATGTCTGACGAACATCACAGTGGCTTGCTTTACGGCCTTGAACAGCGGATCCCACCGCTTCCGGCCTTTTTCAGTGCTCTCCAGCATGTGCTGGCGGGCCTGGTGGGGATCATCACGCCGCCGCTGATCATCGGCGCTACCCTCGGGCTTGGCGACTGGCTGCCGTATCTCATCAGTATGTCGCTGCTGGCCTCGGGCATAGGCACCTTTCTGCAGTCCAGTCGGGTATGGGGCGTTGGCGCCGGGATGATCTGCATGCAGGGCACCAGCTTCGCCTTCCTCGGCGTGACGGTGGCCGGAGGGATGTGGGTAAAAGCGCAGGGCGGCGGGCCGCAGGATATGATGGCGATGCTGTTTGGCGTTAACTTTGTCGCCGCTCTGGTGCCGGTGATTGTCAGCCGCTTTATCGAACCGCTGAAGAAAATCTTTACCCCCATTATTACCGGCAGCGTGATTGCGCTGATCGGCATCAGCCTGATCAAGGTCAGCGTCATCAACTGGTGCGGTGGGGAAAAGGCAGAGGATTTCGCCAGCATGAGCAATATCGCGCTCGGGGCGGGCACCCTCGGGGTTATCGTCCTGCTGAGCTGCGCCAAAAACCGCTGGCTGCGGCTCTCCTCGGTGGTGGTGGGCATTGCCGTGGGCTGCGTCGCGGCAGGGCTGAGCGGTCAGTTCCATCTTCACTCCCTGGGCGACACTCTGTTTCGCCTGCCGACGCTGTTTCCGTTCGGCTTTCAGTTTAACAGCGCGATATTTCTGCCGGTCGCCCTGGTGTCGCTGGTCTGTATTCTGGAGGCGGTCGGCGATCTGACGGCCAACTCGCTGATTTCGCAACAGTCTATTGACGATCACGCTTTTCGTAATCGGCTGAAGGGCGGTATCCTGGCGGACGGCGTCAGCTGTATGGTGGCCGCCATGCTCTGTGCTTTTCCCAACACCACCTTCGCACAGAACAACGGCGTGATCCAGATGACCGGGGTGGCCAGCCGCTATGTCGGACGCTACATTGGCGTGATTCTGATCCTGCTTGGACTGTTTCCCCCGGTGGGCGAACTGCTGCGGCAGATCCCGGCGCCGGTACTGGGGGGCGCCACGATGGTGATGTTTGGCTGTGTGGTGGCGGCCGGGATCCGGATTATTACCCAGACCCCGCTGAGCCGTCGCGATGTGCTGATTGTGGGGCTGGCGTTTGGTGCTGGCCTTGGCGTCGAGTCAGTACCGGCGTTTCTCAGCCATTTTCCGCCGATGGTTGGCGATCTGTTCGGTTCGGCGGCCACCAGCGGTGGGCTGGTAGCGATAGCGCTGAACCTTATTCTGCCGAAGGAGCAGGCGGCGACGAAAACGATAAGGAGTCAGGATGATCGCGCTGAGTCAGTTTAACGGCCTGAGTATAGATGAGGCAGTGGGGCTGCTGGCCCCCTGCGTGGCGATCCCGGCCTGGGGCGAGACGCTGGTGAGCTTGCGACCTTTCCCCAGCCGCCATGCGCTACTGCAGACCGCCCGTGAGGCGATGGATTACTGGGGAGAGGACGAGCTGAACGCGGCGCTCAGCGCCCATCCGCGGATCGGTGAAAAGCCGACCGGCGGCCAGGCGCACGCGGCGCTGTCGCGCCAGGAACAGTCGGCGGTGGACAGCGACAATGAGCGGCTCGCGCAGGCCCTGCAGGAGGGCAATGCCCGCTACGAGGCCCGTTTTGGCCGGGTGTTTTTAATCCGCGCCAAAGGGCGCAGCGGCGAAGCGATTTTACAGGCGCTGACGCGCCGGCTGCAGCATACCGCCGACGAAGAAGTGGCTGAGGCGCTTGCCCAGCTGCGAGAGATTACGATGTTAAGACTGGAAGGAGTGATTGGCGAATGAGTACCCTGAGCACCCATATTCTGGATATTTCCACCGGCAGGCCGGCGGAAGGCGTGACGGTCAGCCTGAGCCGGGAGGGCGAGACGCTGGTGACCCTGTTGACCAACGCCCAGGGACGTATCGCCACCTTTAGCGCCGCACCGCTGCCGGCGGGGAGCTATTGCTTAACGGCGGAAACCGGGGCGTGGTTTGCCCGCGCCGGGCGCGAGAGCGTCTTTACCCGGGCGCAGATTGATTTTGTCATTGGCGAGGCGGCAGATGACCATTTCCATCTGCCGTTTCTCATCGCCCCGGGCGGGTGGTCGACCTACCGCGGCAGCTAAACCCGGATGCCCGTTGCCGGGCGGCGCTGCGCTTGCCCGGCCTGGATCGTTACGGCGCGGGCAGAGACAGCTCGTAGGCCCGGTAAGGCGTAGCCGCCACCGGGCATGTACAGCTGTCTCCGGCTATCATCCTTCCTGTTTTATCCCCACACAAGGATAATCATCCTGCTATCCCCACCAGGGGATAAGCTTGACATTATCCCCTATCGGGTATAAAACCAGACTTATCCCGATAGGGGGATAAATGATAGTGAGGAACAAGGCGATGACTTCCCCGCAGATATACAGTCCCGTGCAGCTGGCCAATTATCTGAAGCTACTGCGCCAGCAGAACCACTGGACCCAGGATGCGCTGGCCAGGCGGATCGGTATTAAGCAGGCGACGCTGTCCAATTTTGAAAATCACCCCGACAAAACCACCTTAACCACGCTGTTTAAGATCCTCCAGTCGCTTGGGGTGGTGATGACGCTGAACGCCAAAGCCACAGAGACGGCGCCGGCTCCCGATAACAACACGGACCTTGACTGGTAATGGCGACGCTTACCTCCTGGATGAACAATGTGCGCGTGGGAACCTTAACCCGCCAGGCTAACGGGGCGCACAGTTTTCGCTATGACGAAGAGTGGCTGCGCAGCCCGCGCGCCAGACCGCTCTCCCTCTCGCTGCCGCTGCAGTATGGCAATATCACCGCCGACGCGGTGTATCACTATTTTGATAATCTGCTGCCCGACAGCCCGCAGGTTCGCGATCGGATCGTCAGGCGCTATCAGGCGCGCTCGAAGCAGCCGTTCGATCTGCTGGCCGAAGTGGGACGGGATAGCGTAGGGGCGGTGACCCTGCTACCGCCAGGGGAAGAGGCACACCTCGAGGGGTTGCGCTGGCAGACGCTGGACGAGGCCCAGCTGACCGCTTTGCTGACCGCCTACCAGTCGGATATCCCCCTCGGGATGATTACCGGCCAGGATGATTTTCGTATCTCGGTGGCCGGCGCCCAGGAGAAAACGGCGCTGCTGCGGATGGGCGAGCACTGGTGTATTCCGCAGGGCACCACGCCGACCACGCATATTATTAAACTGCCCATCGGCGAGATAAAGCAGCCTAATGCGACGCTGGATCTGCGTGAAAGCGTGGATAACGAGTTTCTGTGCCTGGCGCTGGCCAGGGAACTGGGCCTGGCGGTGCCGGAGGCAGAGATTATCACCACGCCGCGGATCCGCGCGCTGGCGGTGACCCGCTTTGACCGGCGCTGGGCGCAGGAGGGACGGGTGCTGCTGCGTCTGCCGCAGGAGGATCTGTGTCAGGCCTTTGGCATACCGTCGTCGATGAAATATGAATCTGACGGCGGGCCGGGTATTGCGGCAATCATGGCCTTTCTGCTGGGCTCCAGTGAAGCCCTGAAAGACCGCGATGCTTTTATGAAATTCATGGTCTTTCAGTGGCTGGTTGGGGCAACTGACGGGCATGCGAAGAACTTCTCGCTCTTTTTGCTGCCCGGCGGCAGCTACCGGCTAACGCCGTTCTACGACATCATTTCGGCGTTTCCGGTGCTGGGCGGCACGGGACTGCATCTGCGCGATCTGAAGCTGTCGATGGGGCTCAATGCCACAAAAGGGCGGAAAACGGAGATTAACGCTATCTATCCGCGTCATTTTCTGGCAACCGCCAAAGCGGTGAACTTTCCCCGGGAGCAGATGCTGGCGATCCTTCATGAGTTTGCCGAGCGCGTGCCGCAGGCTATCGAAAGCGCTCGCCGGACGCTGCCGGCGGACTTTTCCGCCCACGTCTGGCGGGCCATTACGGAAAATATGCTGAAGCTGCATGCCCGACTGCAGCAAGGGCTGCAGGCGTTATAGCGAAGCCGGCAGGCGGTTAGCTCTGCGGCTGCCCCCAGCGGCTGCGCAGATAGTTGACCGCCTGTCGGGTTTGCGGCTGATTGAGATTGTTTTCGCGGAACAGGATCGTGCCCTGGATCTGCGGTAGAGTTTCATTGAGGTCGAGCTGCTTTTTCAGCTCCGGCACGCCGCCATCCACCGTCCAGTCAGGCTCATTTTTGGACGGCTCACCCACTTTGTACAGCGCCACGCCGATATACAGCCGGGTATGCGTCGGCTTAACCACCTCGGCCCACCAGTTGGCCAGCACATCATAGCGCGCGGCATCGCGAGCAAACGGCCAGTAGATCTGCGGCGCGATGTAGTCGAGCAGTCCCTGCTGCACCCAGCTGCGGGTATCGGCATAGGACTCATCATACGCGGCCGCGCCACGGGTATCCGACCCCGCCGGATCGTGCGAGCGGTTGCGCCACACCCCGGCCGGGCTCACGCCAAACTCGACGTTCGGATTGAGCTTTTTGATGGTGGTGGAAACCTGGGCAATGAGCTGCTGGGTGTTATGCCGACGCCAGTCTCCCTTCGAGGCGTAACCCTGCCCGTAACGGCGGAAGGTTTCATTGTCGTTAAGCGGTGAAGAGGCGGTTTCGGTGTAGAAATAGTCGTCGAACTGCACGCCGTCAATCGGGTAGTTCTGCACCACTTCAGCGACGATGCTGGTGATCCAGTCCCGTGCTTCGGGAATCCCCGGGTCGAGGACAAAGCGATCGCTGGCGGTGCGGATCCAGTTACGGTGCAGGACGAACACGCTGGCCGGCACCTGCGTGAGGGTGTTATTCAGCTCGGCAATGGTCGACGGTTTGGTGTTGACCGAGACACGATAGGGGTTAAACCACGCGTGAACCTTCATACCGCGCTTGTGCGCTTCATCCAGCATAAACTGCAGCGGATCGTAGCCGGGGTATTCGCCGATTTTGCCGGTCAGCATATCGGACCACGGCAGAATGTCCGACCGCCAGAGCGCCGTGCCGTCGGGTTTCACCTGGAAAAAGACGGTGTTGATACCGAGGCGCTGCAGGTTATCGAGTTTGGCGATCAGCGCCAGCTTCTGCTGCGTGATGCGGCTTTCCGGCGTGCTGGCGATAATCGATCCGACCGGCGGCCAGTCAAGGCGCGACACGGTGGTGAGCCACACGCCGCGTACCGGCTCCCGGTGCGTCTGGCTGGCTTTGACGGCGGTAGTGTTCGGCGCCGTGACAAGGGATTTCGGGGCCTTACTGGTGCAGCTGAACAGCATGCCCGCGGCAATGACGGCCGCACCGGCCAGCGCCACTTTGCTGGCTAAGGGGAATCGACGAGAATGGCTGATGATGAACTCCCGTGTACTCAGATCGTCGCGTAGAGCCGCTATTCTCTTACGATTCGCTGGTCAGAGCAATTCCTTAGTCGGGTTCCCAGCGAGGATATCACCGGGCTGACATTCCAGCGCCTCGCAGAGGCGGGACAGAGTATCAAAGCGGATGCCTTTGACCTTTCCCGACTTGAGCAGCGACAGGTTCTGTTTAACGTTCGCCGGTAAAGACGATCCACTGCGGCACGATCAGGGCGAGCATAAATAAAAAATGCGCTGGCGAAGGGCGGTACTCGCCAGCGAGAAATATCGGCTATGCCGGTATACCGGGAGAAGAAAACTCAGCGGATCCGCGACTGCTCGTCGTCGCGTAGCGTCAGCACCTCAAAACCGTTGGCGGTGACGGCCACGGTGTGCTCCCATTGCGCGGAGAGTTTTTTATCGCGGGTGACGACCGTCCAGCCATCTTTTTTGGTTTTGATGCGGCTGTCGCCCTGGTTCACCATCGGCTCAATGGTGAACACCATTCCTTCGCGCAACACGGCGCCTTCCCCGGGGCGGCCGTAATGCAGCACCTGCGGTTCCTCATGCATTTCCTGACCGACGCCGTGACCGCAGTATTCCCTGACCACGCTGTAGCCATGGTCCTCGACCCAGCGCTGAATAGCGTGGCCAATATCGCCCAGCGTCGCGCCAGGTTTTACCACCTCAATGCCTTTCCACATCGCTTCATAGGTGGTCTTTACCAGCCGGCGGGCCAGCGGGGAGACGTCGCCTATCAGGTACATCTTGCTGGAGTCGGCAATCATGCCCGCTTTCTCCAGGGTGATATCGACGTTAACAATCATCCCGGAGCGCAGATGTTCGGTCGCTTTGGGGATCCCGTGGCACACCACATCGTTAATGGAGGTGTTCAACACATAGGGAAAATCGTATTGCCCCTTGCTGGCCGGGCGGGCCTGCAGCTGGTTGACGATAAAATCTTCCACTCGATCGTTAATCGCCATCGTCGTTACGCCGGGAACGATAAAGGTATCCAGCATATCAAACACCGACGCCAGCAGCTGGCCGGCATGGCGCTGACGCGCGAGTTCATCTGCGGTTTTAATGATTATTGATGGCATTGATTACCTCCAGCAGACGGTCAGAGCCGGATTTCAGCATCAGCAGTTTGATCTGCTGGTGGTTAAGCTCGGGGTAGAGCTCGCTCATCATGCCCAGACGGATCCAGTATTCCGCCTGGGCATTGACGGAACGGGACATAGCTTTGCTGGCATCACGAATATCATCGTGCAGCAGATCGGAGATTTTGACGATTCCCATAGAGACAGTCCATATATGATTCGTATATGTATCGTATACAGACCGGCACGGGATGTCATGGGCATTTTGTGTCGAGACTGGGCAGGAGGCGAGAGGCCCACGCAAAAAAGCCCGACCAGCGGGCTTATTTTCAGCATTTTTTTGGGTTAATCATTCGCGCCATTCACCATGGCGAAAATACCCATTAGATTATCGGTATGCAGAATGAAAATAACATGACGGCGGCGAAGCGCGGCGCATCACTATATTTTATGCAGGTGTTAATTTTGCGTATGAATATTCTCCCGTCAGACCGGGAATCCGGGGGATTTATAGCGCGTCAGTGAGTTTATCCACTACCACTTTACCCGCATTATCGAACTGCGTAATGCGAAAGCTGTCGCTCCAGGAGCGGCGGGTGGTGAAACGGTCGAACAGGGATACCCGACCTTTACGCTGACCATCTTTACTCAAAATAACCCATTCAGTCACCGCAGAATAATGCTGGCTATTGTCATGACGGCTCTGTTGTTCAACAAGCTGATCTTCTTTTTCCACTTTTAAATAATCACGCAACATATTTAACCTCCATAGAAAGTATTATTAACATTACTCCTTTTATTTATTCTTTCAATCAAACTTTTTAATCAATAATAGTAACTATTAGTGGGCGACCTAAGTGCAAAAATCGTCAGATTGTCATCACCCGGCGCAGTGGATTCCACTACGCTTAACAGAGCTGTCCGCCGCGCTATCTGCGATTGCCAGGGCCAGAAAGGCGGCAACAAAACGCTTCACCTTGTATTCATCATGGACGTTGTTCTGCTATATCTAGTGCGTTTTGCCACGACCGAGCCACAGAGAGCGCTGTACCATGAGTAATGAACACCTGACGGACATTGCCTATCGTCACTTTATTGAAAGTGTTAAAGATTATGCCATATACATGTTGAGCACCGACGGTACGGTCATCAGCTGGAATGAGGGCGCTCGCCGGGCAAAAGGGTACCTGAGCGACGAGATCATCGGTTGCTACTTCGGTCTCTTCTATAGCGAAGCTGAGCAACTCTCCGGTGTACCCGCGAAAAACCTGGAAATCGCCCTGCGTAGCGGGCAGTTCGAAGGGGAAGGCTGGCGTTACCGCAAAGACGGCTCCCGATTCTGGGCGCATGTCATGATCGACACCATCCGCGATGAGCAGAACACCCTGCTGGGTTTTGCCAAAATCACTCGTGACATCAGTGAACAAAAAGCGATTAACGACCGCATCGCGTGGATGGCGCGCTACGATGCGCTGACTGGTTTACCTAACCGGGTGGAGTTCTTTGAGCGGGTGGAAAAGCTGATCACCGGTAATGATGCCCGCCGCTTTGCCATTTTCACCATCGATTTAGACAAGTTTAAAGAGATTAACGATCTTGAAGGACACCTTATTGGCGACCAGCTGCTGCAGCGTGTGGCAGGCGCAGTGCTGAAAACGCTGCAGAAGGAGGAGATGGTCGCGCGCTTTGGCGGCGATGAGTTTGTGGCCGTTATACCTTTCGCCGATGAGAGTGAGGTAGATGCCTTTGCCACCCGACTCTGGCACTGCTTCAGCGGTAAGCAGACGTTTGCCGCAACGGAAGTGGTTCTCTCCGCCAGCATTGGCATCTCGGTCTACCCGGAGGACGGCACGGATATTAATACGGTACTGAGCAATTCCGACCTGGCCATGTACCGGGCGAAAAGCAGTCTCGACACCAAGATTTGCTGGTACGAGCGCGAGATGGATGACAAGACGCGGCAGCGCAATATGATGGCCGCCGACATCCGGCGCGGTATTCATGCAGGAGAATTTTCGCTTCACTATCAGGCGATCCGCAATATTAAAGATCGCCGGATCACGGGTTACGAAGCGCTGTTGCGCTGGCAGCATCCCCAGCAGGGGTCGATCCCGCCCGATGTGTTTATTCCTGTTGCCGAAGAGAGCGGCGCTATTGTGCCCTTAGGCTACTGGGTGCTGGAGCAGGTATGTAGCGAATCGCTGGAAAATCGGCTGAATAAAAAAATTTCGGTCAATATCTCGCCGGTGCAACTGCGCCACCGCAGTTTTATTGAAAAAGTCCGCGAGATCCTGATGCGTACCGCCTATCCGGTCAGCCTCCTTGAGTTTGAAGTGACGGAGACGGCGTTCATCATCAATAAGCAGCTGGCTTTTAGCGTCCTGCATCATCTGCAAAAAATGGGGATCAGTATCGCACTCGATGACTTCGGTACCGGCTACTCCTCCCTGAGCATGCTGCGCGATTTCCATTTCGACGTGATTAAACTCGACCGCAGTTTTATGCTTGATGTGGAGAGTAATCCCCAGGTCCGCTCATTCGTGCGGGCCATCATTTCGCTGGGAAATTCAATTAATACGCCGCTTATCGCCGAGGGTGTGGAAACCGCCGGGCAACTGCAGATCCTCGAAGAGGAGGGGTGTGACGAGATGCAAGGCTTTCTGTTCGGCGAGCCGGTGGATATTAAACACCTGCCTCCGTCGTCCTGATACGCCCACCGGCTGCGGGTGGGCGCAGCGTCATTACTGATGCGCCAGCGGAGCCTGCCCGGAAAGATGCAGCAGAGCCGACTGCAGCGAGACGTCAAACATCTGACCGTGCGTCATGCCAGGGTAGCGCCAGAAAGCCACCGTCAGGCCTTTGTCGGCCAGCTGCTGCTGGGTTTGTCGCAAAACACTCAGGGAAGCCACGTGGCCGGTCGGTTCTCGGGCAGCTTTGCCATCACCTTCCAGCAGATACAGCGATTTCCCGGAGAAGGCGGTGGCGCTTAAGGCTTCGCTGCCCTTCAGCGGAGATTCCTGCGTCTGGCCCAGTGACGGGCTGGCCGAATAATAGAGATGAAACAGCGAGGTCTTCCGCCACGCGTCGAGCACAAACAGCCCGCCGTAGGAGTGGCCCCAGATCGCGCGCTGGTGGGGATCTATTTTCAGGTGAGCTTCCGTTTGCGGCACCATTGTTTCGGTCAGCAACTGACGAAACAGGTCATTACCTCCGGTTTTTCGCGGCGGCAGCGCGGGTTTCCCGACTTGCGGTTTGAAGGCCTTTAGCGGAGGAGTGTAATCCCAGGCCCGGGCGGCGGTATCGAAGGGCAGCGTTGTCTGGTAACCGATAGCGACGATCACCGGCGGGGAGCCGGCGGAGAGCTGCTGCAAAAGGGCGTCGTTAAGCTTATCCATCACCGCGTTACCATCCAGCATATACAGCACAGGATAGCCGGCGGCGGGCGGGGCTTTGTCCGGCACGGCAGTCCACACCCGATAGTGGCGTTCGCCATCGGCGGAGTCATACTGACGTTGCGTAAAATGATAGAACGCTGACCCTTTATCGGCGATGTTTGGCCCCAGCGGCTGAAGGTCCGGCCGGGCGGCGCTACTGCTACTGTAGAAGAGCATGCCAACCGCCAGCGTCAGCAGCCCGCGTGCCCGGATGCTCCCTGAATTCCGCTTCACCTTGTCTAACCCCCTGTATTCTTTGAGCTGTCATTGTTGTTGGGCAGACACGGTAACACAGCTTGTTTGATAATGGTTCTCATTTCTTTTGTGGATTTGGGTCAGTGTGGAATGCCGGGCAGGGCTGGTGGCGGAAGACGTCAAAACGGAGAATACATGGCCGCCTGCCGGCGGCCATCAGAGCACGGTCAGGGATCGCCGTTGATGCTACGCAACAGCCTTTTTACCAGTGGGATGAGCGCAATAAGCACCAGCGCAATAACCACGATCAGTAACAGCGTCAGCCCTTTATGATGACTGATAAGCACCAACAGCATCGCCAGCGTCATGAGATGATCCTTGCATTAACAGCGTTAACCACCGCCGAGGTGAATGAAATTTAACAGAATGGTGATGACCACCCAGGCCAGCAGCAGAAAGCGTCGTTTATCGCGTCGAGCTTCCAGCGCAGCGAAATAATTAGCGCTGTACCAGGTTGATATAATAATAGCCAGCGTGATGATGACCTGCCAGACCACTTCGCTAAAGCCCGTCACGATGCTTATCGCACGAAAGCAGAGCACAATCGCGATACCGTTAAGCGCGTTACACATCAACCATCCCCACAGGCTTGAGGGACGGCTAAAGAAATATCCAAGTCGTAAAACCAATGTCGTATACACCTTGCCAAAATAATCGCGCTGTAAAATGCAGTTTAACGCCCGATGAGGTATTGATATAAATCAATATTAATGGGATAGCGCACTAATCACTGGTATGCAGCGATCGCGGGATGGCAATAGAAAGGAGAGAGAATAAGCGAATAAAAACACAAAACTAGCTGTTTTTATTGTATTTTTTAATTTCCTGATGCGGTGAAATATCCTCATCAATCAATTTAAGAAAATGGCATTAATTTCCATTGTTATTATTTTATCTGGCTCTATCACCAGCTAAATTAAAACCTATTCACTATTAACCGCTGGCCGCTTGCGGGAGTGGTATGACGCCAGCCGGAGCCTCAGCTCCGGCTGGCGTCATACCTAATGAGGCAAGGCGTTATGTTGCAGAATTTTCAGGAAGTCATTTTTGTCTGAAATTAATGACAGCGCGTTAGCGATCAACTCATCGCTAAATATAGAGGCAATTTCTTTGAGCACATCAATATGCTCTTTTTCTTTCGCGATGACGCCGATGGCAATAAACATGACGTTGCTGCGATCCCAGATTACGCCATCAGGAAACTGAAAGATCTCAATGCCGGTTTTGAGAATGATATCCGTCGCGGATTTCGGCAGATGCGGCAGGGTGATGCCATTCCCCAAAAAAGTGGAGACCTGATGTTCACGCTCCAGCAGAAAGTGAACGCACTCCTGATTCACATACCCTTTGGCTTTACACTCCGCGCCAATCATGGCGATCACTTCCGCTTTATTACTGGCCTTGCAGCCGATGTGCAGATTATCCAGCGTGATGTTATCGATCATAGCCAACCTCCCTGGTGAGACGCGTAGATTTTTTACCCTCATGATTCGCTGACAGCTCTTCTTCTAACTGCTCGAGCGATTTATTGGAGGTCTCCGGTAGGGCGAAAACCACGAACAGAATCGCTAAGTAGTTGATGGCTGCGAAGATGAAGAAGACCGGCCCAAGGCCCAGTTTCGCCTGCAGCAGCGGGAACAGGTAGCTGACCACCGCGTTCATGATCCACATGAAAAATACCGAGATCCCCATCGACAGCCCGCGGAATTTCAACGGGAACAGCTCGGCTAATACTACCCAGGTAATAAAGCCCATGGAACCCTGCATCACACCGACGAATAGCGCGCCCAGCAGCCAGATGGCGGTGGCTTTCAGATCGCCCACCAGGGTGTAATCGACAGCGGCGATAATCAGGTGCAGCGTGGCCATAATGGCAAAGCCGTAGATAATGATCGTCTTACGTTTGAAACGGTCGACAAGGAACAGCACGCCAATCAGCATACCGCCGACGGAGAAGACACCGTTCAGCACGTTACAGATCAGCGAGGTACGCTCTGAGAAGCCGGCAGCATTCAGAATTTCCGTGCCGTAGTACATAATGACGTTAACCCCAGTAGTTTGCTGCAACGCGGCCCAGGTAATACCGACCAGCAAAATTTTGAGGATCCATGGCGTTTTGAGGATAGTCGTGAAGGTGCCCTGAGCGCTGTACTTATTGCCGGCTTCAATTTTGATCAGGGTGGAGATGTCATCATACTCCTTCTGCGCGCGTTCCGCCGGGCGGATCTGTTTGAGAATATGCAGCGCTTCCTCGTGGCGATTTTTGCTGATCAGCCAGCGCGGGCTTTCCGGCGCGCGGCACATGCCAACAAAGAGGCAGACAGCGGGAATGGCCTGTACCAGCAGCATATAGCGCCAGACGTCCGGCAGATGGCCCCAGATGATGCCAATGATCGCGTTGATGGCAAACGCCGCCAACTGGCCAATGACGATGGCGACTTCATTCAGGCCGGTCAGCTTACCGCGCATCTCGGTAGGCGCCACTTCCGAAATAAAAGTGGGGGCAGTGACCGACGCGCCGCCGACGGCGTAGCCCAGCAGGGCGCGGGCAATCAGCAGGGTGGTGATATCGGGAGCTGCGGCGGAAAGCAGGGCGCCGATAAGAAAAATAAAAGAGAGGAAGAGTAAATATTTGCGCCGGCCGAAGAAGTCGGCAAACTTGCCGCCAAACACGCTGCCCAGCGCGGCGCCGATCAGCAGGACGCTCATCACCAGCCCTTCGGTAGTCGGGGTCAGCGCCATGTACTGCTTCAGTGAGGAAAAGGCGCCGTTAATTACGCCGGTGTCGTAACCGAAAAGCAGGCCGCCGAAGGTGGCCACTAAGGTAATCTGATGAAGTCGTTTTCTCTGTTGCTGGTTCAGGTTTGTTATAAATGACATGGTAGTCCCTTTATTTTATTGAACGACACAAGATAAAAATACATCTCCCCAGTCAGGATTTATTACACCTGTGTTGTCGTATCTAACTGAACTAAATGATTTTTCTTCTTTGTGTAATTGCTCAGCACATGGCAGGGTACGCTCAGCAATGGCGGTCAAAGAGGTTTACGGCTTGGTGTTGAC
Source organism: Klebsiella sp. D-Nf1 (assembly GCF_002810515.1). NCBI lineage: Bacteria > Pseudomonadati > Pseudomonadota > Gammaproteobacteria > Enterobacterales > Enterobacteriaceae > Klebsiella > Klebsiella sp. D-Nf1. The sequence goes on from NZ_PIOK01000001.1 coordinate 1,027,001, forward strand.
ATGGATGTAGTCGATATCCGTTCTCCTTTCGGGTTATTAGCGGTCTTAATTGCGCCGGATGCACCGACGTCTGCCGGTGGACAGCGCCCTGGTGTGGCTCGTTGCTGTCATTCCGGTGTTTTAGCGTGACATGAATATGGCACAAAGAAATGGAATGAACATGCAACAAGATCACATTATGAAAATTTAATTTCAAATTGGTGTTGCAGAATGGTAAATGCATGAAGCCAATCACAAAGGATACAGGGCGCATATCCCCATGAAAACCAGGTTAAATTTACATCCTGGTAATAATGATGTTGTTTTCAGTGGGTTAATGTAAATCAAAGAATACAACGCAGATCACATTTTTACGCCATAATATCTTAGAATAGAATTTATATTTCATTACTGTGATCAGGGTAAAACGAGGATGGGCGGCCTTCTGGCATCGGTCTGGAGGGGAAGAAAGCCCGTGGGGGAGGTTATAGGATGAATGTGTGGCCGGCGGGAACGCTGGGTAAAAATGCAGAGAAGGGGGATCCTCTGCATTTTACCCATCACGAAAAAGATCAGTGCAGTGCGGGCCAGTAGCCTTCGTTGGCGACGATCAGTTCATCGAGGATGGCTTTCGCCACCGCGGCGCTGGGCACCGTTTTCGACAGCGTGATGGCCTGCCACAGTTTCTGGTAACTGCCTTCAACCCAGGCGTCAACCACCAGTTTTTCGACCGCCACCTGCTGCTCCATCAACCCTTTCTGGAACGACGGGATTTTCCCCATCGCCAGCGGTTCCGGGCCATTGACGCCCACCAGGCAGGGGACTTCCACCATCGCCGTCTCATCAAAGTTGGCGATCGCCCCGTTGTTCTCCACGATCAACAGCATCCGCTCCTGGGTGTTAAAGGCGATGGCGCAGGCGAGGTCGACGATAAAGGTGGCATGGGCCCCGGCATGAAAATGCGCGCCTTCCGCCGTGCCGCGACGGGTAATCTCCCGGGCCATATCGAAGACCTCTTTTTCACGCCCGGCCATCACCTCGTTCGCCCGCGTAAAGTCTGGATCGGCGTGCGCCACCTCATAGTCAGGATAGAGATAGTATTTCAGATAGGTGTTAGGCAGCGTCGACGGATCGAGGGCAAACACATCCTTCACCTTTTTAAAGGTTTCGATCCAGCTTGGCGCTTTATGCTGAAAATCTTCTTTTGGACTGCTGTATCCCTGGTCCGCCACGTGACGCTTCAGCGCCGGCATCAGATCGTTACCGGCTTCATCGGTGATGCGGGTCCACCAGCCGAAATGGTTCAGGCCATAGTAGCGGACGTTCAGCGCCTTGCGCGACGGCAGGCCGAGGATGTCGGCAAACAGCCCCTCGATAGCCACCGGCATATCGCAGATGTTGATGATGCGCGCGTCGGGTCGCAGGCGACGGGTGGCTTCCGCCACAATAGCCGCCGGATTGGAATAGTTGAGCATCCAGGCGTTCGGGGCGTATTGCTGCATATAATCGACCAGCTCCAGCACCCCGGCAATGGAGCGCATGCCGTAGGCAATCCCACCCGGACCGCAGGTCTCCTGGCCCGGCACGCCATATTTTAACGGGATCTTTTCATCCTTTTCCCGCATCTCATACAGGCCGACACGAATATGCGCCATCACAAAATCGACGTCAGTGAAGGCCGCCTGCGGATCGGTGGTATAGCTGAACGTCACCTGCGGGAAGCGTTCTGCCACCAGAATAGCGCAGGCGTCGCCGATCGTTTTCTGACGCTGGTGATGGTTATCGTACAGGCGGATCTCCCGCAGGGGAAAGCGCGACATATTTTCCAGCAACATCATCACAATCCCAGGAGTATAAGTGCTGCCGCCGCCGGCAATCGTGACCACAAAATTATCTTTCATTTACCACCTCGTTATTCAGTAACACCCAGACTGGCGTTGACCGCCGTTCGAATTTTGTTAACCCCCAGGCCATAGATCACCTGCACATGGTTGCCTTTGATCAGCACGCTGCTCCCGCCGCTCTCTTTCAACAGCGACGGCTGGATGAGGGCGGGGTCCCGCACATTGACCCGCAGACGGGTAAAACAGTTTTCCACTACGCAGACATTCTCTTTTCCGCCCAGTCCCGCAATCACCAGCGTACCTTTATCGGCACTCTCGCTTGCCTGGCCCGTCTGCTCGGAAGGCTCCGCATCGGCAGCCGCTTCACGGCCCGGGGTGAGCATCCGCAGACGGGTAATACAGAAGGTGCCGACCAGGTACATGGTGGCGGTTTCCAGCAGGCCGAGGGCGACAAACACCGGCCAGCGCGTCACGCTGGCGCCGGCAGGGAGGTTATAGACGACAAAATCGATAAGACCATTGGTGGCGCAGACCCGGACGTTCAGCAGCCAGGCCAGCATCTGGAAAACGCCGTCCAACAGGGAGTAGATAAGCCACAGCAGCGGAGCGGTGAAGATAAAGAGGAACTCAAAAGGTTCGGTGATCCCCACCAGAACGGAGGTCACAATTAAGGGGATCAGCGTGACTTTAAGCCGCTGCTTATTCTCCGGTTTCGCCGTACGGTAGAAGGCGAGCGCCATACCGGCGGTGCCAAAAATCTTCACCATCCCGTAGGTTAAAAACCGGGCGGAATCACTCAGCGCCCCGATGGGATGACGGGCGATTTCGGCAAGGAAAATAGGCTTGGCGCCAATAACCGTTTGACCATCAATCAGCAGCTGTCCGCCGATGGAGGTAAAGACAAACGGCGACCAGATAAGATGATGCAGCCCGGTCGGGATCAGGAACCGGTTGAGAAAACCGTACAGGAAGACCCCGATGGCGCCAAAGGATTTCATAAAGCCGGTCAGCGCCGAAATGCCCAGCTCAACCACCGGCCAGAGATAGACGGTGGCGATAGCAAACAGGCCAACCAGCGGTAGCATCACGATCAGCACCAGCTTACTGTTGCCGTAGATCGACAGCGCGCCGCGAAACTCAATGCCGACCACGCGGTTGTGGACAAAGGCGACGGCGCAGCCAAGGATGATCCCAAGGAACACGCCCATATCAATGACCTGAAAGCCAAAGATAAAGGTTTGTCCACTGCCGTACAGTTGCGCGTTGGTGGCCCCGGACGCCAGGCGATGGGTCAGGGTCAGCCAGCTATTGTTCGCCGCCAGATACACCAGCCAGGTCATCGCCGCCACGAAGGCCGCTTCGGCTTTGCGGGTTTTCGCCAGGCCGCTGGCCAGCCCAAGGCAGAACAGAAAGCCGAGATGGTTCATCAGCGCCCAGAGCATGCTGGAGACGAATTTCCCCAACAGGTAGAGCGCGCTGCTTTCATCCACCCACAGCCGGTTGGTGGTCATGCTGAACAGGGCGATCAACAGGCCGATAGCCGGCAGATATAGCACCGGCCCGATCATTGCCCTGGAAAAGTCCTGAAGCTTTTTCACGCCAATCATGGTTGTCCTCTCGTCTTCGCAGACCTGATGAATAGGCTTATCAGACTAGGAGCAGACCACCGGGATCCCGAGCAGGAAAAGGGCCATCTGTGATGAAAGTCATATATATTGTTGTCGGACAGATATATAAATATGGCGAAATTTATAGATGAGTTAGTGTTGAAATTTTCGCTGAAATGTAAAAATAATCTTTTATTTACATTAAGTTATTCACTTATCTGTTTGACGAGCGCCACCTTAGCGAGACATCTAAAAGTGATTTATAAAAAGATTGCCACTGAACTGAAGGCCCGCATCAACAGCGACGACTATGCCGTGGGCGATATGCTGCCCAGCGAAAAAGCGCTCGCTGCGGAGCTGCAGGTCTCGGTGATGACGCTGCGCAAAGCGCTGGCGCAACTGGAGGAGGAAAAGCTGATCGCGCGGCGGCACGGCAGCGGAACCTGCATTGTGCGTAAAAGTAACTATCACGGCGGAGAACTGGAGGGCTTTAACTACCAGATGCAGGTGGTAGGCGTCACCAACTACCGTAACAAGGTCATTGAATTCACGCTGCTTGATGCTCCTCCGGCCATCGCCCAGCAGTTAAAGATCCAGCCGGGGGAAAAAGTCTACTACGTCAGGCGGCTGCGGCTGATTGATGAGGTCCCGATCCTCGTGGAAAACAGCTATATTCCATTCGCCACCTTTCCCTGGCTCAGCGTGGGTAACCTTGAGCAGTCTAAATTCAACTATTTCAAAAAAGAGTGTCATATCACCATCATCGAGAGCCACCGCAGCTATACGCCGGTGCTGGCGACCCGCGAGCAGGCCGAGCTGCTGCAGGTGGCGCCAAACAGCCTCCTGCTGCGGGTGCAGTCGGTGAGTTATGCGCAAAACCGGGCGATCGTCGATTTCTCAGAGATCTACCAGAACACCAGTAAGTACAACGTGAAGCACATTACCCGCCGCTAGCGGATTCAGGTCAGCCATCCCCTGGCGATCAGCTCCATTCCCAGCGCCAGCAGGAACAGCAGAAAGCCCTGACGAAAGCGTCGCGGGCTGAGACGCGAGCGGATCCACTGTCCCAGCCACATGCCGAGTAGCGCGGGCAACAGCGCCAGCCCCGACAGCAGCAGCGAATCAGCATGCCAGCCATCGTGCAGGGAGAGGCCGGTCGCCATCGCCAGGGTGGAGAGGGTGAACGACAACCCCAGGGCCTGCACCAGCTCGTCTCGACGAAAACCCAGCGTCTGCAGCCAGGGAACGGCCGGAATAACAAATACCCCGGTCGCCCCGGTAATAACGCCGGTTAGCCCACCCATGAGCGGCGACAGCCACTTCTCCACGCGGGCGGAAACCTGCAACGCCGGGCCACAGAGCGCATACCCGGCATAGGCTATCAATACGGTGCCAAGCGCCAGCGCTGAGCACCGAGGGTTGAGGCTGATCAGCAGTGACGACCCCGCCAGCGTTCCCATAATAATCCCGGTCATCATAAGCCAAAGGCGGCGCACAATCTGCACCAGTGCGGGGCCAGCCAGCAACTGCCAGAGATTGGTTAACAGCGAGGGAAGCACCAGCAACGCCACTGCGGCCTGCGGCGGCATCAGCAGACCAAGCAGGCCCATCGCCACGGTGGGTAATCCCATGCCGGTCACCCCTTTGACCAGTCCGGCGGCGATAAAGATCAGCAGTAAATAAAAGATGTGGAGATCGAACATCATGGCTCACTTTTCAGGGTAGAAAGGGACATTGAAACCACTGGTCGCTGAAGCCACAATGCGGTATGTTGCCCTAAGACTACGGGAAAACCGAAGGGTGGGGAGGGTGTGATGCGGATGGATCTGGCCGATCTGCGACTGTTTATCGCCATCGTGGATACCGGCAGTATTACCGGTGGGGCAGCCATGGCTCATCTGGCCCTGGCCTCCGCCAGCGAAAGAGTGCGCAAGCTGGAGGCAGAGGTCGGTGTTCCCCTGTTGCAGCGTCATGCCCGCGGCGTAACGCTGACTGAGGCCGGGGAGGTACTGGCGCGCCATGCACGTCCGCTTCTTGCGCAGCAGCAGCGTCTGCGCCAGGCGATGAGCGCCTTCGCCCGCGGTCAGCAGGGGACGCTGCGGCTGTTCGCCAACACCTCGGCGATGTCGGCCTTTCTGCCGGGCAAGCTCGCCGCCTGGATGGCAGCGCATCCGGCGGTGCAGATCGACACCGAAGAGCGCACCAGCGCGGATATCGTCAGCAGCATTCTGGCGGGTGTGGCGCAGGCTGGAGTGGTCTCTGATGCCGTCGACCCCGGGCCGCTGCATCTGGATCCTGTCGCCGATGATCCCCTGGTGCTGATTGTGCCGCCGATTCACGCTCTGGTCGGAGCGAATGAAGTGGCGTTTGCGGCGGTCATCAATGAGCCGCTGGTCGCCCTCTACCAGACCAGTGCGCTGCAGCAGCATATTGAACAACATGCCGCCGGGCTCGGCCAGGCGCTAAACGTCCGGGTCCGGATGAGCCATTTTGAAGGGCTTTGCGAGATGGTGGCTCACGGCGCCGGCGGGGCGATCCTGCCCCGCGTCATTGCCGAACGCTACCAGCAGCGCTACCGGTTTGCCGTCATCGCACTGCAGGATCGCTGGGCACAGCGCCGCCTGTGTCTGTGTTATCAGGATGATGCCCGGCTGACGCCAGCGATGCGCCGTTTGCTGGCGTGGCTCCGACAGCCGTGAGAACATGGGTGACAGTGTCACTTTTCATGCCCGCTATGGCTACTGACATTCGTGTCAGAGATGCGATAGTAGAGGTCCGCTTTTATTCAGACGCTAATCAGGACAGACAAGATGAGTACATTACCAAAGGTCGCGGTGCTGGGACTCGGCGCCATGGGACATGCTTTTGCCAGCAATCTGCTGAAGAAAGGTTTTACCGTCGCTGGCTGGAACCGTTCGCCAGCGCGCGGTGAAGATTTACAGGCGCAGGGATTGATCATACATACCACACCGCAGCAGGCGGTCGCTGATGCCGAGGTGATCATCAGTATGCTCGCTGATGGGCAGGCCACCCTTGAGGTACTGTCGCAAATAGCGCCTGCCTGTCAGCCGCAGGCGATCTATTGCCAGATGGGCACCATCGGCCTGCCGGAGACGCAGGAGGCTATCGCCTTGCTGCGGGCGCTTCAGCCGGCGATGACCTTCGTCGATGCCCCGGTTTCAGGGACCAAAGCCCCGGCGGAGAAGGCGCAGATCCTGGTGCTCGCCAGCGGAGATCGTGAAAAGTGTGCTGCTGCCGAACAGGTGTTTGCGGCTATCTCCCGTGGGACGCAGTGGTTTGGCGAGGCGGGCAACAGCCAGAAAATGAAGCTGGTCCTCAATGCCTGGCTGATTTCGATGATGCAGGGCATCGCGGAAAGCGCCCAGCTGGCGAAGACGCTGGGCTTTACCCCCGACCAGCTATGGAGCGCCCTGGAAGGCGGCCCGCTGGCCGCGCCGTATGTCAAAGTGAAACTGGATGCCATCGCCAGCGAGCAATTCGCGCCGCAAATGCAGCTGGCGCATGCGCTGAAAGATGCCCGGCTGGCGCTATCCCTGGCCGAGCCGCACACCATGCCGGGGCTGGATAACATTGCCGAACTGTGGCAGCAGGCGGCGGACGCGGGATATGCCGGACAGGATTTGTCAGCGGTGTATCAGTGGCTGTCGACGTCGTCAAAAGCGTAGTTTTTACGCACTCGTGTTGGCAAAAAAGTGGCCATTACGGCCACTTATCCTGAGGTGCTACTTCCCGGAGACATCCGTGCGAGTGTCGATCCCTTCGTCAATTCGTTTAATCATATAGGGAAAGAACGGATTGGAAGACTGACGCATCAGCGAGTCCAGACCCACAACCAGCACCGAACGCTCGCCGCGAGCTGCAAACGTGCCGAGGCTGATCCCATATTGATTCAGCGGATGGGGATAGCGCCCGTACAGCGAATCGCTTAACGGGAAGGGGAGCGCGACATGAGAAAGGGAGTATACGTCCGGCAGGTAGCGCATTCCCTGCAGCTTTTCCACTGTGGTGTCTGTTTTCCCGGCAGGTGTTGTGCGGATTTCCATATCGGTACTGGCCGAATTCGCGTTAGTGATGATCGTGGTCTGATAAGCGCGTGGCGGCGCGGGCAGCAACCGCGCCAGCGCGGTGTAAGACGTCCGGCGTAATAATGAATTAAACCTGACGGCATGATTCAAATCGAAGAGGACAATTTCACTGCCATTTTCCGGCAAACGGTTATAAAGCGCCGTCACGATCGCCCGCGTACTGACCGTTGAATCCACAACGGACTGAAAGGTCAATACCGGCGGTAAGCTGTTAAGTCTGTGATTTCTCGAGTCAGTCACTATCTGCTTTTGCAGCGCTTTGGTCAGCAGGAAGGACTGCCGGGCGGCGTTCGTCGGGAAGGAGTTATATTTGAACGGATTAAACTCGGGCATGATGTTTAACCATGCGGCTTTCGAGAAGGCGGGAAGAAACGCGGGCCAGCCGGCGAGGCCGGAAAACCGCGCGAAGCTGGTAATACCGATCATCGGAGAAATCAGGATCACCCGCTGGGGTTTTGCCAGTTCGGCATTATCCAGCGCGTCCAGCGAATATTTCATTGCCAGCGCGCCGCCGTTGGAAAATCCGACGATATGCAGGGGCGCATCATTACCCGTCAGTCGTTTCGCTTCTCTCACCGCAAGGCGCGTGGCGGCAAGCCAGTCCTGCCAGTCCACATCGGTCAGCCCGGCGGGAACCGTCCCATGGCCTGGTAATCTGATACCGATGGCGACATACCCCTGTTGCCGGTAATTTTCAGCGATATGCCGCAGGCTGTAGGGGGTATCTGTCAGACCATGCAGCAACACCACGGCGCCTTTCGGTTTGCCATCCGGCATCATGATATATGACCGATTCCAGTTGGTTGGAAACGAGTCCGGATAGATGGGGCTGTGACGATAGTAACGATTCAGTTCGGTTTGCTGCTCAGCGTCCAGCTTATCGGTAACCTGGCGTTTTACCTCACTGAAGAGCGCATTCTCTTTGTTGATGTAATCGTTCCAGTCAGCATTGTCGATTTCATCCGCGTCCATCTCATGCGGAACCCAGGTATGCCAGAGCTGCAGCTCGGGTCCGCGCTGAATGTCATAAAGGCGTAGTCCCAGAGCGCCAACGATCAACAGCAGCAGGGATAACCCGATACGTTTTAACCACGTTACCCATTTCAACGCGTTGCTTCCTTTCTTAATGACATGTTTTCTGAGTATAAATAAACATGGTCAGGGATATTTACTTTTTTACGCAGGACCGGTCGTGAAGCGCGCTGAGCGGTCCTATGGCATTGGGGTTAGCGACGCAAGACCAGTGGACGGATCCATCAATGGCCAAGCGCTTACTGGCTGACGGCTTCAGCGGGACACCGTCGAACATTCGCCCTTTATGTCATCTCTTAATAAACAAAAATTCCAGCGCCGTCCGTCACTGCGCAACTCGGTGATGCTGAGCGGGTGGACGTCGATACGTGCAAATGAGTGAAGTGGGGCGCCGAGAACGTTGAGGATCATGGCACGGATAGTGGAGGCAGACGCAATTACACCGTGTCGGCCTGGAATATCGACGTGTTTTGCCAGCCAACGGCCACAGCGCGCCAGCAACTGAGCACGTGACTCTCCGCCCGGCGGCGGATCGCCCTCCAGCCAGGCCAGGAAAGCGTCGGCGTCTTGCGTCATCACCTCACGTACTGGCCGACCGGCCCAGATGCCGTAGTCGGGTTCCGCCAGCTCCATCACCGGGGTACCCTGTAAAGAGAGCGCTGCGGCAGTTTGTCGGGCGGCGGTCTCCGGGGAGATCCAGACGCGGTGACAACGGGCGACACGGCTTTGTAACTGACGCGCCCGCTGCCATTCCCGCGCCTCCAGAGGGTCATCACAGGGGAAATGTGAACCTCGGGACGCTGCCGTTTCTCCCTGACAAATCAACGTTAGCGACGCTCTCATAATGTGTTAACCGCGGCGGAAGGCTGGGCGCTGCACACCTGTCGCCGGCGTGCGTTCGGCTAAGGCACCGAACGCCACACCGATGACGCTCCAGAGCACCAGGTGCGTGCCGAAGGAGCTGATACGGAAACGCCATAGCAGGTCCGCCGGGAAGTGTTCGGGCACTTCGTTCACTGTCGGCATCAGGGCACAAACCACGAGCATCAGCGCCACCGCGAACAGCGTTGCCCACATCATCGCATTTCCTCTACCGAGGCGCGGTATTAGCTGATGTGATAACCACGCGGCCGCGATGACGATGCCGATGGAAAGCAACATCATGACGAAGTACAGTTCGGTACGATAGCCGATGGTCTCCGGGTTACCAACCGCGGGCGGATTGGGTGGGTATTTCAGACCAGGCATCAGGCTCATGACCAGAAAGCCGACCAGCGCCAGGCCTAACGCTAACAGACGCGGGTTCGATGGTCCGAAGCGCTGATAGCTAAAGGCCCAACTCAGCGCCAGACCGCCGCCCAGCGCTGCGCCGAACAGCACCATGCCGGCCATTAGCCCGATCCCGGACTGGGTTTGACGGCTAAACACCTCTTCTTCACCGCCGTCAGCCGACGCGCTGTGTTGGTGTGAATGAGCGGCCAGACTTTCTTCAATCCCGATAGCGCGATCGACCTGCGGCTCGCCGAAATGGTGTGCAAAGGCAAATGCCACCAGTCCAGCCAGAATGCCTGCTATCATCCCCTTGAATAATAGTTTCCCAATCATGTCCGCCTCCTCAGTGGCAGGGAAAACCCAGTAGATGGCGTGCGTCGTGGAAGAATTCATGCACCTGGGTGCCGGAAAACATCGACGTCGCACCTTGTTCCGCACCGACGAAATAGATCGCTAACAGTGCCAGCAGGGTGGTAAACAGTGCCCAGGGCAACAGCGCCGCGACCGGTATCGGAGTGGCCGGGGTGTTGGTGGTAAGGGTGATATCGCTCATGATGTGACTCCGTTGTTAATTTGGCTGATGGAAGATTGTGCCGGGCTCACCGTGACCGGAACGCCGAGTGGAAGCGAGTGGTGGTTATGCGCCGGCGGACAGCTGGCATTGGCCAGGACGATCGGCTGACCATGCGGCGTGTTGATATACGCCAGTCGCCATTCCTGGGTCCGTCGGGCAATGTCATCCGGTGCGGTCAGGTGGAGGGCGGTGATCATGTTCTCCATTGCTGTCGCCCACTGGCGATAGTAGGCATCGTTCACGCTTTCGCCGGGCTGCGCCGGAGCCGCCTTGATCGCTTCGCTGAACGTCCGTACCCATTCTGCCCACGGGAACAGCCCCGCCCGGTGCAGATGGACGATCAGGGAGAAGGCTTTCGCCTGCCAGGGCTTATCAAAAACCGGCCCCTCCTCGTCGCGGGGTAACCCGACGGCGGCGTAATCATGCTGTGTCGCAATGCTCATGCTTCCTCCAGATAGTCGTCCCACAGATCGATGTACACGTTGTCCGGGCGCGGCGTGCCCCACAGTTCCAGCGCGGTGAAGCTGACGCTGTAGACGTGCTGAGGATGTTCGCCCAGACCGTGCGCGGCAGTGTCCGGCGTGATGAACACGCCGTGATCGGTCTCAATACGGCCGATTTTCCCGCGCACGTAACGCGGCAGGCGGGTGTGGGTGGTTGGGTTGATGTTTTTTGCCCGAACCCGGTCTCCGGCCTTAAAGCGGGGAGCAATATCGTGACTGACGCGCGCGGAGGCGCCGGTACTGACAACCATCGCCACGATGTCCTGCGTCAGCACCGGCGTGCCCGGCGCGCAGGGGGCAGGGGTCGAGCCACCCCAGAGTTCTTCGGCGGTGATCACGCCTTTTTCCAGCAGCAGCGTTTCAAATGCGTGCAACCAGTGCTCGTAGTAGCTCGCCTCCAGGTAGTGGGCTGGATCCATGCGTTCAATGGCGTGGCGGAATTCATCCACATTGAAATGTCCGCCGACGAACAGCGAGGCGAACAGCGGAAATACCCGGCGCTCCCATTCATGGTGGAAATACGGCTCATTTTCCTCATTGAGGATCGGGCCGAGGCCGTGCATACCGCCCAGATCATGTATCCCGTTCATGGTTTTCTCCTCTTATTATGGCGCGGCGACCAGGCCGGTGCCGATCATGGAATCACGGGTGACCAGTTCGATCAGCTGCGCTTCGCTCCAGCCGTCGGTACCCGCCGGACGTTCTGGCAGGACCAGATAGCGCAGTTCCGCGCTGCTGTCCCAGACGCGCACCTCTTTACTTTCTGGAATGTTTACCCCGAATTCGGCCAGAACGCCGCGCGGGTCGATAACGATACGCGAGCGATAGGGGGCCGATTTGTACCACACCGGCGGAAGACCCAGCACCGGCCAGGGGTAGCAGGAACATAATGTACAGACGGTCACGTTGTGCACGTCCGGCGTGTTCTCCACTACCTGCATGTCTTCACCCTGTACACCGGAGAAACCCAGCTCGGCGATGGCGGCTGTGGCGTCCTCCAGTAGCCGACGTTTATACTCCGGATCACTCCACGCTTTAGCGACCACCTGCGCGCCGTTACGGGGGCCGACCTTGTGTTCATAAGTGTCAATCAGTTCATCCAGTGCCGCCGGGTCAATCAGTCCTTTCTCCTGTAGCAGGGATTCCAGCGCCCGGACGCGTAGCTCGATGTCCGCCGGCGGTTCAGTATGGTCGTGGTCGTGTTGATGGCTCATTTTATGGTTCCCGATGGTTAAGGGTTAAAACATCCGCCAGTCGCCGGAAGCTTCAAATGCGGCGGCGGCCTGATAAAGGGTGCTTTCGGCGAAGTGGCGTCCTACCAACATCATTCCTACCGGTAAGCCGTCGACCAGCCCACAAGGGAGAGTCATTGCCGGATGGCCGGTAATATCCTGCGGCGCGGTATTGCCGATCATTTCAAATGCGCGGGAGATGTATTCGGTAATGGAGCAGTCAGGTTCCGGTAATGGCTGAGCGACAAGCGGTACAGTGGGCATCACCAGCAGGTCGAAGTCCGCCAGCGCCCGGTCATAGCCCGCACGCGCGCGACGCGCGATATTCTGCGCCTTGGCATAGTAGCGGCCATGGTAGCGTTCCAGCCCGTACTGGCCGACGAACATGCATATCTTCAGCGATGGGGAAAGCGCATCGGCGTTGTCACGCCACTGGGCGTGCTTGTCCAGCAGCGCTACGTCATATTGTCCTTTCCAGTTAAAGCCCATGCCGTTGCCATGCATCATCTGCGCGGTCAGCCCCTCGCAGCCGATAGGGGACCAGAGCGCCCCCGCCAGGCTATGCTCCGGTACCGAAATCTCGCCGACCGTCGCGCCCAATTCCTGCAGACGGGCGACGGCAGCGCGAACTTTCTCCGCGACTCGCGCATCCAGGTTCGGCAACTGAAAACCTTCGGCCATAATGCCGATCTTTAAGCCACGGACTCCCTTACCGAGCGCCTCGGTATAGGCTTCCACTTTGGGAGCATACTGACGTGGGTCCAATCCGTCCGCGCCGGCAATGACCTCAAGGACTAAGGCATTGTCTTTTACGCTGCGGGTCATCGGCCCGGTATGGTCGAAAGTGGCTTCGATCGGCATGATGCCGGTATAAGGCACCAGACCGTGGGTCGGTTTCAGGCCATAGAGGCCACACCATGCGGCGGGAATACGCGCAGAGCCCCCTTGATCGCCACCCATGGCCAAATCGACTTCCCCGGAAGCGACCAAAGCGGCGCTGCCAGAAGATGAGCCACCGGCCGAGTAGCCGCGGCGCAACGGGTTATGCACGGGCGCCGGATCGGAGGTATGGCTGCCTCCCGACAAGCAGAAGTGCTCGCAGGTGGCTTTGCCGAGAATAGTCGCGCCGGCATCCAGCAGTCGGGTGGCAACGGTGGCGTCGTAGAGGGGGACGAAACCTTCCAGCGTCGAGGCGCCGTTCATCATCGGTACGCCAGCCAGCGCGATGTTGTCCTTGAGCACCACGGTGCGGCCGGCCAGTTTACCGGTTGCTGCACCTGTCACCTCGGTCTTGTAATACCAGGCATTAAGCTGGTTTTCGTCGCCTTCAGGACGATAGCCGGCGGCGCGTGGGTAGTGCACCGCGGGGATCTCGTCGGGCAGGGCGTCAATGAGATCATAGGCGTCGAAATTGGCCTGCATCAGCGCCAGATATTCTTCGGCTTGTGCAGGCGTCAATCGTATGTTTAGCCGACTGGCGAGCGCTTGCAGCTGTTCAATGGTAGGACGTTCAATAGCCATGGAGTTCCCTTTGTATGGTGTTTGCCAATGCAACCTGCCTTCAACATAAGCCCGAAATGTCATCACTACATGGTTGTGCAGGTCAGTCATTTGGCTGAGACGGACACCCGCCTGTTGCGCGGATGTCCTTCCTCGGTTAAGACGGTTTATCTGTTTTCGGCCAGTGAATGCCGACGCTTTTCATCCCTTTGGTGACGTCCATGTCAGGGTGCGCGAGTACCACATCCCGGTATGAAGGGCTGCCGATGACGGCGGGTTTGAACTGGGTCAGGAATGCGGTAACCTCTTCACGGATATCCTGCGGAACGTTGAAGTTCTCGTAGCATTCATCAATAGCCTCGAATACGGCTTTCCAGTGCACTTCGGTCAGCCCCATTCCGCGGTGCGCGGTCACCATATCTCGTCCCCGGTAGACCGTGTTGCCGCCCCAGTGCTTGCACAGAAAATCGACAAAGTTGATATGCTCTTTCTGGAACGACGATTCGGATACGTGCGCCCAGATATGGCCGATATCGGGATGCTTCATACAGGTCTTCAACACCTCTCCTGCGAAAGCGTAAACGGCGTCATAACCACCGAGACGTTCATAAAGTGTGGGTTTTTGCTGCTGATCGGTCATGATGGATTTCTCCGTTGCGGGTGAGTAGTGAGTCTGGGGATGTCTCTGTGCCGATTCGCATCAGAACAGTTTCATCACGCGCAGGGTGGTATGTAGATCTTCCTTAAAACCGCCATCGACGTTGAGGTCGCGCTGGAGCAGACCCTGTACCTGCACCGTGGGGGTGACGAATTTCGATAATTCCAGCCGGACCTGATCGACGCGCGTCGCCTGTCCGTTCTCGATACCGTCAAGCTGCTGTTTGCCGCCCCAGTATTGGGAATAACCGGCGGCCAGGGTCCAGCTCTTATCGGCGGGCGGCGTCCAGGTCACCCAGCCCTGAAACTGATAGGTGTTGTCCTGCTTGAGTCGACCGGTGCCGATGCCAGAGGCGTCGTCGTTGACGCCATACCACATCACGTCCGTGGAAAGTTGGGTGGCGAAACCGTTACCCAGCTGCTGCACGCCGCCGAGCTGAAGGTCGAACTTCCAGCGATTTTCACCGACGTTTAGCGTGCGTCCGGCGTCGTAGGAGCCCGCGGGGAGGTACAGGTAAGGCACAATGGCAAAGGTTGTGCTGGGGTTGTTGACCAGCCAGACCGGCGCGGCAAGGATGGGATCGCCCAGGCCGCTGGCTGAATCAAGTCGAACGCCGTTTAGTGAGCCATTGTAAAGGCGTCCGTAAGGCAGCAGCACTTGCGGCGCAACCGTAAAGCCACCGACGTCCATGTAGTGAACGTAACGAAAGATGCTGACGAAGGAGTCGAGCCCGGTCTCTTGCTTAAGTTCACCGCCCCCGGTGGGGGTGAAGCTATCTCTCGTCGCGTAGGTGAAATATCCCAGAACGGCATCGGTGCCGGCGGGGGCGGGAATGAGGTCCTGCGAATTGAGATCGACCGCATGGGCCGGGCCGGTTGCCAGCCACAGTGTGCAGGCGGCCAGGCTGATGCGAAACGTAGCGTTACTGAAAGTCATGACGTTCCCCCTCTTGTCTGATGTCGTGTTATGTCCGGAGCACGGTGTGGCCGGAAGACCTTACGCTTACTGATACTAGGGAGAAATTTGCGGCGTACTTGCTTCAGCAGGACAGTCGTTTGGCTGGAAGGGACATTCGGTTGCGGGCCTACCCCTCGTCGTGTGATGGTCCGCCATAGTGCAGACGCCGCACGTTTAGGGTGCGGTTCCACGTTTTGTCGTTCCGCTATTCGACGCCCTATATGCCAGCAGAAAAGGGGGGGCGCGGATTTTCAGTGATAGTTCCCGGTAACTTAGCGCCGATCGGCGTAACTGAAAGAGGGTGTATTAGCTCGTTGGCATGATAGTTGCTGTCTGCGGAAACGTTTCTGTCGTTTTGGCGGAATTCCCGGCGCGAGGTGAATGATGATGAATAGCATGCAGTCTGCGGGCAGTCTCCACTATTCAACCGTTGGCGTTACCGAGTCGCGCCGCTTCGAGTACTGGAACGACGTAGTGTTACGCCACTGTATTCCAGCGGCCAGCGCCCCTCTGGCTGGGGTCGACTTTGATGCACGGCTGACGGTACGTGGAGTGGGTCTGGTGGATATGTGTTCACTGTCCGCGCCGCTACACAGTTGGGATCGCACGGCCCGTTATTTGCGCCAGGGCCCCGACGACGATCTGTGGTTGGGGTATATGCAGGATGGATACGGTCAGCTTGAACAGGGGGGACGCAAGGCGACGCTGGCAGCGGACAGTCTGGTGCTCTACGATGCCGCCCAGACATTCCGCTTCAGTCTTGGCGGGCGCGATAATCATCTGGTGCGGATCCCCCGCCATTTGCTGAGCTGTCATTTACCTGGGGTCGAACACCTCACCGCGATGGTGCTCGACGACCGCCGCCCGGGCGTGATCCCATTGCGCGAAATGCTGCGTCAGGCGGCAGCGATGCCCGCCTGTCTGAACACAGCGGATATCTCCGGCCGCTTCTCCCAGACGTTGCTGGATCTACTGGTACTGAGCCTGGAGCTACAGGACCTGAACAACGTTGGTGTTGAGCGCGATCTGTATTCCCGGATGATGAACTACATCCGGCGGCAACTTGTCGATCCCGATTTGAACATCGAAAGCCTGGCACGGGCGCACCACGTTTCCGTTCGCACCGTCACGCGTGCTTTCGCCCGCCATAAAAAAACGCCGATGGCAGTGATTTGGCAGGAGAGGCTGCAGGCGAGCCGAGAGGCTATCGAACGCGGACGAGTCAGTAGCGTGTCCCAGGCGGCGCTGGATTTCGGCTTCTCTGATTTCTCTCATTTCAGCCATGCCTTCCGCAAAGCCTTCGGCATTTCTCCTCGTTCTCTGCTGCCGAAGAAGCAGTAAAATTAGGTCTCCTGTTATCCACGCGTTGCGCCAGCAGGTGGATGACACGATGGAGCAAGTTCTTTGTCTTGCAGCGAATAACCTGGCAGACCCCTGAGGCGAGGATACGACGGCACGCTACTCATTTTTCACGAGTCTCGCCTGAGGACGTCATTCTCAGGTGTAACAACAGGCTAAACGATGCCGGTAAAACGGTCAGTGTAACCAGCGTGGCAACCAGTAGTCCCCCGATAATCGCATAGGCCATCGGTCCCCAGAATACCTGATGAGAGATGGGGATCATTCCCAGAATGGCGGCACAGGCAGTCAGGCAGATGGGGCGCGCACGATGCTCTGCGGCCGCAATAATGGCGGCATCGCTTGCCATCCCCTGAGCAAGGTTGCTGTCAACCTCGCTAATCAGTATGACGGCGTTACGAATGATCATGCCAGCGAGCGCAATCACGCCAAGCAGAGCGACAAATCCCATTGGTGTTCCGCCAGGTAACATAGCCAGCACGATACCCGGTAAACCAAACGGGGCCATCAGTATAGCCAACGCCATACGGGAATAGTTGCGCAACTGGAGCATCAACAGCAAGAGCATGATGACCAGTGTCACCGGCAGAATCGCATAGACCGAACTATTACCTTTTTCAGACTCAGCAACCGCGCCCCCTTCTTCAATGCTGTAGCCTTCAGGCAGTTCCGCGCGCAACCTGTCTACCGCAGGTCGCATCGCTGCGGATACTGCTTCGGCGCGAAGTCCCGGGGCGAGGTCAGTTTGCACGGTAATGAAAGGCAAACGCTGTCGACGCCAGATAACCGGATCATCCACGCCCCAGACTGGCGTGGCAAAGGCGCTGAGGGGGATTTGTTTACCGTCATTCCCCTGAATAGTCAGCGAAGAGAAGGTGGCAAGGTTAAGACGCTCATTGTCCCTGGCCCGGAGCACCACATCGACAAGGCGGTCATTATCGCGAACCGACGTGACTATACTGCCGGACCAGACGGTATTGAGCATCCGGGCCAGACTTTCTGACGACACGCCCGCAGCCCGGGCTGCGGTCTGATTGACCTTGAGGGTAATGACTCTCTCCGGTTCGCCTGCCGTCTGATTAACCTCGCGAGAGGAGGGGGACCGGCCAATGACATCGCTCAGGCGGTTCGCGATCGACCTGACTTTCAGATAATCTGGCCCACTCACCCGGTATTTCACTGGCCAGCCGACGGGGGGCCCAAGTTCCAGGGGCGATACGCGCGTGATGATGTCGCTAAAGCCCATAGCCAGTATCCTGTTTAACTGTCGATGAAGACGATCCCGCGCTTTAAGATCTTTA
Organism: Klebsiella sp. D-Nf1; assembly: GCF_002810515.1. Taxonomy (NCBI): domain Bacteria; kingdom Pseudomonadati; phylum Pseudomonadota; class Gammaproteobacteria; order Enterobacterales; family Enterobacteriaceae; genus Klebsiella; species Klebsiella sp. D-Nf1. The sequence continues at coordinate 1,044,925 of NZ_PIOK01000001.1, forward strand.
GCCACCACCACTATCTGGGCGATATTTTCATTTGCCAGAAGCACATCCATAGGCAGGTAAAAACGGATCGCTCCCGACCCAACGTATGTCGAAAAGCGCTCAACGTTGCGGTTGCCTGCCAGGGCCTTCTCCAGCTTTTCAGCCGTATTTTGCGTTTCCGACTGCGAGGCATTTGCCGGTAGCGTCAGGCTTACCAGCAATTCTGGCCTGTCGGAGGCGGGGAAAAACTCCCCCTGCATAAAGGTTGTTCCGTAAACGGACAGACCAAGCGCAATGAGAGCAAGACACACGGTGGCGAAGCGGTGACGCAACGCCTTGCGCAGTAGCCACTGGTATCCGCGGGCCATCCGTCCAGGACCTTTCGCCTTCTGTCTGATGTTGTCAGATAACAGCCACGTCCCGGTTAACGGTGAAAACAGGATCGCGACAACCCATGAGCACAGCAGGGCGATGAGCACCACGGCAAACAGGGAAAAGCAATATTCACCGGCGCTGGACGCAGCAAATCCCACAGGAATAAACCCGGCAATCATCACAAGGGTGCCCGTCAGCATCGGAAATGCGGTCGTTTTAAAAGCCCGGGTCGCCGCCTGCCGGCGGGAATCCCCGGCTTCCAGACCAGAGACCATGGTTTCCACGGTGATCATGGCGTCATCGACCAGCAGACCCAGCGCGATAATCAATGCGCCGAGAGAAATACGCTGCAGACCTATTCCTGCCAGCATCATTCCCGTAAAGGTCATGGCCAGAACCAGTGGAATGGCCGCAGCCACTACCAGTCCGGCTCGTAAACCCAGCGAGACAAACGAAACGGCCAGGACGATCGCCACGGCTTCGATAAGCACCCGGATAAACCCGCTTACGGCGTCGCTGACCACCGCTGATTGATCGGCAACCTTGACCATCTCAATACCGTGCGGCAGCGTGACGCTGATGGCATGCATTTTTGCATTCAGCGCGGCGCCGAAACGCAGCATATTACCGGTCGGCGCCATCGAGATAGCCAGCCCGATGGCGGGTTTGCCGTTGACCCGGTAAACCGGCTGGGGAGGCTCGGCGTTTTCCCGACTAACGGTGGCAATATCCGTCAGAGGAAGGTAACGATCGTTAATATGCAGCGTGACGGCACGTAAGCTCGCTTCAGAAGTCAGTTCCCCGCTGACCTTTATCACCATATTTTCCTGTCCGGTGCGGATCATACCTGCCGGGACAACCGCATTTTGTACTCTGAGGGCATCCGCTACCTGCTGGATGTTCAACCCCATACCTGCCAGACGCGCTGGAGAAAAAGAGAGAACTATCTGTTCCTGCTGCTCACCCAGCAGGCTGGTTTTTCCGATATCCGGTAACGACATGAGCTCCCGGCGGATTGTCTCAACACGGTCCCGGACCTCCCGCAGGGTATAGCCCTCAGGTATAAAGCCATAGATCGTACCGTACGTGTCATCAAACTCATCGTCGACGGCGGGGCCCTGAACGCCTTCTGGCAAAGAGGGGGCAATATCCTGCATTTTCTTACGTACCTGATACCAGATATCCGGCACCTTTTGCGGCGGGGTATCGTCACGAAGATTGACATTAATAACGGAGCTCCCGGCACGGGTTTCACTTTCGAGATAATCAAGCCAGGGAGTTTCCTGCAGCTTTTTTTCCAGCGTATCGGTCAGCAGTCGGGTGGTATCCGTTACGGATGCCCCGGGCCATTGCGCAGAAACAACGGCCGTTTTAATCGTAAACGCCGGATCTTCGTTACGTGGCAGGTTCTCATAACAGAACGCGCCCATAGCAATGATCAGCAGCATGAAGAAACTGACCATCTGCTGATGATTTAGCGCCCAGGAGGACAGGTTAAATTTCTCATTCAATACGGGTTTCATGATTCGCACTCCCCGGCAATCACCGGCTCGCCGGAGCGTAATTTACTCACGCCGGCGGTAATCACCCGGTCGCCTGGTTCAAGTCCGCCGGAGATAATGACCGTGGTGGCGGTATAGTATGCTGGTACCACCACGCGAAGCTGCGCCTGCGACTGTGGGTTAATCACATAAACCGCCGGTTTGTCGTCGACGCGGCTCAGCGCTGAAGCGGGAAGGGCGTATCCATGCGGACCCGTTGCGGGTAACGTGACGGTGACGCTGGCGCCCAGCGCCATTGCCAGCGGTGGGTTTTGCAGGGTAGCCCTGACGCGCCATGTGCGGGTCTGAGGATCGGCCTGCGGGCTAATATCTCTTACCGCGGCGGACGCTTGCACCGACGGGTCGCTGAGCAGGGAAACTCGCAAGCCAGCCTGTTCCTGTGGCGGGATCGCCTCGGGTTTAGCGATATCAAACACCACATCGCGGGCTTCACCGGTCGCCAGCGTCAACACCGACTGACCACCATTGACCACCTGACCCGCAGAGGCGCTTACTTCGGTGATCACGCCGCTTTGCGGCGCAATCAGACGCGTCCAGCCAAGGCTTTCCCGGGCATTACGCAACGCGGACTCGCTGTTTTTTAAACGCGCGCGGGCGACAAGCCAGTCTGCGCGGGCGGTATCGAGCTGCGTGCGGGCAATCGCGCCTGTTGGCATGAGCTTTTGCATTCGGTTGACGTTAAGTGCAGCAACCTGAGCAGAGGCTTTGGCTCCTTCATAATCAGCCTGTGCGCCATCGAGCTGATTCTGACTGGTTGTATTTTCAAGCGTGGCCAGCAGTTGCCCTGCATTGACCCGATCGCCAATATCGACGCTACGCGTCACTATCCGGCCGCCGGTACGAAAGCTCAGAATCGTTTCATCGTGCGCATGGATCTCTCCGGTTCTTTCCAGCGCGGGAAGGGTTTGCGCTGAGCCAACAACAACGTAGCGCACCGTTCGCACAGGATCAGTCGTATTACCCTGGTTGTCCCCGCATCCAGGCAGCAGAAAAATCACTACCGAAAGAATGGTCAGGGGGAGAAAGTGCAGCCAGGAAAGGGTGCGCGCCACGTCGTACAAATGGTGCAGACTGTGGCGGAGGGAGAGTAAAAATTCATCTGACATAACGCCGCTCCATAAAGGTGATGGCGTTATTAAATGCGCGCTTAGTCGAGAAAGATTCGACGTTTCGTCAAGGTATTATCAAGAGCCGCTATTTTCCATCTCAGACGACGTCCAGGGTAACAAAAGGGTGACTGCGAGTCCGCCGGTTTCAGGTAACGACGCGCTGATACTGCCACCATGGGCCTGACAAATCGCGCGAGCGATCGACAAACCGAGACCGCTGCCGCCGGAGTGGCGGGCACGCGACTGCTCCTCCCGGCTAAAACGGTTGAACATTTCCGGCAGGAACTGGGAGGATACCCCCGGGCCGTCATCGCGAAATTCGAGGCAATATTGCCCGCTGGCGTAGTGCAGCGTGACATCAAGATGGCCGCCATCACGCCCGTAACGGAGGGCATTTTCCATAAGAATGGTGAAAACCTGGCCCATACGGAACGTATCGCCTTTGAAGGGACACGCCTGAGAATGATGAAGCCTGATTGTAAAACGATGTGCATCAGCCTGGGGCATGATCCATGTCGCCCGTTCCTTAAGCAGCTCATCCAGACGAAAGGGTTCGTTTTCCAGCACCAAATTCCCGGCATCAGACAGCGAGAGCAGATGAAGTTCATCGGTCAGGCGATTCAGGTGCTGAAGCTGTTTCATTACCATTGCCAGTTGTTCCGGGCTGGCATCAAACACACCATCCAGCATGCCCTGCAAACGTCCGATAGCGGCAGTCAGGGGGGAGCGAAGCTCATGCGCCATGGCCACATGAGAGGTACGTAACTCTTTTTCATAGCGGGCCAGTTTCCCCGTCATGGTATTAAAGTCACTCGCAAAGCTGACCATTTCAGCCGGCGCATTCCTGATGAGCTCAGCCTGGCGGCCAAATTGCCCTTCGGCGACGTCCTTTGCCGCATCACGCAGTCGGCTGAATTGCAGCGCCAGTGGCCTGGCATATCGCAATCCCATCACCACAATAAAAGGGATCATGACCAGGACCAGTAACGCCACGGTGACCCAGTCCGCCGAGGCGATGGATGGGGTTGAATAACTCAACCCCCACCAGGTATCGACGATTTGATGGAAGCGCGCCGGGTTCGCCTGCGGGTTCTGGCTGAGCGCAAGAAACTCTTGTCGGACCGATGCCGGCATTCTGCCTATGTTCCAGTAATTCTGCACCGCATAACGTAGCCACATACAGGTCGCAATGACAATTACGCTTCCGATGGCCAGCGCTAATATACGTGCGCAAATCCAGCGCCACAGGGAGGAGTAGCGGGTTTTTGTCATGGTTGTCTGAACCTGTAGCCTACGCCGCGAACGTTAACCAGCACGCCGGAAATACCCGCCGCCTCGAGTTTTTTACGCAGGTTATAAATATGGGTATCCACCACGCGCTCCAGGGCTTCACTTTCCGGCAAACAGTGCTCAAGTAAATGCTGGCGGGAAAAAGGACGTGAAGGAGAGCGCATAAGCGTGGTCAGTAGTGAAAATTCGGTTGGGGTCAGATCCAACGTGCGCGGTGTGGTGTCCCCGTCGACAATGCTCGCCACGATGGCCGTAACATTCACTTCAAGCGATTGCCAGCGAAGGATCTCTTCCTTTGTTTCTGTTTGATTGCTGCGGCGCAGTACCGCCTGCACCCGAGCCACAACTTCTCCCGGATGGTAAGGCTTAACAACATAATCATCAGCGCCATAGCGCAAGGCGCCAATACGATCGGGTGTATCTCCCATGGCGGTGACCATGATCACCGGAACATCATTTTTACGGCGCAGGCCAGCCAGGACTTCGGTGCCGTTAAGCCCCGGAAGCATCACATCCAGCAGGATCAGATCGGGTTTCCACCGGTGCGCCATATCCAGCCCGGAAAGACCGTCTCCGGTAATGACGACATCGTAATTTTCACGGCGTAAGTAGGCTTCGAGCACGCCAGCCGCATCGGCGTCATCTTCAATAATCAGCACTCTTCTGGACAACATCCATTCACCTTGACCGTTTCTTAACACTATCCCGACGATTCATTGATTTTGCCAAATCATACTGCGCCAACATTTTGTGGCGGCTCCTGCCTCAGGAGAAGCCGGCGTCTGTGAGGAGAACAGTATGATAGCGATAAAAAAAGCCCTGTATATGACCGTACCGCTTTTGACGGCCATGACATCCTGCGTACAAGCAAATGATGACACTTTCTCCGGCACCTTCACCATTGGGCTGGGAGGCCACTACACTCCGCGATATTCAGGTTCAGACAAGCAGGTATGGCAGGTGGTTCCTGTACTTCAGGGGCGTAACGGCGCATTTTTTATTGATACGCAGAAAGGGGTGGGATATGACCTGCAGAACGCCAGCGGCTGGTACTTCGAACATACGCTGGGATACGATCTGGGAAGGGCGGATAAAAACGCCAGCTGGCGGGCAGGGGCAAATAATCTGAAAGGGATGGGAGACATTGACGTCTCCCTGAACACGGCCCTTGCCGTCGGCTGGCAGGCGCTTTCGTGGCTCAGCGTTGAAGGTAAAGCGACGCTGCCTTTAACGGACAGCCAGGGGGTAAGCTACCGGGCATCCTTGACGTTGCTCCCTGTACAAACTGACCATGACACGGTCGCCTTTCAGACGGCGGCCCTGTTTGGCGACAACCGTTACCTGAATACCTGGTATGGGGTGGATCCGCAGCAGAGCCAGCACTCAGGTTATAGCCGCTATTCAGCACCGGGGGGATTTTATGGCATAGACAACAGTCTGACCTGGAGTCACCAGTTTGATGCCCACTGGGGCACGCTCCTGAGCGCTGACTATACCTGGCTTGGGGAGCATGCAAATGAGAGCCCGATCGTGTTACGACGTAACGAGGCGGCACTGACAGCAGCTGTCATCTGGACATTTTAGGGCGGAGAAAGCGCGGCGTGCGGTTTGTCGGGAAAGGATCACATTGAGAGCGGCAGGTGATGGAAGGAGCCATATCCAAACCACTCTTTCCGAGCCTTCAGATTTTTACATCCATCAGAACCCAGTGCTTTCGACAGTAAAATTTATTCTTTGAGTTTGTCGTGTTGACTTATTCTGTAAAAAGATTACTTTTCATGACATGAAAAAGATACTTATTATTGTACCCGATGGCGGCATGCTGTTTGAATCCGCCGGTATTGCTGACATTTTGATGCAGGCCAACCGCCTGCACCCGGAAGGTGCCCGGGAAATCTGCTACCAGGTCAAGCTAGCGACAACTCAACCGCATCAGGTTATCCATGGTCAGTCCGGTTTAAATCTTCTGGCCGATCATCGCCTGCATGAGATTGACCCGCGTGAACCCCGCGATACCATCATGATTACCGGCAGAGGTCAAAACCCGCAGGAAGGGATGGCGGTGGTTGACTGGCTGCGCCTTGCCGCTCCCCATGCCCGCCGCATAGCCTCCATTTGCGGCGGTGCGATGCTGCTGGCGCAAACCGGACTGCTGGACGGCAGACGGGCCACTACCCACTGGAAACTGCTGGAAACCATGCAGGCGGAATTCCCGCAGGTCCGCGTCGAGGGCGGGCCGCTCTATATTCAGGACGAACATATCTGGACCTCTGGCGGGGTCAGTTCCGGCTTTGATCTTACGCTGGCGCTGGTTGAAGAAGATTACGGCTTCAGCCTGGCGCGCGATATTGCCCAGGACTTCGTCATGTATCTGCGTCGCCCCGGAGGCCAGCTACAGTTTAGCCGCTATAACCTGCAGCAGACCACCTCACAGGGCCCGATTAACGATCTGCTGGCGTGGTTGCTCGAAAACCTCACCGCCGACCTCAGCGTAGATAAGCTGGCGGAAAAAGTCGCCATGAGTCCGCGAAATTTCACCCGCGTCTTTACCCGGGAAACCGGCGCTTCCCCGGCGCGCTACGTCGCGGAAGCCCGCCTGGCCGCCGCACGGCAGCGTTTGGAGCAGACTAACGAGACGCTGGATCGTATCGCCGAGCAAACGGGATTTGGCAGCAGCATTAACCTGCGACGATTGTTTGAAAAACAGCTTAACCTCACTCCAGGTGAATATCGTCAACGATTTCACTGCCGTAAAATGGCGTAAAGTGATCCTTTTTTGTCATTTACGCCACAACCTATCCGTCCTAATCTGACTCCAGAGATATAGATAAGGAGTCAATTATGGTAAAGGTCGGTATTAACGGTTTTGGCCGTATCGGACGCAATGTACTGCGCGCAGCACTGGATAATCCGGATATTCAAATTGTGGCAATCAACGATTTGACGGACAGCAAAACGCTGGCGCATCTGCTGAAATATGACTCGCTGCTCGGTAAGCTGGATGCAGAGGTCACCGCTGGTGAAGGGGGGCTTGTTGTTGATGGTAAACCCATTACCGTATTCAGTGAACGCAACCCGGCGAGTATTCCGTGGCGTCAGCGTGAAGTCGACATTGTTATTGAGGCTACAGGATTATTCACTGACCGTGAAAAGGCGGCTGTACATATCCACAGCGGTGGTGCGAAGCGCGTGATTATCTCTGCCCCTGGTAAAAACGATGATTTAACCATTGTGATGGGCGTTAATGAGAGTCTCTACTCCCCGGATAAACACTACGTGATAAGCAACGGAAGCTGCACCACCAATGGTCTTGCACCTGCTGCGCAGGTCCTGCACCAGCATTTCGGTATTAAACATGGTCTGATGAACACCACCCATGCCTACACCAACAGCCAGGCGCTGCACGATCAGCCGGAAAAAGATCTGCGCGGGGCTCGCGCCGCAGCATTGTCGATTGTTCCTTACTCCAGCGGCGCAGCGAAGGCTCTGGGTAAAGTTATTCCTGAGCTGGATGGCCGTTTAACGGGCTACTCGCTACGCGTCCCTGTGCCGGTGGTGTCCATTGTTGACCTGACCGTCACGCTTGAGCGAGATGTGACGGTCGAAGAGGTGAACAATGCTTTTCGCGAAGCTGCCGCAACGGGACCTTTGAAAGGGATCCTGGGTTATAGCGATGAACCGCTCGTCTCCAGCGATTACCAGGGAGACCCACGCTCGTCGATTATCGACGGCCTATCAACGCTGGTGATTGGCGGTAATATGGTCAAAATTCTGGCGTGGTACGACAATGAATGGGGATTCTCTAATCGTCTCGTTGACCTGGCATTGATGATGGCAAAGCGTGAAAGCTAATATTCATAGATTAAACATAACAAATCTATTTGACCGCGATATAAAAGCATAAATGCCCGAGAGAGCATTTATGCTTTCGGTGAAGAACGGAGTTGCGATATGTTGTGGCCAGGTGCTCCCTAGGAGGCTAAGCGACGATTCATACAGGTACTGTTCTTAGCTTTGAGGTCCACAGAGTCAATATCGCTGAGAAAATAAGTATTCCTGCACTCAACGCAAATGTACTTTGAAAACCAAACTGATCAAACAAAATCCCGCCCACTGTAGACCCCAGTGCGATTGAAAACTGAACTGTTGCTACCATAAGACCGCCCCCTGATTCTGTATCTGACGCAGTGGCACTGGCAACCCAGCTCCACCATCCTACCGGTGCAGCTGTTGATAACACGCCCCAAAGTCCCAACAAAACACAGACGGTAGGAATATTGTTACCCATAGGGATCAGGATTACAGCGACTGAAGCCATGACAAGTGGTATCCCAACCAGTGTCTGATAAAGGCGATTTTTGATCACAAAACCAATCGCTGTCGTTCCGGCAAGTCCAGCTACCCCAATCAGTAACAATATTAGCGTTACTGCATCAGAATTAACTTTCGTGACATTCTCCAGAAACGGTCGGATGTAGGTAAACAGAGTAAACTGCCCCATGAAAAAGATACCGGCGGCACACATACCAACCGCGACATTCTTTTTTCGTAAAAGCGAGGTAGCAGATGACCCGGTTTTACCAGATTTGCCGGGCTCCATAGAAGGAAGGCTTATCCATTGCCATACAAACGTAATTATTGCGACAGGTACTAAACACAGAAAAGCTCCACGCCAGCTTATGGCAGCCGTAAGATAACTTCCAAGTGGGGCTGCCACTACGGTTGCCAGGGCGTTTCCTCCATTGAACACGGCTAGGGCACGCGGTACCTTACTAATGTGCACCAGTCTTACTGCTGTAGCGACTGACATTGACCAGAATCCTCCAATGACAACACCAATCATAGCTCTCCCCAGCATATAGATAAGATAATTGGGGGCGAGTGCGACTAACACGGCAGATAATCCCATCAGAGCTGTCAACGCCAGTAAAAGAAACTTTCTGTTCAGTGTTCCGGCTAGTCTGCGTATGCTAAGACTTGTAAATACGGCAAAAACACCTGAGATTGTCATTCCCTGACCAGCTGTACCTTCCGTTATCCCTAAATCATGGGCAAGTGGAGTTAACAGACTGACAGGCATGAACTCTGAAGCGATCAGAGCAAACACGCAGAGTGAAATAGCGAATACACCATTCCAGTTAGAATTATCTGAAGTATCATTCAAAGATGTTTGTTCTATTTTTGAATGCTTTTTTGTCATCGTCAGTACCTTTAAAACGGGCATTGAAAAAAACGGGGCCACCGGCCCCAAAAAGAGGGTTAAAATTAAAAAGAGAGGATTAATATGAACATCACAACGTCAATGGACTTATGAATCTGGAAAGTGTTACATATTCCTGATATCACATCGTCGACGCATCTATAACATAGCGATATCGGGCTTTCTTATTAAACACGTTATCCCATGCTTCATTAATTTGCTCTGCCTTGATTATCTGGATGGTGGGTAATATTTTATTTTCAGAACAGTAATTTACAACTTCCTGAGTTTCTTTCATGCCGCCAATCATTGACGCATTGAAATTAACTCTTGATGCTGCAAGACCAAGCGCATTGAGTGTAATCTGAAAACCTTCTGGCATGCCGATCTGGGTGAAAGTTCCGTATGGCTTCACAACTGATGCGTAGGCTGCGACGTCGAACTGATAAGGGATCGTGGAAATCATATAATCCAGACTTCCCTGATAAGCCTTCAATTTGTCAGAACTATCGACCACAATTACTTCTTTGGCCCCGAAGGAAAGAATATCGTCAACTTTCGATGGCGTAGTTGTGAATGCATATACCTCCGCTCCTTTAGACACGGCAAGCTTTATGGCCATATGGCCCAGACCACCAATTCCGGCCACTCCAACTTTCATTCCCTTGACGATACCAGCCTTCATGAGCGGTGAATAAGTGGTAATGCCTGCACAAAGCAAGGGTGCAGCTTCCTGGAAGGTAATGTTTTCAGGAATATGAACAGCAAAATGATCGCGCACCACGATGTTTGTGGAATACCCTCCCTGTGAAATTCCCGTGGGAGAATCGCTTTCAGGGAAACCATAAGTGAAGACAGTAGCTGGACTGTATTGCTCCGTGTTCTCAAGCTGCATCAGCTCTGAGTCTGGAAGAGTGCTGTTGACCATACATCCAACGCCTGCTCGATCACCGATCTTGAACCGGGTGACATTCTTTCCAACCGCCGCCACAATGCCTACGATTTCATGCCCTGGAACCTGAGGATATTTTTGGACCCCCCAGTGTCCTTTCATCTGATGGATATCAGAGTGGCAAATACTTGCATATTTAGTCTCAATCAAAATATCGTTGTCACCAACTGCTCTGCGTTCAAAGGACCAGGGCGAGAGTTTTCCGGAAGTGTCAAACGCTGCATAACCGCGAGTTCTCACTCTGGAACCATTTACATCAGCGGCAAGTGAACCAATTGGACTGCTCAGCAACACACCGGCTCCTATGACAACCCCAGAACGAACAACAAATTCGCGACGAGTCAGATTTTTTTCTTCATCCATCATTACACTCCTGCTCATATTTTTGACCGGGTTTGCTTTCCGCTTCTGAAAGGAAGCCGAATGTATGCTAATAATGGTTAATCCCGGCAAGTTAAATTTTCCTGGAGGCCAGGAAAACGCCAGCGTACTTTCAGATAAATTCATCTGTTAAGTGAGCAGATAACAATTTACAGGCTTGAGGTAACATAAAATACACAAATACTTCAAATTACTTGCCTGATCCTCTGAGGGTTGCATTGGTAGATCAAGTCTGTGGTGCGGTGACAATGAAGGTACAGTCTTTCGCTAATACGGAAATGAGTCCGGCATCTGACACTACTTCTCTTCTCAATGCAGATAATAAATTGATTATTATGATATTGCGGTATTCCAGCTCACCACCGTCATAGATTTAGCCTGCGAAAATCGCAGGCTATACTTATTAAAGCGCCATATTCAATAAGGCCTCAGCCTCTCTGGCCGTAATTTTTCCATGCTCACCCAAGGCAATGTGACCATGTTCTTTTAACTTACGAATAACTTCTGCAATGGCTTCATCCCCTAAATCATAATCAGAGAGTCTGGTTTTAACCCCCAGTTGTTCAAAAAAAGCGACCGTGGCATTGATAGCCTCATCGGCCATTTTTTCGGTATCAGATGCGGGAATATTCCAGACCCGAGCACCGTACTGAGCCAGCTTCTCAGATTTTTCATTTTTGCAGTAGCGCCACAGGGCAGGCATCACAATCGCCAGAGTGCGGGCGTGGTCAATGCCATACAAGGCTGTAATTTCCTGACCAATCAAGTGAGAAGCCCAGTCTGTCGGTACACCGGCACTTAACATCCCATTCAGGGCCATTGTAGCCGCCCACATGATATTCGCTCTGGCGTCGTAGTCTTGAGGATTTTTAAGGGCTGTCGGGCCTTCTTCTTTCAGCGTATTGAGCAATCCTTCCGCCAGGCGGTCCTGCACCTTCGCGTTTACCGGGTAAGTGATATATTGTTCAAGTATATGGACAAAGGCATCCACAACCCCGTTTGCGGTTTGTCTCTCAGGCAGAGTGTAGGTAATTTCCGGTTCAAGCACGGAGAACTGCGGCATAACGCACGGAGATGCAAAAAAAAGTTTATCCTGCGTGGTGGCACGATTAATCACAGCCGTGTTATTCATCTCGGACCCCGTCGCTGCAAGCGTCAGTACGCATCCAAAAGGCAAAGCCTGTTTCACTACGCTGCCATAGCTGGTGATAATTTCCCACGGATCATTTTCATAAAGAGCGGCCGCGGCGATGAATTTTGTACCATCGATGACTGAACCACCGCCAACGGCCAGGAGAAAATCAATTTTTTCCACTTTGACAATCTCGACCGCTTTCATCAGGGTTTCGTAATGTGGATTGGGTTCAACCCCACCAAATTCAAAAACAAGGGTGTTTTTAAGGGATCCTTTTACGCGTTGCAGAATGCCGTGTTTTATTACGCTGCCTCCGCCATAGACGATCATGACCTTTTTATCCTGCGGGACTTCCTGCGCAAGTGCAGGGATTTGGTCATGCCCAAACAGAATTTTTACCGGGTTGTGATAGATGAAATCTTGCATAACTGTTACCTCAGGATCAGAGCCACAAACGCGTTATCAGTGTGATGACACGCTCACTATTGATGATGTGAAGGTAACATTTGATATAAAATTTATTAATCAGCATTTATTTCACTTACTTGTGAAAAATATTTGATAATTAATCATTGGCTGGTACGCTGGCTTCTCCCTTGGAGGAGGCGAGTGTGGATGAACTGAAAGTTTTTTTAAGCGTGGCCAGACTCAAGAGCTTTACTAAAGCGGCAGCAGAGATCGGTGTGACGCCCTCAGCTGTCAGCCATACAGTAAAATCCCTGGAAGAAAGGCTTGGGATCAGGTTGCTGGCCAGAACCACCCGCAGTATCTCCACCACAGAAGCGGGTGAAAGGCTGAGCAACGAAATTGGCCCCTTGATGGAGCAGGTTGATGACGCAATTAGTCGGCTGAGTGAGCTTCGTGAAAAGCCCACTGGCATCATTCGCCTTACGGGTTCAGATGATGTTATCCAGTACCTGATCCGCCCGGTGCTGCCTGACTTCCTGAGCCGCTACCCTGACATTCAGATTGAAATCGGAATTGATTATGGATTTACCGACATCGTTGATCAGCGTTTTGACGCGGGGATCCGCCCCGGAGATGCGCTGAATAATGATATGATTGCCGTTAAAATCAGCCAGGACTGGCGGCAATTGATTGTTGCAGCACCGGATTATTTTCAACGCTATGGGAAGCCTAAAAAACCGCAGGATCTTTTGAATCACAACTGCATCAATGTCCGGTATTCCGACACGAGTGGTTTGTATGCCTGGGAATTCGAGAAGGAAGACCAGAAGTTCAGCCTGAAGGTGAAGGGGCAATATATTGCGAACAGCACGGTACATCAGCTTGATGCCGCTCTTGATGGCCTGGGCGTAGCCTGCCTTCCAGAATATGTTGCGGATGAATATATCAGAAACGGCAGGTTGATGGCGGTCCTGACCGAGTGGTGCCCCTGGTTTGAGGGCTACCACATCTTTTATCCTCACCGCCGACAGGATTCTCCCGCCTTTATGGCTTTCCTGCAAGTTTTGCGCAACCGGTACAATAACAGGATAAGGTAAAATACATGACGATAATACTAAAGCTTACCAGCTGACTTTCTCAGCACGGTTATATCCCTCTTGGGTGATTCCCCGAACATCCGCGTATATTCCCGGCTGAAATGGGACAGGCTTTCGTAACCGACAGCATAGGCTGCTGTGGTGACATCGTAATGTTCATTCAGCATCAGTCGCCTGGCTTCATTAAGGCGCAGCCATTTCTGATACCGTAGTGGGCTCATTCCCGCAAGCTGCCTGAAGTGTTGGTGGAAAGAGGGTGTGCTCATTTGCACCCGACTTGCCAGTTCTTCTACGCGTAAAGGTGATGCAATATTGGTCTTTAACCAGTCAATAGCTTTACCGATACGGTAGCCATGGCCGTCTACTGCTGCAATCTGTCTGAGATGATCTGACTGATCGCTCATCAAAAGCCGGTAATGTATCTCCCTTTGAATCAGCGGCCCGAGAACAGGAATGGCTTCAGGCTCGTCAAGCAAAGAAAGCAGACGGCAGAAAGGCTCCAGCAAAACATCAGTAATAGTTCCTATACCGACACCCGTTCCCGCGTCTCGTTTTTTAACCGGCGGCAGGCTTCCCTGTGCAATTAATTCCATCAGCACGCGCTGGTCAAGTTTATAGGCTACGCCCACGCAGGGACGGGATGTCGAAGCCTGTAATACTTCCGAGCTGGCTGGCAGGTCAAGAGAGGTGATCAGGAATTTTTCCGCATTGTATTCGTAAGGTTCACCACCAACCCACATGATCTTCGCGCCATCGGCTACCAGAACGATACTGGGAGGGACCAGGCAGCTTACCGGAGGAGCGGGTTCGTTTCGGCGGAACAATTCGAGACCTTCTACGGCTGTAGGGAAATCACCGGTACCGGGTGTGCGCTGAGCTATATCGACCGAAAGTTCACCCAGTAGTTTTTCAACCGACTTGTCAGAAATCATTCTGTAATGCCTCACATTTGTTACGTCTTTTGACGTTAACAACTTAGCAGCTATGAAAATTGAAATACACGCTTTGAGATCAGGTTCAGAGGATCAGGCAAATAATGCAGAGTATTTTAATAACACCTTTCATTAAAGACACTCAAAATAACAACACTGAAATGAGGCAGTGTCCTGTAAGTCAGGGTTCACCGCGAGCAAATTTAAACCGTTCAGGTTAAAGCCATTTTTAACTGCCAGACAGGTTATCCGGAGGAGACATACGTGAAAGAGTTTACTTTCTACACCCCAACCCGAATCGAATTCGGTTCCGGAAAAGAAGATACTATCGGTGCACACATTGCCAGTGCTGGCGCACGTAAAGTCCTGCTGTGTTACGGAAGCGAACGTATTAAACGAGAGGGCCTGTTCGCTACGGTCAGCCAGAATCTTGCCGATAACGGCATCGAGTATATAGAACTTGGCGGTATCGTAAGTAACCCGGTGATATCCAAAGTCCGTGAAGGGGTGGAACTGGCGAAACACCATAACGTGGACGCTATCCTGAGCGTTGGCGGCGGCTCCGTACTTGACAGTGCTAAGGCTATTGCGGCCGGTGCACATTATAATGGTGACGTCTGGGATTTATTCGCTGGTAAAGGCGAGCTTTCCTCTGCTTTACCTTTGTTTGCCATTCTGACCCTGGCCGCAACGGGAAGCGAAATGAACCCGTATGCCGTTGTCACCAATGAAGAAACACATGAAAAATTATCGATCGGTAACGACTACACGCGTCCGGTGGTATCCGTACTGAGTCCGGCACTGATGGCGGGCGTCTCCCGCGATTACCTCGTCTATTCTGCCGCTGATATCATTTCACACCTTATCGAAGTGTACTTCACCGCAACCGTTCAGCCTGCAATTCAGTCGCGACTGGTTGAAGCACTCCTAAATACGGTAATTGAAACCACACAAACGCTCATCGCCAGTCCGGATGATGAGGCTGCGCGTGGGGAATTTGCCTGGGCTGCAACCCTTGCTCAAAACGGTTTGATCCTGTCAGGCTGTGCCGGATTTAGTTATCCGAATCATGCAATCGAGCACTCTTTATCCGCACTTTTCAACGTTCCGCATGGGGCAGGGTTGTCCGTTGTTATGCCCGCCTGGATGAAGTGGTACAAAAACCGAAGTACACCGCAGTTTGAGCGTTTCGCAAAATATGTGTTCGGACTCAGTTCGGCAGACGACGGCATCGCAGCGCTTGAGAAGTGGTTCGAAGAAATTGGTACGCCAACACGTCTTGAACAGCTGAACATCAGGGAAGCAGATCTGCCCGCTATCGTTGAGAACGTCCAGATCAATGTCAAAGCGTTTGGTATCGCCAGTGATTACCCGCCGGAAGTTGTAACTGAAATACTCATGCATGCTGTCTGAAACATATCCCTCAATATCCAATGAAAGGTTTTAATATCATGACGCTAAAATCTTCAACGCGCTTTTTTAATGGCGCACTCCTTGCCGGGGCGATGGCTCTGATTTCAACAGAAGCTGCAGTCGCCCAGCCTGCACCAGGCACAGCAGATTCTTCAGTCCGTCTGGTTCAGACGTGGGATAAAACTTTCCCAAGGAGCGAAAAAGTGGATCATCAAAAAGTTACTTTTAAGAACCGTTACGGCATTACGCTGGCCGCTGATGTATATCTTCCTAAAGATCGCGGGAACAAGAAGCTTGCTGCGCTTGTGATTTCCGGGCCATTTGGCGCGGTAAAAGAGCAGGCTTCAGGTCTTTATGCTCAGACCCTGGCAGAGCGCGGATTCGTGACGCTGGCATTTGATCCGTCTTATACCGGTGAAAGCAGTGGTGAACCCCGCAATATTGCTTCACCTGATATCAATACCGAAGACTTTATGGCCGCAGTCGATTTCATTGGACTGCAACCTTATGTGGATCGTGAACGTATCGGTGTCATCGGTATCTGCGGCATGGGTGGGATTGCCCTGAACGCTGTTGCCGTGGATAAACGCGTAAAAGCGGTCGTTGCCAGCACCATGTATGATATGAGCCGCGTGATGTCGAAAGGATACAATGACAGCGTAACGCCGGAGCAACGCGAGCAGGCGCTGGAGAAGATGAGCCTCCAGCGCTGGGAAGATGCAGCAAACGGTAAACCTGCATACCAGCCAGCCTATAATAAACTGAAGGGCGGTGAAGCACAGTTCCTCGTGGACTATGCGGACTATTACATGACCAAACGCGGCTATCATCCCCGAGCCGTCAACTCTGGTAACTCATGGTCTGTGACAACGCCGATGGCCTTCATGAATTTCCCGCTCATGACCTATATTAAGGAAATTTCTCCGCGCCCGATCCTGTTCATCCATGGTGAAAAAGCGCATTCGCTTTACTTCTCCAAAACGGCTTATGAAGCGGCAAATCAACCAAAAGAGCTTCTGATTGTTAAAGATGCCACACATGTCGATTTATATGATCGTATGGATAAGATCCCATTCGATAACATCACTGCATTTTTCAACAAAAATCTTAATAAGTAAGCCATAGCATCGTCCGGTGTTTTCAGATGCAGTGTCTGTGCGACAAACGACAGACACTGCTCTCTTAGCATGGGGTGTTGGGTATTCCCCCTAAAGAGCGTGCCGAATGGATACTAAACAAACGTTTTCACTTAGCTATGATGACCTGATCGGCGAATGCGTGAAGATGATAAAAGAACTTCAGATAAACGCAGACAGTCTTGATGGTATTGGTTTTGCGCTCGAACAGGCAAAAATACGGGCAGTGCTGGCACTCTGGAGTCGACTGGCAACCGCAGGAAAGGCATGCCAACTCAGTTTTATTATGGACCGCCAATATATTATTCAGTTGATAGCCGGTAATACCGTCGCTGAGATGCATTAATCCTAATTCAAATAACAGCCACTCTGCTGTTACTGGTGAAGCAGGCTCTAATTTCTCATGCAACATTAATTTATCGTGTTAATGGTGCAAGAGAAAAAACAGCCGATATGAAAGAGGAGAGGTTTATGTTCTGGAACTCTGAAGTATTAACAAGAATAGATGCGGCCGATGACCTTAAAATCGCTCCGTATCATCCCGATATGAATACGACCGGTACGCCGACATGGATTTGGGAAGTGAAGGTGGATAACCGACTTTT
Organism: Klebsiella sp. D-Nf1; assembly: GCF_002810515.1. NCBI lineage: Bacteria > Pseudomonadati > Pseudomonadota > Gammaproteobacteria > Enterobacterales > Enterobacteriaceae > Klebsiella > Klebsiella sp. D-Nf1. The sequence continues at coordinate 1,062,499 of NZ_PIOK01000001.1, forward strand.
CGTCCGAGCCTATAGTGGTACCCGTTCAAAATGGTATCAGGCTGCATTGTCCCAGCAGGCGGGTAAGATACTGGCTATTGGACAGGAGTTCGACGTCCTGTTCGCAAAACCATCAGACCCTGAGCTTGAAAGTAAAATAGATCAGGCTTACCAGAAAAAGTACTCCGGCAGCAGCTATGTTTCCGCAATGACAGGGACACGCGCCAGAGCGGCCACGATTGAGATTTTACCTTCGTGATTTCCTGTCAAAGTGATACTGCGTGTTCTGTGAGGCAAAATCTGCCTGTTTAACTTTAATTTCCCTGAAACTGGAGGCAAGTATGAAACCACTCTTTCCGGGCCTGCCTGTTAAAATGCTGGCGCTTTTTCTGCTGGTCTTAGTGATCCCCCTAAAAGCTGCCATCAGTAAAGAGAAAAGCCATATAAGGACGCTTGTAATCGTTTCTCATCCGTATCCGGAGCGGTCCGTTATGATTAAAGGGCTACAGCAGGCGGCTGAGAGCGTAGATGGAGTCACTGTTCGTAACCTTGAAACGCTCTATGGTTTCGATACGCGCAAGATAAACGGTGATGAGGAGAGGCGTATCACACGCCAGAATGACAGGATAGTGTTTATCTTTCCCACTCACTGGTTCAATATCACCCCAATGATGAAAGCGTATATGAATGACACATGGGGTAGCGTTGGCCCGGATTTATGGAAGGGTAAGGAAATGCTTATTGTTACAACTGCTGCCGGTGATGACTCAACATACGGAAAAAATGGCAGAACAGGTACCGAGCTTGCCGATGTTTTCACCCCCATGAAAGCCAGTGCATTACATGCGGGCATGACATGGCTCCCGCCACTTGTTTTTCAGGGGGTGAGAACCAGCCAACTGCCTGAATACCAGCGCCAGCTGATTGAACGCCTGACAAAGTAGGAATCCGCCTTCACAGAAGGCGGCTCTTATACTGGAGACTGGTATAGTGGCTGTCTTTGACGCTATGGAGCAACACTCCTGTTGGCTTACCCCGAAGCTCCCAGGCCATCTGCAACGCTTTGACCGTGAGTGCTGAGCCCGGCGACGTCGACATGGCCCAGCACACAGGTTTACGGGCGAACTATGTGAATCATTTGTAGGGGAGGGCATATGTACTCCCGATGCAAAGCGTCCATGCTCGCTCAGCGGAGTACTGAACCTCTATAAGGAAATGAGCGTGTTGAACAAGAAATTCCTTTCCCTGATACAGGATGTGGCCGGTTGCAACCATATGTCTCCTGCAGAGGCGGTAGATGGATTACAGGTTAGCTTTGAAAAAAGCTTCCAGTTTATCAAACGGGATTTTTTCCGGATTATCGTGCAGGTCAACATGTTCGGCATCAGGTACAATGAGCAGCTCTTTAGGATTACTGGCGGCTTCGTAAACGTCCTGAGAATTATAAAGCGAGTGCGCATTTTCACCTGCAACCAGCATGATCGGACGCGGGGTAATATCTAAGACCATGAAGTAAGTTAACAATCAACACGATTTAACTTATGTTGAGTAAAAACTTGGTTCATGGAAAATTCTGTGACTACTTTATTGTTTTGTCAAAAGTTTTAATTTTCTATGAGTAATTCACTTCATGAACTAAAACTATGTAGTTAGCTTTAGCTGACAGTAATCTTCCTTGTACGTTCATTTCTCAGTGTACTAAAGAACGATTTGGCCACCCTGTTATCCCAGCGGTTGCCACGCCGCCCCGTGCTCGGTGGCCTGGTTTTTGGCCCGGCACACTGCCATTTCTGCCGGAGCGGACCAGGCGCCTGGTGGGCTACGATAACGAAAGACGCGCTTCCCTGACGACGTCTATCAGTGTGTTCATTACGTAGATCGGCAAACCGCGCCAGTGCGCCAGACACATCGCTGGAAATGATGGGTTTCAGGCGGGCTTTAACCTAACCTGACATGATTAAATATTGTCACCTGCATAACTCCTCTGATGGTGGCATAGTAATTAAAAAATACTCTGTTCAGGATGAGCGAGTGCTGAAACTTTGTACCCATTCTGTTACCGATTTTAGAATAACCGCGAGCTCATTCCCCTCTGAAGACAAGCTGTAAAAAGCCTTATTACGTTCCGTTTCATTAAATTCTCTACAGATAAGTCCATCTTCTTCGAGCTCATGTAGCGTCTTTATCAACATCCGGTCCGTAATGTTGTGAAGATGCCTTTTTAACTGAGAAAACCGTAGTTCACCTTGCATGAGTACAATAATTGTTTTAACCCCCCATTTACTGGTGATATGGTTAAAAATAGTCTGGGCCTGGCATCCACTTAGTATTTCATTTTTACTGCTTAATGGCGACTTCCCTGCGGCTGTTTTGCCCGTTTCTTCCATAATCTTCCACCCAAACTATTTCATTAATGCTCTATCTACATATGCTTAGTTGTGACTTCCCGACGTAGGGATTCTTTCGGCTGCTTTATGATCCCGGCTTCACAAAAGCATGATGGTAGGTTTCTGTAAGATAAACGAGTCTGTCTACGCTTTCGGATACTTCCCGGGAAGCCTTAACCTTCACGAGCATTTGCTGATATGTACGAAGCCTCGCCAAATACATATTAAGCTTCTCTTTTCTTTTTTCATTATTACTGGCGTATTTCACCTCATCGGCTGCGCTTCGGAGCTCTCGATAAGGCATATTTAGAGCGGGATTATCCGGGAGTTGTGCATTGGCAAGGTGATTGTGGCCGACAATCAACCCAAGCGACATTCTGAGCTTGTCTAAATCTCCCGGATGAAGAGACTGCAGCAGGCTCAAATGCTGATAAAGGGCAGGCAGGTGTGTTTTACTTTGCCTGCGGTTTGCAGGGTTTAGTGATGTGGTTATTGAATAAATCAATGTATTCATAATTTTTTGGGTGGTTCGGGACTGAGACCGATCGGGGATCAGCAGAATAACCGCGAACGCGAAGAGACTACCCACTATCTGTCCTAACACATTATCAGTGAATGTATTAATGTTGAAAACCATTGGATTCGCTATTGTTACCGCATTCAGAATGCCTGCAAAGGCTCCCATGGTTCCTAGCTGTCTGCGCTGAAGAAAAATTCCGCTTATGAAAGCAACCAGTCCAAGCATAATGCAAAGCAGAATCAGACTCTGCTGCGTCGAGGGGATAACGACCGTATAAAGTAGAAAAGATATTGGCGCGGCAACCGTCATGCCGTAGACAAAATCTTTGGCTACGGCAATGGGGTTAGGCGAACGCATTGCAAGAGCCGTCACGACCCCAAGTAAAATCATGCAACTGCTACCTGACGTCCAGCCGCTATACAGCCATAAAAATGCGGCTGTCCCCGTCGCAATGAAGGTTCGCAGACCGTTCACGCGGGCAGAATGTGATTCCAGAGAACGTTCCGGCGACGGTTGGACTGCTGAGAGGATTTTTTCTTCGATGGATGATGGTCTTAAATTGCCCTTAAAACACTTCAGCAGTAAAAAAAACTCTCCAGCATTTCTGCTCCATTCAGCCTGGGAGGATAATCGACTGTTAACCGAAAGCATGGCAAGTCTGTAGCGGAAATCTCGCAGGTAGCGCAAAGAGGATTCAACATCGCCAGGTGCGTCCTGAAGCAGTGAGTCAATATCTGTATTGATATTACCGGTGTTCATTTTGCGGGCCAGAAAAATATCCAGAGAAAGGGTGAGCAACGTCAGAGAACGTATGTGGATAGCGGTTAGACGCCGCGAGGCAAGTTCCCAATGCCCGGCTTCCATTTTCAGGTTAACCACCATTGACTTTAGGGCTGCAGATCTGCGAAGGATCTCGAGCATTTTTTTGTCGAGCGCTTTTTGATCCGTAGATGTTGCTGCAAGCGCCATAAGCTGGCACTGAAGCGTAATAAGGGTCTCAGCCTCGTGTTCAACAATATGTTTAATAGATTTAGGTGAAAAAATGACGTCAGCCAGAAGGGCACAGAAAATTCCCAGCACAATTTCACTGCATCTTTCAATTGCGTATACCGGAGCCAGTGTCATGTTATTACTGGCATAAACAGTGACGAGTACGGTTAGCGCTGTATAGCTTGCAGTGGCCATTGCGCTGGTATTTTCAATTCGCACCAGCGTGGACACCCAGACACAGAATCCGGCCCAGGCGCATGCCGTAAGCAAAAGCAGGGATGGTGTGCGGGCAAAAAGGATGATCAATATTAGCGCTGCACTGCTTCCTATAAAAGTGCCAATGATACGCAGAATTCCCCGGAGACGAAGGGCTCCGGCATAAGGATCCCCGCCAGCTGAAAACGCCGAGCCGCCGGCAACGATGCCGGCGGTCATGATCGCCCATCGAGGCATTTCGAGATTAAAATAAAAACCAATGACCAGCGCTGAAACCAATGCAAATGCCAGTTTCACGGGGAAACGTAGATATTCAAACATGCTTTTTCCTGGAAAGATAATGCACTCAGTACTTTACAACAATGACCAACATGGTGTTGACTTCATAGATGGCGTCTGCTCTTTTCTTGCAAGACGACTAACATCGAGAGCAAGCAGAAATGCACAGTGACTGTTCTTCCGCTAAGTTGTACAGAAAGTAATTTAGACATATAAATGAAGACATTAATAATAACCTGTGCAGTGAATGAGTCACACAGGGCTCCGCCTAATAGAGTTTTAAAAAAGAGTAAACAATGCAGACACTCCGAAGCATGATGATATTTGTACAGGTAGCCGAATCAGGTTCGTTTACAAAGGCCGCCCAACAGCTTGACCTTAGCGTGCCTTCAGTAAGTGTGGTTGTATCCAAACTGGAAGAGGAATTGCGTGTTAAGTTACTCAACAGGTCGACTCGCAGTCTCGCACTCACAGAAGCAGGGAAAGTGTTCTACCGGGGATGCTGTAGAACGCTTGATGAGGCAAGGCAGACTCATGAAAATATGTTTGCCTTCAATGAACGTCCCTCGGGAGTGCTGCGAATAGGGTGTTCACCCAGCATGGCACACTATGTCATTACGCACATCAGCGCTCAGTTACTGGAAAGGTTTCCCGGTCTTAGTGTAAACCTGGTAACAGCGAGCCCCGCGCCCGACCTTATTTCCCATGGGCTAGACCTGATACTCCGGTTTGGAGAAATAGAGGACTCAGGACTTTATACTCGCAAGGTTGGCAGTATGCCGATGGTTGTGTGCGCGGCCGTAAGTTATCTGAATAAAATGGGCAGACCTGTTCATCCAGATGATATTGAGAAGTTTGACTGGCTTGAGTATGACATCCAGCCGGATAATACCTGTAACCTGACTTCGCGGGATGGCAGTCAGATACGCATCCGTGCCAGAGGTCGCTACATAACAAATGATTCGCTGGCACTAATCGACTGGCTGCGCGCTGGTCGGGGAATCGCCTTCGTGCCGATGATCTGGGTCATAAAAGATATCGCTCAAGGTAACGTTGAGGTCCTGTTCAGCGATTTCAGGACAGAGAGTAGGTCAATTTTTGCACTCCACACATCACGCGACAATATGCCTCTTAAGGTGAAAGCCTGTATTGAGGAACTGACAGAGTTTTTAACTAAAAGCGCAGATGACTGTGCGCATTATCTCAGATAGTCAGTTTTATTCTTTCCGGGATATCAGGATGCAACGTTAACCATCCTGATAATGATTTTCTGGTAAGTACAAAATATCGACTACATTTTAGGCAAAGATATCATTTTGTGTTAGGGGGTATTATGCAAAACGAAATTTATTAATTATTAAAACTCTTTTAGCTTTTAATAAAGAATGTAATCCCGACTGTAATTAAGTATAAGTATGCGCCTAACTCCATGATAAATAAAGTTATTATACAGATAGGCCTGTGAGTTAAGGTTAACAACCAAGGATTAGGTTATTCATTTTATGGCACGCGATGTTAAATAAAGATAAAAAAAAGAGGTAACATATCGTTTTTATATCAAATGAGAATAGTTCTATGTGTAACGTATTAATTATAGATGGTGGCAAGAGTTTTTCGCACTCAGGAGGGGAATTAAACCATTCCATGACTTCTCTCGCTAAGGAGCATCTCACGAAAATGGGCCACCATGTATCAGTCACACTGGCTGATAGTGAATATAACGTCGAAACCGAAATTGATAAATTTATCAGCAGCGACACTATCATTTGGCAAATGCCGGGATGGTGGATGGGTGCTCCGTGGACGGTAAAACGCTACATGGATGAGGTTTTTACAGGTGGTCATGGTGTGTTTTATGAAAACGACGGGCGAACACGTCATGACCTCTCTAAAAAATATGGCTCAGGTGGGTTGTTGAAGAATAAAAAATATATGCTCTCACTTACCTGGAATGCACCTCTGGAGGCTTTTAATGATCCAGAACAGTTCTTTGGTGGTGTTGGCGTAGATGGTGTTTATCTGCATTTTCATAAGGCGAATGAATTCATTGGTCTGCAAGCTATGCCAACATTTATTGCAAATGATGTTGTGAAAAGTCCTGATATCGAAAATGACATGATACGATTCAAAAAACATCTGACTGATTGCTTCGGGTCATGATAGAAACCCTCTGTCTGTCACAATAACCAAAAAGCAGTTTATTGCTGCGGATCGTTCATACTGAATCAGTCGAACTGGTGTTATTTAGCTGTGCCATATTGATTTTCAATAAGCACCAAATAACTAGCCGCCAGAGTATACAGGTTTTTGCAGAATCGGGGCGACGCGATTTTAGGCTCTTTGTGGCTGTCGTGCTCACCTCGATTCTCTTTCGAATTAGGAGAAAAATTAAAATGCCGAAACTAGCAAACAAAGTCGCCATCGTGACCGGCGCATCCAAAGGTATTGGCGCCGGTATCGCCAGGAAACTGGCTGAGGAAGGTGCTGCTGTAGTCGTCAATTACGTCTCGGATAAAGCTGGCGCCGAAGCCATCGTCAATCTCATCGTCGCCCATGGGGGTAAGGCCATTGCTGTACGTAGTGATGTCACCAGCTCTGATCAGTCCCGGGAACTTGTCGATGCGGCAATTACCGCATTCGGACGTCTCGACATCCTCGTTAACAACTCTGGAGTCTATGCTTTTGCCGCAATCGAGGACGTCACAGAGGAGCATTATCGCCGGCTCTTCGACGTTAACGTGCTGGGTACGCTATTATCGACGAATGCCGCTGTGCCACACCTTGGCGCTGGAGCAAGCATCATCAACATCTCATCAACGGCCACAGACGTACGCGGGCCAAACAGTGCTGTCTATACGGGTACAAAAGGTGCGGTGAACGCCATCACTGGCGTTCTGGCCAGAGAACTCGCTCCCCGGGGAATCAGGGTGAATGCTGTCAGCCCTGGCTACATAGTCACGGAGGGAACGTGCACGGCTGGGATCACTGGCTCTGAGATTGAATCGAGTTTTGTTGCTCAAACTCCACTTGGTCGTCCCGGTCAGCCCGATGATGTAGCTGAAGTCGTTGCCTTTTTGGCTTCTGAAGAAGCTCGATGGGTTACAGGGGAAGTTATTAGGGCGAGCGGCGGCATCTCCTGAGGTGAAGCTCATGTATGGTTATGAACCATAGCATTGGTTTCATAAGATCTAACGTCGGCGGAGCGTAACTGAGTAAAACTTTCGTTGCCCTTCACCGCTGCGGATATGGGGGGCTGATGCTGCTGGCCGCCCTCGAGGCGAGACTTCCGGGACTGCTGGCGACACGGGAAATTGAGGGGGGGGGCAGGAGGAGGGCGGTGACGTCCCGGGTGTAGGGGCGAATTTGAGTGCCTCCTGTCTGTGTATGAAAGCTGCGAGCTGGCTGCTTGCCACGGTAACTTAATGAGCTAACAGTAAAACTCCCCTCATCAAACGCGTCCTCAGCCATTGCGATTCCCCCTTCGTGGTATGCGACCATACCTTTCTCTTTTGCTAAGGGCTTTGGATGTTTTGTCCCGTTGTCCTGCCCGGCCCCGAAAACTTGAGGTAGTTTGGGTGATGTACTTCACCACATCATCCAGTTCGACTCGTTCACCGGGCATGTTGCTGATGGCCTGTGGCAGGTAATCATCAAAAGATTTTGCCCGTAGATAGGTAAGATGGCTGCGTATTGGTGCGGTCAACATTTTAACGGTACTGAATATACTCTCGACCAGCGGTACTGCCAGCGGTTCTACCCAATGCGTTATAACGTTTTGCAAGAAGAAGATAGAGTGATAGGTAAATGTATGATTAATCGTATTCTGTGGGCGGTTATGAACTAAATGAACGACGGACTAAATTTAACATAATATACATTATGCGCACTTAGATTGTAGCAGCAAAGTTGTAATGTCCGCTCTGGGCTAAGTGTCGTGTATAATCAACAGGAAGATTCCCATGACGGCACACGCAGCGGAGTTTTTCACTTTGGATGAAGTTAACCGACTCAAAATCATTCAGGACGTTGTCGACCGGCGTCTGACCACTCAGATGGCCGCGCAGCGCCTGGGTATTTCCGATCGCCAGTGCAGACGCCTTCTTTCGCGTTACCGTGAATCTGGCCCGCTTGGTATGGCTAACCGTCGTCGCGGAAAACCCAGCAACCATCAGCTCCCAGATGGTCTTGCCAGGTACGCACTCAGTATTATCCGCGAACGCTATACCGACTTCGGGCCGACGCTGTGAAGATAGTGAGTTAAGCCGCAGGGCTATCGGAAAATATATCGAGGTCTGGCATTACCCGGATGGTCGTAAAGAGCTTCGCTTTAATGGCGCTGTTCTTCCCTACTCCACCTATGATCGACTTCAGGAAATAGACCAGGGGGCTATAGTGGACAACAAACGACTCGGACGCACACTTGAATTTATCAAACTGGTTCAGGACAAACGCGACAACAACCGGTCGCAGGCTCTCCCTGCCGGAGATGGCCCCTCACGGCGGCGCAGAAAACCTACCGAAAAAAATCTCAGCGTTCACTAAACGGCGACGATATGCTGGAAGCGTTGAAGACTCTGCAAACACAGTCTGGGGAAATTGTGGATTAAAATCAAATACTGCATAATGTTAAACAATGCTGAGGATATCATTTTAAATATCACGGACATTTTAACTTTGCCCTGCCCCGGACATCTGAACTTAGCTTTGACATGTAGTAGTTAAATTGAGATGTCCGTCTCTGACCAAAATTACGCTGATTTTGGTCCGACAGTACGCCAGCTGATGACGCAGACTGGTTTATGGATCCCTGGCAAGTTACGGCCGCGCGTACATCAACCACGCCTGCGTCGGGCCTGTACCACAGAGCGCATCCAGATTGATGTCTGCGGGCATCACGGGTTCGAGTGATCGTAATACGCTCATCGCCCTCCTCCATTTGTCAATATGTGTGCTTTCTGTTGACCTAATTTGACAATTGGTGACCAGGCAGTAATTATCATGTTAATTACTGACCAGGCAGCTATCATGAATACCCCAATCGACTCTTCCCATAAAAACCTGCATCTGGGTTTGCTGTTCCATCTGGCAAACCAGTTTAAGGACCTGCTTATCGGCCATTACTTTGCCGACAGCGGCATTACCGCACCGCAATTTAAGGTATTGATTAATATCTTTAAAGGTAACACCAGCCCGGCAGAAATCTGCAAGAGCCTGCAGATGGATACCGGGGCAATGAGCCGTATGGTTGCACGTATGGTGAAGAACGACCTGGTCGAGCGCCGCCCGAATCCGCACGACAAGCGCCAGGTGATCCTGGCCCTGACGGCAAAAGGTCAGACGCTGTGCAATACGTTTCAGAATGAAGCACTGAATACCATCCTCGCGGACTTAACGGCGCGTCTGACGCCCGAAGAATCCCGGCAGCTCGCAGATATTCTTATCAAAATGCTGCCCGATGAATTCACGGCCCCCCATCGCTAATTAAGGTCACCGGTTATGTCTATGGAAAATAACGCGCCTCCCTCGGACAAGCGCCCAGGCAAGCGTACAAGAAACTTCGCCATTTTATTACTGATCCTGATCCTCGCGGCAGGAGGCTGTCTGGCCTGGTATTTGCTTTACGCCCGCTATTACGAGAGCACCGACGATGCTTACGTCAACGGAAATCAGGTCGCCCTGACACCGCAAATCACCGGTACCGTGACTCAGGTGACCGTGGATGAAGGCGATTATGTCGAAAAAGGCCAGCCCCTGGTTCTGCTGGACCCAAGCGATACCGCCATCGCCCTGCAGCAGGCTGAAGCCAATCTCGCCAGCACAGTGCGTCAGGTGCGTGGTCTCTACAGCACTGCCGACAACTACCGTGCACAAGTTGCTGCCAAAAAAGTAGCCCTGCAAACAGCGAAAAGTGACTACGTGCGCCGGGAAAAAATTGTCAGTTCCGGCGCCATTGCGGTGGAAGATCTGGCGCACTACCGTGATGCCGTGACCAGCGCGCAAAGCGATTTACTGGCTGCCGAGCAAGCGCTCAAAACCAATCAGGCGATGGTTGATGACACCGTGGTGGATAACCATCCTGAAGTCAAAACCGCCATTGCGACGCTGCGCCAACGCTATCTCGATAACTCCCGCAGCACCATTGTTGCGCCCGTCAGTGGTTACGTCGCTAAACGTGCTGTGCAGCTCGGGATGCGTGTCACCTCCGGCACCACGCTGCTTGCCATCGTGCCGCTGAATGAAGTGTGGGTGGATGCCAACTTTAAAGAGAGCCAAATGCAGGACATGCGCATTGGGCAAAAGGTGGAGCTGAATGCGGATCTCTATGGCGATAACGTGAAATATCACGGCACCATCGAAAGTCTCGGCATTGGTACCGGTAGCGCATTCTCACTGTTGCCAGCCCAGAACGCCAGCGGCAACTGGATCAAAATCGTCCAACGCCTGCCGGTACGCATCACGCTTGATCCACATGACATGCAGAAGCATCCGCTGCGTGTGGGTCTGTCGATGAACGCTGAGGTGGATATCCGCAATCAGGGTGGTCATCTTCTGCCACAAAAAACCGTCGAACAGCCGCGATTCCGTACCGATGTGTATGAAACGCCAATGGAAGCAGCCGATAAACTGGTGGCGAAAATCCTTCATGACAACACCAGCACTGTAGCCCAGCGCTAAGAGAGAATCTATGTCAGAGCCGAAGGCAGCCTTTACGCCCCCCAGCCTGTTCCTGGCGACGCTTGCCCTGTCGCTGGCGACCTTTATGCAGGTACTGGACTCCACCATCGCCAACGTGGCGCTGCCGACTATCTCCGGCAACCTGGGCGTTAGCGCCGATCAGGGGACATGGGTTATCACCTCTTTTGCGGTGTGTAACGCTATTGCTCTACCGTTGACAGGCTGGTTTACCCGCCGATTCGGGCAGCTGCGGTTGTTTATCGCCTCGGTGATGTTCTTTACCCTGACGTCGTTTCTGTGCGGCTTCGCCCACAGCATGACGGAGCTCATCATCTTCCGTGCGCTGCAGGGTTTTTTCGCCGGGCCGATGTTCCCGATGTGTCAGACGCTGTTGCTGGTTATCTTCCCGCCGATGAAACGCAGCATGGCGCTGGCGCTGCTGTCGATGGTGACCGTGGTGGCGCCTATCGTGGGACCTATCACCGGCGGCTGGCTTACCGATAACTACTCCTGGCCGTGGATCTTCTACATCAACGTGCCGATTGGGATTTTCGCCTCCATCGTGGTCTGGTCGCAGCTGCGCATGCGTGAAGAAACAACGCAGTCATCGCCTGTCGACTATATTGGCATCGCGCTGTTGGTGCTTGGTGTGGGCCTGCTGCAGGTGGTGCTGGATAAGGGCAACGACGAAGACTGGTTCTCTTCTACGCCCATTATCGTGATGTCTATTGTCTCGGCGATCAGCCTGATTTGCTTTGTGATGTGGGAGCTGGACGAACGTCACCCGATTGTGAACCTGCGTCTGTTCAAAGACCGCAACTTCGCCATCGGCACGTTGGCGCTGATGCTGGGCTATGCCGCGTTCTTTGCCATCAATATTATTCTGCCGCAGTGGTTGCAGACCCAGATGGGCTACACGGCTATCTGGGCCGGTCTCGCCGCTGCGCCGATGGGCTTCTTACCACTGGTGCTGACGCCGGTCATCGGACGTTACGCCACCAAAGTGGATTTGCGAATTTTATGCTCAGTGTCATTCCTGACAATGGGGGCATCCTGTCTGATGCGCGCGCAGTTCAATACTGACGTGGATTTCCGCACCATCGCCAGCGTGCAGATGTTTATGGGGATTGGCGTGGCCTTCTTCTTCATGCCGCTGACCACCATTGTGCTGTCGAATCTGCACGGTAACGAAGTGGCGGAAGGTTCAGGACTGGCCACGTTCTTTCGCGTACTCGGCGGCTCCTTTGCCTCATCGTTAACCACATGGATCTGGCAGCGCCGTGAAGTTTTCCACCACGCGAATCTGACCGAGAGCGTGACACAGTACAACCCGGCGGCTATGGATTACGTCAATAAGATGGGTGGCCCGACGCAGCAGCATCTTGCGATGATTGACCAGGTGGTTACCCAGCAGGCCTACATGATGTCGACAATCGACTATTTTTGGGTGCTCGGCTGGGGCTTTATGGCGCTGATTATCATCATCTGGTTCACCCGCCCGCCGTTCGTGAAATCGGGTATGCCAGGCGCCCCCGCAACAGGTCACTAAACTGAAATTCACACAGGCAAACTTCGCTGAACGAGCACTGCGTACGGATGGCACTATCGAGCGCCGGGCCAGTGCCTCTTCCCTGCCCTTTATCACGTAAGACCGCCTGGAACGGGCTCTGGAGATGATAAGAGTGTTGAATAACATTGACCCCATTTCTGATAACGGTGTTTGACGTTTACTGCTCAGTTATTTCGCAGCGGCGTCTGCCCAACAGCTGATAACAATTGTCGAGTCCACGGGTGGCGTGGCGCTCGAAAAATTTGATCCACACTGCCGCTTTCGACTACCTCGCCATCTTTCATCACCGCAATACGATGACTCATATGCTGCACCACGCCCAGATCATGAGAGATAAACAGCATTGACAGATGCAAACGGCGTTGCAGCGCTACCAGCAAATCCAATACTTGCGCCTGGGTGGTGACATCCAGCGCCGACACCGGCTCGTCGCAAATCAGAATATCCGGCTCGCAGGCCAGGGCCTGGGCAATGGCGATACGTTGCAGCTGCCCACCGGAAAGCGTGGCCGGACGTCGTGTCAGCAGATCGGGACTTAAACCAACCAGCGCCAGCAACGCCTGCGCACGTGACAACCGGTCCGCGGCTGTGAGCGTCGTATGCAGGCGCAGAGGCTGTTGCAGCAATTGCGCCACGTTATATTGCGGATTAAATGAACCCAGCGGATCCTGCACAATCGTCTGGATTCGTGCCCGCAACGGCTGACGCTGACGTTCTGTCAGCCTGCTCCATGGTTGCCCTGCGAGAAGGATCTCTCCCTGTTGCGGTGCCTGCAGCGCCAGCGCCAGTTTGCCTAGCGTGGTCTTGCCGCTACCGGATTCGCCCACAATGCCCAGCGTTTCGCCCTGCGCGACCTCTAACGTCACCTGATTGACGGCCTGCAAGCGACGGCCATCCGGCAGAACATACGCCAGTGATACGTTATCGGCAGCCAGCACGGGTGTGGTGCTGTCGGTACTGATGTTCTCCCGCACTACCGTTTGACCCAACGGATCGTTTCCTGTTAACCACTTCCCACGCGTACCGGCAGAGGGAATGGCCGCCAGCAGACGGCGGGTATAAGGGTGTTGCGGCGCATGCAGCACCTGCCGCACGCTGCCGCTCTCCACCGCTTTGCCCTGCCGCATCACCACCACACGGTCGGCAATATCCGCCACTACCGACAAATCATGGGTGATCAGCAGCACGCCATGCCCGGCATCCGCCAGGGCCCTGAATACATTCAAAACTTGTTTTTGTACGGTGGCATCCAGTGCGGTAGTCGGTTCATCGGCAATGAGTAATCGCGGCCCCGCCGCCAGCGCCGATGCGATGAGCGCACGTTGGCGCAGGCCACCGGAGAGTTCATGTGCGTACTGCGCCATCCGGTTATGCGGATCGGGGATGCCGGTTTGCGTTAACAGCTCCGCCACGCGTTCGCGAACTGCCGCCCCCCGTTCCAGGCGGTGCGTCAACAACGGCTCCGCGACTTCCTGACCAATCCGGCGCAGCGGGTCAAGCGAGGTCAGTGCATCCTGCAAAACAAAACCAATTTCGCGCCCGCGTAGTTGCTGCCAACGGCGGGCATCGCACGCCAGTAAATTCTGCGACAGGCCATCGTGCCCCTGCAATATCAGGGACTCGGCGCGAACAGCCGCTCCGGCCCCCGCCAGCCCGACTAATGTCCGGGCCGTGACGGATTTACCCGAACCGGACTCGCCCACCAAAGCCAGGACTTCACCGGCATGCACGTCAAACGATAAGGCGTTAACCGCCTCAATCACCCCCTGCGACGAGGGGAAGCTGACGCTCAGTTGCGCCACCTGTAACAGCGGTTGCTGGAAGGTCTCTGTAGTCATGCGATCCCGCCTTTGGCAATAAGGGTTTGAACACGTCGGCCCAGCAGCGTAATGGCAATCACCGACAGCGCGACAACGCTGGCGGGCAGCAGGCTGACCCACGGGGCGCTATCGAGAAAATTACGTCCCTCAGAGAGCAATGCGCCCCACTCCGCCGTCGGCGGAGTCACCCCAAGTCCAAGGAAACTGAGGGCCGAGGCGGATAATATGGAATAGCCTATCCCCACCGTTGCCAGTACCAGCAGCGGGCGCAGCGTATTGGGCACAATATGGCGCAAAATAATCACCATTGGCGGCTCACCCAGCGCCACCGCATGCTGCACATACCCCGATAACCTGACCTGCAACACTTGCGCGCGCACCAGCCTGGCATAGCCAGCAATGCCGGCCAGTCCGACCGCCAGCAGGGTATTCTCTGGCCCACGCCCCAACACCGTGATAGCCAGCAGCGCCAAGAGCAAATCGGGGAACGCCAGCATAATGTCCAGTAGCCGCACGAGTAACTGCCGTACCGCCCTGGGCGCAAGACCTGCCAGTGTCCCCAGCACAATACCGCCCGCACTGGCAATCAGGGTCGCGCCGACCCCAATGCTCAGCGACAGCGAGGTGCCATACACCACGCGGGTAAACACATCACGCCCCAACTGGTCAGTACCGAACCAGTGTCTGAGGTCTGGCGGTTGCAAAATCGCGCTGAAATCCATCTGTTCGGGGGTATACGGTGTGAATAGCGATGGAAAAAACACCGCCACCACGAGCAGTAGCACCAGTAACAACGGAATGCTGGTACCCGGCGCCAGCCACGGGTTACGATAGCGCCCCCTGTCGCGGCGGGCCACCCGCAGTAAAAGATCACTCATCAGCATGCCCTCGCAGACGTAGACGGGGATCGATCAGTAAATAAAGGGCATCAATCAGCAGGTTAATCACCACAAACAACAGCGCAGAGAACATCACCACCCCCAGCACCAGGGGCATGTCGCGGTTCTCAATCGCACCGAGAGTGATTTGTCCCAGTCCCGCCCGGCCAAACACCGTTTCGGTCAGAATTGAGCCGCCTAATACGCTGGCCAGCAGCGTCCCCGTCAGCGTCGACACCGCCAGCGAGGCATGGCGCAACGCATGCCGTAAGCGCAGCGCAGTTTCACTCACCCCTCGCGTACGGACGGTCATGGCGAACGGCTGCGAAAGCGCCTCCTCCAGCCCATCACGCAGCACCTGGCTGAGTGTCGCAGCCAGCGGCAGGCTGAGCGTCACCACCGGCAGCACAAGGGCGATCCAGCCATCGTTACCGGTCACCGGAAACCATTGCAGTTTGAAACTGAAGATGCTCAACAACACGATACCGATCCAGTACACCGGTGTGCTAAGCAGCATCAGCTCCAACCCGGCAAGCAGAGACCGCAGACGCGGATGACGTCCGGCTGTCAGTAATGCGTTAAATACCGCCAGTACCAGCGCCAGTGCCAGGGCGCTGACGGCCAGCGGCACCGTCTCTTTCAACGCTGCGCTAATCACCTGCACAACAGGCTGGCGATACTGGTAACTCACGCCAAGGTTGCCCGTCAGCGCCTCGCCACAGTAGCGCAAATATTGCCACCACAGTGGCTTATCCAGGCCGAACTGGCGGGTCAGCGTCTCGCGAAAACTATCATCCACAACGCTGTTGGCGCTGCCTATCAGAATCGCCACAGGATCGCCGGGGATCAGTTTTACCGCAACAAACGTCAGCGTTGCCGCGCCCCACAGCACGGCGAAAATGGTCAGCAGGCGCTTGCCTGCTGCCAGCAGCTTAGCGTTGGATCCAGACATCATAGAAATTCGGCTTCGCGTTCGTGGCCCAGCTAATGCCCTGCACCTGTTTGGCTTTCCCTAACTGATATGCCGGGATGTAAATTGGCACCGCCCAGGCCTGATCGATAATCTGCTGCTGGATGGCATAGTAGATGCGTTTACGCTCGGCTTCGCTGGCACCGACAGCGGTTTCCAGTTGGCTATCCAGCGCTTTAACGCGGCTGAAGTTGTTCCCCTTCGGCGGAATATAGTTGGAGTGGAAAACGGTACGCAGGATATCCGGCTCCGGGCGAACAAAATAGTTCGATATAATGTCGTACTGGTTAGCCGCCGTGCGGCTGCTGAGAATGCCTGAATCCACCGGATCGAGTTTCAGTTCAAAACCGGCTTGTTTTACCTGGTATTGAATTGCCTGGAACAGCGTCACGTCAGCGGCTTCGACATCGTTTGAAGAGTAGGTAAATTGCACAGTAAGGCGTTTACCCTCCTTTACCCGGTAGCCTTCGCTATCGGTTTGTTGCCAGCCGGCTTCATCCAGAAGACGGCGGGCTTTTTGCAGATCAAACCCCCACTGGCTGGCAATGGCCGGATCGTAATCCAGCGTAGCGGGTCCAAGAATATTGTCGGCAGGTTTCAGGATGCCAAAGAACGCGGCTTTAACGGCAGTGGTGCGATCGATGGCGCTCTGGAAGGCCTGCCGCACTTTCAGGTCGCTGAAGATCCCTGTGTCGCTATTCAAATAAAGGACGCGTGGAACGCCGGGGTTTTCCCTGGTGATCACATCCAGCTTCGGGTTATTTTTTACCTGCGCATAATTCACTGGCGGAATGGCATCGATCACCTGTACCTGCCCGCTATTCAGCGCGCCAAGCCGCACCGCTGACTCCGGCAGGTACTTAAATTCGATCTTATCCAGCCATGCCGGACCTTTGTGGGTGGCATAGCCCGGGCCCCAGTTGTAATCGGCGCGCTTGCTGAGTTTACTCCCGCTGCCTTTGACAAACGATTCGAGGATATAGGGACCGGAACCGACCACGGTATTGCTGGTATTCGCCGTTTTCTGCAGATAAGTCGGTGACTGAATACCGAGATACGGCAAGCTCAGCCCCTGCAACAGCGGTGCGAAAGGCGTTTTATAGCGGATCACCACGGTGTACTCATCTGGCGTAGTGATCGCGTCAATCGGCCCCAACAACGATTTGGAGTAACTGGAGGTGGTTTTCGGATCGAGTATGCGTTCAAAGTTATATTTTACCGCCGCAGCATCCAGTTTCGTGCCATCACTAAAAGTCACATCCTTACGAAGATGGAAGGTGTATTCGCGGTTATTGTTTTTAATTTCCCAGCGTTCCGCCAGCCATGGAGTAAAGCTGTTATCTTCCGCCTGGCCGACCAGAGAATCCACCACGTTACGCGTAACCAGAGCGGTGACGGAATAAGCGGTAATAGAGGGGTCAATAATCGGGGTATCGCTGCCCAGAGCGACCGTCAGCACACCCCCCGCGACAGGTTTATCCTGCGCGAGAGCGGTGAAGCTGGCAGTAAGCGTTAGCGCGGAAAGCAGACTGATGCGCAATAAACTGTTCTGTGAATAAATGCTTCGTTTCATCCCTTATCCTTGGCCTGGTTTTTGTTAAATATCTTGCAATTAAAGTCCATTGTAGGGGGAGAGCCGCCGTCGAGTAACGATGGATAATTTATATCTATTTCTGAAAATAGCTTTTGCTTCAGGGGGAAGAAAAGAAAAAAGAGAACCCCGAGCTACAGGCTCCCAATAAAATAATGGAAACTCTCTTCCGCCATTATTTATCTCAAAAGAGTCAGAAGGCAGCTAAATTAACCCTCCGACTTTATTAAGATAAAAATGTGAAATAAGAATAGGCATTAACAGTGATGGTCAGTTTCGCCAACAAGACGCAGAACGTCGAGATATAACCCGTGTTCAGGAGGCGCCGCTTCCGGCGCCCCCTGTGATTCACCTCGCGGCTACTCCTCGTACGCCGCGTGATGGAAATCAATTTCCCACTGCAGCACCTCGCCGTAAAGCGCCGATAACGCCTGCTTTTCGTCTTCACTCAGCGCCATGGCGCAGCGGTCGAGTTCGTTCTTTAGCCAGAGAGCCTGCTGATAAAATTCGTCCTCCGCGTGCATTTCCACCCAGCGTCGTAAATCAGCATCGCTCTGATGATGTTCGCTCGCCCGTCGGCACCAGCAAGAGTACATCCACTCCGCACCGAACATCAGGGTCACGATCTGCTCATAGCTGCCCTCGCGGGCGGTCCGCAGCATACCATCGCGAAAGCGCCGTACCCCGGGCAAATCATCCGGGTACTCAGCGGGTTCGATCTGCCGCGCTGACAACACCTGTTCAAACCACGCGATCTGTATATCAACCAGGGCATTCAGCACGCCAATCAGCCAGCGCTGCTGATGAATACCCGGCGCTTTGCTGACCCCGAGGGCAAATATCGCGATTGCCGTCGCGACAAAGTTGCCCTCAAACACCAGATAGCGGTTGAAGACGGCTGTCGGCAGACGATCCTGTTCGATATCAGTCACAAACGGGTGCTGCTGCATCGCCTGCCACGCCGGTTGATGTTCGCGCAGCAGGCGTTCGCTAAACGTTTTCATTAAGCTTCCTCCAGCGCGGCCTGCGCGACCGACATAAAATGCTTCACCCGGGCCAGCTCAACATCGTTCCACCAGACGCCATCGACCTTCATTGTACTGGCCACAATGACCCCCTGAGTCCGCCCGAGGATCTGCTTCACGTTAGCCGGCGTCACCCCGGAACCCACCAGGAGTGGTAGCTCCGTCGCCGCGCGTATCTCGTCAATTTCCCCCATCGTGGCGCTATCGCCCGTACGCTGACCGGTGGCGATCACCGCGTCAGCCTCGAAGAAATCGACATCGCGCGTCAGCTCCTGAATCGAACGATCGGCGACAATGGCATGGCTACCGTGCTTAACGTGGCTATCGGCAAAAACGCGAATATGTTCAGCGCGCAGCATACTGCGGTAGCGCAGCGCCTTAGCGGCCGCCCCTTCAATAAATCCTTCGTTGGCGATATAGGCGTTGGCCCACTGGTTTACGCGGACGAAATCGGCGCCTCCCGCCAGGGCGATCGCCATTGCCGGGATCGCCGCGTTAGCGAGGACGTTAATACCCAGCGGCACAGCAAAACGCTCACGAACTTTCTCGGTAATGACCGCCATCAGCGCTGAGGTTTCATGGCCGATGTCCTCAGGTTTAGAGAAAGGAATATCGCCATGGTTTTCAATAATCAGACCATGAACACCACCTGAAATATAATTTTCAGCATCGCGAAGTGCACGTTCAACAATATCAGAGACTGATTTTCCTCGATATTTTGGCGCGCCAGGGAATGGGTCACAATGAATAACGCCAATAACAGCCTTGCTTCGTGAAAAAATAGCTTGTATTGCATTCGTTTTTTCTGCTGAGATAGCAACCATCTTATCCATCCTGTTAAGGGAGCACTATGCGTGTTTACGTTACTGGTAATATTACCGTAGATGAAACCTGGTCCATTCCGGATATACCGAAAAAAGGGGCTTCCATTCACGGCGTTAAAGTTTCGCAGGATATCGGCGGTAAAGGCGCGAACCAGGCGATTATATTATCCCGCTGCGGAATAGAGACGCGTTTAATTGCCGCCACGGGAAATGACAGCAACGGCGCGTGGATCCGCCAACAGATAAAAAATGAACCACTGACGCTACTACCCGACGGCCATTTCAATCAACATAGCGATACCTCGATTATTTTAAATAGCGCTGATGGCGACAACGCCATTATTACCACTACGGCGGCTGCCGATACATTCAGCCTGGATGAAATTATTCCGCATATGGCGGATGCCGTCGCTGGCGATATTCTGCTACAGCAGGGCAATTTCTCCCTCGATAAAACGCGGGCGCTGTTCCAGTACGCCAGAAGCCGCGGCATGACGACGGTATTCAACCCCTCACCTGTCAATCCTGACTTTTGCCATCTGTGGCCGCTCATCGACATCGCGGTGGTCAATGAATCCGAGGCCGAGCTGCTCCAGCCATACGGGGTGAAAACCTTAGTGATTACCCAGGGCGCCGCAGGCGCCTGGCTGGTCCAGGAGGGCCAGCGTCAGTTTTGTCCCGCCGTGCCCGCCGAGGCGCTTGACACTACCGGCGCGGGCGACACGTTCCTCGCCGTCATGCTGGCCTCCGCCCTGCTGCGCGGCGTCGCGCCGGATGCGCTGGCGCTGGCGCACGCCAGTCGCGCTGCCGCCATTACCGTTAGCCGCCGGGGGACGCTCAGCGCGTTTCCCGGCAGCCGTGAGCTCGCCGCCCTGTTAACCACGGACGGGGCGCGCTGACCTACTTAAACAGCGGACGGTATGAATCGACGTTCGCTTTGGTCACCACCGTCGCCGGAACCAGAATGGTTTTCGGCACGGTTTTACCCGACGTGATGCTGTTCAGCGCATTCAGGGCTTCGGCGCCCATCTTTTCCGGGTCCTGCTGCAGTACGGCGGTGACGTAGCCGCCGTCAATACCGGAAATCGCCTTCGCCGTCAGATCCCAGCCAAAGACTTTAATATCCTTCTGCCGTCCCTGGTTTTCTACGGCGGCGATAGCGCCGAGCAGCGCGGGTTCGCCGGTGGCATAAATCGCTGTCAGATCCGGGTTACCGGTGATCAGGTTTTCCGCCGCGGTCATCGCTTTATCCTGCACGTTCTGCCCGTCGACCACGTTAGCGATGGTAATCTTCGGATTGCTTTTCAGCGTCTCTTCGAACCCTTTCTGCCGCTGGTTCTGAATGGCCGAATTCAGCGCACCGACAATACCCAGTCGCGCCTGGCCGCCCATCTCTTTCTGCACGTAGTCCACGAAGTATTGACCAATAATTCTGCCGCCTTCAATATTATCAACGCCGACCTGAGCTGCCTGTGGCCCGGCCGGTAATACGGCATCAATCGCAATCACCGGAATGTTTGCGGCGGCAGCTTCTTTAACCGCTGGCATGATCCCGTTAACGTCGATAGCAGCAACCAGAATGCCTTTAACGCCTTGCTGAATATAGTTTTCTATCGCGTAGTTTTGCGCCACGGGATTATCGTTAGAGTTAAAAATAACTAAATCCTTGCCACTGGCTTTGGCCGCATCCTGTGCGCCTTTATTCATCAGATTAAAGAACAGCGCCTGTTGGTTGATTTGTACCAGCGCATAAGTCGGACCGGCAGCGCTGGCGGCAGAAATAAAACTCATTGATGCCAGCATGGTCGTGGCGACAGCAAGTAAACGCAGTTTTCCGGTGTGAAATAACATCATCAGTATCCTCGTCGGGAATAGTTGATAGCCAGCAGAGTTCCGCGCCGCATGCGAACGCAGAAGGATTATTTTTTTGGCGGGCAAATATCGTCTATATCGCCAGAACAATCATTGAACGTTCGGCGGATACCTGCTTAATGTCATCCCGGCAACCGGTCCGTGTCGGTGCGCGACTGGAATAAATTAAACGGGGTTGGGAATGACTTCCCGGATGATGCGGTAAACTGCCTATACAATTCTCTGCTGATTAAAATTTGTCAAGCATTTATTTTTGGTGATTGTTCGCAGAGAAATTGCTGTATCCACCGCGCTTAACTATGTTACAGATAGCCGATTCTGGCAGAAATGGCGCAGGAAATGAGTATAAAACGCGTATTGTTATCCGATGTGGCAAAGCTGGCCGGGCTGTCGAAGGCGACCCTGTCGCGCTATATGAACAACAGTATTGTGCTGCCACAGGACACCATCGACCGCATCGAAACCGCCATTCGCGAACTGGACTATCGCGGCAATAGCCTGGCACGCCGTCTTAGCAAAGGCGGCAGCGAAACGCTTGGCCTGGTGCTTCCCGATATTACCAACCCCTTCTTTGCCGAACTGGCCGACGCTGCCGAAGAGGCCGCTTCTGCCAGCGGCTACAGCCTGGTGCTGTGTATCACCCGCAACAACCCGGAAAAAGAGTGCCAGTTCATTCGCTGGCTGGATACCTGCCAGGTCGACGGTCTGCTGTTCACCACCAACCGCCCCGATAATGGCCTGCTGCGTAAGGAGGTCCAGCGACACGAACGCATTGTCCTGCTGGATGAAGATATTCCCGGCAGTAAGGTACCGAAAGTGTTTGCCGATAACGTCCAGGGCGGGCGGATCGCCACCGAAAAACTGATCGCCGCCGGGCATCGCCATATCGCTTTCGTCGGTGGCCCGGACAAGCTGATGAGCGTCCGCGAGCGCTATCAGGGCTTTTGCACCGCGATGGAGCAAGCGGGCCTGAGCTGGCCGCCCGAATGGGTGATGTATGGCGACTACCAGCGCGAGTTTGGCCAGCAGGCGCTGCGGTACCTGTTCAGCCAACCGGTTCGCCCTACCGCCGTCTTCGCCGCCAGCGACTATCTGGTGCTCGGTCTGCTCGACGGCTTGCGCGCCAGCGGGCTCCAGGCGCCGGAAGCGCTTTCGTTAGTCGGCTTCGATGACGCCAATTACGCCGATTTTACCCAGCCGCGGATCTCCACTATCCGTCAGCCTGCCCGCGAACTGGGCCGCACCGCGGTGAACATCATGATGCGCCTGCTAAACGACGATCGGGATATTCCCGCGGAAACCCGCCTGCCGGTTGAATGGATTGGCCGCGACTCGATCAAGATCTGTTAAGCCCGTCCCAAAATGGCGCAAAAGCGCCCGCTTTTGGCGCAAAAACGATCAATTAACAATTTATTCACTATAATAAGTAAACCGGTTTACCGGATTGTAATCAATAAAGTCTATTTATTACATAAGGTTAAGTTACAGGGCTGCTGTGTGGTTCCTGCCCTGGCACGGATGCTGCAATGTTCTTACTGGCGAACAAATATCTTACATAGCGTTTGTCCTGACTGCACTGGCGAGTGCTCTATTCCGCAGGTAAACCGGTTTACTAGATTGTAAACCGTGTCGGATAGAGTCTCTCCCGCAGGATGGCGAACATTTTCCCGGCCACAGCGATGGGAGTTATCAGATGCAGCAGCCACAAACTACCCCGCCAAGGGTGGAGATGATCAATATCACCAAGACCTACGGGTCGATACGCTCATTGCGCGGAGTCAACCTTGAGCTGGCCCCGGGCGAAGTGCTGGGCTTAGTGGGCGATAACGGCGCGGGGAAATCCACCCTGACCAAAGTGCTCTCTGGCGCGGTGATCCCCTCCAGCGGCACGATTCGTATCGACGGTGAACAGCAGCAGTTTACTAATCCGGCCGATTCGCGCCGTTGCCATATCGAGATGGTCTACCAGGATCTGTCGCTCTGCGACACGGTCGACGTCGCGGGCAATCTTTTTATGGGCCGAGAGCCAATGAAATCGCTCCTCGGCATCCCCTTTCTGGACGAGGCCAAAATGCACGCCGATGCCAGGGAGATGCTTAAAGGGCTCGGGATCTCCATTCCGGATACTCGCCTGCTGGTGCGAAATCTCTCCGGCGGCCAGCGCCAGGCTATAGCCATCGCCCGCGCCGCGGCCTTTGACCCGAAAGTACTGATTATGGATGAACCCACCGCCGCACTGGCCGTCGCGGAAGTTGAAGCGGTTCTGGAGCTCATTCGCCGCGTTTCCGCTCGCGGGGTGAGCGTGATTCTGATTACCCACCGCCTGCAGGACCTATTCCTGGTCTGCGACCGGATCATGGTGATGTATGAAGGTACCAACGTCGCCGACAGACGGGTGTCCGACACCAGCCTGAGCGATATCGTTAACCTGATTGTGGGCGAAAAATTCACCGCCCGCTCTGCGGCAGCACATTGAGGTAACAGGATGAGTATCATGAACTTAAGCAGCTCACGCATGATCCAGCATTCGCTGCCGCGCCGCCTGCTTCATAACCACTCAGGCGTGGTCAGCATCGCGCTCTTTTTCGTCTTCTGCTGCGTGGTGTTTTCGCTGATCACCAGCAACTTTCTCACCGGCACCAACTGGCTCAACATTATCCGTCAGAGCGCCCCGCTGCTGATCGTCGCAACGGCAATGACCCTGGTCATTACCACCGGCGGTATCGATCTGTCGGTGGGCTCCACCCTGGCGCTGGTCGGCGCACTCTCCGCTATCGCGCTGAATAACTGGGGGCTGCCGTGGCCGGTGGTCCTGCTTGGCGGCCTGCTGCTCGGCGGATTCGTTGGCGCCATCAACGGCTTCTTTATTGCCTATGAAGGCATTCCGGCGTTTATCGTCACGCTCGCCACCCTGGCCGTGGTTCGCGGCATCGCGCTGCTGGTCACCCAGGGCTACTCGATTCCGGTGCCGGCTGACAGCCTGTTTACCTTTATCGGACGCGCGTGGGTAGTTGGTATCCCTATGCCCGCGCTGATCGGCATTATGATTCTGGTGATCGGGCATATCGTTCTCAACCATATGCGCTTTGGCCGTTACGTGACCGCTATCGGCGCCAACGCCGAAGGCGCGCGACGCAGCGGCATTAACACCAAAGCGGTGACCATGAAGGTCTATGTCATCAGCGGAATGGCCGCCGCGCTGGCGGGGATGATCATTACCGCACGCCTTGGCAGCGGCTCTTCCAACCAGGGCGAAGGCTTTGAACTGCAGGTCATTGCTGCCGTTGTGCTTGGCAGCACCAGTCTGTTTGGCGGCTTCGGGACTATTATTGGCACGCTGCTGGGCGCGCTGTCGATTGCGGTCATTCAGAACGGGCTGATCCTGTCGCATATTTCGCCGTTTTACACCCAGATAGCTACCGGCACCATTATCCTGCTGGCTATCTGGCTGAACACCCGCATTCTCAACCCGACACGCTCCGCGGCAAAAGGATAGCTGATGAAAGGATCAATTTTTCGCCATCCCTCCCCGCTGCCGGTTGGCGTCAGCAGCGGTTACGTGATGACTGTGCTTGGCCCGCTGCCGATTACCGAAATGGGCGTTACCCTGATGCATGAGCATATTCTGCTGGATGCCTCCGGCAAATGGGTGCCGCCCTGCTGCTGTAGCGATCGCCATCTTGCCGAAATGCCGGTGAAAATGGAAAACCTTGGCGAACTGTCGCTCAACCCGCTGATGAGCCGCGATAACTGTCAGCTGTTTGATGTCGACGTTGCGATTGACGAGCTGACTAAATTTCGCGCCCTTGGCGGAGAGACGGTGGTCGACCCGACCAATATCGGCATTGGCCGCGATCCGAAAGCGCTGGCGCGTATCGCGCGTCTGACCGGTCTGAACATCATTATGGGTACCGGGCTCTATCTGGAGCCTTCGCACCCCGAGTGGGTAAAAATCAGCAGCGTCGAACAGCTGACCGAGCGGCTGATTTACGATCTTGGCGGTGCGGAGGAGAAACCGGAGGTGCTCGCCGGACTTATCGGCGAAATCGGTATCTCCAGCCGCTTTACGCCGGATGAGGAGAAATCCCTACGCGCTGCGGGTCGGGCCAGCGCCGCGACCGGCGTGCCGATCGAGGTCCATCTGCCTGGCTGGGAGCGGCTGGGCCATCGGGTGCTGGATATTCTCGAGCAGGAAGGCGCCGATTTACGCCATACCGTGCTGTGCCATATGAATCCCAGCTTTGCCGATAAGCGCTACCAGCGCGAACTGGCGCAGCGTGGGGCATTTCTCGAATACGACATGATCGGCATGAGCTATTACTACGCCGACGAATCGGCGCAGTCGCCCTCCGACGAGGAGAATGCCCGCGCGATCCGCGAGTTGATTGACGACGGCTATATCCAGCAAATTCTGCTGTCGCAGGACGTCTTCCTGAAAACCATGCTTACCCGCTACGGCGGCCACGGTTACGGCTACATACTCAAGCATTTTGTTCCGCGTCTGCGGCGCCACGGCATCAGCGGCGAACAACTTGAAACCTTAATGATTGGAAACCCCCAGCGGGTCTTTGGCGGATAAAAGGAAACGTCATCATGCAGAAAAAAATCTTACTGGTCGGTGAGTCCTGGACCAGCACGTCAACGCACGTTAAAGGCTTCGACCAGTTTGCCACCGCCACCTGGCACACCGGCGCAACGGACTTTCTGGCCGCGCTCGCCGACAGTCCCTATGCCATTACCTATATGCCCGCCCACGCGGCGGCGACCGACTTTCCGCTGACGCTGGACGCGCTGCAGGAGTGGGATGCGATTATTCTTTCGGACATTGGCGCCAATACGCTGCTGCTGCATCCGGACACCTGGCTGAAGAGCCGCCGAACCGCCAACCGTTTAACGCTCCTGCATGATTACGTGGCCGGCGGGGGAGCGCTGATGATGATCGGCGGCTATTACAGCTTCCAGGGAATCAACGGCGGCGCGCGCTACCGCCATACCGCGGTGGAGAAAGTGCTGCCGGTAGGCTGCCTGGCCTGGGACGATCGCATTGAAACCCCGGAAGGCTGCTATGCCGAAGTGACGGAGTCTCACCCCCTGTTTAACGATATTCCGGGCGAATGGCCGTGGCTGCTGGGCTATAACGAAGTTGAAATGCACCCGGAAGGCAAACTGCTGGCGACCGTGGCCGGTACCGATCATCCGCTACTGGCTGTTCGCGAATATCAGCAGGGTCGCTCGCTGGTGTGGACCAGCGATATGTCGGCGCACTGGCTGCCGGAAGAGTTTGCCAAGTGGCCCGGCTATCGCCAGCTGTGGATTAACTGCCTCGACTGGCTGACGGAACGCCGCTGATGACCGCGACCCTTGAGCTCGCCCGGCAGCTGCTGGGCTTTAACACCATTAACCCGCCGGGCAGCGAAGCCGACTGCATGCGGTTCTTCGCCGACTGGCTTGACGATAGCGGTTTTGAGGTTTCGCTGTCGTCGTTCGGCGAGGGACGCTGCAATCTTATCGCCAGCCTTCCCGGGGCGAAGAGCGGAAAACCGCTGGCCTTTACCGGACATCTGGATACCGTCCCGCTGGGAAATGCCCGCTGGCAGTACGATCCTTTTGGCTCGCAGATGGAAGACGGGCGTCTTTATGGCCGCGGATCCAGCGATATGAAAGCGGCGATAGCGGCGTTTGCCGTCGCCTGCGTTCAGCAGCGGGAAGCGATCCTCGCCGGACGCGGCGCGGTATTGCTGATAACCGGCGGAGAAGAGACCGGTTGCGACGGCGCGCGAGCGCTGATCGCCTCCGCGACATTGCCGGAGGTGGGCGCGCTGATCGTCGGTGAGCCCACCGCCAACTATCCGGTTATCGGCCATAAAGGCGCGCTCTGGCTGCGCTGCGAAACGCGGGGGAAAACCGCCCACGGCGCGATGCCGGAGCTGGGGATCAATGCTATCTATCTTGCGGCGGATGCGCTGGGTAAGATTCAGCATTTTTCGCCAGGCGAGCCGCATCCGCTAATGAAGCAACCCACCCTCAACGTCGGACGCATAGAAGGCGGACTCAATATTAATTCCGTACCGGACCGCACGCGTTTTGATGTCGATATCCGCAGCGCGCCCAATTTACAGCACGCCACTATCCGGGAGCGCTTGACGACGCTGCTTGGCGAAAGCGTCACCGTCTCCACGCTGGTCGACCTGCCCGCCGTCCTGAGCCGGGAGGATCACGCGTGGATAAAGCAGGTTTACCAACGCTGTCAGCCGCTGCACGCTAAGCCGATTGCGCCGCGCGTGGTGCCCTACTTTACCGACGCCTCGCTGCTGCTGCCTGCATTGGGCGATCCGCCCTGTATTATTCTCGGCCCCGGCGAGCCGTCGATGGCGCATCAAACCGACGAGTACTGCCTGCTCAGCCGACTGGCGGAGGCCGAACAACTATACGGTGACATTATTCGCGACTGGATGGCATCACCACCCGCGACGAAAGTAAAAAATGAGTGACACTGTCACTGAAAACGTGTGCCATGCAATCAGCGTTTGAATAATATCGCGGAATAACAGAGGATAACCGCCTCGTACACGACGGTACTACCACCAGCAAGGAGGCTTACCATGACCGTGAAGATCAACGCGGTGCTCGTTTGCACCCTCTCTTTACTCCTTTCCGCCTGCTCGGGTCGTGCTTCTGCGCCGGACAGCGCCGAAGACGCTAAAATATCGGCGGAAGTGGATAAGATGCTTCGCGATTATCAAACGGGTTCCGATACTTCACCCCAGGCCAATGCCTCACGCTATCTGGCGCGGATCCAGGCGGCTATCTTCGCTAACATAGACCAGCCGGCCTCCTGGCAAGGGCAAAAATGCTCGGTGCGCTTTACGCTACAGCGTGACGGGACAGTGCAGGATCCAACGGTCGAGAGCGGCGATCGGCCATTCTGCGCGCAGGTGATGTCCGCGCTGAAAAAAGCCAACATCCCGCCCGCGCCGGACGAAAAAACCTATCAAACATTCAGTCATGTCGTGCTGGACGTGAAGCCCTGAGCTTGCCCGCAGAAATGGCCCCGGCCATCACCAGGGCCATTTCGAACAAGATAAGCTGACAGCCCTGCTTAACAGACGCTTTTTGGCGATCAGCGTGGAATGATTCAATAGTAACAGGCTGGAGCAAGCCTGTTTTTTTTCCATTCTTCAGGATCGTGGCCGGGTATGAATACTGCATGATATCGCTCGGTAAGCTGACGCAGCTTTCGCACTGACTGAGCGACATCAGTAGCTGACGTCATTAGCCCCGGGAGCGCCTTTTCATGGTAATGATCTAGGGTATAAGCCGCATCAATCGCTAGCGTAAAATTTGTACCACCGGGTAAGCGGATAAGAAAAGATTGATGGCCCGGTGAATGCCCTGGGGTGAAAATACACTGCAGCGTGCCATCACCGTAAAGGTCATAGTGATCATCGGACAACCCGTTAAGAAAAAGCCAGTTAAGTTGGGGACGATCGAAATCACGTCGGCAATAGGCTCCCGAAGTAAACCAGTCAGGAGCAAAGGCATATTCATACTCTTGCTTCTGAACAACATGCGTAGCATGGGGGAAGCGACCAATTGCTCCCGTATGATCAGAGTGCAAATGGGACAGGACCACATAGCGGATATCCTCAGGGGCAATGCCAATCCTCTTAAGTTGTTCCAAGCAACCCTGTTCTTCTGACATCACCGGTTTAAACTGCTCTACAGCACTTCCCCAATAACCACTGGGATCTTTCAATCCTTCGACAGCCAGACCGCCGTCAATCAGCGTAAAACCATCCGGATGGGTCAGCAGAAACCAGGGGACAGGGATCTCATAATGCTCTCCCACACCTTGATTCATCCGGATATGCTGATATCGACAATGCTGTGTTCCTGACTGGAACATAAAAAGCTTTATCTCTGACATGATTATTTTCCACCAATAAATCAATAAAATAGATTGAAATTTAGCCTGACTCAGCCTTGAGTCTGGATTTTTCATCATTTCGCAGGAAAGCAGTAGATGCCTGCTCCCACTTACATTTATCGGTAAAGCCAATATAATTGGTGAATGGATCTCTTCTCAGCAATGCGCATATTTATCAGGGTGGTTGAACGGGGCAGCATGTCGGCTGCAGCCCGCGATCTCGGCATTGGCCAGCCCGCCGTGAGTGAAAGAATAGAAAAACTGGAAGCACATCTTGGGACACGTTTGCTTAGGCGCAACACGCGTAACATGTCTCTAACGCACAGCGGTAACGTGTTTTATGAGCGAAGCAAAACGGCCATTCAGGCGGCAGAGCATGCTCTTTCTGTGAATGAAGAAAATCAGGGGTTGCAAGGCAAAATCCGTATTGCCGCGCCCTATTCCGCTGGAGAAAGCCTGCTGATGCCTGCATTGTTGCAGCTTCAGAACGAGCATCCGGAGCTGCAGGTCGATGTCATTTTTAACGACCGCGTCATCGATCCCGTCACCGAGGGGGTCGATTTATCACTGAGGTTAGGTGATGTCTCCGAAGGCTTTTTTGTCGCACGTCCGCTTGGCACCGTGCGCAGAGTGCTAGTGGCCTCTCCGGCTCTGCTGGCGAAAATGGGTCATCCTGACACGCCGGATGCGCTGACAGATTATCCATTTGCTGCTGTTTCTGGCGTATTCGCCAGTAATCGCATTCAATTGATCGCTTCCGAAGATCAACTCATTAATGTTCCCGTCAATATTCAATTTCAGTCCACACACTGGCGCAGTGTCCTCACCTGGTTATTAGCGGGACATGCCATTGGTGTTTTGCAAAGTCCGGTTTGCAGAAAAGAAATGGAAGACGGCGTGCTCATCCCCCTCTTAAGCCATTATCCGATCCCGCCATTTAGTGCCTGGTTGCTCCATCCACCGGCTGGGATGATGTCGTATGAAACGCGAATTTGTGCCCCTCTGCTGGAGGGGTATCTTAGAGATTTGTTGCTTGAGTCGGCTGGCTGAATGGAACAGCGCCTCCCTGGCGCGCTGATGATGGCCTCTTGTTAACGATTCAATCTCTGATGCATGAAATCAATAAGCGCCCTTGTTTTTGCCGGCAAGTAACGCCGATCTGAATACAGGGCGAACAATTGCAAGGGGGCTGCCGATTGTTCAAATTCAATCTCGATTAACCGCCCATCATCAATATAGGGTTGGCAGGCTTGTTTCGACAGAATGGCAAAACCGACACCTGAGATGGCCGCTCGCCCTGCCATCTCTCCGCTGTTGACCCGATAGCGACCGTTAACCTTGATCGTCTCGAATCCGCCCTTTTTATTCACAAACTGCCAGGGAGCGCCTTTAAGCGCATTCACCGTTGTAATACAGGGTAATTCTTCAAATTGCTGTATACGAGAAGGCGTGCCATAACGCTGGATGACGGAGGGGGCCGCAACGATGGTGCAAGGGATCGTCACCAGATGACGGGCGATGTAGTCACTGTCATCCATCTGACCACGGCTAACAATGACAGCTAAATCCAGATCATCTCGCAGGGATTCATAACCCGACAAATTTGTGACGCAACTTATCTCCAGATCCGGATGCTGACAGGCGAAATCAGCAACAACAGAGCCCAGCAATACAGGACCGATTTCATTGGGAATACAGATACGTAATGGCCCCTTGAATTGCATTTGTCGCAACGTTAATTCGGTTTCAGTTTGCTCAAGTGCTTCCAGTAATGGCTTCGCCCGGGTATAGAGTAGATGCCCCGCCTGTGTGAGTTTCATATGTCGGGTACTGCGCTCAATGAGCTGAAGATTCAGTTTGTCTTCTAACTGAGAAATGCAACGGCTCACATTTGATGTCGGCATTTCAAGGGCTTTCGATGCCCCGACAAAACTGTCTCTTTCCACCACAGCAATGAAGATTTTCAGCGCATTAAAGTCCAGAACTGGCCGCATCAACTATCCCACATATGATAATAATGAGTGCCATTTTTACCATCTAATCGACAAGTTTGATAGCAGTTAAGCTAGGATATCTTTCATCCACAGGTCGCTTGCTATGCCACTGGTCACCACAACATTTAATCAAAAGACGCTCATTCGGATTGCTATGGTAATCGCTTTTGTCCAGTTTACTAATGCGCTGGAATATATGATGTTCAGCCCTGTTTTTACATTTATGGCTGCAGATTTCGCTGTTCCCGTCACCTTCTCAGGCTATGTATCCGGTATGTACACCTCTGGAGCCGTCCTGTCGGGAATTATCGCCTTTTACTGGATTGATCGTTGCAATAAGAAGCGTTTTTTAATCGCTAATATGGTACTGCTAGCCATGGCGACACTGTTGACGACATTCACCACCCGTTTTCCTCTTCTTCTTACATTGCGCTTCTTCGCAGGACTGGTTGGAGGTACGACAATGGCTGTGGGGATCACTATTTTGATAA
Organism: Klebsiella sp. D-Nf1; assembly: GCF_002810515.1. NCBI lineage: Bacteria > Pseudomonadati > Pseudomonadota > Gammaproteobacteria > Enterobacterales > Enterobacteriaceae > Klebsiella > Klebsiella sp. D-Nf1. Next base: position 1,094,507 of record NZ_PIOK01000001.1, read on the forward strand.
ACCACACGCCGGCTGACTTGCGCGGAAAAATGTTGGCGACGGTGATTGCGTCATTTTCGATGGTCAGCATTGTGGGGATGCCCGCTGTACTATTTTTGTGTACTCATTACGGTTGGCATGTCGCGTTGTGGTTAATCTGCACACTGTGTTGGTTGGCATTGCCACTGATCGTCTCCATCATCCCTCAGGATCCCGTCACTTTCGACACATCCCACGCGCTGCCCCTCGATGTAGATACTTTACTGTTTGCTTCCGGTAATGCGCTGGTACAGTTTAGTCCAATGCTGATCATTCCTGTCCTGGCGCCATTAATGACGCAGCTGTTGGGGGCTTCTCAAGGTCTGCTGCCCTGGTTGTTCTTCGGCGGGGGTCTGGCGGGGTATCTGTCTACCAGAATGACAGGCGCATTAACCTCTCGTTTTTCTGCTTTGAGTGTGGCGACCGGGTCGGCCCTCGTTTTTATCCTGAGCTTGCTGATACCCCTCCTGGGCTATCCGCATCCGGCGCTATTTATTACGTTATTTCTCGGCGCAGCTTACAGTCGTCTGGTGTCATCGTCGGCGGTGACGATTCAGTTTCCTGATAACAACCAACGAGCGGGATTCTCTTCATTACAGACATCCATGATGTATCTGATGACAACTGCCGCATTTTTCCTGTCTGCTTTTTTGTTACCTGACCATCGCATGGCGCGACAAAATATGGACACGCTGTTGGCGGTATGTGCAATTACCGCATCAGCAACCCCAATTATTGTCATCGTTTTGCAAAAGAAACTGGCTAAGCGTACGTTCGCGCGCGATCGTTTCATCACTAAGTAGTATACCCTCCGCGGGTTGCTCATTTTTTAAAGAAAAAACAGGGGCATACGCCCCTGCGTGGCTACCGCCGGCTCAGGGCCAGCTTCGCGGCAAACAACAGAAACAGGCAGCCGGTTGTCCGGTCCATCCATTTCACCACGGCTGGTTTTTTCAGGATGCCGGCGGCATAGCGAGTGGCAGTAATCAGCGTTAATGACCACAGCGTCCCAATCAATACATGGATGGTGACAAGGAGAAAGGTCCAGCTGATGGGTGAATGCCCGGCGGGGATAAACTGGGGCAAAAACGAAACGTAGAAGACGCCCATTTTGGGGTTAAGCACATTCCCCAGCATCCCACGCAGGAACCAGTTACTCGTGGAATTGGATTCGGCCGGGTGGGTGTTAAATTGCTGGCGTGGGCGCAAGAGCAACTGGATGCCCAGCCAACAAAGGTATCCTGCTCCGCACCATTTCAATAAGGTATAAGCCAATTCAGAAACCGCCAGTAGCGCACCTAAACCAAAGGCCACCAGCGCGCCCCAGATAAAGCATCCAAGATCAATGCCTAACGCGGCATGCAAGGCTTTGCGTCCACCTTCAGCGGTCGCCGTGCGGAGAATAAGAGCAGTATCAAGACCTGGCGTCAGGGTAAGCAGTGTGGCAGCGAGGGTGTAAGCAAGAAGTGAATCAGTGACGAGCATTTCCTGTCTCCGAAAGAGACAAGGCTACTGAAGCGTTCACATTTTTGCAACAACAATGTTCACCCTGCTCCACTTTTACCCAGGCGTCTACCTGACGCAACTCAGCCCATAACTGAGGACCACTCGGTTATGGGCTGAGTTGCAGGACTAGCTCAACGCCATTGATAAAATAATACAGGGGTAAGTTAGCTCACTTTAATATCATCAAGGTCGATATCCTCTTCTTCGTGATCATGAGTAACCATCACATCACGCGGAATATCTTTTTTGATGACAGCATAAACCGTGGCGGTAACAACAATATTCACCAGCAGGGCCATAATGCCAGCCATCGGGTGTGACATGGTGGGGATCATCAGTACCCCACTAAAATAAACTGCTCTCTTCATCAGGGCTTAACCACGTTCAGCAGATAGCCTTTACTGAAATAGCTTGCTGGAGCTATCATGCTTCCATACATTCCACCATTAATAGTTATTTTTATGGGGCCAGGTTTGGTTGCGACACCATAGACTTCAACACAATTATGATCTGTAGTATCCGTTGTGGCCATTGTAATTACCGATTCAGGCAATTTACAATTACGTAAAGAAATACCTGCATCATCGGGAACAACACTCCCTACTTTTCTTTGCGGCCCACCAATAACGCGCCCGCCCAGAATCTTAATTTTAAAAAAATACGGCTTCCCTACTAGTGCTTCTGTTAATGCCTCATTACCTGGGATATACTCAGCGTTTGGGCTTAATAACTTGCAGCCAGAAATAGACAGAAGAAATAAGATTAGCAAAGAACGTATGCATATCATAACTATACCAGTGGTTTAAAAACCACCCCCCCAAAGAATCGACGAATGAAGAAAGATAAATCTTTTCGAGACTTAATTTGTTGTGACACATCTCCCCATGAGAAAAGATTTAATCCTACAAAACCGTCATTCCCTTGGGTCACAGGTCCATTCCAGACAATCCAGTGGGTGGGATAGGTTGTATGCTCGAACATACTATCTCTTAATAAACTATCGTTGATAAGGGTAACAACTTTATAACCTTTATTAATATATTCATTTAAGTCACGAATCCCTTGAATACCTGCTTGTGTGATTCCTACATTACTGAACACCCTTTCATAACCTGCTTTTTCAAACCATGTCGTCAGAGTTGGCCACATGGTGATCCCTGCTACTGGAGAATCGAGAGTATCGAAGCTCAGCACTGCATTCTCTGAATCCCTCAGACCAGCCAGCGTCATCCAGTCAAGGCCAGAGATATTGTCATAAAAATGACCCGAGGGATGGCGACATCCCTCACCTGGCTCTATCTCAAGTTCACCGATTTTGGTTTTCCCATATCGCCACAGTTCCCTGGCGGCCTGGGCATATACATCAGGACGGTCTTGTTGCAGACAGTAAAAGAATGCAGCAGGACCGCACACGCTCGCTCCTGATTGAGAAGGATATGAGAGACTGTAGAATCTGTCCTGAATTTCTGCTTCTATCTTCTTTTTTTCAAACGGATCTTGTGGTGAACCTATGGGATACTCTTGTGCAATAAATGGACGTTCCGGGATAGTGATTCTTATCTCCTTTGTTTCCCCACCCTCGCTTGCAGGTTTCATTGTTCCTTTTGTCTCAAAATAACAGAGGTTCTCTCGCTTTACCGGAGACCAGGCGTTACCTGATGCAAAGGCTTCAAGTGTGTACATTTTGGTGAATGGAACGGGGGTCACACAGACCGTATGCAACATGGTTTTGCGGTAAAGATTCATTTCCATAATATAAATTGTCGAGAGTGACTCATCTATATTTCCGGTCATATGAGTTTGTGTTTCATAAGTTCCAGGAAACGGCTGCTGTTTCACATCTACCAGGAGATATTTATTCCTGTGAGAGTCCATACGATAAATACAGAGGTCATAAAGCAAAGAATCAGTCGGGACATTAGAGTTTATTCGGGTACTAAGCTGGTAAACCGTCATCATTAATCCCTCAATGTTTAAGTGGCTATCCTTGCCGGCATCATACAACAATCACACCTAACCCACATCACCCGTTATTGATCACTCTGTTCAACACTTGAAGGCGCGGGAGTGATGATGTCAATCTGCAAAGGATCTTTATCTGACAGCGTCTGCCATGAGGTGTCCTCCCCCCGTTTATCGCTTCAACTCGTCCTGCCACAGCGGGGATGACGCCAGCTGCTGGCATACCGCGTCGATAAATACTCGGGTCTTGGCGGGAACCAGCGTGCCGGGCGGCATCAGGGCATAAACGCTAACCCGCGCCGCGCTGCGCCAGTCGGGCAGCACGCGGACCAGTTCCCCGCACTGCACCGCCTGATTAACCATCCATCCAGGCAGCAATGCGATCCCGGTTGCGCGAATGGCCGCCGTCAGCAGCGCTTCACTGATATTGGTGGTGAGGGGGCCAGCTGGCGTCACCTGGATATGCTCCCGACCATTCTCGAGGATCCAGTAGGGCCAGTCCGGATGGTGGGTAAAGCCGAGACACCGATGGGCTGCCAGTTGCTCAGGATGAGTCGGTTCACCGTAGCGTTGCAGATAGGCCGGCGAAGCAATCAGCTGGCTGCGAAATGCCCCCAGCTCGCGCCCGGTTAAGGTACTGTCCCGCACGTTTCCCAGGCGGATCACCGCATCAAACCCCTCCGCGACAATATCGACCCGTCGATCGAGAAAATGGGCATCAAGGCGAATATCCTGATACGCCTGCAGGAGATCAGGAAACATCGGGGCAATCAGCTCCCGGCCAAAGGTCACCGGCAGTGAGACCCGCAACGTTCCCTGCGGGGTGGCAGCAAAGTCCCCGACTTCCCGGCTGGCGGCGCTGAGCTCATCCAGCGCCGTGCGGGCGCGCTGCAAAAACCAGGTTCCGGCTTCAGTTAGCGTTACGCTGCGGGTGGTACGCACCAGCAACCGGACGCCCAGTTTTTTCTCAAGGTGGCTGACCCGGCGGGAAATCACCGATGCATCCCGCTCCAGCCTGAAGCTGGCCCCGATAAAACTCCCTGCCTCAGCCACACAGACAAACGCCATCAGCTCATCAAAATCATCGAACATGATTCCTGCACCCTGCACATTAATCATTTGCAAATAAGGCTAATTATCAGCGATCTGTTCGGCTATTAACATAGCGGCTCTTCAACTTACAGTGTGAGAAGCCTATGAAAACGTTTTTGAGTATTGGGTCCGGTCCTGGGATGGGAATGGCGACGGCCTTACGGTTTGCCGGTGAGGGATTCCGGGTGATGCTGTCCTCTCGCAATAAAAGCAATGTGGCGGCGCAGGCCGACCAGTTGAGAGCGGCAGGATTTGCCGCGGAAGGCCGCGTGGCGGACGCCAGCGATATCATCAGTATCGCGGAACTCATTCGTGAGGTAGAGGAGGAAACCGGCGGCGTGGATGTGCTGCATTTCAATGCCGCGGCCATGCATGACGGTAATCTGGAGACCCAGTCGGTGGCAGGCTTCATCCAGGATCTCACCACCAATATTGGCGCGGTATATGCCGCCATCAAAGCGGTCTCTCCGCGGATGGCCGCGCGTGGAGAAGGCGCGATCCTGCTGACTGGCGGGATGTTTGCCACTCAGCCCCACCCGGAGTATCTGACGTTGAGCGTCGGCAAAGCCGGGCTGCTTAATCTGACGCATGGCCTTTTCCCGGTATTGAAAGCGCAAAATATTCATCTTTCCATCGTGACGGTGGGGGCCTACGTCACGCCGGGCTCCGCCGAAGCCCGGGAGATTGCCGATCTGTTCTGGCAGCAATACCGCCAGCCATCAGCGCAATGGACAGCGGAAGCGTTTTATCCCGCCCCACACCATCAGTAACCTTCCCCGGCCGTCGCCTGGCGTCCGGGAGCCATCGCCCGGACGTGCGGAAAAAACGTCATCCATCGCTTGCTTTCCCTGTCACCTCGGATCAGGATACGACGATATTCATGGAGGCTATGTGATGAAATATTTTATCGGTATGGCGGTGACGTTATTGTTGAGCACGCCGGTGCTGGCGGCGGGCGAGCTTGAGATTAACCAGTCTCCCCTGACGCTGGTGCTGAGCGACCAGAATCAGGCACGGGTCTCTTCCTGTGCCGATTTCATTGCGCTGCGTAAAGCGGGAGAGACCGTCGATGCGCTGCCCGGGCTTTCCGACCCGGATGGCCGCGCGGCGGAAGCGGCGTTATTCTCCTGCTGGCTACAGGCCTACACCATCGATCACACGTTATTCCCCACTGCCGCGCCGAAACCAACCCTGGCTGACGTGGTTCAGCACTTTCCTGCCAGCGCGGCGTTTATCGTCAGCGATGACGAAAAGCAGGACGTTGCCAAAAACTTTGTAGGGAAAACCATCGCCGACTATACCCCGGACCTGAAAGCCAGGGACGATCGTCTGGAATCAGCGGCCAGCGCCAGCGGTTATGTGCTGGATGAGTATTATGCGTTTACCGATAAGCAAGGGCATCAGCTCAACATTGTCGCTCTGGTGGGCTACGCCATCGGCGGCACGGCGAGCGTAAAAAGCTACTATCGCATCGATGACACGCACGCCCGCGTCTGGAGCGTCACCCAGCTCGATGAGAACAGCCCGCTGTAAGCAAGGGTTCCCTCTGCGGCGATACCGCAGAGGATTTTCCGTTTACCTGGCCAGCCACTGACGCCAGCCGCCCCAGGCGGTGATCTCCGTGGCATCTCCCAGCCCGGCGGCTTCGCAGATAAAACCCGTCACCCAGCGGCCATCGGCCAGCTCAACCTGTCCCAGCCCCAGCGGCGCGGGAATAGCGGCCAGCAGTGACCCCACCTCGGCGCTGGGTATCTCCCACACTTCCACCGCTATCGCGGCCCCGTCGCGCTCGTCACGCACCATCGCCGGGCGCTTGCCATCCGCGAGGGCGTACAAACGATAGCGTGGCGCGCTGTGGGTCGCCTGCAGCAACCGGCCGCCCCGCGTCAGCAATTGACCGTTTAACGGCAGACCGGCCAGATGCGCCCCGCATACCGCCAGGGCCATCCGATCATGGCCCGCGGGGTGCGCAGGCGGCGGGCTCTCCAGCCGCGCGCCGCCAGCCAGAGGCAGCCGCTCCGCGCGCTGGAAGGCGTCGGCCAGGCTCAGCAAATACTGATCGGTAAAGGCCCGGCCAAACAGCGTGACGCCGGAGGGCAATCCGTCAGGCATAAACCCGCACGGCACACTCACCGCCGCATAGTCCAGCAGGTTCATAAAGTTGGTGTAGTAGCCCAGATCGGCGTTGCGGGCGATGGGCTCCGCCGCCAGCTCGTCGAGCGTCACCGGGCGCGGAAAGGTTGGCGTCAGCACGCAGTCCAGCGTATCAAGGATGGCATCGCACTGCGCTTTATAACCCTGCAGCTGATACATCGCCTTAAAGGTCGCCGTCGCGTCGATATCAGGCGCTTTCGCCAGCACGTCGCGAATCACCGGCAGGACGGCATCCGGCTGCTGTTCAATCAGCGGCCCTGCCACCGCATAGCGTTCAGCAACCCACGGTCCGTCATACAGCAGGCGGGCGGCGGCCAGAAGTGGCGCGAAATCGATCGCTACCGGCACGCCGCCGAGCGCCGTCAGCCGCTGCACGGCCTGGGCGAACAGCGCTTCGCTGGCGCGGCAACCGAGGAAGTTCAGCGCCTGCGGGACGCCAAAGCGAAACCCGGCGGACGGCCTGCCAAAGGCCTGCCGGCTGTTCCACTGAGGATTGCGGCGGCTGTAACTATCCTGCGGATCGGTCCGGGCAACCAGCGCCAACAGCTGGCTGGCCTCGTCGGCGGTAGCGCTGAAAAAGGTCACACAGTCCAGCGTGCGACAGGCAGGGACGACCCCGGCGGTGGAGATCAACCCTTTCGTCGCTTTCAGCCCCACCAGGTTATTCAGCCCGGCCGGAACGCGACCGCTGCCAGCGGTGTCGGTCCCCAGCGCGAAGCTGGCGACACCCAGGGCTACCGCCAGCGCGGAGCCGGCGCTGGAGCCACCGGAGGGGTAATCCGGGTGATACGCGTTGCGGCAACGTCCGTACGGCGAACGGGTTCCGTTCAGGCCGGTGGCAAACTGATCGAGATTGGTTTTGCCCACCGGCACCGCTCCCAGCGCAATCAGCTGCGCGACAATGGTCGCGCTTTGCGTCGGTCGGTATGCAAACGCCGGGCAGGCAGCGGTCGTGAGGATCTCCGCAAGGTCAATATTATCTTTGATCGCGAACGGCACGCCATACAGCGGGAGCGTCTCTGGCGAATGGCCTTCCAGCGCCGTGAGAAACGGCGCCTGCTCCGCTTCGCTCAGGAGATGGATAAACAGATTAAATTCGGGATTCAGCGCTTCCGCCCGCTGGCGGATCGCCGCCAACAGCGCCCGCGGGGTGGTGTTGCCGTTACGATAGTTCGCCGCCAGGGTCGCCAGGCGTAAATCAAACGTCTGCTGCATCATGCCTTCTCCTCAATAATCACTGCCACCCGTTGCCCGGCACGCACCGCGCTGCCTGGCTGCACATTGACCTGCTGAACCCTGCCATCGCACGGCGCCAGCAGCGGGATCTCCATTTTCATCGACTCAAGCACCACCAGCACATCACCGGCGCGCACCAGACGACCGGCCTCGGTCTGTACCTGCCACAAATTACCGGATACCGGGCTTTCCACCCCCTGCTCGCCCGGCTGCAGCGGCGCATCGCCCGCTTCTTCTGCCGCGCTCTCCTGACTGTCGAAATGGGCCTGGCCGCTGGCGATCCAGCGATCGCGTTCGGCGTTAAACGCCCGCTGCTGATGGTCGCGAAATGCGTCAATGCTCTGCGCCTCGCGAGCGAGAAACTGCTGGTATTCCGCCAGCCGCAGCGTGCTGTGTTCGATGCGCAGCGGATAGCGACCGAGCGGGAAATCGCGGCGAATCTCCAGCAGTTCTTCCGCCGAAACCGGATAGAAACGCAGCTGGTCGAAAAAGCGCAGCAGCCAAGGCTTGCCGGCAAAATCGGCCACCTCGTGATAGCGATTCCACATCTGCAGAGTGCGGCCGACAAACTGATAGCCGCCCGGGCCTTCCATGCCGTAGACGCACAGATACGCCCCGCCGATGCCCACCGAGTTTTCCGCCGTCCAGGTTCGCGCCGGGTTGTACTTGGTGGTGACCAGCCGATGGCGCGGATCAAGAGGCGTGGCCACCGGCGCGCCGAGATAGACATCGCCGAGGCCCATCACCAGATAGCTGGCGTCAAACACCGTGTTCCATACGGCCTGCTCATCCGGCAGATCGTTTATCCGGCGAATAAACTCGAGGTTGCTTGGGCACCACGGGGCGTCCGGGCGGACGGTGGTCATATATTTGTCGATCGCCTTGCGGCAGGCCGGATCGTCCCAGGAAAGCGGGAGATGCACGACCCGCGTTGGAACCTGCAGATCGTCGCTGATGCAGACCGTGGTCCACTCCCCGCTGACCCACGCCAGCAGGGTCTCCAGCGCCAGCGTTTCCGGTTGGAAATGCAGCTGCAGCGAGCGGATCCCCGGCGTGATATCGATGATCCCTTCCCGGGCTTGCCCTTCAAGGGCCTGCATCAGGGCATGGATGCGAAAACGCAGCACCAGATCCAGCTCCGCCTCACCGGCCTCCAGCAGCAGATGGGTATCGCCGGAGAGGCGCGCCACCAGACGTTTGTCGGCGTCACCGCAGGTCATCACCACCGGCGAGGTGAGCGGCACAGGCTGCCAGGCAACGTCCTGCGCCTGCAGGGTCGCCAGCTCCGCGCGACGACCTGCCGCCAGCCGCCGGGCGGTGGGGACGTCCACCGCCACAAAGCGCACTTTATCCCCCGCCTTAAGCTGGCCCAGTTGCCAGAGATCGGCTTCGATAACCGTGACCGGGCAGACGAAGCCTCCGAGGCTTGGGCCGTCCGGCCCGAGGATCACCGGCATATCGCCGGTAAAATCCACGGCCCCCACGGCATAGGGGTTGTCATGAATATTCGACGGATGCAGCCCGGCTTCGCCGCCGCTGTCACGGGTCCAGACCGGCTTAGGCCCGATCAGGCGCACGCCGGTGCGGCTGGAGTTAAAATGCACTTCCCAGTCGGTGGCAAAAAAGGTCGCCATATACGCCGGGGCAAAGAACTCCGGTGCGCCGTGGGGACCATAAATCACCCGCAGCGTACGGACGTCCGTCAGCGCGGTGCGCAGCCCTGCGGGAAGCGCCGCGCCTTCCCCTGTCTCAGCCAAAGGCGCAAGATGCAGTACGTCGCCAGCGCGTAGCGCCCGTCCGCCGTGGCCGCCAAACTGACCGAGGGTAAAGGTGCTTTTACTGCCCAGGTACTCCGGCACCTGAATACCGCCGCGCAGGCAGAGATAGCTTCTGACGCCTGGTCCGTTTATTGCCCCCAGCCTGAGGGTCGCCCCCGCCGGAATAGTGAATACGCAGTTCATGTCCTGCCCGGCGCCATCGAGCGTGACGGCCAGCGGCGCGCCGCAGACCGCCGCCTGTACGGCGGTATTAAATTTCAGGGTGGGTCCGTTAAGGGTGATCTCCAGCGCGGCGTCGCCTTCGGCATTGCCCAGCAGACGGTTGCCCAGGCGCAGCGCCCGGTCATCCATCGGGCCCGAGGGCGGTACACCCACCGCCCAGTACCCCAGACGTCCCGGATAGTCCTGGACGCTGGTCTGGGTGCCGGCGCTCAGAACCTCCACGGTATCGGCCCGGTAGCGCAACTGCTCCAGGCAGCGGGTCCAGGGTTCTCCGGCGGTAAACGGCGCAAAGCCGAGGATCTGCTGCAGGTATAAGCGGTTGGTTTCAACGCCATACAGGCGGGTCTCCGCCAGGGCCTGCGCCAGGCCGGCAATTGCCTCATCGCGGTTGGGGCGCCAGACGATAGCTTTCGCCAGCAAGGGGTCGAAAAACGGCGGCACTTCACAGCCGGCTTCCACCCAGCGGTCGATGCGCAGGGTGGCGCCGTCCGCTGGCGGAAACCAGACGTCGGTTAACAGTCCAGGCGAAGGCTGAAACTGGCGGCCAGGATCTTCGGCGTAAATTCGCGCCTGAATAGCATGGCCCCGGGGCTGTAGCCCGGCGGCCAGCTCGCTCAGCGGCGGTAAATCCCCTGCGGCCAGGGCGATCATCCAGCGCACCAGGTCCACGCCCCACACCTGCTCCGTAACGCCGTGCTCCACCTGCAGGCGGGTATTGACCTCAAGGAAATAGAAGCGCTGCGCCGCACTGTCGTAGACAAACTCCACCGTCCCGGCGCTACGGTAGTTCACCGCTTTCCCGAGGGCAATGGCCGCGCTACACAGCGCCTGCGCCATCCCTTCCGGCAGATTCGGCGCCGGGGTCTCTTCAATCACTTTCTGGTTACGCCGCTGCAGCGAGCAGTCGCGCACGCCGAGGGCGATAACCTCCCCCTCACCGTCGCCGAAGATCTGCACCTCCAGGTGACGGGCGCGTTCGATATATTTTTCGAGAAACACCCCGGCATCGCTGAAGTTGTTTTGCCCCAGCCGCTGCACCGTGGCAAACGCCTCGCTCAGTTCGCGGGCGTCGCGGCAGACGCGCATGCCAATTCCCCCGCCGCCCGCCGTACTCTTGAGCATCACCGGGTAGCCCACCGCCTCGGCCGCCCGGCAGGCTTCCTCGCTGTCGGCCAGCAGTTCACTGCCCTCCAGCAGCGGCACGCCCTCCGCTTTCGCCAGCGCGCGAGCGGTATGTTTCAGGCCAAAGGTACGCAGCTGTTGCGGGGTTGGGCCAACAAACGCCAGTCCCGCCGCCTCACAGGCTTCGGCGAAGGCGGCGTTTTCCGACAGAAAGCCGTAGCCGGGATGGATAGCGCGGGCGCCGCTCTGCAGCGCGGCGGCAATGATCTTCTCTACCACCAGATAAGTTTGCGCTGCCGGGCCCTCGCCAAGGCTGAGCGCTTCATCCGCTTCGCGGACGTGCAGACTGCTCAGGTCGGCTTCGGCATAAACGGCAACCCCCTTCACCTGCATGGCGCGCAGGGTACGTAAAATGCGGCAGGCTATCGCCCCGCGGTTGGCAATCAGTAAGGTATCAAACATAAGCGGAACTCACAGCGTAGCGGGTCGTCCCGCAACAATTCGTCTTTCCCTGAGGTCGTCCCCGGGGGAACCGGCGCTTAAACGTGGCGCGTCGGCGTGTGATTCAGGCGGTCGGCGCGAACGGCGAACAGCCGAAAGGCCAGCAAACGCCAGCGCTGCCAGCGGGTCAGTTCCATACCAGCACCTCGGCGGGGGTCGGGTTCCAGCCGTTGCAGGGATTGTTGAGCTGCGGACAGTTAGAGATCAGCACCATGGCGTTACACTCCGCGCGCAGTTCAACGTATTTTCCCGCCGCCGAGATGCCATCCGCAAAGGTCAGACCGCCCTCCGGCGTCACCGGCACGTTCATAAAGAAGTTAATGTTGGCGCCGATATCGCGCTTATGCAGGCGGCCATCGTGCAGACAGGCGCAGAGAAAATTGTCCCGGCAGCTGTGCATATAGCGCTTGTCGAGGGCGTAGCGCACGGTGTTGCTCTCTTGGGCGCAAGCGCCGCCGAGGGTATCGTGCCGCCCGCAGGTATCGGCCACGATGGTCATCAGCGGATGGCCGAGGTTGGAATAGAGCACGCTGCCGGCGGTCAGGTAGGCGTTCCCCTGGCGACGCAGCGTGCGCTGCGCATCGTAGCGCTCGCGCGGGTTGTCGGCGTTGTAAAACAGGGTATCAATCGCCTGATTGCCTTCGAGATCGAGCAGGCGCAGGGTCTGCCCTTTTTTAACCTCAAACAGCCAGGGTTCCCCGGCCGGGATCACATGGCGATAGACGGCCTCTTCCGGGCGTCGGTTACTGGTGATAACGGTCATGAACGCCTCCTTACAGGGCAAAAAATTGGGTATTGCGGAACGCACGCTGATTCTCATCGCGGGTCAGGAGCGCCTCGGTGGCCGCGTCCTCATCGTCGGCCTGATACCAGCTCAGCTGCACCGGACGGGGCGCATATTCTGTGGCCGGATCCTGGGGATGTGGCAGCGCGGTGAGCACCAGCAGGACGTCCATCGGGGCAAACAGCTCAACGTAATCCCCGGCGCGACTGTTGCCGGCAACAAACTGGAAACGGCCCTCTTCATCGACGGTGACTTTGCTGAAGAAGTTGACCACCATCAGCAGGTCTTCCAGACCGAGATCCCATTTGCCCATCTCCACCAGCAGGTTATCGACGCCGTTGCGGTAGAAGCCATTACGTAGTTCCTGGTAGCGGCCAGCGCCATATTTGTCGTGTGTCTCTTCGGCGTTGAGGACCCCGCCGAACGGATCGTGCCAGCCGCAGCTGTCGGCGACGATCCCGGCCAGCACCCGGCCCATATCGGAGTAGAAACAGTGTCCGGCGGTCAGGCGCGCGGTATGCTGGCCCTTGAGAGTATCCGGCAGGTTCAGGCGCTCACTTTTCTCATGAGGGTTGAGCATCATCATGCTGACGTTCGCCCCGCCGTCGATATCGGTCAGGCGCAGGATCTGCCCTTTGCGCAAAATCAGCGAGGTGTGCGCCCCGCCGGGAAGCCGCTCTTCGCGCAGGCTGGGAGTGGCGTGAAAAAGTACGGTCATCAATTTATCTCCTTAATGCGTAAACGTTGGTGTCGCTACCGGTGGCCAGCTGCGCCATCCGCGCCTCATTGAGCGGGATATCGTAGGTAATGCGCGCTCCCCAGGCGTTAGGCGCCTGCGGATCGATGCGCACTTTGTCGAACACCAGCAGCCGGGTGCCCAGGTTGAAGCCTTCGGCCAGATCGTGGGTGACCATAAACACCGTCATGCGCGTTTCGCTCCACAGCTGGAGCAGCAGCGCGTGCATATCCTTACGTATGCCGGGATCCAGCGCGCCGAAGGGCTCATCGAGCAGCAGCACCCGAGGCTGCATCACGAACGCCTGGGCAATGGCCAGCCGCTGTTGCATCCCCCCGGACAACTGCGACGGGTATTTATCCAGAGCGTGCCCCAGCCCCACTTTCTCCAGCATGTACTGGGCCTGTTGCCGGGCCTCGCGTTTTCTGCCGCCAAACAGGCGCCCCAGCAGCGGGGACGCCGGCAGCTCCAGGCCGATGGCGACGTTATCCAGCACGTTGAGATGCGGAAACACCGAATAGCGCTGGAAGACCACGCCGCGGCTGCGATCCGGCTCTGCCGCCAGCGGCTGGCCATCGAGCAGGATGTCGCCACGGGTCGGTTTTTCCTGACCGAGCAGCAGGCGTAAAAAGGTCGATTTACCACAACCGGACGCGCCGACCATCGAGCAAAACTCGCCCTCTTTCACCTGCAGATTGATGCGCTCCAGCACCACGTGGTCGCCGTACTCCTGCCAGATGTTTTTGATGTCGATAAAACTCATCCCCGGCCTCCTTCCGCCCACGGGAAACAGGCTTTGTGCAGCTGGCGCAGCGCCAGATCCATCAGCCATGCCAGCAACGTGATCCAGATGACATAGGGAATAATCACGTCCATCGCCATATAGCGCCGCACCAGGAAAATGCGGTACCCCAGCCCGGCGGTAGCGGAGATGGCCTCGGCGGAGATCAAGAACAGCCATGCTGAGCCCAGCAGCAGGCGCAGAGAGGTGATCAGCCGCGACAGCAGCTGGGGAAGCACCACCCGCAGCACCAGGGTCCAGCTATTAGCGCCGAGGGTCTGCGCCTTAATAAACAGCTCCGCCGGGATCTCCTTCGCCCGCTGCTCCAGGTCGCGCGCCAGCATTGGCGTAATGCCGATGACGATCAGCATCACTTTCGACAGCTCATCCAGGCCGAAGACGATAAACAGCACCGGCAGGATCGCCAGCGGTGGGATCATTGACACCACCGTCAGCAGTGGCGACAGCGCCGCACGGTACATCGGGAAGACGCCGGCGGCGATGCCGATACCGAGGCCGATCAGCGACGAGACGGCCAGGCCCGTCAACAGACGGCTCAGGCTGATCAGCGTATCGGCCCACAGCAGATACTCACCGCTGCGTTTGTCCGGGGTGAACGCCATCCGGTCAATGGCTGCCACCATCTGCGACAGGCCTGGCAGCAACTTGTCCTGCGGATTGGCTTCCAGCCGCACCGCCGATCCAATAAACCAGGCGGCGATCAGCACGACAAAAGGCAGCAGCATCAGCGTCAGGCGCATCCCCTTTTGGGGATAACGGTTAATGTGGCGCATGGCGTGGTCTCCCGGCAGTAATCATTACAGTTGGCCCGCGGCGGCCAGCTTCAGGTAGCTGTCGTCAAAGCGCAGTTTGCGGTTGGCGGCATCGCCGAGAGTGACATTTCCCGGGAAGGTCATGCCGATAAAGTCCGCGCTCTGCGCCCCTTCACCCAGCAGGCCTTTATCGAACGAGAACTGCGCCACTCGCTGCATCGTTTTCGCCAGTTCCGGCGAGGAGATAAACGCCAGGGTGTCGGCCGGTGTCCAGAACAGATGGGTTGTTTTCAGCTGTGCCTGGTAGCCGGCAAGATCGGTGCCGGAGTCGGCGGCCATGGCGCTCAACGCCTGGGTATCCCCGGCCTTCATTTTGGCCATCATTTCAAACCAGGCGCCGGTCAGGGCTTTGCCCAGCGCGGGGTTATCTTTCAGGGTCTGGGTATTCACCACCATCATGTCGATAAGCTCGCCGGGCACCTGCGAGGAGCTAAACACTTCGCTGGTTTGCGGGGTCTTTTTGATAACTGACAGCTGTGGATTCCAGGCCACCGCCGCCCGCACGCCGCTGGTGCCGAAGGCCGAGACGATATCGGCATCGGAGGTATTCACCACCTTGACGTCTTTTTCCTGCAGCCCGGCTTTTTCCAGGCCGCGCACCAGCAGATAGTGGGATACCGACAGCTCCGGGAGATACACCGACATCCCTTTCAGGTCGCTGAGCTTTTTATCCGTCCCCTTCAGGACCACCCCGTCGTTACCGTCGGAGTAGCTGCCGGTGATCAGCGCCGTGCTGTCGACACCGCCCGCCGCCGGGATCGTCAACGCGTCCATGTTGGTCATCGTGCAGCCGTCAAACTGCCCGGCGGTGTACTGGTTGATGGATTCGATGTAATCGTTGAGCTGGACGATATTGATCTTGATGCCGTATTTGCTGGCCCATTTATCAATGATCTTTTCGTTACTGATGGTTCCCCAGGGCATCCAGCCGGCGTAGATGGTCCAGCAGACGTTGAACTCTTTTTTGACGGCGGCAAACGACGGGACGCTGGTCAGCAGCGTCAGCGACAGGACAAGTGAGCGGAGGAGCGGCGATGTTTTCATGGTGGACCTCTGGTTAGCACGAGAAACGGAGCAGCGCGACACCCAACGGTGCTGCTGTCTCCCGGGCTTTTATCCCGCCGTGTAACCTCGCCGAGGTCGCCAGCTCTCGGACCAGACGTTCACCGCGGTGAACCGGAACCCTAGCCAGCTATTGTGTGATCTGAATTGTCTGTTGCGCTGCTTTCTGCCGATGTTCTTGCAAGCACCATGCCAGGAGCCAGAGGCCGCTCACAGCCGCGTTTCGCCGCCAGCGGACGCATCGATTCCCAAAAATGGGGAGTGATGTTGGGGCATTGCATGGCTTTGGTGCAGGAAAACGCAGAGCGCATGCGCCGACATTCTGCGGATTTGCCACGAACGTTTCCCACGCACCGCGATGACCCATTTGCACCGCCTCAGTGCCGCCCATTCACCACGTTGCATCCCGTCAGTTACCACCTCATCACATTAACTTGCTGAATATAAATGATTATTTGATGTGGCACGTTTAATGCTCTGCGCTTGTATACCGCGATGTGGACAAGATCGTATGCCGTATGGCCACAACACGTCGTCACTCTGCGGTCGCCACCTTCCCCTTTCCGTGAGGCATCCAGGGTGGATGCGTTTCACGGAAACCTGCTAACTGAAAACGGAGAACAACATGACGACACTCAGTGAACCGTTGGTTACCCCGAAATATGGCAAATGGCGCCAGCTGGTGCTGGGCTTGATCTGTATGGCCGCCATTTCCAGTCCGCAATATGTCTGGACGCTGTTGACAAAACCCCTGGCCGCCAAGCTTGGCGTGGGTCTGCCAGAATTGCAGGTCACCTTCTCCCTGCTGATCATCCTGCAGACCTTCTTTTCCCCGTTTCAGGGGCGGTTAGTGGAAAAATTTGGTCCACGGCGGCTGATCGCTATTGGCACGGTGATGGCGGGAATGAGCTGGGTGCTTTCCGCGCAGGTGAACGGCCTGGCAACGTTCTGGCTGGTTTATGGCTGCATGGGCGGGCTCGGGACCGGGATCGTCTACATCGGCGTTGTCGGCCTGATGGTCAAATGGTTCCCACAGCAGCGGGGGTTTGCCGCCGGCGCGGTGGCGGCGGGCTACGGGATGGGGGCCATCATAACCACCTTCCCCATCTCCCTGTCGCTGACCACTAACGGCCTCGAACACACGATGACGACTTTCGGGATCCTTTTCGCCCTCGTCGGCTTCCTCGCCAGTCAGGGGCTGAAGCTGCCGCCGCCCGCTGTCTCCCAGCCCGTCAGTCAGACGGTGGCGCAGAGCAGCAGATCGTTTACTTCCCGGGAAATGCTGCGCCAGCCGCTGTTCTGGCTGATGTTCGCCATGATGGCGATGATGTCGACTTCCGGGCTGATGGTCACTTCGCAGATGGCGGTGTTCGCCGAGGATTTCGGCATTAGCCAGGCGGTGGTGTTTGGCATGGCGGCGCTGCCGCTGGCGTTAACGATAGACCGCTTCACCAACGGCTTAACCCGGCCGCTGTTTGGTTTTATTTCCGACCGCTTCGGCCGCGAGCAAACCATGTTTATCGCCTTTGCGCTGGAAGGCGTGGCGATGATGCTCTGGCTGGCGTGCCGGGAAGATCCGCTGCTGTTTGTCCTGCTCTCCGGGGTGGTGTTCTTTGGCTGGGGGGAGATC
This sequence comes from Klebsiella sp. D-Nf1, assembly GCF_002810515.1. Lineage (NCBI taxonomy): Bacteria > Pseudomonadati > Pseudomonadota > Gammaproteobacteria > Enterobacterales > Enterobacteriaceae > Klebsiella > Klebsiella sp. D-Nf1. Next base: position 1,111,924 of record NZ_PIOK01000001.1, read on the forward strand.
TTCTCCCTCTTCCCGTCGACACTCACCGATACGTTCGGCAGCGAGCATGCCGCCACCAACTATGGCTGGTTGTATATTTCTCAGGGCATCGGGTCAATCTTCGGCGGCCCGCTGGCGGCACTGCTCTATCAGTACACCCACGGCTGGCATGTCGTCTTCAGCTGCGCGATTGGCCTTGATTTTGTCACCGCCGCCCTCGCGCTGTGGGTGCTAAAACCGTGGCGCGCGCGCTTTATCCGCCAGCATAGCTAACTGCAGCGCTGACAGAAGTGACGGCTCGCCCGTCACTTCACTGATATTCGCTGCGCAGCAGCGCGTACAGATACTCATCGCCCCACTCGCCTTTAAAAAAGATATTCTGCCGGTAATATTATTTCCGTTCTCAGGTAATGAAAATCATAGAGTTGATAACGTCAGCTAATAAATTCATTCAAGTGAATTTTTTATTTAACAACGCACAGTACTTAATTAAATAAAATTGCGCTATTCTGTACTTTTATAGCCTCAACAAAGCAGACAGGGAGTCAGCATGATAATAAGCCCGCCATTTATACGTCCCCGGAATGAAGGAGAATGTGATGCATCATGGGTGGAAAGAATGATGCCCACTGATTTAAACCGGGGTTTTCCTGTAAACAGATCCGCGTCATGGCATGGCGGTGTACATGTTCTCCACACCGACAATCCTGATGAAGGTTATAATCGCATCGAATTTGTACGCGCGATTGCAGATGGAGAAGTTGTCTCTTTCAGGGCGCCATCAAACACAGAAAGACGGGATGCATTTCCGCTGAATATTAATGGCAGAACTGATGATGGGTATGTTCTGTTAAAGCATAAAACCGAGATCGGGGAAAGTTGTAGCGTCTTGTATTACTCCCTGTATATGCACCTCAGAGACCGACTGAATCCCGCAATAAGGGAGGAAGGCAGAGTCTGGCGCAAGGATCGCATAGGACAGAATGGGATGGTGGATGAAAATAATGCCTTTCACTTTCAGATTTTCTGTGACAATGAAAACATGTTGAAACTAACCGGACGCATGCTACCCGAACTGGATGTCACCCGCGATGGCAGAACCGATACGGTTTATGGTGATATTCATTTTTATCTGCCTGCTGGGACTCGGTTTTACGAATCTGTAGCTGACGCAGCCTCAGCAGATACCGACCGCCTAAATCTCGTTCATACCAGTGCCGAACCACTGTTTGTCAGTATGACCTTCGAAAAAGGTGACTGTTCGATGATTACTCGCAGGCAGAATACCACCATCGGGGCACACTTCGATACGGTGGGAGAGCCTCTAGTAAACATAGATGCTAACCAAATTGACGACATAAGAAGATTAGGTCTGAAATATGAATACAATCTATACTGGACAGCCAAACGTCTGTACCCGCAGAATCCTTCTGCGGGCTTTGAACTACTCCGCTTTGGTCGGATCATTAGTACTGAATATGAAACTCTCATCCCTGCCATCGCCCCGTTGTGGCGTACTGTCAATTTCCCCGGAGGCTCAGGGTTTGTAAATCTGGCCTCTTCTGACATCAAAAAATTCAGTGATGCCGACTTCCCGCACTGGAAGGGCTGGCGAATGGTGGACGATGACATGGACAATAACAGCCAGTGTAATTCCGACTTTATCACGGGATTACAGGAGAGTGGGAACCTTAGCGATCTGAGCAGCCGTCTGGTTTGTCATTTTCCACTCGAATGGAACGCCGACACTTTTGATGAGCGTTATTCCTGGCTAAAAAACAAAAACGACGATACTCAGGCTATGTCTGATGATGACTATGAGCGGTTGAAAAGTCATGTTTCAGCACTGTGCTTTGATACGGGCACGCTTGGCGCAGATCGACTATGGCATTTTCATCCAGTGGCCTTCATTACCCATTTTCGCAGGTGCTGCTGGCTTAGCAAATCAGAATTGAAGCAAATTGTTCCGCGCAATCTGTTAAGAATGGCTGGACAGAATGATTATCGATGGGAAGCCATCATCTACCGGGATGGCGTCGGAAGCCTTGCGGATAATATCCGCACGCACATTAACAGAGCAATGCAGAAACACCTGATAACCACCCCACTCCGACTCGCTTGCTTTCTGGGAAACGGGATTCAGGAGACGGGGTGGCTGGGAACAATGGAGGAAGGTTATCGCTATACGGAAAGGGATCCACGCACGCATCAGGTCGTTCGTCGCTATAATATTTGGTACTACCCGTGGTATGGCCGAGGCCTGTTACAGCTAACCAGCCCACTAAATTATTTCGAATATTTTAGCTTCAGAGGACGAGTATATCCTGTAAACATCAAAGATACTCTGATAAATGAATATAATCGTCTTTATTCACACCGGGGCATTCGCTACACCGACAATCACCTATCTGATACAGAAAACAACATTCCTGAGAACATTATTAGCTGGAGGAATAATGTCAGCAGCGATAACCATGAGGCGACTAGCAGTGCAGGATTTTACTGGGCGTCAAGAAATATGGCATATTACGCTGATAACGAACATATACTCGAGCGATGTAGCGTCAATACCAGAAGAAACGGGGTAAAAATTTACTATCGTAGTCAGGCCTTCTGGCAAGCCAGTGCTGCCGTTAATTTACCCGCACAAATTGATAATGAACAATATCAAGGATTAAATGGTTTTAATGAACGCTGCTGCGCATACGGTAGTGCGATAGCCGTACTTACTGAGCAAAAATTCCCGGACAGCAATAATTTGTTGGTTAATGAAGAACCCGAATCAGAACAGTTGAGGAGAGGATGATGAGGGGAGTTATAATTTTACTAATATTGATATTTTTATCACAAAAAGCCGTAAGCTCCATCACACCGGCAATACATGTACCCTCTGACTTCAATAAAAACAGGTTTGTTAATTATAATAACGCCATATCTAATGGTAGCGGGAATAACACATGTGATAAAGTTTCATTTAAAAACTATTATCCGAGTGAATACACATCATTAAAAATAAAGAATCCACCGTTTTACACTTGGTTTTGTTGGTTTTCTGTCGATGTCATCCATGATGGATACGGCCCAAACAGGTTGCTTCCTGAAAAAGTCTTCTTTGATGAAAAAACAGGAATATGGAAAAAGAAAAAATACACTTTGAGTAAAGAAAGTATCCAGCGCTCTAAGGATGTCTATGGCATTGTTAACCTTAGCGAGTTGCAGCCTGTACATCTGTATAATATTCAGACAATTAATGCCCATGGATATGCAGTCATTGATAACAACATTTCCTTACAAGAAAAAAAGAAGGGAGTGAAGAAAAAATTGTCATTCTGCCTTATACGTGACGAAGCTGCATTCTGTGGTTCAGGGTCGATGATCAATCTTATCGATGGAGAACAAGTCGACTTTACCTCCTATATGCTCATATCCCTTGAGACAGTCGAATTGGGTGTTGTAGAGCATAGACAGAAGTGACGGCTCGCCCGTCACTTCACTGATATTCGCTGCGCAGCAGCGCGTACAGATACTCATCGCCCCACTCGCTTTTAAAAAAGATATTCTGCCGGTAATGCGCCTCGCGACGAAAGCCCAGCCCTTCCAAGAGTTTGATCGCGCCGGAATTGCGGGTATCAACCACCGCCATCAGCCGGTGATGGGCTAACTGTTCAAAGAGTAAGGCCATCACCGCATGAATGGCTTCCCGGGCATACCCCTGATGTTGATACGCCGGGGAAAAGGTCATCCCCAGCTCGGCCTGTCTGCCCTGATCGAAAAAGTGGATCCCCACATCCCCCGCCAGCGCACCGTTGGCCTGGATCTCTACGGCAAGCTGGAACCAGCTCTCCTCTTCAGCAAAGGCCAGCGAACGCTGTTGTTCATAGAAGGCTGTCGCCTCTGTCATGCCATAGTGGGTCCAGCTCTGGAAGCGGGCCACCTCCGGCAGGTTGCGATAATGGCTGAAAGACGGCAGATCTTCCGTTCTGAACCGGCGCAGCAGCAGCCGGGGCGTGGTCAGGGGTAATATCATCTCTTCTCTTCTTCTTAATGAGACGGGCAATGGCGGGGCCATCTTAACCTGCGCAGCCTGACGCTGCCAGGCTCATGGTGGAGCCTCATCCCAGCGATAGATTTTAGTGGTGGCCAGCGCCAGCATGGCGAAATCTTCCGGCGTATCGCCGTAGGCGAAGATCTCCTCGTAATCGGCCAGGGGGTAGCTCGCCAGGATGCGCGCCTTTTTCGCCAGGCCGCTGCAGTCTCCGCCCTGATACTTTCCGGTCGCTGCCCCGTTTTGAAATTCAACTTCGCTGCACAGCAGTTCGAGATGGTGCTGCTGGCACCACGGACGAAGATAGACATCCAGCGAGGCTGAGACCACCACCACGGTGTCTCCTCGCGCCTGATGCCAGGCTATACGCTGCATCGCGTTCTCCCGCAGCGTGCGGGGAATAAACACCTGGCTATGATCGTTGCCACGTTGCAGGATCTCAGGCTGCGATTTTCCAGCAAAAGCATAATGAAAGACTTTTTGCCGGATAGCAGAGGCTGAGAGCCAACCCATTTTCCAGGCGAGAATATGCGGTAACAGACGCAGCTTGCCCCGACGAACGGCTTTCGCATCGAGGGACTGATAAATGAAAGGGGTAAAAGTATCTTCGTGGGTTATCGTGCCATCGAAGTCAAAAAAGGCAATGTTCTTCTTCATCCTTGTAACCTTATTCAAAAACACCGACGCCGCATAAACCGCGGCTGATTTACTTTTTGCCCGTCTGGCGGCAAGATCCGGCATAATGCACCGCTGTCGCAGGACGGCCGTGTCACCGGCAGTCGTGACAGCGAACCATTCGACAGGAAAACGCATGAAGCCAAAACAAGCGGACATTCTCCGCCACGCCAGCGCGCTGTTTAATCGCGAAGGATATCAGTCGCCCAGCATCGAGCGGATTGCTGAACATGCCGGCATCTCCAAAATGACCTTCTACCGCTATTACACCGATAAAGAGGCGCTCATTCTGGCTATCCTCAAGCAGAAAGAGAGCGAATTTATGCAGGATTTGGCGCAGATCACGGCGGATAAAGCCAGCGCGCGGGAGAAGCTGTTTGCCGTGTTCGACTACTACCATCGCTGGTTTACCTGCGACACGTTCCACGGCTGCATGTTTACCCGCGCACTGTTTGAATATGGCGCGTCATCGCCAGCGATCCGGGAGCAGTGCTCCCGGTTCAAGTCGCTCCTCTGGCAGTTCTTCCGCGATATCCTCCTGCAGGTGTTAAAACCGGAACCTGCCGAGCGGGTGGCCATGATGATGGTGATGCTCATCGATGGCGCCATCGCCGCCCAGCAGGCCGAGTCCGCCGAATGCCGGGAGATCCCACCGGGGATCACCGCCTGGAGCGCGGCCAAAGCGCTTATTTACTCAGAAGGCGGTACCTTGTGAGATGATGCGCGGCCGTCCAGCGACTGCAGGGCCGCCAGCAGGCAATCATAGTAATCGTTGCAGGTTTGCAGGCGCAGCGCGGCGCCAAAGTAGACCTCCTCCATCGCCGCCGGATGTTTTTTGCCAATCGGCACAATCACATTGTTCAGCCAGCCATCCGCATGACCGATATCGACGGTGATATGTTCGGCATAGTAATGCACATCGCGATCGGAAAGCCCAATCCGCCGACAGCCCGCCACCAGTTTTTCATACTGCGGTGGGTCGAGCAGCTCGGTCATCGCCATGACCCCCAGCGATTTGTAATAATGCTGACGGTTTACGCCGCCCAGCATAAAGGCGTTATACCCGGCCAGGCCCTGCCAGTCGTACAGGTGGGCAAAATGATTGTCCGGCAACGCGATATTCCGCCGCTTCAGTAAATCCTTATACAGATTGACGTGGGTGATCTCAGTGCTGCCCTGACCTATCTCATCCCACAGATTTTGCGCAATCTCCGCGCGGGTTTCTGGCAGCGAACCCACCAACCCCATCGCCACAAGATCGAAGAACAGCAGATTCAGCGCGCTGTCGCTTTTGAAGAAATAGTCGATTTGCGCCGCGGAGGCCTCGCTGGCAAGGAAATCGAACAGCGGATGATGAGACGCCGGGTGCTGCTGGCATAAGGCGCGCAGTTCGTCGACGATATTGCCGGCATTAAGCACCGGTCTCTGGCGATGGAAACGTTTGCTTTCCGCCCGCAGCCACTCAGACTCAATGTAATTTCTGATCCCGGAGAGCAGCGGATGAAATTGATTGGCTGCCGCTGGCGAGAGCGGGTCGGCAAGCCAGGACTGATAGAGGATGAACAGCGCATGATGAGCGCGCTTTTTGGCCTGTGGATCGTCAGCGGAGAAGGCGCGGATGCAGGTATTCTCAGTCAGATGCCAGGCTCTGTCGGCGACCAGCGGGTTGGCCGTCAGCTTCAGCGATAGCGCGTTGCTGTGCAGAAGCTGGTCAATTAACTCATCCAGTGCCAGCTTGGCCATCACCGCGGTCTGGTCACTACCAATGACCCCATTTTCTGTGTTACGCATGAATTTGTCCCTGTGAAATGCATGGCGACTATACGGTATAGTACCGTTAACAACGCGGCAACGAAAATTTATGGATAACGAATATAACATTGTAAAATATGGTTTTTTAATAAATAACAAAAAGACCACTATAAAAATATTGATATTATAAAATTATTAAAGTTACCATCTAGTACAGTGATAAGCGACGCAAGGAATCAGCATGCCCTATTTATTACTGACGCTGGCCGCCCTGTTCTGGGGGGGAAATTACGTGGTCGGTCACGTGCTGGTCCAGGGCGTGGATCCGATCCTGATGACAGAAGCGCGATGGGCGTTGACGGCGCTGTTACTGGGCCTGCTCTACCACCGGCAAATTGCCGCCAGCCGCCACCTGCTACGGGATAACGCGCCGGCGGTACTGGTGTTAACCCTCTGTGGCCAGGTCAGCTTCCCGCTTACGCTCTATATTGGCCTGCAAACCACCTCCGCCCTCAATGCCGCCATCTATATGTCCGCCACGCCGAGCATGGTGCTGCTGATTAACCGGCTGATTTTTCGTGACCCGGTATCGGCGCGCAACTGGCTGGGGGTCATTTTCAGCACCCTTGGCGTGATGATCCTGTTATTCCAGGGGAACCCACTGCATGCCACCTCGCTGCATACCTTTTCCGTCGGCGATCTGTGGGCCATGGGGTCGGCGCTGAGCTGGGCGCTCTACTGCTCGCTATTACGTCTGAAGGACCGCCGGATCCCGGCGAATGGCTTTGTCGCCGTCAGCTCGCTGCTCGGCGCCCTGATCCTGCTGCCAATCGTCATCTTCTGGCTGATGCGCCACCCGGCGCAGGACTGGGCCGCCTGGCGCGAGCCGTTTTTCCTCAGCGGCCTGGCGTATCTGGTGATTTTCCCGTCGTGGCTGGCCTATCTGTTCTGGAACAAAGGTATCGCCGCGATTGGCGCCACCCGGGGAGAAATTTACACCCATATCATCCCGCTCTCCGGCGGGGTGTTGAGCATCCTCTTCCTGCATACCCAGCCGCATGCCTGGCATCTGTTCAGCGCGCTGTTTATCATGGTGGGGATTGGGATCTGCTCGCTGGAGAAACGCCAGGCGGCGGCAATTCGTCTGCGCGGCTAACGTACGCTACCGGGCGCCTGACGACACCCGGTAGCAGAAGTTAACGGCTGGTGGAGAGCGGCTGACGATGCCCCGCTCCTGCGGGCTGAATCACCCGTCCCTCGCGACCAAAGAAGGTCAGGACGGTAATGACAATCGCCACCGTCCCGGCCACCAGGGCCATCGCCAGACCATAGTTATGCCCATGATGTTGAGCAATGGAGGCCTGCAGCGTGGCGTTCACCGAAGCCAGCAGATTACCCAGCTGATAGACGAAGCCAGGCAGCACCGCCCGGGTGTTGGCCGGGACCAGTTCATTGAGCCAGGTGGGGATCACTCCCCAGGCCCCCTGCACCATAAACTGCATCAGGAATGCCCCCGCCCCCAGCGCCAGCGAGCCGCTGGCGAAAGCCCACAGCGGGATGACCGGTAGCGCCAGCAGGGCGGCGATCATAATCGCTTTGCGTCGGCCAATTTTTTCCGACAGCGAACCGAAGAACACGCCACCAATAATCGAGGCAATGTTGTAGCAGACGGCGATAATGCTGACCGTTTTAGGCTCGAAGCCGTGCTGGACTTTCAAAAAGACCGGGTAGAGATCCTGGGTCCCGTGGGAGAAAAAGTTAAAGGCCGCCATCAGCACCACCAGGTACAGGCACAGCTTCCAGTGACTACGCAATACCGGCAGCAGCGCCGTGCTCGCTTTACTTTGCCGGGCCGCCAGCCAAACCGGGGACTCCTCGACGCAGAAATAGATAAACGGCAGCAGCAGCACCGGCGCGGCGCCAATCACAAACATCCCACGCCAGCCGAGATGTTCAAACAGCAGGCCGTAGGCGACGGCCGCCAGCAAATAGCCGAAGGGATATCCCGCCTGGAACAGGCCGGACATCAGGCCACGCGAGCGGTCGGGGATCGTCTCCATCGCCAGCGAAGAGGCCACGCCCCAGATCCCGCCCATCGCCACGCCATACAGCACCCGCAGCAGAAAAAACAGCATCAATGACGGCGCGGCGGCGGAGAGCAGCTCAAAGGCGGAGAAGAAGACGATATTCAGCATCAGGATGGGTTTGCGGCCATACTTTTCCGCCGCCCTGCCGAAAATCAGCGCGCCTATCGGCCGCACGGCCAGGGTAAGCAGAATCGCAAGCGTGACCTCTTCAAGGTCGACGTGAAACGAGTGGGCGATATCGCTCAGTAAAAAGACCAACAGAAAGAAATCGAAAGCATCGAGCGTCCAGCTTAAAAAACTGGCAATCGCCGCGTTGCGCTGTCGTGAAGTCCAGCCATGCATCTTGTCATCCCTATCCCGACGGGGTTGCCGGGAGCTTGCGCGGCGTCCGGCAGAGCAAGCTGGTGTCACCGCTTATGTAAATTGTTTGTATAGAAAGTTGCTCTTTTGTTAATTACACCCTTTTCCCGACCGTCGGCAAGTTTATTAGCCTGCTAATTTGTTTCAAATTGCGTGTAACGGCCCACCGGATCGGCAATTTTCGACCAGAATTAAAGACAGGCTGGCGTCAATGAACCGCTGTCCATGCCGCATCCGCCCACAGGAAGGGAGAGAATCATGAAGAGAGTTGCCATCGTCGGCGTGGGGCCGACGGGGATTTACACGTTCTATGAACTGGTGAAGCGTGGTGAGCCGCTGGCGATCACCCTGTTTGAAAAAGAGGCGCAGGCCGGGGTGGGTATGCCCTACAGCGATGATAATACGGCGGCACAAATGCTGGCCAACATCGCCAGCATTGAGATCCCCCCTATCGACCTGACCTATCTGCAATGGCTGCAGCAGCACAGCGACGCCTGGCTGGCGGCGCGCGGCCTCGAGCGGCACACGCTGCATGAGCGCCAGTTTCTGCCGCGGGTGATCCTCGGCGAGTACTATCGCGACCGTTTTCTGTATCTCACTGAGCGGGCCCGGGACGCCGGCTTCATCGTTAGCGTTTGTGAATCCTGTGAAGTGACGGATATTGCCGTCCAGCCCGCCGGGATCGCCATCCACACCGATAGCGCGGCAGCGCCGGTTATCGTCGACCTGGTGGCGATTGCCACCGGCCATCTGTGGCCTGAGGAAGAGCGCGCCAGTCGACAGTACTTCCCCAGTCCGTGGACCGGCCTGATGGACGCCCGGATCGCGCCCTGTCGGGTCGGGATCCTCGGGACCTCTTTAAGCGCGATTGATGCCGCCATCGCCGTGGTGGCCCAGCATGGTGTTTTCCATACTGAGAACGACAAAACGACCCAGTTTACCCTCCACCCCGGCAGCGAGGCACTGGAGATAACGCTGATGTCGCGCAGCGGGGTGCTCCCGGAAGCCGATTTTTACTGTCCGATCCCATGGGAGCCGCTGGAGATCGCCACCCCTGCCGCCCTTGAGGCAGCTGTCGCCCGGGGCAGTGACGGGCTACTGGATCGGGTATTCGAGCTGGTCGTCCAGGAGCTGGAATATGCCGCCCCGGCCTGGTGCGAGGCGACGGGGCTGCGCCAGCTAACGCCTGACAGCATCGCCGAGGCCTGGTTTGCCGACCGTCTCACCCATGATCCTTTCCACTGGGCGCAACGCAATCTGCAGGAGGTGGAGCGCAATAAGCGCGAACACCACACGGTGCCCTGGCGCTATGCCATTCTCCGCCTGCACGAGGCGATTGAAAGCGTGGTGCCGGAGCTCAACGACGAGGACAGCCGCCGATTCCGGCGCGGGCTCGCCCGGGTGTTTATCGATAACTATGCCGCCATCCCGCCGGAATCCATTCGCCGGCTGCTGGCCCTGCACCAGGCCGGTATTTTGCGTATTGTGGCGCTCGGCGAGGATTATGATCTGCAGCGCGAGTCTCACCGAACGCTGATTGTTCATCATCAGCAGCGCTGTGAATTCGATGTGTTTATCGATGCCCGCGGGCAACAAGCATTGAAAACCCGGGATCTGCTCTTCCCATCGCTGCGCCAGCAGCTGCTGGCCTGCGGCGACGACATTCCGGACGTCGGCGATGACTACACGCTGCAGGCGCCCGAGACGCTGCGCGGACGGGTCGCTTTCGGCGCCCTTCCCTGGCTGATGCACGATCGTCCCTTTGTGCAGGGGCTGACGGCCAGCGCCGAGATTGGCAGCGCGATGGCCCGTGCCGTCTCGCAGCAGGCGACGGGCCGCCGGCGCCGCCTGTGGTTTATCGAATAGCGGGCTGCTTAAACGCAATATCCGAATAAAGGAGGGCAAACAGGCGTGCTATAAACAGTGACTGTTCGCCCCCATGCAAGACCCTGTCTAACTTTTACGAGGTACTCATGAGCCATCTTTTTAGCGCGACGCGTATTGGTCAGCTGGCGCTGGATAACCGCATCGTTATTGCCCCCATGTGTCAGTACTCTGCCGACGAGGGTAGAGCCACCTCCTGGCACCGGATCCATCTTGGTCAGTTGGCTTTCTCCGGCGCCGGCCTGTTAATTCTGGAAGCCACGGCGGTAGAGCCGGCGGGACGTATCTCGCCGGGGGATCTGGGTTTGTGGGATGATGAAACCGAAAACGCGCTGCGCGCGGTGGTAGAGGATATTCGGGCCTGGTCGCCGATCCGCCTGGGGATCCAGCTGGGGCACGCCGGACGCAAGGCATCCTGCGCGGCCCCGTGGCAGGGTGGTCATCAGCTGGCCCTCAACGAGGGGGGCTGGCAAACCGTTGCCCCCTCCGCCGTGGCGTTTCACGATGGCGACCGCGCCCCCGCCGAGCTGAGCCTTGCCGATATGGCGCGCATCAAAGCGGCGTTTGTCGCCAGCGCGTTGCGCGCCCAGCGTCTGGGCTTTGAGCTGATTGAACTGCACGCCGCCCACGGCTATCTGCTGCACCAGTTTCTCTCGCCGCTCAGCAATCAGCGCCGTGATGAGTACGGCGGTTCGCTGGAAAACCGTCTGCGCTATCCGCTGGAAGTGTTTAACGCGATCCGTAAGGCGGTGGGCAACACCATGGCGGTGGGCGTCAGGCTGTCGGCTACCGACTGGGTTGCGGGCGGCTGGGACGTGGAGCAGTCCATTCAGTTTAGCCAGCAGCTGGAAGCGCTGGGCAGCGACTATATTCACGTCTCCAGCGGCGGATTGTCGCCGCAGCAGTCGATCACCGTCGGACCGGGTTATCAGTTGCCATTCGCCCACGACATTCGCCAGCAGGTTGCCATCCCGGTAATTGGCGTGGGGCTGATCACCGACCCGCAGCAGGCAGAAGCGGCTCTGGAGGATGGCGATGCCGACCTGATCGCCCTCGCCCGCGCGGTACTCTACGATCCGCACTGGCCGTGGCACGCCGCGGCCAGCCTCAGCGCCCAGGTTCGCGTCCCTTCGCAGTACCTGCGCTCCGAGCCACACGGCCTGAAAGGCACCCTGCTGCCAAACCGTTGAACCCGCGGCGGGTATAAAAAAGGGGTATCGTAAGATACCCCTGAGCAGGAAGTTATTGCGGTCCACGTGCCGGGCGGCGGCGGCGCCTTGCCCGGCCTACAAAAGGGTGATACCCGGTCATTGCGCAGCCAACCCGCTCCCTGCGTAGGCCCGCGCAAGCGCAGCGCCGCCGGGCAATCTATCAGGCTCCGCTCCCTATATTTCCGGGCGGCGGATCAGGCAAACACCGTGAGTTACTGCTGGGCGGGCGGTGGCGTGGTGTTCTGTTTGTCCGCCGCGATACTGTCCTGGATGGCTTTGGTTTTGCTCGCCGCTTCCGCCGAGAGCTGATTGGCGTCGCCGATGGCGTTGTCTTTGATCTGACCCGCCTCTTTGACTATGCGGTCACTTTCCTGCTTAGCGTTCTGCTTCACGGCATCGGCCTGGGCTTTCGCCTGCTGGGCGATGGCATCCGCTTTCTTGTCCGCCTCCGCCTTGATGGCGCTGGCCTGATCCTTCAGGCGGTCGGCCTCGGCGTCGGCCTGGCTTTTCAGCGTATCGATTTGCTTATCCGCATCCTGTTTAATCGCCTGCGCTTTGTCCGCCGCGGCATCCTTCATCTGCTCCGCATTATCTTTGGCCTTATCCAGTTTGTTATCCACTTTCGACGCATCGTCGCAGCCAAACAGGGTCAGACACAGGGCGGAAGCAAGCAGTGTTTTATTCCAGAGTTTCATCAGCATTCCCTTACAGGTTAAGTCGTTATCCAGCTTTGTGATTCATTGCCTTAATAGCATTCACATTTTATATATAATCGCTCAGTCGGCAGAGTCAAGCCGACACCGATCGATCCAGCGTTGCCACCAGCCCCTGCAGCCAGTCGGCAAAGACTCGCACCTTATGCGACAGATGCCGGTGCGGATAGAGCAGCGACAACGGTCGACGCGGCGCCGGAAAGTCCGGCAAAATTTCCACCAGCTGCCCGCTGTCGATATAAGGTTGCAAAAAGAAACGCATCCCCTGCAGCATCCCCAGCCCCGCCAGCCCGGCGGCAGTAAAGACTTCAGAGTTGTCCAGCACCAGTTTACCGGGAATGGCGATCTGCCTGATGCCCTCCGGGGTCTGGAATCGCCAGGGCATAATCTGCCGGCTGCTGCTGTTCACCCAGTTCACCGCCAGATGCGACTGCAGGTCCTCCAGCGTCGCGGGCGCCCCATAGCGCGCCAGATAGCCCGGACTGGCGCAGGTGGTTAACGCCACCTCCCCCAGCGAACGCGCCACATAGTCGCCATCCTCAAGATCCCCCACCCGCAGCAGGCAATCCAGACCATCGCGCAGCATATCCCGGCGTACGTCGGAGCTGCTGAGGACAATTTCCACCTCCGGATGGGCCTGATAAAAATCTGGCAGATGCGGGATCACCAGCAGCCGGGCAAAGGCGATCGGCATATCAACGCGCAGCTGACCGCGGATCGGCCGGTCCGGCGCGAACGACTCCAGCAGATCGTCGGCCTGGGAGAGCAACGGTTTGCTGCGGCGATAAAACTCTTCCCCCTCCGGCGTGAGATACAGACGCCGGGTGGTGCGCTGCAGCAGCCGGACCCCGCTCTCCTGCTCCAGCTGCTGCAGCGCCTTGGTCACCGCCGGTCGGTGGACCTGCAAATTTTCCGCCGCCTGGGCAAAGCTGCCGGCATCGACGATTTCAATAAATATTTTAATATTTTCAAACAGATTCATTTGCATAACGGCCCGTCTCCCGCCTCATCGCCTGCCCACATTATTACTAATTTAATAACAGTGATGAAAGTTTTTGCTCATTTTTTAAAACAATAAAGACGCCTACACTACCCTCATTGCCGCACCGCTGGGGCGAAGAAATTTATAACTTATTAACATACAAGGAAAAATATCATGCAACCTAACCGCGTCGCCCGCATTCTGGGTATTGAAAAACCGGTGGTCCAAGGGCCGCTCTCCTGGCTAACCGATGCTCGTCTGGTGGCGGCCGTCGGCAACGCCGGTGGGCTTGGCGTGCTGGGCCCGAACGCCGGACTGACGGCGGCAACCGCCGTCTCCACCCCGGAGGCCACCGCCGAGAAAATGCGCGAAGAGATCCGCAAAACTAAACAGCTGACGGAGAAACCCTTTGGCGTCAACCTGATCCCGACGGCGGAAAACGACATCTGGACGCCGGCGATCCTGCCGGTGATCAAAGAGGAAGGGGTTAAGGTGGTGGTCTACACCGGCTACGGCGACGGTTCATTAAAACCGGCGCTGTTCGACGAACTGAAAGCCGCCGGGATCACCATTATCTATCGTGACATCAACCCGACGCCGGAGAACAGCCGCCGCGCGGAGCAGGCCGGAGCGGATATTATTGTCGCCACCGGCTTTGACGAAGGCGGCACGCTGCCGGGTACCGCCCTCGGGACCTTCACCATCGTCCCGCTGATCGTTGACGCGGTACAGCGGGTTCCAGTGATGGCCGCCGGAGGGATCACCGACGCCCGGGGCGCGCGCGCCGTTCATGCTTTGGGAGCGGAAGGCGTCTTCGCCGGTTCGGTATTCATCAGCACCATCGAAAGTCGGGTTCCCGACTCGGTGAAAGCGAAAATTGTGGCCGCCAACGGTCTGGATCTGCGCCTGTTCCGTACCCTGCCGGACTACTACCGCGCGCTGCCCGGCAAACTGAGCGACACACTGGTAGCCATGGATCGTGCCGGCGCCTCAAAGGCCGAGCTGGCCCAGGCGATGGGCGGTCTGCGCGGGATGCGGCTGGGCATGCTGGAGGGGAATACTGATGAGGGTTATATCTCGGTGGGCGCGGGGATCGGCAACATCCATGCCATCACCTCCGTCGCCGAGGTGGTCAACCAGCTGGCGGTGTGAAGCCGCCAGCCGGGGCACGGCAACTGGCGCAATCAGGCGTCGGCCACCTTCTCTACCGCCCGGGAGAAAGCGTCGATAGCCAGCCCGACGTCGGCAGCGGTGACCGACTCCGCCGGGTGATGGCTGACGCCCCCCAGGCAGCGCACAAACAACATGGCCGAAGGCCAGCGCTCGGCGATAGCGATGGCGTCATGCCCTGCGCCGCTCGGCAGCGTCAGCGAACGCCCCTGCACCGCCACTACCGCCTCGCTCAGCACCGCCTGCAGGTGACTGTCGCAGGCGGTGGCGGCGATGCGATAATACTCCTCGGCGGCGAAACTCAGCTGGCGACGCCCGGCAATGGCCTGCGCCTCCCCCAGCAGCTCATCCAGCAGCGCCGTCAGCGGCGCATCCTGCGGGCCGCGAATATCCAGCGTCAACTGCACCTCGCCCGGTATCACGTTCACCGCGCCCGGCGCACAGCGCAGGGTGCCGACCGTCGCCACCAGGTTACCGCCGCGCTGCCGGGTCAGGTTTTCCACCTGCACCATCCATTCCGCCGCCGCGGCGAGGGCGTCCTTGCGATGGAGCATCGGCACCGTGCCGGCATGGCCAGCTTCGCCGGTAAAACGGCAGTTCAGCCGTCGGGCGCCGTTAATCGCCTCCACCACGCCGAGCGCCAACCCCGCCTGCTCCAGGCACGGTCCCTGCTCGATATGCAGTTCCAGATAGGCGGCGATGTCCTGCGGATGACGGGCCGCGTGGCCGATCCGCGCCGGATCGAGTCCGGCATTCACCAGCGCCTGGGCGACGCTCACGCCGTCGGTATCGCACTGTGACAGCCAGCTTTCAGGCCAGGTGCCGGTGACGCCGCGGCTGCCGAGCAGGGTGATGCCAAAGCGGGTGCCCTCTTCATCGCCAAAGCCGACGATCTCGATAGCCTTTGTCAGCCGTCGCCCCTGCTGGTGCAGACGCTGGACCACCTCAATCGCCGCCAGCACGCCGAGCATGCCGTCGTAGCGCCCGGCGTTGCGCACGGTATCAAGATGAGAGCCCAGCAGCACCGCCGGCGCCCCCTCCTGTTGTCCTTCATAGCGTCCGCAGATGTTGCCGACGCTGTCCTGCCACACCATCATGCCGGCAGCCTGCATCCACTGGCCCACCAGCTGGTTGGCCTGCAGATGTTCGGGTGACAGATAGACCCGGGTCAGGGCATCGGCGGTTTCGCTGAGGGTGGCCAGCCGATCGGCGCGGGCCAACACCCGGCTGGCAACCGCTTCTCTCTCCGCCTGCTGGCGGGCGGTATCACTCATAGGGTGGCCTCGGTGCGGTAGTGATCCCAGGCCGCCTGCATCGCCGCGCCCTGAGTGGTGGTGAACTTGAGGTAGTTCAGGACCGCTTCCAGCGCGCTGAGCGTCTGCATCACGCAGTCTTTTCGCGCGTTATAGCCCATGGTGCCAATGCGCCAGACTTTACCGTGCAGCGGGCCAAACGAGGTGCCAATTTCAATGCCGAAATCTTCCAGCATCAGCTTGCGTACCTGATCGCCGTTGACCCTGTTGGGGATCACCACCCCCAGCACGTTATTCATTTTGTGCCGCAGATCGCCAAAGGTCTCGAGCCCCATCGCCTGGATACCCTTCAGCAGCGCATCGCCGTGCAGTTTGTGGCGGGCGATGCCGTTGTCGAGTCCCTCCTGGAGGATCAGGCGCGCGCACTCCCGGGCGGCAAACAGCGCCGAGGTCGCTTCGGTATGGTGGTTAAGGCGCTCCGGCCCCCAGTAATCCATCACCATGCCGAGATCTAAATAGTTGGAGTAGATCATCTCGTCGACGCCATCGTGGTGGGCGTCGGTGCGGATCCCCTGCTCAATGCAACGACGGCGGCGGATGACCTCTTCCATCCGCGGGCTGAGGGTGATGGGCGAGGTGCCGGAAGGACCGCCCAGGCACTTCTGCATCCCGGCGGACACCGCGTCCAGCTGCCAGGCGTCGGTTTCCAGCGGGTTGCCGCCGAGCGACGCGGTGGCGTCGGTATAGAACAGCACATCGTGACGACGGCAAATCTCCCCCAGCTCCGCCAGCGGCTGCAGCATGGTGGTGGAAGTATCGCCCTGCACGGTGAGCAGCAGGCGCGGGCGCACGCGCTTGATCGCGTCCTCAACCTGATCCGGGGTAAAGACCTCGCCCCACGGCACCTCGATGGTGTGCACCTCTGCCCGACAGCGACGCGCGATCTCGCACAGCAGATGACCAAACCGGCCGAACACCGGCACCAGCACTTTGTCACCCGGACGGATCGCCGACACCAGAATCGCTTCGATCCCGGCGCGCGAGGTGCCGTCGACCAGCATCGTCCAGCGGTTTTCGGTGCGAAACACGCCGCGGTAGAGCGCCATGACTTCATTCATATAGTGGGTCATCGCCGGATCGTACTGGCCAACCAGCTGGCTCGACATGGCGCGCAGCACGCGCGGGTCGGCATTGATCGGCCCCGGCCCCATCAGCAGGCGCTGCGGCGGGTTAATTTGCGAAAACTGAGTGATATCCATCTGCCATTCCTTACGTTAGTTAAGACCGCGCACCGAGGAGATAAACTGTTTCAGTTCGCTGGTCTGCGGATTGGCGAACAGCGTTTTGCTGTCGCCCTGCTCCCAGACGCGTCCCTGATGCATAAACACCACGCGGTCGCCCACTTCGCGGGCAAAATTCATTTCATGGGTGACGAGGATCAGCGTCATACCTTCCGCCGCCAGTTGCTCCAGCACCTTCAGCACTTCACCCACCAGTTCCGGGTCGAGTGCCGAGGTGATTTCGTCACAGAGTAAAACTTTCGGCGACATGGCCAGCGCCCGGGCAATGGCCACGCGCTGCTGCTGGCCGCCGGAGAGATTGGCCGGATAGTAATCCAGACGGTCGCCAAGACCGACCTTCTCCAGCATCCGCTGCGCCAGTTCCCGGCATTCGGTCTGGGACTTCTTCAGCACCCGCCGCGGGGCCAGCATGACGTTCTCCAGCGCCGTCATGTGCGGGAACAGGTTAAAATTCTGGAACACCATGCCGATGGAGCGGCTGATCTCCCGGGCCTGTGAATCGCGGTCGGTGATGGTCATGCCCCCGAGCTTGATACTGCCCTCCTGGTAGCCCTCCAGACCATTGATACAGCGCAGCAGCGTGCTTTTACCCGAGCCGCTGCGGCCGATGATCGAGATCACTTCCCCCATGTCGATATCCAGATCGACGCCCTTCAGCACATGGTTGTCGCCGTAGTACTTCTGCATCTGATTAATGGTGATGAGAGGCATTGAATTTGTTCTCCAGATAGCGGCTGTAGCGGGACAGCGGATAACACAGAATGAAATAGCCCAGCGCCACCAGGGCAAACACTTTAAACGGCTGGTAAGTGACGTTGGTCAGCATCGTCCCGGCCTTGGTCAGTTCCACAAAGCCGATAATCGATGCCAGCGCCGTGCCTTTGATCACCTGTACGGCAAAGCCCACCGTCGGCGCGATGGCAATGCGCAGTGCCTGCGGCGCCACCACGCGGTACAGGGTCTGGCCGAAGCTCAGCCCGAGACACCGCGAGGCTTCCCACTGGCCTTTGGGCAGCGCGCGAATGCTGCCGAACCAGATATCCAGCAAAAAGGCGCTGGTGTAGAGCGTCAGAGCGACCGAGGCGGCGGTCCACGCCGAGACGTCAATGCCGAACAACGCCACGCCAAAGAATGCCAGAAACAGCTGCATCAGCAGCGGCGTCCCCTGAAACAGCTCGATGTAGCCGCGGATCAGCCGTTTCACCTGGCGTCCGCCGGTGAGACGCAGCAGCAGTAACGGTAAGGTCACCAGCGCCCCGCCGGTGAACGCGACCAGCGACAGCAGCACCGTCCAGCGACCGGCCAGCAGCAGGTTGCGGATAATGTCCCAGTCAGTAAAAGTGGTCATCAGGCCTGTACCCCCAGCCATTTACGCCCCGCCGCCATCAGCAGCTGGCGCATCGCTATCGATAACGCTAAGTAGATCCCGGTGGTCACCAGATAGACCTCAAAGCTCAAAAATGTCCGCGACTGGATCAGGTTGGCGGCGAAGGTCAGCTCCTCATAGGAGACCTGCGACACCACTGACGAGCCGAGCATCACAATGATGCACTGGCTGACCAGCGCCGGGTAAATCCGCTGCAGCGCCGGGGGCAGTACGACGCGAACGAAGGTTTGCGTCCGGCTAAGCCCGAGCACGCGACCGGCTTCCCACTGGCCCTTCGGCGTCACCTGAATACCGGCGCGGACGATCTCGGTGCTATAGGCGCCGAGGTTAACCACCATCGCCAGCAGCGCCGCTTCACCGGCGGTCATCTTCAGTCCAAGGTTCGGTAAACCAAAGACGATAAAAAAGAGCTGCACCACAAACGGCGTGTTACGGATGATTTCCACATATCCGCCCCATACCCGGCTGAGCATTCCCGGGCGCCCGCTGCGGATCGCCGCCCCGAGGATGCCGATCGCCAGTCCGCCGATCGTCGCCAGCACCGTCAACTGCACCGTCACCCACAGGCCGGCCAGCAGCTCCGGCCAGTGCGGCCAGAGCTCAGAGAAATGAAGTTGCTCCGTCATCCCCAGACCTTACGCGCCGAGGCTGGCAGGCAGTGGCGCTTTCAGCCACTTCTCAGACAGACCGTTGAGGGTGCCGTCCTTAATGCCCTGCTCGATGAGGGTATCCACTTTCGCCTTCAGCGCCGGTTCGTTCTTTTTCAGACCGATAAAGCACGGCGAGTCCTTCAGCATAAAGCTCGGCACCGGCGCTTTGCCGGCGTTCTGCCGGGAGATGGCCGCCACCACCAGGTTTCCGGTCGCGACATACTCCACCTGACCGGACAGGTAAGCCGACAGCGTGGTGTTATTGTCCTCGTAGCGCTTAATCTGCGCTGCCTGCGGCGCCACGCTGGTCAGCACCATATCTTCCACCGCCCCACGGGTCACCCCGATGCTTTTACCGCTCAGCGCGGCCGCGTCCTTCAGCTCCGCCCCTTTCGGGCCAAACACGCCGAGGAAGAATGGCGCGTAGGCGCGGCTGAAGTCGATCACCTTCTCGCGCTCGGCGTTCTTGCCGAGGCTGGAGATCACCAGGTCCACCTTATCCGTCTGCAGATACGGCACGCGGTTGGCGCTGGTCACCGGGACCAGCTGCAGCTTGAGCTTCATCGATTTCGCCAGATAGCGCGCCATATCGATGTCATACCCCTGCGGCTGCAGGTCGGTCCCCACCGAGCCGAACGGCGGAAAATCCTGAGGCACGGCAATACGAATGACGCCGCGTTTTTCAATATCCTGGAGCTGGTCAGCCTGCGCGGCAGAAACAGACGAAAGGAGACAAGCGGCCCCGGCCAGTGCAATCAACAGTTTCTTCATGATGTTTACCCGTTACGTTAGCATGAAACAAAAGATTCTTTGAATCTGATTCTGCAACTAATGTGCCAGATACAGACGAGGCGAGAGTTGGCGAGGAATTAAAACAAAAAGTGAGAAAGGACAAGCG
Organism: Klebsiella sp. D-Nf1; assembly: GCF_002810515.1. NCBI lineage: Bacteria > Pseudomonadati > Pseudomonadota > Gammaproteobacteria > Enterobacterales > Enterobacteriaceae > Klebsiella > Klebsiella sp. D-Nf1. The sequence continues at coordinate 1,132,271 of NZ_PIOK01000001.1, forward strand.
TTAACGGGAAAGTATTCAGAGAGCGGCGGCGCCATCACGTGGTTTTTATTGCACCATAATGATGCACAGCACCACGCTGGCGCCCCATCAGCGTTGTTCCAGCTCGTCCAGCTGCTGATAAAGCGTGGCGATATCGTGGATGCGCGGACGACCGCTGTCGAGCGTTTCATGGAGAAAGGCATTGGCCAGCAGATTGATCAGGCTGTTGACCGAGGCATAGCTGTCGTAGGCCGAGACGCTGTCCAGCGGCGCGCAGAGCTGCCAGCGGGAGAGCGGAAACAGGCTATGGGCCTGCGGCTCGCACATTAACAGGACCGGCACCCCGTCGCGCTGCAACTGCTGCAGCAATGGGCGTACTATTCGCGGCCGGCGGCGAAAGGCCATCATCACCACCAGATCATCGGCAGTCAGATCGACCAGCTCTTCGCTGAGACTCTGACCCGGCTGGGGCAGCACCAGCACCTGGCCGCGGGCCTGCAGCAGCTGCTGGCGCAGATGCAGCGCCGCCGGATAGGCATTACGCATCCCCACCACCACGATGCGGCGGGCGGCCACCATCGCCGTCAGCGCCTCGGCGAACTGGCGGGCGTCGAGCGCGTTGACCCATTGGGTGAGGTTCGCCATCTCCTGCTTATAATGGCGCGCCAGCAGCGTGTTACCCTGCACCGCGTCGCGCTGGTCGGTCAGCGGCATACCGCTCTGGCGCAGGGTGCGCAGTTCATCGCGCATATCCTTATATTTGTCATAACCGAGGCGCTTGAACAGCCGGCTGACAGTGGCTTTCGACACGCCGCTCAGCTGCGCCAGCTCGGCGCTGTTGTAGCTTATCAGGTCGTCAAAGTGGTCAAAGATGAAATCCGCCACCCGCTGCTCCTGCGGCGACAGCGAGGCGTATTGCCCTTTCAGTCGTTCATCGAGTTGTTGCATAGCGCCCCTGTAACTTTCGTTTCATCATCCATCCCTCATCATACTGTATCTGCTATGCCTTACACATAGCGTGCCAGTGGGAAAATTCTGGTCATTGTTTTTATCAATGAAACGAAACGTTCAGAGATGGAACAGCTTTTGCAGTGTTCTGCGGGTGATTCGTTCAGAAAGGATAATTTATGCACAGTAGCAACGTTTCGACCCACGGCATGGCGGTGGCCCCCCATCACCTCGCCAGTCAGAGCGCGCTGGCGATCCTGCGCGAGGGCGGCAGCGCCATTGAAGCGATGGTGGCTGCCGCCGCGGCCATCGCCGTCGTCTATCCCCATATGAATGGCCTCGGCGGCGATGGCTTCTGGCTGATCGTACCGCCTGAGGGAGACCCCATCGCCATTGACGCCAGCGGGGCGGCCGGATCGCTGGCGACCCTCGAGGCCTACGCCGGACAGCAGCATATTCCCCACCGGGGACCGCAGGCCGCGCTGACCGTCGCCGGCACCGTCAGCGGCTGGGACGAGGCGCTGCGTATTTCACGGGACTTAACCGGCCGCGCGCTGCCGGTGGCCCGCCTGCTGGCCGATGCGATCGGGTATGCCGAAGACGGTATTCCGGTCACCGCCTCGCAAGCCCACGCCACCGCCAGCAAACTGGAAGAGTTACGCCATCAGCCGGGCTTCAGCGAAACCTGGCTGGTATCGGGCGAGGCCCCGCGGCCCGGCAGCCGCTTTCGCCAGCCCGCCCTCGCCGGTACCCTGCGCATGCTGGCCAGCGACGGTCTCGACAGTTTCTATCGCGGGCCGCTGGCCGAGCGTCTCGCGCAGGGTATTGCCGCGCTGGGGATGCCGATCACCCTCGGCGACCTGCAGGCCCACCGCGCCCGGCGTCCGGCGCCGCTGACGCTCCAGCACCAGCAGGGCACGCTGTGGAATCTTGCGCCGCCGACGCAGGGACTGGTGTCGCTGGCGATCCTTGGCATCACCGACCGCCTGAACATGGCCGATGCCGACGACGCGCAAACGGTGCACCGTATTGTCGAAGCCACCAAGCGGGCATTTGCCCTGCGCGATGCGCATATCACCGATCCACGCCATCTGGATGTGGATGTACAGCAGTTGCTCACCCCGGAAGCCCTGCAGCCGCTGGCCGACAGCATCGACGACGCCAGCGCTTCCCCCTGGGGCCGCGGCAAAGGCCCGGGCGATACCGTCTGGATGGGCGTCGTGGATAACAGCGGACTGGCAGTGTCATTTATTCAGAGTATTTATCACGAGTTCGGCAGCGGCGTGGTGCTCCCGGACACCGGGATCGTCTGGCAAAACCGCGGGGCGGCCTTCAGCCTCGATCCGCAGCATCTCCTGGCGCTGGCCCCTGGCAAACAGCCATTCCATACCCTCAACCCTGCCGCCGCCCGCCTGAACGATGGCCGGGTGATGGTCTATGGCTCGATGGGCGGCGACGGTCAGCCGCAAACTCAGGCGGCGCTGTTTACTCGCTATATCCTGCAGGGGGTACCGCTACAGGAGAGCATCTCCCGTCCGCGCTGGCTGCTGGGCCGCACCTGGGGCCAGTCCTCCGACTCACTGAAGCTGGAGGGACGCTTTGCCCCTGCCTGTATCGCTCGCCTGCGCGAGCTGGGGCACGAAGTGGAAGTGCTGGCCGATTTCAGCGAAGCGATGGGCCACGCCGGCGCCATTGTCCGCCATCCCAACGGCCTGCTTGAAGGGGCTACCGATCCACGCAGCAACGGCGCCGCCGCCGGATACTAAGGAGCAGACCATGACCACACAGCCAGACTGGAGCGAGTATCTGACGCAGATGACTCACCTGTTGCACCTGGAGCTGGATGCATCCCGTCGTGAGGAGCTGGAGCGCCAGTTTGCCCGCATCGCCGCCATGGCGCAGCCGCTGATGGACTATCCCCTCGGGCCGCGCGAGGAGATTGCGGGGGTGTATAAAGCATGACTCTTCATCACTTCACCATTGCCGAGCTCCAGCGTGCGCTGCACGATGGCGAACTCAGCGCCCGGGAGATCGCCCGCCAGACGCTGGACGATATCGCCCGCGTGAATCCGCAGATCAACGCCTGGACCGAGGTCACCGTCCAACGCATGCTGGCGGAGGCCGACAGCATTGACGCCCTGCGCCGGGAAAAGCGCCCCCTGCCGCCGCTGGCAGGCATTCCCTATGCGGTAAAGAATCTGTTTGATGTCGCCGGGCATACCACCCTCGCCGGGGCGGAACTGCTGAGCGACCGGCCGCCAGCAACCAGTGACAGCTGGGCGGTGCGCCAGCTGCACAGCGCCGGCGCCCTGCTCAGCGGGATGCTCAATATGGACGCCTACGCCTACGGCTTTACCACTGAAAACAGCCACTATGGCGCGACGCGCAATCCGCACGATCTGTCGCGGATCGCCGGCGGATCGTCCGGCGGTTCGGCCGCGGCGGTGGCGGCCGGGCTGGTTCATTTCAGCCTCGGCAGCGACACCAACGGCTCGATCCGCGTCCCCGCGTCGCTGTGCGGGATCTTTGGCCTGAAACCCACTTTCGGCCGCCTTTCGCGCTCCGGCAGCCATCCGTTTGTCGCCAGTCTGGATCATATTGGTCCCTTTGCCCGCCGGGTGGCCGACCTCGCCGCGGTGTATGACGCCTTGCAGGGGCGCGACCCGGCCGATGACTTTCAGGCTGATAAAGCCAGCGAGCGCACCGGCAATCTGCTGGAGCGGGGGCTGGAGGGGCTGCGCTGCGCGCGTCTGGGCGGCTATTTCACCACCTGGTGCGATGACGACGCCCGGGCGGCCGTGGATCGGGTCGCCCACGCGCTGGGCGCCGACAGCGAGCTGCAGTTCGCGGATGCCGCGCTGGCCCGCTCGGCGGCCTTTATCATCAGCGCCAGCGAAGGCGGCAATCAGTACCTGGCGGATCTTCGTCACTCGCCAGAGCGTTTTGAACCCCACTCCCGCGAGCGGCTGCTGGCCGGGGCGATGATCCCCTCCGCATGGTATCTGCAGGCGCAGCGTTTCCGCCGTCATGCTCGCCAGGCGATGAAATCCCTGTTCAGCCAGGCCGACGTGCTGATCGCCCCCGCGACCCCATGCAGCGCCACGCCGATAGGCGCGGCGGAGATGGTGATTAACGGCCAGCCGCTGCCGGTGCGTGCCAGCATGGGAATGCTAACGCAACCGATCTCCTTCCTCGGCCTGCCGGTGGTGACCGTCCCCCTGCGCACCGCCAGCGGCAAGCCGATTGGCCTGCAGCTGATTGCCGCGCCGTTTAACGAACAAGCCTGTCTTCGCGCCGCGCGGGCGCTGGAAGCGATGGGCATTACCGATGCCCGAGTGGCGGAGAGTGCAGCATGATCAATCTGGATAATGTAGACCGCCCGGCGATCCTCGCCGAGGTGACGGCGGCGTTTTATCAGTATGAAGAGGCGCTGGTCAGCAATAATATCGAGGCGCTGGATGCGCTGTTCTGGCACGACCCGCGCACCGTACGGCTGGGAGCCGGCGAAAATCTGTATGGCATCGAGGCGATCCGCGCCTTTCGCGCCGCCCGCCCCGCCGCCGGTCTGGCCCGCGATCTGCGCCATACCACCATTACCACCTTTGGCGCGGATATGGCGGTGTGCAGCACCGAGTTCACCCGCGAAGGCAGCGCGCGCCTTGGCCGCCAGCAGCAGACCTGGGTACGCTTCCCCTATGGCTGGCGGATTGTCGCCGCGCAGGTCAGTCTGATGGACTGAGTGGCGTATACGGGAGCGGACCGGGGGAATAAGGTATCCACCGGCCCGCTCCCGGTCCGATAACATGCTATTTGGAGTCGAAGATCATGGTGTACATCAGAGCTGCTGAATCAAAAGATATCCCCTCGCTGAAAACGCTATTTCTGCAGCTGGGCTATCAGACGGAGACGGCGATCTTAGAACAACGCATCACTGCCCCGCAGAATATGATGAGTGCGCTGGTGGCAGAAACAGAAAACGCCGTGTGTGGCGTAATCGTTATCAATTTTATTTTACCGGTACATGAAAACCGTTTATGGGCATTAATTTCCGCGCTGGTCATAGAGGAATCGTCACGTGGATCAGGGATAGGCCAGCAACTTCTCCATGCCGCAGAGCGCCTCGCCCGCGATAAACAATGCACTCAGATCGAGCTTTCAAGCAGTGAAAAAAGAATCAGAGCGCATCAATTTTATGAAAATAACGGCTACAAGGAGGTCCGCAAGCGCTTCGTTAAACATTTGTCTTAACCGTCAGCGAGCGAGTGCTTTCCCCGGATAACCGTAACTTATTTATTTGACCTTAAAAAGTTATGAGAATGTTAGGGAGCGGCTTCTCCCCTGGGTACCATGAATAGTAACTTGCATTTTGATAGTGACTATGTCAATTTGCTGGCAAAAGCCACCTGGTTACTGGACAGCCCATGAAAAATGAACCGCTTTGCCACGCTCCCTGCCCCATTGCCCGCAGCCTTGGCCGCATCGGCGACAGCTGGAGCATCATGATCCTGCGCGATGCCTTCGCGGGCTTTACCCGCTTTGACGAGTTCCAGAAAAGCAGCAACGTCGCGCCCAATATTCTGTCGCGCCGCCTGAAGGCGCTGGTCGACGACGGGCTGCTGGAGAAGGTTTGCTACAGCAGCACCCCGCCGCGCTACGAATACCATCTCACACAAAGCGGCCGCGATTTTCGCATGGTATTGCTGGCGCTGGCGGAATGGGGTAATCGCCACTTCGCTCCCGAAGGCCGTCAGATGCAGCTGGTGGAAACGGCCACCCAGCGGCGGGTAGATCCGATCATGGTCGATAAAGCAACCGGGGAAGAGATTATCCCGGGTAAATACACCATGGTACCGGGGCCCGCCGCCTCGCCGATGATGAAATACCGTCATGAATATCTGCTGCGCAAACGCGAAGGCGATAGCGGGCAAAAATTCCAGCCTGAACCCTACAGAGATGCCAGCAATGAATCCGGCCAGTAAGAAAAGCGTCCTCGTCCTGGCGGCACTCGGCGTCGCCGCCCTGGCGGCAGCGAGCTACGGCGCTTACTGGTGGCATACCGGGCGCTTTATGCAGACCACCGATGATGCCTATGTTGGTGGCGACATTAGCGCCATTTCCAGCAAAGTCTCTGGCTATATCCAGCAGCTGGCGGTGCAGGACAACATGGCGGTGAAAAAAGGCGACCTGTTGATCCGCATTGACGACCGCGATTATCGCGCCTCGCTGGCTAAAGCCGTCGGAGAAGTGGCGGCGCAGCAGGCCGCGCTGGCCGATATCCTGGCCACCCGCCAGCTACAGCAGGCAACGATTGCCGGCTCTGCGGCCTCGTTACTCGCCGCCACGGCGGCAACCGAAAAACTGGCTAACGACAACCGACGCTATAACGCCCTGGCCGCGTCGAGCGCGATTTCCGCACAGATCCGCGATAACGCCTCCGCCGATTACCGCCGGGCGCACGCCGAGCAGGAGAAGGCCAAAGCGGATAAAACCGTGGCCGAACGTCAGCTGGCGGTGCTGGATGCTCGCCAGCAGCAAACCCTGGCTGCCCTGGCACAGGCCCAGGCTAACCTCGAGATGGCCAGGCTGAACCTCAGCTATACCGACATTCGCGCACCGTTCGATGGGGTGATTGGCAACCGCCGCGCGTGGTCCGGCTCGTTCGTCAGCAGCGGTACGCAGCTGCTCTCCCTGGTACCCGCGCACGGCCTGTGGATTGACGCCAACTTCAAGGAAAACCAGCTGGCGCATATGCGTGCCGGTCAGCCGGTGACCATCGTCGCCGATGTGCTGCCGAACCATACCTTTAAGGGGCATGTCGCCAGCCTGGCGCCGGCGACCGGCTCACGCTTCAGCATTCTGCCCGCAGAGAACGCGACGGGCAATTTCACTAAAATCGTGCAGCGGGTACCGGTCCGCATTGCGCTGGAAGGTGACGGGGCAAAGCTTGACGTCCTGCGCCCGGGACTGTCGGTGATCGTCACCGTGAACGAGAAGAGCCCTCGATGAGCACCGTTCAGGCGCTGTCTGCCCCGCAGGGACTGTCGATGCCGACGGCAAAGAAGATCTTCGCCTTCGCCAGCATGTGCGTGGGGATGTTTATCGCGCTTATCGATATCCAGATCGTCTCCGCCTCGCTGCGGGATATCGGCGGCGGCCTGTCGGCGGGCGACGATGAAACCGTCTGGGTACAAACCAGCTACCTGATCGCCGAGATCATTATTATCCCGCTTTCCGGCTGGCTGGCCCGGGTCATGTCGACCCGCTGGCTGTTCGCCGCTTCCGCGGCGGGCTTCACGCTGATGAGCCTGCTGTGCGGCTGGGCGTGGAACATCCAGAGTATGATCGCCTTCCGCGCCCTGCAGGGACTGGCGGGCGGGTCGATGATCCCCCTGGTGTTCACCACCGCCTTCGCCTTTTTCCAGGGCAAACAGCGGGTCATCGCCGCGGCGACGATCGGCGGCCTGGCCTCCCTCGCCCCCACGCTGGGTCCGACGGTGGGCGGCTGGATCACCGAAAACTACAACTGGCACTGGCTGTTCTTTATCAACGTTGTTCCGGGAATTTACATCGCGGTAGCGGTACCGCTGCTGGTGAAAGTAGACAGCGCCGACCCCACTCTGCTGCGCGGCGCCGACTATCTCAGTATTCTGCTGCTGGCCTTGTCCCTCGGCTGCCTGGAATATACCCTCGAAGAAGGTCCGCGCTGGGGCTGGTTTGATGACGCGACCCTGACGACCACCGCCTGGGTCGCCCTACTCTGCGGCGTGGCCTTTGTGATCCGCACCCTGCGCCATCCGCAGCCGGTGATGGATCTCCGGGCCCTGCAGGACCGAACCTTTAGCCTCGGCTGCTATTTCTCGTTTATGGCCGGCGTCGGCATCTTCGCCACCATCTATTTAACCCCGCTGTATCTCGGTAGCGTGCGAGGTTTCAGCGCGCTGGAGATCGGCCTGGCGGTATTTTCCACCGGCCTGTTCCAGGTCATGTCTATTCCGTTTTATTCGTGGCTCGCCAACCGCGTCGACCTGCGCTGGCTGTTGATGGCCGGGCTGATCGGCTTTGCGGTGTCGATGTATAGCTTTGTCCCGATCACCCACGACTGGGGGGCGGACCAGTTGCTGCTCCCACAGGCGTTTCGCGGACTGGCGCAGCAGTTTGCCGTCGCGCCAACGGTGACCCTGACGCTGGGCAGCCTGCCGCCCGCGCGCCTGAAGCTGGCCTCCGGGCTGTTTAATCTGATGCGCAACCTCGGGGGCGCCATCGGCATCGCCCTGTGCGGGACGGTGCTTAATGACAGAACCAATTTGCACTACAGCCGCCTGGCGGACCATCTGAATAACGCCAACCTGGCAATGAGCGATTTTGTTCAGCGCAGCGCGGCAAACTTCGCCGTCCAGGGGATCTCGCCGGATGCCGCGCAGACGGCGGCACTGAAAAATCTTTCCGCACTGACGCTGCGGGAGGCGCGAACCCAGGCATTTTCCGATGCTTTCTACCTCATCATGATGGGTTTTTTGCTTGCCGCGCTGCTGGTTCCCTTGATGAAAAAGCCGCCGGCACACTGATACTACAGGAGAGTTAACTATGGGCGTTTCCGTTAAACGCATTGTCGTCACCGGGATGGGGATTGTCAGCCCGCTGGGCTGCGGCGTACAGCACGTCTGGCAGTCGCTGCTGGCAGGTAAATCAGGGATCACCCGACTCAGCGAGCAGCTGGTCGCGGATATTCCCTGCAAAGTGGCCGGCCAGGTGCCGTCCATTGACAGCGATCCACTGCACGGCTTCGACCCGCTGGCGACCATCCCGGCGAAAGAGCGCAAAAAGATGGATCGCTTTATTGAGTTTGCGCTGGTCGCCGCCCGCGAAGCGCTGGCCCAGGCCGGTTGGTCGCCAGCATCCGAGGCCGAACAGGAACGCACCGCCACAGTGATCGCCACCGGGATCGGCGGGTTCAGCGAGATCGCCAATGCGGTACATACCACTGATGAACGCGGGCCGCGTCGCCTCTCGCCGTTCACCATCCCCTCTTTTCTGGCCAACCTGGCCGCCGGACATGTGTCTATCGCCCACGGCTTCCGGGGCCCCATCGGCGCGCCGGTCACCGCCTGTGCGGCAGGCGCCCAGGCCATTGGCGACGCGGCGCGGATGATCCGCAGCGGCGAGGCGGATATCGCCCTCTGCGGCGGCGCGGAAGCGGCAATTCATCGCGTTAGTCTGGCCGGTTTTGCCGCAGCGCGGGCGCTGTCCAGCGCCTCCAGCGACCAGCCGGAAGCCGCTTCCCGCCCCTTTGACCGTGACCGCGATGGTTTTGTGATGGGAGAAGGCGCGGGGCTTATCGTGATCGAGTCACTGGAGCACGCACTGGCGCGCGGCGCCACGCCGCTGGCCGAGCTGGTGGGCTACGGCACCAGCGCAGATGCTTATCACCTGACCGCAGGCCCGGAAGACGGTAACGGCGCGCGTCGGGCCATGGAAACCGCCCTTCGCCAGGCCGGGGTGACCGTCGAAGAGATTGATCATATCAACGCCCACGCCACCTCAACGCAGGTCGGTGACAAGGGTGAGCTGGCGGCGATAAAAACGCTGTTTGGCGCGCATCCGGTCGCTATTACCTCGACGAAATCCGCCACCGGCCATCTGTTAGGCGCGGCCGGCGGGATTGAGGCTATCTTCACCATTCAGGCGCTGCGTGACCAGGTGGTGCCACCGACGCTGAACCTGCATCACCCCGATGAAGAGGCGGCAGGTCTCAATCTGGTGGCGCTGCAGGCCCGCCCGCAGAAGATGCGTTATGCGCTGTCGAACGGTTTTGGCTTTGGCGGCGTTAACGCCAGCCTGCTGCTGAAACGCTGGGAATAATCGTCAGCTCCCCCGCCGGCACTGGCCGGCGGGGGTAATCAGAATACGGGCGCGCCACATGGATTAAATAAATTTAGCCTTATCTGCCCATGCAACAGGCACGCCCTGAGCGCATAACAGGGGTTCAAAACTGAGCAGCACCGCATCAGCAATGTTGTGCTCGATAAAAGGATCTTCCTGCAGAAAAGCGTGAATCAAGGGCTTATCGTTTCCGCGCATAAGAATGAACCCACCGGCATGATTATCAACAGGGCCGGCAAACAGAATTTTTCCTTCTTTAATTTCGCGCATAAGCCATTGCTTGTGTGCCTCAAGATGGGCTGAGATTTCCTCTTCCGAACTCAGGTATGTCAATGTTATCGCGTGCATCATGGCCTACACCTCATTAGCAAATCGTCGTTGTTGTTCTGAAAAACTGCTCTCAATGTCTGACTTATTTCTTTTAACTGCACCTGTCTGAATAACGGGTTTCATGGCTCCAGCAAACGCTGAATTTATTTTATGCTGAGCGCCGCCTGATTAATCAGTTCAGCAACCTGAGCGGGATGGGAAATCATGGACAGGTGACCGGAATTAATCCGCGAAATGTGGGCGCCCATCTCGTGGGCAAAACGCGCCTGGACCGACGTATTCAGCGCATGGTCATTTTCGGTGATCAGGTACCATGATGGCCTGCTATGCCAGGCGGCGGTCTCTATCTTTTCGCTGAAGGCGCCCGCAGCGATGGGCTGCTGCTGCGCCGCCAGAAGGCGTGCCTGTGATGCAGAAAGGTCATTCGCCATGATCTGATGAAAAGCATTCGCATCATCCAGCCAGATCAAGCCGTTTTTATCCGCCTCCATCCCCTCCATCGGCGCATTAAGCCGTGTCAGCGCATCGGCGACAGATTCTCCTGAGTCCGGCGCCAGGGCAGAAAGGTAGACCAGTCCCTTCACGTTTGGTGCATTACCTGCCTGGGTAATAACCGCGCCAGCCCATGAATGCCCCACCAGAAGAACGCCACCCTTCTGACGCTCGAGGACGCGTTCCGTCGCCGTCACGTCATCCTGCAATGAGGTCAAGGGATTCTGCACGGCGGTGACGTGATAACCGTCAGCCTGAAGCAACGGGATAACGGCAGACCAGCTGGAGCCATCCGCAAACGCCCCGTGGACCAGAACAATGTTTTTAATATCCGTCGCCTCTGCCCGGAGAGGCGAGGCGAATGAGGTCATCAAAGACATAACGAATGCTCCCAGACGAATGTTTTTCTTAAGAAAATGGTTCATCGACTCTCACTCTACCGTTGACGTTAAAAGAACGTCGCTCACTTTAACGCGCCAGGCTGAAACCTATAAAGTGTCTTAAATGACAGTTATAATGCTAAATCAGACAAAATTATTACCAGGACTCACCATGCGAATTGCGTTACTGGCTATACCGGGCAGCATGAGATCGGCACTTGCCGGCATAGCCGACATGTTCTGGCTCGCCAATCAGATCATCGTCCAAAATCCGCAAGTCAACGCGGATATTGCACGGACGTCACCGTTTTTTGAGGTCATGGTGGTCACCTCCGATGGTCTGCCAGTCATGGACGTACAGGGGAGAAAAATCGTTAGCGATGGCTCGTTCAATGATGCCGAACCTGTTGATCTGGTTATTGCCAGCGGTATGCAGCTTGACGAGCAGAAGCTTCCCCTTGCGCAAGAGGCCGTTACCGCTGCCGCAGAATGGATGAAAGAAAAATATCTTCAGGGCAGTTGCATTGCAGGGGCCTGCGCCGGCGGATTTATTCTGGGTGAAGCCGGGTTACTCAACGGACGCGCCTGTACCACGACCTGGTGGCTGTATCATACCTTGCGATCGCGATACCCACTGGCGAAGCCCGTCTGGGGGAAAGTCATGGCTGAACAGGACAACATCATTACCACAGGAGGCCCGTTTTCGTGGATTGACCTGGTTATCTATATTGTTCGCAAATATGCGGGCAATGAGATTGCCAAACTGACGGCTGATATGGCCGTTGCGGATAGCCAGCCATTATCACAGCAGCTTTATGCGCCTGCCGGATTTCTTAATTCAAGGCATCCTCTTCTGATGAAGGCTGAACATCTGGTGCGTTATCAAAACCCCGGAATCACGGTAGATCAGCTGGCTGAGGCCTTGAACCTGACACCCCGTACCCTCAATCGCAAAATGATGGCGCTGATCCAGGAGAATCCGAAAAACTTTATCACGCGGGTTCGTATTGAAACGGCGACGCTTATGCTGGATATTCCTGGCAAAACGATTTCTCAGGTCGCCAACGCCTGCGGATATAGTGATGAGACCGCATTCAGGCGGGCTTTCAGTCGTGTCATGGGCATGTCTCCTGGGAATTACAAAGAGCGGATCAAAAATCAGACCCCATCGTCTTCATTATCCGCAAACAACCTCTCTCAGGTGGTCAGCAGGCATGATGCTTAGAAATCATCATCATGATGAATTCTTCACGCAATTATGAGGTGGCGCTCATTTTATGTGCATGGCGAGTCATATCCTGTGACTAATTCTCAGGAGGTAAAACCATGAAAAAGCTTCTGATATGTTGTTTGTTTGGCAACACCGCCAATTCTCTCGCCAAAAAGATACAGTTACTGGCGGAAAAAAAGGGCCATCCTCTCATTGTCAGCGCAGTGGGCCTGGAAAATTTTGCCAGCGTGGCGCCCGCTTTCGACGGATTTCTCGTTGCGCCGCATATTCAGTATAAGGTCGCGGAGATAAGAGGGATCGTTGGCGACGCTCGTCCTATTGCGGTGATTGAAAGTCTGCCCTATGCCTCACTCGACGCGGAAAAAGTTTTCGCGTTTGTGATGGCGCAGATGCCTGAACTGGCAGTCTGACACCGAAGGCCGCCTCTCTTGTGCGGCCTTCTCTACGCATGTCGCCTTCTACCTGCCCTGTTGAGACGCTTCAGCCAGTAATGCCGCCTGTACAGCAGGACGGGCATTTATTATTTCCATGTACGACGATAGCGCTGGCCAGCGATCCAGAGGGATCGCGAAGAATTTGCACCATCCCAGCACCGTGAAGAGATAGGCATCCGCCACGCTAAAGGACGGGCCAGTCAGATAGGTTTTTTCGCTGATCGTCGTCTGGAGAAAATCGAACCGTCGGAATAGCTTGTCCCGGAACATCGTTCTGACATCTTCCGGCAGCGCGGGATTAAACAGCGGCGCCGAACCCGCGTGTATTTCACTGGTGATAAAGTTAAGCCATTCCTGCAGGCGCACCCTTTCCCAGCTGCCCGCGCGCGGCGCCAGGCCATATTCGGGTTTACGATCGGCGAGGTACTGCACCATCGCTGGCCCCTCGGTGAGTATCTGCCCATCATCCAGCTCAAGCGCAGCAACATACCCTTTAGGGTTAATGGTGAGGAAGTCGCGACCATCAGCGGTGATCTTGCTTCTGTTGTTGACTCTCACCAGTTCAAACTCAAGGTTCAGCTCGCGCAGCACGATGTGCGGTGATAATGAACAGGTATCTGGCGCGTAATAGAGTTTCATCTTGTCTCCGTTAATGTGTAAAGCCGTCGGACAACGTCCTGAACGATCCTCAGCACACTGTATTTAACGCCGATCGCACTGTAAAATTAATGATATAGAAAAGCACTATTAGCTGAGCTACTGATAATCATGATGAATCTTTTACACTGGCGCCTGCTGGTAGCCGTGGCGGATGCTGGCAATATCTCACGCGCTGCCGAGGAGATAGGCATGACCCAGTCCGGCGCCAGCCAGGCCATTGCCCAGCTGGAGGCTTCCCTGGGCTTTCCGGTATTTATCCGTGAGCGACGATACATCGGGATTACCGCCCTCGGTGAGCAGGTGGTGGAACATGCCAGAAACATGCTTTCGCAACTGAACGCCATCCGCGAACTGGCTGATCGGGGCCGGAACGTCACCCACGGTCGCATTCGGCTGGCCAGTTTTCCCTCCGTGACGTCTACCTTGTTGCCCGGCCTGCTGCGCGACGTTAAGCGCCTGCATCCGGGTATTGACGTTGTCGTGCTGGAAGGCTCTGACGAAGAAGTCGAAGCGTGGCTTGCCGCAGACACCGTTGAGCTTGGGGTAGTCATGAATTCCGTTCCCGGACGTGCAGAGGTGGTATTAGGACAGGATGCATGGGTCGCGGTCCTGCCCGCCAGCCATCGGCTGGTACAGCATGCGAGAGCTGATGGCATAACGTTAAAGGCGCTGGCGGACCAGCCCTTTGTTCTGGCGACGGGCGGCTGTGTCGTGAATGGCAAAAGCCTGATGGAAAAGGCCGGGTTGCAACTCTCTGATATCCGCGTGACGGTTCGCGACTGGATAAGCGCCTGTAAACTGGTCGGTGAAGAGATGGGTGTCGCGCTGGTACCGGAATCCGCCCTGCCGGAGACCTTGCGCAATCTGTGCGTGGTGCCAGTGACGCCGGCTATTCATCGTGAATTTGGGCTGGTTTGTTCGCCATCCGGAACGTCTTCTGATGCCACACAGGCGCTGCTTAATGCGCTACGTAAACGAAGATGAGCGCTCAAGCGTGAATCATCTTATCGCCATGTTAAACGGCTATTTCTGACAAAGCGTGGACCCTCTGAAGCGCCGTGAGGTCCGCTTTGAACGAACAGCGAACGTCGGTTATCACGAAACAAGTTTCGAACATCATTTCGGGAAATATAAACAATCCGGGATATACCGGCCTGATAATCTCAACCAGACTCAAGGCCAAGAGTTTCCCGACGCAGCAGGGCCCATTCAATCAATGCCGCCATAGATGGACCCAGTGCTGTTCCTAGTTCCGTGAGGGAATATTCAACACGAGGCGGGACTTCAGGATAAAGCGTCCGTAGTACAATCCCATCCTTTTCCAGTTGCTTAAGCTGCTGTATGAGCATCTTTTGATTTACACCCTCGATCCTACGTTCAAGCTCAGAAAAGCGCAGTGGGACTTTAGCGGCGAAAAGCTGGCATAAAATTATTGTCTTCCATTTACCTTCAATAATCTTCAGTGCTTCGCTGGTAACCTGCGCCCATACGAGTCGTTGTTCAGGTTCATCACAACGCCAATCTCTTTCCATACTTACCTCCAGGTAAGCAACCCACTATTTTGTAGGTTCTTGTCGTTATCACAGTATGGGATTAGTGTACACCCTATTGCTTACAACTTCAGGAGTTAAATATGAAAATCGGCGTAATTGGTACAGGCAATATTGGCGGTACGCTTGCACGTAAGTTAAGCGAAGCTGGGCATGAGGTAAAAGTGGCAAATTCACGCGGTTTAGACGCTGTAAGGAAATTTGCCAGTGAAATTAACGCAGTGCCGGCGGACATTCATGGTGTAGTTACTGACATAGATGCCGTTATTCTGTCAATTCCATTCCCGGCGGTGAGTAGTCTGCCTGATGGGCTTTTCTCGGGTTTACCTCCACATGTCCCTGTCATTGACACGAGCAACTACTATCCAGGTCTGCGTGATCCGCAGATTGCTGCGCTGGATGAAGGTCAGACGGAAAGTGAATGGGTTCAGGAGCAGATTGGGCATCCAGTTATCAAAGCCTTCAACAATATACTCGCCGACTCTCTGGCAGGACTGGGACTACCTGAAGGGAGCCGCGGTCGCCTGGCAGTTGCAGTAGCAGGAGATCATCCAGACGCAGTACAGGTCACGATGACTCTGGTTAATGATACCGGCTTTGACCCCGTATTTTCCGGCTCTATCGCTGAATCATGGCGTCAGCAGCCGTGCACACCATCCTATTGTTGTGACTGGGAGGCTGCCACCATGCTTCGCGCTTTCCCTCTGGCGAAAAAGGGAGAAGGACGGGCCCGTCTGCCTTCACTTTATGCCAGCTTCGGTAAGCTGGGTGAGACACCGACTCATGAAGATATCATTGATAACAATCGATCCATCAACTGGCCTGTATAACGTGGCTGCCGGTGATTAAGAAAGTTGCGCCTGTCAGAGTAACGGCAATATGTCTATTCTTTAGAATAATCAATGGTCAGAAGCTGGATTAACAAATCCGTTCCAGGGATGCTTTTGGTTTGCGTTGGCGTCTGATCATTAATTTATCCTCGAAATCCATACTTCATTGATAATGAACCAGCTCCGTGAACGTCCGCTGTTGGCACGAAGCGGACGCTATGAAAAATCATCAAGCTCGATTAAGAAGAGAAGAAGACATTGTTTTTAGGTAAGATGAATGGCTCAACTCATTAGCATGTATCTTTAATATCTCAAAGCAACTTTCTTAGGGCGTGTTACCTTTTTCTTTATCATATTGCTCTCTCCTTTACGCCCATTAATAACATAATGCACTTCGCAAAAAATTCTATACTGCGAAAAGAAATTTGAAAGTGCTTTATGTAATTCACCTGCCCATGGAAGACGCTCAACTTCCTTATCAAAAAAATGATGTATAAAGTCAGTACTTTCTCTAAGATGAAAAACATTATTTCTAAATATCCTGAGTGAGTTCGAATGTTCTTTCATCAATTTTCCGATACCATCTGAAATTGGTAATAATTTTTTAAATTCTCTAGGGCGTTCATTATCGAGTAAGAGTCGCATGTTTAAGCTTTTAAATCCTTCGCAGACCACACCTAAAAAACCTAACCATGTAGAAAGAAAAATTCTCATATCAAATTTTTCTCTCTCACTCAAATGGCCATTTTTAGTCATTTTCGTGTTGAGCTTATTGTAATTTTTAAACATAAGATCAGCCGTTTCGAAATAATGAATTTGTAATGTTAATACGCGGTCGTGATTGCGACATGGGAGCCTGTCCTCAGGGAAGCGGCAATCTGTATCTATAGCGTAAGTATGTGGGACATTAGCAAAATAATAAAGATCATGATCTGGAAAAATCAGTTCTCCATCATCTAGGGCCTTTTTTAAATGATCAGAAACATCATCAAAATTTCTGAATCCGTAATCTATTAGATTTTCCCCTGCAAAGTTGGTCAACCACCAAGAATTAAACCCTCCTACCTCACCTCGCCCCCCAAAATCAAAATCTACGCTCCCGGAGTTTAGATCTACCCTGCATCCAGCCCCATGTTTATAATATTTGACACCACCATCTAGCTCACCAACATTGGGTATATCAGATTCAATCCACTCATAGCAACTTGATGGCATTTTAATTCCAGACCGATGCATTAGCTTTAAAGCCACCTGGACATTATCTTGAAAGTCAACAATCAAACGATAAAGATTATTATTCATACCACAAGCTCACTTCAAATTATTGAGAAATGGGTGCAATACTTCACTCTGAACCAAAAACGCTATTAAGGATAATATCCCTTTTCCCGATAAATTAACACTGGCTATGCTCTTGATATCCGCTTCTGGCACAGAGCAGACAGCTAACTGAGCCAAAGATCAGCCATGGCGAGGTGCGGGAATTTGAGTGTTGCCCGCCCCGGACATCTGAACTTAGCTTTGGCATTGCAGTGTAACATCTGAACTGCCTGGGCTTATGTGTTAGCGTTTTCCTGCTGCCTGGGGGTTTTCGCCGTTGCGGCTTTTGACCTGCTGCTGGAGTAAATGAAGAACAGCGCGATACCCAGGCAGACAATGGCGCCGAGACGGCTCATCGAGAATGGAATCGACGCATTGCCCAGCCAGCCGAAGTTATCGATCAGCATGCTCATGGTTAACTGGCCAAAAATGACAGCGACCGTAGCAACTGCCGCGCCAATACGCTGGACGGCCAGTACCATAATGACGATATACGGTACGCCAAACATTGCGCCCAGCAGTTGCCATTTAGGTACGTCCATCAACGTCAGGGTGTGTTTGGGTTCGAAGTAAAAGATCAGCAGCCCCGTCACCAGTGCGCCGACAGAAAATGTCAGGAACGCGCTTTTGAATACCCCGACCTTGCTGCCCAGCTGGCCATTGATAGCCGCCTGGATACTCAGCATGGCGCCACCGGCGACGGCAAGAAGAATCATAATAATAGTCATAAAGTTAATTTACCCCTGTGCAACCATAACCAGCGCTGCAATGATGAAAATCAGCGCAATAATACGTTTACTGTCAATTTTCCTGTGCGACGTACCGAGCAGGCCGAAGTGATCAATAATCAGGCTCTTGAACACCTGGCCTGCCAGGATGCCAATCATAGTCATGGCGATGCCGATTGCCGGCGTTACCACGGTCAGGATGATGACGTAAATCGGCCCAAGCACGCCGCCAAGTAGCTGCCACGCTGGTTGCGCAAAGAATGACGGGCTGTTACGCGGGCTGAAAAAAAGCATCAGCAGAAAGGTCAGCGCCGCGCCCACGCCAAATATGCTGAAGGTAGCCCAGAGGTCCCCGACCTCCCCACCCAGTGGCCCGAGCAATCCTGCCTCTATGGACAGTCCCATGCCTCCGGCAATGACGATAAAAATCAACATTAGTTGCATAGCAATCAATCTCCAGTAGTCCAGGCGGAGAAGATTACGACTTAACATGGATGTGAAAAATGCCATAATGAGATAAACACCTGTGCAGGATATGCATTAATGAATGAGCTTGGGAACATCAGTATTCGCGCCCTGCTGATTTTTATAGACGTTTATGAAACGCAGAATTTCTCGGTGGTGGCACGGCGGGAAGGGATATCTGCCTCTCAGGTTTCGCGCGTCATCCATCAGATGGAGGATGTGCTCGGGCAGCAGCTTTTTTACCGCAATACCCGGGCGATAATCCCGACGGAAAGCGGCCATCTTTTTATCCGCTATGCGCGAGCGATGACTGGCAGCATGGAGGAGGCGCGGCGGGAACTCAACGAGAGAATGCTTGAGCCTTCCGGAATGGTCCGCATAAACGCACCGGTATTCTTTGGACAACGCCATGTCGCACCCGCGTTACCCGGCCTGACGGAACGATATCCGAAGCTCAGTATTGAGCTTACGCTGACGGATGATTACATCGATCCGCACCGGGAGCCGGCTGACGTGATTTTCCGGATTGGCGTGCTGACGGATTCCGCCTTTCATGCGCGCGTGTTTGGCCAGCAGTTCTATCATCTTGCCGCGTCACCGGATTACATCCGCCGGCACGGCATGCTGGGATCACCCGAAGAGCTCGCGCGGCATAAATGCCTGGTCTATCGCGGTTCGTCAGGACCAAACCAATGGCTGCTGCGCAGGCACGGAGAGGAATGGGTGCACTACCCCGTCTCGCCCCTGATGTCATCGAATAATGCTGAAACCCTGCTGATTGCCGCACTTGGGGGGATGGGGATTGTGCTGTTTCCTGACTGGCTGATTGGAGACCGGCTGAAGAGCGGCGAGCTTGTCGGACTGCTGCCGGAACTGGATAGGTCCATAAAAACGGAGCCACAGCACATCGCGGCAATCTATCCGAATGCCCGCCACCCTCCGCTGAACGTTCGGGCGATTATCGATTACTACCTGGACGCGTTCGGTTCACCGCTTTACTGGCAGTCTCAATAAGTTCTGCAACTTTATTGCTCGTCTTGAATTTTGCATCCTGCTTATGACAAAAGTGAGTGGGGCCTTAAACCTGGTATTGCTGTATCAATGGCAAATCAGCAATAAGTGATGAAACATTTAGCTTCCTGAGAGAAACAATAGTTGCAGGTAAAATAGTTCGATTTTGCCTGCAAATTTCCTCTACTGTCAGCGATATTGTCCAACGCCTCCCCTTTCCCCCCTTAAGAATCCACTTTCTATGCCCGTAAGCTGCTTCGTCATTAAATTCCATTGCCATCTACGGGTCCCTTTTTCGGCTCACGCTGCTTTCTTTCGTGAAACTTTTGCACTGTTTTTGCTCACGAGGATTCACATTGTCTCCTTTTAGTGCTCAAGAGTGATTGTAACTTACTTGCTGATTCAGATTATGCGCAAATCCTCCTGTAAATTCAGTGACATGAAGGCATGGCATCAAATTTGCTTAAGCCAAAATGGCAGACCGCCACATGAAAAATGCACGGTACAGTGCCCAACACAACCACATAACACCACGACTTATCCACACAGGATGATTTATGAAAAAAATAATGTTCTCCACTCTGGTCGCCGCGGCTTCTCTGTTCGCTGTCGCGCAGCAAGCGCATGCGGGTACCACGCTGGATGCAATTAAGAAAAAAGGGTTTGTTCAGTGCGGTATCAGTGATGGTTTACCGGGCTTCTCTTATGCAGATGCGAGCGGCAAATTCACTGGTATTGATGTCGATATCTGCCGTGCTACGGCAGCGGCAGTGTTTGGTGATGCCAGTAAGGTCAAATATACCCCGCTGACGGCCAAAGAGCGTTTTACCGCCCTGCAATCAGGTGAAGTGGATATTCTGTCGCGTAATACAACCTGGACATCTTCGCGCGATGGCGGGATGGGGTTCTTGTTCGCGGGGGTTAACTACTATGACGGCATTGGCTTCCTGACCCATAAAAAAGCGGGTCTTAAAAGCGCTAAAGAATTGGATGGCGCCACCGTATGTATCCAGGCCGGTACGGATACTGAACTGAACGTGGCTGATTACTTCAAAGCCAACAAAATGCAATACACACCAGTGACCTTTGATCGCTCTGACGAGTCCGCGAAAGCCCTCGACAGCGGTCGTTGCGATACGCTGGCTTCCGACCAGTCTCAACTGTATGCGCTGCGTATTAAGCTGGGCAAACCGGATGAATTTGTTGTTCTGCCGGAAGTGATTTCAAAAGAGCCGCTGGGTCCAGTTGTTCGCCGTGGAGATGACGACTGGTTCACCATCGTTAAATGGTCTCTGTACGCCATGCTGAACGCAGAAGAGATGGGGATCACGTCGAAAAACGTTGAGCAGATGGCGGCAAAACCGTCTAACCCTGACATTGCTCACCTCCTGGGGGCTGAAGGTGACTTTGGCAAAGATCTGAAGCTCGACAACAAATGGGCGTTCAACATTATTAAACAGGTGGGTAACTACCAGGAAAGTTTTGACCGCAACGTCGGTAAAGATAGTGCTCTGAAAATCGCGCGTGGACAGAATGCGCTCTGGAACCAGGGCGGCATCCAGTACGCACCGCCGGTACGTTAATTCTGCCTTCCAGACGGCTACCGCCCCTCGCGGGGGGTAGCCGATGCGCTTTTTTTAATGAGGTTTCAACATGTCTCAACGCCCAACCGTGAAAAGGGATTTTTCGTTCGGTAACCCCACGGTTCGCGCCTGGCTTTACCAGATGGCCGCCATCATAGCCGTGCTTGCTATTGTGGGATATCTGATCCACAACACGGTGATCAACCTTGCCAATCGCGGTATTACCTCCGGTTTTGGTTTTCTTGAGCGAAGCGCCGGTTTCGGTATCGTCCAGCATCTGATTGATT
Source organism: Klebsiella sp. D-Nf1 (assembly GCF_002810515.1). NCBI lineage: Bacteria > Pseudomonadati > Pseudomonadota > Gammaproteobacteria > Enterobacterales > Enterobacteriaceae > Klebsiella > Klebsiella sp. D-Nf1. Next base: position 1,153,379 of record NZ_PIOK01000001.1, read on the forward strand.
ATACGGAAGGCGATACCTATGCTCGCGTCTTTCTCGTGGGATTAACCAACACCCTGCTGGTTTCCGCGCTGTGCATTGTGTTCGCTTCTGTTCTTGGGTTCTTCATCGGCCTCGCGCGGCTATCGGATAACTGGTTGCTGCGAAGGCTATCGACCATCTACATCGAAACATTCCGTAATATTCCGCCATTGTTGCAAATTTTCTTCTGGTACTTCGCCGTGCTGCGTAATTTACCGGGTCCGCGAGAAGCATTGAGCGCATTCGACCTGGCATTTGTCAGCAACCGCGGTCTCTACATCCCCTGGCCTACCTACGCACCTGGCAGTTGGCCGTTCATTATTGCGCTGGTTTTGGCGATCGCTGGTAGCGTCGGTTTACGGCATTACAACCGTCAACATCAGTTGAAAACCGGCCAGTTGCGACGAACATGGCCGATTGCGGCGGCAATGATCGTTCTCTTCCCGCTGATTGCCCATATCCTGTTTGGCGCTGCCACTCACTGGGATATCCCACAGCTGCGCGGGTTTAACTTCCGTGGCGGATTCGTGATGATACCGGAACTGGCGTCGTTGACGTTGGCGCTGTCGATCTACACCTCTTCATTTATTGCCGAAGTCATTCGCTCCGGTATCCAGTCTGTTCCACATGGACAGAATGAAGCGGCCCGTTCGCTGGGTTTGCCGAATCCCGTAACGATGCGGCAGGTGATTATCCCGCAGGCGATGCGGGTCATCATTCCCCCGCTGACCAGTCAGTACCTCAACATTGTAAAAAACTCCTCACTGGCGGCTGCGATCGGCTACCCGGATATGGTCTCGCTGTTTGCCGGTACGGTACTGAATCAGACAGGTCAGGCTATCGAGACGATTGCCATCACCATGGCAGTGTACCTGGTTATCAGTCTGATGATTTCGCTGCTGATGAACCTCTACAACCGCAAAATTGCGCTGGTTGAGCGTTAAGAGAACGGAATGACTATGTTTGCTACCACACATGAAACACCGCCAGTCCCCACCAGCCCGGTGCGTAAAGCCTGGCGCTGGGCACGTAAAAATCTGTTCTCCAGCGGGTTCAATACGCTGCTGACACTGTTGTGCCTGTGGATTATCTGCAACATTATACCGCCAGCGCTAAACTGGCTGGTATTTCAGGCTAACTGGATGGGCACCACCCGTGCCGACTGTACCAAAGAAGGCGCCTGCTGGGTGTTCATCCATGCACGCTTTGGCCAGTTTATGTATGGGCTGTATCCGCATGAACTGCGCTGGCGCATTAATCTCGCTCTGATAATCGGCGTGCTGTCGATTATCCCGATGTTTATCAAGTCGATGCCGCGCCGGGGCCGTTATATCGCCTGTTGGGCCGTGATCTATCCTCTTATGGTCTGGTTCCTGATGTACGGCGGGTTTTTCGGCCTCGAACGTGTCGAAACCCGCCAGTGGGGAGGGCTGACGCTGACATTAATTATCGCCTCTGTCGGGATTGCCGGCGCGTTGCCATTGGGGATTTTACTGGCGCTGGGACGGCGGTCAACGATGCCGGTGGTTCGTACCTTGTCGGTCATCTTTATTGAATTCTGGCGAGGCGTGCCGCTGATTACCGTGCTGTTTATGTCATCGGTGATGCTGCCGCTGTTTATGGCCGAAGGGAGCACTATCGATAAGCTGGTGCGCGCTCTGGTCGGGGTGATTCTGTTCCAGTCGGCCTACATTGCCGAAGTCGTGCGTGGGGGGCTACAGGCGCTTCCCAAAGGACAGTATGAAGCGGCGGAATCGCTGGCGCTGGGCTACTGGAAAACGCAGGTTCTGGTTATTCTCCCCCAGGCGCTCAAGCTCACCATCCCGGGGCTGGTAAACACGATTATCGCGCTATTTAAAGACACCAGTCTGGTGATCATCATTGGACTGTTCGATCTGTTCAGTAGCGTACAGCAGGCAACGGTAGATCCTGCCTGGCTGGGTATGTCGACAGAGGGGTATGTTTTCGCAGCCCTCGTCTATTGGATTTTCTGTTTTAGCATGTCGCGCTACAGCCAGTATCTGGAAAAGCGCTTTCACACCGGGCGCAAATCGCACTGAGGTTTTACATGACACATACTATGATTAATTCTGCTGACGCCATGATGATTACGCTCGAAAATGTGAATAAATGGTACGGTCAGTTTCACGTTTTAAAAGATATTAACCTGCAGGTGAAACCTCGTGAACGCATTGTTCTTTGCGGGCCTTCAGGATCGGGTAAGTCGACCACGATTCGTTGCATCAACCACCTGGAAGAACACCAGCAAGGGCGGATTGTCGTTGATGGCATTCATCTGAACGATGATGTCCGCAACATAGAACGCGTACGCACTGAAGTTGGCATGGTATTTCAACACTTTAATCTGTTCCCCCACCTGACCGTTTTGCAGAACTGTACCCTGGCGCCGACCTGGGTACGGAAGATGCCGGCTAAAGAAGCGGAAGCGCTGGCAATGCACTATCTGCAACGTGTCCGTATTGCGGAACATGCGCATAAATTTCCCGGGCAGCTGTCGGGTGGTCAACAGCAACGTGTGGCGATCGCCCGTTCTTTGTGCATGAAACCCAAAATCATGTTGTTCGATGAGCCTACCTCGGCACTTGATCCGGAGATGGTCAAAGAAGTGCTCGATACAATGATTGGCCTGGCGGAAGATGGTATGACTATGCTGTGCGTCACGCATGAAATGGGTTTTGCCCGTACGGTGGCCGATCGGGTGATCTTCATGGACCGCGGTGAGATTGTCGAACAGGCGCCGCCACAGGAATTTTTCTCCCATCCAAAATCAGAACGTACCCGTACGTTTTTGTCGCAGGTTATACACTAAACGCCCAGGGTTACTTCCAATTTTCCCCCTCCGCTCTTGCTGAGGGGGAAATAGTAGTGCTCAGCCGCGCTGTACATCGACCGCAACTTCGAGGGCCAGCGTGGCTCCGCCATCAAAAATAACCCCCTGCAATGGGGCAACATCGGCGTAATCCCTGCCCCACGCCGTCACAATATGTTGTCCCTGAGGCATGAGATCGTTAGTCGGATCAAACTCCAGCCAGCCTGCATCCGGGATAAAAATGGCAAACCACGCATGCGACGCATCGGTCCCGACTAATTTTTCCTGCCCCTCGGGCGGTAGCGTTTCAATATAGCCGCTGATATAGCGAGCGGGTAAGCCGACGGAACGCAGGCAGGCGATCGCCAGATGGGCAAAATCCTGACAGACGCCCCGCTTTTCCTGTAAGACCTGCTCTGGCGGGGTGCTGACACTGGTCGCAATCGGATCGAAAGTAAACTCCTCAAAAATACGATGGGTCAATGCCGCCGCCGCCTGAATGACCGGGGCATCATCGTGGAAAATATCCGCCACGTAGGAAGCCAGTTGCTGAGAACGGCGAATTAAACTGGAATCGAGCAAATACTCTTTCGCCATCCGCAGCTCCGGCGTACCGGACTCATGTAATCGCTGCCGGTACTCTCCACAGGTCAGAGAGTGGCTATTCAGCAGGTCCGCGTGGTTGATTTCGTCAATATCAAGCTCACTTTCCATCTCAATGGTCAGGGTGTCGTGCGGGACCTGGATCGAAAAATAAAACGTCAAATTGCCGAAATAATCACACCCTTCGTTCTGATAAACCGGCATCGGCGTTACGATGATCCGCCGTTGCAGGCAGTGCTGATTCGCGGTATTTCGCGGCAACAGGTGCGTCATGTTGTAGCATAACGTCACCGGAGAATTGTACTGGTACTTTGTAAGATGTCGTACCCGGTATTTCATAAGTCGGTCTTCCACTGGGTGTTAATCAGTTGCTGCGGTCCATTGGCATGGTCGAAATATTTGTCGCTCAGCAAGGTCGTGAATTGCTCCAGCTGGCTGATTATCTGCGTCATTATCGTATCCAGTTGTTCCCGCAGTCCGGTTTGTTCATCAACCTGTGCCAGTAGATCAAGATCGGCGAGTTGAATATCCGTGAGTGATTTCATCACCGGTCGCATATCAGATGTCAGGCTGGAGGTTTGTCCCTCCAGGCGCGGCAAATCGAGGAGATATTTACGCAACCGATCAACCTGATAAATCAATGAACGCGGGTTCGTCCCATCCAGCATCAATAAATCCAGACCGGAAATGATATTCATCTGCCCCCGGTAACGTCGTCGAAAGGAAATTAGCGCCTCGACGCTCATCAGTACCGATTCTAAAATTTGCTGTTGCTGCAAACCAGGAACGGCGCGGGTTAAGGTATGTTTCAGCAGAATGGCGGTCAGACGCGCCCGTTCAGCGCGGCGACCAATTTCCTGGAACCGCCAGTCCATGCCCCGCAGCATGCTCTCATGACTCAGTCCGGACAGGGCCAGTAAAGAGGTGACCAGATTATCCAGCGACTCCTCGGGCAACTCCGGCAGTCCGTCTTGATAGGCGACTTCCACCGTCCGAATATAATCACGTAATTCATTGATGATTATGCGAGTATCGGCCGATAGCATCTCTTTCACCTGCTCACCGCAGGCCAGCATGTTGAGGATATTAAATTTTATCGATCCCGCACGTTGGCCATCGCAAACCAGTGAAGACAGTTCATGATTCTGGTCGCCGACAGCGTCGCTTTCAGGAAATGTCCCGGTGAGCGCTGATAATGCTCCCAGCAGAATCTCGCGACTTTCAGGCATAAATTGCTCAACGCCGTTAAGCTGTTTGAACAGAATACGTATCAGGCGCAGGCTCATTTCCGCGCGTTCCGCATAGCGGCCGAACCAGAACAGGTTTTCTATCACCCGGCTTGGCAAATTTCCCTCATCGCGGGGAATCGAGTCTGTCAGAAGTGGCTGCGCGGTATCGAAGCTTTCACCAAGTATCCACGTATCTTTACTCCGTGAGCCGGATAAGTCGCTGACAATAAAATCATCTGCAGACTCTGCTACCCGCGACAACGTTCCTGGCATGACGCAGTATCCTTCCGGTGCGGCAACGGTGAAAGCACGGAAAATCGTGGGGCGATACTCAATTTGCTGATTATCCCACACCGGAACACGTGAACCCGGAATATAGGCCTGAGCCACGTAGCTGTGCGGACTAGCAGTAATTTGCTGAAGAATTAGCTTGCGGCCTGCGTCATCCAGACTATGGCCATAGATACTTTTGCTATCAAAACTCCGATAAGACGGTTTGATGATCAGTTGATCAAGGTGGTGGATCACAAAGTCGCGGTCCTCCGCCCGGCCACACCACCAGGTCTTCACCGTGGGGATCAACAGCGGTTCACCCAGCAAAAACTGACTTATTTCAGGCATAAATGCCAGCAACGCCGGAGCTTCAAGGACCCCTGAGCCCAGAGGATTAGCCAGCACGACGTTACCGTTGCGCACCACTTCAAGCAGCCCTGGTACCCCCAGGCGAGAGTCGGAACGGAGTTCTGTCTGATCGCAGTAGGTATCATCCATCCGGCGCAAAATCACATCCACTTCCGACAAGCCATTCAGGGATTTCAACCATACTCTGCCGTTACGCACGGTCAGGTCGCCTCCCTGCACCAGCTGAAAGCCGAGATAGTTTGCCAGATAAGCGTGCTCAAAATAGGTACTGCTGTAGGCGCCGGGAGTGAGGACGACGATCCGCGGGGTATCGGTTTTGTGGCTGGCAAGGCTGGCCAGCGTATGCCGCAGAGCATGAAAGAAACCGGAAAGTCGCCGGACATGACTGTTACGAAACAACGATGGCAGTACGCGGGAAACAGCGATTCGGTTTTCCAGAACATAGCCAGTACCACTCGGGGCCTGAGTGCGATCGCCTATCGCCACAAACTGTCCATTCCCACCGCGAACCAAATCGACAGCATGGAAGATCAGATTGTGAGCCCCAGGCAAGCGAATACCGTGGCATTGACGCAGAAAACCTGGGTGAGAGAAGACAATTTCTGACGGGATGATTCCCTCTTTCAGCAGGCGCTGTTCACCATAGAGGTCTTTAAGCATCAGATCGAATAGCAGCGAACGCTGAGCCAGCCCACGTTCCACGGTTGACCATTCCCCCTCCGCCAACAGAGTGGGAATGATATCCAGCGACCAGACGTTTGGCGAAAGCGGATCACCATTAAGGTTATAGGTGGCGCCATCATCACGCAAAATACGCTGTGCCTGGCGAAGACGGTTTTCCATCCCTTCCACACCCATCTCACTGACGCTGTTCATCACCTCCGTCCAGTGTGGACGGAGGATGTTCGTCAGATCGCAGGCCTCGTTATAAATTGCTGTCGACGCGTTCTCGACAGAGAAAGAAGCCGGCTCACAGGCCGGCGCGATTGATTCAGAAAAAGAAGCAGTCATGTATTCTGATTACCCGGCTCAAAACTAAATCCTAGTATACTTCCTGCGAAGGTCCAGAGTATGTGGGTATTCATCACCAGGTTCCTCTACAGGGGGAGCCATCGGGCGTGGTACCTGCTCATGCTCATAGAAGGTCCTTAGCGCGCTGAATGCCGGTGGGGGGATCAATGTACCTTGGGTAAAACCATGATCCCAGAAGCGATTGACACGCCTGGCTTCGGCTTCGTTGCTGTTAACCGGACGCGTCTCATAGTTACGTCCGCCGGGGTGGCTGACGCGATAGGTGCAGCCGCCGATGGAAAGACCATTCCAGGTATCAATCAAATCAAACACTAACGGGGTATTTACCCCAATCGTCGGATGCAGCGCTGACGGTGGCGCCCACGCCCGATAACGTACCGCCCCCACCATCTCTCCTTGTCTTCCGGTAGCCCGCAGCGGCACGCGGCGGCCGTTACACGCCAGCACGTAGCGCCCTTCGGTTAAACCAGACAGGCGCACCTGTATACGTTCGACGGAGGAATCAACATAGCGCGACGTCCCGGACAGCGTCACTTCCTCACCCAGAACATGCCACGGTTCGATGGCCCAGCGCAGCTCCAGCTCAATATCATCGATTTGCTGACGGCCATAGTGTGGGAAGCGGAACTCTTCAAACGGCAACAGCCACGCCAGTTTGAAGGGATAACCATGACGTTGCAGGTCATCCACCACCTCTTTCACATCCTGCCAGACAAAATGCGGCAACATAAATTTATCGTGCAGCTGTGTCCCCCAGCGGACCAGCGGCTGGTGATACGGTTCTTTCCAGAAACGCGCCACCAGACACCGGAGGAGCAGTAATTGCACCAGCGACATGCGAGCGTGAGGGGGCATTTCGAAACCGCGGAACTCCAGCAGCCCCAGGCGACCACTACTGCTGCCTGCCGCATAGAGTTTGTCAATGCAGAATTCTGAACGGTGGGTATTGCCGGTGACATCCACCAGCAGATTGCGCATCAGTCTGTCCACCAGCCATGGCGTATCAACCAGCCCTTCCGGCATATTCTGGAAGGCAATTTCCATTTCATAGAGGGCTTCATCGCGCCCTTCATCCGGGCGCGGAGCCTGACTGGTTGGTCCAATAAACATACCGGAGAATAAGTAGGAAAGACCGGGGTGATGTTGCCAGTAGGTCACCAGGCTACGCAGGAGATCGGGACGTCGAAGTACCGGACTGTCGGCTGGCGTACTCCCGCCCAAAGTGACATGGTTTCCCCCTCCGGTACCGGTGTGCCGACCATCAAGCATAAACTTCTCGGCCCCCAGCCTTGCCTGGTGCGCCTGCTCGTAGAGTGTTTCAATATTATGCACCAACTCATCCCAGTGGCTGGCCGGGTGAATATTGACCTCGATAACCCCCGGATCGGGGGTCAGTAACAGCTTTTGCAAGCGAGGATCTTTTGGCGGCTCATAACCTTCAATCACCACCGGAAGCTGCAGTTCACTGGCCGCCTCCTCGATGGCATGCACCAGAGCCACATAATTCTCGAGGTGGGTAACCGGGGGCAGGAACAGATGCAGCTTGCCCTCTCGCGGTTCGAAGCACAGTGCGGTACGGACCACGCTTTTAGTGCCGTTGGCGACCTTTTTTTGTTGCTGTAAGGTCTGCCGGGCACGAACAGGGGCCGTCTCTCCCCCCATAGCAAAGACCGGAAGGGGTTCGCGAGGTTCAAAAGGATCTCGTTCGACGACGATCTCATCGTCGGCTAATGGCGGCAGCGAATTGAGCGGCAGACGGTAGCCCATCGCACTATCACCGGGGATCAGTGTAATCAGCCCGGCACGCATTGGCCAGGGGCTACTTTGCCAGCATGCGCCATCGAATTCGACAGGCAGGATGTAGCCCGTGGGGTTTTCCATCCCGCGGCTAAGCAAACTCGCCAGTCTCCGCCGTTCAAGGTCATGATTCAGATCCGCGGTCCTCGGATCGACCCCCTCAGGGAGAGAACGCTCCAGCCACAGATAGTAGAGCGAATCTTCATAAGCGGGTTGTAAATAGCGGGCGGCAACCCCTAACTGCCGGCATAGAGCCTCACCAAATCGTTCTGCGTCGCTAAGGGTGTGGCCATAATCCCGATCGACACGGGCCAGGAGCGCCTGGTCGTGCCACAACGCCTCGCCATCGGTACGCCAGAAGCATCCAAGCGCCCAACGCGGAACCTCTTCGCCGGGATACCATTTTCCCTGACCATAATGCAGCAATCCGCCGCGACTAAACTGCGTTTTTAAGCGCAGTAACAGATCTTTCGCGAGGCGTAATTTATCTTTACCCAGCGCATCGGTATTCCACTGTGCGGAATCCATATCGTCAATGGAGATAAACGTCGGTTCGCCTCCCATTGTCAGTCGCACATCGTTAGATTGCAGTTCGGCATCAACAGCGCGCCCCAGTGCGTTGATGTTAAGCCACTCGTCTTCGCTATAAGGCCGTGTGACCCGCGGATCTTCATGGATGCGGGTCACAATATTGGAATAGCTAAACTCGCATTCGCACGGGTCGGTTGCGCCGGTAATCGGCGCCGCAGACTGCGGGTCAGCCGTACAGGCTAAAGGAATATGCCCTTCGCCTGCGAACAGACCGCTGGTCGGGTCGAGCCCCACCCACCCGGCGCCGGGTAAATAGACCTCGCACCAGGCGTGCAGATCGGTGAAATCCTGTTCCGGGCCTGAGGGGCCATCCAACGCTTTCACATCGGCGGTGAGCTGCACCAGATAACCAGAGGCAAAGCGCGCGGCCAGCCCCAGATTACGCAGTATCTGTACCAGCAACCATGAGGTATCCCGGCACGAGCCTTTTTTTAATGTCAGCGTCTCCTGACAACTCTGCACGCCGGGTTCAAGGCGAATACCGTAGTCAATTTCGTTGGCCAGTCGGCTATTGAGCTGCACGAGGAAGGTTACGATAGGCACCATTTCCTCACAATCAACGCTTGCCAGCCACGCCTCCAGCTCAGGACACTGTTCGGTGACCTTGAGATAAGGCGCGAGTTCTTCTTGCATCAAGGCATCATAGGCAAAGGGGAAATTCTCGGCATACTCTTCGATAAAGAAATCAAACGGGTTGATCACGGTCATATCCGCAATCACCTCCACCGCAAACTCCAGGCGCTTCACTTTTTCAGGAAACACCAGACGTGCCTGATAGTTACCGAAGGGATCCTGCTGCCAGTTAATAAAATGGTCCTCTGGCGTCACTTTCAGGGAGTAGCCATGGATATGCGTACGTGAATGTGGCGCAGGCCGCAGACGCAAAATATGTGGCGCCACGTTGATCAAACGATCGAAGTCATAGGTCGTTTTATGTTGAATCGCTACCCGGATGGTCATACGGCATCTCCTTGCAGGAAATGAAACCAGTTGTCGGTAATCAGATGATGAAGCGCAATCAGGCTGAGCTGGATTTCATTAAGATAGAGGCTGAACTCTCGGTTCAGATCGTGAGAGTGTTCAACGCCCCGGGTCGCAAGCAGCAGGCTGTCGATGTGCACAGAAACGGCTGATGCCCGCGGCAGCTCAGCGGCGGCCAGTTTGATCTGCTCCAGACAAAAGCGCTGCGAACGGGGGAAATGCCTGTCCGTAAGGAGCAAAGTGACCACCAGCGAGCCTTTAATAGAGCAGCGCATCACCCGGCGAAAGCTGAGATAGGCGCTTTGTGATTTCAGTACCTTCGACCACACGACCTGGCCTAACTTAATGCTCTCTTCCTCGCGCGCCTGCATCATCAGGGAATTCGCGGCGTCAAGAATGCGTGTATTCATATCGGCGCGCTCGAGATAGCGCCCCATGTTCAGAAAATACCAGCCGGCATCACGACTCATCGAACCGGTCAGTAAACCAACAATTTTCTGACATCCTTCTATGATGGTATTAAGGTAGGTATGCCGTTCAGAACGGTTGATACCGAGGCGGATATTCTGGCGGGCATAGAGATCCAGCTCATTAATCAGCTCCCACATTTCGCCCGGCACCACATCGCGGCTGGTCCGGATATTTTCACGGACCATTTTTAATGACGACAGCAGTGAATCTGGGTTGCTCTCGTCAGCCAGCAGAAATTTCAGAACATTACGTTCGTCTTTAATCTTATAGCGCTGGTTAAACAAGACGACACCGCTGTTAATTTCAATCAGGTTATACCAGGAAACCGCAATATCGCGTGGCAGATCGTAAAGCAGATCGTCATACACGCTGACTAACCGTGCGATATTCTCCACACGTTCCAGATAACGCGCGCTCCAGTACAGGCGTGCCGCAACTCTTGATAGCATATTCATTATCGTTTGCTCTCCACGATCCAGGTATCCTTACTGCCACCGCCCTGCGATGAGTTCACCACTAACGAACCTTTTTTCATCGCCACCCGCGTCAGGCCGCCGGTCGTCACGTAAGTCTCTTTGCTTTGCAAAATAAATGGACGTAAATCAAGGTGGCGCGGCTCGAGATAATCTTTGGCGATGAGCGCCGGTGCGGTGGAGAGCTTCAGCGTCGGCTGAGCAATATAATTACGGGGATTTTCCTGGATCAGTTTGGCAAATATCTGCTGCTCTTTTTTGGTTGAATGCGGCCCGACCAACATACCGTAACCACCTGATTCATTAGCCGGTTTCACCACCAGCTTATTCAGATTCTGCAGTACGTATTCGCGGTCGTCATCGTTCTGGCAAAGGAAGGTTTCGACATTCGGGAGAATGGGTTCTTCGTCAAGATAGTAGCGAATCAGGTCCGGAACATATGCATAGACCACCTTGTCGTCCGCCACTCCGGCACCCGGCGCATTAGCCAGCGCGACATTTCCGGCTTTCCAGGCCCGCATCAGGCCAGGCACGCCAAGAACCGACTCAGGCTGGAAGACTTCCGGATCGAGGAACATATCGTCAATGCGCCGGTAAATGACGTCCACCCGCTCCGGGCCATAGATCGTTTTGGTGTAGACGCAGTCGTCGTCGCCGACAAACAGATCGGCGCCCTCGACAAGTTCCACCCCCATTTGCTGAGCCAGGAAGGCATGCTCGAAGTAGGCGGAGTTATAAATACCCGGTGTCAGCACCACGATCTCCGGGCGTTCAATCTGCCGCGGCGACAGGGCCGTCAGAGTTTCCAGCAGCTGTGCCGGATAAGCATCAATCGGTTTGATCTCGTCACTTTCAAACAGTTCTGGCAGGACGCGCTTGGTAATGGCGCGGTTTTCCAGCATATAGGAGACGCCAGAAGGCACTCGCAGGTTATCTTCCAGGACGTAGAATTGCCCGGTTTCATCCCGGACTAAATCGGTACCGCAAATATGCGCCCATACGCCATACGGCGGCTTCATGCCAACACACTCAGGACGGAAATTTTTAGATTCCTTAATAATATATTCAGGAATAATGCCATCTTTGATGCAGTTTTGTTCATTATACAGGTCATCGATAAAGCGGTTCAAAGCGGTCAGACGTTGCTTCAGACCTGTTTCCGCTATTGCCCAGTCTCTGGCATCAATAATGCGTGGAATAATATCGAATGGCCAAATCCTGTCGATATTTCCTTTATCGGTATATACCGTAAAGCTAATCCCCATTTCCTGAATTGTCGCCTCTGCCGTCAGACGACGTTTCTCCAGTTCATCCGGCGGGAGAGAATCAAGGCATTGAATCAGACGTTGTGCGGAAAAACGTGGATTGCCCTCATGGTCGATCAGCTCATCGAAAAAGATGTCGGCTTCGTAATTTTTTATGAGTTTATGCATCAGCATTGTATCCTTGTTAAATCGCCGACCTGGGCAGTATAGACTTTACTTTCACAGAACAAAGCTTCAAAGCTTTCGTTTCTCAAAACATAGGAGTTATTATTTGCAACACAGAGTCATTTTATAAAAAATCTCTGCATGAATTTTTGATTTAGTATTGATGGTTATATTGTGTACAGTCACCTCCCCTTGGCCATCATCGTCAATGTGAACGTTTAATCGGTTGCGAGTTAAATTATGATCGCATTGAAAATCATTTTTGGCCCATCGCATCGGTACCGACAATGCAAGCTACAGGTTATTATCACTTGTTCATGGAGTTAAATTTTTAAGCTTTCACACTAATTTAAGCACAAAGCGTGCCATTAATTTATTCATTTATTATCAATAAGATAACATGATGCGTAAGGGTAATTTACTATGGAGCATGGATCATCATGATGCAGGAGAGATACCGTAAAGCACCAAAATGAGGCGTGGCATTTCTTTTATTCAACGAAGCTTCAGATTAACCCTGCACCATACGATAGGTTACTTTCGGTGCAAGACGTTTACTCTCTGGTTATTGCTTAACTTATCCTCCTTCATTGGTGAGAGCGACATTCTTTCTCCCTGGAGCGCACCACGGGTCAGCTTCGCTTGCGCGGTGAAGTCATCCATCGAGGTGTCGGCGTAGCCATGCTCGGTAAACACCCGGCGGGCAGTCGCCAGCAGCGTGGCGCGGAGCACATCTTCATCGGCAGCAGAAGTTTCTGCGCGCCGCCACAGAACAATTCACTTGCGTTATTCAGCTCACCAGGATGTTCTGTCCAGTCGTACCTGGCTGTAGAATCTATCTCAGTAAAACCTGAATCAGCTGCACGAAGATATACACTCCCGCTACCACTTGTATGATCCGGAACGCCCATCTGAAATAGCGCCATTGATGGCGTTCTCTGGCATCAGCGGCTTCAATAGCGGGATCAAAACGTTTTCTTTTCCTGGTCCTGAATACATCGATTACCCACAGAATGAGAATAAAGCTAACGATGGTTTTCAGAATAATGGGATTATCCACAAAGCGTGACTCCGGCCTGGTCGTTAATACAGGCAGAATAGACGAACCACCTGTAGGTAGCCATCACTAAATGTAGGGGTAACATTCGTTTTCATTCCGGTGGATGTAGCGGTGAATCTGTCTATAGCCGGTTGATCCCCTGCTAAAGCCCACCAGAAATGAAGTGAATGCCCTATATAATAGAGTGCCGCTGGCGGCAGGACGGTACTCTCGCTTTAACGTAGGACACCACTATGTTTATAGGCAGTTTATGACGTCACCCGATAGTGCGACTGCACCAGACCCGAAGGGAAGCTGCGGTTTGATAACAGAGTCAAATCGATATCCCTGGTCAGGGATCCGAACAACGGTTTTCCCGAGCCAAGCAGGACAGGAATGGTCGTGATAACGATATCGGCGACCAGCCCCTCGCGCAGGAACGACTGTATGACCTGCCCGCCATCTAAATAGACGCGACGCGCGTTCTCTACCGTCAGGTCAGCAAGCACCTCCCTTGGCGTGCGGCATGAGATTTGCACTTTGTCCTTCAACGCTTTGGGCACGGAGGTATCGGTTAGCTGTCGGGAGAGAACCAGTACGGGTCGATCATAAGGCCATTCGTCAAAGGTCAGCGCCTTCTCATAACTACCTCGCCCCATAACGATCCAATCTTTGTCCGCGATGAATGCTGCATAGCCATGATCTTCTGTCGGGTCATCGCGCTGCAACAGCCAGTCAATATCGCCATCCTGTCGGGCGATGTATCCATCAAGACTGACCGCGATAAAAACATGTGTGGTGACCATCAAGTGCTCCGTATTCAGCTTGTATATATGCCGTTGAATTAAGTGATGTTAACTGCTCCCCATAAAGTAACCTATCACAGTGTCATCACCGGATCCTGTGCGGTTCTTGTTTGCCGTGAAGCATCTGTTACTCTGGTTGGGCTTGAAGGATAATAAGGAAATAACATGCTGAACCCGGGATTCGTTACCAGTAGAGCACTTGCTCAATGGCAGGATATACCCGTTTTCTTGCCACAGTTTCAGTTCCATGAAAAACACCAGACTATCATCAGGACGCACTCGCCTGAAAAAATCCTGCCGTTAATAGCGACATTCGATATTCAGCAGGACGCCGTTATCCGGTTATTGATGTCTGTACGACAATTTCCGCAAAAAATTCGGCGCAATAAATACCCCCTGCCGGTTAGCCGCTTTGGCCTGGACAGTTTTATCCTTCTGGAAAAGTCAGCATCCGAGCTCTGCTACGGGTTGCGCGGACAATTCTGGCGTGCGGACTTCGGCCTGGAAAACGTGCCGAATACTGAAGCTTATCTGGCGCCTTTGATGCCGGGCAGCGCGAAGCTCTTACTGCGCTACCGAGTAAAAACAGTGAATGAAGGGCAACATGAGCTGCAAACTGAAACGTTTATTTACTGTCCGGATAGCGCGACTCTGCTGAAAATGACGGCTTACTGGCTGGCAATACGGGCAGGCAGTGGATGGATTCGAAAAAGGACCCTTATGGCTGTTAAGTCCGTTATTCGATAACAAAGACAGTCGCAAGGAATAGTCTGCGTAGAGTGACGACAACCCATTACTTCAGGCAAAGGTTTTCCTCTTCAAGCTTAAGCATGTGCTTCAGTTCTGAAGGAGAAGCTCCGCCGTCCTTTTGCGCAAGGTGAAAACATGGCGTCGGAGATGCTCAGCTTGTGGCAGAATTCCGGCACAAACGTACTCAGCTCAGACTGTTTGTGGGAAAAGACAATCAGCATTTCGGTAAGTCATAGCTTTTTCACTGGCGCAATCTCTGTTCAGGTGAGTATTTATCATGCCGGAGTTCTATTTCTGCATGGAACAGGATTTCGGATAATAGTCACAAGGCACTGCATTCTTGACCCGTAAATGATCGTCATATAATTGAAATTACTAATAATGAACACCCAAACCACCTTTAATTGTAACCATACTAATGATTAGCAGATGGTTTTAATTCCTATCTAAAAGAATTATTATATCGAACTTATGCAGTACAACTTGCTCGCCTTGCACCTATAGATTACACTGATTTTACCATTCAAAAGAATGTTTCATAAAAAGACACGTTCCAGCATGGTATAGCTTGATTTCATCTTATTAACATCCCAACATAACAGGAGTGAATCATGCCTCTTAGCAGTTTTATTCATCCATTATTTGGTGAAGTTACATTCCGAACAGCCAGTCCTGAATGGAAACGTGGGGATGCTATTTTCTTTATTAGTGGCTTTAACATTAACGATGTTACACCTATTACAATTCCGCAGCTTAAAGGTATTCCAGGTTCAAATGATGGAGAATTACATTTTCATAGACTTGCCCATCAACAAATACTCGCGGTTTTTAAAGCAATTGAAGAGCAAGGCTATCTTCACCTTGTTAAATCATGTGCTGGAACACTGAATCCACGCTTACGAAAACCCACCAGTGGCGCCTTAAGCAAGCTTCCTTCGAATCATGCTTTTGGAATCGCGATCGACTTAAATGAAGATGATCCTGGATTTGGCGACTCGGTTGCTCCCTTCGCTCCTATTTTTCAGTCTTTTGGATTTACTTGGGGAAAGTCTTTTAATGACCCTATGCATTTCGAGGTTAATCAGTTTTTTCAGACAGAAGCATTGAAGAAGCCGATTGAAATAAAATTTATCTCAACCAAGCAACATGTTTCAAACCGAGGTGTACCGACGAATGATTTCTTGGAACAGTTAATTGATTGGGGAAAAAATGCTCCCGATGAAATATTTGCACCAAACTCTGAAAGTGATATCTACTCAAGCATTAAAAATATACTAGGCCCATGGCGTGATATTAACCATCGCCGCGCAGTAATGCTCGAAGTCATGCGCGTACTCGCTGGTTTTGAATCGTCGTGGGACTGGAATGCAGGGCGAGACAAAAATAATCCGACATCAGTAACACCAGAAACTATTGAGGCTGGAGCTTGGCAGGTAAGTGCAAACTCAATGCATTTTGGACAGGAACTTAAGGATTTGGTATTAAGAGATGTTGGGACATTTGATGGTAATATTTTTCAAAAAGCGATGAAAGAGAATCACCCCCTTGCGATGGAATATGTGTCACGACTGCTGCGTCGCACCATTCACCATCATGGACCAGTATCAAGACACGAAATTGATCCATGGTTGCGTCGCGATGCGGTCAGAGAGTTTGAAACAATGTTGTTGTAAGAGTTGTGGTTTAATGCATTCTTATAAGTTATAAGCTCATATTTTGTGTTAAGTTCATAAGATGAATTAATTTACTCATTGAAATTTTGCATGAAAAGTTAATACCCCTACCCTTCACTCTTAATAATCAATTACGATGAATTGGTGGGCGAGGATATACTATCTTCCTAAATTTAAATCAATCTGTATACATTAATTTTGACTTGCAATATATAAAAATCGAAGCATGGAGAAAGTCTTAAAATTAATTTTACTTGAACGAGTGGGGAATATAACCATGCCAAGTCATCCACATTGAGATTGAGTGGATTTATGATACAACTGCAGACTGGCTTAGCTTATTTTATTCTTAAGCCCTCAAGCAAATATATTAACCAATAGATATGGCCTTGAAAGAGTAATGGCCATAGGTAGTTTCATGATTGGGTCGTCCGGAGGGGGTATGACAGAAAAAAAATTTACACATGACGGCAAAGGAATTCTAGTAGTTGTATTCCACGCCTATGCCAACAATGCCACTTCTTTATCTTCAGTTATTGATGCAGTTAAAAAACAATGGCCTAATGCCCAGATGTATTGCCCTGACCTTCCACTGTCATGGTTTTCAACGGCAAACCCAAATGAGATAGTTAACCTTCATTTAAATCAGTTAGATACTATCATACAGCAATCAGAAAATGGTACAAATCCAATTACAAATATTATATTAATAGGTCACAGCTTTGGTGCACTGCTTGCCCGTAAACTCTATATCGTCGCTTGTGGTGAGACGCGTAAAGCACCGTTCGAAGCTTGCTACTTCAGATCTGAATCATCATTAGATAATGGTAGGCTTGCAGCTAGATATTGGGCGAAACGTGTCTCTCGTCTGATTCTGATGGCAGGTATGAACCGAGGCTGGAGTATTAGTCATCATATGAGTATTACGAAGGCACCGCTTTGGACATTAGGTGTGATTTTGGGTCATTTACTGTATGCATTCAAACATCGACCACCAGCAATTCTCACAATTCGCCGAGGTGCAGAATTTATCACTCAGTTACGTGTTCAGTGGTTATACATGCGTCGAGAGTATGCTTCCGATTCCAAAGCAGGCGGAAATGCTATTACCATCCAGTTGTTAGGCTCGCGCGATGATATTGTATCTCCCGATGATAACATAGACCTTATTTCTGGAGGGGATTTTATCTATCTAGATGTGCCGTACTCAGGACATAAGTCCATTATCGAACTCTATGATTCAGACTACGGTCAGAGCCGTTTCTCTGTCTTTATAAAAGCTCTGATACTATCTCCCTCTGAACTGGCTTCCGATAATATTCTTCCTGCTGACGAACGAGTCACAAAAGCAGATGAATCGGTCACTCAAGTAGCTTTTGTCATACACGGTATTAGAGATGCCGGTTATTGGACACACAAGCTTGCACGGCGTATTCAAGTGCCAGATAATGAAAAATGGGCAACAGAAACATCGAGCTATGGCTACTTCCCGATGCTGCCTTTTCTCTTCCCCTTATATCGCCGTAAGAAAGTCGAGTGGTTAATGGATCAGTATACGGAAGCACTCGCAAAATACCCCAAAGCCAGTTTTTCTTACGTTGGACATAGCAACGGTACCTATCTACTAGCAAGAGCGCTCGAACTTTATCCATGCTGCACGTTCAAAAATGTTGTTTTCGCTGGCAGCGTTGTACGGCAGGACTTTAACTGGCACAAGTATCTGAACAGTTCCCCGCCGCGAGTTAATGCAGTACTGAATTTCGTAGCAACAACAGACTGGGTGGTAGCTTTCTTTTCAAAATTATTCCAATTTGCTCACTGGCAAGACTTAGGTAGCGCAGGTCATGACGGTTTTATCCTGAGTAACCCACATCCTAGAATTCATCAACTGACCTATATCAAGGGTGGTCACGGGGCAGCAATAGAAGAACCACTGTGGGATCATATCGCCAGTTTTATTCGTAACGGCAAACTCCCGTCCAAAAATAACATTCCACTTAGCCTGTCAAGAACAAAATGGATTGCCATTACAAGCCATTTCCCGCCTATCGCCTGGATACTTGTTGGAGCAATTACATGGGGGGTGTGGTTAGCTATTAAATATTTAATCCAACTGTTAACTCCGCTCCAGTCTCAGGATTACGCCACAGGTTTTTCCCTTGCTATATATATACTTATATTGTGGCTACTGCTTACTAAAATTTAATCTAGAGTCATGAGCGCAGAGCTCATTATCGAGGTGTTACATGATTATCCAGCCTCTTATTCTTTCTTTAAAAACTTGGTTTAGCTCAGTGCTAGTATACGAACACTCCTCTCTTAAACCAGGGAGAGATGATTTATTGATTGTGAATTCTGCGATATTCCCGCTGATGACTCTGGGGGTTGTTTCAGTTATTATCATAAGTTTCAAAATAGAACTCGGCTATCTTCTGTTATGGGTAATGGCTTGCCTGTCGGTTGGTGCGGGGATTGGTTTTTTGTTTGGCATCCCGAGAGCTGGAAATAAGGATCAAGCCAATAAGATAACACCCAACAACAAGCAAATACAGACATATACTGCGACAAGCGATATCTATCAAGGACGGCCAAATACAAATCTGGAAGAGGTTTCCGATTGGCTTACTAAAATCATTATTGGTTTAACTTTGGTGAATTTAAAGACACTAGGGAACCATCTAATAGTTATTAGTAATTACGTTGCTGCTTCGATGAGCGACAAACCTAATGAGAGCATGAAATCTTTGTCAATTGCTTTAATTTTGGGGTTTTCGACGATCGGTTTTCTGTGTGGCTATTTATATACGCGTCTTTTTTTACAAGGTGCATTCCAACGTTCTGATAGTCAATTTTACAAAACTCTGGATGATGTCTTAAAAGCAGATGCTGATGAGTTTTTCAAAGAAGGAACACCTGTTGTACCCACGCCAACCGATGTGGCTATAGCAAAAAAGATAAAAGATACACTTCCAGGTAATAATCCTGACGCTATAAAACCCAGCTTGCATAGTCTCGTAAACAACTATGAACAAGCACGGATTTCAATGCCCTCGGGAGACAAGCGTACGCTCCTTATGTCTTCTATTACTGCCGGAATGCGACGTCTTGGCTTTGCAGCGAAATATTTTCTTCCACAACTAACAGTGAGTAACTCCCCTGGTGAGCGACTGGCTGCAGTATGTATCCTACAAATGGAATTTGATCCTAACTATATTACCTGGCTCGCAAACCGATTATTTGAAGAACCAGCCTTTTGTGGATATCAGGCTGCCAGTGTACTTAGCGCACGCATGGCATTAGTAGGAAGTCAAGAAAAAACAGACATTAGAAATGCCGTAAAAAATGCGAGACAAATTATGACTGCTAGAAATACGGCGCCAGATGCCGGTCGAGATGCCCTAATCGACAAAATCATAGCATCCTAATTGATTAATGGAATATGGATGTAATCTGCTATGAGTGAAAAAACATTCCAGATGCCGGAAGGGATGATAAATAATCGAATATGGCTTTGGTGATATTCACGCCAACAAAAGTATATTCCATCATGTTCATATCTCCCGACCTTGCAGGATTCGGGCTGGCCTAAAGCTATCCTAGTGGCTGCTCGGGTTTAAAGGAAAAATGATGCAGTTGATGATAGTTTACCCGCCTGACGGCGGATAAACTGTAATGACTTTATACATACAAGAGCCAGGTTCAGTGGCAGCAAGCTACCCGCGATACGGATGGGTTTCGCGCCAGTGGTCGGCGATCTGCTGCCGGGTGCAGACCCACACCTTGTCGTGCTGCTGGATATAGTCAAGGAAACGCTGCAGCGCGCGGAAACGGCCCGGGCGGCCCAGCAGCCGGCAGTGCATCCCCACGGACATCATCTTCGGCGCGGTTTCACCCTCGGCGTACAGCACGTCAAAGCTGTCTTTCAGATAGGTATAAAACTGCTCCGCGGTGTTGAATCCCTGGGCGGTGGCGAAGCGCATGTCGTTGGCGTCGAGGGTATAAGGCACGATCAGGTGTGGCCGCTGGCTGCCGTCGCTGCAGGCCACTTCGCTCCAGAAAGGTAAATCATCGCCATAATAATCGCTGTCGTAGTCAAAGCCGCCGTGCTCCACCACCAGCTGGCGGGTGTTGGGGCTGTCGCGGCCGGTATACCAGCCGGTGGGCGGTTTGCCGAACAGGTCGGTCAGTACCTGCACCGCTTTTTGCAGATGCTCGCGCTCCTCGGCAATATCCATGTGCTGATAGTGGATCCAGCGCCAACCGTGGCTGACCACATCGTAATCCGCGGCCTTGATCGCCGCCACAATCTCCGGGTGCCGCGCCAGCGCCATCGCCACGCCGAAAACGGTCAACGGCAGCCCACGCTGGCTGAACTCACGATGGATGCGCCAGAACCCTGCCCGGCTGCCGTACTCATAGAGTGAATCCATCGACATATGGCGTGCCGGGTAGCTGGCGGCGCCAATAATATCGGACAGGAACTGTTCCGAACCCGCATCGCCATGCAGGACGTGATTCTCAGCGCCTTCCTCGTAGTTGAGGACGAACTGCACCGCGATCCGCGCCCCGCCCGGCCAGCGCGCGTGCGGCGGCTCCCCTGCATAACCTCGCAGATCGCGAGGATAGTGTTCCTGGTTCTCTCCCATCTCCTGCCCCTTTTAAAATGGATTTAACGACTGAAACTGTCCGCTTAACGCTTTTTTCTCCGGGAACGCTAAGTCCCCGTGCTTGCTGGTCGCCAGGCCCAGCGCGACCAGTGACTCCACCATCTTCACCGCCGCGCTGACGCCATCGATCACTGGCACCCGCAGCTCGCGGGTCAGCTCCTGCGCCAGGGTTGCCATCCCGCCGCAGCCAAGGACAATCGCCCCGCTACCATCCTCTTTCAGCGCGCGAATGCAGCGCTCACGCACTTTCTCCTGCGCCAGGCCGCTGCCGTCTTCCAGTGCCAGCACCGGCAAATCAATGGCGTGTAGCGCCGCGCAGTGTTGATGAAATCCGTACTGGTGCAGTAAATGACGGGCGATGATCAGCGTGCGCGGGAGCGTTGTCACAATGGAGAAACGGGTGGCAACCATCGTCGCCATATGCATCGCCGCTTCCGCAATGCCGATCACCGGTCCTTGCGCCAGCTCCCGCGCCGCCAGCAGCCCCGGGTCACCGAAGCAGGCGATCACATGCCCATCCACCCCCAGCTCGCGTCCGGCCTTGATCTGCTCCAGCACGCCGACCGCCGCGATGGCCTCGTCAAAGTGGCCTTCAATTGACGGCACCCCGGCGTGTGGACAGACCGCAAGGATCTCGGTACCCGGCGCAGCGACCGCACGCGCGGCGGCGCCTATCGTTTCGGTCATCGCCAGGCTGGTATTGGGGTTGATCACTTGTATACATATGGCAGACATCACGACTCCTTGTGGCCGGCGAACAATCGGGAAAAATCGGGCAGGCTGACGCCATCGCGCTCGAAGCACAGGCTGGCGACAATATGATCAAAATGGTGCATCAGCGCCTCGCTAAGTGGCTGCAGGGCTTTATCCCGCAGCAAACCCACCAGCTGCTGGTGATCGTCGCAACGGCAGCCCTGTCGCCAGGGGGCACCCCAGGCGGCAATCACTAAAGAGGAGCGCTGGCTGAGGCGGGTCACCATCTCGGTGAGCACCGGGTTACCGGAGATGGCCTGCAACTGAATATGAAAGTCAGCGGAGTGGCGGATCGCCGCCGGGCCGTCGTGCGCCTCATGGGCCTGCTGTTCACGCTGAATAATGTTCTCCAGCGCCGCCAGATGCGGCGGCTGACAGCGCGCGATCACATCGGGCAAATTGGCGACCTCAAGCAGCGCCCGGGTGCGAAAGATCGCCTGGGACTCTTCCACGCTGGGGCTGGTGACATGTGCACCACGTTTGGGCGTCAACGTGACCAGTTGCACAGCGGCGAGTCGTTGCAGCACCTTTCTGATGCCGGTGCGGCTCACGGCGAACACCTCCGCCAGCGCCTCTTCCGGCAGTTTGCTGCCCGGCGGCAACTGATGTTCGACGATGGCCGTCATCAGCGCCTGGTAAATGCTTTCGTCCTTGTCCTGCAGCGCTGGCGCGGCCTGGAGACGATGTTCATTATTCATTAACCCACTCCGGTTTCACTTATCGATAGCAGATCGTATACATAAAATTTATTTTTTGTATACAAGATTCATCATTCTGGCCTGGATCCTGCAATAGCCTCAGCAATCCATATCAAAGGGTTTTCATTCATAGGAGCAGGTTTCATGCCACATTCATCCCACACGCAGCAGAAGAAGACTCACGAGGCGGCCGCCAGCTACAGTCCGCGGCTATGTAATGAGGATCTGGCGCCCACCCGCGACCAGAACTGGAGCTGGTACAATATTTTTTCATTCTGGATGTCGGACGTGCACAGCATGGGCGGCTACGTCGTAGCGGCGAGCTTCTTTACGCTTGGACTGGCCAGCTGGCAGGTTCTGCTCTGCCTGCTGGTCGGCATCTGTATTGTGCAGCTGTGCGCTAACCTGGTGGCGAAGCCGAGCCAGATGGCCGGGGTGCCATACGCCGTTATCTGCCGTCAGGCGTTTGGCGTCTTCGGCGCCAATATCCCGGCGGTGATCCGCGGGCTGATCGCGTTCGCCTGGTACGGTATTCAGACCTATCTGGCGGCTAACGCCCTGATGCTGGTCCTGCTCAAGTTCTGGCCCTCCCTTGCCTCGCTGACCAGCAGCAGCTTTCTCGGGCTGTCGACGCTAGGCTGGCTGTGCTTCGCCACCATGTGGCTGCTGCAGGCGATGGTGTTCTGGCATGGCATGAACGCCATCAAACGCTTTATCGATATCGCCGGTCCGGCGGTTTATGTGGTGATGCTGGCGCTGGCTGGCTGGATTGTATACAAGACCGGTCTGGACGGGATCTCCTTTACCCTCGCCAGCAAATCCCTGAGCGCCGGCGAGCAGACCTGGCAGATGATCACCGCCACGGCGCTGGTGGTCTCCTACTTCTCCGGACCGCTGCTCAACTTCGGTGACTTTTCCCGCTACGGCAAAAGCATGGGCGAGATCCGCCGCGGTAACCGCTGGGGGCTGCCGTTTAACTTCCTGCTGTTCTCGGTGGTGACCGTGGTGATTGTCTCCGGCACCCAGTCGCTGTTCGGCAAAATGATCACTGACCCGATCGAAACCGTCAGCCGCGTGGGTAACGATCTGGCGGTGGCCATTGGCCTGCTGACCATGATTACCGCCACCATCGGCATTAATATCGTGGCTAACTTCGTCTCTCCGGCCTTCGATTTTTCCAACTGCGCGCCACAGAAAATCAGCTTCCGTACCGGCGGGATGATTGCCGCGGTGGGCTCGATACTCCTGACGCCGTGGAACCTGTTTAACTCTCCGGAACTGATCCACTATACCCTCGACGTACTGGGCGCCTTTATTGGCCCGCTGTTTGGCATCCTGATCGCCGACTTCTACCTCATCAAACGCGGCCGGGTGTCGGTGGACGATCTGTTTAACGATACGCCGAAGGGTAAATACTGGTACCGCAACGGCTTTAACCCGAAAGCGATTACCGCCCTGCTGCCGACGGTGGCCCTGGGGCTGATCATCAGCTTTATTCCGGCCCTGCATGAAGTGGCGAACTTCAGCTGGTTTATCGGCGTCTTCCTCGGTGGCACCCTCTACCGCTGGCTGGCCCGCGACGAGCGTGAAGTGCAGGCGACAGCAGCCTTCCGTTCCGGCGCGGTAGCGCAAAAAGAGTAACCCTCACTACCTGCCGCGGCGTCTGGCCGCGGCAGTCTGCAAACTGGCACCAATATTGCTTTTTATCACTATTCCCGGAGCGTTAAGAGAAGGCAGGTTCGATGATGGATTACCAGACCGCGGTGCGCGGTGCATTTTTTGATATCGCCGGCGTAGCAGAGACCCCGGATGAGGTGGCCGCCCAGGCCCGCTATCTCGATGATGGCCTGTTGTTCTTGCAGGATGGGAAAATTATCGCGCTACTGCCATGGCAGGAGGGAGAAGCCTTTCTGCAGCCGTTGAAGGGCTATCTCGACCAGCGAGGCAAGCTGCTGTTGCCCGGGTTTGTCGATACCCACATTCACTATCCGCAGACTGAGATGATCGGCGCCTTTGGCGAACAGCTGCTGGAGTGGCTCACCACCTACACCTTCCCGGTGGAGAGCCAGTTTGCCGATGCGGATTATGCGCAGGAGATAGCGCAGTTTTTTGTTAACCAGCTGATTAGCCATGGCACCACCACCGCGCTGGTGTTTTGTACCTTGCACCCGGCTTCGGCCGAGGCGCTGTTCAGCGAGGCGCTGCGTCTGAATATGCGGCTGATCGCCGGAAAAGTGATGATGGATCGCCATGTGCCGGATTATCTGTGCGAAACCGCCGGGGAGAGCTACGAGCAGACCCGTGAGTTGATCCTCCGCTGGCATCAGCGCGGGAGGCTGGGCTATGCCATCACCCCGCGCTTTGCCCCTACCTCGACACCGGCGTTGCTGGAGGCCGTGCAGCGCCTGCGGACTGAGTTTCCCGACACCTGGCTGCAGACACATCTCAGTGAAAACCGCGAGGAGATCGCCTGGGTTAAACAGCTGTGGCCTGAGCATGAGCACTATCTGGATGTCTATCATCACTATCAACTCACCGGCGAACGCAGCGTTTTTGCTCACGGGATCCATCTCGATGATGCCGAGTGGCAGTGCCTGCATGACACCGGGTCCGCCGTCGCCTTCTGTCCGACCTCGAATCTGTTTCTCGGCAGCGGACTGTTCCGCCTGCCCGCTTGCTGGCAGCACCAGGTGCGGATGGGCATTGGCAGCGACGTCGGGGCTGGCACCACCTTCAGCATGCTGCGGACGCTGGGCGAGGCCTACAAGGTAGGGCAACTGCAGAGCTATCGCCTGCGCGCCAGCGAGGCCTTCTATCACGCCACCCTCGGCGGGGCGCGCGCCCTGCGGCTGGAGGAGAAAATTGGCAATTTTCAGCCGGGCAAAGAGGCAGATTTTGTGGTGATTGACCCGGCGGTCACCCCGCTGCAGCGTCTGCGCACAGGCCGCTGCCATGACATTTATGAGCAGTTGTTCGTGCTGATGACCCTGGGAGATGAACGCAATATCAGCGAGACGTGGGTGAATGGCGAGCGGGTGTGGTGTCAGGATTGACCCTCACCCTGGCCCTCTCCCAAAGGGAGAGGGCATCGTCCGATAATCGTTGCGACTCAGGCCCTCTCCCTGAGAGCCAGGGAACTGTCCGGCACCAGATTTGAGGTCATCAAAAACTCATTGCCAGGCCTACGCCATAGCCTGTGGTGTTATTGCCGAACATATAGCGCGCCACCAGCCGGGTGCGGGTGATAAAGACCGGGTATTTACTGCTGTCCAGCTCGAGGCCAATCCCCAGGGAGGTCAAACCGGTAAAGCCCAGCGCCCCTCGCTGGTCGCCGAGAAATTCGGTATGCGCCCCCTCCAAAACGTATCGCAGCGGGTTACCCAACAGCGTCCAGTCCGCTATCGGCGCGCGGCGGCGAAGATACAGGCCGAGATTCTCCGCGCTGGCCTCTCCCTGCACCACCTCAGCGCTACTGCCGAAACTTTGCAGATGCATATAGGAGTAACGCAGTTCGGCATCAATATCCTGGGTGGCGGAAAAGCGTTCGTAATCCAGCATCAACGCCCCGCCGAGCCCCCATGCATTGAACCGACCGCCGTCGAGGAATTGCAGATCGGCGTTGGTTTTTCGCTCAATTGCCCAGCTGCCGAGGCGCGCATCGCTGGCCAGGGTACCGAGCATCACATTGACGATCGGCCGCAACACCAGGTTGCCTCCGAGGCTGTCCCGGTACAGCGAAAAATCCCAGCCGACACCGCCGGTGGTGGTCAGACTGTTCCATTTGGTCGGCACATTCCGCGTCTGTTCGCCATTGCTGACCACAAAGCGCGGGTCGTAACGGCTGTAACCCATCGTACCTTCAAGATACAGCGGGAACGACTCGCTGAGGGTTGCCCCGCCGCCAAACTGGGTGATGGCCAGGTTATGCTTGTCGTTGCTGCCGGAACCAATGTTGAGATCGCTGGCGGTCACGTCAGGGACGACGGTATAGCTCATCAGGGTCAATACGGCATCGGCACGCTGTTTGATGGCGTGGCCGTTCGCCGCCAGCGTCGCTGGCGCGGAAAGCGAAAGTACCGACAGGAGAACGAGAAGACGCACCATATGTCGTTTGCCACCTCAGCGACAGGCTAACAATATTGCCACCCAAATCAACAGGCTGGCGTTCACTCAGTATA
Source organism: Klebsiella sp. D-Nf1 (assembly GCF_002810515.1). NCBI lineage: Bacteria > Pseudomonadati > Pseudomonadota > Gammaproteobacteria > Enterobacterales > Enterobacteriaceae > Klebsiella > Klebsiella sp. D-Nf1. Next base: position 1,180,040 of record NZ_PIOK01000001.1, read on the forward strand.
GTCGGTGAGTCAGCCTGCGCGTCCGGCGGGGAGAAAAAGCATTGGGCTGGTCAGGCCGCGCCTCCGCGGCTGTGCAGCAGTTCCACATTTTCAAACGGCATGCGCGAGACCCGGTTGCGCCCATCATTTTTGGCCACATACAGCGCTTTATCGACGCGGGAAAAAAGCTGATCAATCGCTTCCCCGTCATGGTGTTCGGCCACGCCGATGCTCACCGTCACCGACAGCGTCTGATACTCGCTGACCGCCTGGCGGATCCCTTCCGCCAGTATCAGGGCGCGCGCTATCGGCGAATGGGGTAAAAAGAGCAGAAACTCTTCTCCCCCCCAGCGATAAATTTTATCTTCACGATCAACCGACGTTTCCAGAATGCGCGAGATCACCAGCAGGACTTCATCCCCTTTTTGATGACCGTGAATATCATTAATGCTCTTGAAATGATCGATGTCGATTAACAGCAGACAAAAGCCTTGCGCGATAAATGACGGTGCCTCGACGAGGCGATAAAATTCGCGGCGATTAAGCAATCCGGTGAGGGGATCGTGGGCGGCAGAAAATTCCAGCTCTTTTTTCAGATGCACTTCCTCGGTGATATCGTGAATAATACACAACATCAGTCGAATATTATAAAGCACTACGGGCCCGGCGTAGGTTTGGACATGGCGCAGCGTACCGTCGGCTAAAATATGCGTAAAATTAAGCGGTTTATGCCCGCCTGGCATATTGGCAATATTATTCATGATGGGGATCACGTCCCGACCAAGGGTATTAATTTGCCAGGTATGTTTATTGCGCATTTCCTCATCGGAATAATGATAAAAACGCAGCGCCGCAATATTGGCATCGACAATTCGACCATCCTTATTGGGATCGATCAATAGCATCGGCGCGGTATTGGTCATAAAAAAACGGGCAAAAAAGCCATTGTTGCGCCGCTGGTAGCGGCGGGAGCCGGTGTGAATGGATTGATTTTGCGCCAGCAGCTTCACGGCTTCAAACAGCAGTAAGGTACCGCTGTCGTCAGTCTCAACCAGGGTGGTTTTACAATACACCGACTGCAGGCCCTTCTCAGTCTGTAGCGTCCAGACTTCAAATATCTCGGTCATCGTATCGAGATAGCGAAGATAATGTTGTAACTGTGTTTCAGGACAGGTCGAATAGATACCGTTACGCATCTCCTTCAGCGACATATCGCCGCTCAACGTCCGGGAAACCTGATTGGCATAGACCACACTTTCATTAAAAGGATGGACTACCCATATCGGGGTACTTAATACATCAAAAACAGCCAGTTCTTTTAATAACATACAGGCCCCAAACCGACCAATTCCCGGCGCCGGAGCGACGCACAACGATGAGCGGCCCTGACGCTGGTATAAAGTGATAGCAAAAAGAAACCGAAAACCTTAATGACGCGCGTGCGCGGCAAGTATAGTCGGTTCTGCACGCAGCAACGCCCACCCGAGGCGACTTTGCGCGTGGTTTAACCGACTGGATGCGAAAATGTCTTTTTTATTAATTCTATTTCAACAGCATAGCAGCAATACCAGAACTGGTAGTCGCTTTTGATCACAGAGTGTGTATATCGGTCTTACCCCCCAGTTGGCTGCGTATTGGCTTTGTCCAGGACGCCCGCGTTGCGGCTTTTATGCCCAGACTAATCGTGATAGTTTCTATCATAACTCTCATCAAAAACGGCCATCACAGTGAAAAAAAACGCTACCAAAATCACACTTGCCGATATCGCTCGTGAAGCCAAAGTCGGTATTGCCACCGTCGACCGGGTGCTGAACAAGCGTGCGGCGGTGAAGGAGTCCACGGCATTCAGCGTACTGGAGGCGGCACGACGGCTGGGGTTTACCCTCGAGCAACCCCACTATCGTCTGGCGGCGGGTAAAGCGCCGGTCACGGTCAGAATGGGTTTTATCCTGCTGCAAGAGACCCACTCCTTCTACCTGCCGCTGGCCCGAGCGCTGACGCGCGAGGCCGCCCCATGGCTACCGGCAGGCCAGGCGCCGGTGATACTGCATTTTGCCATCGATGCGGTGGAAGCGATGGCTCAGGCCATTCACCGGCTAAGTGACGAGGTGGACGTGTTAGGCCTGGTGGCGCTGGATCACCCGCTGATTCGACACGCAGTCGCCCGGGCCGCCGCCCGCGGCGTTCGCGTGTTCACCCTGCTTTCGGATCTGTCGGTCCCCCAGCGCAGCGGATATATCGGCCTCGATAATCAAAAAGCCGGGCGCACCGCCGCCTGGTTTATCGAGCGCTTATGCCGCGGGGATGGTGAAATAGGTATTATCATTGGCGACAATCGTTTTACCTGTCAGGAAAGCTGTGAGATCAGCTTCCGCTCCTGCCTGCGTGAACAAGGCATGGGGCAGCAGATCCTGGAGCCGGTTCGCAGCCATGAACGGGCGGATATCGCCAGGACCGTGACGGAGCAGATGCTGAGTCAGTACCCGGCCCTGCAGGCGATCTATGCCCCCTGCGGCGGCGTCGAAGGCATTGTCGAGGCGCTGCGCGACAGCGGCCGTCAGCAGGCGATCACCCTGGTCTGCCACGGCCCGCTAAACGACAGTGAACTGGCGCTGATCGATGGCACCATCGACATCATGCTTAACCACCGGCTGGATGCGTTTGCCGCTGCCACGCTACGCACCATAACGGACGCGGTTTCTCGCTCGCACAGCGAGGTGATTTCTCTCCCTCAGCCTTTCGATATCATCACCAAAGAAAATATGTAAATTCCCGGCCCCGCCGCCGCCGGGGCCAGTTAACGGGCAGACCGCGCCCGCCCTCAATTTGATAAAAAACTATCAAAAACCACATCAATTCAAAGCATGATGCCCATCAAAAAATCATCATTCCATCATTGTTGAGAATGAAATATTTATTCAATACTCAGCGGCATCCCCTGTGTAAAAAGGAAGCCAACATGACACTCTCTATCGCCAATGCCCCATGCAGCTGGGGCGTGGATGACCCAAAAAACCCTGACCTTCCCGCCTGGGCTACCGTGCTCAAGGAGGCGGCGCAGGCCGGCTATCGCAGCATTGAGCTTGGGCCCTGGGGCTACCTGCCCACCGACCCGGCCAGCCTGCGCGCGGCGCTGGAACAGCATCAGTTGTCGCTGGTAGCCGGTACGATCTTTGACGATCTGGTCAGCGAAGCCCATTTCCCCACCCTGGTAGCGCTGACGCATCAGATCTGCCGCAATCTCTCGCAGGTTCCGGCCGCCGAACCCACGCCAGGACATCCTGTTCAGCCGCCTTACCTGGTGATTATTGATTTCGGCAACCCTGAGCGAGCGCGCTTTGCCGGGCGCGGCGCGCTGGCTCCACGTCTTGATGACAAAGACTGGCAGCGCATGATGGCGCACATTACCGCCCTCAGCACCCTCGCCTGGCAGGAGTATGGCGTCCGGGCGGTTATCCATCCCCATGCCGGGGGCTGCATCGAATTTGCGGATGAAATCGAGCGGCTGGCGAACGATATTCCGCACGACGTCGCGGGATTGTGTCTGGACACCGGGCATCTCTACTACGCCGGTATGGATCCGCTCGACTGGCTGGATCGCTATTACGCGCGACTCGACTACCTGCACTTCAAGGATGTGGATCCGCAGGTTTACCAGCGCGCCATCGCCGAGGGCATCGACTTTTTCACCGCCTGCGCCGAAGGGGTAATGTGCCCGCTCGGCAGCGGCGCCATTGACTATCCGGCCATCAAAGACTTTCTCGCCCGGCGGGGGTATCAGGGCTGGATAACCATTGAACAAGAGCGTGATCCGCGCCATGCCGCAGGCAGCCTGCAGGCGGTCACGGAAAGTCTGCGCTATCTGCGCGACGTGGGATTCTGACAGGAGACGCAACATGATTAACGGTTTAAAACCTCTCGACCGCACCCTGCGCTGGGGCATGGTCGGCGGCGGCGGCAGCAGCCAGATCGGCTATATTCACCGCTCAGCGGCGCTGCGTGATAACACCTTTACGCTGCTGGCCGGCGCCTTTGATATTGATGCCGAGCGCGGACGCCAGTTCGGCCAACAGCTGGGGGTGGATCCCGAACGCTGTTACGCCGACTACCAGAGCCTGTTCCGCGGCGAGGCGGAGCGTCCGGACGGCATTCAGGCGGTGTCGATTGCTACACCAAATAACACCCATTATGCCATCTGCCGGGCGGCGCTGGAGGCCGGGCTGCACGTGGTGTGCGAAAAGCCGCTGTGCTTCAGCAGCGAGGAAGCTGACGAACTGGTGGCGCTCAGCCAGCGGCAGCACAAAATCATCGGGGTGACCTACGGCTATGCCGGCCACCAGCTGATCCTGCAGGCCCGGCAGATGATCGCCGACGGGCTGCTGGGCGACATCCGTATCGTCAATATGCAGTTTGCCCACGGTTTTCACGCCCAGCCGGTGGAGCTGGAAAACGCCAGTACCCGCTGGCGGGTTGATCCTCGCTTTGTCGGCCCCAGCTATGTTCTGGGCGACCTGGCCACTCATCCGCTGTTTCTGGTTGAAACCATGGCCCCACAGCTGAACATCACCCGGCTGATGTGCGCCAGACAAAGCTTCGTCAAAAGCCGCGCGCCGCTGGAAGATAACGCCCATGTGCTGATGGAGTATGACAACGGCGCCGTTGGCTCGCTGTGGAGCTCCGCCGTTAACTGCGGCTCCATGCACGGGCAAAAGGTGCGTATCGTCGGTGAAAAAGCCAGTCTCGAATGGTGGGATGAACAGCCCAACCAGCTGCGCTATGAAATCCAGGGCGAGCCGGTGCGCATCCTCGAGCGCGGCATGGACTACCTCGATCCGCTGGCGCGTCAGGATGACCGCATCGGCGGCGGTCATCCGGAGGGGCTGTTTGAGGCATGGTCGAATCTCTATCGCCGTTTCGCCATCGCCATGGATGCCGCCGACCGTCGCGACGAAGCGCTGCTGGCCGACTTCTGGTATCCGGACGCTCGCGCCGGCGCGTTCGGCGTGCGCTGGGTGGAAAACTGCGTACGGTCTGCCGACAACGGCGCCTGCTGGGTCGACTTCCGCTAACTCACTGGCTCAGGGCGCTCGCCCTGAGCCTTTACGGCTATTTTTCAATTCGTGACAGCTGGGTCTTGTCCGCCTCACGTGCGCTATCCGCCAGCGCCTGGAACGCTCCGGCGCCATAGTATTGCGCGGGAACCGGCAGCGCCTGCATATCGTGCCCTGGGTAGATCTGCAGTTCGCCGAGGTCGCGTAAGCGGAACCCCCCAACCTGCTCAGGCATGGTCAGGCGATACGGCGGCAGGGTTTCGAAAGGGACCGGCGTCGGCAGCCGATTTTCCTGCAGATCGTAGTTACGTTTCAGCACCAGAAACTTATCCGGCACCCGCCGGTGACTGTTCCACCAGTCGCCGTCGATCCGCTGAAACATCGCTTCCGTCTCCCCTCGCGTCGCCACCATCAGTCGGGTCAGCGCCTGTTTCAGCGCCGCATCCATGGCCTGGTTATAGTCTTCCAGCGAACCACCGTGGCCGCTGAGGATCACGTTAATCGCCAGCCTGGCGCCGAGTAAATTGGAGTAGAGATCCTCTGGCGAAAAAGCGGAGATCTCCTCAGAAAACCCGGGGACCGACTGGAAGCCATACCACTGGGCAATCTCATGCCATTGGGCAATTTCGAAGGCCAGATGACCCGCCAGCCCGGCGGCCAGCTGATAGCGCTGCCTGACGCCCACCGGCGGCGTAAAGGCATTCAGCTGAACCCGACGCACGCCCAGCTCTTCACTGTAGAAGATCCGCCCCGCCTGGCCCAGCGTCGGCGCAATACGATTGAACAGATAGAAGGTGTAGTCCGCCGTATCGCGCACATGGGCGATATCAATAAACCCGCCGCGACGGGTATAGATGAGCCCGTTCTGCTCCTCGCTGAGCCCCAGCAGGTTTTTCACCGCCCCGAACGCGCTGTCGTTGTAATGGTGCTTGCCCAGCGTATCCAGGGTCAGCACATTGCCAATCTGGTATACCGGGATCGGGATGCCCACCGCGCGCACGTGCAGGTCGTAACCAAAAGCGCAGCACGGTCGCAGCGACTCCGGCGGCGGCAGCTCACCCAGGGTGGGCACCGGATGGATCGCCGTCACAGCGGGCAGCACCGGATCCTGCGCCAGCGCCGGCAGCGACAGTGCAAACAGCAGCCATAAGGCTTTACGCATCAACAGCCTCTCCACAACAACAAAAGAGCGCGCATCTTACCGGCAGATGGCGCCAGCAGTTTTAGTTAAAAACGGTATTCACCGGAGACAAAGAAGCTATTGCGCTCGTTAAAACCAAATTCAGTCAGCACGTTAAAGTTTTTGGTGACTTCATACTGGGCGCCAATCAGCATATTCCAGGGCGAGGTCAGCTTCTGCTTGACGTCGAATTTCCCCTCGCCGTCTTTATTGACTGCGGCAATCAGGGGCTGAAGCTCTGGCGGCATATGCAGGTCGGCCAGATCGCCTTTAAACTCCTGCTGCACGTCCTGATACATGCTCCCGACCCACAGGCTGAGGTGGGACGGTCCGTCGATCCCCTGAAAACTGAAGCGGTAGCCGACGCGCGGCGAGACGGTGACCGCCGAGATGCTGCCGTCGAGAATATCGAAATCGGTACGGGTGTAGTTAGTGTCTACTAACCCGAACCAGTTGCCGTATCCCCCTGCGAGCGTAAAGCCGGTTCCCCAGGTGGTTCCTTTGAAATCAAGCGTAAAATCAATATTCTGCAGTTTTCCGCTCTGATAAAGCTGGTGAACCGCGCCGGCGATCACCCGATCCAGACCGCGAAACTGCGAAGGATCCGAATCCACGGAGACCTGGGAGACCGACGACCCGCGGGTATGCCCCACCAGCCCGTAAACGTTGAGAAACGGAAAGACCCACATATCGAGGCGCAGGTTTTCGGTTTTGCTCTTCTCGCGGGTGTGCCCGGCATCGATGGCGAACATATCGCTGGGAATGGGATGGTTGCCCAGCTTAAGCCCGGAAAAGGTAATACTGTCGACCATGATATCCTGACGGATATTCATATAGCTCAGGTTGACGCCGTAGGGTAACGGGATCGAATACCCCCGGGCGCGAGCCTCATCGCCCCATATCGGAAAATAGCTGTCGCTCTCGCTCTGCTCCGCGGCCGACGCGCCACAGGCCGCCAACAGCAGCGTTAACACCGTTCCGGATGCTCTCATTGTTATTCTCATGTGTAGTTATAAACCCGAACCGACATTGAAATAGACCGCCTGCTCATGCTCACTGAACGCCACGTCAATCCCGGTACGCAAACCGTACTGCCGTGCAATCAGGTAACGAAAACCGGCCCCCCATGCCACCTCTGACTGTTCCCCTAGCGCGCCCGCCGTGTCAGCGACGCTCCCCGCGCCAACGAATCCCTGCAGGATCCAGCGCGGGGTGAACGCCCAGGCCTGCTGGGTTTGCGCCGTGACCACGTCGTCACCCTGATAGCGGTAACGCGAAATAGGGACATCAAAGGGTTTTCATGGTGGATGAATGATTGATTAATGGCCCGCGACCGCCAGTGCGGACAACAGGAATTTCATGCTCACTCCGGGGCTTTGGGGCGCGCACAACACGCGTGGCGAACAGGATTATCACAACGGGATAATGAAAATATAACGTAAGAGAATAATGCTCACCAACGCGCAGCCGCCTGTTTTTTGGTTATTTTTATACGAAAAAGTGCTGGCTATCACAGAAAAATGCCATCGCAATACAGGACAGCGCGGTGATTGTATTCAAAAGGTGAATGTCGTATAACATAGCGCTACCGAGGGGTGTCCCGTGAGGGCTGAGATGGCGCAAGCCGAACCCTTTGAACCTGATCTGGGTCATGCCAGCGAAGGGACGGGTCGGCAATTTTGCCTGCATTACCGCCATTGCCTGTTCACACCCCTGCACGCCCGGATCTCCCCTGAATGACTGGAGGTCCTGTGATTGTTCCCGCGTTTAGCCATGGTCTTTACGGCCGTTTACGCCAGCTGGCCACCGCTGACTGGCAGCACTATGTGGCGCATCCTTTCGTCCAGCAGCTTGCCGAGGGCACCCTGGCGGAAAGCGCGTTTCGTCGCTACCTGACCCAGGATTATCTGTTTCTGATCCACTTTGCCCGCAGCTACGCGCTGCTGGTGAGTAAACTGCGCACGCTGCCGGAGATGCGGGCCGCGGCCGCCTCAATGAACGCCATCCTCAACGAACTGCCGCTGCACGTCGGTTACTGCGCCCGGTGGGGCATTAGCGAGCAGGAGATGGCTACCCAGCCTGAAGCGCCGGAAACCATTAACTATACTCGCTACGTGCTGGATATTGGCCACTCGGGTGACGCGCTGGATCTGCTGGTCGCGCTGATGCCCTGCGTGGCCGGTTATGCGGAAATCGGTCTCGGCCTGCTGCAGCATCCCGCCACCCGACTGGACGATAACCCCTACGCCTCGTGGATCCGCAACTATGGCGATGAAGGCTATCTGCACGGCGTCAACGCCGCGCTGGCGCTGCTGGAAACGGTGTGGCAGCAGCGCGGGAGCGAGGCCCGGATCACTGAGCTGAGCGAGATTTTCACCACCGCCACCCGCCTTGAGGCGCAGTTCTGGCAGATGGGCCTCAACGCGACGGCGGAGACCCGGGCGTGACGGCGCCGGGTATTGAGGTCCGTGGCCTGAGCCTGCATTTCGGCGACCGTCGGCTGTTCGACAACCTGTCGTTTACGGTCCCCGGCGGGCAGTGGGTGTCGCTGCTCGGCGCCAGCGGGGCTGGCAAAACCAGCCTGCTGAGGGTAATGGCCGGTCTGGCGCCCGCCACCCGTGGAGCGGTGGTCGCCAGCGATGGGCAGCCGATTCAGGGCCGTCTGGCGTGGATGGGGCAGAAAGATCTGCTCTACCCCTGGCTGAGCGTCCGGGACAACGTCGCCCTCGGCGCGCGGCTGCGCGGTGAAAAAGTCGATCGCGCCCGGGTCGCCGCCCTGCTTGAGCAGGTGGAGCTCTCGTCCTGCGCCGACGCCCGGCCGGCAACCCTCTCCGGCGGCATGCGTCAGCGCGCCGCGCTGGCCCGCACCCTGTATGAGGACCGACCCATCGTGCTGATGGATGAGCCTTTCTCGGCGCTGGATACCCTCACCCGCACGCGCATTCAAACCCTGGCAGCCACCCTGCTGGCTGGTCGCACGGTGGTGCTGATCACCCACGATCCGCAGGAGGCCTGCCGGCTGAGCCACCGCCTGCTGGTCCTCTCGGCGGCCGACGGCGACATCGATGACAGCCATCACCTCGTCGGCACACCTCCGCGCGCGCCGGACGCGCCCGATCTCTTGAACAGCCAGGCCGCCCTGCTGCAGCAACTGATGAGGGCTCATCCATGACCGGACGTCTCTGGCGGGGCAGCATGGTGTTCTGCGGGTTGATGATCCTCTGGGGTCTGGCCAGCCGCAGCGGTATTCCTCACTTTCTTTTACCCTCCCCGATGGCGGTCGCCGAGGCGCTGTGGGTCAATCGCGCCTATCTCGGCTGGCATACGCTTATCACGCTCAGTGAGATCCTGAGCGGCCTGGCGCTGGGCGTAACGCTCGGCGTCACCCTGGCGCTGGGCATGATCCTCTCTCCGCACCTGCAGCGCTGGCTGATGCCGCTGGTGCTCACCAGTCAGGCGATTCCGGTCTTTGCCCTCGCCCCGCTGCTGGTGCTCTGGCTGGGCTTTGGCATGAGCGCCAAAGTGGCAATGGCCGTGCTGGTGATTTTCTTTCCGGTGACTTCCGCCTTCTTTGATGGCTTGCGACGGGTCAACCAGGAATATCTCGATCTGGCGCGCAGCATGAACGCCTCCTTTGGCGCTCAGCTGCGGCATGTCCGCCTGATGGCAGCCCTGCCCGCGCTGGGCTCGGGCCTGCGGATGGCGGCGGCGGTGGCGCCCATCGGCGCGATTATTGGCGAATGGGTCGGCTCCGCTGAGGGGCTGGGCTACGTCATGCTCAATGCCAATGCGCGGCTGCAAACCGATATCTGCTTCGCCGCGCTGTTTATTTTAGTGCTACTGACCCTCCTGCTGTGGCTGGCGGTAGATACCCTGCTGCACCGGCTGATCGACTGGTCACCGGAATAAAGATGAAGTAATAAAGGAAAACAGATGAAAAAGTCGCTTTTCGCCGGGGCAACCCTGACGGCCCTGTTCAGCGGCCACGCGCTGGCCAATGAACCGCTGACGCTGGTGCTGGACTGGTACATTAACCCCGACCATGCGCCGATTATGGTGGCCGAGCAGATCGGCGCCTTTAAGGCTCAGGGGCTGGACGTCAAGATTGTCCCTCCCTCCGATCCTGCGTTGCCTCCCCGCATGGTGGCCGCCCGTCAGGCGGATCTGGCCATCACCTACCAGCCGCAGGTGCACTTCTTCGCTGACGAAGGGTTACCGTTGGTGCGCGTCGGAACCCTGATTAACTCGCCGTTGAACACAGTGATCGCCCTGGATAAGCACATCAAAACTCCGGCAGACCTGCAAGGCAAGAAGGTGGGCTACTCGGTCAGCGGCATTGAGCAGGCCACCCTGTCGACCATGGCGCAACACGCGGGTATCGATCCGGCCAGCATCAAACTGGTTAACGTCAATTTCCAGCTGACCAGCGCCTTGCTGGCGGGCCAGGTGGACGCGGTCATCGGCGGCTATCGTAATATAGAAGCGCAGGAGCTGAAGCTGCAGGGCAAAACGCCGGTGGTGATGAACGTCGAAGATTATGGCGTACCGACCTATGACGAGCTGGTGATTGTCGCCCATCGCGACGCGATTCATGAGTCCAGGATCCGTAAATTCCTCACCGCCCTGCAGGCCGGGGTGAGCTATCTGCGCGCCCACCCGCAGGAGAGCTGGGAGGCGTTTGCCGCCGCCCACCCGGAGCTGAAAACCGAGCTCAACCACCAGGCGTGGCTGCAAACCGTGCCGCTGTTCGCCACCGATCCGGCGGCACTGGATAAACCGCGCTACGAAGCTTATGAACAGTTTTTATATAACAATAAGTTGGTGAAAAAAGTCACACCTTTAACAAATTATGCGGTTGAACTGCATTGAGTCTTGCTATCGCTGACGGAAGGCATTCCGTCAGCGCTTTAACGCAGCGGCAATAAAAATATAGAGACTTTCTCACTAATAATTACACTTTAAAGGGTTATCGTGACACGCAGTTGTTCTATTATAATTCAGCAGGTTACGTTAATTATTACCCCGGTAAGAATAACGTCAAAATAGCGCAATCAATAAAACGTTGAATGCGGATTTAAAAAGCCATATATTGTGCGCGCTTTATGAATGCCAATTCAATTCCTTAGACCAATTATTCAACCAGCGTTCAACCGCAATGCTGGTTGTGGGAGTGATATGATGACGGATAAAGTCCGTATTGATACTTTACGTGCCGATTTATTAGACGCAAACAACGAAACCTTTTTGGCCCGTCAGGCCGAATTCGAATCGAATGTCAGGAGTTACCCGCGTAAGTTACCGCTGGCTATCACTAAAGCTGAAGGCGTGTGGCTGACGGATGCGGATAACAAACAGTACCTGGACTGCCTCGCGGGCGCCGGTACTCTCGCTCTGGGCCACAACCACCCTGATGTATTGCAGAGCATCCAAAGTGTCATTACCAGCGGCTTGCCGTTACATACCCTCGATCTGACTACCCCGTTAAAAGATCGTTTCTCCGAATACCTGCTCTCTTGCCTGCCGGGCGAAGGGAAAGAGTATTGCCTGCAGTTCACCGGCCCTTCCGGCGCTGACGCCGTGGAAGCTGCGCTGAAACTGGCGAAAAAATACACTGGCCGTACGGCGGTGATCAGCTTCTCCGGCGGCTATCACGGGATGACCCATGGCGCGCTGTCCGTCACTGGCAACCTGTCGCCGAAAGCAGCGGTTAACGGCATGATGCCGGAAGTCCAGTTCATGCCTTACCCGCACCTGTATCGTTGCCCGCTGGGCATCGGCGGCGAAGCCGGCGTGAAAGCCCTGACCTACTACTTCGAAAACCTGATCAACGACGTGGAGAGCGGCGTCCGTAAACCGGCGGCGGTGATCCTCGAAGCCGTGCAGGGTGAAGGCGGCGTGAACCCGGCGCCGGTCGAGTGGCTGCAGCGCATCCGCAAAGTGACCGAAGAGCATGGCATTCTGCTGATCGTCGATGAAGTGCAGGCTGGCTTTGCCCGTACCGGTAAATTCTTCGCCTTCGAGCACGCCGGTATCCAGCCGGACATCATCGTGATGTCGAAAGCGGTCGGTGGCGGTCTGCCGCTGGCGGTGCTGGGCATTAAAAAACAGTTCGACGCCTGGGAACCGGGTCACCACACCGGCACCTTCCGCGGCAACCAGCTGGCGATGGCTACCGGTCTGACCACCCTGCGTCACCTGCGCGACAACAAGATCGCCGACAAAGTCGCTGCCCAGGGCGAGTGGCTGAAAGGCAAACTGGCCGAGCTGCAGAAACGCTACCCGGTCATTGGCCACGTACGTGGTCTTGGTCTGATGATCGGTATCGAAATCGTCAAGCCGAACGAAGCTCAGGATCACATGGGCTGCTACCCGGCTGACGGCGAACTCTCTGCCCTGCTGCAGAAGAAATGCTTCGAAGCGGGCCTGATCCTCGAGCGCGGTGGTCGTCACGGCTGCGTGCTGCGTCTGCTGCCGTCCCTGCTGATCAGCAACGCGGAACTGGATGTGTTCCTTGACAAATTTGAACAGGCCCTGCTGGCCGCCGGCGTAAAGCCGGTCTGAGTGGAGTCAGTGACCACCATGTCCACATTGAATCCGATTCTTGCTGGTTCAGCGCAGAGCGTTGAGGCCTATCAGCAGGTTATCGAGCAGACCAGCCAGGCCGTTGTGCAGTGGCTGAAGCAACCTGAGATGTATCAGGGGAAAAGCGTTGACGAGCTGCGTGAGCGTATCTCCCTTGAATTTAACGAACAGGGTTTGGGTAACCAGGCAGCGATTGATCGTGCAATCGAGTACTTCCTGAAAGACAGCCTGTCGGTGCATCACCCGCAGTGCGTGGCGCACCTGCACTGCCCGAGCCTGGTGATTAGCCAGGCGGCGGAAGTGTTGATCAACGCCACCAACCAGAGCATGGACTCCTGGGACCAGAGCCCGTCGGCAACCATCATTGAGATGAAGCTGATTGAATGGCTGCGCGCCCGGGTCGGTTATCCGGCTGGCGACGCTGGCGTCTTCACCAGCGGCGGCACCCAGAGCAACCTGATGGGCCTGATGCTGGCGCGCGACGCCTTCTTCGCCCGTCAGGGGCACTCCATCCAGCAGGATGGGCTGCCGGGGGATATCCGCAAGTACAAAGTATTGTGCTCGGAAAACGCCCACTTCTCGGTGCAGAAGAACATGGCGCTGATGGGCCTCGGCTACCGCTCGGTCACGCTGGTGAAAACCGACGAATTCGCGCGGATGGACGTGTCCGATCTGAAGGCGAAGATTGCGCAAGCGCAGGCTAACGGCGAGCAGATCATGGCGATCGTCGCCACCGCCGGCACCACCGACGCGGGGGCTATCGACCCGCTGCGCGACATCGCCGGTATCGCCGCGGAACATCAGATCTGGCTGCACGTTGACGCAGCCTGGGGCGGCGCGCTGCTGCTGTCTGAGCAGTATCGCGACTACCTTGACGGTCTGGAGCTGGTGGATTCCGTTACCCTGGACTTCCACAAGCAGTTCTTCCAGACCATCAGCTGCGGCGCCTTCCTGCTGAAGGACGCGCGCCATTACGAGCTGATGCGTTATCAGGCGGCCTATCTGAACTCCGAGTTCGATGAAGAACACGGCGTACCGAACCTGGTGTCTAAGTCGCTGCAGACCACCCGTCGCTTCGATGCGCTGAAGCTGTGGATGGGTCTCGAAGCGCTCGGCCAGAAACAGTATGCGGCGATCATCGATCACGGCGTCACGATGGCGAAAAACGTGGCGGAGTACGTGAAGTCTCAGCCGACGCTGGAGCTGGTGATGCAGCCGCAGCTGGCGAGCGTGCTGTTCCGTTCCCGTCCGGCGCAGATGGCGCAGAGCGACGCGGCGGCTATCGCCCTGCTCAACCAGCGTGTCGGCGATGCTCTGCTGGCTTCCGGCCGCGCTAACGTTGGCGTGACCGAGCACAACGGTGTCACCTGCCTGAAGCTGACCCTGCTGAACCCGGTGGTGACGCTGGATGACGTGAAGGTGCTGCTGAACCTGGTGGAACGCACCGCTCAGGAGCTGCTGGCGCAATAACCTGCCTTAGCGAGGCGGCGCCTGCCGTCCCGCTGTCAGCCTTGCCTGCAATAAGCCGATAATGTCCTTATCGGCTTTTTTATTTTTTTCCGCGCCACTGACGTTCTCTGCTCCCTGGCTGGTCGCAGGGCCCGTTGACGCCTGCCTTTCGCGATGCCACAGTACTATCCCGAGAATAACAACGTTCAGGATAAACATCCTGAAAATGAGGATGATGATGGAGAAACGCTTACCGGGGCTGGATCTCGACGCCCTGCGCAGCTTTGTGACCGGCATGGAGTGCGGCAGCTTCGCCCAGGCAGCGCAGCGCCTGTCGCGTTCCACTTCCGCCGTCAGCGCCCAGCTTAAAAAGCTGGAGAGCCAGTGCGGTGCGGCGCTGGTGGCCAAACAGGGGCGGCATCTGGTGCTCACCGCGGAAGGCGAAAAGCTGATGAGCTACGCCAGACGACTGCTGGCGCTCAATGATGAAACCCTGCGCGCGCTGCAGGGCGAGCGGCTCACTGGCGAGATCCACCTTGGTATGCAGGAAGATTTTGGCGAATCGCTGATGCCGGGGATCCTTGGGCAGTTTAAACGGCACCATCCGCAGGTGCGGATAGTCGCCAGGGTGGATCGCAATGGTCCGCTGCGCCAGGCGCTGGCGGAGGATACGCTGGATCTGGCGCTGCTGTGGCAAACCGAAGATCAGGGCCCCGGGCTGGGTCGCTGCCCGCTGGCGTGGATTGCGCATCCTGACCTGGATATTCGTGCTCTGCTGGCGTCCGGCGAGCCGCTGCCGCTGGTGATGTTCGATAGCCCGTGCCTGATGCGCTCTCGCGCTATTGCCTGTCTCGATGCCGCGGGGATCCCCTGGCAGGTGGTGTTCGTCAGCCACAGCCTGAACGGCATCTGGGCGGCGGTACAGGCTGGCCTGGGGCTGACGATACGCACCCGCATCGGCATGCCCGGCAACCTGCGCACCGTCGCCGGGCTGCTGCCATCGCCAGGGAGCCTGGCCGTTAACCTGCAACAAACCCCGCGAGAGGGACAGCATTCCGCCGCCGTGGCGCTGCTCGGCGAACTGATGGCCGAGGCCCTGCAGGGGTGGGTCGAGATGTGACGGTGTCACGCTACTTCCATTCACCCTCACCCTAACCCTCTCCCTGAAGGGAGAGGGAACCGTTCGGCAGTCACCGGCAATGGGCATCCAGCGCCTCTCCCGCTTCGATGCCCGGTGGCGGACCGGGCCTACATTCTCCCTGCGCGCTCCTGTAGGCCGGGCAAGCGCCGCGCCGCCCGGCAACAGGCACAAGGGGGCAGTCACCGGCAATGGGCATCCAGCGCCGTTCCCGCTTCAATGCCCGGTGGCGGCTGCGCCTTACCGGGCCTACACGCGGCTCCGTAACCAGGTAGGCCGGGCAAGCGCAGCGCCGCCCGGCATCAGTATAAGGGCTGGAGGGATCCGTCCGCCAGTCACCCGCGCCGCGGGTCAGGCTTTGCTCTCCTGCAGTAGCTGCTGGATCGCCTGCTCCTGGCGGGCATAATCCCCTTCGCCGAAGGCGGTATAACGCAGCTGTCCGCGAGCGTCGAAAATGTAATGCGCCGGCCAGTACTGATTGCCGAAGGCATTCCAGATGGCGTACTCATTATCCACCACCACCGGGTAGGTTATCCGCCAGTCCTTCACCGCCTGGCGCAGCAGAGGCAGCGAACGCTCCCAGGGATATTCCGGGGTATGGACGCCAATCACCACCAGCCCGGCCGCGCGGTATTTGTTCGCCCAGTCGCGTACGTAAGGCAGGGTATGCTGACAGTTGATGCACTCCCGGGTCCAGAAATCCACCAGCACCACTTTGCCCTTTAGACGCTCCGGGGTTAACGCCGGGCTGTTGAGCCACGCGCTGCCTCCCGCCAGGGAGGGCATCGCGCTGCTGGGCTGCGGCGCGGCGATGGGCTGGAGGATGGTCTTTTGCTCCGGCTGCGGCAGACGGGCGGCCAGCCGCTGCTCCAGCGCCTGACTCCATCCTTCCGCGCTTTGCAGATAGCGATCGCCGCCGCTGGCGATCAGCGCCACCGAGGCCAGCATCGCCACCCCCGCCAGCCGGCGCAGCCGTTCGCCGAACGCCAGCCCGCGACGCAGTCGGGCGATCAATGCTGCACCACACCACCCCAGCAGGAATAACATCAGCGCCCCGCCGCTGCCGTAGGCCAGCAGCACCCCGCCGGTGGTCGCCTGGCCCGGATGCACAAAGCCCAGGCTGAGTATCGCCCCCAATACCGGCCCGGCGCACGGGGCCCACAGCAGGCCCACCGCCAGCCCGGCCAGCAGCGATCCGATCCAGCCGCGCTGGCGTGAGCTGGCGTTGTTAAGCTGATTTCCCAGCGCCACCAGGGGTGAGGTCAGCCGCTGCGCGACGCGCTGCGAAAGCAGGCTCAGCCCGACAAGGGCGAAGAACGCCAGCGCCAGGCCGCGGCCAGCCAGAGTCAAATTCACCACCCAGCCGCTGGCGACCGTCACCAGCCACGAAACCGCGCCGAACATCAGCGCCATTCCAGCCAGCATAATCGCCAGCTGCCCCGGGCGGCCCCGGACGCTGGCGAACAGCAGCGGGATCACCGGCAGCGTACAGGGGCTCAGCAGGGTTAACATTCCGCCCAAAAATGCAATGAATATCGACATCGCCTTCTCCTCATTATGCCGTCGCTGCCGAGAGTGGCAGCCACGACATTACAGCAAGAGCATGTAAGGCGGATGTGTCGGGAAAGCGGGAGAATTGTCGGCTTAGTTATCCGTCTGCGCCGGAGATACAGCAGGATACAATCCCGCCGCGGCAAGGCGAACGCTGGCGTCCAGGCCGCCCTGCGGGCGGTTGGTCAGGCGCAGCGTGCCGTTCATCTGGCTGACCAGCTGCGCAGCAATCGCCAGCCCCAGACCGGTGCCGCCGGTATCGCGATTGCGCGAGTCCTCCAGGCGATAAAATGGCTGCAACACCGCCTGTAGCGAGGCATCCGGGATCCCCGGCCCCTCATCCAGCACATGGAGGGTGACATCCCCGGCGGCGTCACGTGTCAGGGTTACCGTGACCGTCGTACCGAATTTCAGCCCGTTATCGATAAGGTTAGTCATCACCCGGCGCAGGGCCTGCGGTGGGATCCACACCACCCCGGCGGTCTCCTCGGGGCAAAAGCGCACCGGCCGGCCGACATCGGCATAATCGCAGACGATGGTGTCGAGAAAGGCGTCAAGGTTCAGCCGCTGGCGCGCCTCCGCCAGCGGTTGCGAGGTGCGGGCGAAGGCGATGCCCTCCCGCACCAGACGGGTCATATTGTCGAGATCCTGCAGCAGCTTATCGCGCAGTTCCGGCTGGTCGGCCATCTCCACCCGCAGCTTCATTCGGGTGATCGGGGTTTGCAGATCGTGGGAGATGGCGGCGAGGATCCGCGCCCGCTCCTGCAGATGGTCGTGGATGCGCGCCTGCATCGCGTTAAACGTGCGAGCGGCACGGCGGACCTCTTCCGGCCCCTGCTCGGCCATGGTTCCCGCCGTATCGCTGGCCGGTTCAAGGGCATCCACCGCGCGGGTAAAGCGGGTGATGGGCAGCAACACCTGGCGAACGGCATACCAGGCGCAGGCCAGCAGGAGAACAAACTGAGCAATCAGCACCACCGGCAGCCAGCGGGCGATGGCCGGTAGCTTCGGCCACAGATCGAGAGTCAACGGGGCGCCGTCGTGGAGGGTAATATGGGCCTGAATATGCTGCCGGGGGCCGGGGATCGTCACAATACTGACCGGGTACTGCGCGCTCAGCGCCTCCTGCAGGGAGCGGGCCGCGTCCCGGGCGCGCCAGCTGTCCGGGTAGTCGCCGCGCTCTCCGGCGCCCAGCAGATAGCGATAGTTGCCGCGCGCCAGCTTCGGCAGCCATTGCGGGCGCTCAGCGGCCGGCAGACGGTCGAGGATCGCCACGCTGGTCGCAACATCGGAAGCCAGGTTGCCCAGCATCACGCTGCGGGCGCTGCTCATGCGCTCATAAAACAGCAGCGACAGGGTTAAAGTATTCGCCAGCAGCAGCGCCAGAAACAGCAGCGCCATCAGCCTCGACTGCAGCGAGGCGGGCCAAAACCTCATTCATGCCTCTCGCGGATGGAGACCGGCACCGACAGCACATAGCCTTCGCTGCGCACCGTTTTAATGTAGGCCGGCTCGCGGGCATCCTCCCGTAGCCGCTGGCGCAGTCGGCTCACCAGCAGGTCAATTGACCGCTCAAACAGTTCCGCGTCGCGTCCCTGGGTCAGATTCAGCAGCTGGTCGCGGTTCAATACCCGCTGGGGGTGATCGAGAAACACCCGCAGCAGCCGATACTCCGCCCCGCTGAGGGCGACGATGGCGCCGCTGTCGTCCAGCAGGTGGCGGGCGGCAGTGTCGAGCAGCCAGTCGCCAAAGGCGATCAGCCTGCCCGCCTCGGTGATCTGCAGATTGGGCGGCAGCGCCCGGGTGCGGCGTAAAATGGCTTTGATGCGCGCCAGCAGTTCGCGGGCCACAAAGGGTTTAATCAGATAATCGTCAGCCCCCATTTCCAGGCCGAGGATCCGGTCGCTGTCATCGGTGCGGGCGGTGAGCATCAGCACCGGAATATCCTGCTGCGGGTTGGCGCGCAGCTGGCGACAGAGCGTTAAGCCATCCTCGCCCGGCATCATGATATCCAGCACAATCAGGTCAATTTGATGATTTTTGAGCACCGACCACATGGCTTTGCCGTTCGCCGCGCCGCTGGCGCGATATCCCGATTTTTCCAGATAGTCGACAATCAGTTCCCGAATATCGCGGTCGTCATCGACGACCAGGATGTGGTCAATACGCTCCAAAGGGTGCTCCTGCGGCAAAATAAACTCTTCACAAGCATAAGCCGTGTTGCCGGAAGCGCAACGTCGCGCCGCCGGCAAGGCGCGGATTACAAACGGTCGGCGTCCACCACCGCCTGGACAAAGTCTGCCGGGTCCTCCTGCGGCGGATTATGGCCCACCGCCCCCTGCAGATCCCGGTGTTCATATTTTCCGGTAAATTTAGCCCGGTAGCTGGCGGGAGCCGGATGCGGCGCGCCGTTATTCGCCCCTTCAAGGGTGATGGTGGGCACGGTTATCGGCGGTAGCGCCGCCAGCCGTTGTTCATAGCCGGCATACTTCGCTTCCCCCTTCTCCAGCCCCAGGCGCCAGCGGTAGTTGCTGATGGTGATCGCCACGTGGTCCGGGTTATCCAGCGCCCGGGCGGTTCTGGCAAAGGTCGCGTCGCTGAATTGCCACTGCGGCGACGCCTGATGCCAGATAAATTTCGCAAAGTCGTGGGTGTTCTGCCGGTAGCCGGCTTCGCCGCGCGGGGTGGCAAAATAGAACTGATACCACCACGACAGCTCAGCCTGCGGCGGCAGCGGTTTTTCGCCAATCTGCTGACTGCTGATCAGATACCCGCTGACCGAGACCAGGGATTTCACCCGCTGCGGCCACAGCGCGGCGACGATATCCGCCGTGCGCGCCCCCCAGTCAAAGCCGGCCAGATCCGCCTGCCTGATGTTCAGGGCGTCCATCAGATGGACAATATCGGCCGCCATCGCCGACGGCTGACCGTTACGCGGCGTGCTGGCGGAGAGGAAACGGGTCGTACCGTATCCGCGCAGATACGGCACAATGACCCGGTAACCCTTCTGCGCTAAAGCCGGCGCCACCTGGGCATAGCTCTGAATATCGTAGGGCCAGCCGTGCAGCAGGATCACCGGCTGGCCGTCGCGCGGGCCGATATCCACGTAGCCCATATTCAGATCGCCGGCGCGGATCTGGTGGATTTTGTCGAACGCCCCCGCGTCTTCAGCGGCGCAAACGGCGGCGGACCACAGGGTGGATAACCCCAGCGCCGCGGCGCTGGTATAGCGGATCAGGGATAATCTGTTCATCACTTTCTCACCTTTTTATCGTCATCAAGAGAGTACGTGACCAGTTAAGCGGAAATTTGTATCCGCCATGTGCCCGACCGGGGCCGTTTTTATCTCTTAATGTCAGCGCTGCGCCGCGGGATACAGTGTGATACAGAGTCGAGGTTGGCAATTGTTGCGGGCATGTGAATTTCTGCTTGCCCCAGGGCATAAATCCGTTACCGTGGCAGGCATTTTTCACCACTTAAGAACGCAGGAACCCGCTATGGCGATTTTTGATGGTCACAATGACCTGCTGCTGAATCTCTGGCTTCACCATCGCGAGGATCCGGTGAGCGCCTTCTTTGCCGGGATAGAAAACGGCCATCTCGACTATCCGCGTATCCGCCAGGGCGGGCTGGCCGGCGGCTTGTTCGCCCTCTTTGTGCCGCCGCAGGAGTATATCGCCCGCGTGGCGCCGCAGTACGCCAGCCAGGCGTGGGATCCGCTGGCGATCCTCTGGCAGCAGTTGGCTATCCTCAAGGCGATTTGCGCCCATGACGCCAGCCGCGCGCGGCTGTGCCTGAGCGCGGCGGATATCGAACGCTGTCGCCAGGATAACGCGCTGGCGATGGTGGCGCACATCGAAGGTGCTGGCGGGTTCGACGCGCAAGGCGAAGATCTGCAGGCCTTTTATCGCGCCGGGGTGCGCAGCATCGGTCCGTTCTGGAACATCGCCAATCGCTTCGGCTGCGGGGTCACCGGCGCCTTTCCCGGCAGCCCGGACAGCGGGCCGGGTCTCACTCGCGAGGGCATTGCGCTCATCGCTCAGGCCAACGCCCTGAAGATGCAGATCGATGTTTCGCACATGAATGAACAGGCCTTTTGGGATACCGCCCGCCATTCCACCGCCCCACTGGTGGCCACCCACTCTAATGCCCACGCCCTGTGCCCGCAGCCGCGCAATCTGACCGACCGGCAACTGCGGGCGATCCGCGACAGCGGCGGCGTAGTGGGCGTCAATTTCGGCAATGCTTTCCTGCGCGCCGACGGACGGCGCGACAGCGACACGCCCTTAACCACCATTGTCCGGCATATCGACTATCTTATTAACATAATGGGTGAGGATCATGTGGCTCTCGGCTCGGATTTTGACGGCATCACCCTGCCCGACGAGCTGGGCGATGTGGCCGGCTTACCGCGGCTTATCAATGCCTTGCGGGACAATGGCTATGATCAATTGGTGCTGGATAAGCTGTTGTGGAACAACTGGCTGCGGGTATTAAAAAAGGTTTGGCAACAATAGGTTATATTGTAAACATAAAGTTAATTCCTTACAGATTCCGGGTTGATCTCTCTCCCGGTGAAGCGCAATATGCGGCGGCCGTCACAGATCCAGCGTTATCCGTGAGGCCTGTCGTCATTTTTAAGAGGAACAAAACATGTGGAAGAAACCTGCTTTTATCGATTTACGTCTTGGTCTGGAAGTGACGCTGTACATTTCTAACCGCTAGTCGCCCCGCCCGCCGTTCGCGCGGGCATCTTCATTCATTACCCGGTCCGTCTTCATGTTAATTAAAGTCCTCGGCTCCGCCGCCGGCGGCGGTTTCCCGCAATGGAACTGCAACTGCGCCAACTGTCAGGGTCTGCGCAACGGCACCATTCAGGCCAGCGCACGCACCCAGTCGTCGATCATCGTCAGCGATAACGGCAAAGAGTGGGTGCTGTGCAATGCCTCGCCGGATATCAGCCAGCAGATTGCCCATACCCCCGAGTTAAATAAACCCGGCGTACTGCGCGGGACGTCTATCGGCGGCATTATTCTCACCGACAGCCAGATCGACCACACCACCGGGTTGCTGAGCCTGCGCGAAGGCTGCCCGCACCAGGTGTGGTGCACGCCGGAGGTTCATGAGGATCTCTCCACCGGCTTCCCGGTGTTTACCATGCTGCGACACTGGAACGGCGGCCTGGTGCATCATCCCATCGCCCCGCAGCAGCCTTTTACCGTTGACGCCTGCCCTGATTTGCAGTTTACCGCGGTGCCGATCGCCAGCAACGCGCCGCCCTATTCGCCGTATCGCGACCGGCCGCTGCCGGGCCATAACGTGGCGCTGTTTATCGAAAACCGCCGCAACGGGCAGACGCTGTTCTATGCCCCGGGGCTGGGTGAACCGGATGAAGCCCTTCTGCCGTGGCTGCAAAAAGCGGACTGTCTGCTGATCGATGGCACCGTCTGGCAGGATGACGAGCTGCAGGCCGCCGGCGTCGGGCGCAATACCGGTCGCGATATGGGCCACCTGGCGCTCGGCGATGAGCACGGGATGATGGCCCTGCTGGCCTCCCTGCCGGCAAAGCGCAAAATTCTCATTCATATTAATAACACCAACCCGATCCTTAACGAGCAGTCTCCCCAGCGCCAGGCGCTAACGCAACAGGGGATTGAAGTGAGCTGGGACGGGATGGCTATCACCCTTCAGGATACCGCATGCTGATCACCGACACGCTGTCGCCGCAGGCCTTTGAAGAGGCTCTGCGGGCCAAAGGCGCCTTCTACCATATTCACCACCCTTACCATATCGCCATGCATAACGGCGAAGCGACCCGCGAACAAATTCAGGGCTGGGTGGCGAACCGGTTTTATTACCAGACCACCATTCCGCTGAAAGACGCGGCGATTATGGCCAACTGCCCGGATGCGCAGACCCGGCGCAAATGGGTGCAGCGGATCCTCGACCACGACGGTAGCCACGGCGAAGATGGCGGGATCGAAGCCTGGCTGCGGCTGGGGGAAGCGGTCGGTCTGAGCCGCGACGACCTGCTCAGCGAGCGTCACGTGCTGCCCGGCGTGCGCTTCGCGGTGGATGCCTATCTCAACTTCGCCCGTCGCGCCTGCTGGCAGGAGGCGGCCTGCAGCTCCCTGACCGAGCTGTTCGCCCCGCAGATCCATCAGTCGCGCCTCGACAGCTGGCCGCAGCACTATCCGTGGATCAAAGAGGAAGGCTATTTTTACTTCCGCAGTCGTCTGAGCCAGGCTAACCGCGACGTTGAGCATGGTCTGGCGCTGGCGAAGGCCTACTGCGACAGCGCTGAAAAACAGAACCGGATGCTGGAGATCCTGCAGTTTAAGCTCGACATCCTGTGGTCGATGCTCGATGCCATGACCATGGCCTACGCTCTGCAGCGCCCGCCCTACCACACGGTCACCGACAAGGCGGCCTGGCACACGACCCGACTGGTGTAATCATGCAAAAAACGTCCATCGTTGCCTTTCGTCGCGGCTACCGACTGCAGTGGGAAGCCGCCCAGGAGAGCCATGTGATCCTCTATCCGGAGGGAATGGCGAAACTCAATGAGACCGCCGCGGCGATCCTCGAGCTGGTCGATGGCCGGCGCGACGTCGCGGCGATTATCGCCATGCTTAACGAACGTTTCCCGGAAGCCGGCGGCGTCGATGACGACGTCGTCGAGTTCCTGCAGATCGCCTGTCAACAGAAGTGGATCACCTGCCGTGAGCCAGAATAAACCCGCCGTCAATCCGCCGCTGTGGCTGCTGGCGGAGCTAACCTACCGCTGCCCGCTGCAGTGTCCCTACTGTTCCAATCCGCTGGACTTCGCCCGGCAGGAAAAGGAGCTGACCACCGAACAATGGATCGAGGTCTTTCGCCAGGCGCGAGCGATGGGTAGCGTACAACTGGGCTTTTCCGGCGGCGAGCCGCTGACCCGTAAAGATCTGCCGGAGCTGATCCGCGCCGCGCGCGACCTCGGGTTCTATACCAACCTGATCACCTCGGGAATTGGGCTAACCGAGAGCAAACTCGACGCCTTCAGCGAGGCCGGACTGGACCATATCCAGATTAGCTTCCAGGCCAGCGATGAGGTGCTCAACGCCGCTCTTGCCGGCAATAAAAAAGCCTTCCAGCAGAAGCTGGCTATGGCCAGAGCGGTGAAAGCGCGCGACTACCCGATGGTGCTGAACTTCGTCCTCCACCGGCATAACATCGACCAGCTCGATAAAATTATCGAGCTGTGCATTGAGCTGGAAGCTGATGACGTCGAGCTCGCCACCTGCCAGTTTTACGGCTGGGCGTTTCTTAATCGCGAAGGGCTGCTGCCGACCCGGGAACAGATTGCCCGCGCCGAGCAGGTGGTCGCCGATTACCGGCAGAAAATGGCCGCCAGCGGCAACCTCACCAACCTGCTGTTCGTCACCCCGGACTATTACGAGGAACGCCCGAAAGGCTGTATGGGCGGCTGGGGATCGATTTTCCTTAGCGTCACCCCGGAAGGCACTGCGTTGCCGTGCCACAGCGCGCGCCAGCTGCCGGTGGCGTTCCCGTCGGTGCTGGAGCAGAGTCTGGAATCGATCTGGTATGACTCGTTCGGCTTCAACCGTTATCGCGGGTATGACTGGATGCCGGAGCCGTGCCGCTCCTGTGATGAAAAAGAGAAAGACTTCGGCGGCTGCCGCTGTCAGGCCTTTATGCTGACCGGCAGCGCCGATAACGCCGACCCGGTGTGCAGCAAATCCCCACATCATCACAAAATCATTGAGGCCCGGCGTGAAGCGGCCTGCAGCGACATCAAAGTCAGCCAGCTGCAGTTCCGCAACCGTACCCGCTCGCAGTTGATCTACAAAACCCGGGAACTGTAATGACGCTGGCGACCCGCACCGTCACCCTGCCGGTCGGCCTGCAGGCCACCCTGGTTCATCAGCCGCAGGCCGATCGCGCGGCAGCCCTGGTGCGAGTTGCCGCCGGCAGTCACCACGAACCGTCGTGCTTCCCCGGTCTGGCGCACCTGCTGGAACACCTGCTGTTTTACGGCGGTGAGCGCTACCGCAATGATGAACGACTGATGGGCTGGGTGCAGCGCCAGGCAGGGAATGTGAATGCCACCACCCTGGCCCGCCACAGCGCTTTCTTTTTCGAGGTCGCCGCCGAGGGCCTGGCTGACGGCGTCGCGCGCCTGCAGGAGATGCTGCAGGCGCCGCTGCTGCTCAGGGACGATATTCAACGCGAAGTCGCGGTTATCGACGCTGAAAACCGCCTGATCCAGCAGCATGAGCCGCCGCGACGGGAAGCCGCCGTGCGTCACGCCGCCATCGCGCCCGCGGCGTTTCGCCGCTTTCAGGTCGGCGACGCCGGGTCGCTGGGGGAGGATTTCCTCGCGCTACAGGCGGCCTTACGTGACTTTCACCGCAGCCACTACGTCGCCCGCCGGATGCAACTCTGGCTGCAGGGGCCGCAGTCGCTGGAGGTGCTTGGCGAACTGGCGGCACGTTTCGCCGCCGGGCTTGCCCCGGGCGAGGCTCCGCCGCCGGCGCCGCCGCTCACTCTGGGCGAGCCCCCTCAACTGCAGCTGGCCGTCTCCAGCCTGCCCGCGCTGTGGCGCTGCCCGCTGATCGCCTTAAGTGACAATGTCACGTTACTGCGCGAGTTTTTGCTGGATGAAGCCCCCGGTGGCCTGATGGCCGGCCTGCGCCAGCGCGAGCTGGCCGGGGACGTGGCGCTGAACTGGTTGTATCAGGATCAGCACTTCGGCTGGCTGGCGCTGATTTTCGCCAGCGACCGGCCGGAACAGGTCGACCGGCAGATAACCCACTGGTTGCAGGCGCTACAGCAAACGACGCCTGAGCAGCAGCAACACTACTATCAGCTGTCCCGGCGCCGTTTTCAGGGGCTGTCGCCCCTCGATCAGCTGCGCCAGCGGGCATTAGGCTTTGCCCCCGGGGCGCCGCCCACCGGGTTCGCCGATTTTTGCGCCGCCCTGCAGGCCGCCCCCGCGGTCAGGCTGGCCTGCCAGACGCTGCCCCCCGGAGCAACGGTAGCCACCCAGGGCTTTAGCCTGCCGCTCAGCCGATGGTCGCCACGTCCGGTCTCTGACCCGGCGCTGGCGTTCGCTTTTTATCCGCAGACCGCTGGCGACCTCGAGGCCGAAAGCCCGGCGGAAGCCGCGCCACTGCGTCACCTCCCGTCACCGGGAGAGCCGCCGACGCTCCTGCTCCGACCGCCCTTCTACTGCTCGCCCACGCCGGCCGAAGGGCTGGCTCGCGGGGAACAGCTGCGCCCACTGCTTGCCGCACTGCGCCATGCCGGGGGACACGGCGAGTGGCATCTGTTCGACGGCAGCTGGCAGCTGATCCTGCAGTTGCCGACGTCCGGCCAACGGCCGGAGGCAATTCTGCAGGCCATTGTGGGGCAGCTCGCGCTCCCGGTCGCCCCGCTGACCCCACCGCCGGAGAGTATTGCGATCCGTCATCTCATGGCCCAGCTCCCCGAACGGCTGGGCACGTCAGCGCACCAGGAAGGTTGGCTGGCGGCCCTGGCCGGCGGCAGCGCGGAAGATGCGCAGTGGGTAGCGCGTCAGCTGAGTCGGCTTACCGTCCCGGTTAATCCGCCGATGCCCGCTCCGGCCCCCTGCCGCCACGGTGTCGAGCGGCTGGCTTTCCCCGGGGACGGCACGGCGCTGCTGGTCTTTATTCCGTTGCCGGAAGGCGCTTCGCTGGCGGCCCTGCGGGTGCTGGCGCAGCTCTGCGAGCCGCAGTTTTTCCAGCGCCTGCGGGTGGAGCAGCAGATTGGCTATGTGGTGAGCTGCCGCTATCAACGGGTTGCCGATCGCGATGGGCTGCTGCTGGCGCTCCAGTCCCCGGAACGCCGCCCCGGAGAACTCCTCCGCTGCTGTAAAACCTTTCTCCGCCAGCTGGCCCCCATGGATGAGGCGACCTTCAGGTTGTTACAGCTGCGGCTGGCCGCTCAGGCCCGCACCCGGTTACAACCGAAAGTGCGCGCCCTGGACGCGCTGCGCCAGGAGTATAACTTGCCGGGGGTGACGCCGCAGGCGGCTGACGCGCTGCGCGTTGAAGAGGTGGTCGCCCTGTGGCGTGAGATGACCCGCCGGCGTCGCCGCTGGCGAGTGCTGTTCACGACAGGGAGTTAATGGCCGGGGCATCCGGGGTCAGAAAGTCGCTGACGAAGCGCGTGAGGATCGCCGCGGCCTGCGGGCTCTCCTGCACCTCGTCGTGTAACAGTTGCGGGTCGATGCCCTCCGCCTGCAGCACCGCCTCACGGTAGCGGATCAGCGAGCGGGCAATCGGCGCGGTGAATTCCGGGTGAAATTGCGTGGAGACCGCCTGCGGCCCGTAGCGCACAATCTGGTGGGGATCGTGGGAGGATGCGGCCAGCACGGTAGCCCCCTCCGGCAAACGGGTCACGGTTTGCAAATGGCTCAAATGCGCGGGGAAGGTCGCTGGCAGGCCGCTCAGCAGCGGGTCATCGACACCCCACGGCGAAAGCGCAATCGTTTTGCTGCCGCTTTCCCGCCCGGCAGGATGGTAAGCCACCTCACCGCCCAGCGCATGGGCCATCAGTTGATGACCATAGCAAACGCCGAACAGCGGCATGCCGATAGCCGCCGCCTGACGGATCCAGTCGGCGGTCCGCTCGCTCCATGCCAGGCGATCGGACACCATTGCCCACGAACCGGTGAGAACCGCCACGGTCTGGCGATCCGGCGCCGGCAGCGGTTCATCTTCAAACACCCGCACCGCGGTCAGCTGCGCCTGCCACGGCGCCAGCAGCGTACGGAACCAGTGCGGCAGATCGCCATGCTCCTCGCGGATGGCTGCCGGCGGCGTGCCGGTCTGAACCAGCAATAATCGGTTACGTGTCACCCTTCCTCCTCGCTCCGGGTCATGTTCCTGCCATCACTATGCCGCCGGGAAAGCCGCGGGACAAATAACCAATATCTATGAACGATGCGTATCAGGAATAAGTCCTGTCGCTTACTGGGCATCGGCGCTGTCACGCTGCGGCACGTCAGCCGCCGCGGATGACGCCTGCTGTGGAACAAAGATGTGGTCCAGAATGGCGCGCGCCGTCGGTCCGGCCACTACGCCATCCCCGCCGCCGTTCTCCAGAATCAGCGCCATCGCCACCTTCGGATGCTGATAAGGGGCAAACAGGGTATAGAAAATGTGGTCGCGCAGACGCACCGGGATCATTTTGGCGTTATAGGTCTGGTTTTGCTTCAGACTGAACACCTGCGAGGTGCCGGATTTCGCCGCGATCTGGTACGGTGCGGTATGGAACAACTTGTAGCCGGTGCCGTTGGGCAGATTCGCCATCCCATACATGCCGTTGCGCACAATGCCCCAGTACGGGGATTTCGGATCGCCCACCTGCGGCAGGTTCGCCGGCTGCTGATAACGTTCCACATGATTGCCCTGCTTCATCGAATAGAGCAGATGCGGATCCTGCACCTTGCCATTGTTCAGCAGGGTGGTAAGCGCCTTCACCATCTGGATCGGGGTCGCGATCCAGTACCCCTGGCCGATGCCGACCGAGATGGTATCCCCCTGGTACCAGGGCTTTTTATGCACTCGCTGTTTCCACGCCCGGCTGGGCAGTACCCCGGCATACTCCTCATTAAGGTCGATGCCGGTGGACTGGCCGTAGCCGAACTTGCTCAGCCACTCATGGATCCGGTCAATGCCCATCTCGAAGGCGACCTGGTAGAAAAAGGTATCAGCCGACTCTTCGATGGCTTTGGTCACGTTGAGCATCCCGTGGCCGGTCTTCAGCCAGTCGCGGTAGCGGCGTTCCGTGCCCGGCAGCGTCCACGTCGGCGCGCCGAAGAAGGTGGTGTTCGGGGTGATGACCCCAGCGGAGAGCGCCGACAGCGCCATATAGGGCTTCACCGTCGAGGCCGGCGGGTAAAGACCCTGAGTGACACGGTTGATTAGCGGCCGGTCCGGATTATCGAGC
Source organism: Klebsiella sp. D-Nf1 (assembly GCF_002810515.1). Classification (NCBI taxonomy): domain Bacteria; kingdom Pseudomonadati; phylum Pseudomonadota; class Gammaproteobacteria; order Enterobacterales; family Enterobacteriaceae; genus Klebsiella; species Klebsiella sp. D-Nf1. The sequence continues at coordinate 1,208,946 of NZ_PIOK01000001.1, forward strand.
AGCGATTTATAGGCCTGATAGCCGATGCCTTTGACGAACGGATTAGGATCGTAGCTGGGGCTGGAGACCATCGCCAGCACACCGCCATCCCGGGGATCGACCACCACCACCGCCGCGCGCTGCCCCTTCAGCACCGACTCAATATACTGCTGCAGGTGCAGGTCGAGGGTCAGGTAGAGGTTTTTCCCGGCCACCGGCGGTACCTCTTTCAGCAGACGCACCACCCGGCCGTGGTTATCCACCTCCACTTCCTGATATCCAGTGGTGCCGTGGAGCGCTTTTTCGTAATAGCCCTCGATCCCCTGCTTGCCGATATTGTGGTCGGCAGCATAGTTCTCCTCTTCACCGTCTTTCGCCAGCCGCTGCAGGTCATTGTCGTTAATTTTCGACACATAGCCCACCACGTGCGCCAGCTCGGCGCCGTACGGGTATTCGCGCTGCTGATAGCTCTCCACCGTCACGCCGGGGAAACGGAATTCGTTAACCGCGAAGCGCGCCACCTCCACGTCGCTGAGGTCGGACTTCAGCGTCACCGCTTTATAGCGGCTGTTGTGGTGCATATCGTCGCGGAAGCTGGCGATGTCATCCGGTGTCAGGTCGACGATCGGGGTCAGGGTTTGCAGCAGCGCGGCCATATCGGGAATTTTGCTCGGGATCACCTGCAGGCGATACAGGGTAATGTTCTGCACCAGCGGAATGCCGTTGCGATCGAATATCAGCCCGCGGCTGGGGGCGATGGGCAGCATCTTAATGTCGTTCTGGTTCGATCGGGTCTGGTAGAAATCATGCTGCTCCACCTGCAGATGGTAGAGGTTGACGATCAGCACGCCAAAGCAGACCACCACCAGCAGAAAAGCAATTGCGGCCCGGCGGATAAACAGCATCTCTTCCGCGGAGTGGTCGCGAATTTCATCTCTCAAAAGGGGCATTAGCGGTACATCACCTGAATCACAAGAAAAACCAACAGCGTAACGGCCGGGAAGCATAGCCTTATCGCGGCGCCAGCCCTACTGAAAGGTTGCTAATGATCTGGCAGAAATGTTTCAGCATGTTAGAGCGTGGGAAGCCTTTCTGTGTGGAAGAAAGGCTTCAGGGTGCGAGGTTAGCCAGCAACGGGGATTGCTGGCATCTGTTTACACGGTCAACCCGCTTATTTTCTGGCCTCAAAAGCGATCTTTACCGCCATCCCGGCCAGTACCGTCGCCATCAGCCAGCGTTGAAATTGTTGCCAGCCCGGCCGCCGACCAAGAAATAGCGCCACCTGCCCGGCCAGCAAGATAATCATGCCGTTCACCGCCACGCTGATGATCGCCTGGGTACAGCCTAATATTAACGACTGACTGAGCACGCTGCCGAGTCCGGGGGTGATAAACTGCGGCAGCAGGGACAAATACATGATGGCAACTTTGGGATTCGCCAGGCTGGTGATAAATCCCATCAGAAACAGCTTACGCCCACTGTCCGCGGGTAAATCGCGCACCGCGAATATCGGCCGCCCTCCCGGTTTAATCGCCTGCCACGCCAGATAGAGCAAATAAGCGACCCCGCATAAACGCAAGGCATCGTAGGCGTAAGGGACCGCGAAAACCAATGCGGTGATGCCGAACGCGGCACACAACATATAGAAGAAAAACCCCACGGCCACACCGGCAAGGGAGATAAAGCCAGCGCGTTTTCCCTGGCAAATCGAACGCGAAGTGAGATACATCATGTTGGGGCCTGGGGTTAACACCAACCCCAGCGCCACCGCGGCAAAGGCCATTAATGAAGCGAATTCAGGCATAACTTATCTCCAGATATCGGTAATGCCCAGGCGCGCGGCGACGGCGACCATGCTCCCCAACAGTATTCTGTCTTTAGCGCCAGTCACATGGTGCCTAAGTATTAGCTTATTCTGTGTCAGGCAACAACCCCTGCACCGGACATTCGCTACGGTTGCTCAACAGACAAGCCTCATCTTTTTCTCGCAGTAAAATTGTCATATCTCAAACAATTAGCATTCCGATTGCCAGAATGCTGCAGATCGTTTCCTTTGCCGTCTCGTTACGTCTATGGTTAATGGTGAGGTTTATTTTACACCCTGGATCCGCCAGGTCCCATGAGAGGGTATTTCGCCCTTCGTTGAACGGAATTAGCTATTAAATCCGTAGACTCATTCAAATATCGCTTATTGGTAGCAGTGTATATCGTAATGGCATTCACAAAAGCAAACGGAGCCTGATATGAGCACGTCTAACGACCCATCCAACAACGCATCCGCCGGGAAGTGCCCTTTCCACGCCGAGACGCCAAAACAGAGCGCCGGCAGCGGCACCGGCAACCGCGACTGGTGGCCTAACCAGCTGCGTGTCGATCTGCTGAACCAGCACTCCAGTCGTTCCAACCCGTTGGGTGAGGATTTTAACTACAGGGAAGAGTTTAAAAAGCTCGACTACTCCGCGCTGAAAGCTGACCTCAGAACGTTGCTGACCGATTCGCAAGAGTGGTGGCCGGCAGACTGGGGTAGCTATATTGGCTTGTTTATTCGCATGGCCTGGCACGGCGCCGGCACCTACCGCACCGTTGACGGTCGCGGCGGCGCGGGCCGCGGGCAGCAGCGCTTTGCACCGCTGAACTCCTGGCCTGACAACGTCAGCCTCGATAAAGCCCGTCGCCTGCTGTGGCCGGTAAAACAGAAATATGGCCAGAAAATCTCCTGGGCCGATCTTTACATGCTGGCGGGTAACGTCGCTCTGGAAAACGCCGGCTTCCGCACCTTTGGCTTTGGCGCCGGTCGTGAAGATGTCTGGGAACCGGATCTGGACGTCGACTGGGGCGATGAGAAAGAGTGGCTGGCCCACCGTCACCCGGAAAGCCTGGCGAAACAGGCCATCGGCGCCACCGAAATGGGGCTGATCTACGTCAACCCGGAAGGACCGAACGCCAGCGGTGAGCCGCTGTCCGCCGCGGCAGCCATTCGCGCCACCTTCGGCAATATGGCGATGGACGATGAAGAGATTGTCGCCCTGATCGCCGGCGGCCATACGCTGGGCAAAACCCACGGCGCCGCTGAAACCAGCCACGTCGGCGCCGAGCCGGAAGCCGCCCCACTGGAAGCGCAGGGTCTGGGCTGGCACTCCAGCTACGGCAGCGGCGCAGGTGCGGATGCCATCACCTCCGGTCTGGAAGTGGTCTGGACGCAGACGCCCACCCAGTGGAGCAACTACTTCTTTGAGAACCTGTTTAAATACGAATGGGTGCAGACCCGCAGCCCGGCTGGCGCTATCCAGTTCGAAGCCAAAGACGCGCCGGAAATTATCCCGGATCCGTTTAATCCGGGGAAAAAGCGCAAACCGACCATGCTGGTCACCGACCTGACCCTGCGCTTCGACCCGGAGTTTGAAAAGATCTCCCGCCGCTTCCTCAACGATCCGCAGGCCTTTAACGAGGCGTTTGCCCGGGCGTGGTTCAAGCTGACCCACCGTGATATGGGGCCAAAATCCCGTTACCTCGGTCCGGAAGTGCCGAAAGAAGATCTGATTTGGCAGGATCCGCTGCCGGCAGCGACTCATCAGCCGAACGCTGAGGATATCGCCAGCCTGAAAACCGCCATCGCCGGCGCCGGCCTGTCGGTTAGTGAGCTGGTCTCGGTCGCCTGGGCGTCCGCCTCCACCTTCCGCGGCGGCGATAAGCGTGGCGGCGCCAACGGTGCACGCCTGGCCCTCGCCCCGCAGAAAGACTGGCCGGTCAATGCTATCGCCAGCCGGGTGCTGCCGACTCTGCAGGCGATCCAGCGCGCCTCCGGCAAAGCGTCGTTAGCCGATATCATCGTGCTGGCTGGCGTGGTCGGCGTTGAGCAAGCTGCTGCCGCGGCAGGCGTCAGCGTTAACGTGCCGTTTACCCCAGGCCGTGTCGACGCCCTGCCTGAGCAGACCGACGTCGAGTCGTTTGACCTGCTGCAGCCGCTGGCGGATGGCTTCCGCAACTATCGCCGTATCGAAGGCGGTGTATCGACGGAAACCCTGCTGATCGATAAAGCCCAGCAGCTGACGCTAACCGCCCCGGAAATGACCGTGCTGGTCGGTGGCTTGCGTGTACTGGGCGCGAACTACGACGGCAGCAAACACGGGGTATTTACCGACCGCGTCGGCGTGCTCAGCAATGACTTCTTCGTCAACCTGCTGGATATGGCCACTGTCTGGAAAGCGGCCGATGACCACGCGGAGCTGTTTACCGGTAGCGACCGTAAAACCGGTGAAGCGAAGTACAGCGCCACCCGCGTGGATCTGGTGTTTGGCTCCAACTCTGTACTGCGCGCGCTGGCGGAAGTGTATGCCTGCGCCGACGGGCAGCAGAAGGTCGTCCATGACTTCGTCGCCGCCTGGACCAAGGTGATGAACCTCGACCGTTTCGATCTGTAATCCCCCCGCCCCGGCATCCCGCCGGGGCGTTTTTCTCACACCGCCCGCGGCAACTGTTGCAGGCGACTCCGCGTACGCTGAATATCCTCCAGCTCCACCCCGGCCACCAGCGTCTCCAGATCACAGCCGGTCACCAACAGCAAGCGGATCTGCTTTTCATACAGCACATCAATCACATTAATAAAGCGCTGCTGGGCCGCCGGCCCCACCGTAGCCAGCGGCGGCACCTCGTCCAGTAACCAGACGGTATAGCTTTCGCTGAGTGACAGGTAGTCCATCACCGCCGTGGCGGCCTGACAGAGCTGGGCAAAGGTGAAGTGGAGCAGAGTGGATGACGCCGCGGCCGCCAGCAGGGTGCGATAACCTACCGCCAGCGAAACCGGTTCGGCAGGCAGCGACGGCAGATCGTACAGCTGACGCTGTTGTGCATTCGGATTAACCCACATCCGCCCGCTGCAGAAGGCATTATCGACGCTCAGATGACGCTGGCGATAATCCTCCTCACCGTTCAGCGCGATAACCGTCAGGTGGGCGCGGATCAGCGCGATCGACGGTAAAAAGCGATCGTGATACAGCGGATTGGGCAGCAGCATCTCCGGTGGATAGTTTGACGTTGCCAACAGCACAATGCCGCGCTGAAAGAGATGCTCCAGTAAGACCTTGATCAGCATCGCGTCGGCGGGGTCGTGAAGATGAAATTCGTCGAAGCACAGCAGGCGACAGCCAGAGGTCATCTGCCTCATCACCGCCTGCAGATCGGGCGCTCCGGGGGCATTCAGCCGCTGATGTAGCTCGCGGAAGAAGTGATGAAAATGGACCCGACGCCGGGCGGCGAGCGGCAGGCTGGCAAAAAAGTGGTCGAGGATAAAACTTTTCCCCCGCCCGGTCCGTCCCCAGACATACAACCCCTGCGGCGTACCCGCCGCGGACAACAGCTGCTGGCCCAGAGCATCCAGGCGAGCGATCAGCGACAGCTGATCGTCATCGAGCGTCAGACGCGCCCGCGCCGCCTGCTCGGCCATCACACGGGTAAAGCGAAACTCAGCCGTCGTCTCTGTCTGCTCAGAATTCGACGCCATACGTCCATTGTTTAACATTCTTTTAACCTCCTGCGAGGAGGCCATTCTAGCCGCTTTCCCGCGGGTTGGCGAATCGCACAACGGGAAATACCGTCCACGGTGATTTACTTCAATTCTTCGCCTGGCATGCGGCGAAAACCAGCATGAATCGCATTTTTCACGTTGTACCGCGCGATCTTGCGCTAAAGATTGCGGCTAACGCGTAGGATTAAAAATTTAAAACTATTAACAATCAATTAACATTACCAGGCAAACCATTCATCCTGAGGAATACAACACCATGTCTACCACCCAGGTTCTCGGCGGCGCGCCTTATGCCTCGCCAGGACAACCGCACGCCAGCTTAACCGGGCGCATTGATGCGCTGCCCGCCTCCTTCGGGTTATGGTCGTTTATCACCCTGCTCTCCCTCGGTGGCTTCTTCGAGCTCTACGACCTTTTCCAGACCGGGTATATCAGCGCAGGGCTGCTGGCCGACGGGATTTTCCACACCGGGCAGGCGGGGATATTCGGGATTGCCGATCAGGCGGCTTTTGCCTCCGCCACCTTTATGGGGCTGTTTATTGGCGCCAGTCTGTTGGCGCCGCTGGCGGACAGGCTGGGGCGCCGTCTGACGTTTATGGTGGCGCTCGCCTGGTACGGCCTCTTTTCGCTGCTGATGGCGATGCAGAGCACCGCGGAAGGGGTGATCTTTTTCCGCTTTCTGGTGGGGATCGGCCTTGGCATTGAGCTGGTGACCATTGACACCTACCTCAGCGAATGGATGCCAACCCATCTGCGCAATAAAGCTTTTGCCTTCGCTTTCTTCATCCAGTTCCTGTCGGTTCCGGCGGTGGCGCTGATGTCCTGGATGCTGGTGCCAACCACCCTCTTCGGCCTCAGCGGCTGGCGCTGGGTGATCATCTTTGGCGCGCTGTTCTCGCTGGCGATCTGGTTTATCCGCAAAAAGCTGCCGGAGTCAGCGCGCTGGCTGGAAAGCAAAGGGCGGCATGATGACGCGCATGCGGTGATGAGTGAGATGGAAGCGCGCTGTGGCCTGACGCCGTCGCCGAAGCATGCGCATGCGGCACAGAGCGTCGTCAAACGCGGCACCTTTCGCGAGATCTGGGCGCCGCAGTATCGGCAGCGCACCCTGATGCTGATGGTGATGAACTTCTTCCAGGCGATCGGCTTCTTCGGCTTTGGCAACTGGCTGCCGGCGCTGCTCTCCGGTCAGGGGGCCAGCATCACCCACAGTCTGCTGTACGCCTTCTTTATCACCCTCGCTTATCCGCTGGGCTGCCTGTTCTGCACCCGCTTCGTGCATCGTTTTGAGAACAAGTGGCAGATTGTCCTCTCCGCGCTGATGACCGTCATCTTCGGGACCCTGTTCGCCCTGCAAAACAGCCCGATCCTGCTGGTGATCTGCGGGTTTATGATCACCTGGTCCAACGCCTGGCTGACCATCAGCTACCACGCCTATCAGGCCGAGATCTTCCCGACTCATATTCGCGCCCGCGCCGTCGGCTTCTGCTACTCGTTCAGCCGACTCTCCACCGCGGTGACCAGCATCCTGATCGGCATTATTCTGCAATACGCCGGCACGCCGGGGGTGATTAGCTTTATCGTCGTCAGTATGCTGATGGTGATGCTGTCGGTAGGGATCTTCGGCCCCAAAACGCGGGGTATTCGTCTGGAGAATATTTGACGGCGGTCGCAGGGGCTGGCCTCAGCCAAAAATCCCCTGTGCCTCGGCGAAGCATTTTTCCGCCAGGGTTGATACCGGCTCCTGCTGGCGCATAATCAGCGCCAGCTGTGAATCGACCTGGGTTTCGGCGATCGGCAGAATGTCAAGATTATCGCTGAGCGCTTCGAGGCCGTTGTTAAGCGGCATAATCGCGCAGCAGATCCCCGCCTGCACCGCCTGGATTATCTGGAACGTCGAATCGCTTTCAAAGACATATTTCGGCGTTAACCCTTTGGCCTTAAAGCTGATTTCTATGGATTCCCGGTAGTGCATCCCCTTGGTCAGAAAGCCGAGGGGCAACGTCGACAGCGCCTCCCACCCCGGCGTTCCACCGCTGAAGTCGAAATGGCGTTTATCATGCAGGAGCCCCATCCGGGTTTGCGGCAACCGGGCGACCTTAAACAGGCGCTGGTCCAGATGCTGGAGATAGCAAATGCCCAGATCCAACTGGTTACGGCTGACGCCATCGATAATCTGCTCCGAGGTCATCGACAGCAGGCTGAACTGCAGCGCCGGGTATTTCTCCGCGAGAGGTTTAATTAGCTGCATCGGGTTGAGCTCGCCAGCGGCACCATGCCGACCCGCAGCTGACCGACCATCTGCCCGCGGCAGATCGCCGCCTCTGCCGCCAGACCATCATGGGCGGCCAGCACCGCCCGCGCCCAGGCCAGGATCCGCTCTCCCTCCGGGGTAAAACCTTCAAAGCGTTGGCCGCGCTGGATCAGCGTCAGGTTCAGCTCCTCTTCCAGGTTACGAATGCGCATGGAGAGGGTCGGCTGAGTAATATGGCATGCCGCCGCCGCCTGGCCAAAATGGCGCGTCTGATCGAGCGCGATCAAATACTTGAGTTGCTTAATATCCATTCTCTTTCCCGTTTGAACCCCGCCGTTCACCCCCGGGGCCGCGCACAGGTTACCAGAATGTTAGTTTCACTAGCGATAAATTCAAGCGAGGACATCACGAGGGGCTGCGGGGCGCAGGACGGCGCGATGCTGTCCTGCGCCCTGCTTTTTTAGCGTACGCCGGCCAGCGGACGGATCTCTTTCGAGCGCAGCGTCAGACGAACGGGAACCGACTTATATGAAGGGGTGCCGCTCTCTTCATCCAGATAGTTCAGCGGCACCAGCACGTTGGCTTCCGGATAATAGGCGCCGACGGTGCCGGGCGCGATGCCGTAGGCTACCACCGTGATATCTTCCAGCGTCAGCTCGCTGTCTGGCAGCGCGGTATGAATATCTACCCGATCGCCATGTTCCAGCCCCTGGGCAGCCATGTCCTGTTCATTCATAAACAGTACGTCGCGGCGGCCAAAAACGCCGCGGTAGCGGTCATCCATCGCGTAGATGGTGGTGTTGTACTGATCGTGACTGCGCAGCGTCACCAGGCGCATCACGTCCTCGCCCTCCACCACCACGTTCTCATGCACCCCTTTGAAGACCGAGAACATCGCTTTACCGGTGGCCGTTGGCCAGATGCGCTCGGTCGGCGGTAGCGGCATGCGGAAGCCCCCGGGATGACGAATACGCTGGTTATACTCCTCGAACCCCGGAATGGTCTGTTCGATCAGATCGCGAATGCGGTCGTAATCTTCCACCAGATACAGCCAGTCCACTTTGCTGGCCGGCAGAGTGGCCTTCGCCAGACCGGCGACAATCGCCGGCTCCGAGCGCAGCGTCGGCGAGGCGGGCTTAAGCTTGCCTGAGGAAGCATGCACCATCGACATCGAATCCTCAACGGTGATCGACTGCCGGCCGCTGGCCTGCAGGTCAAGCTCGGTGCGGCCCAGACACGGCAGAATAAAGGTCTCTTTCGCCGTCAGCAGGTGCGAGCGGTTGAGCTTGGTGCCGACGTGAACGCTAAGCTCAAGGCCGCGCATCGCCGGGAAGGCGCGTTCGTGGTCCGGCATCGCCACGGCGAAGTTCCCCCCGAGGCAGATCAGAGCTTTGGCGTCGCCGGCGATCATGGCCTCCAGGGCCTTCACCGCATCGTGACCATGATGCCGCGGCGGCGTAATCCCCATCACCCGCTGCAGGCTGTCGAGGAAGGCCGCGGAGGGTTTTTCACTGATCCCGACGGTGCGGTTTCCCTGCACGTTTGAGTGGCCGCGCAGCGGACAGATGCCAGCGCCCGGCTTGCCGATGTTGCCGCGCATCAGCAGCAGGTCGGCAATCAGACGGACGTTGGAGGTGCCTTTGTTATGCTGGGTGATACCCATGCCGTAGGTGACGATGGTGGCCCTGGATTTGGCGTAAGCCACGGCGACCTGGGTCAGGGATCCACGCGTCAGGCCGGACTCCTGTTCGATATCCTGCCAGCGGGTGGCATGCAGATCCTCGGCGAAGGCGGAGAACCCCTGGGTATGCTGGGCAATAAACGCGTTGTCGAGCACATTGCCCTGCTCCTCCTCCAGCTGCAGCAGCGCTTTGGCGATCCCTTTGAGCGCCGCCGCGTCGCCGCCGGCCCGTACCTGGTAGTAGGTCGAGGCGATCGGCGTCGAGCGCCGGGTCGCCATCTCCATCACGTTCTGCGGGTCGGCAAAACGCTCCAGCGCCCGCTCACGCAGCGGGTTAAAAACGATAATCGGCACGCCGCGGCGGGAGAGCTCATGCAGGGTGCCCATCATCCGCGGGTGGTTGGTTCCCGGATTATGGCCGATGGAAATCACCAGTTCGGTCTGGTCAAAATCGTCGAGGGAGACGGTGCCTTTGCCAATCCCGATCGACTGCGGCAGGCCCACGCTGGTGGATTCATGGCACATGTTGGAGCAGTCGGGGAAGTTGTTGGTGCCATACTCGCGGGCATACAGCTGGAACAGCCATGCCGCCTCATTGGACGCCCGGCCAGAGGTATAGAACTCGACCTCATCAGGCTGCAGGCCGCGAAGGATCTCGCCGATGCGGGCGAAGGCCTGCTCCCACTCCACCGGACGCAGAGTATCGCTGGCGCGGTCGTAGACTAAAGGATGCGTTAAGCGGCCATAGCCCTCCAGTTCGAAATCGCTCTTCGCCAGCAGGGAGGTCACGGTGTTGGCCGCGAGGAACGCTGGCGTCACCCGTTTGGTGGTCGCCTCCCAGGTCACGGCTTTGGCGCCATTTTCGCAAAACTGAAAAGTGGATTTATGCTCTTTATCCGGCCAGGCGCAGCCCGGGCAGTCAAACCCATCCGGCTGGTTAGTTCGCAGCAGCGTGGCGGGCGCCTCGAAGGCATCCATCTGGGTACGCACAGCGATGGCCGTGGCCTTCAGCGCGCCCCACCCGCCTGCCGGGCCATCATAGGGGTGAACACCGGGCACCGCGCGTCTTTTGTTGGTCATCTTTTAACTCCTGCTGCTCTGTTCTGGCCGCCGCAGCCCGAAAAAAGGCGTACGACGGCCCCGGGCGACGTGGCGTGATATGCGCGGCGTCACCTGATTAGGATGCGGTTTCTCAAGGATAGTACGATGGGAAAGCGTAGGTACTGCGTTTGTTAACTGAATAATAACATACACCACAAATCTGTATAATTGATGTTATCTATCAGGTGTTAAATTTAACTTATTTGCAAATTTTCGCGGTTATCGTCGCTGTGCGCTGACGGATAAAAGACCCACGGGAAAGCGATGACCGGGCAGCGGAAACCGCCCGGTGGGTCTGATTCAGGTCAGATTGAAGTAACGGTCCGGACGCAGCGTCTCCGGCAGCGGATGCTGACCGGTCATGTCGAGCAGATTGCGCTCAATGGTATTGCACATGGCGTTCAGCGGCAGATCATTGGCGGCGGTACCGAAAGGATCTTCCAGCTCTTCCGCCAGCGAATCCCACGACAAAAAGGTGTAGGAGATAAACACCGAGACAAACGGCGTCATGTAGTGCAGATCGCCGACCAGCGCGAACGGCAGCAGCGTGCAGAACAGGTACACGGTGCGCTGCAGGATCAGGGTATAGGCGAATGGCACCGGAGTGGTCGCCAGCCTTTCACAACCGCCCAGCACGTGCGCCAGCTCATCGAGTTTGTTGTCCATCAGCCCGTAGGTGATGTCGCTGAGCTTGCCCGCCTCCCGCAGCTGGCCAATTTCGTTGCCGACCAGCAGCAGGATCCGGTTGGTGGGCATTGAGCTGGCGAGGATCTCCGCCACCTTGTCCTCCGGCAACAACCGCCGCAGGTCAGCCGTCGGATCGGTTTTGCGCAGCTGGTGCTTCAGGCTCCAGCTAAAGGCCACCAGATAGCTGACGATGCGGCGATGGACATCGTGTTCGGCCGGCAGGATATTGCGCAACTGGCGTACCAGCGTACGTTCGGCGATAAGCACCGTCCCCCACAGATTGCGCGCTTCGACGAACCGGCTGTAGCTGGCGCTGTTGCGAAAGCCGAGAAAAATCGCAATCGCAATCCCCAGCAGGCTGAACGGCGCCACCGTTAAGTGGATCCCCAGCTGCTCGTACCATTGATAGCTGATAATGGCGATGATGGACATCAGCACATTAAGCAGCAGACGAAAGATGATTTTCGACAGCACGGAGCCGTGCCAGTCAAATAAGCGAAGAAACCAGTGTTGTTCTGGCCGAATGATCATTGTCTGACTTCCTGAATTACCGCTCTGGTCATTATCTCTGAATAAAGAATAGAGATTATCTATGAACCGATTGGTTTATTTTATCGTTAACTGCGATGGGCAGATCTTCGCCATTATTTAGCGATGGTAATGGCGTTTTTAGTATGGGCCTTTTTTATATTTCAGGCAATCGATGCGCGGGCGCGTTACGTCAGAAATTAAGGCTCAGGAAAAAATAGCCGCTGAGCCAATAAAATTGTCGTCTTACGGCGCCGGGTGCGCCAGGCCGCTTTCACCGGCCCCGCATAGCGCGCTGGGCGCTTCGCTGGGATCAAGATGCACCATTACGTTAAGCACCGGATGCTGCGCCAGGACCCGCTCCCGCGCCTGACGGGCGATCTGGTGTCCCTCGGCTACCGACATCTCTCCCGCCACCTCGAGATGGACATCCACCAGCACCAGATCCCCCGCCTTACGGGTTTTCAAATCGTGCAGACCCGCCACGCCCGGCGTGGCCTGCAGCGTGCCGGCGATCGCCTGCTGCGTCTCTTCATCGACCGCGCGGTCCATTAAATCGTGCAGCGCCGTGGCGGCGAAACGATAGCCCATGCGGGTGATCAGCAGTCCCACCGCCAGCGCGGCAAGCGGGTCGAACCAGGCGAACCCGGCCAGATTACCGATAATCCCCAGCGCCACCACCAGAGATGACGCGGCGTCGGAGCGGGCATGCCAGGCGTTGGCGATGAGCAGCGATGAATTCAGCCGCGTGGCGGCCGCCAGCATATAGCGAAACAGCCCCTCCTTGACGGCCAGCGCCACCAGCGCCATCCACAGCGCCACGCTGTGCACCGCCGGAATCGTCTGCGGTTGCGCCAGGTGACCCGCCGCGGACCACAGCATGCCAATCCCGACCAGCACCAGGATCGCGCCGAGGATCAGCGAGGCGCCATTCTCGTAGCGCCAGTGACCATAGTGGTGATCGTGGTCTGAGGGTCGACGGCTCTTTTTATTCGCCACCAGCACCACCCCATCGGCGACCAGATCGGAAAAAGAGTGCATCCCATCAGCAATCAACCCCTGGGAGCCAGAGAATATTCCCACCACAACCTGAAACGCGGAAAGGAAAATATTGACCACCACGCTAATAAGGGTACTCTTTCGCGCCTGCATCGAACGCTCATGATATTTATTATCATTTTCAAAATTATGTTGTGTCATTATTTCTCTCCCTTTGTGAGCGGGAAGAATAAACTGACAAGCTGAGTTTATGCTTAACAATATAAAAGCCATTGCCTTTCCGTTTAATGATATCGGCGCTGTCGATTATTAATATATTCTGAAAGGGTGGCAGGACAGGTACAACCGCGCACGGATGGGCTATCTTATGACTGGCCCGGCAGGTCGGGCCACTTCCTCTTAACCACCACAGGAGTCAGCGATGTCAGAGATCACCTCATCCCGGCTGCGTTTTGCCATTAACCTGGGCAACGCGGTCCTGGCCCATCTCGGGGAGACGGGGGAGCCAGCAGGCATCACCGTCGAGCTTAGCCATCGGCTGGCGACGCGCTGGGGCGTCACAGCCGAGTTCGTCCCCTATCCTGCCGCCGGAAAAGTGGTGGCTGACGCCGGCGGTGATCACTGGGACATCGCGTTTCTGGCCATCGACCCGGCCCGGGAAGCGACCCTGCGTTTTACGCCTCCCTACATCACCATCCAGGGGACCGCGCTGGTCAGAGCCGATTCGGCCTGTCAGCGGGTGGCTGACATGGATCGCCCGGCAACCACCATTAACGTCGGGCAAAACGCCGCTTACGATCTGTGGTTAACCCGTCATCTGCAGCACGCCAGCCTGAATCGCCTTCCCTCCTCGCAGGAAGCCATCGACGCCTTCCTCGCCGGTGAAGGGGATATGGTCGCCGGTATCCGACAGCCGCTGGAGGCAACAGCCCGTCAGCACGCTGGGGTGCGGGTACTGGCGGATAATTTTACCGAGATCCAGCAGGCCATCTGCGTCGCCCGGGAGGATGTCGCTGGCTTCAACGCGGTGAATGACGCGCTGAGCGAGTGGCGGGCGGATGGCAGCCTGGAGGCACTGATTACCCGACAGCTGGGCAAGGCGGAGTGACCTTCACTCCACTTGCATCCGGCGCATGGCGCAATGCCAGGCGCCGTTGCGTACCGAGGCACGGAGCACGCGGGCCACGCCATGCACCAGCAGGCGCGTCGTGCGCCGCTGCAGCGGCGTGAGCGACAGCCCCAGCATCTCCTGCGCCCATTCCGGCAGCAGATCGATCCCGGCGCGCATCATGACCTGACCCACCGGCTGGCTCAGTCTACCCGGCAGACGAGTAGAGAGCAGCACCTCGGCTACCTCCCGGGTACGTTCGTCACAGCGCAACTGCGGGCGCATCGCCTCGAGATAGTCCGCCACTTCCTGAGGCGTCTGAGGGATGTCCTGGGCCCCCAGCCGACGGGCGATTTCCGCCGACTCGCGGAAATAGTCCTCCTGGCGCTCGGCGCTGACCACCGTCCGCTTGTAGCGCAGGTGGGAGGCCATAAAGCGACTGCACTCGGCGACGTGCACCCAGGTCAACAGCGCCGGGTCGCTGGCCTGATAAGGCGTTCCGTCCTTATCCACCCCGCCGATCCGCTGATGGATCCCCTGCACTTTGGCGATGAGCCGCTCGGCGTCGGGGGTAGTGGCAAAGGTGGTGGCGGAAATAAACTGGCTGGTGCGGCGCAGGCGGCCAAAGATGTCCTCACGGAAACGGGAGTGATCCCAGACGCCGGCCAGCGCCAGGGGATGCAGCATCTGCAGCAGCAGCGCGCTGATGCCGCCGCAGAGCATCGAGGTAAAATCGCCGTGTACCTGCCAGATGGCCGACTGCGGGCCAAACAGCCCTGGCTCCCCTTTAGGCTGTTCAAAGTCGATCTCTTTTAGCGCCATGCCGGTCAGGCCGAGCACCTGCGCCTCGATCATCCCGCGAATGCCGATCATGATGATGTCCCTTACGTGCAACTAAAGGACAAAAGATACCACTATTGGGCAGCGCAGGGAGAGATATCGGGAAAGGGTGCCCGCTACGCGCGGGCACGACAGTTTACGGATTCAGCTGGTAGTCGAGGGTGATATTGGCCTTCAGCACCTGCGATACCGGGCAACCGGCCTTCGCTTTCTGAATGATCTCATCGAACGCCGCCGGCGCAACGTCCGGCAGAACAATCTGACTTTGCAGCGCGATGTCGGTTATCGCAAAGCCGCCGTCGGTTTTATTGAGGGTGACCACTGCCGTCGTGTCGATAGAAGTCGCGGTATAGCCCTCTTCGCTGAGCATCAGCGACAAGGCCATTGAGAAACAGGCGGCATGCGCGGCGCCAATCAGCTCCTCAGGGTTGGTGCCTTTCACCCCTTCAAAACGGGTGTTAAAGCCGTAGGGCTGCTGGCTCAGCGCCCCGCTCTCTGTCGACACGGTGCCTTTGCCATGTTTCAGATCGCCTTCCCAGTGCGCCAGCCCTTTCTTATGAATCGCCATGTGACTCCTCCTGTGATGATGTCGAACAAAAAGTATAGTGCGTGATGCCGAACCTGCGCCTTTTCTGCGGCCTGGGCATCACTGTGCCCTTAAGGATCTCGTGGTCAGCCTCGCTAACGGCCATCGTGGGGATGATAAGGATCGGTTTTGTCGTCCTTGCTGTCGTCCCGTTTACGCGGCACTTCGCCATGCTCGGCAGGCGCCTCGCGCGCAGGATGCTTTCCGCCCTGCTCACCTTGCGGCTGAGATGTGTGACTCATATCGGCGTTCTCCGCTTACTTAGGCGACTGCTTGAGCAGACGATCGACACGCACCACCGACGGCGTCATTTTGCGATCGAGGCTACCGTTGATGCTGACCAGATCGTCAGGCTCTACGTGCTGTTCGTTAAACGCGGCGGCCGGAATGATGGCGGTGATGGTGCCGCTTTTATCGCGAAACTGATAACGGTCATTGTCCTGGCGGGTGAGCAAATTACCGCGCAGCGAAATAGTCGCGCCATCGTGCATGGTTTTCGCCTGCTCAACGGTCATGATCCGGCCATCCTCGACGCCGCGATAGCCGTCATCCAGTTTGTGCGGCGGCGGCGGTGCGGCATCCTGACTAAAACCGCCCTTATCGTCCGCCTGTGCAATACCCACGGCGAGTACACAGGCCATAGCGAGCGCTAATTTTTTCATCATCCCTCCGTCATTTTATAAGTGATTAGAATAAAGCCTGGCTGAGGCTATCCACTTTTACAAAGTCAATTGTTCTGATATCGACTAATATAAGAATGTCCTTATCGTTACGCTGTTGCCGAAACGAAACGCGGGGAAAATAATAATGATTAAGAATCAACAGGATTGTCCCATCGTTGACGAGAATGAACGAGCACTACGCTTCGAATATCGATTCCGGCGCTATGGGATAATTGTTCTGAGTCTCATCATTCTTACCGCGTTAAGCGGTCTGTGGTCCTCCGGTTATTTCAGTGAAGCGTACCGGGAAAGTGCCGCAGGTGAATTAAGCGTCGATTATCAGCGCTATGCCAGACTGATGAGTGAAACCGAAGTGAATATCCAGATTAAACCCGATGGGGGGAATGAAAACATTATCAGCTTCACCGCCCCGTTTTTATCACGCTACCAGGTCGGTGATATCCGCCCGCAGCCGGATAAAATGTATAGCGCCGAGGGGAAATTATACCTCGTGTATCAGCAAACGGCCAACCGTTTGCCGATGTCGGTGTGGTTATCCATTACCCCAAAAACGGCCGGCAATATCTCCCTGCAGGCGGCAGTGAACGATCGGGCGCCTGTCACCTGGAACCAGTTTGTCTATCCGTAGGAGTGGCTATGGAAATGGTCCTCAGAGCCGCAGCAATCTATTTTATCCTGTTGATTATTTTTAAGATTGCTGGCAGAAGAACACTGATGCAGTTAACCAACTTTGATCTGATATTGCTGCTGATAATTAGCGAAGCCACCCAACAGGCGATGCTCAGCACAGACTATTCCGTCACCGGTTCGATGCTCACCATCGTCACTCTGGTGGGTGTTGATATTTTATTCGGCTATATTAAGAAACGCTTCTCGCAGGCGGAAAATTTCATTGATGGCAGCCCGGTTATTGTGGTGGAAAATGGTGCTGTCATCGACGAAAAGATAAAGCTCGTCAATATCTCTGTCGATGATATCCTGCTGGCAGCCAGGCAGCACCATGGGATCTATGAGCTCAAAGCGATCAAATTCGCTATCCTCGAGCGTAACGGCCAGATATCCATTATTCCTGAAAAGGAATAGTCTCAATTTTATTTATCGCGCTCCGGTTGTTTATCACCCGATTCCGGGGCGCGGGTGGCGTCATCCTCTTCTTTTTCAACGCTAAGCATGTTTAATGTCACCATTTTTCCTCCTCGCGGGTTGTCAGGGTTCTAACAGATTATAGAACGTCCTCGCCGATGCAGGCACGATCCAGCCAGCGTCACCCGGATATGTCGCCTGATTCACACTGCGGTTATTCCAGGATATTTCCCACCTCCTCATTGTCATTTGTGAGGAATAATTAACCGATCCGTGCAGTTAATATTGCGCTAGCCAAAAAGAATGAGGTCACTATGTCTGTGATGGTAATTACCGGCGGAACTGCGGGGGCGGGCAAAGCCACCGCGCTGCGTTTCGCCCGCGCAGGATATCACGTGGCGCTGATCGCCCGAGATGAGACGGGTCTGCAGGAAGCACAGCAGGCCTGCGCACGGTTTGGCATTAAAACGCTGGCCATTAGCGCCGACGTCGCCGATGCCGGGGCGTTGCAGCGCGCCGCCGCCGAGGTGGAAGCCACACTCGGCGCGATAGACGTTTGGATCAACAACGCCATGACCACCGTGCTGGCCACCTTTCGTCAGATGAGCGAGGAGGAATTTCGCCGGGTGACGGAGGTCACCTATCTCGGCTATGTCAATGGCACCCGCGCGGCGCTGGAGGTGATGACGCCCCGGGATCGGGGAGTGATTATTCAGGCCGGCTCGGCGCTGGCATGGCGGTCGATTCCCCTGCAATCGGCCTACTGCGGGGCCAAAGCGGCGATCCGCGGCTTTACCGATGCCGTGCGTACCGAACTGATGCACGAGAAAAGCCACATCCAGTTGACCATGGTCCAGCTGCCGGGGATGAACACCGCCCAGTTTGGCTGGGCGCGGAATAAAATGGATCAGGCCATGCAGCCGGTGCCGCCGGTCTATCAGCCGGAAGTCGCCGCCGAGGCTATCTACAGCGTCATCCAGCGTCCGGTCAACGAGCTGTGGGTCGGGAAAAGCACCATCCAGTCGATCCTCGGCCAGGTCTTCTTCCCTCGCCTGCTCGATCGTCTGATGGTGAAAAAGGCGTGGGAGGGACAGTTTACCGGCCAGCCGAAGCCGGCAGAGCATCAGGACGACCTGTTCACGCCGGTGCGCGGCAATCACCCCGGACACGGCCCCTTTAACGATGGCGCGCGGCGTAAAGCGGTGACCATCAGCGCCGATCTCCCGGGAAAAGTGGCTGCCGGCGTCGGCGTGGCGGTGGCGACGATGGCCCTGCGGGCGTTGTTCCGTCGTTCCGGGAAACGACGCTAACTCAGGCTCCGGCTGAACCAGCGGTAACCATACCCGGAAAGCGCCAGCCGCGCGTCATCCCCGCCGGTCAACCTGTCCCGGTAGTATTTATCTTCCAGTATCGGGCTCCAGTAGCCCCTGGCCAGCGGCGGGAGTTGCACCTCTACCGTTTGCTGGCTGCAGTTCGCCAGCATCACCACCTCCCGCGATTCGCTGCGATAGCACAAACCCAGCACCGCAGCAGGTTTCACCGCGAGGATGGCGAAAGGAATGGAGCCCGGCTCGGTATATTCCGCCCGCGCCAGTACCATGTTGCGCACCCGGTTCAGCAGCGATCGGGGGTGGCGTAGCGCTGCTTCCACATTGATCCGCTGGTAGCGCCACCGCCCGCTGGCTATCGGTTTTACCGGCAGATCGTCCCGCGCCGCCCGGGAGAAGCCGCCGTTGGGCGCCGCCGACCACTGCATCGGCGTTCTGACCGCATAGCGCTCCGGTAAACTCAGATCGTCTCCCATGCCAATCTCGTCGCCATAGCGCATCACCGGCACACCGGGCAGCGCCAGCAGGATCGCATGGGCCAGCGCCATGCGCCGGGTATCGCCATCCAGCATCGGCGCCAGTCGCCGGCGTACGCCACGCTGGTAAACGGACATGGCTTTATCAGGGGCAAAGGTGCGGATAACCTGGCGCTTATTGCGTTCGCCAATCCCCTCGAGATCCAGTTCATCATGGTTACGCAGCCAGTTGACGAAGCAGCACCCGTCCGGCGGGGTCACCATCGCCTGCAGAGCCTTCACCACCGGGGCGGCTCGCTGCTGCGCCAGACTGAGATAGAGGTATTTGTTAAGCCAGAAATTGAGCACCATCTGCAGCCGATCGCCGTGGCCAAAATAATGGCGGTAATCTTCTACCGCAACGTCTACTTCACCCAGCAGTATCGCCTCGGGATTGAGGCGCTGAACGACCTGCCGGAGATGGGTCAGTAGCGGGTAGCCGCGCGCCTCGTCACCCTTCCCGGCCTGTTTCACCAGATGCGACGCGGCATCGAGGCGAAAACCTGACACCCCCGCCTGCAGCCAGAAGGTAATGATGTTTTCGATTTCAGCGATCACCGGCGGATGAGCAAGATTCAGATCCGGCTCATGACGATAAAACATGTGGCGATAGTATTGCCCGGCCTGTTCGTCCCAGCGCCAGACGCTCTCCTCGACGCCGGGAAACATGGGGGGATCGTCCTTCTCCGGCGGCCTGTCGGCCCAAAGATAGTATGGCCGCCACGGCGACCGGGGATCGTGCCTGGCCGCCACGGCGACCGGGGATCGTGCCTGGCCGCCTGAAACCACGGGTGCTGCGCGGAGGTATGCTGGATCACCAGCTCGACGATGACCCGCAGTCCCAGCTCCCGGGCGCGGGCAATCAGCTCAATCACATCGGCGATGGTGCCAAATCGCGGGTCAGGCTGCAGATGATCGCTGATATCATAGCCATCATCCTGCAGAGGGGTGAGATAGAAAGGCGTCAGCCAGAGCACCGTCGCCCCGAGGCTGCGAATGTAATGTAGCTTTTGGCGAATACCGGCGAGATCGCCGTAGCCGTCACCGTTAGCGTCATAAAACAGTGAACTATCAACCTGATAAATGACCGCTCTGTGAAACCACTGTTCCCGTTGCATCACTATCACCTTGCTTATTCACCCTGACGGGTGGCCCGTCACTCGCCAGCAGATTCAGCGCGGTTTACGCCCGCCCCTCGCCGTCGGCCGGGGTTTGGCGACAGGCGATACGGTAGCGTGCTCCGCTGAAGGCGCCCGGTTCGCCACCGCGTCCACCAGAGCCTGCTGTCTGGCGGTTAATTTCAGAGGAACCTGTTCCTCGACAGCATGAAGCGCGATCGTGTGGCGTTTAACCATAGTTTTTCTCCGGCGGCTTATTTTCCGGCCTCAACGCCAGGCAGTTCAGCACGATGCAGAAATTGCCCGACGATTGTCGGCTGATGATGAAGCAGCCAGTCAGCCATGCCTCGCTCCTCCGCCAGCATCGCCTCAAGGGCGTGGATGGCATGGTGGTCGCCTACCCGTTTCGCCGCAGTCAATAAGGCGGTATAGCAGGCGACCTCGAATTGCGCAAAAACATAGGCCGTAATAATGACTTTAATGACCTCATCGCCGGGCAGCATCATCCCAATGGACTGGCCCAACGCGGCGACCCGGCTCATCGCATCCTGCAGCGCGGAGCGGGAAATATGATTACGGGCAATGATATCCTGCAGAGACGATAATTGCCGGCGGGTTTCATAGAGATGTTGTTCAAGACGCGTGCGCAGTGGCGGATAGTTTTCACTCCTTCTGGTTGCCGTGATTAATATTACTTCGGCCTGTTTCTCCATCGCATGAGCATCGCGCAGCCAGTTGTGATAATTTCAATATCCGTCATAAATACCTCTGATAACCAATCCTTTATTTAGATGGAGGGTCTTCATTCTCTTCCGCCGCCTGATCCGCTCGCGCTGCGCTATATCCGGATAAATGCCCAACGATATTCGCATAGATGCTAATGAGAATGACCCACAGGACGCTGTTTTTCCACCAGATTAACGAGGGTATTGCCAATATTACCCACATCACTGCAGCAACAAGATGGCAGCGTTTAATCAATGCCGGTGTCAGTTTCATTTTTATTACCTGTCTATATTATAAATACTTAACCATTGACCAGCATATTGTTAATATCATTTACCCTTCGCGTTTCACAGATAAATAAATATGGATTAGGCGACACAATTTATTATTACCAGCCCATATAAACAGAAACCTGCGGACCGGCAGGCCCACAGGTTTTGTTGCGGCGCCCATTTTAAAGCGCCTCAGGTTTCAGTCATTAACTGTCACCGGCTTTACGACCACCGCCATGACTGTTCTTACCACCCTTTTTACCGGCTTCGGATGCACGTTCAGGATCATTTTTAAAGTTCCCGCCGCTGTGCTGTCCGCCTTTACGCCCGGCTTCGGATGCTTTTTCACGATCTTCTGCAAAGTTACCTGAACCGCCTCTGTGCTCTGCCATAATTTCACCTTTTAGGTTTACTCGATCTCGGTTGGTAAATGGAAAATGACCCTGTTACAAATCATCGCCCTCGATATCTAACACTAGAGGAATGCTCGCAGGAGTCAAATTAACGCCAGGCTTTTATCCACGCCAAATGGCAAATAAAAAATAAATAACGAAGCGGCAGTAAAAATAAATACAGTGTAACTCACTTATTCGCCTTAGATTATCTCCATTCACTATCATGAAATTTTTTCGCCCCGGCGCTTTTGTAAAAAAATGAAAATGATGGGCGATTTTTTTTATTTTTTCATCAGCCAGGTACTTCAGTCATAGAAAATACTCATAATGAGGTGGTTCATCATTCATCCATGGGTGCGAAAGAATATTTTTTCACAATATGCCACCCCTTCGCTTTTAAAAATCACACCGTCATTCAGCCCGCCAGATAAAAATAGCCCCTCCCCGCAAATTAAGGATGGAATAATCCTAATTTAACACCACCAATAATAACGCAGCGACATACAACGAAATTCGCCAAGGATCAGCCGGTTAAAGTCAAATAAGGTCCCTATTTTGCCTGTTAAACAAGATAGATGATCCTCTCGCGTTGCCAGGCCTGGGGTGAAGCTGGCCTATCCTTAGGTCTGGCCCGTTCTGTCTGAAGGAGATGACTATGCAAGATGAAAAACCGCCAATGAAAAAATTACCCACCTCCATGTTGCCAGAAGAGACGGCTCCACGTCCGGAGTTCCCGGAGCAAGAACAAAACCCACCGGGTCTGGATGCGGAGATGGAGCCGTCACCGGACCACGGGGAAACCAGCTACACCGGCACCGGGAGGCTGGCGGGTAAGAAAGCGTTAATTACCGGCGGCGACTCCGGCATTGGCCGCGCGGTGGCGGTCGCCTTTGCCCGCGAAGGGGCCGATGTCGCCATTAGCTATCTGCCGGAGGAGCAAGAGGATGCCGATGAAGTCATCGCGCTGATCAAAGCCGAAGGCCGCACCGCGGTGGCCCTGCCGGGGGATATCCGCTCCGAGTCCTTCTGTCAGTCGCTGGTGGCCGACGCGGTGGAACAACTGGGAGGACTGAGCATCCTGGTCAATAACGCCGGACGTCAGCAATACTGCGAGACCCTCGAGGAGCTCACCACCGAAGACTTTGACGCCACCTTTAAAACCAATGTCTACGCGCCGTTCTGGATCACTCGCGCGGCGCTGCCCCATCTCCAGGCCGGGAGCGCAATCATCAATACCACCTCGGTGCAGGCCTATAAACCCAGCCCGATCCTGCTCGATTATGCCCAGACCAAAGCCTGCCTGGCGATCTTCACCAAATCGTTGGCCAAGCAGGTGGCGAAACGAGGCATTCGTGTCAACGCCGTGGCGCCAGGTCCTTACTGGACGGTGCTGCAATCCAGCGGCGGCCAGCCGGACGAGAAAGTGAAACAGTTCGGGAAAGACACACCGATGGGCCGCCCGGGGCAGCCGGTCGAGATCGCCCCGCTGTATGTCACCCTGGCATCGGATGCCTGCTCGTATACCTCCGGTCAGGTATGGTGTTCTGACGGCGGGGACGGCGTGGTCTAAATCCCTCGCCTCCGGAACGATAACCGGGCCGGCGTTATGCCGGTCCCTCCCCAGCACGATCGCCGCGCAGCCCCTGCGTGGCGATTTTTCCTCTCCCGCAGCGTGTTTAGCCAGCTGCATGCTATGATATCCGCCCGCCGCTGTGCGCTGACCCTGAGGACAACTGATGAGTAATGAGATCCCCCTGAAATTTTATGACATCGTGGACGAATACGAGACCGAAGCGGCCACGCCGGTCAAAGAGACGGAACGCGATGCGCTGGCGCGCTATTTTCAACTGCTGATTGAGCGACTGATGAATAACGAAGAGATCGATGAAGAGGCGCAGCAGGAGATGGCCCGTGAAGCGGCTATTGATGAACGCCGAATTGACGATATTGCCAACTTCCTTAATCAATGGGGCAACGAGTAAGTCTCATCGTCAGCTCACCGGCAGGGCCACCGCCCGCCGGTGTTGCCGCTGAACGCAACGCCCATGTTCAGGCCCCGGCGGCAGTCTCCCCCAGACGTCGCTGCAACGCATCCAGAAACAGCGGTAGCCCATCGGGCTGATAGTCGCGGGAAAGATAGATGCCATAGACGCTCAGCGCCTTCGGCGTCCAGTCAGGGAGCACCACCTCCAGCGCCCCGCTGGCCAACGCGCTCCGCGCCTCCAGTTCGGGGAGCATCGCAATGCCACACCCGGAAACCGCCGCCTCCAGCAGCAGAGAAGAGATCCCCGCGCTCAGATTGCCG
The DNA here is from genome assembly GCF_002810515.1 of Klebsiella sp. D-Nf1. Taxonomy (NCBI): domain Bacteria; kingdom Pseudomonadati; phylum Pseudomonadota; class Gammaproteobacteria; order Enterobacterales; family Enterobacteriaceae; genus Klebsiella; species Klebsiella sp. D-Nf1. The sequence goes on from NZ_PIOK01000001.1 coordinate 1,232,658, forward strand.
CTCACCGCCACCGACGCCTCCTGCCCCTGCGCATCACTGAACTGCCAGCGCTGGCCGGAGAAGTGGCTGTATAACAGACAGTTATGCTGTTGCAGATCGTCAAGCGTCGTCAGCGGGCCATGCTGCTTGAGCCAGCGCGGTGCGGCACAGAGGAGCGAACGACACAGCCCGAGGCGGCGAGCGATCGCCCCAAGCTCCGGGTTGTCGGTAATGCGAATAGCCACGTCGATGCGCTCGCCGATCAGGCTGACCGGATGGTTATTGATATCCAGCTCCAGACGCAGCTGCGGATAGCGAGCGAGGAAGTCCGGCAGCAGCGGTGAGATCAGCTGCATTGCCGTGAAGTGCGCGCAGGCGACGCGCAGCGTGCCGCTGGGGTCGGCCCGCTGGCGCTCGCCGGCGATTTCATCGGCGATCCGCGTCAACCCGCGGGTCTTAAGCAACACTTTTTCCCCCGCCGGCGTCAGGGTCAGCCGGCGGGTGGAACGATGGATCAGCCGGGCGCCAGCCCAGTTCTCCATCTGCTCCAGATAGCGGCTGACCATCGGACGCGACATCCCCAGCGCCCGCGCCGCGGCGCTGAGACTTCCCAGCTCGCAGATGCGCAGGTACACCTGCGCAGCAATCACTCTATCCATCATGCCCCCTTCATCTGCACGATTTATGAAACTCAGCATCTCTTATTTCAGGAATTCTATCAAATAGCGAAATCCGTACAATGGAACGCATTCACCTGTTACTGAGAACACATCATGAAATTATCTGCTCTTGCTGTTGCCACCGCCCTGTTCAGCGGTTCTGTCTTCGCGGCGCCTCTGACGCTGCAAACCTACAATCCGCAGGAAAAGGGCATCTTTGCCGTTAACTCCACTCTCGTTTCCGGCCCGCACGAAGCAGTGCTGTTTGACGCGCAGTTCAGCGTCAAAGACGGCGAAAAGCTGGTAGACATGATCAAGAAAAACGGCAAGCCGCTCACGCGGATTGTGATCACCTCTGGCGATCCGGATTTCTATTTTGGTCTTGAACCGCTGATGAAAGCCTTCCCGCAGGCGGAAGTGGTCGCCACGCCGGAGGTCGTCAAACATATTGAAGCCACCAAAGCGGCCAAACTGGCGTACTGGGGCCCGCAAATGAAAGATGGCGCGCCGACACAGGTGTACGTTCCGCAGGCGCTGAAGGCCAACAGCTTTACCATCGACGGCGAGAAAGTAACCATTATGCAGCCGCATGACTACGCGGCGTTCGTCTGGATCCGGGCGAACAAAACGATCCTCGGCGGCACCGGCGTGGCGTGGGGCATGCATCTCTGGACCGCCGACACCCAGACGCCGGCCAGTCGCCAGCAATGGCGCCACACGCTGGACCAGATGATCGCCCTGCACCCGCAGCGGGTGATCCCTGGTCATTACCTCGGCACCCCACCGGAGGGAGACAGCGCGGTGCGCTTCACAAAAACGTATCTCCAGCAGTTTGAGCAAGCGCTGAAGACGCATCAGGATTCGGCCGGGGTGATCAAGGCCATGGAGACGCAGTGGCCGGGCCTGGCGGAGACCAGCTCGCTGGAGTTAAGCGCCAAAGTTAATACCGGCGAGATGAAGTGGTGATCCCGGCGGCGCGTGAGGGAGACTGTTCTTAATCTGGCGCGCGAAGGTTGCTATTGCCCTGAAAATGGACCACCCTAGCTGAGGTCGCACAAAAAACGTGCGGCCGACTTTGGGTTACATTTCATCCGGTCACCACCGGGTTTGCCCTTGAAACCAGAACAGGATAAAGGAGTCAGAATGAAATCGAACCATCAGGCACGTCATCTTCTCGGTCTGAACTATAAGCTTTCCCAGCAGAAAAAAGTGGTGCTGGAAGGCGATGAAGAAACCACCCTCAACCACATCCATGCTACCGGCCGCAAACGCCGCGGTGGTTAATTTTCAGTCTGAGTGATGATAAACAACACCGTCCTGTTGCCAGGATGGTGTTTTTTTATGGCAATTGATTGCTTGTTTACCCGCTTGACGACCATCTGCTCTATACTCTGCCCGCTGCTTTCCACCCGCCCTCGCTTATCGCCGCGCCGGGACTGTGGTCATGATCAAGGAGTTAGTGCGATGCAATTTACTCATAAGAAAAACCGTTCCCTGTACATCCCTTACGCGGGTCCCGTTCTGCTTGAATTCCCCCTCCTCAACAAGGGCAGCGCCTTCAGTCTGGAAGAGCGCAGCAATTTCAACCTTCTTGGCCTGCTGCCGGAAGTGGTTGAAACCATCGAAGAGCAAGCGGAACGCGCCTGGATCCAGTATCAGGGATTCAAAACTGAAATCGACAAACACATCTACCTGCGTAACATCCAGGACACCAACGAAACCCTGTTTTATCGCCTGATCGGCAACCATCTCGAAGAGATGATGCCGGTTATCTATACCCCGACGGTGGGCGCCGCCTGCGAACGTTTCTCCGAGATTTACCGTCGCGCCCGCGGCGTCTTCATCTCTTACCAGAATCGCCATAACCTTGACGACATCCTGCAGAACGTCCCGAACCATAACGTGAAAGTGATTGTGGTCACCGATGGCGAGCGTATTCTCGGCCTCGGCGACCAGGGGATCGGCGGGATGGGGATCCCGATCGGCAAGCTGTCGCTGTACACCACCTGCGGCGGCATCAGCCCGGCTTATACCCTGCCCATCGTGCTGGACGTTGGAACAAACAACCAGCAGCTGCTCGACGATCCGCTGTATATGGGCTGGCGCCATCCGCGCATTACCGACGACGAGTATTATCAGTTCGTTGACGACGTGATCCAGGCAATTAAGGCCCGCTGGCCGGACGTCCTGCTGCAGTTTGAAGACTTTGCGCAGAAGAACGCCATGCCGCTGCTCAACCGCTATCGCAATGAAATCTGCTCGTTTAATGACGATATTCAGGGCACCGCGGCGGTCACCGTCGGGACGCTGATCGCCGCCAGCCGCGGCGCCGGTAGCCAGCTCAGCGAGCAGAAAATCGTCTTCCTCGGTGCGGGTTCCGCCGGCTGCGGTATCGCCGAGCAGATTATCGCCCAGATCGTCCGCGAAGGCGTTAGCGAAGAAGAGGCCCGCCAGCGCGTGTTCATGGTTGACCGCTTCGGCTTGTTAACCGACGGCATGCCTAACCTGCTGCCGTTCCAGAACAAGCTGGTGCAGAAGCGTGAGCATCTGCAGGGCTGGGATACCACTAACGATGTGCTGTCCCTGCTGGACGTGGTGCGTAACGTGAAGCCGAACATTCTGATCGGCGTCTCGGGTCAGCCGGGGCTGTTCACGGAAGAGATTATCCGCGAGATGCACAAGCACTGCCCGCGGCCAATCGTGATGCCGCTCTCAAACCCGACCTCACGGGTGGAAGCGACGCCGCAGAATATCCTGAGCTGGACCGATGGCGAGGCGCTGGTCGCCACTGGCAGCCCGTTTGCCCCGGTCACCCTGAAAGGCAAGCAGTACGCTATCGCGCAATGCAATAACTCCTATATCTTCCCGGGGATTGGTCTGGGGGTGATTGCTTCCGGCGCGTCGCGGGTCACCGACGAGATGCTGATGGCCGCCAGTGAAACCCTGGCGAAACACTCGCCGCTGGTGAACAACGGCGAAGGTCCGGTGCTGCCGGAGTTGAAGGATATCCAGACCGTCTCACGGGCAATTGCCTTCGCGGTCGGCAAGGTGGCGCAGGAGCAAGGCGTGGCGGTGAAAACCTCCGCTGAAGCGCTGCTGCAGGCCATTAGCGATAATTTCTGGCTGCCGGAATATCGCAATTATCGCCGCACCTCGATTTAATCACGCTCACCGGGTCGACATATCGGCCCGGTTTTTAATAACGTCAGAATAATATCTCCCGCCACAGAAACGCCTTTTTCGCCCATATTCATTCATCGTAAAAATATAAAACGGATAGCATTTGCCGTGTGTCCTCTACTGTGCAAAATAGTCTCCTCTCAACTCTTCACAACGGAATGTGAAATGCAAAAATTAACCCCTGGCGCGAATAAAGCGAATGCTATTCTGATCCGGATTGTCTTGTTTCTTATCGGCGGTATCGCCATCATCACCGGAATGTGCCTCTTCAGCGGCGATATGTGGATGCTCACCCCGCGCGCTGACCAGTATCAGCCCGCCACCGGCGATCTGGTGGATGTCGTCATCTATGAACCGAGTAAATTTTTCTTCGCCCTGCTCTACGTGTTTATTATTACCCTGGTCTGGCTGTTGGCGGTACGTAAAACCCCCTGGCGGCCAATACAGCATCCTATATTACCGCTGATGGTACTGATTGCCGCCGGGATATTTATTTTCCTCCATCCGGAGGTCACCCCGGGTCGGGATGCCAGTATTCAGTACGGTAAACACAACATTTCTTACACTGCCATTTTCTGGAGCAAAACGAATTCAGATCGACATGTCACTCAACCCTCTAAATATGAAATTTTTGTTGAAGCGAAAGATCCCCGCTGGCTTATCGACAGAAACAATCTTGGCCGCGCCTGGCGCTGTGAAGTCAAGCGGCATACCCAGTTTTACACCCTGTCATTCAATGAGGGCTGGTTTCCGGACGCCGATCCGCAGGTCATGGCCCGCCAGTGTACTCAGGTAAGCGATCTGAATGCGCTCAGTGAAACGGCAATCATGATTGCCCGCCCGATCGCCACCGTCCCTGTGGAGGCACCGTAAATGAGCCAGCAAAAAATCGTTCTGCAACCGATATTACGCCTCTGGCTGGGGCTGTTTAGCGGATTGTTGTTGGTGAGCGCCTTCAGCGCCTTTCACGGTGAGCTCTGGTATTTCGGCGATAAGCAGGCGTTTTACGCGGCGAAAGCCGGCGAGGTTTCGGTGCATGAACTCTATACGCCGGCAAAAATCCTCTTTCCTTTTATCGTCAGCACGATCCCGCCGCTGCTGTGGCTGCTGCTGGTTAACCGCCAGGCGCCGCGGCTGCTGACACACATTCTCCCACCGGTGTTACTCCTGCTGGCGGGACTGGTGTTTTTCTTCCTGAGACCCGACGTGATTCCCGGCGGAGAGACCCCTGTCTATCGCTACGGCGAGCGGGAGCGCTACTACCAGACGGTCCGCTGGCAGAAACCGGAGCCGGGCGCGTGGCGGGGTACCCGCTCTGAGTACAAAGTGTATATCGAATATCGCGATCCCAAGGGATATCGCGAAGCCGACAATATTAAAAACGCCTATAGCTGTGAAACCCACCGGGAGTCTCGCTTTTTGACCTTAACGACCGAGGAAGATTGGTATCCGGATGCGTATCCGAATATTCTCGACGCCCCCTGCCAGGCGATAAAGGATCCCCAGGCGATGACGGAATATACCCGCGACCACGCCCGCTGGTTTCCCATTATATTTAAATAAATCAATGATAATACTTTCAATGATTCTCACTACTGAGACGAAGAAGGAACGTTAATATGCCCCACCAGGTTGCGACAAAAAACATGACGAATAGGATGATCATTTTATATTTAGCACTTACAGGAATAACAGGGTTAGTCTATGGCTTATGTTCACTAAGTGGTGAAACACTGCATTCCCCCTTTGAAATCAGTTCATATGATGCCGTTGCTGGCGATCTTATCGAACATAGTCTGTACACCTTCTATAAACCGTTTGTCGCTACGCTCTGCTCACTCGTTATACCGTTGATTTGGCTGTTATCAACGAGAAAATCAACGCATCGTAAACTGCGTCACCCGGCTATTCCAGTTATGCTTTCTTTGCTGATTTTCATCTTTTTTGGATTGTTCCCCGGCGTTATTCCCGGTGGAGAGACAACCCGTTATCGTTACTTCCTTCATGAGAAGCATTATCTCAGTATTGTCTGGGCAAGCATGGATCCAGATAATTATTTTGAATCCAGATCCCGCTATGAAACTTACATAGAATACAGAGATCCATATGGATTCCGAGGAATTGATAACATTAAAAATGCTTATCACTGTGAGCAAACACGTGAAACTGTTTTCCTGACGCTTTACATTTCTCAACGCTGGTTCCCGAAGGATAAACCTGATGTCCTCGAAGCCCAGTGCCAAAAAATAACTGACGCTAATACACTGACCGAAGCGGTACTGGCAAAAGCGTATTGGTTTCCCTTTGTACGCTAAACTCTGAGCGCGCGCCGCGCGCACCCCCTGCCAGTTTTGTCACTGGCGTCGCTAGCCTTTCCCCACTACACTGCCACCACCCATCCACTGACTAAATAAAAAAGGAGGCCCCTCATGCTGTATTGTGAAATGTTTATTGTTTCACATGCATTAGGCAATTGCGCCAGCTCAAGCGTTATCGGTATCGTGCTGCGATAACTATGGCTTGAGCGAAGACACTTCACGCAATCCCTTCTCTCCGGCTTACCGGGTTATCGTCAGCGAGTTTTGACGAGGCATTTGCATGCCTGTAACTCTTGAGTAAGTTGACTATGAGTACATTACTAACTGCCCATGCGCTCCACGTGGAGACTGCCTTTGGGCCGCTGTTTAACACCCTCTCCTTCACCCTGAAGAAAGGCGACCGTATCGGTCTCATCGGCCATAACGGTTGCGGCAAAAGCACCCTGTTGCAGGTGCTGGACGGCACCCTCGCGCCCACCTCGGGCAGCGTCTCACTCGCCGGTCAGTGTCTGATGGCCCGCGTTGAACAGCATCTGCCGGAGGCGCTGCGTTCGCAGTCGCTGTTGCAGGCAGTACTGGCCCCGTTACCCGCTGATGTACGGGAAGCGCAGCGCTGGCTGGCCGAACGCCTGCTGGCGCAGATGGGCTTTACCCCGGCGGTGATGGAGCAGCAAACCACTACCCTGAGCGGCGGCCAGCACACGCGCCTGCTACTGGCCCGGGCGCTGATCCGCCAACCTGACCTGATGCTGTTGGATGAGCCCGGCAACCACCTCGATCTGCCGACCCTGCTGTGGCTGGAAAGCTTCCTGCAAACCTGGCAGGGGAGCTTCGTGCTGGTGTCACACGACAACACCTTACTGGATGCTGTAACTAATGCCAGCTGGATCCTCCGCGACCAGACGCTGCACAGCTTCGCCTTGCCCTGCAGCGCTGCCCGTCAGGCACTGCAGGAGCAGGATGAAAGTGCCGCGCTGCGCCATAAGGCCGAGCAAAAAGAGATCGACCGGGTCAGCGCCAGCGCCCGGCGCCTGGCCACCTGGGGTCGGGTCTATGACAACGAAGACCTCGCCCGCAAAGCCAAACAGATGGAGAAGCAGGTCGCCCGCCTGAAAGACGAGCAAACCGAGCTCAGCGTCGGCCCGCCGTGGCGTCTGTCATTGCAGGGGGACGCCCTGCCGGCTGACCGCCTGCTGGAGATGGACACCCTTCCCGTCGCGCCCGCGCCGGGCCTGCCATCCCTCTTCACCACCGGCGTGGCGCGCCTGCGCAGCGGCGATCGCGTGGCCATCATGGGGCGCAATGGCGGCGGTAAATCGTCCCTGCTGCGCCTGCTGTGGCAGCAGATGAACGACGCATCGCCTCTCCCGGGGCTGCGCCTGCATCCCCGGCTGCACCCCGGCTACTATGACCAGACGCTGGAGCAGTTACCGGACGATGCCAGCCTGCTCGACGCGCTGACGCCGTTCGCCCCGTCGGCCGACACCCGTAAACGGGCGCTGATCGCCGCCGGGTTTGGCTGGGCGAGACATAGCCAGAAGGTCAGCACCCTCAGCGGCGGCGAGCGGTCGCGGCTACTGTTCGTTGGACTCTCGCTGGCGCGCTACAGTCTGCTGCTGCTGGATGAACCCACCAATCATCTTGATATGGAGGGTAAAGCGGCGCTGGCGCAGACGCTGCGCGATTACCCCGGCGGCGTGCTGCTGGTCAGTCATGACCGCCAGCTGATTAGTGAAAGCTGTAACCGCTTCTGGCTGATCGACAACGCCGGGTTAACGGAATGGCACAGCCTGGAGGAGGTCTATGCCCGTCTGCAGGCCGTGGCGCCCGCCCCGGACAGTCGACTCGCTTTGCAGAGTACGCCCGCCAGGGCTGACGATGATGAGGAGGTGCTGCTGGCGCGGCTGATTGACCTGGAGCAATGGCTGGCTGACGACATGGCCCGCAAGCCAAAACATCAAAAGCCGTCACTGCAGGCACAGTGGCAAGAGGAGATTAACCGCCTGCTTAACCAGCTGGCGTAATCTCCTGTACCCGCACCGACTAAGCGCAACGTGCTTAGCCGGTGTTTCCGGACCGGGTAAATTGCTGCTCGGTCATTACCTTTCCCCACTGCTCCCCCTGCCATTCGCGGGTTAACGTGAAGCCAAAGGATTCATACAGTTTGCGGGCCGCGTCCAGCCCTTTAAAGGTCCACAGCTGCACCGCGCTAAACTGGCGACTCTCGCAGAAAGTCATCGCCTCGCTGAGCAGACGCCTGCCGATGCCGCTTCCCCGGCAGCTGTCGTCGAGAATAAACCAGCGCAGATGCGCCTCCTGCTGGCCGAGGTCCTCGCCATCGATAGCCAGCGAGCCGACGATTTTCCCTTCGCGGATCGCCAGCCAGATCTGGTTGGCCGGGGAGGAAAGCCGGGTGGCAAATTCCGCTACGCCGCTGGCGACCTTGCCTTCAAAAAAAGCGCCAAAGTCATGATGACGGGCGTAATACTCCCCGTGCATCTGGGCAATCCGGCCGATCATCCCCGGCTGATAGCCGGTCATCAGCGAAATTTGCGGAGCCGTATCCGCGAGCGCGCTATCCCGACACTGCGCCAGCGCCCGGGCATAGGCCGCCAGTCCAGTGGCGACAGTTTGCTGCTGCGTCTCATCCAGATGGTCTAACGCCTCCACCACCTGGCGGGTACCCCAGGCGTTAATTTTCGCCACCGTATCGTGCCCCTTTGCCGTCAGGGCGAGTGATTTCGCGCGCGCATCCTCCGCGCAAGGACGCTCCTCCAGCTCACCGGCCGCCAGCAGACGAGAGACCATCCGGCTGACGCTTGATTTTTCCAGTCCCAGCAACGTGACCAGCTGCGCGGCCGTCATCTCCCCCCTCATCGATACCTCAAGCAGGGTGTGCACCGCCGAAGGTGAATAATGGGTGGCGGCCAGAGTGGTGCTCATAAAGCCCAGCTCGCGCACCATTAACCGCGAGGCGGTACGAATCTGTTGGATTAAAGGGGTGTCAGGCATGACAGCGGGTCCGAAACATGAAATGGTTGTACAATACAACCATCATCTTCATCCTGCGTCAAGATGCAATATGGTGAGATAAGCGTTGCCGTGTGACCTGTGATTTCGCCGCCACTGGGGTCGTGAGAGCGAATACCGCGGGCGCCGGACAGCGCCCGCGATGAATATTATTGCGGGTTCTTCGCTTTCCAGGCCTCCCAGGCCGATTTGATCTCCTGCTTCGCAGCGGCGGCATCATTAAAACCGGCCAGCTCAACCTTTTTACGCCCCTCTGGCAGTTCTTTATAGACCCGGAAGAAGGCCTCCAGCCGCTGCTGCTCGATTTTCGGCAGATCGGTAATGGTCTTGATGTCGTCATAGGTCGGATCAATTTTGCTGGCCGGCACGGCGATGATTTTGTCGTCTTTCTCACCGCCGTCTATCATCTTTAGGACACCGATCGGCCGCAGCTTAATCAGTGTGCCCGGCGCCATCGGCGCGCGAGTGTAAAACACCACGTCCAGCGGGTCGCCATCTCCGGCCAGCGACTGGGTCAGCGAGCCGTAGTTCGCCGGGTAAGCCACCGGCATCGACTGAAAGCGGTCGGCGATAATAAACCCCGTTTTGGCGTCGGTTTCATACTTAATAATGCCACCTGCCGGGATCTCGGTGACGGCGTAAAATTCTTCCGGGTTGTTTTCCGGCTGGGGGAATTCCAGCACGTTCTGCGCCTGCGCGGCGGCGGACAGAAACAGACCGGCAGTGAGGATGGTTTTTACCAGATGCATTGTTGTATCACTCTGTTGTTATAAGAAATTGATGCGCAAAACGATAGAGTTGGGTGATGAAGAAAACATGACCATTCAGTGACGCTATTATTACCTACCAAAATTAGAGGCATTGTCTGAATTTTGTGCTACCGCTGTAGCAAAAAACCACATCCTGTACTAAAGCGCCTTGTATTTTTCTCCATAGCGTCTAATCCTTATTGGGTACTATTGCATTAATAAAATTAAACAATCCCCTCACAAGGAGACAGGCATGAAGGCTGCTGTTGTTACCCACGACCATCAGGTTAACGTCACGGAAAAAACGCTGCGCCCGCTGGAATACGGTGAAGCGTTGTTGAAAATGGAATGCTGCGGCGTGTGTCATACGGACCTGCACGTGAAAAACGGCGATTTTGGCGATAAAACCGGCGTCATTCTCGGCCATGAAGGGATCGGGGTGGTGCAAAAAGTCGGACCGGGCGTGACCTCCCTGAAGCCAGGCGATCGCGCCAGCGTGGCGTGGTTCTTCGAAGGCTGCGGCCACTGCGATTACTGTAACAGCGGCAATGAGACGTTGTGTCGCTCGGTAAAAAACGCCGGCTATTCCGTCGACGGCGGCATGGCTGAAGAGTGCATCGTCACCGCTAACTACTCAGTTAAAGTGCCGGACGGCCTTGACTCTGCCGCCGCCAGCAGTATCACCTGCGCGGGCGTCACTACCTACAAAGCGGTCAAGGTCTCCCACATCAAACCGGGTCAGTGGATCGCTATCTACGGTCTCGGCGGGCTGGGTAACCTGGCGCTGCAGTATGCGAAGAATGTCTTTAACGCCAAAGTGATCGCTATCGACGTCAACGACGGGCAGCTGGAACTGGCGGCCTCGATGGGCGCCGATCTGACCATCAACTCCCGTAATGAAGATGCGGCGAAAGTGATTCAGGAAAAAACCGGCGGCGCGCATGCTGCCGTGGTGACCGCGGTAGCTAAGGCGGCCTTTAACTCGGCGGTGGATGCCGTTCGTGCCGGTGGCCGCGTGGTCGCGGTAGGCCTGCCGCCGGAGGCGATGAGCCTCGATATTCCACGTCTGGTGCTCGACGGCATCGAGGTGGTCGGTTCGCTGGTCGGTACTCGTCAGGATCTGGTGGAAGCCTTCCAGTTTGCCGCCGAAGGTAAAGTGGTGCCGAAAGTTACCCTGCGCCCGCTGGAAGATATCAACGCCATCTTTAAAGAGATGGAACAAGGTCAGATCCGCGGTCGTATGGTTATCGATCTGCGCAGCTAATCGCCGACGCCTCTCCCGCCCGGGAGAGGCGCTTGCCCCACGCTTCCCACTCGCGAAGTAAATCCAATTTCCGCAAATGCTTAGCGCAATTCCTTGGTTCCTTTGTTTTTAGCCGCGCCCGATGATGGCAACACAATAGATAACAAAGGAATTCACCATGCATCGTCATTTTCGCCTGCCTGCGCTGGCCGCCCTGTTTCTCTCCGGCGCCTTTTCCGTCTGGGCCGCCGACACGCCGGTTAAAGGCGGCACCTTAATTTATCTGGAGCAGCAACCGCACACCAATCTCTATCCGCCCGCCGGCGGCTTTTATCCGAATGGCGGTATTCTCAATCAGATAACCGACAAGCTCACCTGGCAGAACCCGAAAACGCTGGAGATTGAGCCGTGGATTGCCGAGAGCTGGACCAGCAATGCCGATAAAACCGAGTACACTTTCCACCTGCGCAAAGGGGTCACCTTCTCGGACGGCACGCCGCTTGACGCCGCCGCCGTGGCCAAAAACTTCGACACCTATGGTCTGGGAGATAAAGCCCATCGCCTGCCCGTCTCGGAGGTCATCAATAACTACCAGCGCAGCGAAGTGATCGACCCGCTGACGGTGAAATTTTACTTCAACAAACCGTCGCCGGGCTTCCTGCAGGGAACCGCTACCATCGGCTCCGGTCTGGTATCACTCAGCACCCTGCAGCGCAATTTTGAAGAGCTGGGCGATGCCCGGCATATTATCGGCTCCGGGCCCTTTGTGGTGCAGGATGAAAAGCCAGGCCGCGAGCTGACGCTGGTGGCACGCAAGGATTATCAGTGGGGGCCGAAAAACATTGCCCAGCAGGGGCCCGCTAACCTCGATGGCATCACCTATATTGTGACCCCGGAAGACAGTGTGCGCATCGGCGCGCTGCTGGCGGGTCAGGCGGGCTTTATTCGCCAGGTGCAGGCCTACGATGAAAAGCAGGCGACCGATCAGGGATTTAAGGTCTACGCCGCCCCTACCCGCGGGGTCAACGACAGCCTGAGCTTCCGCCCGGATAACTCGCTGGTCGCCGACCTGCGGGTGCGCCAGGCCCTGCTCCATGCCACCAACGCCAAACAGGTGGTGGAGACGCTGTTCTCCGCTAACTACCCGCAAGCGACCTCCGTACTGGCCAGCTCCGCCGCCGGCTATGTCAATCTGAGCGATAAACTGACCTTCGATCAGGCCAAAGCCCGACAGTTGCTGGACGACGCCGGCTGGAAGCCCGACGCCGACGGTATTCGCAGTAAAGACGGCCAGCGGCTGGCGCTGACGGTGTATGAATCGCTGCCGCAGCCGCAGAATAAGGAAGTGCTGCAGCTGATCGCCCAGCAGTGGCGCCAGGTGGGTGTGGCGTTGACCGTCAAAGCCGGGGATGCCGGTAGCCGTACGCTGGACAACCTCGACCCGCAGAAAACCCCGCTCACTGTCTCAGAAGTGGGCCGCGCCGACCCGGATGTGGTGAAAAGTATGTTCTTCCCCAACAATCGCGATGCGCTGCTGCAGAAAGGTGGCTCCAGCGATAAAGTGCAGCACTTCCGCGATGATAAGCTGAATGACCTGCTGACCGGCATCTCCGCGGCGGTAGAGCCGCAGCAGCGCTTGCAGTTAACCGGTGACGCCCAGCGCTATCTGATCGATAACGCCTATGTGATCCCCATTTTCGAAGAGCCGCAGGTGTTCGCCGGCGCGCCGTGGGTCAAAGGCGTCAGCTTCGAGGCCGTCGGTCGTCCGTCGTTCTACGGCGCGTGGCTGGACAAGCACTAAGAGGCCGGATATGAGCGCTTATCTTCTGCGACGGTTCGGCCAGGGACTGCTGGTCCTGTGGGCGGCATTTACCCTCACCTTTTTCCTGCTGCAGGTGCTGCCGGGAGATGCAGTGCTGATCAAGTTTCAGAACCCGGACCTCGGCCTGAGCCCGGCGCAAATCGCTGACATGCGGCTGGCCTACGGCGCCGATAGCCCGCTGTGGCGCCAGTACCTGCACACGCTGCTGGCGATGCTGCACGGCGACTTCGGCTATTCCCTGCAGGCGGGTCTGGCGGTCAGTAGTCTGATTGCCAGCAACCTGCCGGATACCTTAAGCCTCGCGCTGCCGGCCTTCCTGCTGGCTGTAGCGCTGGCGTTCGCCCTCGCCTTCGCCTCGCGTCTGCCGGGGCTGCGCTGGCTGAGCAACCTCCTGCAGTCGCTGCCGGTGCTGTTTATCTCTCTGCCTACCTTTTGGCTGGGTATCGCCCTGATCCAGCTCTTCTCGTTTCAGTTGCGCTGGATCCCGGTGATCAACCCCGGGCCACTGGAAGGGCTGATTTTACCGGTTATCGCCGTCGCGCTGCCCATTTCGGCCCCGCTGGCGCAGATCCTGATGCGCAGCATGGATCAGGTGGCGGTTCAGCCCTTCGTCGCGGTCGCCCGCGCCAAGGGAATGAGCGAGACCGGCGTCCTCTGGCACCATGTGATGGGTAATGCCCTGCTGCCGGCGCTGAATATTGCCGGGCTGCTGCTGGGCGAGCTGATTGCCGGGGCGCTGATCACTGAGACCGTCTTCGGCCGCAGCGGCCTCGGCCAGCTGACCCAGCAGGCGGTCAATAACCAGGATATCGCCGTGCTGCAGGCAGTGGTGATGATCTCCGCCCTCGGCTTCGTCCTGATAAACCTGCTTGTCGACCTGGTCATGCCGCGACTGGATCCCCGACTCCATTTACAGACCGGAGGTGCGAAATGAGCCTGGTCGATTATGCCATCGCGGTTCGCCGCCGCCCGGAATGGCGCAGGGTGCGTCTGCAGCCTGGCCTGTGGCTGGCGTGGGCGGTGATGATCACCGCGTTGTTAATGGCCCTCGCCCCGCAGTGGTTTACCGCCGCTAACCCGCTGGAAGGGATCCCCGGCGCTCAGCGCCTGGCGCCGCAAGCGCACTACTGGCTGGGTACCGACCAGCTGGGGCGCGACCTGTGGACGCGGGTGGTTTACGGCGCGGTACATTCCCTGTCGGCGGCGCTGATCGCCGTCGCCATCGGCCTGGTGGTGGGTACCGCCCTTGGTACGCTCGCCGGGGCGCTGACCGGACGCGTTGAATCCACGATCATGCGCCTGGTCGATGTCCTGCTGGCTATCCCCTCCCTGCTGCTGCAGCTCACGGTAATTATTCTGCTCGGTTTCGGTACGGTGAATGCGGCGGTGGCGGTCGGCGTGGCGGCTATCGCCAGCTTCGCACGCCTGGCGCGGGCGGAGGTCGTGCGCGTGCGCCACAGCGATTACGTCGAGGCGGCCCGGGGCAGCGGCGGCACCTTTTTCGCCGTCTTCTGGCGCCATATTCTGCCCAACTCGCTCACTGCGGTGCTTGCTTTCGCGACGCTGCAGTTCGGACAGGCGATGTTGGCCCTGGCCACCCTCAGCTTCCTCGGCTACGGCACCCCGCCGCCGATCCCGGAGTGGGGATTATTGATCGCCGAAGGTCGCAACTACCTGTCGACCGCCTGGTGGCTAACCACCTTCCCCGGCCTCGCCGTGGTCGCCGTGGTCCTTGCCGCCAATCGTCTTAGCCGCCAGTGGAGTGGAGTACGCCCATGAACGTTCTGTCCGTTGAAGATCTGCGCATCAGCTACCGCTCGCGGGGCGAATGGCGCGAAGTGGTGCATAACGTGAGTTTTTCCATCCAGCGTGGCGAAATGCTGGCCTTCGTCGGAGAATCCGGCTCGGGGAAAACCACCACCGCGCAGGCCATAATCGGTCTGCTGGCGGATAATGCCCGCCGGGATGGCGGGCGGATTGTCCTCAATGGCGAAGTGATTAGCGACTGGTCGGCAAAACGCCTTAACCGCCTGCGTGGGGTGAGCATTAGTCTGGTCCCGCAGGATCCCGGCAATTCGCTTAACCCGGTAAAAACCATTGGTCAGCAGGTGGAAGAGATCCTGCGGCTGCATCAGTCCCTCTCCGCCGCTGAGCGCCGACAGCAGGTCCTTAACCTGCTCACTAAAGTCGGGCTCAGCCACCCGGAACAGCGCCTTGACCAGTATCCGCATCAGCTGTCTGGCGGGATGAAACAGCGGGTGCTGATTGCCATCGCCATTGCCCTGCAGCCGGATCTGATTATTGCTGACGAGCCCACCAGCGCTCTCGACGTCACGGTGCAGAAGCGCATTCTCGACCTGCTTGATATCCTGCGCCGCGAGTCGGGTACCGCCGTGCTGTTTGTCACCCACGATCTGGCGCTGGCCGCTGAACGCGCCGACCGGATCATGGTGTTTCGCCAGGGAGAGATTCAGGAACAGGGCCCCACCGAGGTGATTGTCCAGCGTCCGCAACACCCTTACACCCGCCAGCTGCTCCACGACCTGCAGGATGCGCCGTTGGGGCTGACGGCGTCTCGTCACCGGCCGCTGGCAACACCGGCCATTCGCGTGGAGGGGATCAGTAAACGCTTCTCGCTGGGCAAACAGGCGCTGCAGGCGCTCGACAGCGTCAGTTTTGAGGTCAGACGCGGCACCACCCATGCGCTGGTGGGCGAATCCGGTTCCGGAAAAACCACCCTGGCGCGGATCCTGCTGGGCTTTGAGCGCGCCGATGCCGGACAGGTGACCATCGACGGTATCGACGCCGGGCATCTCAGCCGCGAGGCGCAGCGTCAGCTGCGGCGGAAAATCCAGTTTGTCTACCAGAACCCCTTCGCCTCGCTCGACCCGCGCCAGACGCTGTTTGCGATTATCGAAGAGCCGTTAAAAAACTTTGAGCGCCTCAGCGCGTCGGCACGTCGCCTGCGCGTGGAGACCGTCGCCGCGCGGGTGGCGCTGGCCCCGGAGCTGCTATCGCGTACGCCGCGGGAGCTCTCCGGCGGCCAGCGGCAGCGGGTGGCGATTGCCCGGGCGCTGATCCTCGAGCCGGCGATACTGGTCCTTGACGAAGCGACCTCGGCGCTCGACGTCACCGTTCAGGCGCAGATCCTCGCCCTGCTGCAGCAGTTACAGCAGCAGCTGGGTCTCAGCTACCTGTTCATTACCCACGATCTGGCGACGGTCAGGCGGATTGCCGACAGCGTCACGGTACTGCGCGCCGGCCAGGTGGTGGAGCATGGCGACGTTGGCCGCCTGTTCGCTACCCCGCAGCAGGCCTACACTCGCGAACTGATCGCCGCCATTCCTCAGGTTTCACCCCGCATAGCACAGGCCCACACGGAGAACGCATAATGCCTAAACGCCTCGGCTTTTTTACCCGTCTGCTCGATCAGGGCTCCGCGCAAACGCGCTACCGGCTGGCGGCCGAACAGATCCGCCACGCGGAGCGTTTGGGCTTCGACAGCGCATGGATTGCCCAGCACCATTTTCATGAACAGGAAGGCGGCCTGCCTTCGCCGCTGGTGTTTCTCGCCCACGTGGCGGCACAGACCGACCGGATCCGTCTCGGCACGGCGATTATCACTCTGCCGATGGAAAATCCGCTGCGCGTCGCCGAAGACGCGGCGGTACTGGATTTACTCACCGACGGGCGTCTGGAGGTGGGGTTTGGCTCCGGCGGCACGCCAACGTCGTTTCTGCCCTTCGGCCTGACCAGCGAGCAGCGCGGGGCGGTGTTTGCCGACCATCTGCACCTGATCCATAGTGCCTGGCGCGGCGATACCCTGAGCCACCCGGACAACCGTCTCTATCCGCCCGCGCCGCAGCTGGCGGAACGTATCTGGATCGCCACCTTCTCGGCGGAGGGCGCCATCCGTGCCGGTCAGGCGGGACACGGGCTGATGCTGTCGCGCACTCAGCCACGTCCACCCGGAGAGCCACGCCTGCCGCTGGACGCCATTCAGAACCCGATCATCGACGCCTACCTGGCGGCGCTGCCGGACGGCGTTGCACCGCGGATCCTCGCCTCGCGCACCGCCTTCGTCGCCGACAGTCACGCCCACGCCCTGCAGGTCGCCGAGCCCGGTCTGCGCAAGCAGGCGACACAGCACCGGGCGGCGGGTCATACGATAGAAGGTGACAGTGTCACCGACTATCTACAACAGCTGGATGCCCACGTTGGCGACCCAGAGCATGTTATTGCCTCCCTGGCGCAGGACAGCGTGCTGGCCCGCGCCACCGATATTTCGTTTCAGGTGCACTCGGTGGAGCCTTCGCACCGGGATACGCTGCGTTCCATTGAGCTGATCGCTCAGCATATTGCCCCCCACATCAGATAAGGAGTCACCATGACGCTGAGTCAGGATATTCTGGCCGAACTGGCGGAGATTGCCCCCGGTTCCCCGCTCGACCAGGCGCGCGCCGTACGCGATGCCGCCACCCGTCACGCCCAGGGAAGTTATGAAGTGCTGTTCAGCCAGCAGGACGCTGACTTTCCTCTTGATGAACGCTTCGCGGTGGCCGCGAAGGTGGCGAAACTGCACCAGGCGGACGCGCTGGCGGCGCACTATGCCGGTTTCGGGCTCGCCGATCCAACCACCGATCGTCTGGTCCCGGCGCTGGCCTTTGCCCGCCTGCTCACCTTCACCCCCGTCGAAGCCACCCCCGGCGCGCTGCACACCTTAACCGGCGCGGGCTGGAGCCTGCGGGGCATCGTCACTCTGGCGCAACTGGTGGCCTTTGTCAGCTTCCAGAGCCGACTGCTGCTGGGCCTGCGGGCGCTGAACCATAAGCCCATTGTCAGCGCCGATACGCCGCTGGTCGCCGGATACTGGCATACCACACCCCACACCCAGAGCGGCAAAGCGGCCCCGGTTCGCTTCACCCGCGACGAGCTGCACTGGGAACCCTGGCTGGCCGATAAACCGCTGGCGGAATTCAACGCTGAAGAACAGGCGATTCTGGCCAAATATGGCCATAGCGACTCCCCCTACTTTCGCCTGCTGGCGCGCAACCAGCCGGTGCTGGAGCAGCGGACGCTGACCGATAAAGGCATTTTCTATACCCCCGGAGGATTGCCGCGCGCCGAACGCGAACTGGCGGCCACGGTGACCAGCAAAATCAACGGCTGTATTTACTGCGCCTCGGTGCATGCCCGCAAAGCGGCGCAGCTGGCAAAGGACGAGACCGCCGTCGACACGCTGCTGGCGGTGACGCCGGGGGAGAATTTGAGTGACGGCCAGTCGCCGCGCTGGCAGGCGGAAATCGACGCCGCCGCTGCGCTGTCGGTGACGCCGCCCGGGCTGAATGCCCGCCATCTGGCGGCGCTTGATGAGCAGGGTTTAGATACCCTGGCCCAGCTGGATCTGCTGCAGTCGGCGGCCTTTTTCGCCTGGGCCAACCGGCTGATGCTGACCCTTGGCGAACCCTGGCGTGAGTAAGCGTCGTTAGCAAGCTTGTCGGCGCTGATGGCAGCCATAGATGAGCAAGGCGCTCATCGCCAGAAACGACAGCGTGGCGGCAGGAAGCGCCACGCTGTTCCAGCCAAAGCCCTGGGCAATCATCATCCCGCCGCAGAAGGCGCCGATGGCGCTGCCGAGGTTGAAGGCAATCTGCCCTCCTGCCGCCCCCAGCATCTCGCCGCCTTTGGCGTTCTGCAGCAGCAGGATCTGCAGCGGTGCCGACAGAGCGAACAGTCCCGCGCAGCAGATAAACGCCAGGGTCAGCGAAGCGACTTTATGTTCACCGAAGGCAAAGATCAGCAGCAGCGTCACGGCAATGACCCCGTCGGTCATGGCCGCAATACGCAGCGGGCTGAAGCGTCCGGAAATTTTGCCGCTGAACAGATTACCGACCACCATTCCCAGCCCCGCCAGCATCATAATCAGCATCATCCTGCTTTCGGCAAAGCCGGAGACATTGAGCATAAAGGGCTTAATATAGCTGAACCAGGCAAACACGCCGGCGTTGCCAAACATGGTGGCGGCAAAAATCAGCCACGGCGCCGGGGAGGCCAGAAAACGGAACTGCTCGCGCAGCCGGGTGCTGGTGCGATCATAGAGGGTGGGCACCCAGCAGAAAATAGTCATCAACACGGCGACGTTAAACACCGCGATAAGGGCAAAGGTATAGCGCCAGCTGAAGTGATGCCCAAGCCAGGTGCCGCCGGGGACCCCCACCAGGTTAGCCACCGTCATCCCGCCGATCATCCCCGCCACCGCGGCGGTCACCTTCCCCGGCGGCGCGATTTTCGACAGGATTATCGCCCCGACGCCAAAGAACGCCCCGTGGGGAAAACCGGAAACCAGGCGGCCAAGCGCCAGCATGGCGTAGCTACTGGAGAGGGTAAACAGGGTATTGCCGAGAATACACAGGGCAGCGAGAAACAGCATCACCGATTTCAACGAAAACCGGCTGGAGAGCAGCGCCATGATCGGCGCGCCGATCACCACGCCGAAGGCATACCAGGCAATCATATTGCCGGCGGCAGGGATCGAAATCCCGACATCGTGCGCCATATCCGGTAGCACGCCCATAATGCCAAATTCCGCCATGCCGAGTCCGAAGGTGCCCAGCGCCAGTGAAAAAATCGTTTTTTTCATACATCTTATAGGGGTATTGAGAGACGGCCGGCATTATTGACTATCCCGCCCCGACACACCAGCTAAAAACGCCCGACGGCAGCTTCCTCCATACAACGGCCTGATTCGTTCATGCTCGCCGCCCGCGCGGCAGGCCGTCATCGAGCCAGCGACTGCGTGGCTTAGCAATGACCCTCCCCTATTAAAATCAGTGGGCTCAAAGCGATAAACGCCCAATTGATCTCAACTTAACTTGAGGTTGTAAAGTCTCCCCATCATTCACCTCTGGAGAATAATCGATGCAAACTATTGATGTCGGTTTTACCCATGTCGCCTTTACCGTCCGCTGTCTGGCCAGCAGTATTGATTTTTACACTCGCTATACCGCGATGACTGTCATTCACCAGCGCGAGCCCGGCTTGCCCTCAGCGCGTAAGGTGGCGTGGCTCAGCGATCGCACCCGGCCCTTCGCTCTGGTGCTGGTGCAGAGTGACGATCCGGCCGACACGCCGCTGGGCCCGTTCGGCCATCTCGGCGTCGCCTGCGCCACCCAGGCGGAGATCGATGAGAAGGTCGCTCAGGCGCGTCGGGAAGGCGTTTTGCGGCGGGAACCGGAACAGCTGGGCGATCCGGTGGGATACTTCGCCTTCTTTGCCGACCCGGACGGTAACACCCTGGAGCTGTCATGGGGGCAGCGGGTGGGGCTGGAAGTCATTGCGGCGGGGAACGCCAGCTAGCCCGTCCCCTGCGCGAATATTTTCCACCGCCTCGCCGGCGAAGGATTACACTTCAAAGGGATACCTCGGCAACACGGAGCATGGCGATGGGTAATAAGAAAAACGGTAATCCGGTCGACGCGGCGGTGAAGACCGCTCCGCTCGACAATAAAGCGTATGAGAAGGCGTTGCGCAAACTCCATGTTGAGCTGGTGAAACTGCAGCGCTGGGTGGTGCATAAAGGGCTGAAGGTGTGCATCGTCTTTGAAGGCCGGGACGGCGCCGGCAAAGGCGGCACCATTAAGGCGATCACCGAGCGCGTCAGCCCGCGTATCTTCCGGGTCGTCGCCTTGCCCTCACCCACCGAGCGTGAGAAAAGCCAGCTCTATTTTCAGCGCTATATCAAGCACCTTCCGGCGGCTGGCGAGATTGTGATTTTCGATCGCAGCTGGTACAACCGCGCCGGCGTCGAACGGGTGATGGGCTTTTGCACGCCGGAGGAGGTGCAGAAGTTTCTCGACGGCGCGCCGATGGTGGAGCGCGGCATGGTCGAATCGGGCATTATTCTGCTCAAGTACTGGCTGGAGGTCTCTCCACAGGAGCAGGAGCGCCGCCTGCGGGATCGTATCGATGACGGCCGTAAAATCTGGAAGCTCTCGCCGATGGACATTAAGTCTTTCAACCGCTGGGATGAATATACCGCCGCCCGCGACGCCATGTTCGCCGCCACCGATACCGCCTGGGCGCCGTGGTTCGTCGCCCGCTCGGAGGATAAAAAGCGCGTACGTCTGAATATCATCACCCATCTACTGTCGCAGATCCCCTATGAAGCTTTACCGGTGGAGCATGTGACGCTGCCGAAGCGCAAAATTGGCAAAATGAAACAGACCAATTTCCCCTTCCGCTTTATTCCGGAGAAGTTCTGATTATTCCCCGCCGCGCTGGTTAATACCAGCGCCGGGTTTATTACAATGACCATGAGTATTTCATGCGATTACTTTCCTCTGGAAGCGGTCTCGCAAAATAAATATTAAAGTTGCTGCTGGGATTTATTTTTTAGTGAGTAAAGTGAATAATCACAGAACCAACCGCAAGGAGCCTATGATGAAAAGTAATACGCTACGTAAAAGACCCACTGACGTACCCGTCCAGAAGGCGTCAGCACAGCCAGGTAAGGATTTACGAGAAGCAGATAAACAGCGACAGCACAAGGAATTCATTGCCGCAATGAATGAATTTATTGCAAAAGGAGGCACTCTTACTGATGATGAATTTTTCAGGGTACTATGATGCTTGAACAATTCAATGTTTATCGAAATTGTTCTGCTCAGACAAATAAAACCCTGCCGTATTATATGATCGTGCAGAATGATTATTATGCAGACCTGGCCACGAGAGTCATTATTCCTTTAATGCGACCACAACAGTTACCACGCTGGCATCAGCATGTCGTACCAAGGATAAATATAGAATTTGACAGCTTTTTACTTTGTACGCCAATGATAAGTAACTTAAATAATAAACGGATCCAGCCACAGGATTTCGTCTGCAATCTGAGTCATGCGCGCCAGGGCGTTATCGATTCAATCGATACACTTATCACGAACTGCTGACTGTCGGGAACCCGCTCCGACATCTCCGGAGCGGGTTTTGCGCCGTGAAGGCTTACTTCATCCCTTCGCGACTCTCTTTGATCGCTTCCAGGCGTTCGACATCGCGATACCAGCGCGGGTGATGTTTCTTCGCCCAACGGCGGCTGACCTTACCTTCAATCATGCCTTTAATCGACCCTTTCACCCAGAATGCCATGTACATATGGATGAGGATCGCGTGGATCAGGATAATCGCCGACGTCGCATGAATCAGCAGGCTATAGCGAATCACCTGAATCGGGAAATATGCCGCGAAATACGGCCGCCAGATAATCACCCCGGTCACCAACAGCACGAAAATCATGCTCATAATGGTCCAGAACATCATCTTCTGCCCGGCGTTATATTTACCGACGCGCGCGACCTTATGTTCGTTGCCTTTCAGCACCTCCACGATGCCTTTCAGCCAGGGGATATCCTGTTTATCAGGGATATTGTGGTGGACAAAACGCACAAACATAAACATCAGCGCGACAAAAATCAGCACCCCAAAGAACGGGTGCAGGATACGCCCCATCTGCGGCGTGCCGAAGGTTTCCGTTAGCCACTGCAGCGTCGGGAAGAAAAACGATATTCCCGACAGTGCCACGAGGAAGAAACAGATAACCACCGTCCAGTGACAGGCGCGATCGATAAACGTCGTGCGCACAATCATCTTCGATTTACTCATCATGTTCCTCCTCGTCGTCAATTTCCTTGTTCGGCCCGATACCGATGTAGTGGTAGATAAGCCCGGCGAAGGTAGCGATAAAGCCCGCCGCCGCCAGCGGTTTCAGCGCCCCCTTCCACAGATTGATACTGGTATCGATCTGCGGTTCCTTCGGCAGTTTGTGATACAGCTCCGGCTGGTCGGCATGATGCAGGACGTACATCACGTGGGTGCCGCCGACGCCCTGCGGGTTGTAAATCCCGGCGTTGGCATAACCGCGTTTTTTCAGCTTATCCACCCGCTCCTCGGCCATCTCCAGCATCTCTTTTTTCGTGCCGAAGTGGATCGCGCCGGTCGGACAGGTTTTCACGCAGGCCGGCTCCTGGCCGACGCTGACCCGATCCACGCACAGGGTGCATTTATAGACCCGGTTATCCTCTTTATTGAGGCGCGGAATATTAAACGGACACCCGGCAATGCAGTAGCCGCAACCAATGCAGTTTTCCTGCTGGAAATCGACGATGCCGTTGGCGTACTGAATAATCGCCCCGGCGGACGGGCAGGCTTTCAGGCAACCCGGCTCCTCGCAGTGCATACAGCCATCCTTGCGGATAAGCCACTCCAGCTTGCCGTTCTGTTCGGTCTCGCTAAAGCGCATTACCGTCCAGGATTTAGCGCTGAGATCCGCCGGATTGTCGTACACGCCGACGCAGTGCCCCACTTCATCGCGAATGTCATTCCACTCGGAACAGGCCACCTGGCAGGCTTTACAGCCCACGCAGGAAGAGACATCGATTAGCTTGGCGACTTCCGCCTTATAGTCCCGCGCGCGCGGCGCGGGCGTGATCGGGTTGGTCGCGGAGCGTTTAATAATGTCTTGTGTTTCCATCGCCATTGAATCGCTCCTTACGCTTTCTCGATGTTGACCAGAAACGCCTTATACTCCGGCGTTTGCGAGTTGGAATCGCCGACGTTAGGCGTCAGGGTGTTGGCGATATAGCCTTTGCGGGCCACACCTTCAAAGCCCCAGTGCAGCGGGATCCCGACGGTTTCGACCTGCTGGCCGTTGACGTTCAGCGTGCGCAGGCGCCGGGTCACCACGGCAACCGCGCGAATAAACCCGCGCTTGCTGCTGACTTTCACCCAATCGCCGTTGGCGATACCTTTGCTTTTCGCCAGCCCTTCACTGATTTCGACAAACTGTTCTGGCTGCGCGATGGAATTAAGCAGCGCATGCTTGGTCCAGGTGTGGAAATGCTCGGTCAGACGATAGGTGGTGCCGACATACGGGAACTTATCCTTCTTACCCAGGCGGATGGCGTCCTCTTCATACAGACGCACCACCGGGCTGGAGACCACATTCGGGTGCAGCGGGTTGGTGCCCAGCGGGGTTTCCATCGGCTCGTAGTGCTCCGGGAACGGCCCTTCCGCCAGTTTATCCAGCGCGAACAGGCGACCCAGTCCCTCCTGCTGCATGATAAACGGCCCGGTGTTGCTCCCCGGCGGCGCAGTATTGAAGTCCGGAATATCATTTCCGACCCACTTGCTGCCGTTCCACTGGATCAGCATCCGCTTCGCATCCCACGGCTTGCCGTTAATATCAGCCGAAGCGCGGTTATACAGCACCCGACGATTGAGCGGCCACGCCCAGGCCCATCCCAGCGTATTGCCCAGGCCCGAAGGATCGGCGTTATCACGATTCGCCATCTGGTTACCCTGCTCGGTCCAGCTGCCGGTATAGATCCAGCACGACGACGCGGTGCTGCCGTCATCGCGCAGCAGCGCGAAGCTATTGAGCAGTTGGCCTTTTTTCGCCAGCAGAGCGCCATTTTGATCGTAGAGATCCGCCAGCGCGTAGCCGTTGTTCTCTTTTGCCACTTCTGCCGATTCCGGATGGTCTGGCTGCTTATAGCGCCAGCTCATTTTCAGCAGCGGTTCCGCGCCCTTCCCGCCTTCGCGACGGTACAGCTCGCGCAGACGATGATAGATCCCAGCCAGGATTTCGCCATCGTTGCGCGCTTCACCTGGGGCATCCTGACCTTTCCAGTGCCACTGCAGCCAGCGACCGGAGTTGGCGATCGAACCATCCTCTTCGGCAAAGCAGGTCGACGGCAGGCGGAAGACTTCGGTCTGAATCGCCGACGGGTCGACATCATTAGACTCGCCGTGGTTCTGCCAGAAGGTCGAGGTTTCGGTCACCAGCGGATCGATAACCACCAGATACCTCAGCTTGCTGAGGCTACGCACCACTTTGTTTTTGTCCGGGAAGGACGCTACCGGGTTGAAGCCCTGACAGATATAGCCAGTGACGTTGCCGTTATCCATCATATTGAAGTACTTGATAACGTCGTAAGCCTGATCCCATTTCGGCAACCAGTTGAAGCCCCAGTCATTCTCTTTCTGCGCCGCCTCGCCGTATAACGATTTCATCAGGCTGACGAAGAATTTCGGGTAGTTGCTCCAGTAGTTCACCTGGTCGGGCAACGTCGCTTTCGGCGTGTTGGCGCTAAGATAACTTTGCAGATCGCTCTGTTTATCGGATGGCAGCGTCAAATAACCCGGCAGACTGGTCGAAAGCAGTCCCAAATCGGTCAGCCCCTGAATATTAGAGTGGCCGCGCAGCGCGTTGACGCCGCCGCCGGCCATGCCCATGTTGCCGAGCAGCAACTGGATCATCGCCATGGTGCGGATGTTCTGCGCGCCGACGGTGTGCTGCGTCCAGCCCAGGGCATACAGGAAGGTGGTGGTGCGTTCCGCGGCGCTGGTTGACGCCAGCACCTCACACACTTTAAGGAAGTCCGCTTTCGGCGTACCGCAGATATTCTCCACCACTTCCGGCGTGTAGCGGGAAACGTGCTGCTTCAGCAGATTCCACACGCAGCGCGGGTGGGTGAGCGTTTCATCGCGTTTGGCGTAGCCGTTTTCATCGAACTGGTAATTCCAGGACGATTTATCGTACTGGCGTTTTTCCGCATCGTAGCCGCTGAACAGGCCCTCTTCGAAGGCAAAATCATCCCGTACCAGCAGGCTGGCATTGGTGTAATGCTTCACGTACTCGGCATTGATCTTATTATTTTCGATCAGGTACAGCAGCACGCCCGACAGGAAGGTAATGTCGGTACCGGAACGAATCGGCGCATAGATATCGGCCACCGACGCGGTACGCGTAAAGCGCGGGTCGACGACGATAAGCGTGGCATCGTTATTGTTTTTCGCTTCCATCGCCCAGCGGAATCCCACCGGATGCGCTTCGGCGGCGTTGCCGCCCATCACCACCACGACGTTAGCGTTTTTGATATCAACCCAGTGGTTGGTCATCGCACCGCGACCAAATGTTGGAGCAAGACTTGCTACCGTTGGTCCATGTCAGACGCGTGCCTGGTTGTCTACCGCCAGCATGCCGAGCGAACGCACAAATTTTTGCGTCAGCATGCCAGTCTCATTGCTTGCCGCCGAGGCGCACAGCATGCCGGTGGAAAGCCAGCGGTTAACCGTCACGCCCTGCTCGTTCTTTTCAATAAAGTTGGCGTCGCGGTCGGCTTTCATCAGTCTGGCGATGCGGTTAAAAGCTTCATCCCAGGAGATGCGCTGCCATTTATCCGAGCCCGGGGCGCGGTATTGCGGATAACGCAGGCGGTTTTCACTGTGGACATAGTCCAGCAGGCCTGCGCCTTTCGGGCACAGCGCGCCGCGGCTCACCGGATGGTCCGGGTCCCCTTCAATATGGTAAATCGCTTCTTTGGCGTTTTTCGCGCCGTCGCCGAGGCTATACATTAATAGCCCACAGCCCACGGAGCAGTAAGTGCAGGTGTTGCGGATCTCTTTCGCACGCAGCAATTTGAAATTGCGTGCCTGAGCCAGCGCCATTTTAGGGGCAAAGCCCAGGGCGGCGGCTGTGGTTCCGGCCATACCGCCTGCGCAGATCTTAAAGAACTTTCTGCGGCTGACGTCCATTGCATTCCTCCATGCAGGATGTTGATTCATCGCGCGGAGGAAACTAACAGCAATACCTTTGTTTTATTTGCGTCAAATCAAGGTCGAAAACGCTCGCCCCCTTAATAGTCAGCGGCGGCGAGTTTGACTAATACCAAAGAGTTAACGCCGGCGGGAAATATCGACCATCAACCGGCAAAAGATGTTATAAATTCCGGCTGCGTTTGCGTCACTATCAGGTTAAATATGCAAAAAAAGAGAGCGACATCAATAGGCTTCGCCGCCATTATCTTATGGAGCACGATGGTCGGATTGATTCGCGGCGTCAGCGAAGGGTTAGGCCCGGTTGGCGGCGCGGCGATGATTTATAGCCTCAGCGGCCTGCTGCTCATTTTTACCGTTGGCTTTCCCAACCTGCGCCAGATCCCGCGCCGCTATCTGCTGGCCGGCAGCGTGCTGTTTGTCAGCTATGAAATCTGCCTCGCCCTGTCACTGGGGTTCGCCGCCACTCGCCAGCAGGCCATTGAAGTGGGGATGGTCAATTACCTGTGGCCCAGCCTGACGATTTTGTTCGCCATTCTCTTTAATGGCCAGAAAAGCAGTTGGCTGGTGATCCCAGGTTTAGTGCTGGCGCTGTTCGGCGTGAGCTGGGTACTTGGCGGCGAGCACGGACTCAACCCCGAGGAAATCATCAATAACGTGGTGTCCAGCCCACTAAGCTACATTCTGGCGTTTGTCGGCGCGTTTATCTGGGCGGCGTACTGCACGGTGACCGCGAATTACGCCAAAGGTAAAAATGGCATTACCCTCTTTGTCCTGTTAACCGCCCTGACGCTATGGCTGAAATTTCTCGCCAGCGACCAGCCGCCGATGCTGTTTAGCTGGCCGGTAGTCATTAAGCTGATGACGGTCTCCGTGGCGCTGGGGCTGGCCTACGCGGCGTGGAACGTCGGGATCCTGCACGGCAACGTCAGCCTGCTGGCGGCGGCGTCGTACTTCACGCCGGTGCTCTCTTCCGCGCTGGCGGCAGTCCTGCTCAGCGCCACGCTATCGTGGTCCTTCTGGCAGGGCGCCGGGATGGTGTGTCTCGGCTCTCTGCTCTGCTGGTACGCCACCCGCCGCTAACCGAGATCGCCCCCCGCCACCGGTATCGTCACACCCGTGATATAGCTGGCTTCATCGCTGGCGAGAAACAGGATCGCATTCGCCTGTTCCGCCAGCGTGCCGTAACGGTGCATCAGGCTGCTCGCCACCGTCTGATCGACCACCTGCTGATACCACGCCTTTTCTTGCTCGCTCGGCAGCTCTTCGTTGCGCGGCGTCAGACGCGGCGGCGCCTCCGTGCCACCCGGCGCGACGGCGTTAATCCGAATACCGCTGCCGCTGTACTCCATGGCAATCGACCGGGTCAGCGCGTTCACGCCGCCTTTCGCCGCCGAGTAAGGCACCCGGTTCACCCCCGCCGTTGCCACCGACGAGATATTGACGATGCTGCCTTTCCCCTGCTTCAACATCCAGGGCAGCGCCGCACGGCAGCCCCACAGCGTGGGGAACAGCGAGCGGCGGATCTCTTTCTCGATCTGCTCCGGTTGGTATTCGGCAAACGGCCGCGCCCAGATAGTCCCCCCGACGTTATTGATGAGCACATCGAGGCGGCCAAAATGGGCAACGCCCGAGGCAAACGCCTGCTCGGTGCTCGACCACTGTTCCAGATCGGCCTCCAACGCCAGCACCTGACTTCCGGACTGGGCTAGTACGGCAGCCAGTTCGTGTACGTAAGGCGAGCGGTCAATCAGCAACAGGGCAGCGCCTTCGGCTGCCGCCTGCTCCGCGGTCTGGCGGCCAATCCCCTGCGCCGCGCCGGTAATGGCAACGACCTTATCGGTAAAACGCATACTGCCTCCTTATGCCGCCGCGCTCTGGCTGGCGATAAATTTCTCATACCAGAAACCTGCCGGGGAAATTCCTCTGTCGCGCAGCGTCGTGGCGACCGCGTTGACCATCGGGGGCGGCCCGCAAAGATAGATATCGACGTCGCCGTTATTGAGCATGGCGTCGTCAAGATGGCCGGTGACAAAACCGCGCTGCGGGCAGGTACTGTTTGCATCCGCCACCACCGGCAGCCAGCGATATCCCGTCAGTTGTTGGTTAAACGCATCCAGCGCGTCGGTTTTCACCAGATCGCAATCGCGGGTCACGCCGTACAGTAGCGTTACCGGGCGCTGACTGCCCTGTGTTTGCAGGGTGTGCAGCATGGACAGCAGCGGCGCCAGCCCGGTGCCGCCGGCCAGCATCAGCAGCGGGCGTTCGCCGCTGCGCAAATAGAAGCTGCCCATGGGGCCGCTGAGGGTCAAGCGATCGCCGGGCCGCGCCTGCTGGGTTAACCACTGGCTCATCATGCCGCCAGGCACGTTACGGATCAGAAAGCGCCCTTCGAGAGAACCCGGCAGCGAACTAAATGAGTAGGCGCGCACATGAGGCGTGCCCGGTACCTGAATGTTGATATATTGTCCCGGCAGAAAAGCCAGCGGCTCATCCAGGGCGACCACCAGTTCGATGGCGGTATCGGACAGACAATTCACCTGCCGCACCTGCGCCCCGGTGTTGGTCAGCGCGGTTTTACACTGCGCGGCGGCCACCGGCACATCGATCACACAGTCGCTGGTCGGGACCATCTGGCAGGTCAGCACCTGACGGGCCTGCGCTTCGTCGTCGCTTAACGCCTCGTCGAGATAATCTTCGCCCAGGTCGTACTCACCGCTGGCGCAGTGGCATTTGCAGGTACCGCAAACGCCGTCCGAGCAGTCCATCGGCAGATTCACCTTCTGGCGATAAGCCGCATCCAGCACCTTCTCCCCGGCATTGCATTGAATAAAGCGGGTAATGCCGTCCTCAAAATTAAGAGCAATATTGAAGGTCATAAGCGCCTCTTAAATGTGGTAAACGTCAATCACCTGACGGATATAGTCGTTATTCAGGCGCACGGTTTTACGGATGATTTGCGGTCTGCCGTCCTGTTCGATTAGCGTGCAACAGGTAGAGCCGAAATAAGCGTCAGTGTGCTGATAGCGATGGCTCCAGGTGACCCAGTTGTAGCGCACCGCCAGTCCCTCGTCGCTTTCGCCCATCAGCTCAACATTGCTGATGATGTGCGTGGTACGCGGCTCCGGCGTGCTGGCGCCGGAACGTTCGGTTTTAATGCGATAGACGCGATCTTCCAGGCCTTCACGGTTGGGGTAGTAGATAAGGGAAATCTCTTTTTGCGGGTCGCGCGTCAGCTGGTCATCGTCGCCCCACGCCGGCATCCAGTAGACCACCTGCGGGCTGTAACAGCTCAGCCATTCGTCCCACTGACGGTCATCCAGCAGGCGGGCTTCGTAATAGAGAAACTGGCGAACGTGTTCGAGGGTCAGCATCAGGCCACCTCCACACGCTGGGTAATCGACTGGTCGTAACGCTGCTGTTCCTGTTCCAGCGCCGCCAGCATCACCGTTTGCCAGTGATGGTGATGGGCGATGTACAGCGCTTCATCTTCCGATTTCACCCCGCTGAGTCGTGGCGTAAAGCCCGCGTGCCTGGCGTGCTCATCCGGGCCATCGACCCAGCGCAGCGCGCCGCGGCTCAGATCGCTCCATGGCAGATTTTCGCCGAGATAGCCGCGCTGACAGGCGCTGAACTCTTCCAGATCGTCCGGCGTCCCCATCCCGCTAACGTTAAAGAAATCTTCATACTGGCGGATGCGTAGCGCCCGCGCCTGGTCAGATTCGCCTTTTGGCGCAAAGCACCAGATGGTGACTTCGGTTTTATCCACCGCAATCGGGCGGATCACGCGGATCTGGGTAGAAAACTGATCCATCAGGTAGACGTTGGGGTACAGGCACAGGTTGCGGGTTTCGTTGACCATCTGGTCGGCGCGTCGTTCGCCAAATTCCGCCTGCAGACGCTCGCGGTGGGCATAGACCGGGCGCACTTCCGGGTTCAGCGCCCGGGTCCACAGCAGCATGTGGCCATTGTCAAAACCGTAGCCGCCGCCGACGCTCTTTGACCAGCCGTTGGCGTCAACCGCATGCGTCCCTTCCGCTTCATAGTTGCGGCGCGACATGGTTGAGGCGTAGTTCCAGTGGACCACGCTGACGTGATAGCCATCGGCGCCGTTCTCCGCGCCCAGCTTCCAGTTGCCTTCGTATACATAGCTCGACGAGCCCTTCAGCACTTCCAGCCCGTCCGGCGCCTGATCGACAATCAGATCGATGATTTTGCGGGTTTCGCCGAGATACTCCTCCAGCGGCCGCACGTCGGCGTTGAGGCTACCGAATAAGAAACCGCGGTAAGACTGAAAGCGCGGCAACTTTTGCAGATCGTGAGATCCTTCCTGTTTGAAGGTTTCAGGATAACCGCCGGTGCTCTCATCTTTGGCTTTTAATAATTTGCCATTATTGCTGAAGGTCCAGCCATGGAACGGACAGGTAAATGAGTTTTTATTTCCGGTTTTGCGTCGGCATAACATCGCGCCGCGGTGGGCGCAGCTATTAATTAACGCATGCAGTTCATTCTTTTTATCGCGGGTAATAATAACCGGCTGGCGTCCCAGCGTCAGAGTATAATAGTCACCCGACTCTGGAATTTGACTTTCATGGGCGAGAAAAGCCCAATTCTCTTCAAATATATTTTTCATTTCGAAATCAAATAACTGTTGATCGGTAAATATAGAACGATGACAACGGTAGATATGATTTTCACGGTCGACAATTAACGCGTTGGTGATTTTGTCTTTGAGCGCTGAGAGCGTTTTTTGCATGAGTCAGTCCCTCCTGCAGGATTCAGGATGAAAGAAACAGGGTGAATTTGTCGTTTTCGGGTGCAATGTCTGGCCCGGGCAGCAGCGTGCCCGTGACCAGTAAAACCAATTACTCTTTGGCGCGCAGACGCGAGCCGCGGTGCTCTTCGTCGGGGCTCAGCGCTTTACAGAGGGTGAAATCAAAGCGCACTTCGGTGTGTTCTCCGTCCAGTTCACGCTGTGCAATCGTCTGGCGGTCGCTCACTTTCACCGGGTCGGCAATCAGACCATCGCGGGTGGCAAAGGCAAAATCATCCCACAGGTATTTGTCGCCGCTGAGGTTGATCTGGCTGGTCAGATGTTTATGGCCCGGCGCGGAGACGAAGAAGTGAATATGCGCCGGACGGTTGCCGTGGCGACCCAGTTGGTCCAGCAGTTTCTGCGTCGGTCCATCCGGCGGACAACCGTAGCCTGACGGCATGATGCTGCGTACGCTGTAACGGCCATCGGCACCGGTGCGGATACGACGACGCAGGTTGTAATCGCTCTGACTCTGATCGAAGAACGAATAATTACCCAGAGTATTGGCATGCCAGATATCAACGATGGCATTAGCGATCGGCTGGCCCTGGCTATCTTTAACCTGGCCGTGCAGCCACATCACTTCCCCGGCATCGGTGCCATCATCCATGCGGGCATGGCTGTCGGCCAGCGGCGCATTGGCCACATACAGCGGTCCTTCGATGGTGCGTGGGGTGCCGGTTTCCCGCCGCGCCGCCGCGTCAATGGCGTCCTGACGCAGGTCGAGGAAATGCTCCAGTCCCAGCCCCGCCGCCAGCAGCGCCGCTTCCTGACGGCCACCCAGTTCGTGCAAGTAGTTCACCGCATGCCAGAACTCTTCTTCTGTGACGTTATAGTCGTCGATCAGCGTGCAGATATTCTCCAGCAGACGGTGGACAATGGCTTTAAAGCGTTCATTACCGCCAGGAACATTTAACCCCGCGCCTTCACGTAATAATTTCTGCACGGCTTCTTGTTGTACGAAAGCATTACTCATAATTATTCTCTCTTATCGTTGTAGGATATTTGCCGGGTGTTCCCGGCATGAGGTCAGATGTTATTATTATTAGCTATCGTCTTCACGAACAGACGAGGGATGACGGCATAGCGCCTCGACGCGAATATCCATAAAAGGATACAGCGGCAATCCCATTAAAATTTGATGTAACTCTTCGGCATCTTGAACATCGAAAATACTGACATTGGCGTAAAGACCTGCAACGCGCCAGATATGTCGCCATTTGCCTTCACGCTGTAATTGTTGCGAATAGGCTTTTTCGCGTTGTTTAATTTCATCCGCTTCGGCGGCAGGAAAACCGAGCGGAATATTAACGGTCATCTCCACTTTAAATAGCATGATTTACTCCTGTTATGCTTTACGGGAATAGAAGCGTAGCTTGTCTTCATCCAGCTCCACGCCGAGCCCTGGCGTCTGCGGGAGCGCTACCTGTCCATCGGCAAAGGTGAGTGGCACGCTGACGATATCGTCTTTGAGGAGCAGCGGGCCGAACATCTCGGTGCCCCACTGCAGCGGCAGCGTCGACCAGGCGTGCAGCGAGGCGACGGTACCGACGGTCCCTTCCAGCATGGTGCCGCCATACAGGCCAATCCCCGCCGCCTGCGCGACGCGGGCCAGTGCCAGCACGCTATTCGGACCGCCGGCTTTGGCGATTTTCAGGGCATAAGCGCCGGTAAAGCCCTGCCGCGCCAGCTGATAACCATCGTAGGCGGTCGCGACCGCTTCATCTGCAAGGATCGCGGTTTCAATTTGCTGGCTCAGGCGCACCAGTGCGGCATTATCGTGGGCGCTGACCGGCTGTTCGATGAGGTCGACGCCCATCGCCGCCAGTTCGCGGCAGCCTTTCGCGCCGGTTGCGGCGTCCCAGGCCTGGTTGACGTCGACGCGGATGCTGGCGCGATCGCCTAACGCTTCCACAATGGCCCGGGTATGACGCAGGTCGGTGGCTAATTCCCGCGCGCCAATTTTCAGTTTGAACGCCTGATGGCGGCGCTCGGCTAACAGTTTTTCCCCTTCGGCAATATCTTTCGCGGTATCGCCGCTGGCTAAGGTCCACAGCACCGGCAACGCCGTTTGCAGCGCCCCGCCGAGCAGCGCCGACACCGGCAGCCCTAAGGCTTTGCCCTGGGCATCCAGCAGCGCGGTTTCAATGGCGGACTTCGCAAAGGTGTTGCCTTTAATGGCGCTGTTCATGCGGGCCGTCAGCGCATTCAGATTATCGGCCGGCTGCCCTTTCAACAGCGGCGTCAGATAATGGGTTATCGCCGACGAGATGGCCTCCGGGCTCTCGACGCCATAGCTCAAACCACCAATGGTGGTGGCTTCGCCGATGCCGCAGATGCCGTCGGAGCGGGTAAGCCGCACGATCACCAGCGTCTGGCAGCCCATGGTGGTCATCGATAACTTGTGTGGCCGGATGGTCGGGACATCCACTATCCAGCTCTCAATACGTTCTACGGTGGCGGTCATTTTCGGTTCCTGATGAGATGTATAACTTTTTGTACCCACATCCATAACGGGGAGGTGTGTGCCATTGACAATAGGGTTCAGCCTGGCCGATGGTCAACGGCGATAATCGAAATGTTGTGCGATTATCGGCACGTTTGTTAAAAGGCAGTTAATAATGTGATCGCGGTGGTAAAACCGGCACAATTCAGGACGGTGCGGTTTGCGCACGGTATAGTGATGCCCCGTGAGCTTTGCATTGCAACGGAGAGGGAATCAATGCGTGACCATACCCCCACCACCTTGAGCGCCAGGCAGGCCGAGCACGATCCCAATTTTATGCTGTCTCTGGCCCGCGGGCTGGAGGTCCTTAACGCTTTTACCCCCCAGCGCCAGCGGCTGACCATTTCCCAGTTGAGCCAGAAAACCCAAATCTCCCGCGCGGCGGTACGCCGCTGCCTGTATACCCTCGCCGCGTTGGGCATGGTACACAGCCCGGATGGCCGCAGCTATGAACTGCTGCCCCGGGTGCTGGCCGTCGGCCACGCCTATCTGGCCGGCACGCCGCTGGCGAAAGTCGCGCAGACGGCGCTGGATAGCCTCGGCAAAGCGCTCGGCGAATCCTGCTCAGCGGCGACGCTGGACGGCGACAACGTGCTCTATATCGCCCGCGCGGCGGTCAATAATTTACTGAGCGTCGACCTGGGGCGCGGCAGTCGCCTGCCGGCGTGGGCGACCTCTATGGGACGGGTGTTGCTGAGCGCGCTGCCGGAGGAACAGCTTGAAGTGACACTGTCACGAGCAGCGTTAATCCGCTACACCCCGCATACCCTGTGCGATATGCCCGGGCTACGCGCGGAGATTGCCCGGGTGCGCATGCAGGGCTATGCCCTCGCCGACCGGCAGATAGAGGTGGGGTTGTGTTCGCTGGCGGTGCCCGTGCTGTCGCGCCATGGCCAGGTGGTGGCGGCGCTTAATGTCGGAGTCCCCGCCGCGACGATCAGCGCCGCGGCGTTAAAAGAGAAGGCCCTCGCCCCACTTCGACGCGCGGCGATGGACCTGTCGCTACAGCTATAGCGTTGACTGCGGTTTCGCCACGCTCGCCAGACTGCGCCAGATGCCGGCGGCCAGCAGCAGAAGCAGTACGCCCGCCGTCGCCAGCACCAGGCTGTGAGCCTGGGTAAAGGCCGCCTTCGCCGCCGCCATCAGCGCTTCGGCCACCCCGGCGGGCAGCGCCTCGGTCAGACTGACCGCCTCGCCAATAGACGACGACGCCTGCTGCGCCATGGCATCGTTCAGGCCAGGCGGCAGCACAATGGTGGCGCTGTAGCTGCGGGTCAGGATCAGGCCGAACAGCGCAATGCCGAGACCGGCGCCAAGTTCATAGGCCATGGTTTCGATCGCCCCTGCCGCCGCCGCTTTCTCCTTTGGCGCCGCCGCCATAATCGCGGAGCTGGAGGCCAGCAGCGCGCTGGCGACGCTGAAGCCCAGCAATGTCATCAGCCCCCACGCCTGCCACTGCTGAGTGCTGAAATCCGTAAGCGCGAGGCCAAGAAAGCTGAAGGCGCTGAGCAACATTCCGCCCGTCGCGACCTGCCGCAGTCCCAGTTTCGACACCAGTATTCCGGCGATCGGGCCGCTGAAGCCGCTGGCGACCATCACCGGCAGCATAAACATCCCCGCCTCGAACGGCGTTTTCTGATGCACAAACTGCAGCTCCTGCGCCATCAGCAGTTCAAAACCGACCAGAGTAATCAGGGCCGTCATCGCCATCATCACCCCGCTTAAAATAATACGATGGGTGAACAGCCGCATATCCACCATCGGGCGGGCCGCCGACAGCTGCTTGCGGATAAACCAGGTCAACATCGCCGCCCCGCCGATCGCCACCACTGCGGTGAGCCACAGCGCCAGCTGGCCCTTCAGCGCCGATTTCGCGCTAAACACCAGCATCAGGATCGACGCAATCAAAATGAGCGCCTGCAGCAGATTGAGCGGTTGTTCGCGGCGTGCAGGCTGGCGCGGCACCACCTTCGCATTAATGGCGATAACCACCAGCACGATCGGCACGTTGATCAGGAATACCGACCCCCAGTAGAAATGCTCCAGCAGCATGCCGCCCACCAGTGGGCCAAAGGCCGCGCCGCCGGAGCCCACCGCCGCCCACAGACCCAGCGCCATATTGCGCTGGCTGGCCTCGGCAAAGGTGCTGCGGATCCCGGCCAGCGTCGCCGGGACGATCATCGCCGCCCCCACCGCCAGCAAAGCGCGTGAGGCAATCAGCGTCAGGGCCGTCGGCGACAGCGCGGCACACAGCGAGGCGACGCCAAAAATGGCGCTGCCGAGCAGCAGCAGGCGCTTGAAGCCAATTTTATCGCCGAGGGCGCCCATCGGCAGCACCATACCGGCCATGACTAAGGAGTAGATATCAATGATCCACAGCAGTTCATTGCCGCTGCTACCCAGCGCGACGCTGAGCGTCGGCGCGGCCACATGCAATACCGTGGCGTCAATCGCCACCGGAATATAAACCAGCAAAATCGCCATCAGCGTCATCCATTGCCGTGACATAGCTTGTACCTCAATGTTGGAAATTGGACACACGTCCAGGATGGCGATCCTGCCGGATTGTTGAACGCATGTCCAACTTTTTGTTACACTCGGCCAAAGTCAGATGACAGCGGGGTTCTATGCACTATTTACAGCGGGATGCACGACGGGAAGGGATTATGCAGGCCGCCATGCGGCTGGCGCTGCGCGGCGGCTTTGCCGCCATGACCGTGCGGCAGATCGCCCGCGAAGCCGAGGTGGCCGCCGGGCAGTTGCACCACCACTTCGCCTCCATCGGCGAGCTGAAATCGCAGGTTTTCATCCGTCTGATCCGCGAGATGCTCGATATGCCGCTGGTGGCCGAAGACGCCACCTGGCGCGAGCGGTTATTCTCGATGATCGGCAGCGAAGATGGCAGGCTGGAACCCTATATCCGCCTGTGGCGCGAAGGCCAGGTGCTGGCCGACAGCGACCCGGACATCAAAGCGGCCTACCTGCTGACCATGAACATGTGGCATGAAGAGACCGTCGCCATCATCGAGCAGGGCCTCGCCTGCGGCGAATTTCGATCGTCTGAATCACCGGCGGATATCGCCTGGCGTTTTATCGCCCTGGTGTGCGGCCTCGACGGGATTTATGCCCTCGGCACCCAGCCCCTGGACGATGCGGCGTTTAGCCGTTATTTGAATAAGATGATTACCATGGAATTGTTTTAGTCCATTTTTCACCGGAACATCGCCTGCCTATAAGTTCTGTCGCAGACGTCAGCGGCCTGCCGATTAATGGCAATATTCGGCCTGCAATAATGGTCTTCCATTTTAGGTATCAATGCTTATCCCGACAGAAAACGCTATTCACTCTCTAAATGAGATGGTCTTTATTAGTTAACGTCTCTATGCTTACCGCTTTCTCCCTTCAGTAAAAACGAGCGCCCCCTGTACTGGCGCCGTTTTGATGTACTCTGAGAACGGCATGGCACAGCACTGGACCCCTTCACGATGGGGACGAAAATTAACGGGTTCCCCCGACTGGCAATTGAGCTTGCAGGGCAGTGAGCTGATCCTGACCGTTGATGGAATCATTTATAAGATCAATATTGAGAACCCACGCGCCTGGCGGATCCGCAAGGGCTTTTTGTGGGCGAGAGTGACGCTGCGTCCCGCCGCCTCTGTGGAAATTAAAGTCGATGGCCTGCCCAATGCGCAGGTCAGCACGTTAGTCCTGATGCTGGAACAGGCGCTTGGTGAAAAGCAAACGACCGGCGAACTGGCTGCAATTCACCATACTATGGCGCGCATTAACGACTGGCTGGAAGAGATATCCCGCCAGGAAATGCTGGTAGAGAGCCAACGCCGATGGCTTACGCAGGAAATACAGGACGAACTAGAGCGTCGCAAGCCGGCTGTGGAAGTCGATACTCTGGCGCGCCTACTGCGCAAACCCGCCGTGATTTCAGCGCTTGGCGACACACTGCAGACCATTGAAGCGACACTCATGCTCTGGCAGATGGACCATCGCGCGGCATGGCGCCAACGTAACGCGCGGCATACCGCGCGCGAACTCATCGCCAATAAATCCTTGTTTGATACCGTTGAGCGCCAACCGCTCACCCCGGAGCAGGCGAAAGCCGTGGTCTGTTTTGACAATAAAGTCCAGGTTATTGCCTCTGCCGGTTCCGGTAAAACCTCAACCATGGTCGCCCGGGCAGCCTATGCCATTAGCCGGGATATTGTGCGTCCGGAACGAATTGTCATGCTGGCGTTTAACAAGCAAGCAGCGGAAGAGCTGAATCAACGCTGCAGGGACGCCTTTCAGCGTGCGGGGCTGCATGGGGTTGAAGTTGAAACATCCACCTTCCATGCGCTGGGTTTAAGCATCATTGGCAAAGCAACCGGGAGCAAGCCCGATATTCCGGGGTGGGCTATCGACACCGGAGCCGGGCTGCGCAAACTTGGCTCGCTGGTCGAGCAACTTAAGGCTGACTCTGTGGGGTTCGCCCTGCAGTGGCACCTCTTTCGTTTTGTCTTTGGCCAGGATTTACCACCTTTTGGCAGCACGGTTTCCGCGACCAGCTGGGATGCGCAAGGCCGTGGACTGGTGCTAACCATTGACGGCAAGCTTGTCCGCAGCCAGGAAGAGGCCGCTATCTGCAACTGGCTGTTTCTTAATGGTGTCAATTATCAATATGAAGCAAGGTATAAAGTGGATACCGCGGACGATGCGCATCGCCAGTATCTTCCTGATTTTTATTACCCGGATATTGATGTTTACCATGAACATTTTGCCCTGAATGAGCAGGGCCAGCCGCCGAAACACTTTACCGGCTATCTTGACGGGGTGAAATGGAAGCGACAGTTGCATGAAGCGCAGGGCACTACGCTGATTGAAACCACGTCTGCACAAATACGATCCGGTGTTGCATTCCAGCATCTGGCGGACCAGCTAACCGAGCGCGGGATACACCTCACCCCCCTCCCTGACCGGGAGATCCCGGAAAACGGCCAGACGCCGCTAAAAGCGGAAGAGTTGGTCGGCCTGATTCGCATCTTTATCAGTCATGCCAAGAGCAACAGCCTGAGCATTGAAAGCATCCGCCAGCGTATTTCGCGCCGTCACGATCGCACTTTTCAATATCGCCATACGTTATTCTTAAATATCGTCGAGCCCCTGCTTAACGCATGGGATGCTGCACTCGCCGCTGAGGGCGGTATTGATTTTGAAGATATGATTAATCTGGCGGCACAGTGCCTTGAAGCTGGAAACTATATTCCCCCCTACGAACTGGTAATGGCCGATGAGTTTCAGGATGCTTCCCGGGCCAGGGCACGCTTGTGCCGAGCCCTGGTCAAGAAACCCGGGCGCTATCTGTTTACCGTGGGTGATGACTGGCAATCCATTAACCGTTTTGCCGGGGCTGACCTGTCGGTAATGACCGCGTTTCGCGACTGGTTCGGTCCCAGTGAATATCTCAGACTTGAACAGACCTTCCGCTGCCCGCAAGTGCTGTGTGATATTTCGAGTCAATTTGTCAGCAAGAACCCTCACCAGTTAAGCAAGCAGGTACGTTCAATGACCCCGCAACAGGGGGCGGTGATCGAGGCTTTTCAGGTTGATCAAAAGGAGAAGCTGGCAGACGCCATTGATACCTTCATCATGAGTCTGGCCAACGACATCGCAGCAGGTGTGATCCCGCCCGGGCGGAATGGACGCATCTCGGTGTATATCCTCGGTCGTTATAATGCCGACCGGCAGTACTTGCCCGGTCGCGAACATCGCTATAACACCTGGCTGGACGTGTCCTTTTTGACCATCCATCGCGCCAAAGGCAGTGAGGCGGATTATGTTATTTTGCCGGAGATGCTAACCCAGCTAAAGGGGCGCAGTTTTCCGAGTACGCGCGGTGATGATCCGGTACTGAAGCTGGCGATGCCGGAGGGCGATAACTTTCCTGACAGTGAAGAGCGGCGGTTGTTTTATGTGGCGCTCACCCGCGCCAGACGTCGGGTCACACTTTTTACCGTGAAGGGGAAGCACTCTCGTTTTCTACATGAACTGTGCGACGACGGCGTCGTTTCCATTACCGACATCCATGGCCAAGCGATCGCCGAGGAGCGCTGCCCCGCCTGCGGGCAAGGTGTTATTGTTCAGCGCAGCGGGCCCTACGGTGAGTTCCGCTCTTGTTCTAACTATCCCCTTTGCAAATATAAGCCGCGGAAACAGGCTCCCGCGCTTGTCTTTTCAACGCCCTCGCGACCGTCAGACTAAATGTCAAAAACAGAAATGCCTTGTCTGGCAGAGGCGAAGATGCTCAACAAAGCATCTTCTTTCCGGGAATGATTTACTTCCCGGCTTCCGGATGGGTATCGAACGCCGCCATTACCGCCGCCAGCGCCGCTTCACTAAAGCCATGTTTAGGATCGTCCACGCCCAGCCCGAAGCGGGTCTGCAGCGCTTCATACAGCGCGGAGACATCGGCAAAATCGATCTTCTCCACCACGTGGTTATTCTCCCAGTGGGTAAAGTGGAAATTGGTAAGGGTCATTTTGCCGCCGTCCGGCAGATGACGGCACATCAGCAGATGGTGACGGAAGTGGGACTGCGGCCAGTGCGCCGACCAGAAGTTACCCATCACATAATCAGACGCATACTGGCGGCCTAAATCGAAATGGTACATCGACTGCCAGTGTTCGTGATGGTTGAACTGCAGCGTCCACTCATCGCCCTCATGCACCAGACGATAGCTACCGTGCGGCGTTTGCTGCGGGATATCGGCCAGCAGTTTGATCGGCGCGGTCAATGTCTGGCCGCCGAAGCCGACGTCGGCGATCCAGCGCTCGCCCGCCACTTCCACCAGCAATGAACGGTGAGTACGCGGCGGCATCTGCGGCGGATTGGCCAGCACCACGCGGCCCAGCAGGCTGCGGACGTTAAAGCCTATCTCGCGCAGCGCGCGCTCAAGGAGACCATTTTGTTCAAAACAATACCCCCCGCGGCGGGCGGCGATCAGCTTCTCTTCCAGCGCCCGATCGTCAAGGTGGATCTCACGCGGCAGCAGGACGTCGAGGTTTTCAAAGGGGATGGCGCTGTTATGCTGCAGATGCAGTTCCCGTAGGGTATCAATGGATACATCAGGCTCACCCGTCCAGCCCAGACGGGAAAAATAGGCGCGTAAAAAGGGACTCATCAAGGCCTCCAGCTGTAGGTGTCCGACATTTATAGCCTATTTTTCCGCGCCGACCGTCTTTTTTGTGCGCTTGTCGTTAACCGCGCGTGCTGCGCTGCATCAGCGCCAGCGCCGTCAGCATCAGGACCAGACCGGTCAACAACGTCAGGCTGGCCATCGCCATGCCCTGACCGACGGAACCCTGTTCGAACTGGCGCCAGATAAACACCGCCACGGTTTGCGTACCGGCTGGAGAGAGCAGCAGCGAGGTCACCAGCTCCCGGGAGGCCACCGCGAACACCATCAGCATCGCCGCCAGCAGCGCCGGAAAGACCAGCGGCAGGACAATCAACCGCAGTGCCTGGAGTGGCGACGCCCCGTGCACCCGGGCGGCGGACTCAAGATTGGGGCCCAGCTGGCGCAGCGCGCTGCCGACATAGCGCACCGGCCAGGGCAACAGCAGGCAGCAATAGGAGAGCAGCAACATCCACAGCGTGTTATAGGGCGAGCGCGGCCAGAAAGGCTGATTCCACAGCAGGATCAAACCGACTCCCACCACCACGCCCGGCAGCGCCGCCGGCATCAGCGACAGCGCGTCCACCATCCCGCGCCCTTTAATCTTCTGCACCATCACCAGCCAGGCGGCCAGCAGGCCCAGCACGCCGACGATCAGCGCCGAGCCCAGGGCCAGCGACAGGCTGGTGCCGAGGGCCGACAGGGCATCCCCCTGCTGGTCAAACAGCGCCGCGAAGTGACGCAGCGTGACATTCTCAACACTCACGCCCCCTGAGAGCGTGCCCATCACGCTGGTGAGCATCATCGAGGCGGCAGGGACGCCGACCGCCAGGCCGCCGACGGCCGCCATCGCCAGCACGGCGGGCAGCGTCATCCAGCCCAGCGATGCCCCGCGGTTTTCTCCCGGCTTGCCGGTGACGCTGGTGACCTCTTTCTCCCCCACCAGCCGCCTTTGCAGCCACCAGGCGAACAACGCCACCGCCATCAGCAGCAGCGACAGCAGCGCGGCGCCGGTAAGGTCCACCGGCCAGTCGGCCAGCTTTTTCTCAATACCGACCGTCAGCATCACCACTCCCGCCCGGCTGCCCAGCGCCGCCGGTACACCAAACTCCTCGATAGCGAGGGTAAACGCCAGCAGCGTGCCCGCCGCCAGCGCCGGGGAGAGCATCGGCAGCGTCACGTGCCAGAAGGCGCGCCAGGCGCTGGCGCCATGGACGCGGGCGACCACCGCCAGCCGGGTCCCGCTCGCCAGCAGGCTGCGGGAGACGGCAAAGTACACCACCGGGAAAATATTAAAGGTCATCACCAGCACGATCCCGCTGCGGCTGAACAGCAGATCGTTCAATTGCCAACCGGTCAGCTGCTGCAGATAACCCTGGCTTTGCAGGGCCAGCATCCAGGAGAGCGCCGAGATATAGGGCGGCGTCAGAAAGGGGATCAAAAACAGGAGATCCCACAGCCGGGGCAGCGGCAGCGAAAACATACCGCGCAGGATGCCGAGCGGCAGGCCAATCATTACGCTGACCAGCGCCACGCCGGCGGCGATCCACAGCGTACCGCCGAGCATCGCCGGCAACTGGGGATCGGCCAGCAGCGCCGAGACGCCGCCAAAGGCGTCCCCGAGCGAACCGGCGCTAAAATGGGGAAAAATCGCCTGCAGCAGAATAAACACTAACGGTAACGCGACCAGCATCACCAGGGCGGCGAGGGTCGCGCCGGAAAGGAATGTTTGTTTCACAACCGGTTCCTGAAGCTGAGGGGTCCCCCCGGCGGCCAGCGCCGGAGGAACAGGAGCAATTACTGCGCGTACAGCTGACTGAAGCGGGCGAGCACGGCGCCCCGTTCGCTGCTGCCTTCGCTGGTGGTGGGCAGCACCTTCAGCGCGTCCAGTAACGGACGTTTGGCCGCCACGTCGCGGCGGGCGGGCATCAGCCAGGCATCGGCAACTCTCGCCTGACCTTCCGGCGACAGAACATAATCGATAAAGGCTTTAGCATCGTCGGCATGCTGGCTGGTTTTGAGGATCATCATCGGGCGCGGGGCAATCACCGTTCCGCTGGCCGGGAAGATCACCTTCAGCGACTCGCCCTGCTGAATATTGCCGTAGGAGACATAATCCACCGCGCCAAATACCGCCGCTTTCGCCCCCTGCATCACCGGCGTCACCGCCTGGGCGTTGGGTCCGCTGACCACCATGCCGTTCTTTTTCAGATCGTCAAACAGTTGCCAGGCCTGGTCGCCCATACTGTTTTGCAGCCCGATCAGCAAATCCAGCGACGCGCCGGAGAGCGCCGGGTCGGGGGTTGTCACCTTGTCTTTAAACGCCGGCTGGGTGAGATCCCGCCACTCTTTCGGTTCCGGGGTACCGCTTTTACTGTTCCAGACAATGCCCAGGGCGGAGACACCCTGGGCGATATAGTCCGCCGATTTCAGGTTCGCCGGTACCTGGTCGGCATTGGCGCTCGCAAAAGGCAGCAACCAGCCCCGCTGGTGCAGATCTTCGGCGGTATCCCACGAGGCGGAGATCAGCACATCCGCCTGCGGGTTGGCCTGCTCGGCCTCCAGTCGGGCCATCACTTTGCCGGTGGTGGCCTGGAAAACCGTCACCTTCACCCCGGTCTGTTGTTCAAAACCGCTGGCCAGGCTTTTCGCCAGCGAGCCAGGGCCGGCGGTGTATACGGTCAGCGCATGGGCGCTGGAGAGCATCATGGCGGAAAGAGCCATCGCGAGTACCACTCCTTTCTTAACGGTCATAACGGTGTTCATGCAACTTCCCCTGAGGTTGGCGTAACGGCGCGGACAGCGGCCACGCGGCCCGCGGATAAATAGACAATCTGGTCGGCTAACAGCTCGGCTTCACGTCGGTCATGGGTGACATACACGGCGGTGATGCCGAGCTGTCGCAGCAGGCGGCTCATTTCGCCACACAGCGATTCGCGCAGTTCACTGTCCAGGTTGGAGAGCGGTTCATCAAACAGCAGCACCCGCGGCGCGGCGACGATCGCCCGCGCCAGCGCCACCCGCTGCTGCTGACCGCCAGAAAGACCAGAGGGTTTACGTTCGGCGAAA
Organism: Klebsiella sp. D-Nf1; assembly: GCF_002810515.1. Taxonomy (NCBI): domain Bacteria; kingdom Pseudomonadati; phylum Pseudomonadota; class Gammaproteobacteria; order Enterobacterales; family Enterobacteriaceae; genus Klebsiella; species Klebsiella sp. D-Nf1. Next base: position 1,276,805 of record NZ_PIOK01000001.1, read on the forward strand.
CCGTTGAGGCCTACCCGCGCCAGCGCCTCGCTGACCCGGCGCTCGCGTTCGCTACGGGAGACACCGCGCATGCGCAGCGGAAAGGCGACGTTCTGCGCCACGCTCATATGCGGCCAGAGGGCGTAATCCTGAAAAACCATGCCGATATCGCGCTGCTCCGGGGGCAACCCCCATCCTGCGCGGGCGACCAGCCTGTCGCCAAAGCGGATTTCGCCGCTGGCCGGCACGCTCAGCCCGGCCAGCAGACGCAGCAAAGTGCTTTTGCCGCAGCCGGACGGCCCCAGTAGCGCCACGATGCGGCCGGGTTCGATATGCAACGAGAAACGGTCAAGAACGGGAGTCTCTGCGAAGGCAAAAGAGACCTCCTGCAGGGTGATAGGGGTCAGCGTGCGCATCATCGCCCTCCCTTTCGGGACAGCGAGACCTGCCCGGCGGCCGACATCCGACGGGGCACGCTCACCTGGGATAACATCAGGGGAGCCAACATATTGTGATCCTCTTTGGGACTTAGTGCTGGCGACTATAGTCAGACGAGATGACGTATTGATTACATTTTCATTGCGGCTTAACGTGTTACCTGCCAACCGACCCATTATTCAAGGAACGCCTATGAGCCGCTTTCGCCACGTTGAACTGCAGTATGCCAGCCGCCTGCTCAACCACGGCCCGACCATTTTGATCACCAGCTACGATGCGCCGTCCGACCGGCGCAACGTCATGGCCGCCGCCTGGTCAATGCCGGTGGAATTCGCCCCGCCGCGGGTGGCTATTGTGGTGGATAAAAGCACCTGGACGCGGGAGATCATCGAGCGCAACGGCACCTTCGGCATTGTGGTTCCCGGCGTCGCCGCCGCCAGCTGGACCTACGCCGTCGGCAGCGTCAGCGGCCGCGATGAGGACAAATTCAATGCCTGGGGGATCCCGGTGGTGACCGGTCCGGAGCTGGGGCTGCCGCTGATCGAGGAGAAGTGTCTGGCATGGATGGAGTGCCGACTGCTGCCGGCGACGGCGGCCCAGACCCAGTACGACACCCTGTTTGGGGAGGTGGTGTCTGCCGCCGCCGATGAGCGCGCGTTCGTCACCGGACGCTGGCAGTTCGACGACGATAAGCTCAATACCCTGCATCATCTTGGCACCGGCAATTTTGTCGCCAGCGGTCGTCATGTGCGGGCAAACTCCCTCGACGAATAAGCGTGACTTGCCGCAGGCGGCAGGTTTTCCCCTGCCCGGCCTGCGGCCCCCCCCCCCCTTTTCAACCCGGAGGGCGGCGGCGATCGGCGCTGGGGGTCAGGCCAAACACTTTTTTATACAGGGTGGTAAAGTGGTTGCTGTTGGCGAAGCCGCACAGATAAGCCACTTCGGTAATGGACATCTCCGTTTCACGTAATTTGACCCGCGCGGAGACCAGTCGCAGACGTTTCAGATAATTATCCGGCGTTAAGCCGGTAGCCTCTTTAATATGACGAAACGCCGTGCGGGTGGTGAGATGAAATTGCTCCGCCAGCTGCTGCCAGTTATGTTCTTCGAAACAGTGCTCCTGCAGCCAGGTGAGTAATTTATGGAGTTTATAGCGGGTGCTGCTATATTCGGCTTCCGACTCGGCTGTGAGAATGGTGGTCACCAGATGGAAAAAGAGAGACTCCCGTAGCGGGGTATTATCCGCCGCCCTCAGCGCCGGGGAAAATATCTTTTCCACCAGTTCCCGACAATAGCTGCGGGTCTCCGGCGCCAGCCAGCCATAGCAGGCGGCGCGCTGCGCCGATAATTGCTGCAGCAATTCCTCCACCTGCTGTAAATAGCGAAAGGCCACCGCCGGATTAATTAAGACATTAATCAGCTTCAGTGTCCCCAGCTCATCATAATAGTGGACATCGCCCGGCTGGACGTAAAATACATCGCCCTGCTGGATATACAGCGGGCGGCCATTAATAACGTGTAATCCATGCCCCTCCTCGACGATCACCAGCTCGGCAAACTCGTGGCCATGCTCCTGGCTATTATCTTCCGGGTCGCTGGCGTACATGCCGAGCTTATCCTGGGGATGGGTGAAATAATACTCAACGGTCAGTGTCATCATTACAGCAAATCCTGAACAGCCTGGTGCGCAGGGGCACGATAATCTATTCCGGCCTTCGTCACTCGCCCGATGTGCGGATTTGTGATCGCCAGCGCCCCCACCTCATTATTCCTGCCATTTTCACTGACGGTTTGGCATTGCCAGAGTGGTGGCGCCGCCAGACGACGGCCTATGCTGCGCCTAACCTAATAGAGAGGACGCAGTATGTCACAGGCAATTCAATACAATTCCAGTGTGGCGATGACCCGCCATCCGCATTTATTACAGCGTGCGGCCGCTCTGACGCCCGCGCTGCATCGTCAACGCCAGGCGCCACAGGCCATCGTCAGGGCTGAACCCGATCCCGAGGCGCTGACCGGCTGGCGGGGGCATGTCGTCTGCACCCCGGAGCAGTTTTATCAGCAACCGCTCAGCGTCGGCGACAGCATCATTATTGACTTTGGCAGCCATTTTGTTGGCTACCTGCAGTTCAGCTGCCGCAGCGTCGGCAGCCCGCCGGATGCCCCGGCGCATCTGCACTTCACCTTCGGCGAAACGCTGAGCGAAGTCTGCGAGCCGTTCAGCGAGTACCAGGGGTGGCTGAGCAGCAGCTGGTTGCAGCAACAGGATCTGTGGCTCGACGTCCTGCCCGCTCGGGTTGACCTGCCGCGTCGCTACTGCCTGCGCTACCTGAAGGTGGAGGTCAAAGCGCTGTCGCGCAAGTTTCGTCTGCAGTTCGATGAGATAGCCCTGGAAACCGTTACCTCTGCCGGCAGTCCGCAGCCGGCGGTCATCGCCGATCCGCAGCTGAAAGCCATTGATGACGTCGCGGTTCGCACCCTGCAAAACTGCATGCAGGAGGTGTTTGAGGATGGGCCGAAACGCGACCGTCGGCTGTGGCTCGGCGACCTGCGCCTGCAGGCGCTGGTCAATGACGTGACCTTCGGCCACCACGATCTGGTCCGCCGCTGCCTGTACCTGTTTGCCGGCCATACCCGGGAAGATGGCATGGTCTCCGCCAATGTCTTTGTCCAGCCTGACGTGCGCGCCGATGACACCTTTCTCTTTGATTACTCATTATTTTTTGTCGACGTACTCTATCACTACCTGCAAAGCACTGGCGACATGGAAACCGCCCGTGAACTGTGGCCCACGGCGCGACGGCAAATCGAGCTGGCGCTGACCCGTTGCGATACCCGCGGCCTGGTGCGCGACAGCGATGACTGGTGGGTGTTTATCGACTGGCAGGCGGATCTGAATAAACAGGCGGCGGCGCAGGGGGTGCTTATCTACTGCCTGCAGCGCGCCATCTGGCTGGCGCAGCGTATTGAGCCACAGCGGGTGCCCGACGACACCGCCACACTGGCGCAGCTGAAAGAGGCCGCTCAGCAGCACCTGTGGGACAGCGAGCGGCAGGTGTTTATCAGCGGCGCCGCGCGCCAGGTCTCATGGGCATCGCAGATCTGGCTGGTGCTGGCGGAGGTTGGCACCGCCGGGCAGCGGCAAGCGCTGATGCGCCGCCTGCAGCAACAGCCGCCCACCATTGCCATGAATACCCCGTACCTGCGCCATCATCACATTGTCGCCCTGCTGCAGTGCGGCCTGCGCGAGGAGGCGGTAGCGGAGATCAAGGCCTACTGGGGGGCGATGGTTGACTACGGCGCCGACACCTTCTGGGAAATTTTCGACCCACAGCATCCTGACTTTTCCCCGTATGGCAGTAAGCTCATCAACAGTTACTGCCATGCGTGGAGCTGTACCCCGGCCTGGTTTATTCGCCAGTACGGACTTTAACAACAACGATAAGCGAGTGATTTATGGCAGAAACAACGTTTACCCTGTGGCGGCAGCGCCTTGGCTATGGCATTGCCGATCTCTCCTGCAACCTTGTGTGGCAGATGCTCTCTCTGTATCTGATGTTCTTTTACACCGACGTGATGGGCCTCCCGGCCTATTACGTCGGGCTGATGTTCCTGGTCACCCGGCTGGTGGATGGCGTGGCCGACGTGCTGATGGGGCTGGTGATCGACAATACCGCCACCCGCTGGGGGCGCTGCCGTCCGTGGCTGCTGATGGGCGCCCTGCCTTTTGGTCTGCTGTGTATTCTGGCCTTCTATGTGCCGGATTTCGGCACCACCGGCAAACTGCTGTACGCCTTTATCACCTATCTGTGTCTGTCGTTCCTCTACACCCTGGTGAACATTCCGTTCTGCGCCATGCTGCCGTTTTTAACCAGTGATTCCGCAGAGCGCACCACGCTGTCGGCGGTACGTATTCTGCTGGGATCTCTCGGGGCCACCATCGTCGCCGTGGCCACCCTGCCGCTGGTCGGCATGCTGGGCAAAGGCGACCAGCAGCAAGGGTTCCTCTATACCGCAGTGATTTTTGGCGTACTGGCGGCCTTTTTCCTGCTGGTGAGCTTTCGCAACGTCGAAGAAAAGATCACCCTCACCGGGGAGCCCATGACCTTGAAACGCGCCTGGATTAGCCTGCGCGCCAATCGTCCGTGGTGGATCTTCGCCAGCAATATCTTTCTGATGTGGGGGGCATTTTTCTTTCAGACCGGAGCGCTGGTGTACTTCTTCCACTATTACGTCGGGAATACCGAGCTGACGGCGGTTATCGCCGGGATCTCCACCTTCGTTCCCCTGCTCGGCACCCTCACCGTCCCGCTGCTGGCCCGGCGCATGAAAAAACGTCATGTCTATCTGGTCGCCAGCGCGATCAATCTGCTCGGGATGGGGATGATGATGCTCTCTGGCACCTACGCGCTGGGGCTGATCGTCGGGGCGGTGATCCTCTCCCTTGGCGCCGGTCAGCGCACGGCTATCTATTTCTCGATGCAGGCCGACCCGGTGGATTACGGCGTGTGGAAAACCGGCATTAATACCGCTGGGATCCTGACCTCGATAAACGGCTTTCTCGGCAAGGTGGCGATGGCCGGCGCCGGGGCGATCACCGGGGCACTGCTCTCCTCCGGCGGCTATATCGCCAACCAGGCGCAAAGCGACAGCGCCCTGTTGGCCATCAAGGCCTGCTATCTGTACATTCCGGCGCTGTTGATCCTCGCCTCGATGCTGTGGATGGGCCGCTTCTACCGCCTCGACGATCACTATGAGCAGATCCGTGCCGACCTCGATGCCGGACGCGGCGCCTCGCCAGCCCCGACCCCGACCACCGGAGAATCCCCCGCCATGTAAGGCGCCCCGCTGATTTAACCTCTGGATAAATTAAGGACTTTTATGCGTATCTCTGTGATTAGCGCAGCGGTTTGCTGCGCCCTTTTTCCACTCACCAGCGCCGCCGGGTTGAGCGTCGAACAACGGCTGGCGCAACTTGAAGCGCGCCTCAATCTCGCCGAACAGCAGGCCAGCGAAGCCAGCCGCCGCGCGCAGCGGGCAGAACAGCAAACTGCCGCCGCCGAACAGCGCGCGGCGGCGGCGGAGCAGCAGGTGCAGGCGCTCAGCCAACAGACCACGGCTCGCGAACAAAAACAGCAGGCTACCAATCAGCAACTGAGCGAGCAGCTGGCGAAGCGCGCCCCGGACGATGGCTTTACCTTTAACGCCTACGCCCGTTCCGGAATGTTAGTCAACAGCCACGGCAAAGGCGCCCGCGGCGGGCCAGGCATCTCCCCGGCCAGTTCGCTCAACGGCGATGCCCACGTCGGTCGTCTCGGCAACGAAAAAGATAATTACGCTGAGCTGAGCTTTGGCAAAAAGCTTACCTTCAACGATGGCTCATGGGCGCGCTTTAAGACCATGCTCGCCGACGGGGCCACCAACCCGGATCCGTGGGTTCAGGACAACGACAGCCACCATCTGAACATTCGTCAGCTGTACGTCGAAATGGGCGACTTCGCCGAGTTCACCGGACCGTTAAAACGCGCCTCGATTTGGGCTGGCAAACGCTTTGATCGGGATAACTTCGATATCCACTTTACCGATAGCGACATCATGTTCCTCGGTGGCACCGGCGGCGGGATCAATGATGTCGACTGGGGAAGCGGCCTGCGCGGCGATTATTCGGTATATGCGCGTAACTTCGGCGACCTTGGCAGCGATAATTACGCGGATAATGACATTCAGAATCTGCTGTTCACCGCCAACCATTTTTACGGCAACTGGCAGCTGATGACCACGGTGATGACCGCCCAGGGTAACGATGACCTGAAAGATAATACCTCGACCACCGGAAGCTATGCCCTGCGCAGCGATAACACCGCCAAAAACGGCTACTACGCGATGCTGGCCCTGCACGACAAACAGCAGTTCTACGGCCTGGCGCCAGGGGTGTCGGAAAGCGCCCTGCAGTACGGCGTCGGGCTGGGCGCCGAAGCGCGTCAGCCGGGGAGCGATGGCGACCTGACCGAGAACGCGGCCTCCCTGCGCTTTGCGTCGTACGGGATCCTGCCGCTGGGGAAAAACTGGCAGCTGGCGCCGTCGGTGATAGCCCAGCACAGCGAAGACCGCTATCGCGACGGCGACCGCTACGACTGGGCGACGTTTAACCTGCGGGTATCGCAAGGGATCTCCGCTCACTTCGCCCTGCTGTATGAGGCCTCGTGGCAGTATATGGATCTCAATCCGAACGGGCGCAGCTATCGCTATAATGACAACGTTTATCAGTATCAGGCGGTCCGCGGTGATTTCTACAAGCTGACCTTCGCCCCCACCTTTAAAGTGGGCGATGTGTTTGATATCAAAGCGCGGCCGGAGATACGTTTCTTTGTCACGTGGATGAACTGGGATAAAGACCTGGATCGTTATGCGATCAACGATGATTTCGGCAGTAAAGGCTTTACCGCCGGCGGGACATGGAACTTCGGCGTGCAGACTGAGATTTGGTTCTGACCGATCGTCACTGGCGGACATCATGCCCGCCAGTGGCAACTACATGCTATAACCCGGCTTCTTAATTAACTGCGCCATCTGCGGGGCGATCTCACTGTCCCACACCGCCTGCCACGCGTCCGGCTCAACCTGAGTGAGCGCGACGCTGACGGCGCTCTCTTTGCTGTTCAGATGGCGGATCAGCACCTCAGTGATGTCGGCGGCCAGCGCGGTTTTTTGTTCGTCAGTCAGTTCACGGGGAAAGCATTTAATATCAACATGCGGCATAGCAAAGACTCCTTGTGGTCAGAACCATAACGCTACCACAGAATGGCCGTTCTGGTTGGCATCTCGTGCGTTAAATCAGCTTGTTACGGCGTAGCGCCGCAGCCAGCTCCGGTCGCTGACAGACCGCCCGGGCGATGGCGGCGAATTTTGGCGCGTGGTCGTCAAACCACGCCTGTCGCGGCCCCCAGCTGTACATCGCCGCGATATAGCAATCCAGCAACGTTACCGACGCGCCCAGCGCCCACGGCCCGGCGGCCAGCTGTTGCTCAAACCAGAGATAGAGATTTTTCCGGTACTGGCGACAATTCTCCACCAGTTGCTCCGCGGCGGCGGGCGCCCAGCGTTCCGGGTAATCGGCATAAGTAAAGGTAGGATAGACGTTGGCCACCAGCCAGACCAGCAGACGCTGGAACTGCTGACGCTGCGGTGTCCCTGGCGCGGGGGCCAGATCGGGACGCTGGTCGAGGATCATCAGCGCGATGGCGGCGGTTTCGGTCATGATGCTCCCGTCGGCCAGCTGCAGGGTAGGCACCTGGCACAGCGGGTTAATCTGCCGCAGACGCTCGCGCGCCGGACCGGGCTGGTCAAAGCCCTCCACGTCAACCACCTCGTAGGGAATATCGGCCAGGGAGAGCATCAGCTCGCTAATCGTCGAGCCCCACCCCGGCACGCCATAAACGGTTATCATGGTCTGCCTCCAGGGTAAAGCCTAAGTGTAGGCAGAAATTCGCCGCTCACCCACCCGGCACACCACGCCCTGAAAAGGCAGGCCTACGCCGATTCTCGTGCCACCAGCTGAAAGCCGATATCGATAATCACCCCGCTTTCTTCTCCCCCTTCGATGCGGTCAGCCAGCAGCGTAGCGGCCCGTTCACCGATAGCATGACGGTCGACGCTGACGGTAGTGATAGCCGGACGATTGCTGGCGGCGAAATCCAGATCGCCAAAACCGATCACCGCCAGATCCTGCGGTACGCGTAGCCCCCGGCTTTCGGCTTCCATAATCGCCCCCTGGGCGAGGGTGTCTGAGCTGCAGATGATCACATCAAACTCGCCGGCGGCGAGCAGCTCCGCCAGACCGCGCCGCCCCAGCGCCAGCGACGCCGGGAGCGGCGCTTCAACCTGAGGCGCATCGTCCAGCCCTTTTTTAGCCAGTCGGGCACAGAGCCCCTGCTTACGCAACATCGCGCGCGCATCGCCCGCCCACAGCAGGCCTGGTCGCTGGTAGCCTTTCTCCAGCACGTACTCGCCAATGGTTTCGCCCACTTTTTCATGGGAAAAACCGACCAGCATATCCAGCGGCGTCGGGGTGAGATCCCAGATTTCCACCACCGGCGTGGCGGCGTTAAGAATCGTTTTCTTTAACAGCGGTGCATGCTGGATGCCGGTTAACACCACGCCATCCGGGCGCCGCGAAAGCAAGGTGGAGACCAGCTCGGCTTCGGTCTGCCGGTCATAGCCCGCCACGCACAGCAGCATATGGTAGCCGCGCGCCGCCAGGGTATCGCTCAGCGCCTGGATGGTATCGACAAACATATTGTTATTGATTTGCGGTACCACGACCGCCACCAGTTTGCTGCGCCTGGAGGCGAGGCCGCCGGCCAGCGCATTGGGGATATAGCCCGTCGCCTGCACCGCCTGCATCACTTTCTCTACCGTTTTTGGCCTGACCAGCTGGGGCGTATTCAACGCCCGACTGACCGTCATCGGCGACAACCCGGCGCTGCGAGCCACATCCTCCAGCGTCGGCGCCCGCGTCGGTTTTTTGCTTTTCACGGCTAAGCCCCTGTGTTAAGTCGTTTCCTGTGGGCATTATTGATGATGCCCCACGTAATTGCCAGCGACCGCCGCGTCTCCCCTAACAGAATCAACGACCTGCAATAGAAAATGTTATCGCTATCATTATAACTTGTCACTTTTCACAAACTGTTTTGGATCGTGACCTGCACAGCAAATTTTTCGCCTTTATAACGGCCAATTGTGATCGTTTGTACAAATTAAAACCACTACCATAGCGTCAAAAGCATTTCACCATTACAAATGATAGCGCAATCATTTTATTATCGAAAAGGACACCACTATGACCTCAAGCGCCAATTCCGAGTCCGTAACCTACGCCAAAACCACCGGCGTCAAAACCGCCGCTGAAACCGGTGACCGCATTGACCACGTCAGGCTGTCGCTGGCTTTTCTGCCGCTGGCCACTCCCGTCAGCGATGCCAAAGTGCTGACCGGTCGCCAAAAACCGCTGACCGAAGTGGCGATTATCATCGCGGAAATTCATTCCCGGGATGGATTCACCGGCGTTGGCTTTAGCTACTCAAAACGTGCGGGCGGCCAGGGCATTTACGCTCACGCCAAAGAGATAGCCGATAATCTGCTTGGCGAAGATCCAAACGACATCGACAAGATCTACACCAAACTGTTGTGGGCCGGGGCTTCCGTCGGCCGTAGCGGCATGGCGGTACAAGCTATCTCCCCTATCGATATTGCCCTGTGGGATATGAAAGCCAAACGCGCCGGTCTACCGCTGGCCAAACTGCTGGGTTCACATCGTGATTCCGTGCAGTGCTACAACACTTCCGGCGGCTTCCTGCATACCCCCCTGGATCAGGTGTTGAAAAACGTGGCTATCTCCCGTGAAAACGGCATCGGCGGGATTAAACTAAAAGTCGGTCAGCCTAATACTGCCGAGGATATCCGTCGTCTGACGGCGGTGCGCGAAGTGCTGGGTGATGACTTCCCGCTGATGGTCGATGCCAACCAGCAGTGGGATCGCGAAACCGCCATCCGCATGGGGCGCAAAATGGAGCCGTTCAATCTGATCTGGATTGAGGAGCCGCTGGATGCCTATGACGTCGAAGGCCACGCGCAGCTGGCCGCCGCGCTGGATACGCCGATTGCCACCGGCGAGATGCTGACCAGCTTCCGCGAACATGAGCAGTTGATCCTCGGCAACGCCAGCGACTTCGTGCAACCGGATGCCCCGCGCGTCGGTGGGATCTCCCCGTTCCTGAAAATAATGGATCTGGCCGCGAAGCACGGTCGCAAACTGGCCCCGCACTTTGCGATGGAGGTGCACCTGCATCTCGCCGCCGCCTACCCGCTGGAACCGTGGCTGGAGCACTTCGAGTGGCTGAACCCGCTGTTTAACGAGCAGTTAGAACTGCGCGATGGCCGGATGTGGGTTTCCGAACGCCATGGTCTGGGCTTCACCCTCAGCGAGCAGGCCCGCCGCTGGACCCAGCAAAGCTGCGAGTTTGGAACACGCCCGTAATGACTTTTCCCGGATGACGGCGTCCACGCCTTATCCGGGCTACCGGTCCGCAGACCACTGAGAACCCGTAGCCCCGGTAAGCGCAGCGCCACCGGAAATAATCGCTGACCCGCTGTACTCGCAATACACGAAATCATTCAGGCAAGCATTAAGGCAGTATGAAAGATGACGTGTCTTCACAACCCTGCAAAGGAGTTGAATAACATGCAACAGCAAATAAAACGCAGCAACGTGCGTTACGGTATATTAGTTTTTTTATTTCTCGCGACCGTATTTAATTATGCTGACCGGGCCACCCTGTCCGTTGTCGCGCCGATGATGAGTAAAGAGTTAGGTTTTGATCCTGAAGCAATGGGCCTGGCCTTTTCGGTGTTTGGTATTTCCTACGTCATTATGCAAATCCCCGGTGGCTGGCTGCTGGATAAATATGGTTCGCGGTTGGTCTACGGCTGCGCGCTGATTGGCTGGTCGGTCGTCACTATGTTTCAGGGCACTATTTATTTGTTTGCCAGTCCGCTGGTGGTGCTGGTGATCCTGCGTCTGATGATGGGCGCCATTGAAGCGCCCGCTTTTCCGGCCAACAGTCGCCTGAGCGTCCAGTGGTTCCCCAATAAAGAGCGTGGATTTGTCACCTCGGTCTATCAGGCCGCGCAGTATATTTCGCTGGGCATTATTACGCCGCTGATGACCATCATTCTGCATAATTTAAGCTGGCACTATGTCTTTTATTATATTGGTGCTATCGGGGTGGTGCTGGGAATATTCTGGCTGGTAAAAGTTAAGGATCCTTCACATCACCCTAAAATTAACCCGCAGGAGCTCAATTATATTCGTGAAGGCGGCGGCGTACCGGAATTAGGTAGCCAAAAAACGCCGCAAAAATTAACTCTCGCGCAGATTAAAAGCGTCTGCGTCAATCGCATGATGATCGGGGTTTATATCGGCCAGTTCTGCGTCACATCGATTACCTGGTTCTTCCTCACCTGGTTTCCGACTTACCTCTACCAGGCTAAAGGCATGTCAATCCTCAAGGTCGGCTTTGTCGCCAGTATCCCGGCCATTGCCGGATTTATCGGCGGCCTGCTGGGCGGCGTGTTTTCGGACTGGCTGCTGAAACGCGGTTACAGTCTGACCACCGCTCGTAAGCTCCCGGTGATCTGCGGTATGCTGCTCTCCTGCGTCATTGTCGTCGCCAACTACACCTCTTCGGAAGTGGTGGTGATCGCCGCCATGAGTCTGGCGTTCTTTGCCAAAGGTTTCGGGAACCTCGGCTGGTGCGTGCTGAGCGACACCTCGCCGAAAGAGATGCTCGGTATTGCCGGTGGCGTGTTCAATATGTGCGGCAACCTGGCGAGCATCATTACACCGCTGGTCATCGGGGTGATCCTCGCCAACACCCACTCGTTTGATTACGCCATCCTCTACGTCGGTTCCATGGGCGTGCTGGGCCTGTTCTCCTATCTGTTTATCGTTGGGCCGCTGGATCGCTTGACGCTCACTCCGCGCACCGTTTGATTGAAGACCCTGGCGAGCATTCGCCTCCGCTGTTTCGCGTCGTACTCCGGCGAAACAGCGGTTTTTTAGTAGGTAATCCCCGGCGGGTTGACCACCGACTGCGCCACCGCCTCGCCCTGCTCCCCCCAGCGCGCCAGCACCTGCTGATATTCACCGCGGGCAATCGCCCCGTCGAGGGCTGCCTGCAGGGCAAAGACCAGGCCGTTGCCTTTTTTGGTGGTCGTCGCCACCCACGCTTTTTTCGGCCCCAGGCCCACCACCCGGGTCTGGCCGTTAAGGGCGGCCTTATAGGCTGCCACCGACTGCGGGCCGAAAAAGATATCCGCTCGCCCGGACTGGATATAGAGATTGCCGGAGGCATCATCGGTCAGGTAGACCGGCTGGGCCAGCGGCCGCCCGGCTGCCCGGTTGTCGTCGTTCCAGCCCAGCAGGATCCGTTCCTGATTGGTGCCGGACCCGACGATCACTTTGCGCCCGGCGAGGTCAGCTGGTCCGTTTACCGCGGCGATGTCGCTGGTGGATTTCACCGAGAAGGCCAGGGAGTCCACCCGGTAAGTCGCAAAATCGAACTTCTCTTTGCGCTTCTCGGTCACCGCGATATTGATCAGCGCCACGTCGTAGCGGCCGGAGGCGATGCCCAGCGGCCAGTCCTCCCACGCGGTGGGCACCAGCCTGAGTTTCAGGCCAAGACTTCCGGCCAGCAGGCGGGCAACATCCGGGTCGCTGCCGATCCGCGTGCGGTTGTCGCTGGCCAGCAGCGCCAGCGGCGGCGAATTGAGCGCCGAGATCGCCACCGTTAGCGTCCCCGGCTCCACGAAGCGATAGCCTGGCGGAATTTTCGCTATCGCCTGCGGGTCGCGGGTGACCGGCAATGGCTGCTCATTGGCGCGCAGATCCAGCGCCGCATGAGCGTCCATGGCGAGGGCGCTGAGCACAAGGGTCACTATCGCTCTGTTCATGACGGCAGCACCCTGGATAAAAACTGTCGCGTACGCGGATGCTGCGGATGGTTGAGCACCTCGTCGCTGCTGCCCTGCTCGACGATCCTGCCGTCGACCATAAACACCACCTGGTCGGCCACCTCGCGGGCAAAGCCTACCTCGTGGGTCACCACCACCAGGGTGGTACCGGAGCGCGCCAGCTTCTTGATCACATCCAGTACCTCGCCCACCAGCTCCGGATCCAGCGCCGAGGTGGGCTCATCAAACAGGATCACCCGCGGGTCCAGTGCCAGCGCCCGGGCAATCGCGATACGCTGCTGCTGGCCACCGGAGAGATGCCGCGACCAGGCGTCGGCTTTATTGCGCAGTCCGACGACGTCCAGCAGTTCATAGGCGCGGGCAATGGCCTCTTTGCGCGTGACCTGCTTGTGGGCGATCGGCGCCTCTATCAGATTCTCCAGCACCGTCAGATGCGGAAACAGGTTAAAATTCTGGAAAACGTAGCCGACGTTGATCCGCTGGCGGAGGATCTCCTTCTCTTTCATCTCATACAGCTTGTCGCCTTTGCGGCGATAGCCGATATAGTCGCCGTCAATCTGAATAAATCCCTCATCGACGCGTTCGAGGTGATTGATGGTGCGCAGCAGCGTGGACTTGCCCGAGCCGGAAGGGCCGAGGATCACCGTCACCGTGCCCGGGGGGATCTCCAGCGACACATCGTCCAGCGCCTTGTGGCGGCCATAGTATTTGCTGACCCCAGTGATAGAGATATGGCCATTATGAGAGCTGGGCATGAACGGCCTCCTGCGGCTGTGGTTGACGTGCTGGTTGATTCAGACGGCTGCTGCGGGCGCTGTTTACCGCCGAGCGGCGCTCGCTGCGCGCCAGGGCGCGTTCCACCAGATACTGAATGGCGGAGAGGACGCTGGTAATCGCCAGATACCAGGCGGCGCCAACCATCAACAGCGGGATCACCTCCTGGGTACGGTTGTAGATCATCTGGATGGTGTAGAACAGTTCCGGCATCGCCAGGACGTACACCATCGCCGTTCCCTTGGCCAGACTGATGATCTCATTGAAGCCGGAGGGCAGGATGGTGCGCAGCGCCTGCGGCAAAATAATGCGCAGCGTACGTCGCCAGGCGGGAAGCCCCAGCGCGGCGGCGGCTTCATACTGCCCATGGTCGACCCCCAAAAAGCCGCCGCGAATGATCTCCGCGGTATAGGCGCTCTGCACCAGCGTCAGGCCCACCACCGCCGTGGAGAATTGCCCCAGCACGTTAATGGTCTGATAGCTGGCCCAGGTGACGCCGGTAAAGGGGATCCCCAGCGACAGGGTGTCGTAGAGATAAGAAAAGTTGTACAGAATAATCAGCACCACAATCAGCGGCAGCGAGCGAAACAGCCAGATATAGCCCCAGGCGAGGCTGCTGAGCAGCCACGATGAGGATAAGCGGGCCAGCGCCAGCAGGCCGCCGAAGATCACGCTCAGCACCGTGCCGAGCAGGGTCAGGAGCAGGGTTTGTCCCAACCCCTCGAGGATCACCGGGTCGAAGAACCAGCGGGCGAAGACGCCCCACTCCCAGCGCGGGTTAAAGGCCACCGACTGGATCACCACCGCCAGCACCAGCAGGGCGACCAGCGCCCCGACCACCCGCAGCGGATAGCGCGCCGGCACCACTTTTATTGTTTCAGATGAATGCATCATGCCTCCTCAGGCGCTGTGGCTGAAGGCGCTCACCGCCAGCGCTTTAGTGAACCGCAGTCGGCCATCATAGGGCGGCTGGCTGTACTCTTCCGGGTCTCGCGTGAGGTCAAACTGCGCCTCATACCCCTGGCTGAGATAGAGCTTTACCGCCTCCGGTTGACGGAAGCCGGTAGTCAGGTAGATATGGCTGTACCCGGCCAGCACCGCCCGCCGCTCCAGCTCCTGGACCACCTTCGCCGCCAGCCCCTGCTGGCGCAGACGGCGGTGCGTCCAGATACGTTTGATCTCCGCGGTGTGGCGATCTTTCGGTTTATACGCGCCGGTGGCGATAATTTCGCCCTCACGCTCAAGGACGATAAACAGCCCCTGCGGCGGCAAATACCACTCAGTCAACTCCACTTCCGCATCGCGGGAAAAATAGTCGCCGTAGCGGGCGGCATATTCGGCAAACAGCCCGCTAATAATCGGCTGCAGCTCCGGTGCGTCCGGAGAAATATCGCGGAATGCTTCGCTCATCGCGCCTCCTGTCAGTCGCCCAGTCCGGGTGGGTTGATTTCTGATTGCGGAATACTCTCCACCCCTTCGCCCCAGCGGTTAAGCACTTTGGCGTAATCGCCGCTGGCGATAGCGCCGTTCAGCGCCGCCTGGACGGCATTCACCAGCCCGCTGTCTTTTTTCAGCGTCACCGCGATATGCGCCGCTTTCGGCCAGCCGCCGTCGACGCTGCCCACCAGTTTGGTTTTGCCGGTCAGCGCCGCCTTCCACGCGCCTATCACGTTGGGGCCGAAGTAGGCATCGGCGCGCCCGGTCTGCAGGGCCAGCGTCTGAGCGGCGTCATCCTTGGTGTAGACCGGGGTAAACGGCTTCAGCCCCTTCTTGACGTTCTCTGCATTCCACGCCAGCAGGATCGCCTCCTGGTTAGTACCGGAGCCGACGATAATCTTCAGCCCGGCGATGTCTTCCGCCTTGTCAATTTTGCTCAGCGGACTGGTGCTTTTGACGTAGAAGCCCAGCGAATCTTTGCGGTAGGTGGCGAAATCGAACTTCTCTTTGCGCTCTTTGGTAACGGTAATATTGCTGATCGCGGCATCATATTTGCCGGAGGTGACCCCCAGCGGCCAGTCTTCCCATGAAGTAGGAACCACGTTCACTTCCAGTCCGAGGCTCTCCGCCACCAGTCGGGCGATATCCGTCTCGCTGCCGAGCAGGGTTTTGTTGTCATCGGCGAAGACCGTCAGCGGTGGTGAGTTCAGGGCTGCCACCGCGACGGTGAATTTCCCCGGCACCGCCAGATGCAGATCTTTCGGCAACAGCGCAATGGCCTGTGGATTTTTCGCGGTGTGAATCGGCGTTTTGTTGGCCTCCAGGCTCACCCCGGTGCCATTGATCTTGACGTCCTGTGCCCACGACGAGGCGCTAAATGCCAACGCGACGGCCAGCAAGAGTGTTGTTTTCTGCATAGCGTGATTCTCTTTTATTATTTTTGGAATTGATTAGCAGGTAGCGCCAGACCCAGACTTTCCCGCAGGGTGGTGCCCGGATAGTCGCGACGGAACAGGCCGCGCGCCTGTAACAGCGGAACCACCTCATCCACAAAGCGCGGGAAGGTTTCCGGCGTGCCGCCCTGAATAATGAAGCCGTCCGCCGCGTGCTGTTCGAACCACAATTGCAGGCCATCGGCGACATCGCTGGCGGTGCCGGTAAAGCGCGGACGCGGGCTCGCTGCCTCCAGGGCCACCTGGCGCAGGGTTAATCCCCGCTCGCGCGCATGACGTTTAATCTCGTCGGTGGTACTGCGGAAGCTGTTTTGTCCGAGGTCGCCAATATCCGGGAACGGCTCATCAAGCGGATACTGCGAAAAATCATGATGTTCGAAATACCGCCCCAGATAATTCAGCGCATCCTCGATGGAGACCAGCGCCGCGGTAGTCTGGTACTGACGTTCCGCATCCTCAGCGTCATCCCCGACGATGACGCTGACGCCCTGGAAGATATGCAGTTGGTCCGGGGTGCGCTGATATGCGCTGAGTTGGCTTTTGACATCCTGATAAAATGCCTGCGCCTCGGCCAGCGATTCCTGATGGGTAAAAATGGCATCGGCGTGGCGTGCGGCTAATTTCTTGCCGTCGTCCGACGCGCCGGCCTGGAAAATAATCGGCCGTCCCTGTGGCGTGCGGGCAATGTTCAGCGGGCCGGCAACTTTAAAGAAATCGCCGTGGTGATCGAGCGTATGCAGTTTATTTTTGTCAAAGAACTGGCCGCTCTCTTTATTGCGCACGAAGGCGTCCTCTTCCCACGAATCCCATAAGCCTTTCACCACCTGCAGATATTCATCGGCAATGCAATAGCGCAGCGCATGATCCGGATGCTGGGCCCGGGAGAAGTTTTTCGCCGACCCTTCCAGCGGCGAAGTGACGACATTCCACCCCGCCCGTCCCTGGCTTAAATGGTCGAGGCTGGCGAACTGGCGGGCGGTAGTAAACGGCTCGCTATACGAAGTGGATAAGGTCCCCACCAGTCCCAGACGCCGGGTGACCGCGGCCAGCGCGGAAAGTACCGTTAAAGGTTCGAAGCGATTTAAAAAATGGGGAATCGATTTTTCATTGATATATAACCCGTCGGCGACAAAAATAAAATCCAGCTTCCCCTCTTCCGCTTTTAACGCCGTCTGCGTGACAAAGTTAAAATTAATACTGGCGTCCGCCTGCGCCGCCGGATGACGCCAGGCGGACATATTTCCCGATGCGCCATGTAATATCGTTCCCAGACGCAATTGTCGATTTTCAGACATAGTTACCCCTTCCCCTGTCATCCATTAAATATGTTGTAATGCCTGCTCCGCCAGCTGGGCGAAATAGTGCGCTGCGGGCGCAATAAGCCGTTCGTCCGGATTAAATGCCGGATGGTGCAGACCATATTCGCTGGCGCTGCCGATGCTGACGAACGCCCCGGGAATATGCTGAAGATAGACCGCAAAATCTTCGCCACCGAGATGCAGATCGGCGTGATGGGTACGGTACCCGGCCTGGGCCGCCACATCGCTGGCGAAGTCGGCCCAGCGGGCGTCATTGACCAGGGCCGTCGGGCCGGCATACCAGAAGACATCAATCTGTGCGCCAAAGGCGCTAGCGAAACCGGCCGCGATCTCGCTGACCCGGGCCTTGACCCGCTGCTGCACTTCACTGCTGTGAGTACGCAGCGTCCCTTCCAGCTCAACGCTCTCCGGCAGCACGTTCCAGGTATTGCCTCCCTGGATCCGCGTCACGCTGAGCACCACCGAGTCGAGGGTGTTCACTTCCCGGCTGGCCACGCTCTGCAGCACCGTCACCAGCTGGCTGGCCAGCAGGATCGCATCCTTTCCTTCATGTGGGCGGGCGGCATGCGCCCCCTTCCCGGTCACTTTGAAGACGAAGCGATCGACGTTGGCGTAGAACGCGCCGCCGCGGGTGGCAAATTCGCCCACCGGCAGGCCGGGCTCATTGTGCATGCCAAAGATCGCCGACACGTCCTCCAGCGCCCCGGCACGGATCAGGGTTTTCGCCCCGCCAAAATTTTCCTCCGCCGGCTGAAACAGGATCCGCACCCGCCCCGGGAGTTCCGCTTCCCGCTCCTTCAGCAGCAGCGCCGCCCCCAGCATCACGCTGGTGTGAATATCATGGCCGCAGGCATGCATCACCCCGGGGTTCTGCGAGCGATAGGACAGACTGGTCGCCTCCTCGATGGGCAACGCGTCGATGTCCGCCCGCAGGGCAACCACCTTGTCGCCGCTGCCGACTTCGGTGACCAGCCCGGTTTTCAGATCGTAGGGCAGCAGAGTCAGCCCGCCGCTCTGCAGCCAGTCGCGGATCCGCGCGGTGGTGGCCACCTCCTGCAGGGAGAGCTCCGGGTTCTGGTGCAGCTCGCGCCGCCAGCTAATCAGTTGTTGTTCAAAGGACATTCAGCACCTCCTTGCCGTAGTGAGCCTGCGCCAGCAGGCGCAGGGAGTGCAGGCGCGCTGGCCCGTCGCTAATAGGGGTATCAATGATTAATTCATCCAGCTGATCTTCCGCCTGCAGCGCGTCAAGCCGGGCTTTAACCTGTTCGGGGGTGCCCGAAATCAGCGAAGATTCACGGCGGGCAATGCGCGTCGGCCGGCTGCCGGCCTGGCGGGCAAAGGCGACGGCCTGAGCCTCACTGCCGACGGTCACCCGCTGGCCGTTCTCCAGCTCGACGCCCCACACCTCGACCTGCTGCGCCAGCGCGGCGGCGGTGGCCGGATCGTCAGCCACCACCACCTGCACGGCGACAATCGCCTCACGCGGGCTGAGCTCGCGCCAGCGGTTGATCACCGTGCGGCGCAGGGCGCTGTCACCATTGAGATGAGCGGCAAACACAAAGTTCCAGTCAAGACGAGCCGCCAGTTCCGCACTCTCCAGGCTGGCGCCGAGCAGGAAACCCTCGGCCCGACGCGGCGGGATCGGCGTGGCGCGCAGGCTCTCCTCTCCACCGGGCTCAGTCAGCGACAGCCAGTTATCCAGTTGCGCCAGCTGATCGGCAAAGGTTCCTTTCTCCTCCTGATGCAGGCCCTGCTGCAGGGCGCGGGTGGAGAGCGGCAGCCCGCCAGGCGCTTTGCCGACGCCGAGATCGATGCGACCCGGCGCGAGGGCGGCCAGCAGGTTAAAGTTTTCCGCGACCTTATAGGGGCTATAGTGCTGGAGCATGACGCCGCCGGACCCGAGGCGAATGCGCCGGGTGTGGCCCAGCAGCCAGGCGATAACCAGCTCCGGCGAGGGGCTCGCCAGCTGATCGGTATTGTGGTGTTCGGCGACCCAGAAGCGGTGATAGCCCCAGGCTTCGGCGTGTTGCGCCAGCGTTAATGTACGCGCCAGCGCCTGCGCGGCGGTTTCCCCGGCGGCAAGCGGACTTTTATCCAGGATACTGATTCGATAAGACATTTCGCAGGCTCATATGAAAGTACGTGCCTGCATTATTAAAATCTCTGCTAACTATTGAGAAACAATTAATTCACATGTGTACTGCTGAAAATTAGATATGCCCGCCTGACCGCTGCGCTTCCAGCTCGCGGAGCAGCGCCTCAGCCTGCCGCGGATTGCGCACCCGGACGAAGCGAATATGACGATATTGCGGATCCTGCATATCGGCCAGATAGCGTCGGCGATTCTGCCGCCAGGTTTTCAGCGTCCAGAGGATAATGGATTCCCGGCTGCAGAACGAACGGCGAAAGCTCTCGCGGTTGCCCGTGCCCGGCCACAGCTCCTGATGCCGCCACGCGCGGCTCGCCGCCCGCCACACCGCCTGGCGCAGCGTGCGCCAGAGGCTATAGTCGACCCAGATCACCAGATCCACCTCGCGCCATTTGACGCTGCGGCTGCGATTGTAATTGCCATCCAACACCCAGCCCGGCGAGGCCGTAGCGGCGGCAATAGCGGCGAAAAACGCCTCATCCGGTGTGCCCTGCCAGTTCGGCCGCCAGTACAGGCGATCGAGCTCGATCCAGGGTAGTCCCAGCCTGTGCGCCAGGCGCCGGGCCAGAGTGGATTTGCCTGAGCCGCTGGTGCCGACCACGTTGATGTTCATCTCTGTTTCTCCCTGGTAGCCAAACGAATACTTATTTCAATGTTAAATGGCGTATATAGTAGTGATGTTTATCAATGATAAAAGGTGTTTTCAGGATGAACCCCTATGAAGCCCGCTACAGACAACTGTTAGCCAACGGAGCCAGCGCCTGGGCGGGTGATGGTTTTGCCAGGGCAAAGATACAACAAGAAAAAACATTTCATTGGCTGGATGCCCATGGCTATTTACCCGCTCCCGGCGCGCCGGTACTTGAACTGGGATGTGGCAATGGTGCCATGGCTGCCGAGTATCTGGCGGAAAGAGGCTATGCCGTATCGGGTGTTGATGTGTCCGAAACGGCGATCCGCTGGGCAGAAGACCGTTTTCAGCAAGCGGGTCTGGACGCCACATTTTTCGTCGGCAACGTCTGTCATCTTTCTCAATGTGAGGATGCCCAGTTTGCCTTAATCATTGATGGCAGCTGTTTACATTGTCTGCTGGAAGATGAGCGTCGCCGTTTTTTCGCCGAGGCGAGAAGATTGCTGAAACCCGCAGGCCGGCTGGTGATCGGCTCGATGTGCGGGCTTCCTCGTTATGCTGAAGACCTCGCCACTTACGATCCTGTCAAGCATCATCTCCTGAAAGAGGGGCAGCCCTGGCGTACGCTTAAACCCCTCCCGGCTTTACTGAATGAGATACAGCAGGCGCAGTTTAGCGTCCTTGCCACCGATGTTAAGCACAATGCCTGGTGGGATCATGCCACCATCGTTTGTTCGGCAAACGGGCCGTCGGCTGATCCTCAGAAGAGTTAATTTCAGGCTGACCGCGCCACCTGTTATGCAGCGCCAGTGAAGATGGCGCTGCCGCCAACAAAGCAGTCTTTATCCAGCGTCAGGCTGGCGATTTTATGCACCGGGCCACGCATACGGACCTGAAAATCCGCGTCGAAGGTGATGTGCAGCTGACCACCAGGCATGTTGACATCCACCCGATCGTCCACCTTCCCTAACCGGCGCATCGCGCTGGCAGCCGCGCAACTGCTGCTCCCGGAGGCCATCGTGAACCCGGCGCCCCGCTCCCAGATACCAATCTTTAGCGTATGGCGATCGATAACTTCCACGAACTGGACATTGGTGCGTTTGGGGAACAAGGAATGGTTTTCGATTTGCGGCCCTAAACGATGAACCTGCGCCAGGTCGAGCTTATCGACGAGGACAACGCAGTGGGGATTGCCCATGGAGACCAGCACGACGGACAGGGTTTCATCCGCCAGCGGCAAAGGATAATTCACCGCCTCAGGCAAATTCACTAAGGCGGGCAGCGCCGCCGGATTGAAATTCGCCCGCCCCATGTCGACGCTAATCTGATGAACATCGCCATGCACAGTGCAATAAACGTCACCGCCCGCCGTGTGTACCAGAAAGGGCTCATGGCCAACACGACCGATATCAAAAAGATAACGCGCATAGATCCGTAGCCCGTTACCGCTTTTCTCCGCCTCAGAGCCGTCCGGATTGATAATACGCAGTGTGGGATTGATCTGATCGCCGCTGTCGATCAGCAGACCATCCGATCCCACGCCATAGTGGCGATGGCACAGCATTTGAATATGCTCGTTGCTCAACTGTTCGGCAACGTCGCGATGGCATACCAGGTAATCATTACCCAGCCCGTGATATTTATGAAAGTGTAAGGGTGTCATTGTGTGGGTTCGCCTGGCGCTGCAGTTTTTTGGACATCTTACATTACATTCACCGTCTTGATGAATTAAACCCTGCGTTGTTAACCGTGGTGGTCATTCTGCTCCACTGCGTCCGGCTATCAGACTGGCGCCTCCCCTCCGTCGGGCTTACAATCTGCGTACCTGTGAGCGGTATTCATCAATCCGGAAAGATTATGCTAAAAGAGAACGTAAACGATCTGCTCTCCTTTATGGTGGTGGCGCGTGAGCGCAGCTTTACCCGCGCAGCGGCCCAGCTCGGCGTGTCACAGTCGGCGCTCAGCCATGCCATGCGCCATCTCGAAGCGCGTCTCGATGTGCGGCTGCTGACCCGCACCACCCGCAGCGTGGTACCGACCGAGGCGGGTGAGCGACTGATACAGCGCCTCGGTCCGCATCTGGAGGAGATGGAGCGGGCGCTGACCGCGCTGCGCGATACGCGCGAACGCCCGGCGGGCAACCTGCGCATCACCGCCGGGGAGCATGCCACCAGTACTGTACTCTGGCCGGCGCTAAAGCCATTTATGCTGCAATATCCGGATATTAACATCGAAATCACTGTTGATAATGGCCTCACGGATATCGTGGATGGCCGGTTTGACGCCGGGGTGCGACTCGGCGAACAGGTGGCGAAAGAGATGATTGCCGTGCGCATTGCCCCGGATATGCGGATGGCGGTAGTGGGTTCGCCAGCCTATCTGCAGCAGGCCGGTACGCCGCAGACGCCCTGGGATCTTGCGCAGCATCGCTGCATCAATCTGCGCCTGCCGACACGAGGTGGACTTTACGCCTGGGAGTTTGCACGCGACGGCCGGGATATCCAGGTCCGGGTGGAGGGGCAAGTGATCCTCAACAGCCTGCCGCAGCGCATCGATGCGGCGGAGGCGGGCCTCGGTCTGGCCTACGTTCCGGATGACTGCGTGGCGGAGGCCTTAGCCAGTGGCCGGCTGGTGCAAGTGCTGGCGGACTGGACCCCCACCTTCCCCGGCTACCATCTCTACTACCCCAGTCGACGCCAGCATACCAGCGCTTTCACTCTGTTGCTGGAAACTCTGCGACGCTGATCTCATTGATAAATCTGTCAAATGCTATCGGTAAATGTTTTAGGTGCGTAACTATTACGTTACGTGTAGGATTCAGCGCCATGTCTGAGCTTATCTCCTACGTCAGAATGATGAGAAAGCCAGCATAATGTGCCAGCCGTCATCCACTCCGGCTGCAAACATGGGCATTGACAGGAAACTGATACATCAATGAATACGAAACACGACACTGCAGCGGAGCACCATGCTGCAAAACGCCACTGGCTCAACTCGCATGAAGCGGGTTATCACAAAGCGATGGGCAACCGTCAGGTACAGATGATCGCCATCGGCGGCGCTATCGGTACCGGTTTGTTCCTCGGCGCCGGGGCACGTTTACAAATGGCAGGGCCAGCGCTCGCACTGGTCTATCTGGTCTGCGGCATCTTCTCCTTCTTTATTCTTCGCGCCCTCGGCGAACTGGTTCTCCACCGACCCTCGAGCGGCAGCTTCGTCTCCTATGCCAGGGAATTCCTCGGTGAAAAGGCCGCTTACGTGGCCGGCTGGATGTACTTCGTTAACTGGGCCATGACCGGGATCGTCGATATCACCGCCGTGGCGCTGTATATGCACTACTGGGGCGCGTTTGGCGATGTGCCACAGTGGGTCTTCGCCCTTGGCGCGCTGGCGATCGTCGGTACCATGAACATGATCGGCGTAAAATGGTTCGCCGAGATGGAATTCTGGTTCGCGCTGGTCAAAGTGCTGGCTATCGTTGCGTTCCTTGTGGTCGGCACCATTTTTCTCGGATCCGGTAAGCCGCTGGACGGTAATACCACCGGCTTACACCTGATCACTGATAACGGCGGATTCTTCCCTCACGGCCTTCTGCCGGCGCTGGTGCTGGTGCAGGGCGTGGTCTTTGCCTTCGCCTCCATTGAACTGGTGGGCACCGCGGCCGGCGAGTGTAAAGATCCGGAGTCGATGGTACCGAAGGCCATTAACAGCGTGATCTGGCGTATCGGCCTGTTCTACGTCGGTTCAGTGGTGCTGCTGGTGCTGCTCCTGCCGTGGACCGCCTACCAGGCAGGACAGAGCCCGTTCGTCACCTTCTTCTCAAAACTGGGCGTGCCTTATATCGGCAGCGTGATGAACATCGTGGTATTAACCGCCGCCCTCTCCAGCCTCAACTCCGGCCTCTACAGCACCGGACGTATCCTGCGTTCCATGTCGATGGGGGGCTCCGCGCCGAAGTTTATGTCGAAGATGAGCCGTCACCACGTCCCTTACGCCGGGATCCTGGCGACGCTGGCGGTGTATGTGGTGGGGGTGTTCCTCAACTATCTGGTGCCGTCGCAGGTGTTTGAGATCGTGCTGAACGTCGCGTCGCTGGGGATCATTGCTTCGTGGGGCTTTATCGTGGTGTGTCAGATGCGTCTGCGCAAAGCGATCAAGGAAGGAAAAGCGGCGAAGGTGAGCTTCAGAATGCCGGGGGCGCCATTCACCTCCTGGCTGACGCTGCTGTTCCTGTTCAGCGTGCTGGTGCTGATGGCCTTCGATTATCCGAACGGCACTTACACCATTGGCTCAATTCCACTGCTGGCGGTGCTGCTGGTAGCTGGCTGGTTTGGCGTGCGTAAACGCGTGCATGCGATCCACAGTACGGCGCCGACGCTCAGGAAGTAACAGGCAGGACTCCCGGTTTGTCCGTCGCGGGTAAACCGGGAGGTCAGGATTTAGTTATCCTCAACCAGCTGCGACACGTCGCTGCTGTTAATTTCCCGCTTATTACCCGACTCATCGATATAGCTTGTCATCCCCGTTTCTTTATCCAGCTGCGGCTTGCCGTGGGTGACGATCGTCTGACCGCTTTTGGTGGTCATAACGTAGTTGGACGAACAGCCTGCCAGCAGCGCCAGCATCGCACCGGCGCAAATCACCATAAATGGCTTTTTCATTTTATCTCCACTGATTACCACTGCCCGCGCGAGGCGGGAAAGGGTTAAGTGTATAACCATCTGGTTTATCAGGCCAATACGCGTTTGTAACAGAGGG
Organism: Klebsiella sp. D-Nf1; assembly: GCF_002810515.1. NCBI lineage: Bacteria > Pseudomonadati > Pseudomonadota > Gammaproteobacteria > Enterobacterales > Enterobacteriaceae > Klebsiella > Klebsiella sp. D-Nf1. Next base: position 1,301,774 of record NZ_PIOK01000001.1, read on the forward strand.
TGAGGTGCCGGACGGCATACGGGGCGCGACTTTGACCGATCGTCGTCGCGCCCGGGCATCTTACAGCGCGATGCGGATCACATCATCCGGCGCAGTGGCCTCTTTCTCACGGCTGGAAGCCTGCTTCACGCTGACGTACAGCGTTTTGCCGTCATCAGAGAGTGCCAGGCTGTTGGGGTGAGTCGGCGTTTTAAAGGTCTTCACGATCTTGTAGCGCTTGCCGTCGATGACGCTGACTTCCCCGGCCTTACGGTGCGTCACATAGGCTTCATTACGCGTCGGGTTAAACAGCACCGCCAGCGATTCCGGCGCGGCGATTTTCTCCAGCACCTTACCGTCGCGGGTATCAACCACCAGCACTTCCGGCTGCTTGCTGTCGGTGATAAAGGCGCGGTGACCGGCGGTATCAAGGCTCAGGTTTAAGTAGAAGTGCGCTTTGCCATCGTCCTGCAATTTTTTGCGCGACACAATGGTGTTGCTCTCGCTGTCGATGGTCAGCAGTTCGCCATCGGCATTGGTGGTATAGAGACGTTTCGCCTGCGGATCGAGCGCCAGGCCCGTCGCCATCGCCCCGGTGCCGGTAATAGTGGTTTTCAGCTTCAGGGTCGCGCCATCCACCACCCAAATCACGCTCTCTTTGCCCAGACCGGTAATGTAGACCGTGTTGGTCTGCTCATTGACCGCCAGCTCGCGCGGCTGCAGCGGGCGCACGGTTTCACTGCGCTGACGCTCGTCCAGCACCAGACGCCCTTTCACCGCGCCGGTTTTGGCGTCAATGGCGGTGACGGTGCTGTCGACGGTATTGCCAAACCACAGCGTGCCGGTGGCATGGTTGATAGCAGCGCCGAACGGCTTCAGATCGTTGTGAATAATCTGCGTCACGTCCAGGGTGGTGGGGTCAAGACGATAAACAATACCGCCCTTGTCCAGTGAGCGACTCTGCGACGTGGCGACCCATAACGCGTTCTCCTGCTGGCTGTAGGCCATTTCGTAGGCCCCTTTTCCGACGGCCTTACGCAGCATCTCATCCGCAGCGTGGGCGCTAAAGCTACCTGCCAGCAGCAGAGAGGTGAATAACAGTGAATGGCGCAGACGCGGCGCGGCAAAATGACGTAGTGACATGACGACTCCCTTTGATAAACCAGTATGTGCTGACCCGACATCGCTTCCGGCGGTAAAGTCCTCGCTTTACCTTTATTTTTGAATGCGAATAGTAATCATTATTTATCTCAAAGTGGAGCGCTAATTGTTGTAGTTCGGTAAATTCATCAGCAAGAAGCACGATCCGTTAACCAACGGCGGTTAATAATTTTCAAATATTTTACAAACGGGGTAACATATCTACATATGTTCCATTTGGTTCGTCTCCCGAGTACTATCGATGAAAATCCTATCCGTGCGTCACGCGGCCCTGCCGGCTCTGCTGCTGCCGCTCATCGCCGCCGCCCAGGCCGCTGATGAACAAACCATGGTGGTGACCGCCGCGCCAACCACTGTTTCTGAACTGGATACCCCCGCCGCCGTCAGCGTGGTCAATGGGGATGAAATGCGCCAGGCCGCCCCGCGCGTCAACCTCTCTGAATCACTGGGCGCCGTGCCGGGCCTGCAGGTGCAGAACCGGCAAAACTATGCCCAGGATCTGCAACTGTCGATTCGTGGCTTTGGCTCCCGCTCAACCTATGGCGTACGCGGACTGCGCATCTATGTCGATGGCATTCCGGCGACCATGCCCGACGGCCAGGGGCAGACCTCGAATATCGATATTGGCAGCGTTGACACTATTGAGGTGCTGCGCGGTCCCTTCTCTGCCCTGTACGGTAACTCGTCCGGCGGAGTGATCAACGTCACCAGCCAGACCGGTACCCAGCCGCCCACCGTGGAAGCCAGTAGCTACTATGGCAGCTTCGGTACCTGGCACTACGGGATGAAGGCCACTGGCGCGGTTGGCGACGGCAGCCACGCAGGCGATGTGGATTACACGGTCTCGACCAACCGCTTCACCACCCATGGCTATCGTGACCACAGCGGCGCCCGCAAAAATCTGGCGAACGCCCGACTGGGGGTGCGCATCAACGATGTCAGTAAGCTGACTCTGCTGCTGAACAGCGTCGATATCAAAGCCAATGACGCCGGCGGCTTAACCGCCGACGAATGGCGCGATAACCCGCGCCAGTCGCCGCGCGGCGACCAGTATGATACCCGCAAGAATACCCGGCAGACCCAGGCCGGTCTGCGCTATGAGCGCCAGCTCAGCGCCCAGGACGATCTCAGCGTCATGATGTACGCCGGTGAACGCGAAACCACGCAGTACCAGTCGATCCCCCGCGCACCGCAGCTGAAACCGAGCCATGCGGGCGGGGTGATCGATCTCACCCGTCACTACCAGGGGATCGATACCCGCCTGACCCATCGCGGAGAGTTGCTGGTGCCCGTCACCCTGACCGCCGGTCTCGATTACGAGAACATGAGCGAGCGCCGCAAAGGGTATGAAAACTTTGTGATGGTCAACGGCGCGCCACAGTATGGCGAACAGGGCGCGCTGCGCCGTAACGAACGCAACCTGATGTGGAACGTCGACCCCTACCTGCAGACCCAGTGGCAGTTAACGGGCAAACTCTCGCTCGATGCCGGGGTTCGCTACAGCTCAGTATGGTTCGACTCGAATGACTACTACATCACCCCAGGCAATGGCGATGACAGCGGCGATGCCAGCTATCACAAGTGGCTGCCCGCAGGCTCGCTGAAGTATGCCCTGACCGACGCGTGGAACGTCTACCTCTCCGCTGGCCGCGGCTTCGAGACGCCGACTATCAACGAGCTGTCATACCGCTCCGATAACCAGAGCGGCCTCAATTTCGGTCTGAAGCCCTCCACCAACGACACGGTGGAGATCGGCAGTAAGACGCGGATCGGCAATGGGCTGCTCACCGCCGCCCTGTTCCAGACCAATACTGATAATGAGATCGTGGTCGACAGCAGCAGCGGCGGGCGCACCAGCTATAAAAACGCCGGCAAAACCCGTCGTCAGGGGATGGAGCTGGGACTGGATCAGCAGTTTGGCGAGAGCTGGCGTCTGAAGGCGGCATGGACCTGGCTGGACGCGACCTATCGCACCAACGTCTGCGACGACGCCAGCTGCAACGGCAACCGCATTCCGGGGATCGCACGCAATATGGGCTTCGCCTCCTTTGGCTATCAGCCGGAGCAGGGCTGGTACGCCGGCAGCGATATTCGCTACATGAGCGACATCATGGCCAATGACGAAAACACGGCTAAAGCGCCTTCCTGGACGGTGGTTGGCCTGACGACCGGCTATAAATGGAGCTATGGCAGGATGGATATGGATCTGTTCGGCCGCATCGACAACCTGTTCGACCGGGAGTACGTCGGGTCCGTTATCGTTAATGAGTCCAACGGGCGCTACTACGAGCCTGCCCCCGGACGTAACTACGGCATCGGCCTGAACCTCGCCTGGCGCTTCGAATAACACTCGACTTCGCCCGCGGAGCGGCGGGCGAAGGCTTAACGTTGTTGCGCTTCCGCCACGGACGCGGGTTAAAGCAGATTTCGCAGGGATAACTCGAAAATGATCTTTTCCGCCTGGCAGGAGAAGGCGATGGCGAGATCGAGTTTCACCGCGTCGCCGGCGGCGGCAATGGTGTAATCAACCTGCGGCGGTTCACTGGCCGGCGCCGCGGCGGCGGCACGTTCGCGCACGGCAGCAACGGTGGATTCTGCTTCTTCGCGGCTCGGGAACACCTTCTCGGCCCGGTAGACGCAGTCTTCGTTATCAATGATCGTCCCGACATCAATGGCGCAACCTTTGGTGCTGCATTTATCTACTACATCTTTCATCGTAATAACCTCTTGAGTTTTCTTAAGGATAAGAATCCGCTCGCTGAAAAGCAAACCATTAATATCCGTAAGGATTAGCGATTTTTTAATTATATCGCGCCGCGGCGGGCGCCAGCTTGCGCCACCGCAAAACGAGGCAACATGATTGCGGACGGTCACGTGACGATACGCGATGCCATCGCAGCAATCGTGGCCTCCATCACACAATTCTGCACACCATCTCGTCTGCCTCGCCTCACAGCGTTAGTCTGGTCACAGAACAACGCCAACAAGGAGCTGCTATGGCACTGCCGATGATGATTGATTGCGATCCGGGACATGATGACGCGATCGCCCTGGTCCTCGCCCTCGCCTCGCCGGAGCTGGAGGTAAAAGCCGTCACCGCCTCCGCGGGCAATCAGACGCCGGACAAGACCCTGCACAACGTGCTGCGTATGCTGACGCTGCTGAACCGGCCGGATATCCCGGTTGCCGGCGGCGCTCGGAAACCGTTGATGCGCGATCTGATCATCGCCGATAACGTGCACGGCGAGAGCGGACTGGATGGCCCAAGCCTGCCGGAACCAACCTTTGCCCCGCAGAACTGCACCGCCGTCGAGCTGATGGCCAGGGTGCTGCGGGAAAGCCAGGAGCCGGTAACCCTGGTGGCCACCGGGCCACAAACTAACGTGGCCCTGCTGCTCGCCTGCCACCCGGAGCTGCACGCGAAAATCGCCCGCATCGTGATCATGGGGGGCGCAATGGGGCTGGGCAACTGGCAGCCAGCGGCGGAGTTTAATATTTTCGTCGATCCGCAGGCCGCGGAAATGGTCTTTCAGTCGGGGATCCCGGTGGTGATGGCGGGCCTTGACGTCACCCATAAGGCGCAAATCCACCCTGCGGATATCGAGCGATTCCGCCAGATTGGCAACCCGGTGTCGACCATTGTCGCCGAGCTGCTCGACTTCTTTATGGCCTACCACAAGGATGAAAAGTGGGGGTTCGACGGCGCGCCGCTGCACGATCCCTGCACCATCGCCTGGCTCCTCAAGCCGGAGATCTTTACCACTATCGAACGCTGGGTCGGCGTGGAAACGGAAGGAAAATATACCCAGGGGATGACGGTGGTCGATTACTACCATCTGACCGGCAACCCACCCAATACCACCCTGATGCTGGATGTGGACCGCGAAGCCTTTGTCGATCTGCTCGCCCAGCGGTTAGCCTTTTACGCCTGACACGCCTGACACGCCCCTTTTCCGTCGCGGGAAAAGGGGCAGAGTAAGTCGGATCCGCCGGACTAGTCGTCCGCCGCGACGCGGATCACCACCTTACCAAAGTTCTCACCTTTTAACAGGCCGATCAGCGCCTGCGGCGCCTGCTCCAGACCGTCGATCAGCTGTTCGCGATATTTGATTTTCCCCTCCTGCACCCAGCGCCCCATCTGCTGCTGGAATTCCGCGATCCGATGCCCGTAATCCTGGCCGATAATAAAGCCCTGCATCCGAATGCGCTTCTTGAGGATGGTCGCCATCAGCAGCGGCAGACGGTCTGGTCCGTCCGGCAGACCGGTGGCGTTATAGCCGCTCACCAGCCCGCAGACCGGGACCCGCGCCGCGGTATTCAGCAGCGGCAGCACCGTGTCAAAGACCTTGCCGCCGACGTTTTCGTAGTAAACGTCAATACCCTGCGGGCAGGCCTGGGCCAGCTGTTCGGCGAAATCCGCGGCGCGATGGTCAAGGCAGACATCAAAGCCTAACGTCTCAACCGCATAGCGACACTTCTCCGCGCCGCCGGCAATCCCGACGGTACGGCAGCCCTTAATTTTGCCGATCTGTCCAACCGTGGCGCCCACCGGCCCGGTCGCCGCGGCGACCACCAGCGTTTCGCCCGCTTTCGGCTGGCCGATGTCCAGCAATCCCATGTAGGCGGTGAAGCCCGGCATCCCCAGGACTCCCAGCGACCAGGACGGGTGTTGCGGGTCGTCACCCAGCTTCACCAGTCCGTTGCCATCGGAGAGTTCATAATCCTGCCAGCCGCTGTAGCCCAGCACCCAGTCGCCAGGTTGAAAATCAGCATGATTTGAGGTGACCACGCGGCTCACGGTCCCTCCCACCATCACCGCGCCAATGGCCACCGGTGGCGAATAAGAAGGCGCGTCGCTCATGCGCCCGCGCATATAGGGGTCGAGCGATAAATAAACGGTACGCAGCAGAACCTGCCCCGGTCCCGGCGTCGGCACCTCGCTCTCTTCCAGGCGGAAATTCTCTGCCGTCGGTTCACCATGGGGGCGGGAAGCCAGTACCCAGCGGTGTTGGCGTTGCGGTTGAACTGTCATAGCAAACTCCTCTTGTTAGCAGACTGTACTGAGGCTAGCTGCTTTATGCGCAACGTGCTTTACCATTAAGAGCCGGATGGCGATTGATTAAGGCGAACCACCAGATAGACGCAGGTCTCCGCAGATTCATTGATAAAGCGACAATCGTTGGGCGGGCCAAGCTCCAGACAATCCCCCTTCTGCATCTGATGACGGGTAGTCCCTTCGACAAACACCAGCTCGCCCTGCTGCAGCCAGATAAGCTGGCGGGCGAGCGCATAGGAAGAGGCCGGCATGGGCACATCGCTGCCAGGCGGCAGCTCAATCTGCACCAGATCGATCGGCAGATCGCTGCGCGGCGAGACATGGCGGCGGAGATAGTGGCTTTGCGGGTCGTGCCACACCGGCTGGCTGGCGAAGCGTAGCAGCTTACCCTCCTGCATTTCCGCCCGGGCGATCAGCGTTGACATACTGATGCCGAAGGCGCCGGAAAGACGGCCCAGCATCGAGGCCGTCGGGCTGCTTTCGCCGCGCTCGATTTTATGGATCATCGCCCGCGAGGCGCCGGCCCGTTCGGCGAGGTCGTTCAGCGACCAACCGCGGGACTCGCGCTCGATGCGGATGCGTGCACTGATGCGCTGATTGAGGTTGTCTTCTATAGTATTCATAACGTAATACTATAGTGTGCATCCACCCATTACACAACTGCCCGTCTGGCCGCGTTATTACCGGGTCATCAGTAAAAATTATGCGGAAAACGGATGACAGCGCGATGTTCATTATTGTAATAATATCGTACTACTATAGTGTACAAAAAACTGAGGTTTGCTATGTCCATCCGCCCTGCCATTAAAGACGACTGTGCGGCGATCGCCGAGATCTATAACCACGCCGTCGTGCATACCGCCGCCATCTGGAATGATAAAACCGTGGATACCGACAACCGCATCGCGTGGTTTGAAGCCCGCCAACTGGCAGGCTTTCCGGTGCTGGTGAACGAGGAAAACGGTGTCATCACCGGCTATTCCTCTTTTGGCGACTGGCGCGCGTTTGACGGTTTCCGCCACACCGTAGAGCATTCGGTGTACGTTCACCCCGATCATCAGGGGAAAGGGCTGGGCCGCAAACTGCTGGTTGCGCTGATCGCCGAAGCGCGTCGGCTGAATAAACATGTGATGGTCGCCGGTATCGAATCGCAGAACCACGCTTCGCTGCATCTGCACGAAACGCTGGGCTTTATCACCACCGGGCAGATGCCGCAGGTAGGAACCAAATTTGGTCGCTGGCTGGATCTCACCTTTATGCAGCTGCAGCTGGATGAGCGTCAGGATCCGGACGGCAAGGCATGAATGCGTCGCTTACCCTCGCCTGCCTGGTCGCCGCCGGCGTTGGTCTGGTGGTGCAAAATACCCTGATGGTGCGCATCACCCAGTCGGCGTCGACGATCCTTATCGCCATGCTGCTCAATTCGCTGGTGGGAATTGTTATTTTCGTGACGATGTTACTGCTGCGCCAGGGAGTCGCCGGCTTTCAGGAGCTGGCCCTGAGCGTGAAGTGGTGGACGCTGATCCCCGGCCTGCTGGGGTCCTTTTTCGTCTTCGCCAGCATCAGCGGCTATCAGAGCGTGGGCGCGGCCACCACCATTGCGGTACTGGTCGCCAGCCAACTGGTTGGCGGGTTGATCATGGATTTAGTACGCGCCCACGGCGTGCCGGTGCGGGGGCTGATTGGGCCGTTATGCGGCGCGGTGATGCTGGTGGTGGGCGCCTGGCTGGTGGCCAGGCGCCAGTTCTGAGCGCATCTTCAGAGGATCGCGCCGCCTTTCGTCAGTTGCTCGCGGCGTGCGTCCAGCTCTTCCTGATGCTGTCGCCCATGGTGGGCGATGGCAGTGCGCAGGCGCTGCTGCTGGGTATAGCGTTCCTCACGGCTGAGTTGTGGATCATCGCTCAGGGCGATCAGCAGCTCATTCATATGAGTGATAACGCCCTCGGCAAGGGTGTTATCGACTTTGACGATAACCTCATCCAGATGTGCCATCCTGTTCTCCTTTCGCTTAATTCAGCTTCGCTTTGGAAAAATCGCTCCCCATCATGCTCACGCGGTAGCCGCTGACGTTGCTACGGGTGGCATAGAAGGTCTTGCCGGTCGCCAGGGTGATCCACGGCGCCTGCTGGTAGAAGATCTCTTGCGCCTGTTCATAGAGTTTGGCGCGCGCCTGCGGATCGCTCACCAGCAGCGCTTTCTTCACCAGCGCGTCATAGGACTTATCGCACCAGTGGGCGACATTGGAGCCGGTCTGGATATTATCACAGCTGAGCAGCGTGCCGGCAAAGTTGTCCGGGTCGCCGTTGTCCGACATCCAGCCAAACAATGCGCTGTCATCTTCTCCCTTGCGCATACCAGCAAGGTATTCGCCCCATTCATAGCTGACAATCTTCGCTTTCACGCCCACTTTAGCCCAGTCGTTTTGGATCATTTCGGCGATCCGCTTCGAGTTCGGGTTGTAGGGGCGCTGGACCGGCATCGACCACAGGGTCACTTCCGTCCCTTGCTCCAGACCCGCCTGCTTGAGCAGCGCTTTGGCTTTCTGCGGATCATAGTCGTAGTCCGGGAGATCTTTCTTATACCCGAGCATCGCGGATGGGATCGGTGATTTCGCCACGCTGCCGGAATCGAGGAATACCGCCTTGACGATCGCCTGCTTGTCGGTGGCATAGTTTAACGCCTGGCGCACCAGCACATTATCAAACGGTTTTTTCTCCGTGTTGAACGCCAGATAGCCGACATTCAGCGCTTCAACCGCATGCAGCGCCAGATCTTTATTGCCCTTAATCACCGGGAACTGAACCGGCGAAGGCGCAGGAATAATCTGGCACTCGTTGGTCTGCAGTTTCGCCAGACGGGTCTCGACGTTCGGCGTAATGGAGAAGATCAGGTGCTTAGTCGGTACCTCGCCTTCCCAGTAGTGGGGATTGGCGATATAGCGGATTTGGGAATCCACTTTATACTGCTGCAGGGCATACGGCCCGGTACCGACAGGCCAGTTATCAACATTCTCTGGCGTCCCTTTCTTCAGCATCGCCTCGCCATACTCCGCCGACAGAATAGAGGCGAAGTCCATACCCCAGTCGGCAAGAAACGCCGCGTTCGGCTCGTTAAGCACGAACTGGACGTGATAGTCATCGACCTTTTTCACCGACTTAATCAACTTATCGAGGCCCACGTCGTGGAAGTACTCATAGTTCCCCTGCGACACCTTGTGATAGGGATGCTGAGGATCCATCTGGCGCAGCACGGAAAACAGGACGTCGTCGGCGTTAAAATCGCGGGTTGGTTTGAAGAATTTGTTGCTGTTGAACTTCACCCCCTGACGCAGAGTAAAGGTCCAGGTTTTGCCATCCTCAGAGACGTGCCACTCGGTGGCCAGCGACGGGATCGGCGTGTTCTTCACCGGGTCAAAAGTGACCAGGCGGTTATACAGCACCTGCGAGCTGGCGACAAACGACGGGCCGGAGCTGGCGATTTGCGGGTTAAAGGACTCCGGGGAGGCCTCTGAGCAGTAGACCAGTGTGTCATTGCCAGCGGCCCAGGCGGCGCCGGCCGGCAGCAGTGCGCTCAGCAGCAGCGCCAGCGTGGTTTTCCCTGTAGACATGGTTATAAGTCCTGATTATTGATTATAAGAACCGTAATATCAGCACAGGCGCCCGCCTCCGGCAAATAATCAATGGCTATCACCTTATGCAAATCACGCTGAAATCGCTGTTTTAATCGGCGTAGCGCTGTTTTTTACGCCAGCGGGTGTCGGGATGTTGTGAGCCACACATAATTCCTGCAAAAAAATGTGCGATAACCGCCCTGCTCACGCTCACCATCAGTAGTGCCCGGTACACTGGGGGAACCGCAGAACAAGAGGTTTCCACCATGACAATCACCTGCAATCTGTACATTGACGGCCAGTGGCACGATGCCGAAGGCCGCCGCACCTTTACCCGCCGCCACCCGGCCCACGACGACGTCGCCTCGGTGGCCGCCGCCGCCAGTCTCGCCGACGGCAAACGCTGCATCGAGGCCGCGGCGAAAGCCTTCCCACTGTGGCGTGATACCCCTCCGGCGGAACGGCGTCGCTTACTGCTCGACGCCGCGGAACATATGCTGTTGCGGGAGGCTAAATTTATCGCCGCCATGGCGGCGGAGACCGGCGCGACCGCGCACTGGGCCGGCTTTAACGTTCATCTGGCGGCCGATATCCTGCGCGAAGCGGCGGCGCTGACCACCCAAATTGAAGGGCAAATTATTCCTTCCAACGTGCCGGGCAACCTGGCGATGGGCGTCCGCCAGGGAGCGGGGGTGGTACTGGGCATGGCGCCGTGGAACGCACCGCTGATTCTGGCTACCCGGGCGCTGGCAACGCCGCTAGCCTGCGGCAACGCAGTGATCCTCAAGGGCGCGGAGCTGTCGCCGGCCACTCAGGGACTGATTATCGACGCCCTTGACGCGGCGGGCTTCCCGCCGGGGGTGGTGAACTATCTTACCTGTGCGCCTGAAGATGCGCCGGCGCTGGTGGAGTCGCTCATCGCCCACCCGGCGGTGCGGCGCGTTAACTTTACCGGCTCCACGCCGGTGGGGCGGATTATCGCCCGCACCTGCGGGCAATATCTTAAACCGGCGGTGCTGGAGCTCGGCGGTAAAGCGCCGCTGCTGGTGCTGGACGATGCTGATATCGAGCAAGCGGCGGCGGGCGCGGTTTTTGGCGCCTTCGCCAATGCCGGCCAGATCTGCATGTCCACCGAGCGCATTATTGTCGACAACGCCGTAGCGGAGGTGTTTATCCCGCTGCTGGCCAGGCGCGCCGCCGCCCTGCCCGCCAGCCTGACGGGGCCGGTGGTTGATATGAACACCATCACCCGCTGCAACGCGTTAATCGACGATGCGTTAGCCAAAGGCGCTCGCCTGCTAACCGGTGGTAAAGCAAGCGATACCCACATGGCGCCGACCTTGCTGGACGGCGTGACCCGCGAGATGCGGCTGTGGAACGAAGAGTCCTTCGGCCCGGTAAAAGCGATTATTCGGGTTAAGAATGAAGAAGAGGCGCTGACGGTAGCCAACGACAGTGAATACGGTCTTTCCGCTGCGGTCTACAGCCGCGACAGCGCCAGAGCGTGGAACGTGGCGCAACGTCTGCAAACGGGCATTTGCCATATCAATGGCCCAACGGTGCATGATGAAGCGCAAATGCCGTTTGGCGGCTGCAAAGCCTCGGGCTATGGCCGCTTTGGGGGCCGGGCCGGCATCGCGGAATTCACCGAGCTGCGCTGGATAACACTCCAGACCCAGCCCCGCGAACTCCCTTTCTGAGCCGGTATTCTTTTAACCCTGGCTGGCGATGATCTGCGCCAGCCCTTGCGGATTCTCCCACGCCATCGAGTGCCCCCCGCGGGGCACAATCCCGACCGGGATCCCTTGCGCCTCAGTCAGGTCAATATCGGCATAAGGCAGCGAGAGCTCGCCGACGATCAGCCTTTTTTGACAGCGCAGCTGGCAGAGCTGAGTAAACCAGGGGGTATCGCTGCCGCGCATCAGGCTGCTGGCGGCCCGCCAGACGGCCCAGGGCGCGCTGTTTTGCAAACAGCCAGCCCATGGCGAGCGCTCCTCAGCCAGCATTCTGGCATAGCCTTCGGCAATAAAGGCCGCCTCTGTCTGCGCCGCAATGCGCCTGCTGTACTCACCGCCGCCGGCAAACAGATTGGGTTCTGAGACCAGCAGCGTGGTCACGCGCTCGCCCAACAGCCCCGCCGCTTCGATGGCGATGCTTCCTCCCATGCTATGACCGAACAGCGCGAAGCGCTGCAGGCACAGATGGTTAAGTAGCTGCTCCACGACTTGCGCTTGAATATGTATGTTGTAACTAAAGTCATGCGGTTTATCGCTGTAGCCGAAGCCTGGCAGATCGATGAGTATTTTACGCCGTCCGTTCAGCGCAGGATCGCTGGCGACGCGGGGATAATCGTAGGATGACGCGCAGCCGAGACCGTGGATAAACACCACCGGGAGGCCATCTCCCGGAAGATCGAGCCAACGCAGCGTGGCGCCTGCGACGGAGGAAAAGAAACCGTTCACCTGTATGCCTCCATGATAAGATTACTGTTTTTTTATACAGTAACCTTACCCTTTCCGCCACCCTTTTCTGCCGTCCGGCATCTGAGGGTTAAAACAGCGAGACGAGCAGCGCCATCGGAAAGCTGAACGGCCAGGTGGCGCCGATCAACAGGGCCGCCAGCAGGCGGATCACCCGGCTCTCTTTGGTCAAAAACCAGCTAATCACGGCGCATATCACGCCCATAATGGCGTAAAACACCAGCATTTTTTGATATAACGTCATTCTTACTCTTCCTTCCCTGAGGGGCGTTCCATGGTGGGATGATCATCTGCCATGACGTCGTGATTCAGAGATACCTGTATAACAAATTCAGAAACGGGCTGAATATTGAGAATAAAGCCTGATTCGTCTTAATCCGATAGCGCAACCGCAGGCGCCGTACTATACCTTTAGGGACTTACTCATTAAGGTGGCGTTATGGATGTCTCCAGCAAAACCGTCATTCTGATTAATGTCTGCGCCGCGTGCGTACTTATCAGCCTGCTGTCCGTGAGATTTGGCTGGTTTTAATGATTTTACTCAGCAACGAAACCTAAAAAAGCAGCCCACTGGGGCTGCTTTTTTACGCGCGAACACGGGCGATATTATAAAGGTTATAAGCGACAGGTGCTGACTGGCCTGCCGCAATAACCTTATTAAGCTCCGGGTTATAGTGCGGCAGAAAATTCATCTGTTCACTATCCCATTCGGCGGCAGCGCAGACGGCCTGCCCCACTCCCGCGTTCTCACAGCCCTGAATGCGTTTTGCCGGGGCGTTACCATAGCTCAGCGTCACAGCGCCGATAGCCAGCAGAATAAAAGCCAAAATTTTCACAGCGACATCAACGTTAAAACCTAATATGCGCTAAATGATCGCATGAGCAGCGACGGAAAGTCAAACCCGGCAGCGCCCACGCGCCTCTGCAGCCTGCATTTTGCCCGCCTCACGGAATATTTAATATTCAGAACAAATATCATGCAATAACAGCAAATATTAAATCCTTATTTATAGTCGTGAAATAATTTCGGTTCAGGGCAATTCGATTGGTCTGATAAAGATAATATGTCCCCGTTCTCAGGGGGAAAAGATTGTCGCCGCGTTCACCAAAAATGCGATATTCCACGCAGGGCCTCCATCTTAATACGATAAAAGGCCGCTACAAGCCGTTGTTACATAACCCCTTCATTGTGGATCTCGCGGTTAATCGCCAAAAATAGCGCTAAATGACAACAAATATCATTTGCCTTCCCTTCAGATAATACTTACATTCATAACTATTGGTAATGTTTTGGCGCCAGGGCGCTTTTTATATTTCGAGGTGGATATGTCCGGAATCATCACGCTGGTCATCGCGCTGATCCTGTTGGTCGCGGCGGTGTATAATCTTATTTCCTATATTCGTGACCGTCGTAGCGCCAGTTTGCCGAGCAAAAAAACCAAGCGCTGAATGGCGGGCAGACGATGCGCTTCCTGATGGCTATTCGGTCTTCATCCCGCGACGCCGAGGGCATAAAAAAGCCCCTGCCAACAGGCAGAGGCCGGTATACGCTCGCGGACCGCGACGTTGTCGCCTCACCCGCCGGGCGCAACGCGCCCAGGGTGACTGGCGGGCCCCATCCGGCGCTTATCTCCGGCACTCACATTGGCTTAGCTCTTGAAGGGGCATCAGAATAATCTCATATCCCCCTCGCTGATTTTTGACAATTTTTGCCATTGTGACTATTAGCGAACTAACACAACCGTCGCGCAATCATCGCCAGCCACTAAAGGGTCAATGCTTTAGCCATGCTTAACCATGACATGGCGGACCACAGTATAATCCTCAAGGCCATACATCGACATGTCCTTTCCGTAGCCCGACAGTTTCTGGCCGCCGTGCGGCATTTCGCTCACCAGCATAAAGTGGGTGTTGACCCAGGTGCAGCCATACTGCAGCCTGGCGCTAAGCCGGTGGGCGCGGCCAACATCTTTGGTCCATACCGAGGACGCCAGACCATACTGGGAATCATTCGCCCAGCTCAGGGCCTGCGCTTCATCGCTGAAAGGCGTCACACTGACCACCGGGCCAAACACTTCGCGCTGCACAATGGCGTCTTCCTGCCGGGCGCCGGCAAGCAGCGTCGGCTGGAAGTAATAGCCCGCGCCGTCAGCCCGGCGACCGCCGGTGACCACTTTAATATGCGGCAGTGCCTTTGCGGCTTCCACTGCGGCACTAACCCTTTCAAGATGCGCCAGCGAGCTCAGCGGTCCCAGCTCGGTAGAGGCATCCTCTGGCGCGCCCATTTTCAGGCTGGCCACCGCCGCCCCGAGTTTCTCCACCAGTTGGTCGTAAATACCCTGCTGAGCGTAGATCCGGCAGGCAGCCGTGCAGTCCTGGCCGGCGTTATAAAAGCCGAAGGTTCGTACCCCGTCGACTACCGCATCGATATCCGCGTCGTCAAAAACAATGACCGGCGCCTTGCCGCCCAGCTCCATGTGGGTGCGTTTGATCGACGAGGCGGTATGGCTGATGATATGGGCCCCGGTGGCAATCGACCCGGTCAGCGAAACCATTCGCACTTTGGCATGCGAGGTCAGCGGGTCGCCTACCGTTTTGCCGCGGCCAAACAGCACGTTGATCACCCCTTCGGGGAAGATATCTTTTGCCAGCTCCGCCAGCTTCAGCGCCGTCAGGGGGGTGATCTCCGAGGGTTTTATCACCACGCAATTGCCTGCCGCCAGCGCCGGGGCCAGCTTCCAGGCCGCCATCATCAGGGGATAATTCCAGGGGGCGATAGAGGCCACCACGCCCACCGGGTCGCGGCGGATCATTGAGGTATGCCCTTCGAGATACTCTCCGGCGGCCATTCCCGGCAGGCAGCGGGCGGCGCCGGCGAAGAAGCGGAAGACGTCCGCAATGGCCGGCATCTCATCGTTAATCACGCAGTGCAACGGCTTGCCGCAGTTCAGCGACTCCAGCTGCGCCAGGGTCTCCGCCTGCGCCGCGATGGCGTCCGCCAGCTTCAGCAAGCATTCCGAGCGCGTTTTCGGCGTTGTCTGGCTCCAGGCATCGAACGCCCGATCCGCCGCCTCAACGGCGGCATCGACCTGGGCCGCTGTCGCTTCGGCAATCTCCAGGATCACATCGCCGGTCGCAGGGTTGTATACCGGCACCTTTTCGCCTTCACCTGCCACTAACTTACCGTTTATCAAAAGGTTGTGTTGCATAGCATTATCCTGTTTCATGGTTTTATTTCCCGTTTCCGGCGTCGTTATCGCCGTCACGGGTGAGCCACCAGGCCCCTAAGATTGGTATCGTCGTTACCAGCATCACCAACAGCGCGACAACGTTGGTGACGGGCACATCGCGCGGCCGCCCCAGCTGATTCAGTAACCACAGCGGCAATG
The DNA here is from genome assembly GCF_002810515.1 of Klebsiella sp. D-Nf1. Classification (NCBI taxonomy): domain Bacteria; kingdom Pseudomonadati; phylum Pseudomonadota; class Gammaproteobacteria; order Enterobacterales; family Enterobacteriaceae; genus Klebsiella; species Klebsiella sp. D-Nf1. The sequence goes on from NZ_PIOK01000001.1 coordinate 1,317,449, forward strand.
TACGCTCATGCCCCGCGGTAAAAGTAGTGACGATAATTTCATCAAACGACAGCGCGAAGGCCAGCATTCCCCCCGCCAGCAGCGCCGATCCCAGATTGGGCAACACCACGTAGCGAAAGGTCTGCCAGCCGGTCGCGCCCAGATCCATCGAGGCTTCCACCAGGCTCCACGAGGTCCGACGAAAGCGGGCGATGACGTTGTTAAACACCACCACCACACAAAAGGTCGCGTGCCCCACCACAATGGTCAGTAGTCCTGGCTCGAGACCGACGGCTTTAAACGCCGTCAGCAGCGCCAGGCCGGTAATGATCCCCGGCAGGGCGATCGGTAACAGCAGCAGTAGCGATACCGCATTCTTACCAAAAAAAGTGCTGCGCCACAGGGCACCTGCAGCCAGCGTGCCAAGTACTAAGGCAATGGCCGTCGACAGGGCGGCAATTTTAAGTGACAACGTCACGGACTCGAGAATATCGCTACGCCCTGCTGCCTCGCTAAACCAGCGTAGCGTCAACCCCTGCGGCGGAAAGCTGAAGGCCGCATCCTCCGTATTAAAAGCATAGATGGCAATGATCAGCAACGGGAAGTGGAGGAACACCACTCCGCCCCAGGTCGCCAGTTGCAGATACCAGGGTGCGCGTTCAGAGTGCATCGAAGGCTCCCAGACGTTTCACGAACGCCAGATAAAGGGCAATCAGCACGATCGGCACCAGGGTGAACGCCGCCGCCATCGGCATATTGCCTATCGCCCCCTGCTGTGAGTAGACCATGTTGCCGATAAAGTACCCCGGCGGCCCGACCAGCTGCGGCACGATAAAGTCGCCCAGCGTCAGCGAGAAGGTGAAAATCGATCCGGCGGCAATGCCGGGGATAGCCAGCGGCAGAACTACATAGCGGAAGGTCTGTCGTGGCCCGGCGCCAAGATCGGCCGACGCCTGCAGCAAGGAGCCCGGAATGCGCTCCAGCGCCGCCTGCACCGGCAGGATCATAAACGGCAGCCAGATGTAGACGAACACCAGAAAGCGTCCCAGCCCGGAGGTGGACAAGGTGTTGCCGCCGACCGCCGGGACGGTCAGAAGCGCATTCAGCGCCCCTTCCAGTCCAAGATGGCCCAGAAACCACTGCGCCACGCCATCTTTGGCCAGCAGCAGTACCCACGCGTAGGCTTTGACGATATAGCTGGCCCACATCGGCAACATCACCGCGATATAAAAGAAAGCCTTCATTTTGCCGCTGGTATAGCGAGCCATGTACCAGGCCATCGGCAGCGCCAGAATGGCGCTGGCGAGCGTCACACTCAGGGCCATCACCAGGGTACGGACAATAATGTCGTAATTGGCGGGGTTGAACAGCGCCCGCAGGTTGGCCAGCGTAAAGTCGCTGGTCACCGACATGGTGAAGTCGTCAAAGGTATAAATACTCTGCCACAGCAGGGTCAGGAGTGATCCCAGATAGACGATGCCAAACCACATCAGCGGCCCGAGCAGCAGTAAAAACAGGCCCAATGCTGGCCGACGCCAGAAGATCCCGGATACGCGCCCGGCCTGCGCAGGAATCATCGTCATGGTCATCTCAGCCTCCGCTTTCCAGCGGGGTCATCGCTGACCGCGACCATGACGCCAGCACTGTTTGCCCCATCCGCGGGGCGCTGGCTGCCGCCGCGCCATCGATATTCGCCTGGCTGACCAGCAGCTTGTCCCCCTCCGCCAGCCTGAGCTCAATCCGTGTCGCCGCCCCCTGATACTGTACCGCCTGCACCACGCCCTGTACCTGAACCTCGCCGCCGCCCTGCAGGCGAACATGCTCCGGACGCAGCGACCAGTTGCCCGGCATGCCGCACAATCGCCGGGCCGCCTCGGCTTCAAAAACGTTGGCGGTACCGACAAAGCCAGCGACAAACGCGGTCTTCGGATGCAGATAGAGATCCTGCGGCGCATCCACCTGTTCGATGCGCCCATTGTTAAACACCGCCACGCGGTCTGACATAGACAACGCTTCGCTCTGGTCGTGGGTCACGAAGATGAAGGTGATCCCCAGCGACTGCTGCAGCTTTTTCAGCTCCACCTGCATCTGCTCGCGCAGCTTCAAATCCAGCGCGCCCAGCGGCTCATCGAGCAGCAGCACCCGCGGCTGGTTCACCAGCGCCCGGGCAATCGCGACCCGCTGCCGCTGGCCGCCGGAGAGCTGAGAAGGCTTGCGATGATGAGCAAAACCAAGGGCCACTTTTTCCAGCGCTTCCTGGGCGCGGGCATGGCGCGCTTTCTTCGCCATGCCTTTGACCATCAGGCCGTAGGCGACGTTGTCGAGGATCGACATATGGGGAAACAGCGCATAGTCCTGGAACACCGTATTCACATCCCGCTGCCAGGGCGGCAGTTCGCTGGCTGGCTGACCGAAAATACGGATGGTGCCGCCGGAGAGCTGCTCGAAACCGGCAATCAGCCGCAGGCAGGTGGTTTTGCCCGAACCGGAGGGCCCCAGCATTGAGAAAAATTCACCATCCCTAATGCCTATGCTAACCCCATCTACGGCCCGCACATCGCCGTACAGGCGCGAAACATTCTGAAACTCGACCGCGTACGTCATTGTCTGCCTCCCGTCCTTAGCGGCCGCCCATTATCGCAATATAGTCCTGAGTCCAGCGGCTGTAGGGTACGAATTTCCCGCCTTCGGCAACCGGCGTTTTCCAGAAGTGGATCCGGGTAAACTGGTCATAGCCGTTGGTTTCACAGCCTTTATCACCGAGCAGCGCGCTGGCTTTACACCCCTCTGGCACCACCGGGAGCGAGCCGAACCAGGCCGCCACATCGCCCTGCACCTTCGGCGTGAGCGACCAGTTCATCCATTTGTAGGCGCAGACCGGATGCTTCGCTTCGCTGTGCAACATGGTGGTATCCGCCCAGCCGGTCACTCCCTCCTTCGGAAACACGGTGGCGATGGGCTGGCCTTCAGCCTTCAGGCCGTTGGCCTGATAGGGCCACGAGCTCGAGGCGGCCACCCCTTCGTTTTTGAAGTCGTTCATCTGCACGGTGGCGTCATGCCAGTAGCGATGGATCAGCGGTTGCTGGTCGCGCAGCACTTTCAGCACCGCGTTATACTGGGTTTCGGTCAGTTGATAGGGATCTTCGATCCCCAGCTGCGGCTGGGTGGCTTTGACAAACAGCGCGGCGTCAGCGATATAGATCGGGCCATCATAGGCCTGCACTCGCCCCTGATTGGTTTTGCCGTCCGGCAGGTTCTGTTTAACGAAGACCACGCTCCAGCTGTCCGGCGGCGTCGGGAATACGCGGGTGTTGTACATCAGCAGGTTCGGCCCCCACTGATACGGCGTGCCGTAGGCTTTACCGCCGACGTTAAACCATGCCCCTTGCGCAATGCGTGGGTCGAGGGTGTGCCAGCCGGCAATCAGCGCGGTGTTAATCGGCTGAACGCGTTTGCCCATGATCAGACGCAGCGAGGCATCGCCCGACGCGGTCACCAGATCGTAGCCCCCCTTGGCCATCAGGCTGACCATCTCGTCAGAGGTAGCGGCGGTTTTGACATTAACCTGACACCCGGTCTCTTTTTCAAACTGGGTGACCCAGTCGTACTGCTTGTCAGTCTGGCCGCGTTCGATATACCCCGGCCAGGCAATAATATCGAGCCGCCCTTCCGGTTTATCCAGCGAGGTGAGTGGCTCCGCCGCCTGCACGGTCAAACAGGCCATACTCAGCACATAAAGGCTGCAACGGGCAAATTTTTTGCTCATCAGGTGTTACTCCTGTCACAAGGTAATTAGCGGCAGCCGTGCCGTAAAAATATCTCCTGAAATAAGGGTAGTCAGCGGATTAACGCCCCCTGGGGAATTTATTCAGGTTGTGACCCGGGACGCATTACGCAAAAATCGCCAACACAAGCAGGACTTTATGGATTATAGACAACGAGTTAGAGAAAAAGGAGGGGTATGCATATTTCCTATGGTGAGCGCCGGTAAAATAATGACCGGCCTTGATAAAAACTCACCCGCATTTATTTTTTCCGAGAGTTGATGGCGACGAAAAATAGCCTGAGTCGTCAGGTAAGCTGCTCACGAATAAGTTCACCCAGCCGCCTCACCCCCTGCTCTTCGCGTTCTCCCCAGCCCCAGGCGGTATTAAAACGGAAAAACGAGGTCCAGCTGGCGGAGGTGGAGAACATTTTTCCCGGGGCAATGCTGATGTGCGACGCCAGCGCCCGGGCGCTTAGCGCGCTGGCGTCGGCCCCTTCCGGCAGTTCAATCCACAGAAAGTAGCCGCTGTCGCTGTGGTGGATGATAACCTCCGGCGGCAGATGGCGCAGCAGCGCCTGCCAGGCCAGCTGTTTACGCTCCGCCAGCTGGCGGCGCAAACGGCGCAGGTGGGCGTCATAGCGCTTGGTGGACAGATAATCCACCAGGGCTAACTGCATCGGCGAGCTGGTGGAGAGCGTACTCATCAGTTGCAGTTGCTGGATCCGCCGCGCCTGTTTGCCGGCCGCCACCCAGCCGATACGAAACCCGGGCACCAGACATTTTGAAAACGAGCTGCAGTGCAGCGTCATATCCTGATGGTCCCAGTATTTCGCCGGTAGCGGTTTCTCGCGACCAAAGTAAAGCTCGCTGTAGACATCATCTTCTATCAGCATCACGTTATAGCGCGCCAGCAGCGCCACCAGCGCCGCTTTTTTTTCGGCGCTAAGGGTGAAGCCGAGCGGGTTTTGCCCGTTAGTCATCAGCCAGCAGGCCTTGACCGGGTAATTTTGCAGGGCCGCTTCCAGCGCCGTCAGGTCAATGCCCTCTTTGACGTCGGTCGCCACCGACAGCGCCTTCAGGCGCAGCCTCTCCAGCGCCTGCAGGGCGCCGTAGAAACAGGGGTTTTCCACCACCACCCAGTCGCCCGGCTCGGTCACCGCCTGCAGGCTGAGGTTAAGCGCCTCCAGCGCCCCGGCGGTAATGACGATCTCGTCCGGCGAGATGTTCATCCCCTGCAGGGCATAGCGTCGGGCAATGGCGTGCCGCAGCTCCGCATTGCCCGGCGGCAGGTTCTCAATGACGCTCATGGCGGTGGCGGTTTTGCTCACCTGCGCCAGCGAGCGGTTAAGCTGCTGCAGCGGGAAGAGACGCGGGTCCGGAAAGGCCGAGGCAAAGGGCAGCATCGACGCCTGGCGGCTGGCCTGTAGCACCTCAAAGATATAGGTATTGATATCGACAGCTTCATCGCGGGTCACCAGGGCAGGCGGCGCCGGCTGCCGGAGCTTCACCGGCTGGGGGGCGACATAATAACCCGACTGTGGACGGGCGACGATGCGCCCCTGGCTTTCCAGCAGCTGATAGGCATGGCTGACGGTCATAAAGCTCATGCCGCTGCTGATCACCTGCTCGCGCAGCGACGGCAGCCGATCGCCAGGCAACCAGACGCCAAGCGCGATCTGTTCGGTCAGCTGCTGCGCCAGCTGTTGATACTTTTTCATTGCGGCCGTCCCCGTACGATAACCTCTCATTATCATATATCAGTTATAAAAAAATCATAGTTTCCTGTAACTGTTATATCTGCAGCGGCAGTCGCGTCCCCGTCATAGCACGGGATGGGTTTAAAATATCACCACCCAGAATAGCGAGATTAACGCAAACCAGAAGATAATCATCACGCCAAGCGTAATGCACAAACTCTGTAATCCTTTTTCAGACATGGGCATTCCTTTTTATTTATTCCCGAGCGCATACAGTACAAATTACCCGCGGAGTCGACAATTTATTATTATTTAATTTACGATTAACCCGCTCAGCGTTTTTACTTATTCTCATACTAATGCGTGAGAATAAATGACGCTAAAACTCGCTGTGCATTATCGCAAGAATTAATACAGCACCGCGTGATATTCGGGATATATTATTCCGGCCAGAAGCAGTGCCGTACCGGCGGCCGAGTCCGCCGATCAACCGGCCCCGGGATAACGGCCAAATCTCCGCTGGTCTGTTGGTTAAGCGACCCACCCCATCGGTATTTATTCGTGCCGGCCGATGATCTGGACGCGAGGTGAAAAATCATAACAGCGGCCAACTGTTATGATAAAAAATGGCCGGACTGCTTCTGCCCCCTTGCCTTCTCCCTGCCTAAAATTGCGCTGAATCAATTTTGTTGTGGAGTCCTGCATGTTCGGTCTTGATGCATTCCATCTTGCGCGAATTCAATTCGCCTTTACGGTCTCATTTCATATTATCTTTCCCGCCATTACTATTGGGCTGGCCAGCTACCTGGCGGTACTCGAAGGCCTGTGGCTAAAAAGCAAAAATCCCACCTGGCGTTCGCTGTACCACTTCTGGTCGAAAATCTTCGCCGTCAACTTCGGCATGGGGGTGGTTTCCGGGCTGGTGATGGCCTATCAGTTCGGCACCAACTGGAGCGGTTTCTCTCAGTTCGCGGGCAGCATTACCGGCCCCCTGCTGACCTATGAAGTCCTGACAGCGTTCTTTCTGGAAGCAGGCTTTCTCGGAGTGATGCTCTTCGGCTGGAACCGCGTGGGGCCGGGGCTGCACTTTTTCGCCACCTGTATGGTGGCGCTGGGCACCATCATCTCGACCTTCTGGATCCTCGCCTCTAACAGCTGGATGCAGACCCCGCAAGGGTTTGAGATCGTCGATGGCCAGGTGGTGCCCGTCGACTGGCTGGCGGTGATCTTTAACCCGTCGTTCCCCTACCGCTTACTGCATATGACAGTGGCGGCGTTTCTCAGCAGCGCGCTGTTTGTCGGCGCCTCGGCGGCCTGGCATCTGCTGCGCGGCAATCAGTCGCCGGCGATCCGTAAGATGTTCTCTATGGCGCTCTGGATGACGCTGCTGGTTGCCCCCGTCCAGGCGCTGATCGGCGATATGCATGGTCTGAATACCCTGAAACACCAGCCGGCGAAAATAGCCGCCATTGAGGGCCACTGGGAAAACCCGCCGGGCGAGCCAACGCCGTTGCTGCTGTTTGGCTGGCCTGATATGGAGCAGGAGCGCACCCGCTACGGGCTTGAGATCCCGGCCCTGGGCAGCCTGATCCTCACCCACAGCCTTGATAAACAGGTGCCGGCGTTGAAAGAGTTCGCTCCTGAGGATCGCCCGAACGCTACCGTGGTGTTCTGGTCGTTTCGCCTGATGGCCGGTCTTGGCATGCTGATGCTTCTGCTCGGCGTACTGGCCCTGTGGCTGCGTCGCAGCGGCCGACTGTACCATTCACGGCCATTTCTGCGCTTTGCGCTGTGGATGGGCCCTTCAGGACTGATTGCTATTCTCGCTGGCTGGGTGACCACCGAAGTGGGCCGTCAGCCATGGGTGGTGTATGGCGTTCAGCGCACTGCAGACGCCGTTTCCGCTCACGGTGACCTGCATATGTCGGTCAGTTTATTGACCTTTATCGTGGTCTACAGCGCCGTCTTCGGCGTCGGCTACAGCTATATGCTGCGTCTGATCCGCAAGGGGCCGCAGGAGGTGCAGCCCGCGACAACCGGTACGCCAGCCCGCCCGCTATCCGCCGCCACTGAAGGTTATCTGCAGAAGGAGTCCCGCTAATGGGTATCGAATTATCGGTGATCTGGTTCGTGATTATCGTCTTTGCCACGCTGATGTACATCGTCATGGATGGCTTTGATCTGGGCATCGGCATGCTGTTTGGCACAGTACGGGGCAGCACCGAGCGCGACGTGATGGTCAACAGCGTCGCCCCGGTGTGGGATGGCAATGAGACCTGGCTGGTACTGGGCGGCGCCGGTCTGTTTGGCGCTTTTCCCCTCGCCTACGCGGTGATAATCGACGCCCTGTCGATCCCCCTGACCCTGATGCTGATCGGCCTGATTTTTCGCGGCGTCGCCTTTGAGTTTCGCTTCCAGGCCACGCCGTCGCACCGGCCCTTCTGGGACCGTGCCTTTTTTGGCGGTTCCCTGCTGGCGACCTTCAGCCAGGGCGTGGTGGTCGGGGCGGTGATCAACGGTTTCACCGTCAGCGGTCGCGCCTTCAGCGGCGGCATGTTTGACTGGCTGACCCCGTTCAGCCTGTTTTGCGGACTCGGGCTGTGCGTGGCCTATGCGCTGCTCGGCGCCACCTGGCTGGTGATGAAAAGCGAAGGCGCGCTGCAGCAGCGGATGCGCAGCGCATCGCGGCAGCTGCTGGTTGCCCTGCTGGCGGTGTTTGCCGTCATCAGCCTGTGGACTCCGCTGGCGCACCCGGCAATTGCCGCCCGCTGGTTCAGCCTGCCGAATCTCTATTTCCTGCTGCCGGTGCCGCTGCTGGTGCTCCTCATCAGCGGCTGGCTGTGGCGCACGCTGCATCAGCGCGACCGCCATGTTTCGCCCTTCACGCTGACGCTGGGGCTGGTCTTTCTCGGCTTTAGCGGACTGGGGATCAGCATCTGGCCGCATATTATCCCGCCGGCCATCACGCTGTGGCAGGCTGCCGCTCCCCCGCAAAGCCAGGGCTTTATGCTGGTGGGCGCACTGCTGATTATTCCGGTCATTCTTGGCTACACCTGCTGGAGCTATTACGTGTTCCGCGGCAAAGTTCAGCCCGGGGAGGGATATCACTGATGCATACTGCCTGGCCTAAACGTCTGCTGTGGCTGATCGCGATCTGGGGAGGCAGCGTACTGACGCTGGCCGCCATCAGCCTGCTGTTTCGCCTGCTGATGACCGCCGCAGGGCTAAAAGTCTGAGTGGGATGCAGAGAAGTCCGAAAAGGGACTTCTCCATCTTATCTTCACTTTTGCCTGATGAAATACGGCGATACATCAGAAGAAAGGATATTGCTATGAAGAAGTTAGCTTTACTGTCCGCCGTGATGACGCTGGGAATATCGTCATGGGCTTTCGCTGCCGACAACCCGCCGCCGCCGCCAGAAAAAGGCGCGCAGCATCAGGGTAAACCGCCGGCGAAAAACGGCCAACACGATGGTAAGCAAGCGCAACACAACGGCAAACAGCCGCAGCGTGACGGCAAGCAGCCGCAGCGTGACGGCAAGCACAGCGGGAAACCGCTGCCGCCAAAAGCGTAATCCCTCAGGCCTGGCCTTCTGCGCCAGGCTTTTTTTCATCGTCCTTCAGCCACCGTTGACAAAATCTTGCCCTTCTTTGAGAAGCCGAGAAAAAAACCTGCACAGCGCCTGGCATAGTAAGCCCACTCCATTGATTCGCAGAGAAAAGGTATGTTGAGGAGAAGCATGAGCGCGCTGCTGTTGCTGTGCGCGCTGTTTTCAGGACATCTGCTGGCCCACCGTCAGGGGCACGATTACTTTCCGGTGCAAAGCCTCGAACAGCAACTGCTGCACGAGGCGGACAGCGATGAGCTTCGCAGTCAGTGCGAGGAGGCTGCCGCCGACCTGCGCGAGCATCACCGCTGGCAGGATGCCCGCAAACCGCGGGCGCCTCACTGCCAGTAGCGTCGTGCTGGATCAGGCCCCTTTGCGTTTCGGCAGGGTCTTCATCAGCTCATCCGGGCTGACGGAGGCGACGATGCTCCCTGGAAGCGGCATTTTGAGGATGTGATTTTTAATCTTCCCGACGACATGCATTTCGCACGGGCGACAGTCAAATTTCAGGGTCAGCACTTCATCGCCGTGGATCAACTGCATCGGCGTGGCTTTCCAGCTCTTGATGGAGCCTTTCGCCTGTTTCGGGCAGAGGTTGAAGGCAAACCGCAGACAATGTTTGGTGATCATCACCGGCACATCGCCCTTCTCTTCGTGCGCTTCATAGGCGGCGTCAATCAGTTGTACGCCATAGCGCTGGTAAAAGGCCCGCGCCTTATGGTTATAGACGTTGGCGAGGAAGGAGAGATGGGTCTCCGGATAGACCGGCGGCGGTACGGAGACCGGCTTGCGGGTGCCGCGTTGCCAGGCGTTGAGGCGCGCTTCATCCAGCATTTCAGCCGTTTCACGACGCAGCTGGTTGAGCAGGCTGTTGGGGACAAACAGCGGCGGCAGGTTGACCTGCACCTCGCGCGGGTAGTAAATGGTCTGCCCCAGTTTTGTGACACCGTCACGCAAATTGGCCAGCGCTTTTTCTGCCTGGTTGGCTTCGGCGAACTCTCCGTCGAGTGTATGGGTCACGCTGACGCCATCTTCACAGGTCATGGTCAGAACCAGCTGTTCCTGCCAGCCGCTCAGCGTAACGTCCACGGCGATGCGGCGTTCGCTGGAGGTCTTCAGCAGCGCCTGCTGCCAGTTGTGATCGAGGTTACGGTTAAGCGCCTGGTGCGGACGCGCTTTGTGCAGATCCGCCGGCATCTCGTTCGGCCACACCCGATAGCGATTTTCGCCGGTTTTCTCCACCGTATTGGCACGGAAGCCCACCACTTCACGCTTGATCATCACGTTAAGGCCATCGCCGTTGGTTAACGGTTCGCTCACTTCGACATCAAGATGGTCTTTCCCCACCTTCAAGACTTCGCCCACCGGCAGCCCGATAAATTTCGGCGAATCAAAGGCGCCGATGTCGCCTTTACGGGCATTGACGAAGTAATCGGTGCTGCCGCGGTGGAAGGTTTTATCGGTAGACGGAATAAAAAAGTGCTCGGTGCGCCCTGCCGAGGCGCGCGCCAGGTCGCCGCGGTCTTCGATAATGGCATCCAGCATTTGACGGTAGTGCGCAGTGATGTTTTTCACATAACTCATGTCTTTGTAACGGCCTTCAATTTTGAAGGAACGTACCCCGGCGTCGATCAGCGCCGCCAGGTTGGCGGTCTGATCGTTGTCCTTCATCGACAGGAGATGTTTTTCATAGGCCACCACCCGTCCCTGATCGTCTTTCAGGGTATACGGCAGGCGGCAAGCCTGCGAGCAGTCGCCCCGGTTGGCGCTACGTCCGGTCTGGGCGTGCGAAATGTTGCACTGACCGGAATAGGCCACGCACAGCGCGCCATGAATAAAGAATTCAATGGTCGCGTCGGTATGGTCGTAAATGGCTTTGATCTGACTGAGATTCAGTTCACGCGCCAGCACGATCTGGCTGAAGCCGGCGTCGGAGAGAAATTTCGCTTTTTCCACGCTGCGGATATCGCACTGGGTGCTGGCGTGCAGCTCAATCGGCGGCAGATCCAGCTCCATGATCCCCATATCCTGCACAATCAGCGCGTCAACGCCCGCCTCATAAAGATCGGTAATCAGCCGCTGCGCCGGCTCCAGCTCATCATCATGCAGAATGGTGTTCAGTGTGACAAAGATTTTGGCGCCATAGCGATGGGCAAAAGGCACCAGACTGGTGATGTCGCTCAGGCTGTTGCTGGCATTGTGACGAGCGCCAAAGTCAGGCCCACCGATATAAACGGCGTCGGCGCCGTGGAGGATCGCTTCGCGAGCGATACCGGCGTCGCGGGCAGGACTAAGAAGTTCAAGACGATGATTGTGCAGGCGCATACGCGTGTTGTTATCCAGTATAAGGGGGTCGAAATGGCGGCTATTGTAGTCAGAACCGGGCACAGACGAAAACCTTTTCCACCGCCGCGCGACGACGAATTTTCATTTTTCAGCAAAGTATTGATGGAAAAGATAGTTCCTTCACATCCTCGCGCAGCGTACTGTCATCACGTATTCCGGATTTTCCTCGTCACGTTGTGAGTGGTTATCATCAGTCATCTTGTCTGGCCGCGGGTTCGCCCGCGGTTTTTTCTTTTGGATAATGGATAAGAGAATGGAAATGGGCCGCCTGAACGCCGCGGTTACGATACGCATGCGCCTCATCGCCGGCGAAGCGCCGTCCCTCACCTGGCTGCAGTAAATGCCACTCTCCCTGTAAACAGAGATCCAGGGCGCCGCTAATCACCACCACATGTTCAATCACCCCTCTCTCATGCGGCGTCGATTCGCTCAACGCGCCGGGGGCAAGGGTTATCGAAAAATGGTCAAAGCGCAGCTCCGGATCCCACGGGAAGACCGGGGTCACCACCATCGCCTGCTGCTGCGGATCAAAAGCGGAAGGCGCCGCGCTGGCGTCCGGAACGATAAACGCCGAAAACGGCACGTTCAGTCCGGTAGCAATCTTCCACAGCGTCGCCACCGTCGGGCTCGATTCATTACGCTCAATCTGCCCCAGCATGGCTTTCGACACCCCCGTCTCTTCTGCCAGACGCGACAAGCTCCAGCCACGCTGCTGGCGCAGGGTTTTGAGCGTTGCCGCCAGATGTTGCGCAATATTCATCCTACCTCCTGACTTGTACAGGCAAGAGTATATCCCCATTTGCCTGATTCTACAGGGCGTTTCTCGGCATATCACCGATGCGAACAGCTGTCTTACGCTCTCCACATCCGCACCTTGTGCGCTATAACGCACAGTGATAGAGTATTCGTATGTTATAACGCACAAGAGAACCCTATGCGCTCGTTTACCCTTCCTCTTCCCACGCTGTTGGCGGGTTTCGTCGCTGTACTGGTGGGCTACGCCAGTTCAGCCGCCATTATCTGGCAAGCTGCTGCATCTGCTGGCGCTACCCCCGGGCAGATCGCCGGCTGGATGACGGCCCTTGGCCTCGCCATGGGTATCAGCACCCTTGCGCTGAGCGGCTGGCGTAAAGTTCCTGTGCTCACCGCCTGGTCAACGCCGGGTGCCGCGCTGCTGGTCAGCGGTCTACAGGGGGTCACCCTCGCCGAGGCCGTGGGGGTGTTTATCTTCGCCAACGCGCTGATCGTCCTTTGCGGCGTGACGGGCCTGTTTGCCCGGCTGATGAAGATCATTCCCCATTCGCTGGCCGCCGCGATGCTGGCCGGGATCCTGCTGCGTTTCGGTTTGCAGGCCTTCGCCGGCTTGCAGGACCATCTGCTGCTGTGCGGCGGCATGCTCGCCGCCTGGCTTCTCTGTAAAGCGCTGTGGCCCCGCTTCGCGGTAGTCGCCGCGCTGGTGGTGGGGGCGCTGATCGCGGCGGCCTCCGGGGACGTCGCCAGGACGGCCGTACCGCTGGCCTTCGCGGCACCGGAGTGGATCGCGCCGCAGTTTACCCCGGCGCTGCTGCTCAGCGTCGGCCTGCCGTTTTTCCTCGTCACCATGGCCTCGCAGAACGCTCCCGGGTTCGCCACCCTGCAGGCATCCGGCTACACCGTACCGGTGTCGGCACTGCTCGTCGTCTGTGGAGGACTGGCGCTATTGCTGGCGCCGTTTGGGGTGTACTCCCTCTGCATCGCGGCGATCACCGCCGCGATTTGCCAGAGTCCGGAAGCGCATCCGGATCCGCAACAGCGCTGGCTGGCGGCCATGGCGGCAGGCGGTTTTTATCTGCTGGCCGGTCTGTTTGGCGGGTCGATCACCGCCCTGATGTCGGCCTTACCAACGGCGTGGATCCAGATGCTGGCCGGCCTGGCGCTGCTCGGCACCATCGGCGGCAGCCTGTTTCAGGCGGTACATCAGGCCAGTGAACGCGATGCGGCGGTGCTGACCTTCCTGGTCACCGCCAGCGGCGTGACGCTGGCGGGAATTGGGTCGGCCTTCTGGGGCGTGGTGCTTGGTGGGGTAAGCTATGGCGTCTTATCCGCGCTGCGCCGCCCGTAGCTGGGACGGCGTCAGGCCGGTGGCCGCTTTCACCCGATGGCTGAAATGGCTGGCGGAGCTGAAGCCGCAGACCAGCGCAATCTCCGTTAACGGCAGCGCGCTGTGGCAGAGCAGATTTTGCGCCCTGGCCATTCGCTGCTGCATGACGTATTGATGCGGGGCCATATTCAACGACTGGCGGAACATGCGGGCAAAATGGAACTCACTGAGTCCCGCCTGCTGCGCCAGGTCGGCCAGGGTCAGCGGCTGATCGAGGTGGGCATCGATCCAGGCCAGCACGTGACGCTTCACGCCCGGCGCCAGCCCTCCGGTGACCGTCGGCAAACGCCACTGCACGGTGGAGTAGTGCTGGATCAGATGGGTGAGCAGTAAGCTGCTGGCGGCGCTGAGGGTCAACTGGTTCGCCGGCTGTCGCCAGTCATTGGCCAGTAAAAACTGGCGGTACACCGCGGTGATTTTGTCATCGCTGGCGAAGGTTTTTTCCTGCAGGGTGAAGTTTGCCGGGCTACGATCCCACACCTCTTCGCCGACGCGGCGCAGGTGCTCATCGGTACAGTAGAGATGCACAAAAGACAGATCGCCGCGGATATCCCAGACGCTCTCATCCCCTTTCGGCATCAGACAAAAGCGATCCGGGCCGCCGCCATTTTTCCAGCCGTGCGGCGTCTTTTGATAGCTTTCATAGCCATCGGCGACGTACAGGCTCAACGTATGGTGATCGCTGCGCACCGTCACGGTATCGCAATTGTTGTACCAGGCGGCCAGTTGAATTCCGGAATTCAGCTCCACCGTGCCCCGCAGCACCGCGTTCTGTCGCCGTAATGTTTCAAACGTCCCGTAACCCATCGCCTTCACGCATCTGCCCGTAAAAGCTCTAGTCTAGGGAGACTCCCGCGCGGTTTCCAGTCCTCACCGCAGGCGAATGACAAATAAGCGCAAGAATTTGCAAGCCGACAACAAGCGGGTGAAAGCTGCCGGTTGCGACAGGCGGCATACTCCTCCCTTCAACAAGCAGAGGAGAGTCAGGGTGAACGCATTACTTTATGCACTCGTTGTCGTGATCTGGGGTACAACGTGGATTGCGATTTTTTTACAACAAGGGCCGGTGGCGGCGCCGGTATCCATTTTTTGGCGCTTTGCCGTGGCCAGCATCACGATGCTGACGATTCTGCTTGTCACGCGACGGCTACGGCCGCTGGGCGCGAAAGATCACTTTTGCTGCCTGCTGCAGGGCTGCTGCGTCTTCTGCTTTAATTTCTGGTGTTTTTATACCGCCGCGGCCTGGATCAACACCGGTCTGGAATCGGTGATCTTTTCCATGGCCGTACTGTTTAACGCCATTAACAGCTTTCTTTTTTTTCGCCAGCAGCCGCCGGGCCGCTTCTGGGCCGCCGCCGCACTGGGCCTCGCCGGTATCGTCACCCTATTCTGGGATGACCTGCTGGCCAATGGGCTAAACGCCTCGCTGCTGTGGGGGATCGGTCTGAGCGCCCTGGGCACCTACGGCTTTTCACTGGGCAATATGTTCAGCATTCGCCACCAGCGGCGAGGGCTGGAAACCCTCACCACCAACAGTTGGGCGATGCTCTACGGGACGCTGGTGATGGGCGCGATCGCCCTGCTACGTGGCGATAATTTTATGCCGGAGTGGACCGTCAGTTACCTCGGCGCCCTGCTTTACCTGGCGCTGTTCGGCTCGGTCATTGCCTTTGGGGCCTATTTCACTCTCGTGGGGCGCATCGGCGCCAGCAAAGCCGCCTACAGTACGCTGCTGTTTCCGCTGGTGGCGTTATCCATTTCCACCGTCTATGAAGGATATATCTGGCACAGCAACGCCGTTATCGGGCTGGCGCTGATCTTGCTGGGTAACCTGGTGATGTTTGCCAAACCGGAACAGCTGCTGCTGCGTCGCAAGCTGGCCTGAGAAGGCGATATCAGGGAGAACAGCGCCGTCGGTCAGACGGCGCTGGTGCGATTAACGCTGAGAAGGGTCAAATTTGACGGCGTCCACTGCCATATCATCGATCACCTGCTTCAGGGTATCGACGGTCAGCGGCGTGTTTTCATTGGCCAGGGTTTTGCCTTCCCCTTTACGAACAACCTTGATCACCGGCTTGTTCGTGCTGGCGTCGATCAGCTCGGCTTCAAAATAGAGGTCGGTGTCCATAGTACGATGGCCAGTGGCGGCCTGGGTACCCGCAACAATCATGGCGACCGGGATCACTTCATAGAACTGCAGTCCCTCTTTGCTGGAGTCCACACCGGTGATCGCGCCACGGAAGATGAGGCTGCGTTTGCCGGCGGTAGTGGCCAACGGTTTACGCTCCGAAATAGCCTGTTTCAGTTCTTTGTTCGTGTAATTCAGAATATCCTGCAGCGCCTTTTCCCCTACCTGGGTGGTCGGTTTCGGGACGGGATAATAGGTTACCGGATGGTACACGACGTTATCGTAGTTGGCCGGATTGTAGTTTGGATCGATCCAGCGCAGCTCAGGCTTGCCGGAGGCGGAGGTCGTTTCTTTCAGGTTGGAATAATCTTTTAAGAAGCCCGAATACTGATTCGGTTGCGCCACTTTCGACGCACAGCCGGTCAACGCTAACATCCCCGCCAGAGCGGCGACTTTCAATAACACGCGAGTACGCATAGAGAGATCCCTGTAAATGCAGTTTTTTTCGGCAGACGTTATAGCAAATAAGACCCACTAGTTTTGTGACAAAAAATGGGCTTCGTCAAGGAAGATTTACAAATATTGATAGGATGAACATTACGTTATTAAATAATCACTTAAAACAGGCAGAAGCCTGCTTTTTATCCCTCTTTTTTACGGGGACTTCGTCGCTTATTTTCCCTGCTCTTCACCTTACTACGCGGCGCGGGCCACGTCCTGATTCCCCACGCCGCCGCATATCAGGCAGGCTTGCGCGCCAACAGGGTGGCGAAGCGCAGTTTGATGCGATTGCCGTTGGCGTCGGTGCGATGCAGCTCGCCGACGTCCTCATTGTATTTCAGCAGCTCCCAGCCCTGGTAATATTCACGAAGCTCATCGGGTTTAAAGGCAAACGGAAAGCCGACGGTGCAGGGATAGTCTTCGGTATCCATCGCCGCCACAATCAGGTTATAGCCGCCGGCGGCGGTGCAGCGTTGCATATTGGCGATCAGGCCCGGGATGGTGTCAGGCTCCAGGAACATCATCACCACGGTGGAGAGGATCAGGTCATATTCCCCATCAAAGGTCAGGTTATTGAGGTCTGTTACCGCGGTGCGGAGATTTTCCAGCGCCTCGGCAGCGCGAATACTTTCCAGATTATTGATGCTCATCGGATTTTTATCCCACGCCGTCACCGTGAATCCGTTCGCCGCCAGATAAAGGCTGTTACGCCCGTTGCCACAGCCCAGATCCAGCGCCCGCCCCGGCGGCACCACCGTCGCAGCATGCAGCACCTCGGAATGGGTGCGTGTCAGGCCATATTTTTCACTAAAATAATCCGCGTCACGCGTTGTCATGATCTTTCCTTCTTATTCAGGAGTGTTTCCCGGTCGACCTGTACCAGCAGTTTCCCGCTCACTAACAGCAAAATTGTGCGCAGTAACAGCAGGCCGACAACCAGATTGCTAAAAATAAACAGCGGCATTGCCAGATGGTGAAAAAAGCCGTCCGCCCTGGCCTGGCCGAGATGCAGGCCGGTGGTGGCCAGCGCGGAAATACCGAACGAGAAGCTCCAGAAGGAAGCATTGAACGGCTGGCGAAGATACCAGGGCATCAGGCGCAGCATGAACAGTAGCTGCAGCAGGCCGTAACCAAACAGCAGCTTCGCGAAGGTATCCGCTTCCCCACCGTTGACGCTGAGCCAGGCGCTGCAGGCCACCAGCGCAGGCGCCAGCTGGATCCCCAGCGAGGTGCGCAGCGGCGTCGGCAGCTCGCCCGCGCTGCGCAGACGCTGGAGGATCGCCGGCTCGAGGCTCAACCAGGAGAAGACCCCGGCGCCGAGGAACACCAGCCCCGCGTCGGTAAATCCCAGCGCGCCGCAGGCCATCGCGCTAATGAAATTATTGGCCACCGTGGGCAGATAGAGCCCCGGCGTGGTGGCCTCGTGAGGATGCGTCCCCCGCCACAAGCCGCCACTTTGCCAGGCGGCATAGGCAAGCTGCAGCGCCACCCCCGGCACAAACAATCCCAGCGCCAGCGGTCGCCACCAGGGCACTAGCCCGATCGCCACCAGCAGCGTAGTGGCCGGAAACAGGCTGACAAAGCTGCTGCTGACCGGATGACGCATCTCCCGTAGCACGCTCGCCGGAAAGCGAATTGCCCGGCTGATAAACGCCATGCTGAGCAGCGCCCACATCGCAATCGCCAGCATCACCAGACCATCGCCGATGCTGCGGCTAACCGGCCAGAGCGTGCTGGCGTAGCGCCAGGCGAAGCCCATTCCGATGGTGCCGAGCACCATACCAAAATAGCCTGCCGGCAGGTTCAGCGCCTGCCGCGGCGTTTGCTTGTTCTTCATTTTGTTGATGATATCAATTTAATTTGAAGTTGCATTTTAAAGGAACCTTATCCCGCGCGCTACGGCGATCTTTGCTATGTTTATGTTAACCATAAGTAATGAGGATCGGGAATGCGTAAATACCGTCTCAGCGAACAGACCCGGCAGTATTGTTACCAGCAAGAGGATGGCAAACAGAGCGTCACCCTGCGCCAGATAGTGGCGCTTATCGATTTCGCTGACGTGAAAGCGGGCAGCGAAGGCGGCTGGGTTGACGAGGAAAGCGCTCTCAGCCAACAGGGCTTGTGCTGGATCTACGATGCCAACAGCGTGGTTTTCGCCGGGGCATGCATCCGCGACGACGCCCGCGTAACCGGGCCTTGCGTGGTCAGCCATGAGGCCGCCATCAGCGGACGGGCATGCATTCACGCCTCGCACATTAGCCATCACGCGCAGATAAGTGACAACGTCACGGTTAATCACAGCCAGGTGCGCGGCTATTGTCGTCTTGCCGACGAAGCGCGTCTCCTGCCCCACTGCCAGGTGATTGCCGCCCGCGGGCTGACCGCCGATCGCGACAAAGTCCTGCAGATTTATCAGCGAGCCACTGTTAGCGCCTCGCGTATTCTCCACCAGGCGCAAATCTACGGCGATGCCTTTGTCGAGCACGCTTTTGTCGAACATCGGGCAGAAGTATTCGACCAGGCAAGACTGGAGGGGAACGAAGAAAACGACGTCTGGGTGTGCGATAACGCTCGGGTTTATGGTCATGCGCGTCTGATCGCCGGTCGCGGAGAGGATGCCATCCCCACCGTGCGCTACAGTTCGCAGGTGGCGGAGAATGCGGTGATTGAAGGCAACTGCCTGTTAAAGCACCGGGCGATGGTCGGTGGCGAGGCGCAGCTGCGCGGTGGTCCGATTCTGCTCGACGACGACGTGCTGATCCAGGGGCGGACCGTTATCCTCGGCGATGTGATCATTGAGCACCAGGTCACCATCAATGACGAGGTGCAGATCGCCGCGCAGGAGGGAGAGGCCATTCATTTGCGCGGCCCGAAAACGCTTGACGGCCAGCAGCACATCACCCGTACGCCGCTGTTAGGCGCCCTCTAGCGCCTCGTCGCGGTCAATAATGCGCGCATAGATATTCTGATCGTCATAGCTGCCGTTCAGATACTCGGCCTGCCTGAGGCAACCTTCAAGAACGAACCCATTGCGCAACGCCACCTGGTTACTGCGGGTATTGGCCACCCGGCATTTGATCACAAACCGGCGCACCAGCCCGCTGCGGGCATAATGGTGGATAAAGACCTGCAGGGAGCGCGAAAGCAGCCCCTGCCCCTGGTGATCTTCATCGATCCAGTAGCCGATATAGGCCGTTTTGTTCTGCGGCTCGATCTGGTTGAACGACAGGACGCCAACGAGTCGATGGTCAAGAAACAGCAAAAACATTTTGGCGTAATCCCGCTGATGCAGAATCACGTTACCCTGCACATGGCGGCGGGTCTCCTCTTCGCTGTTCACTTCGGCGGGCCAGTTAAGCGATTGCTGCAGCCAGTGGCGGTTTTTGACCACCAGTTGGTGCAGATCGCTGACGTAGCGCTCATCAATCGCGATAAGCGTCAGCGCGTCGGTCACCGGGATCGACTCAGGTACTGCGGGAATGTCTGTAGTCATGGGGTTCTCTACTGGCCCACAGGCGTTGCCTGCGGGCCGCGGCTGTCACGGGACTATTTCATGATCCGGTCGTCAACGTAGTTACGTTTATCCGGCGCCGGCGGGAAGTACTGATAGAGCCAGGTTTCGCTGATAGCTTCGCCCTGACAGCGCAGGAACAGGCGCATCTCCACCGGGTCGGTCGAGTCGGAGGTCGGATACCAGTCGAAGAGGATCCGGTAGCCATCGAACGGCTCAACATAGAGGATCTCAATCTGCTTCGCTTCGCCGCTGGAGAGGGTGATCACCGGTTCAATACCGCGCGGCGCGGCGGCCTTCAGATCGCCGCCGACAAAGTCGATGGCAAAACGGCGCGCCCACTTATCCGGATAGTGCTCGCCCGGCGCCCAGCCTTCCGGGAAGCCCCCCATCCCGGTGCGGGTGGCGAGCACACGCGCCAGCGGAGTGCTCACCGGCGGCTGCGCGCTCCAGTAGAGACGGTAGCGGAAGTCCAGTTCGTCGCCCGCCTTCACCGCTTTTTCCGGCTGCCAGAAGCAGACGATATTATCCAGCGTTTCGCCGGTGGTCGGGATCTCCATCAGGCTGACCGCCCCTTTCCCCCACTGGTTACGCGGCTCAACCCACAGGCTGGGACGCTTGTTATACCAGCCCATCACGTCCTGGTAATGGGAGAAATCGCGGTCCAGCTGCAGCAGACCGAAGCCGCGCGGGTTCTTGTCCTGGAAGGCGTTGAACTGCAGCTTCTGCGGGTTATTCAGCGGCCGGCAGACCCATTCGCCGTTCCCCAACCACATCGACAGCCGATCGGAGTCGTGGATCTGCGGGTGGATGGTATCGCACATCCGGCGCTCGTTGTTGCCGCAGCTGAACATACTGGTCATCGGCGCGATACCCAGCTGTTTGATGTCCTTGCGGGCATAAAGGTGGTTTTCCACATCCATGATGACCTGGGTATCCTGGCAATGGATGGTGAATTTGTAGGCCCCGGTGATGCTCGGGCTATCCAGCAGCGCGTAAACGGTAAAGACCGTGGCGTCCCCTTTAACCGTTTCGAACCAGAAGGAGGTGAAATCAGGGAACTCTTCCGGGGTATCGGTAAAGGTGTCCACCGCCAACCCGCGAGCCGACAGGCCGTACTGGTAAGTGCTGTCTACCGCGCGGAAGTAGCTGGCGCCGAGGAACGCCACGATATCGCGGCGCGCCAGCTCCGGCGCTTTAAACACCCGGAATCCGGCGAAGCCAAGGTCGGACTGGCCTTCCAGCTGGCGGGTGTCGACCCCGGCGTCATTGTACTTAAACAGCTCAGGGCGGAAATGGATCTCGCGCGCCTGCTGGGTGGCGGCGTCAAGAGAGAACATCCGCACGCGGCGACGGAACCCCATCCCGACGTGGAAAAACTGGATGTCCAGTTTGCGTTCTTCAATGTTGTTCCACAGCGAGTGGTTGGCGTCATACTGGATGCTGTTATAAGCCTGCGGAGTCAGATTGGCCAGCGTTGGCGGCAGATCGCGCGGGGCGCCGCCCCATGGCTGGCGCGCCAGATCGTGGGCCATCGCCTGCAGCACGGTGTAATCGAAACGACGCGTCTGCCCGTCGGCAATGCCCGCGTCTTCGGCAAAAGCGGCCTGACTGAATAAGGATGCGACTCCTGACGTTCCGCATACGGCGGCAACAGCCATGGAAGATTTAAGAAAACGTCTGCGGTTCATGCCTGAGAAAGCGTCCTTCTGCACGGGTGAATTGATTCGCAACGCGTCATCACGCTGCGTGATAAATTCCGCCCACTCTAGACAAAAACGATTAATAATCCAATTGTTGCCCGCAGAAAAAAGGTAAAAAAGCCCTGTCTACCAGAACAGCCCGTTTTTTTACTTTTCCTTCGGCGTTTGGCCGGGAGGCGAACACACTGTCTGCCGCTTTTTTCGCCTGACTATTGAGCGGATAGCTTTTCCCCGCTGCGTTATATTCATCACACCTATGCCCCAGCGCCATGCTTTTTTTTAGGCACAATTGGCGCAAATTTCCGCCACATCCGGTGCTAACTTTTCACCGGTAACCGCTATATTTCGTCATGTTAGCGGCCAACACGGGAGAGCCGTTCGGGCTGTCCCGCCACGCTCTCCAGGGAATTCATTCAGGAGTCATGCCATGCAAGTGAAAGCAGCCGTCACGCTGGGCTACCAGCAACCTTTCGTCCTCAAGGATGTCGACGTCTCCCCACCGGGAAAGGATGAGATATTAGTGAAAATTGTCGCCACCGGGGTCTGTCATACCGACGCGGTGATGCGTGATAACCCGGGAGTGGTGCCTATGCCAGCCATCCTCGGCCATGAAGGCGCCGGGATCGTCGCCAGCGTCGGGGAGGCGGTCAGCGGTATCAGGGTGGGAGACCACGTGGTGCTCAGCTATGCCGCCTGCCACCATTGCGAAAATTGTTTAAGCAACCACCCTTCGGCTTGCGAAGATTTTAATACGCTTAATTTTGGCGGCCGACGCGAGGATGGCACCACCCCCTATCGGCTGGGCGATCAGGATCTGTCCCTGTTCTTTGGCCAGTCGTCCTTCAGCCAGTATGTGGTCACCCGCGCCAGCAACGCCGTGGTGGTCGACCCGGAGGTCGATCTCACCCTGCTCGGCCCGCTGGGCTGCGGCATCCAGACCGGCAGCGGGACGGTGCTCAACCGCCTGAAACCGGTGATTGGGGAATCGATTGTGGTGTTTGGCTGCGGCGCCGTGGGGCTCAGCGCCATCATGGCGGCGAAATTAACCGGCTGTTCGCAGATCATCGCTGTCGATATTCATGCCAGTCGCCTCGCCCTCGCGGGCGAACTGGGCGCCACCCATCAGATCAATGGCAAGGAACAGGATGCCGTCGCCCTGATTAAACAGATCACCGGCAAAGGCGCTCACTACGCGGTGGAAACCACCGGCGTATCGGCCATCGTGCTGCAGGCCGTGCACGCGGTGAAACCATTAGGTACGGTGGCCATCGTCGGCTTTACCGGGGATATCACTTTTAACGTGCAGAACGATCTGATGGCGGAGGGCAAGTCGCTGGTCGGGGTGATTGAGGGTGATGCCGTCCCGGCGCTGTTTATTCCACTGCTGGTGCAGCAGTATAAGCAGGGGAAATTCCCTATCGATAAGCTTATCGTTCGCTACCCGCTGGCCGATATCAACCAGGCTTTCGCCGATTCGGCGTCTGGTAAGGTGATAAAGCCCGTGGTCGTCATGTGAGTGAACGCCGCCACCAACCGGTGGCGGCAGTGACTCAGCCGCCCTCAGCGCATTCACTCCAGCGTCACGTGATGCTTCATCACCCGGCGAAACAGCGCCAGCCGGGCGCGCATAAAGCGATTTTCCACTTTAAAGCCGGCACGCTTATGCAGGCCAATGCGCAACAGACGATCCCGTCCGCGCAGGCACGCTGGCCAGCGCACCGCGCCGGCAAGCGCCTGGTCGCCGCTGGCGACGCGAGCAAACTGGGCCCAGTAATCAGCGACCTGAGCGGCGAAGGCCAGATCCGCTTCGCTGGCGTACTGACACACCGGGTCGGTCAACCGCAGGTTATCAAACACGTAGGGCACCTCGTTGCCATGCCAGGCGCCGTGCGGATAGGTGTCATGCTCCGCTTCCGCAACATAATCAAACCAGTAGCGCCAGCACGGCTGCCCCACACGCTGCTGCGCCTGCATCACCACATAACCGAGGGTAGTGAAGGCCATATCGCGGCACACTTCCCGCCCCAGCGCTTCATCGCCCTTCACGCCGGGATAAAGGAGTTTGATCAGACCCAGTCCCAGGCGACGCTCACGGCGCAGCTTCTGGATCTGCCCGGCGATATCGACGCCAAACACGGCCATCACGCTGGCTTCATCGCTGTTGGAGCCGATCATCACCGGCATTGGGTGCTGACGTCCGGCAAAAAAGGTCTCCAGCATCGGCTGCGGCAGCACCGCGTCGCCGACGATGGGGGCCGGCCCTGTGTTCAGCGGCGCGGTGAGTGACCAGAAGGCCTCCGCGGGGATCGCCCGTAATTCCTCAGCGCTGGCTTGCGGTAAGGCAAAGTGTTCCGCCAGCAGGCGGCCTTTCTCCAGCGCCTTCTCTCGCGGCAGGTCGGGTAACGTATACCCGCTCTGAATAATCGCTTTATGGAACAACCCTTTCGCTTTCGGCGAGGCCATCAGCGACAGCACGCTGCGCGCCCCGGCGGATTCGCCAAACAGCGTGACGTTAGCGGCATCCCCGCCAAAGGCATGGATATTCTCCTGAACCCACTGCAGAGCGGCAATCTGATCGAGCAGCGCGAAATTATAGAGACGTTCGCCCGCCTCTTCCTCCAGCGCCGGATGGGCGAAGAAGCCGAGGTGGCCCAGTCGGTAGTTGACCGTCACCACCACCACGCCGCGGCTGGCAAGCGCTTTGCCATCGTAAGGCGGCAGGCTGCCGGCGCCGATGGTAAACCCGCCGCCGTGCAGCCAGACCATCACCGGCAGCGGCTGCGCCGCAGCAGCAGGTGCCCAGATATTGAGATATAAGCAGTCTTCGCTGAAAGCGCCGGGATCGCCGCCGCCGAGCTCACGGCAGTAGTCAATGTCCTGCCAGCTGGCGGCGGAAAAGGCGTCGGCCTGGCGGACGCCCTGCCAGCGGGCAGGAGGTTGCGGCGCGCGCCAGCGCAGCGGGCCCACAGGCGGCGCGGCATACGGAATGCCGCGCCAGATATGGATCCCCTGCTCTGCGCTCCCGGATACGGTTCCCTGGCGGGTTTTCGCCAACGGTTTCGACGGATGTTGCATAACCTGCTCCCTGTAAGGCTGATGCCAGCAGGGTACTGATTTTACAGCAGACCGCAACGTCGTTTGCTGCGCTCCTCCGCCTGTCGGTACAGGGCAAACTCATCCTCCACCGGGCAGCCCAGCGCCGCCTCAAAGGCCTCGCGGCTGGCATTCCCGTGGCTGCGCGCCTGCGTTTCGTTGCCCAGATTGGACTGAAAAATACCCGCTGCGCTGACCGGTAAAAAGTCTTCATAGATAATCGGCTGGGCAACCACCCACCCGCGCTCAATCAACGGCTGCGGATCGTCGCCCGGGCGAAACGCCTGGCGATGCGCCTCGCCGGCGGGCGTCAGGCGGTAGCGAAACCAGGCCAGCCCCTGCTGGCGGAGCAAAAATTCGCTGTCCGGGAATTCGCGGAATACCTCCTGCAGATGCAACTGATGGCTGAGATTGTCCTTTCCGGTCCCCGCTGCCTGCAGCAGGCGGTCGTACAGCGCGCGTCCTTTTAGCGTCAGCGCAATGCCGCGTTGCTCAATTTCACCAAAGCGGGCGCTGTGGGTGCCTTTATGCTCACCGGCGAACATCACCGGCTCCTCAAGCGCCTTAAAGCTGGTCTGCCGCAGGAGGATCGGGACCTCCCGGCGCGGTGGCCCTTCAATCAGCGCTTTGGGTTCAATACCACACTCGGGCATCAGGGCCTGGGCGCGGTCAATATCCAGCGTCCGCGGCGTGAGGTGATTGATATGGCATCCCGGAAAGCAGACCACATCGGCAATCAGGCGGTGCTCGCGATGCAGAGCATGGTAGGTCTCCTCATCGACGGTGGCATGCCGGTGCCAGCGGAAGGTCTCCAGCGCCTCCTGCACAAACTCGCGCGCGTCGGCAGAGGTGAATTCGCCCTCAGCTTCATACTGCGCAATCAGCGCCAGACAGCGGGGGGTAAAGATTTTGCGCCGGGCAAGGATGGCCTCGGCCCGCTCGCGCAGGGCGCGATTTTCAATCAGCTCCAGGCGCAGCAGCGAGGTGAAAACCCGAAACGGATTGCGCGCCAGCGCGGCATCGTCGATGGGACGAAAGGCCGTGGAATGGACCGGCACGCCGGCCTGTGAGAGATCGTAATAGCTGACGGGATACATCCCCATGATGGCAAACATGCGACGCAGCGTCGCCAGTTCCTCCGCTGTGCCCACGCGGATTGCGCCGTGGCGCTCCACGTTTAAGCGCGCCAGCTCGTCGGCATTGGCCAGTTGTTCATGCAGCTGCGGATTATTTTCCAGTACCGCCAGATTGACGTCTGCCACCAGCTCCAGCAGCGTCCCGTACTGCGGAACTTCCTGCTGGTACATGGCCGACATGGCCTGCGAAAAGTGCTCCCGAATCTCATCAGCCGTGATGGTGTTCGCCATGATGTGTTACCTCCAGTGAATACTTCCTGGAGTGTAGGAAAGCTGCCTCCTGGCGGGGGGAAGAATTTACAAACTGTGATGGCGATAACCTGCTTCCGCTAGCAGTCATTGCACAAAACATAACCCACGGTTATGAAAAACACCCGGTAATTTCACTTTAAATTAACAATGCATTTACACACACTGTTTCTGGCGACATTACAACAACATGCCCCTCTACCGTCTACACGGAGTACCCGATGAACGACAAATGGTCCCCGCGCGAGGTCATCCATCGCGATTACAGTAGTCACCCGCCCGCTTACGCGCCGGGCTATAAAACCAGCGTCCTGCGCTCACCGAAGAATGCCCTGATCTCCCTGCAGAACTCGCTGTCAGAGATCACCGGGCCGGTCTTTAGCCGCGACGATCTAGGCCCTCTGGATAATGACCTCATCCTTAACTATGCCAAAGAAGGCCTGCCGATTGGCGAGCGGATCATTGTCCACGGTTATGTGCGTGATGGTTTTGGCCGACCGATGAAAAACACCCTGGTGGAAGTCTGGCAGGCCAATGCCGGCGGCCGCTACCGACATAAAAAAGATCAGTATCTGGCCCCGATTGACCCGAACTTCGGCGGCTGCGGCCGGGTGCTGACCGATGAAAACGGTTATTACTGTTTTCGCACTATCAAGCCCGGCCCCTACCCGTGGCGTAACCAGGCCAGCGACTGGCGTCCGGCGCATATTCATTTCTCGCTCTCGGGTGACGCCTGGGCGCAGCGCCTGATCACCCAGATGTATTTCGAAGGCGACCCGCTGATCAAACAGTGCCCGATCGTCCGGACCATTAATAATGACGACGCCGTGCGCACGCTGATCGCCGAGCTGGACATGCACGCCGCCGTACCGCTGGATTGCCTGGCCTACCGCTTCGACCTTGTTCTGCGCGGCCATCGCGCCACGCTGTTTGAAAATCGCACTCAGGGGGCCGCCCGATGAAACAGTATCTGCCTGAAACCGCCTCGCAGACGGCGGGACCCTATGTTCATATCGGTCTGGCGCCTGACGCCGCGGGCTTTCATATTTTTGAGAAAAACTTTGGCCCGGTCCTCACCACCGCCGATACCACCGGGGAGCGGATCACCATTGAAGGCCGGGTTATCGACGGCTCCGGAACACCGGTCCGTGATGTGCTGCTGGAGATCTGGCAGGCCAACGCCGCGGGACGCTATAACCATCCTGACGACCGTCAGCAGCAGAAAGCCGTCGACCCGGGCTTCCGCGGCTGGGGGCGTACCTGCTCTGATTTCACCTCCGGCGTCTGGCGCTTTGACACCATTAAGCCGGGCCCGGTTGTCGGCCGCGATGGCCGCCTGATGGCGCCGCACGTCAACCTGTGGGTGGTCGCGCGGGGGATCAACATCGGCCTGAACACGCGGATGTATTTCGCCGATGAACACGAGGCCAACGCCAGCGACCCGGTACTGAATCTGATCGAGTGGGAAGTGAGACGCAAAACCTTAATCGCCGAACGCGAGGTTCGTGGTTCGGAAGTGGTCTATCACTTCGATATTTATCTGCAGGGCGAAAACGAAACCGTCTTTTTCGATATCTAGCGGCCACGCCGATAAACGCCTTCCCCCCGTCCAGCGGGGGGAAGGCGTTTTAAACCGTGGGGAAAGATCTTGTAATGTAATCAGGTCAAATGTTAATAATATTTTGCTATCTGGTTATCAAATTTAAACAAGGCCGCTTGTCTCTTTCACCGCTGTGTTTTTAACATCATCTACTATGGAAAAAAATGGTCTCTTCAGTCAGCGCATTCGCTTGCGCCATCTACACACCTTCGTGGCCGTCGCTCAACAGGGAACGCTGGGGCGCGCGGCTGAAACTTTAAATCTGAGCCAGCCTGCACTCTCGAAAACGCTTAACGAGCTTGAACAGCTAACCGGTACCCGGCTGTTCGAGCGGGGCCGTCTGGGGGCGCAACTCACCCTGGTCGGCGAACAGTTTCTGACTCATGCCGTTAAGGTACTTGATGCCCTTAACTCAGCGGGTCAGGCGCTGAACCGTAAAGAGGGGCTGAATAACGACATTGTGCGTATCGGCGCGCTGCCTACCGCCGCGCTGGGGATCCTGCCAACGGTGATCGGCCAGTTCCATAAGCAGCAAAAAGACATCACGCTGCAGGTCGCCACCATGAACAACACCATGCTGCTGGCGGGGTTAAAATCCGGGGAGATCGATATCGGTATCGGACGCATGTCCGACCCGGATCTGATGAGTGGACTCAACTATGAACTGCTGTTCCTCGAATCCCTGAAACTGGTGGTTCGCCCGGGACACCCCCTGCTTCAGGAGACCGTGACCCTGAGCCGGGTGATGGAGTGGCCCGTCGTCGTTTCGCCGAAGGGCACCGTACCGCGGCAAAACGCCGAAACGTTGCTCCAGAGCCAGGGCTGTAAAATGCCCGCCGGCTGTATCGAGACCCTCTCGGCTTCGCTGTCACGCCAGCTGACGGTCGATTTTGACTATGTGTGGTTCGTACCTTCCGGGGCGGTGAAAGACGATCTTCGCCGTGGCGTGCTGAGCGCCCTGCCAATTGCCACCCAGGGCGCCGGAGAGCCCATCGGCATTCTAACCCGCGTCGATGCGACGCTCACGCCAGGTACGCAAACCCTGCTCAGCGCCATCCGCAAGTCAATGCCTGCCTGACCCCGCTTTCTCCCCGGTAGCCCCTGCCGGGGAGCCTATGCGCTTCGATGTGGTGCGCCTGACGGCGCAACACATTTAGCAAAATAATCATTTAGTGCGAAATCATTCATTAACAATTGCGTAAATTTCTTTAACAGATCTATCATATCGCGATTTCACCAAATGGTTCATTCGAAATCACATCAAGCAATAAACCTGCGTTTATGAAGGTACAAACCTCTTCATTCAAAAATAAAACAGAAAGCACCTGTTTCATTTGGTTCATGATGAAGTGGCGGGAGTGGTTAAGGAGATTACATGGCAACTGGCAACGCGCCGCGCGGATTCCCCCGGATCCTGCAGTGGCTTCTCGCCGGACTGATGCTTATCATCGGTCTGGCTGTGGGTATTCTTGGGGCAAAACTGGCCCTCGTCGGCGGTACACTGTACTTCGCGCTGATGGGCGTGGTGATGGTCATCGCGGCGGTGTTGATTTTCCGCAACCGCCGCGGTGGTATTTTGTTATACGCCGTGGCGTTTATCGCCTCGGTGATCTGGGCGATTAGTGACGCTGGCTGGAACTACTGGCCGCTCTTCTCGCGCCTGTTTGCGCTTGGTGTGCTGGCCTTCCTTGCCGCCCTGGTCTGGCCTTTCCTCGCCAGCCCACCGGCAAAAAAAGGCCCGGCATATGGCGTTGCCGCCGTTCTCGCCGTGGCGCTGGCGGTGAGCTTTGGCTGGATGTTCAAATCCGAACCACTGGTTAGCGCCACTGAAGCGGTGCCAGTGAAGCCCGTCGCGCCGGGCGAACAGCAGAAAAACTGGGCGCACTGGGGTAACACCACCCACGGCGACCGTTTCGCCGCGCTGGACCAAATCAACAAACAGAACGTCAACCAGCTACAGGTGGCCTGGGTAGCGCATACTGGCGATATCCCGCAGAGCAATGGTTCCGGGGCGGAAGATCAAAACACCCCGCTGCAGATTGGCGATACTCTGTACGTCTGCACCCCTTACAGCAAAGTGCTGGCGCTGGATGTGGACAGTGGGAAAGAGAAATGGCGCTATGACTCCAAATCCTCTTCGCCCAACTGGCAGCGCTGCCGCGGCTTAGGCTATTACGAAGATAGCCAGGCGCAAACCGCGCCAGCGTCAGGCACGCAGCCTGCCGCCTGTTCCCGTCGTCTGTTCCTGCCGACGATCGACGCCCGCCTGATCGCCATTGATGCCGATACCGGTAAACTGTGCGAAAGCTTCGGCGATGGCGGTATTGTCGACCTCAGCGTCGGCATGGGTGAAGTGAAAGCGGGCTACTATCAGCAGACCTCCACCCCGCTGGTAGCGGGCAATGTGGTAGTGGTGGGCGGCCGCGTCGCGGATAACTACTCCACCGGCGAACCGCCGGGCGTGGTCCGCGCGTTTGACGTCCACACCGGCAAACTGGCGTGGGCGTGGGATCCCGGCAATCCAGCGCTGACCGGTGTTCCGCCGGAAGGCCAGACCTATACGCGCGGTACGCCAAACGTCTGGTCGGCGATGTCCTACGACGCGAAGCTGAATCTGATCTATCTGCCAACCGGCAACGCCACGCCAGATTTCTTTGGCGGCGAACGTACCGCGCTGGACGATAAATACAGCTCCTCTATCGTGGCTGTGGATGCCACCACCGGCCAGGTGCGCTGGCACTTCCAGACCACGCACCACGATCTGTGGGACTTTGACCTGCCGTCTCAGCCGCTGCTGTACGATCTGCCTGACGGCAAGGGTGGTACCACTCCGGTGCTGGTGCAAACCAGCAAGCAGGGCATGATCTTTATGCTCAACCGCGAGACCGGCGAGCCGGTGGCCAAAGTGGAAGAGCGTCCGGTACCGGCGGGCAACGTCAAAGGTGAACGCTACTCTCCGACGCAACCTTACTCGGTAGGGATGCCGATGATCGGCAACCAGACGTTGACCGAATCCGACATGTGGGGGGCGACACCGATCGACCTGCTGCTGTGCCGTATTCAGTTCAAAGAGATGCGCCATCAGGGCGTCTTTACCCCGCCAGGTGAAGACCGTTCCCTGCAGTTCCCGGGCTCGCTCGGCGGCATGAACTGGGGCAGCGTTTCGGTGGATCCGAACAACAGCCTGATGTTCGTCAACGATATGCGTCTGGGCCTCGCCAACTATATGGTACCGCGCGCGAAGGTGGCGAAAGACGCCAGCGGGATCGAGATGGGCATCGTGCCGATGGAAGGCACGCCGTTTGGCGCCATGCGCGAACGTTTCCTGTCGCCGCTGGGCATTCCATGCCAGAAACCGCCGTTCGGCACCATGTCCGCGGTGGATCTGAAAACCGGGAAACTGGTGTGGCAGGTACCGGTTGGCACCGTAGAAGATACCGGGCCGCTGGGGATCCGTATGCACATGCCCATTCCGATCGGCATGCCGACCCTTGGCGCGTCGCTGTCCACACAGTCCGGACTGCTGTTCTTCGCCGGTACCCAGGATTTCTACCTGCGCGCCTTTGATACCGCGAACGGCAAAGAGATCTGGAAATCGCGTCTGCCGGTCGGCAGCCAGTCCGGCCCGATGACCTACGTCTCACCGAAAACCGGTAAGCAGTACATTATTATCAATGCTGGCGGCGCCCGTCAGTCACCGGATCGCGGCGATTACATCATCGCCTACGCGCTCCCAGACCATCACTGATCGACCTAAGCAAAAGGGCCCATCCGGGCCCTTTTTGTATGGGTGACGATACGCCATCAGCGTTAGCGATTACTGGTCGCCAAAGTGGATCACGGTGCGAATCGATTTGCCTTCATGCATCAGATCAAAGGCCTCGTTAATCTGCTCCAGCGGCAGGCGATGGGTAATAAACGGGTCGAGGCGAATTTTACCGGCCATGGCGTCTTCCACCATTCCCGGCAGCTGACTGCGCCCTTTCACGCCGCCGAAGGCGGAACCGCGCCACACGCGGCCGGTCACCAGCTGGAACGGACGGGTCTTGATCTCCTGGCCCGCACCGGCTACACCGATGATCACGCTCTCACCCCAGCCTTTATGGCAGCACTCCAGCGCGGCGCGCATCACGTTGACATTGCCGATGCACTCGAAGCTGAAATCCACCCCGCCGTCGGTCAACTCGACAATCACATCCTGAATCGGCTTATCGTAGTCGTTCGGGTTGATAAAGTCGGTTGCGCCCATCTCTTTGGCGAGGGTGAACTTATCCGGGTTGGTATCGACCGCCAGAATGCGTCCGGCCTGCGCCTGCACCGCGCCCTGGATCACCGCCAGGCCAATGCCGCCCAGACCAAAGACCGCGACGCTATCCCCGGGCTTGACCTTCGCCGTATTGTGCACTGCGCCGATACCGGTGGTGACACCACAGCCCAGCAGACACACTTTATCCAGCGGCGCCTGCGGATTGACTTTCGCCAGCGAAATCTCGGCGCAAACCGTATATTCGCTGAAGGTGCTGGTGCCCATATAGTGATAAATCGGTTCGCCGTTATAGGAGAAACGGGTGGTGCCGTCTGGCATCAGCCCTTTACCCTGGGTGGCACGCACCGCCTGACAGAGATTGGTTTTACCCGACTTACAAAACTTGCACTCGCCGCATTCCGCGGTATACAGCGGGATCACGTGGTCGCCCGGCTTAAGGCTGGTGACGCCCTCGCCCACTTCCACGACAACCCCGCCGCCTTCATGGCCCAGTACCGCCGGGAAAA
The DNA here is from genome assembly GCF_002810515.1 of Klebsiella sp. D-Nf1. Lineage (NCBI taxonomy): Bacteria > Pseudomonadati > Pseudomonadota > Gammaproteobacteria > Enterobacterales > Enterobacteriaceae > Klebsiella > Klebsiella sp. D-Nf1. The sequence goes on from NZ_PIOK01000001.1 coordinate 1,349,678, forward strand.
CACCTTCCGGATCGTCGCCGGAGAGGGTGAAGGCATCGGTGTGGCACACGCCGGTGTGGGTGATTTTGACCAGAACTTCGCCTTTCTTCGGCGGCGCGACGTCAATCTCTACGATTTTTAACGGCTGGCCAGGGCCAAAGGCAACTGCTGCGCGTGATTTCATAACTGTCTCTTCCTCGTCGTGATGTTATTTTAAATAGGATCGTAGCAGATGACCGACCTCTGCCATTCTCGCGGCCCGCTGGTCCGGGGTGGTCTCGCCGCTAACCAGCTCGTCCTGCAGGTGGATCTCCACCATTTCGCCCATCAGGCCATTTGCCGCACCGCGAATCGAGGCAATCTGCTGCAGGATTGTCATGCAGGGTTCGCCGGACTCCAGCGCGCGCTCGAGGGCTTCGACTTGGCCGCGGATGCGTCGTACGCGACTGAGCGCCCGTTTTTTATCTTCAGGTGAATGTGGCACGATTACGCCTCCGTATCATATAGGGGGGTATACTATATTTTATTGCCCATAAAGGCAAAAAAAACCCCGTCGCGGGACGGGGTCAGGCAAAACGGTAACGACTATTTAGCGCTTACGGGGCATCATCCGCAGCAGGGTATTATCTTTCCACCAGTAATGATGGACCAGCGCGGCAAGGGCATGCAGGCCAATCACGAAGTAGCCCGCGTTGGCTAACCATTCATGGATCGCCTTCAGGGTGTCCACTCGCTCAAAATCGCTCTGCGGGGCATACGGCATGGTCAGGCCAAAGGCGTACCAGGGATTTCCGCGCCAGTACATCATCACCATGCCAATCAGCGGTAGGGCAATAAACAGCAGATAGATAACCAGATGGCCAAGATGAGCAAAACCGGTCATCATCGGCGACGGTTTCGGCACGATCGGCGGCGCTGGCGACTTCAGCCGCACCAGCAGACGCGTCACCATCAGCACGCAGATGGTGATCCCGCAGGAGACATGAATCATATTAATCAGCGGCCGGTCGCTACGGGGGAAAAATCCACGTAGCTCCATTGCCGCATAAGCCACCACCACCAGCAAAAAGACCAACCAGTGAATACCGATCTGCAGGCCCGAATATTTATCGCGCATGGAATTTCCTTCATGGAAAGAGTGATGTCGCCAACATAGCGGCCTTCTCTTAAATTTTCATTAACCTTTACGTTGAATTAACAATTGATTAGCGCAGTGCGCCGCTCCGGGAAGGCGCAGCCTGCCTCGACCTGCTGAAGCGAACGGGCAACCGGACGTCAGTCCGCTATTACAAAATTAAACAGTTTTGTCACCTTCCACCGCCCTGTCCTTCTCTATAGTAGAGAGCATCTGTCGAGCCACGTTGCGCATGGAGATGAGAATGAAGAAAATCGGCTTACCGCTATTGTTGCTGGCCTCGCTGGCCGGCCCGGCTTTTGCCGCGGACTGCCAGCCTAATGGCATTGGCGGATCATTTTGCATAAACGATGATGGCACCACCACCGACACGGTCCCGAATGAAGTGAATGGTATGGATACTTACTCGGACAATGGCGGGTATACCAGCTCCCTGCCCGATCAGTCGGGGGCAGATGAAGCACTGGCGGGCTCGACGATATCGACACAGGAGGATACCGTCGCCAGCAGCGGCCAGGGCGATAGCGCGCTGGCTGGCCGCGACTGGCATGCACCGTCCAATCTCAATGATGGCGCCGCCACCTCCAGCATGAGCCTGCTGGATAAACCCTGAGAACAGACGCTAAGCGAAGCTCCAGCCTGCGGCGCCGATGGCGACGGCGAACAGCAGGCAGGCCAGCGCCGTTTTGCGTAACAGCATGGTATAGAAAGAAATCGCAACGCCAATAAAGACCACAATCAGAATCGGCCACATGCTTAATAACAGCAGCAGAAAACCCTCAATATTGTTATGGATTACGCTCTCCACATCCGCATCCTTGCCTCATCGTCGATAAAGTAAGCAGAATTTAATATGTAACATGAATACATTCAAATAAAATATAAATGTAAATGATTATTCTGCTGGCAGTGAGTCGCCTGTCCCGACGCACAGGGGGGGTCATCACAAGCCACCAGGAAAAAGATATGTCAATATTCTGGGGGGCAAGGGGCTGAGGAGAAAGGGTTAGCCACTTCTTCGACTTGTTTTTCCATATTTGTTATAGGACGGCAGAGCATTTCTATGACATAAGTACCTAAAACGAATATCAAAGGGAATACGTTATGTCGCTTTATGACCTTAGCGCCGAAGCACAGGTGTTACCGGAAGCCTGGCACTCACAAGTATTAGGCCGCATTGGCACAGCGAATCTCAAAGTTTTACGAATGGATGAACGCTCATTAATCGAAGAAGTACATGAGTATGACGAGGGGTTACTGGTCATTGACGGACGTCTGGAGCTGAATGTGAAAGGAGAAAAAATCTCTGTCACGCCTGGCCAGCTTTATGTCGCCAAAGCTGGCATTCCTCATATTGTGGAAACAGGCAGCTTTGGCACACTGGTTATCATAGATTTACCTGAAACGAAGGTTGCCGAACGCTAATATGTCCGCTTTTCGCTGTACGGCCGGGGCGCGATGTCATCGAACCGATTCCCACCGCACCGCGCCCCTCTTCAGGCCTTCATTCACCGCTGATATCCGACACAACGCGCCGGCGATGGCAGTCGCCAGGTTGCAGTTTCTCCCCCTGAGCGGAACGCACATCCAGATACTGAAGCGGCTGACCGTGTTCGTTATCCAGCAGGACAGAATAGGTTTCCCCGTGATCAAACATATAACGCTCTCCCCATTGCCGCATCGCCACAACAATGGGAAACACAGATCGCCCCTTTTCAGTCAGGACATATTCCTTGTAGGCGCTGCCATCCGATGCCGGTAAAATCTCGAAAATACCGATATCGACCAGGTGCTTCAGCCGCGAGGCAAGGATATTTTTGGCCAGCCCTAGATTCTTTTGAAACTCACTGAATCGCCGCACATCGTCAAATGCCTCGCGAATAATCATCAGGCACCAGCGTTCACCAATTGATTCCAGCGTCCTTGCCACCGGACATTCACTGGTTCTGAGTGATTCCTGTTTCGCCATCTGCGTGCTCTCCGTCAATCAGTCTACTGATGCCAGCTTAATCTTCACACGTAGCAGTTGCAAAAGAAAACCACTATGGCTAATTTTATAGGCACACTAGTTTTAAAAAGCAACCAGAGTGCAGGCCTCTTATGAAATGCAAGGCAAGTTTGTGTACCGAGCACGAAATCCCGACCGCCTCCGCCCCTGCAACGATGCTGACCGCGGGGATAACGACGCTGTTTTCACTGACCTGCGCGCTGGCGGTAGCCAACGTTTATTCAGCTCAGCCTTTACTCGACTCGATGGCGGTCAGCCTGAAGGTGTCGCCCGGCATGATAGGCAGCGTCATCACCGCGACACAGGTGGGCTATGCCATCGGCTTGCTGTTCCTGGTTCCGCTCGGGGACGGGTTGAACCGTAAACACGTGATGATGACTCAGCTGTTGCTGTCAGTGGTGGCGTTAGTCGTGGCAGGGTTATCCCCAAATATCGCGATCCTGCTGGGTGCCATGCTGATCGTTGGCCTGATGGCGGTGGTGGTGCAGTTGATGGTGGCGTGGGTGGCGATACTGGCGACGCCGCAGAAACGGGGCCAGGCGGTGGGTACCCTGACCAGCGGAATTGTTTCAGGCATCCTGTTGTCTCGTTTTATATCAGGCGCGATCGCTGATATCGCCGGCTGGCGAGCCGTTTATCTCACGGCTGCCTGTCTGATGTTGTTGATTGCCGGCGTCGTCTGGAAAGTCATGCCGTCGCCCACGCCGCAGTCGCAAAAGCCCACTTACCTTTCCTTACTGAAGTCAGTTTTTCAGCTGTATACCACTGAACCGCAATTGAGAAAGCGCGGGATCCTGGCGCTACTGATCTTCGCCGCTTTCAGTATGCTGTGGACGACCATGGTCATGCCGCTCACCGCCCTTTCCCTGTCGCATACCCAGACAGGGATGTTTGGCCTGGCCGGCATCGCTGGCGTGCTGGCCGCCTCAAGGGCGGGCAAGTGGGCTGACCAGGGATGGGCGCAGCGCACGACCGGCCTGGCGCTGACGCTGCTGGCGCTCTCATGGTTGCCTATCGCCTTTGCCGAAACCTCTCTGCTCTGGCTAATAGTGGGTGTTATCGCACTGGACTTCGCGGTGCAGGCCGTGCATGTCACCAACCAGAGCCTGATTATTGCCGCCAGGCCTGCAGCGGCAAGCCGGCTGGTTGGGGCTTACATGTGTTTTTATTCGCTGGGCAGCGCGGCAGGCGCTATCGTCGCCACGCAACTTTATTCCCATTGGGGATGGCAGGCGGTCTGCCTTGCCGGCGCCGCGGTCAGCGCGTGCGCTTTTCTGGTCTGGTCAGGATCGCGTCAATCATGAACGTCGTGCTCGTTTTAAAATGGCGCAGCGAAAAAGAGCGGAAAAATGACCTGAGTGCCCCCAGCTGTTTGTATCGAATGGATTTTTTCAATGCTTTTAAACAGTTATGTACATGTTGTATAATGACGTGCACTTTAACTAAAAAAAGAGTGCGACCATGATTGATTCTTCATTGCCATTAACCGACATTCACCGCCACCTTGACGGTAACATCCGGGCCCAAACCATCCTCGATCTTGGCCGCGAGTTTAATATCGCCCTTCCCGCTTCCACCCTCGACACGCTGCGTCCCCACGTCCAGGTCACCAGCCTCGAGCCCGATCTGGTCAGTTTTCTCGCCAAGCTCGACTGGGGGGTTAAAGTCCTTGCTTCACTGGAAGCCTGCCGTCGCGTGGCATACGAGAACGTCGAAGACGCCGCGCGCAATGGCCTGCACTACGTTGAGCTGCGCTTCTCTCCTCGCTATATGGCGATGACCCACCAGCTTCCCGTCGACGGCGTGGTAGAAGCAGTGATCGCGGGCGTACGTGAAGGCAGCCGCGATTTTCAGGTCGACGCCCGCCTGATCGGCATTCTGAGCCGCACCTTCGGCGAAGCGGCCTGTCAGGAAGAGCTGGCGGCGCTGCTCGCCCACCGCGAGGGCATCACCGCGCTGGATCTGGCCGGTGATGAGCTGGGCTTCCCGGGCGCGCTGTTCCTCAACCATTTTAATCAGGCCCGCGACGCTGGCTGGCATATTACCGTCCACGCTGGCGAAGCGGCCGGACCGGAAAGTATCTGGCAGGCCATCCGCGAGCTGGGCGCGGAGCGCATCGGTCATGGGGTCAAAGCGGTAGAGGATCCGGCCCTGATGGACTACCTGGCCGAACATCAGATCGGCATTGAATCGTGCCTGACCTCGAATGTGCAAACCAGCACCGTGGCTTCGCTGGCCCAACATCCGCTGAAGCAGTTCCTTGAGCACGGCGTGCTGGCGAGCCTCAACACTGACGATCCGGCGGTGCAGGGCGTCGATATCATTCACGAGTACACCGTGGCGGCGCCGGCGGCGGGCCTGAGCCGGGAGCAGATCCGTCAGGCGCAGATCAACGGTCTGACCCAGGCGTTTCTGAGCGAACAGGAAAAAGCCGCTCACATTCAGCGGGTGGCGAAAGGTTGATCACCAGCCCGGCGGCCGCGCTGCCGGGCTCCCCCTCACACCAGGCTGAGCGTGGCGCGATGTCTGGCCGACTCGATACCCAGCTCAATCAACGTCATGATCTGAATCGCCTCGCTGGCCGGGACCGGGTTTTCTCCCTCCCCGTTAAGCGCATCGCGAATGGCGGCATAATAGGCGGGATAATTGCCCGGCAGCGTCAGCCATGTCTCCTCGCTTCGTTCGTCGCCTTCGGCGCGGGTCAGAGTACCGTCGCGCATATCATACCCCCAGTCCTCCTGCGGCAGCCGCTCACCGTTTTTTAGCCGTTCCTCCTGGGGATCAAGGCCATACTTAATATAGCTGGCCCGCGAGCCGTGGATGATAAAGCGCGCGCTCTCTGCGGCGGCGAGTAGCGTACCGTGCAACACCACCCGCCGCTGGGGATAGGCCAGTACGGCGTGAAAATAGTCGGTGGATTGCGCGCCGGGGCGAAGTTGAGCGAGATCGACCGTGATACTCACCGGCAGACCAAACAGCACCACCGCCTGATCGAGCAGATGCGGCCCCAGATCATACCAAATCCCACTTCCGGGGCCTCCCTGTTCCCGCCAGCGCTGGCGCACCTGGGGGCGGAAGCGATCGAAATGCGACTCGAAGTAACACACTTCCCCCAGTTGACCTTCGTTAATCAGTGCCCTGACGGTTAAGAAATCACTGTCCCAGCGGCGGTTATGAAACACCGACAGCACCCGGCCACAATGCTTCGCCAGCCCCTCCAGCTCGCGCGCTTGTGACAGTGTCACGGTAAAAGGTTTATCCACTACCACATGCTTGCCCGCTTCCAGCGCCGCTTTCGCCAGCGGAAAGTGGGTGTCGTTCGGGGTGGCGATGACCACCAGATCAATATCAGGATCGTTGAGCAAGTCCTTTGCCGCACTCACCACCCTCACCCCTGGCCAGTCGTCATGAACTTTGCCGGCCTCGCTGCTGGAGACCATCGTCAACGCCATGCCCGGCGTGCCGCCGATCAGCGGCGCGTGAAACGTTTTGCTGGCGTAACCGTAGCCTAATAGCCCTACCCGGATCGCGTCACTCATGTTACCGCCTCACTTATTCAGCTGATGTCAATATCATGTTGATGAGAATAATCTTACAAATAGTGAGCAAAATTTATCATTTAACACCCCGATTTTTTCCCGCACATGTGCAAAATCAGACAGATACCCCTTGTGATCTGCTGACCATGGAGTAACATTTCACGCTGTGTTCAAAGGATATTGACGTGTTATGACGACTGTTTTTACCCGTATTGTAGAACTTATTGGCTGGATTGTTTTTGGTATTTCCGCACTGCTTTTGGTTATCGCGCACCATATTGATAACTATCAGGCCCCACCGCCAGCGGATGTGGTGCAGACAAAGTAGCGCCGCCGTAAAACAGTGACCCGCTTCGCAACTGTGCAACCGGTTTCAGAAACCGGTTGCACAGTTATCATCGCTTTCATTACACTCCCTTTATCATCAGACAGGGAGCTTATTCATGGCCGCTTTTCCGCACAATTTTTTATGGGGTGCCGCTACCGCAGCGTATCAGGTTGAAGGTGGGCACGACGCAGACGGCAAAGGACCGTCAATCTGGGATATCTACTCTCACCTGCCGGGTACCACCTTTGAAGGCACCACCGGCGATGTCGCGGTCGACCACTATCACCGTTTTCGCGAAGACGTCGCTTTAATGGCCGAAATGGGCCTGCAAAGTTATCGATTCTCTATCTCCTGGCCACGACTGCTGCCCAACGGGCGCGGTGAAGTGAATGAAGCGGGAGTACAGTTTTACAGCGATCTGATCGACGAACTGCTGGCGCACAATATTGAGCCGATGATCACCCTCTATCACTGGGACCTGCCGCAGGCCCTGCAGGATGAGGGCGGCTGGGAAGCACGGAGTACCGCCGAGGCCTTCGCCGAGTACGCCCGCCTGTGCTATGCGCGCTTTGGTTCACGGGTGAAGCTGTGGGCGACCTTTAACGAAACCATCGTGTTCATTGGCCACGGCTACATCAACGGTCTGCATCCCCCGGCGGTCCGCGATCCAGCGCGTGCCATTCAGGCCTGCCACCACGTGTTTATCGCCCATGCGCTGGCGGTGAAGGCGTTCCGCAAGAGTGGCGTGGCGGGCGAGATTGGCTTCGTCAATGTGCTACAGCCGCATACTCCGCTCACCGACAGTGAGGCGGACAAAAAGGCCACCGAACTGGCTGACGCCATCCATACTCACTGGCTTTACGACCCGGTACTGAAAGGCACCTATCCTGCTGCTCTGCTGGCGCAGACCCAGGCTCTGTGGGGGGTACCGCGCTTTTCCCCGGACGATGACGCACTGCTGCGCGAGAACCGCTGTGACTTTATTGGGCTGAATTACTATCGCCGGGAAACGGTGTCCGCCCTGCCGCCCGACATCCCCACCGGTGGCGAACCTGGCGTGGAGGGGTTGTTCTATTTCGTGCGTAATCCGCAGAGCACCTATACCGAATGGGGATGGGAAATCTGGCCGCAGGGGCTGACGGACGGCATGATGATGATCAAGGAACGCTATGGCGATATCCCGATCTATATCACCGAAAATGGCCTGGGGGCGAAAGACCCGATTATTGCCGGTGAAGTGGTCGACGACCCGCGAATCGACTACCTGAGCAGCCATATTGGCGCCGTGGAAAAGGCGCTGGCGCTAGGGGCGGATGTGCGCGGCTATTATCCCTGGTCGTTTATCGATCTGCTGAGCTGGCTTAACGGGTATCAAAAGCAGTACGGCTTTGTCTATGTCGATCACCAGCAAAATCTGGCACGCAAACGAAAGAAGAGTTTTTATTGGTACAAATCTGTTATTGCCAGTCACGGCGAACAGCGTTAATCTTCACTCGCGGGCGCCATTCGGCGCCCGGTCTGGTTTTAGAATATTCTTAAACTTCTCCCTGCTCTTCAAGGTCGGCTCTCGCCCCTTGTCATGGGTTTATATAACCTGAATCATTCCACCCGGCCCCATTCAGAAGGCGCCGTTGGTTGAGAGTAGGTTTAGTGAATGCTGATAATATTCAACATAATTATTCCGATTATAAAATGGATACGAAAATGACCGTTCTGGACTATTTATTAAAATTCCGCAAAATCAGTTCGCTCGAAAGTCTTGAAAAACTATTTGATCACCTTAACTACTCCCTGACCGACACCGAAGAGATCGTGAATATGTATCGTGCGGCCGACCACCGCCGGGCAGAGCTGGTCTCCGGCGGTAAATTGTTCGATGTGGGCCAGGTGCCTAAATCCGTTTGGCGATTCGTGCAGTAAGGCTGTCATCCTTCACGCCAGTTGCTTATACTTCCCGGCCTGATTTTCATTACTGGCGTTGAATAGGGGAGTAACATGACGTCTCAATCTGCAGAACGCATCGGCGGATGGCTGCTGGCACCGCTGGCCTGGTTGCTGGTGGCGCTGTTGAGCGCCTCCTTATCGCTGCTGTTTTTTGCCAATGCCCTCATGTCGACGCAGACGTATGCCCTGCTGCGCGCAATGAGCACCGGACATATGGTACTGTGGCTCGCTTCGCTGCTGTTTGCTGTCGCCATGTGGTATTACACGCTTTGGCTGACTATCGCGTTCTTCAAGCGGCGCTCGCTGGTCCCTAAGCACTATATTATCTGGTTGCTCATTACTCTGCTGCTGGCGATAAAGGCTTTTGCCTTCTCTCCCGTCTCGGATGTTCTTGCTTTGCGTCAACTGCTGTTTCCACTGTTGGCTGCCGCGCTCCTGGCGCCCTATTTTCGCCGTTCACAGCGGGTAAAACGGACCTTTGTTCATCCGTAATAACCCCACATTTAACCTGTTGTCGCCGGTATCGTTTTATTCGATAATAAGCGGCTTTTTTTCGTTTCAGGTCGCATGATGGCTGATTATTTACTGCTCTTTATTGGTACTGTCCTTGTCAATAACTTCGTTCTGGTGAAGTTTCTTGGCCTGTGCCCGTTTATGGGGGTTTCCAAAAAGCTGGAAACCGCAATGGGGATGGGGCTTGCCACCACCTTCGTGATGACGCTGGCCTCTATATGCGCCTGGCTGATCGATACCTGGATCCTTATCCCGTTAAATCTGGTTTATTTACGCACGCTGGCCTTTATTCTGGTCATCGCCGTGGTGGTCCAGTTCACTGAAATGGTGGTGCGTAAAACCAGCCCGGCGCTCTATCGCCTGCTGGGTATCTTTCTGCCGCTGATCACCACCAACTGTGCCGTACTCGGGGTGGCGCTGCTGAATATTAATCTGGGGCACAATTTCCTGCAGTCCGCGCTGTACGGCTTTGCCGCCGCCGTCGGTTTCTCGCTGGTGATGGTGCTGTTCGCGGCGATCCGCGAGCGCCTGGTGGTGGCCGATGTGCCCGCGCCGTTTCGCGGTAATGCCATCGCATTGATTACCGCCGGTTTAATGTCTCTGGCCTTTATGGGCTTTAGTGGTTTGGTGAAGTTGTAATGAGCGCAGTCTGGATAGCCGTCATCGCCATCAGCCTCTTAGGGCTGATTTTCGGCTTAATACTGGGGTATGCCTCCCGCCGTTTCGCGGTGCAGGACGACCCGGTGGTGGAAAAAATTGATGAACTGTTACCGCAGAGCCAGTGTGGGCAGTGCGGATACCCCGGCTGCCGCCCCTATGCGGAAGCTGTCGGTGCCCAGGGTGAAAAAATTAACCGCTGCGCGCCAGGTGGCGAAGCCGTGATGTTAAAAATCGCTGCCTTACTGAACGTCGACCCGCAGCCGGTCGATGGCGATGAACAGGAGGCGGAGCCAGTTCGCATGCTCGCGGTAATCGACGAGCCGAACTGCATTGGCTGCACCAAATGCATCCAGGCGTGTCCGGTGGATGCGATTGTCGGGGCAACCCGCGCCATGCATACCGTGATGAACGACCTGTGCACCGGTTGTAATCTGTGCGTAGCCCCCTGCCCGACCCAGTGCATTTCGCTCGTTCCGGTGGCGACCACCCCGGAAACCTGGAAATGGGATCTCCATACGATCCCGGTGCGTAATATTCCTGTGGAACAACATGTTTAAGTTATTTTCCGCTTTCCGAAAAGATAAAGTCTGGGATTTTAACGGCGGTATTCATCCGCCAGAAATGAAAACCCAGTCTAACGGTACCCCACTGCGCCAGGTTTCCCTGCCGCAGCGCCTTATCATTCCGCTGAAGCAGCATATTGGCGCCGAAGGCGAACTGTGCGTCAAGGTGGGCGATCGGGTGCAGCGCGGGCAGCCGCTGACCCGCGGATGGGGAAGAATGCTGCCCGTACACGCCCCGACCTCCGGTACCGTTGCCGCCATCGCCCCGCACACCACCGCTCATCCGTCGGCGCTGGCGGAGATGAGCGTGATCATTGACGCCGACGGCGAAGACCGCTGGATTGAGCGCGATGGCTGGAGTGATTATCAGGTCCGCACGCGCGAAGCGCTTATCGAACGCATTCATCAGTTTGGCGTCGCGGGCCTCGGCGGGGCCGGTTTCCCCACCGGCAGCAAACTGCGCGGCGGCGGCGATAAAATTAAGACGCTGATTATTAACGCCGCCGAATGCGAACCCTATATCACGGCGGACGACCGCCTGATGCAGGATTGCGCGGCGCAGATTGTCGACGGGATCCGCATCCTCGCGCATATTCTGCAGCCTGACGAAGTGCTGATCGGCATTGAAGACAATAAACCTCAGGCCATTTCGATGCTGCGGGCGGTGCTCTGCGACGCCCATGGCATCTCGCTGCGGGTGATCCCCACTAAATACCCCTCCGGCGGGGCCAAGCAGCTTACCCAAATTCTCACTGGCAAGCAGGTGCCCCACGGCGGTCGTTCGTCGGATATTGGCGTGCTGATGCAGAACGTGGGGACGGCCTATGCGATAAAACGCGCGGTGATTGACGGCGAGCCGTTAACGGAGCGCGTGGTCACCCTGACCGGCGAGGCGGTCTCGCGGCCAGGCAACGTCTGGGCGCGCCTTGGTACCCCGGTACGCCATCTGCTAAACGACGCCGGCTTCTGCGCCAGCGCCGAGCCGATGGTGATCATGGGCGGCCCGCTGATGGGCTTTACCCTGCCGGGGCTGGACGTCCCGGTGGTGAAGATCACCAACTGTCTGCTGGCGCCTTCCGCCAGCGAGATGGGCGAGCCGCAGGAAGAAAAAGGCTGCATTCGCTGCAGCGCCTGCGCCGACGCTTGTCCGGCCGATCTGCTACCGCAGCAGCTGTACTGGTTCAGCAAAGGCCAGCAGCACGATAAAGCTACCGCGCACAATCTGGCGGACTGCATCGAATGCGGCGCCTGCGCGTGGGTTTGCCCAAGCAATATTCCGCTGGTGCAGTACTTCCGTCAGGAGAAAGCGGAGATCAGCGCGATTCGCCAGGAAGAGCAGCGCGCCGCAGAAGCCAAAGCGCGATTCGAAGCCCGACAGGCGCGCCTGGAGCGTGAAAAAGCCGCCCGCGCCGAACGGCATAAAAAAGCTGCCGTTCAGCCTGCCGCCAAAGATCAGGATGCGATTAACGCCGCTCTGGCTCGGGTACGCGACAAACAGCGTGATGCGTCGCAACCGATCGTGATTCAGTCTGGCGCCAAACCGGATAACAGCGAGGCAATTGCCGCCCGCGAAGCGCGGAAGGCCGAAGCCCGGGCACGCAAAGCACAGCAGCAGGCCGCGCCGGTGGAAACCCCGGCAACTGACACCGTCGACCCACGCAAGGCCGCGGTGGAAGCCGCTATCGCCCGCGCCAAGGCGCGTAAAGCCGAACAGCAGGCTACACCGGTAGACACGCCGGCAACCGACACCGTCGACCCACGCAAGGCCGCGGTGGAAGCCGCTATCGCCCGCGCCAAGGCGCGTAAAGCCGAACAGCAGGCCGCGCCGGTGGAAACCCCGGCAACGGACGCCGTCGATCCGCGCAAGGCCGCGGTGGAAGCCGCTATCGCCCGCGCCAAAGCGCGCAAAGCCGAACAGCAGGCCGCGCCGGTGGAAACCCCGGCAACGGACGCCGTCGATCCGCGCAAGGCCGCGGTGGAAGCCGCTATCGCCCGCGCCAAAGCGCGCAAAGCCGAACAGCAGGCCGCACAACCGGATATCGCGTCAGCCGCAGCCAATGACGACCCACGCAAAGCGGCCGTCGCCGCGGCGATCGCTCGCGTTCAGGCGCGTAAAGCAACACAGCAGGCAGTTAACGAGGAATAAATGGTTTTCAGAATCGCAAGCTCCCCCTATACCCATAACCAGCGGCAGACCTCGCGCATTATGCTGCTGGTGCTGCTCGCCGCCGTGCCTGGCATTGTGGTCCAGACCTGGTTTTTCGGCTGGGGTACCGTACTGCAGATTGTCCTCGCCGCATTGACGGCCTGGGCAACGGAAGCCGCAATTCTCAAACTGCGTAAACAGCATATTGTGGCGACCCTGAAGGACAATTCCGCCCTGCTCACTGGCCTGCTTCTGGCGGTGAGTATTCCGCCGCTGGCCCCCTGGTGGATGGTGGTGCTCGGCACTGCCTTTGCCGTGGTGATCGCCAAGCAGCTGTACGGTGGATTAGGCCATAACCCGTTCAACCCGGCGATGATCGGCTACGTCGTGCTGCTGATTTCGTTCCCGGTACAGATGACCTCCTGGTTGCCTTCATATGAAATTGCCGCCCAGATTCCGGCGTTCAGCGATGTGCTGCAGATGATCTTCACCGGGCATACCGCCGCCGGGGGCGACATGGCCAGCCTGCGACTGGGTATTGACGGCATCAGCCAGGCAACGCCGCTGGATACCTTTAAAACCTCTCTGCATGCCGGGCATAGCGTCCAGCAGGTGCTGCAATTGCCGGTTTACGGTGGCGTACTGGCGGGCCTTGGCTGGCAGTGGGTGAATATCGCCTGGCTGGCGGGCGGTCTGTTCCTGCTGTGGCAGAAAGCGATCCGCTGGCATATTCCGGTCAGCTTTCTCGTCAGCCTTGGCCTGTGTGCCACCCTCGGCTGGTTATTCTCGCCGCAGAGCCTGGCGTCGCCGCAGATGCATTTGTTCTCTGGCGCCACCATGCTCGGCGCTTTCTTTATTCTGACCGACCCGGTGACGGCTTCAACAACCAACCGCGGCCGTCTGATCTTTGGCGCCCTCGCCGGCCTGCTGGTGTGGCTTATTCGCAGCTTCGGCGGTTACCCGGATGGCGTGGCATTTGCCGTTCTGCTGGCGAATATTACCGTGCCGCTGATCGATTACTACACGCGTCCGCGCGTGTATGGCCACCGTTGAGAGAGCGATGATGTTAAAAACGATGCGAAAACACGGCGTCACGCTGGCGCTGTTTGCCGCCGGTTCCACCGGGCTGACGGCGGCGATCAATGAACTGACGAAAAGCACTATTGATCAGCAGGCGGCCCTGCAGCAGAAAGCGTTATTTGATCAGGTCTTACCTGCCGACCGCTATAATAACGATCTGCTCAAGAGCTGCTATCTGGTCAGCGCCCCGGCGCTGGGCAAAGGCCAGCATAAAGTATGGATCGCTAAGAATAACGACCAGCCGATCGGCGCGGTCATGGAAGCCACCGCGCCGGATGGCTACTCCGGGGCAATACAGTTGCTGGTTGCCGCCGATTTTAGCGGCACCGTCCTCGGCACCCGCGTGACCGAGCACCATGAAACGCCGGGTCTGGGCGATAAAATTGAGCTTCGTCTGTCGGACTGGATCACCCATTTTGCCGGGAAAGTCATCCACGGCCAGGGCGACAGCCACTGGGCGGTCAAAAAAGATGGCGGCGATTTTGACCAGTTCACCGGCGCCACCATCACCCCCCGGGCGGTGGTCAATGCCGTTAAGCGCGCAGGCCTGTATGCACAAACGCTGCCTGCGCAACTTCCTGAATTCACCGCCTGTGGAGAATAACCATGAGCGAAGTTAAAGACGTCATCGTCCAGGGTCTGTGGAAAAATAACTCCGCCCTGGTACAGCTGCTAGGTATGTGCCCTCTGCTGGCAGTCACCTCGACCGCCACCAACGCCCTTGGGTTGGGCCTGGCGACCACCCTGGTGCTGACCTTAACCAACCTGACCATCTCCAGCCTGCGCCGCTGGACGCCGGCGGAGATCCGTATTCCCATCTACGTGATGATCATCGCCTCGGTGGTGAGCGTCGTACAGATGCTGATCAACGCCTATGCCTTCGGCCTGTACCAGTCGCTGGGGATTTTCATCCCGCTTATCGTAACCAACTGCATCGTGGTGGGCCGCGCCGAAGCCTTTGCCGCCAAAAAAGGGCCGGCGCTGTCGGCGCTGGATGGCTTTTCTATCGGCATGGGCGCCACCTGCGCGATGTTTGTGCTGGGCTCCCTGCGCGAGATCCTTGGCAACGGCACGCTATTTGACGGCGCCGATAGTCTGCTTGGCAGCTGGGCGAAGGTGCTGCGCATCGAAGTTTTCCATACGGATACCCCCTTCCTGCTGGCTATGCTGCCGCCAGGCGCCTTTATTGGCCTCGGCATGATGCTGGCGGTAAAATACCTCATCGATGAACGTAGCAAGCAGCGGAAGGCGCAAGCGGCCCGGGCCGTTTCTGTCGCCCCGTCTGACGTGACAGGGAAAGCATAATATGAACAAAGCCAAACGCCTGGCGATCCTCACCAGGCTGCGGGAAAACGATCCCCACCCCACTACCGAACTGCATTTCAGTTCGCCGTTCGAGCTGCTGATTGCCGTTCTGCTTTCGGCGCAGGCCACCGACGTCAGCGTCAACAAAGCGACAGCCAAACTCTATCCGGTGGCCAATACGCCCGCAGCGATGCTGGCGCTGGGGGTGGATGGGGTGAAATCGTATATCAAGACTATCGGCCTGTTTAACAGCAAAGCGGAAAATGTCATCAAGACCTGCCGCATCCTGCTGGAGCAGCACAACGGCGAGGTGCCGGAAGACAGAGCAGCGCTGGAAGCACTGCCCGGCGTGGGCCGTAAAACCGCCAACGTGGTGCTGAATACCGCCTTTGGCTGGCCAACCATCGCCGTGGACACGCACATCTTCCGCGTTTGTAATCGGACGCAGTTCGCCCCGGGCAAGAATGTTGAGCAGGTGGAAGAGAAGCTTCTGAAGGTGGTCCCCGCCGAGTTTAAGGTCGACTGTCATCACTGGTTGATCCTGCACGGACGTTATACCTGCATTGCCCGCAAGCCGCGCTGCGGCTCCTGCCTGATTGAAGACCTCTGCGAATTCAAAGAGAAAGTCTACGCCTGATACCTTCGCCTGAGCCATAACCTCACTTTCAGTTATGGCTCGAATTTATGCATTTAACCCGTCGTTAACACCAGAAAATGTGCTTTATGGTGGGTAATAATCCGGTCATATAACGAACAGTCAGTTTATTCATTTTTTCTCGCCGCAAAATTTCTATACATTTGTGATCAAGATCATGCTCGCAACTTTATGTTGATTACATGTTGTGAAAATGAAAATAAATGTCAGGCATTACAACGATTGAGCAAAGATTGTCAGGATAATAGCCCATTAATTTTTAGGATAATGGACCATATCACTGCCCATAAGGCCATTCAGCAGAATATATCGCCTTTTTGGCAAAATCAGGCTGATTAAAAAGATAAAAATAGCAACGATAACGAAACTGTGAAATTTAACTCTGGATAACATTCATATGTCCGGAGCATTATGCCGCGCATATTATGTGTAACAGATTATTACAAAGGCCTTGCCTGATGCGCCAGGATAGTGAACATTACCTGCCGTTTTCCCTCCCAAAATAACTATAAAGGCGGCGGTCCAACGAGATTGCGCCCCGAACACCCCCCAGTAAATATGGGATGTAAAAAAAGAGGTATATGTGTCTACTGCAAACAATAAACCAGCAGAAAGTGTGAGTCTGAACGCTTTCAAGCAACCACGCGCGTTCTATCTCATTTTCTCGATCGAGTTATGGGAGCGTTTTGGTTATTACGGCCTGCAAGGGATCATGGCCGTTTACCTGGTAAAACAGCTGGGTATGTCGGAAGCGGATTCCATTACTCTGTTCTCCTCCTTTAGCGCGCTGGTCTATGGCCTGGTTGCCATTGGCGGCTGGCTGGGCGACAAAGTGCTCGGCACCAAACGTGTCATCATGCTGGGCGCTGTCGTGCTGGCCATCGGCTACGCACTAGTGGCCTGGTCCGGCCATGATGCTGCCATCGTCTATATGGGTATGGCGACCATCGCCGTCGGTAACGGCCTGTTTAAAGCCAACCCGTCTTCCCTGCTTTCGACCTGCTATGACAAAAACGACCCACGTCTGGACGGTGCATTTACCATGTACTATATGTCCATCAACATCGGTTCGTTCTTCTCTATGCTGGCAACCCCGTGGCTGGCCGCTCGCTTCGGCTGGAGCGTGGCGTTTGCCCTCAGCGTGGTGGGGATGGTGATCACGATTATTAACTTTGCCTTCTGCCAGAAATGGGTTAAACAGTACGGCTCCAAACCGGACTTTGCCCCGGTACACATGGGTAAACTGCTGGCGACCATCGCTGGCGTGGTGGTGCTGGTCGCCATCGCCACCTGGCTGCTGCACAACCAGGGTATCGCACGTATGGTGCTGGGCGTCGTCGCGCTGGGTATCGTCGTGATTTTCGCCAAAGAAACCATGGGTCTGAAAGGTGCCGCACGTCGTAAAATGATCGTCGCCTTCCTGCTTATGGTAGAAGCGATTGTCTTCTTCGTACTGTACAGCCAGATGCCGACCTCCCTGAACTTCTTCGCTATCCGTAACGTTGAGCACTCGATCCTCGGTATCGCCTTCGAACCGGAACAGTATCAGGCGTTGAACCCGTTCTGGATCATGATTGGTAGCCCTATTCTGGCAGCCATTTATAACAAGATGGGCGACCGCATGCCGATGCCGCATAAATTCGCTTTCGGTATGGTGCTGTGCTCTGGCGCGTTCCTCGTCCTGCCTTTAGGGGCGAAGTTCGCCAGCGACGCAGGTATCGTCTCGGTTAACTGGCTCATCCTGAGCTACGCGCTGCAGTCTATCGGTGAGCTGATGATTTCCGGCCTCGGTCTGGCGATGGTCGCTCAGCTGGTTCCTCAGCGTCTGATGGGCTTCATTATGGGCAGCTGGTTCCTCACCACCGCCGGCGCGGCGATCATCGCCGGGAAAATCGCCAACCTGATGGCGGTGCCGGAAAACGTTACTGACCCGCTGGTGTCGCTGGAAGTCTACGGCCACGTGTTCCTGCAGATTGGTATCGTCACCGCGGTTATTGCCGCCCTGATGCTGCTGACCGCGCCGAAGTTGAATCGTATGACTCAGGACGACAGCGCAGACCTGAAAGCACGCGAAACCGCGGCAGCCTGACGCCGCAGGGAAAACCAATTATTTTTAAGCCGCTAACGTTAGGTTAGCGGCTTTTTTTTTACCCCTGGCGGGACTAACATACAGAAAACTGCAGCCACGAGGAGTTACGCATGAAACTGTTCTACAAACCCGGCGCCTGTTCCCTTGCCTCGCACATCGCCCTGCGCGAAAGCGGCCTGGATTTCACTTTGCAGAGCGTGGACCTGGCCAAAAAACGGCTGGAAAACGGGGATGACTATCTGCTGATCAACCCGAAAGGTCAGGTGCCGGCGTTACTGCTGGATGATGACATCCTGCTGACTGAGGGCGTGGCTATTATGCAGTACATCGCAGATCAGGTGCCGGACCGCCATCTGCTGGCGCCAGTGGGCTCCATCGCCCGCTACCAGACCCTGGAGTGGCTGAACTACGTGGCCACCGAGCTGCATAAAGGCTTTACCCCACTGTTCCGCCAGGATACCCCGGAGGACTATAAGCCTGTCGCGCGGGCGTTGCTCGAGAAGAAACTGCAGTATGTTGATGCGTCGCTGGAAGATAAACAGTGGCTGACCGGCCATCGCTTCACTATCGCCGATGGCTATCTGTTCACCGTGCTGCGCTGGGGCTATGGCATAAAACTGGATATGGCTGCCTATGGTCATATCGGCAGCTGGATGGCGCAGGTGGCAGCGCGTCCAGCGGTGGCTGACGCACTGGCGGCAGAAGGCTTAAAATAAGGCCTGAACCTGCCCGGCGGACCGTCGGGCAGGCCCGGGAAGTTACAGCCGGGTGGCGCTGAAGCAGTGCTCCGGTACGGCAATGCGATCCTGCGCCGCCACCACCTGCAGTTCATACTCTTGCATGTTTTTAGTGGTGAGCATGATCTCGTACACCGCGGCGGTGACGTGCTCAAGCGCATCACGCAGGCTGGCACCCTGCAGCAGTTTCACCAGCAGCAGTCCACTGGTCACATCACCGACGCCGACCGGCTGACGCAGGCCAAAATCCACCAGCGGCCGGCTGATATGCCAGGCTTCATCTGCCGTCACCAGCAGCATCTCAAAACGATCCATGCTCAGACCGGCGCGGGAGAGATGTTTAACCAATACCACCTCCGGCCCCTGGACAATCAGCTCCCGCGCGGCAGCTACCGCCTCGCTGACGCTGGCGACCGGATGACCGCACAGGATCTCCAGTTCAACCAGATTCGGCGCAATAATATCGCTGGCCGGCAGCGCATAGCGCACGTGGAATTCCGCCACGCCGGGCGCGACG
Organism: Klebsiella sp. D-Nf1; assembly: GCF_002810515.1. Classification (NCBI taxonomy): domain Bacteria; kingdom Pseudomonadati; phylum Pseudomonadota; class Gammaproteobacteria; order Enterobacterales; family Enterobacteriaceae; genus Klebsiella; species Klebsiella sp. D-Nf1. Next base: position 1,368,876 of record NZ_PIOK01000001.1, read on the forward strand.
ATGCACCCTTTCTCCGGATGGCCCATCACCGGGTCACAAAAGTACTTCGCCGCCGGATTGGCCGCTTTCACCTGACGCACGATACCAAGGATATGCTCGCCCTGTTCAGCGGAACCGAGATAGCCACTCAGTACCGCATCGCAGGTCTGCAGCTTATCGATGTCGGCGATGCCCTGGACGATTTCCGTCAGGTGTGAAGGTGGCATCACGCAACCTGTCCATTTACCGTACTGCGTATGGTTGGAGAATTGAACGGTATTCAGGGGCCAGACATTGGCGCCCAGACGGCGCATCGGAAACTCGGCGGCACTGTTGCCGGCGTGGCCAAACACAACGTGAGACTGAATGGCGAGGATGTTCTTCATTTTCTTACCACAACCCTAAAAAGAAAAAGGGCGTGGTTTCCCACGCCCTGGTTTTATTTTTTATTTCCAGCAGACCAGGCAGTAATTCTTTTTACCGCGACGCAGTAAGGTGTAGCGGCCGAACAGACGGTCGCTGTCGCTGAATACATATTCCGGGTCGGCCTGTTTTTCACCGTTGATAGTCACCGCGTTCGAGGCAACGGTTTTACGCGCCTGACCGCGGGACGGCTGCAGCTCGGAATCAACCAGCGCCTGCAGGAGATCCGCGCCTTTTTCCATTTCGATCATCGGCACGCCATCCTGCGCCAGCTGTTCGAAATCTGCTTCGCTCAGGTCGCTCAGATTACCGTTGAACAGGCTTTCGGTAATGCGCTTCGCCGCTTCCAGGCCTTCTTCGCCGTGGACCAGGCGCGTCACCTGCTCTGCCAGCACGTACTGGGCGCGCGGCGCTTTACCGCTGTTTTTGTCTTCTTCTTCCAGGGCATTGATCTCAGCCATGTCCATAAAGGTGAAGAACTTGAGGAAGCGATAGACATCAGCGTCCGCGGTGTTGATCCAGAACTGGTAGAATTTGTACGGACTGGTTTTCTTCGGATCCAGCCACACGGCGCCGCCTTCGGTTTTACCGAATTTGGTGCCGTCTGCCTTGGTGATCAGCGGAACCGTCAGGCCAAACACCTGGTTCTGGTGCAGGCGACGGGTCAAATCGATACCGGAGGTGATGTTGCCCCACTGGTCGGAACCGCCGATCTGCAGCGCCACGCCGTGCAGCTTGTTCAGGCAGGCGAAGTCGTACCCTTGCAGCAGGTTGTAGGAGAACTCGGTAAAGGAGATACCCTGATCGTCACGATTCAGGCGCTGCTTCACTGCTTCTTTGTTAATCATCTGGTTAACAGAGAAGTGTTTGCCGATATCGCGCAGGAAGGTCAGCACGTTCATGCTGCCAAACCAGTCATAGTTGTTCGCCGCAATCGCCGAATTGTCGCCGCAGTCAAAATCAAGGAACGGGGCCACCTGTTTGCGGATTTTATCCACCCACTCCTGCACGGTATCCTCGGTATTTAGCTTACGCTCAGCGGCTTTAAAGCTTGGGTCGCCAATCAGACCGGTTGCGCCGCCCACCAGCGCCACAGGTTTATGACCTGCCTGCTGGAAGCGTTTCAGGCATAACAATGGAACAAGATGCCCCAAATGCAAGCTGTCAGCGGTAGGATCGAAGCCGCAATAGAGCGCGATCGGGCCTTGCGCCAGTCGCTCTGCTAACGCTTCCTCGTCCGTCACCTGGGCTACCAGCCCCCGCTCTTGCAATTGTTTAATCAAGTTACTGCTTGCCATCAAATTCTCCATGTATAAACGACTGCACCTCTGCCGGTACACGACTTTTCGCCAGATGCGAAAAGTACATAGAATAAAGCGCCGGCCCTTTCAGCGCCAGCGCTTCGATAACTAATTTCGGCGTTTACGGTGCCAGGCGGTCTATTTTCCAGGCGCCATTATCACGCTGGTATAAAAAGCGGTCATGCAGCCGATGTTCGCCCCCCTGCCAGAACTCCATCTGCTCGACGCTGACGCGGAATCCGCCCCAGAAACTCGGCAGCGGCACTTCCCCCTGCTGGAATTTCTGCTTCAGCTCGAGGAATTTGCTCTCCAGAATCCCGCGGGCGGAAATACGACTGGACTGCTGGGAAACCCAGGCGCCGATTTGGCTATCGCGCGGGCGGCTGTGGAAATATTTGACCACTTCCAGCGTCGACAGGCGCTCCGCTTTGCCGATCACCATCACCTGGCGCTCCAGCATATGCCACGGAAACAGCAGGCTCACCTGGGGATTTTTTTCAATCTGATGGGCTTTGCGGCTGCCAAGGTTGGTATAAAACACCAGCCCTTTTTCATCGTAATGCTTCAGCAGCACAATACGCTGGTAAGGTTGGCCGCGCTCATCAACGGTAGCAACCACCATCGCGGTCGGGTCTGCGAGTTTCGCGTCACAGGCCTGACGCAGCCAGCGTTCAAACAGCGGCAGGGGTTCAGCAGGAAGATCGTGGCGACGCAAACCGCCACGGGTGTATTCACGGCGCAAGTGCGCGATTTGCTGGAGTTCGTCGTTATCAGACATGGCCATTGAGGATGTAGTCATAAGGTGGCGTTATTGTGCGCCCCCCCGACAGAAATCTCAACGTTTGGCCGTCTGCAGCTGACAGTTATCGAGGATGATGCGATCGCGTTTATAAACGGTGGCGGTATCGCCTTTCGACCAGAAGACATAGACGCCGTCGGTGTAGCGCGCCCCCGAAGCCGACAGCCCCTCAGTCAGGTTCAGCTGCTGATTATCATAGATAAAGCTAACCTGCTGGCGGGTGTTATTGCGATGGACCGTTAATGGTTTCTGGTCGCATTGATACTCCAGCGTGTCCGTCTGCATCCGCTCGACAAACTGGTTGTAGTAGCTACAGCCCGCCAGCATAAAAGGTACAACTGCGATAAGAATTTTTTTCATTCGTTTGCCTTCGACTTTCCCGGTCACGGAGGGCACTCCGCCCTCCGCTTAACTTATTCAGTTTACCGGTCGCGCCGTGTTTAAGATTTCAGTTAACTCCGATTCTGCGGCGGGTTAGCCGGGAAAATGGCGCCCAGCACCGTGGCTTCGCTGGCGCCGGTCACTGAGGGCAGATTACCCGGCAGACCCGCGAGCGTGCGCCAGGCCAGCCAGGCAAAGGCCAGCGCTTCCATATCGTCGCCGCTGATCCCCGCCTCATCAGTGGTGGAGACTTCAGTTCCCGGCAGCAGTGCCGCCAGGCGCGCCATTAACAAGGGGTTACGCGCGCCGCCGCCGCACACTAACAAACGCTCGCAGCCGCCGCTTAACAATACCTGCTCACTGATGGTCACAGCGGTTAATTCCGCCAGCGTGGCCTGCACATCCTGCCCACGCAGCCCCGGATAGCGGGCCAGATGTTTTTCCAGCCAACCGTAATTGAAATATTCACGACCGGTGCTTTTCGGCGCCGGTAAAGCAAACCACGGATCGCTTAGCATATCCTGCAGCAGCGGCAGCAGCACTCTGCCTTCGCTGGCCCACTGGGCGTCCTTATCATACGGTTTACCCTGCTGACGCCAGATCCAGGCATCCAGCAACATATTTCCCGGCCCGGTATCATAACCGCGCACCGGCTGCCCTGGCACCAGCAGCGATACGTTGGCGATCCCGCCGATATTCAGCACCATCCGCCGCTCAACGGGGTGCGCCAGCAGCGCGTGATGAAATGCCGGAACCAGCGGCGCCCCCTGCCCGCCAAGCGCCATATCACGCCGGCGAAAATCCCCCACCACCGTGACTCCGGTATGCGCGGCGATCTGGTTGTTGTCGCCAATTTGCAGTGTGTGCGGCGCGTCGCCCTGCGGTTCATGCCATACGGTCTGTCCATGGCAGCCGATAGCGATGACATCGGTGGGCTTGAGATTCTCCTGGCGCATCAGCGCCAGTACGGCATCGGCAAACAGCCGCCCCAGACGAGTATCCAGACGCCCCAGTTGTGAGAGGGTCAACGACTGGCCCTGACAAATCGCGAGGATCTCTTCTTTTATTGCGTGTGGGATGGGCCAGGTGAGACTGGCCTGCTGCGCCACGATATTTTCGTCGATGGCGGCCAACACGACATCGATACCATCAAGGCTGGTACCGGACATAACGCCAATAAAACGACCCGATCTCATACGTTTTTCCTTCATTCCATGACCCTCGTATAGGCCTCACTCCACCATAAAGCGTCCGCTAATGCTATGTTGTTATAATACTTTTTAACAATAGAGCGACATTTCAGAGAACACCGTAAAGAACCGGCGTTTAGTTTAGGTTGAAGCAATATTTATTATTATTTTTTGTATAGTCAGGGCGGAAGCTATGCCCGCCGACGACTAAATGCCATATAATTAACCGTATGGACGTTCAATTGAACACCTTCGGTGAACAGGAGATTCATAAATGATTTTACGTGTTTTGGCTGTATCGATGATTGGTTTTACGCTCGCAGGCTGCGTGAGCAGCAGCGGCCTGTCCGGCGACGTTTATTCCGCATCTGAAGCCAAACAGGTGCAGAGCGTAACTTACGGTACGATTGTGCATACGCGCGCCGTGCAGATCCAGAGCGGCGACGACAGCAATGCCATCGGCGCCATTGGCGGTGCGGTACTCGGCGGGTTCCTTGGCAACACCATCGGCGGCGGTACCGGACGCTCTCTTGCCACCGCGGCTGGTGCGGTCGCGGGCGGCGTCGCGGGCCAGGGCGTTCAGGGTGCAATGAACAAAACCCAGGGCGTAGAGCTGGAAATCCGTAAGGATGATGGCAACACCATTCTGGTGGTGCAGAAACAGGGCAGCACGCCGTTCTCTGTGGGTCAGCGCGTCGCCATTGCCGGCAGCGGCAGCCAGGTCACCGTCTCTCCTCGATAACACCCCTTACGATGCGGCCCGTTGCGCCGCATCGTATTTTTCAGCCGCGGTTATTCCACCGTAATAGATTCGCATTAGCAATCAGATATATTAATTTAAGTATTTCATCAATCATTGCGCCTGCGCAATATCTTATCTTACCGCCCCCACTACTCTCAAATTGTCATAATATTCTGTCGACTGAAGGTCGCGGTTGCTTTTCTCTCTGGGATCTTGCCTATGCTCAAACATGTCAATCATGTTGCTAAACGTCTTATCATTTATATTTTTATTTGCTTGCTGGCCGGATTCGGCATAGCCGGACTGACCGGTTTCTTTCACACCAGTTTCAGCACTACCTCATCAATATTATTTCCTCTGCTGACCAGTTTTCTGATGGTCTTTCATATCACTATTGCCTGCTTTATGGGCATGAAATACTGGAGCAGTAAGCGCCGCCTGTACCTTACGCCTGTTGCTTTCGGCTTTGCCTGTTCAGCGCTGCTGATGCTGGGCACCCTCAGCAGCTATCCGGACTGGCTTACCTGCAATCCGACTCCGGTCATTAATCAAAATGACGCCGTTATCTATTATTTCTTCCGCAATATAATGATGGCTGTATTATTCACGTCATCTATTGTTTTATATTACTTCCGCCAGCGCATCATGCACTCGCTGAAAGCACACGTAATTACATTCGCGGCGTGTATCGTTTTTACATTAACAATTATTTGTTTATCGTGGATGTACTCCAGCCACTCGCCGTGGCTGAGCATCAATTTTATCGACGATCTTAGTCATACCTTCACGCCGCTGTGGCAAAGTATTATCGGCTGGCTGCTGATGGCTATCTGGTTTATCACGCTTATTTTATTAATTAGCCTGAGTAAATTACGCAATATTTTCTGGTTTAGCGGCGCTTTTTTTTGCAGCGCTTATCTTTACACCCTCTTCCAGCTAGTCTCCACCGCCGGGGAACTCGATCAGACCTGGTACCAGGCGCGTTTTTTCGAGACACTTTGCACCTTGTTCCTGATTCTGGTGCTGCTGGTCGATGTCTTTGTCCTCTATCGGGAGTCTAACCATAAGTATGTCAACTCGTACCAGAACTCGATTCGCGACCCGTTGACCCGGCTTTACAACCGCAGCTTCTTCTACGATACCCTGAACCAGCAGCTGGCGAAGGTAAGCGCCCAGCATCCGCTGTCGGTGATCATCAGCGACCTCGACCATTTCAAACGCATCAATGATAACTACGGTCACGTCGCCGGCGACAAAGTGATCCAGTTTGCCGCCTCGGTACTGGAGAGCCATTCGCGCGTGGATGACGCCGCCGCCCGCATTGGCGGTGAGGAGTTTGCCCTGCTGCTGGTCAACACCGCCGAGAAAGACGCCCTGGCGATCGCCGAGCGCATCCGCCTGGCAGTCAACGCTGAGCAAAACCATCTGCCGGAGCGAATGACCATCAGTATGGGGTTGTATACGACGCGCGATAGAAGCGTGAGCGCAGAAGCCTGCGTGGAGCGTGCGGATGCGGCCATGTATGAAGCGAAAAACAGCGGGCGTAATCGGGTGGTGGTCTGGCGTCACCCTGGCGACTAAAAAAAACGGCCCGGGGCAACCCGGGCCGCTAAAAAATTAATCTTTTGCCTGGAGATCGAGGATATTTTGTTCAAGTTTACGAATTAAGTGGAGCAACGTTTCCACTTCCTGCTTTGACACCCCCGACAGGATTTCATCGCGGGTCTTGCCTATCACCTCTTCCATCTCATTGATCAGCGGTTCAGCTTTTTCAGTCAGCTTGATGCGCTTGGCCCGCCGGTCGCTTGAACAGGTCTGGCGAGAAATAAGCCCTTTCTCCTCCAGCTGATCGAGCGTGCGCACCAGCGACGGCTGTTCAATACCGATGGCTTTCGCCAGCTGGATCTGCGACTGCTCAGGCGGCAGCTGGTGGATGTTATGCAGCGTGACCCAGTGGGTCTGCGTTAACTCCAGAGGTTTCAGGCGATGGTCGATTAGCGCGCGCCAAACGCGGACTAAACGTGCCAGATCAGAACCAAGTGGCGATTCCAATTTCATCTCCTTATAATTAGCTTGCTAAGTTATTATACTGATTTTAGAATAGTGTGCAGCATTTGAATTATCAAAACAAATGAATTACTTGATTCAACAAAAACCAAAACAATGATTTACACTGTTATAGCGTAGCACGCCCTGAGGTTACCCCTGTAATGGCAAAGGATTTTTGCTTGTGAAACTGAGTCTTAACACATCCGGATTGCCGCTGCAGGACCTGGTGTTCGGCGCGTCCGTCTATTTCCCTCCGCTGTTCAAAGCCGTCTTATTGGGTTTTTTTATCTGGTTGTTTTTACATCGTCAGCTGCGAGACTGGATGTATGCCGGCGACATCTGGCATCCCCTGCTGATGGATCTCTCCCTGTTCGCGCTCTCGGTCTGTCTGGCCCTGGTGTTACTGATTGCCTGGTGATCTCCCTGCTATGAAAAAACTAAAATATTTGTCAACGCTGTTGGTTGCGGCCATCGCCCTGATTGCCGCATGGCTGTTATGGAATTACTACACCCAGTCACCCTGGACCCGCGACGGCAAAGTGCGTGCAGAGCAGGTCGGGATCACCCCTCAGGTCTCAGGTAGCATTCTGCAGTTGAACGTGACGGATAACCAACGGGTCAACGCCGGAGATGTTCTGTTCACTATCGACGACACGCCTTACCGTATTGCCGTGCTGAACGCCCAGGCGCAGCTGGCGAAAGCGCAAGCCGAAGTGGCGAAAGCGCAGGCTGAGCAAACGAAGGCCGCCAGCGATGCGCGCCGTCGCCGCAACCTGTCGCAGAATGCGATCTCGGCTGAAGATCTTGAAAACGTTAATACCGCACTGAACACGGCCACCACCAACCTGGCGGCCGCCAGAGCGGGACTGGGCGTCACCGAGGCGATGCTGAAACATGCGCAATGGCAGTTAAGCCAAACGACGGTCAAAGCGCCAGTGGACGGCTGGGTGACCAACCTCTCCACTCGCGTCGGCGATTACGCCACTACCGGCCACCCGGTCTTTGCCCTGGTAGACAGCCACTCGTTTTACGTGTTGGGCTACTTTGAAGAAACCAAACTGCGCCATATCCGTATCGGCGATCCGGCGCAGATTATTCTCTACAGTAACCAGCAGACGCTGCACGGGCATGTCGCCAGCATCGGCCGGGCGATTGTCGATCAAAGCGTTGAGCAGGGGAATGGACTGGTGGCCAATATCAAACCGAATATCCCCTGGGTACGTCTCGCCCAGCGCGTTCCAGTGCGGATTGCCTTTGACGAGCTGCCGGCGGACGTCACACTGGTCTCCGGCACCACCTGCACTGTCTCGGTCGGCAGACAATAATGAATCTGCAAGCCCTGTCGTGGCGCGCACTGCCATGGGTTAAAGCCACCCGCCCGCAGTGGCGATACGCGTTGCGTAACGGCATCGCGATGTGTCTCGCGTTAAGCATCGCCTACGCGCTGGATCTCGATGAGCCGTACTGGGCGATGACCTCCGCGGCAGTGGTCAGCTTTCCCACCGTCGGCGGCGTGATCAGTAAAAGCTTTGGCCGCATCGCCGGCAGCCTGCTCGGCGCCTGCGCTGCTTTGCTGCTGGCGGGCCATACGCTGAACGATCCCTGGCTGTTCCTGTTCAGCATCTCCGGCTGGCTGGCGCTGTGCACCTGGGCCTGTGCCCTGTTCACCAACAACGTGGCCTACGCCTTTCAGCTTGCGGGCTATACCTGCGCTATCATCGCGTTTCCGGTGATTAACATCAGCGACAGCTACGAACTTTGGGTGATCGCCCAGTCGCGCGTCTGCGAAGTCATCGTCGGGATCCTCTGCGGCGGGCTGATGATGATGATCCTGCCAAGCACCTCTGACGGCAGCAACCTGTTGACGGCCCTGAAAACCATGCACGCCCGGCTGCTGGAACACGCAAGCCTGCTGTGGGTGCCGGAGACGACGGATGCCATTCGCACCGCCCACGAAAGTGTGATTGGCCAGATCCTCACCATGAACCTGCTGCGGATCCAGGCCTTCTGGAGCCACTACCGCTTCCGCCGGCAGAACCCCCTGCTGAATTACCTGCTGCATCAGCAGCTCCGAATGACCAGCGTCATTTCCAGTCTGCGACGCATGCTGCTGAACTGGCCGGACGCGCCAGCGAACACTCGTCAGGTGCTGGAATCGTTGCTCGCTGAACTCGCCACTCCCCATGCCGACAGCTATCACGTCGCCCGCATTCTGGCACCTCTGGCGCCGCCGCCGGATGCCGATTATCGCCATATCGCCTTCTGGGCACGGCTGCGCTATTTCTGTCGCATTTATCTGGAAAGCAGTCGCTGGATCCGCCGCGTGGAGAATGCGTCGGCGATCGCTGAGTTCAACGTACCTTCGGCACCAGCCCTGGCCCGCCACACCGACCAGACGGAGGCGCTGCTCAACGGCATCCGTACTTTTTGTGCGCTGGTGGCAATTGGCGCATGGGGGATCAGCACCCAGTGGACCAGCTGCGCGGCCGCCCTGACCCTGGCCTCCATCTGCTGTGTGCTCTATTCGGTCTCGGCCTCGCCGTTTCGCTCGCTGACGTTGCTGATGCAGACCCTGGTGTTGCTTTCTCTGTTCAGCTTTGTGGTGAAGTTTGGCCTGATGGTGCAGATAACTGACCTGTGGCAGTTTCTGCTATTTCTGTTCCCGCTCCTGACCACCATGCAGTTGCTGAAACTACAGTGGCCCAAATATGCCGGCCTGTGGGGGCAGCTTATCGTGTTTATGGGCTCGTTTATCTCCGTCACCAATCCGCCGGTGTACGACTATGCGGCCTTTTTCAACGATAACTTAAGCAAGATTGTCGGCGTGGGTTTTGCCTGGCTGGCTTTTGCGGTGCTGAGTCCGGGCTCAGACGCCCGCAAAGGACGGCGCCATATCAGAGCGTTACGGCGTCACTTTGTCGATCAGCTCAGCCGTCATCCCCAGCACAGCGAACATGAATTTGAATCGCTGGTGTACCACCATGTCAGCCAGCTCAGTCAGAGTAAAGATGCCCTGGCACGGCGCTGGCTACTACGTTGGGGGGTGGTGTTGCTCAACTGTTCGCACGTTGTCTGGCAGCTTCGGGAATGGGAAACCCGCTCCGATCCCCTCGCTCAGGTGCGCGACCTGTGCATCAATTTGCTGCGCGATGTGATGAGCGAACGCGGCGTGCAGCAGCGCCCGCTGGCCTCCACCCTGCAGGAGCTACTGCGGATCTGCGACGTCCTGAACCATCATCATCAGCCGGCGGCCCGGGAGCTGGCCGCCGCAATCTGGCGACTGTATTGCGCCCTGTCACAGCTGGAACAGGCCCCGATCGCCGGCACGATTGGCGAAAAGACTACTTAATCACCCCGCAGGCAAACCGCTCGCCGCCGCCGCCCAGCGGCTGTGGGTTGTCGGCCATATTATCACCGCCCACGTGGACCATCAGCGCTTTCCCCTTCACCTCCGCCAGCGTTTTCAGACGCGGGGCAATAATTGGCTGGTTGGCCACACCCGCGTCGTTGACCACCAGCAGAGGCAGATCGCCAAGATGCCCGGTGCCCAGCGGCCCTTCGTGTTTGCCGGTATGTTGCGGATCATAATGTCCGCCCGCCGCCCCGGCGGCCACGGCTTTGCCCTCTTTCATCGCGGGCTGGCAGCTGCCTTCGGCATGGATATGAAAACCGTGCTTGCCCGGCGGTAATGCCCGCAGATCGGGGGCGAATTCGAGGCCGCGATCGGTTTCGGTGATTTTTACACTGCCGATGGACTGCCCGACGCCCTGGGCGGTCACGAGATTAAGTTGAACATCTTCACTGACGGCCTGTGCGCCAGCGCAAAATGCGAGGGATAAGATCGCGAGAATACATCGTTGCATAACACCTCCGGATGGCTGTCTCCCTGTTAAGTGTAAACCAGGAACGCCTTTCCGGAGGCGAAATGCCCGTTACGGTACGTCGTAACCGAGCGCGGCTTTGCGGATACGGAACCACTGCTGACGAGTCATGCTGAGTTTTTCGGCCACAATCGCGGAACGCACGCGCTCGATTTTGCCCGAGCCGATAATCGGCAGCGGCTGCGACGGCAGACGCAGTATCCAGGCATAGACCACCTGCTCGATGCTGTCGGCATTGAGCTCATGCGCTACCTGCGCCAGCTCATCGCGCAGCGGCTGGAAGCCCTCTTCATTGAACAGGCGCCCGCCACCAAGGCAGGACCACGCCATCGGACGAATACGCAGTTGCTGCAGCTGATCGAGCGTGCCGTCGAGCAACAGCGGCTGATGCACCGGCGAGATTTCGACCTGATTGGTGGCCAGGGTAAACGGCAGGCGCGACTGCAGAAGAGTGAACTGGGCTGGGGTAAAGTTCGATACGCCAAAGTGGCGCACTTTTCCGCTGTGATGCAGCGCGAGGAACGCCTCAGCCACTTCATCGGCATTCATTAGCGGATCCGGCCGATGGATCAGCAGCAGATCGAGATGGTCCGTCGCCAGATTACGCAGCGATTGCTCAGCGCTCAGCACGATGTGGTCGCGGTCGGTGATATAGTGGCCGATGGTGTTTTCAGCCCGCGCCCGGGTGGCGATGCCGCATTTGCTGACAATTTCCATCCGACTACGCAGATGCGGCGCCAGCTTCAGCGCTTCGCCAAAGGCAGCCTCACACTGATAATCGCCATAGATATCGGCGTGGTCGACAGTGGTTACGCCTAAATCGAGATGCTGTTCAATAAAGCTGACCAGCTCGCCTGGCGACATTTTCCAGTCCATCAAACGCCAGTAGCCCATCACAAAACGCGAAAATTCCGGCCCCTGGGGAGCCATAGCAATACGCTGAACCATAACCGCTTCCTCAATAAAAAAGTGTACTGAGTATACGTACTTTTTGGTTTAAAACAGTGAGGGTTGCTGCGGTTCTTCTGCCGGATCTGGCCTGTTCGCGCGTAATTTGCGCAGCAGGCGTTGACGGCAAAGACGCAAAACCTCTTGTTTCTGCGCATCGCTCATTTTTTGCCAGTCGAAGCGTTCCTCACGGCTGCGGAAACAGCCGCGACAATAGCCGCGCTCGTCGGTCTGACATATTCCCCGGCACGGGCTCTGCACCGGGAAAAACTCTAACTGCTCTGCCACCACACGCCTCCTGTCCCCTCGTCTCCTTTCATTGAAGACGTTTCCCCGCACGGACGCAAATATTGTTCACGGTGTGCTGCGCCAGCTAACATTTTTCCGCTGAGACTTGCAATAGACCAATCGGTCTATTACAGTGTGCTGCATGAACAGACACAGCGAATGCGATACCCGAGAACATATCCTGGTCACCGGCGAGCAGCTCTGCATGCATCGCGGTTTTACCGGAATGGGCTTGAGCGAACTTCTGAAGACGGCGGAAGTGCCCAAGGGCTCTTTTTACCATTACTTCCGCTCTAAAGAAGCCTTCGGCGTCGCGCTGCTTGAACATCACTACACCGGATATCTGCAGCGCCTGGTCGACCACTTCGATCATGGCGACGGCAACTATCGCGACCGCCTGCTGGCTTATTATCAGCACACGCTGAATCAGTTCTGCCAGCAGGGGATTATTAGCGGATGTCTTACCGTCAAGTTGTCAGCAGAGGTCTGCGACCTGTCGGAAGATATGCGTACCGCCATGGACCATGGTGCCAGTCAGATTATCGCCCTGCTGGGCGACGCGCTGGAGAAAGGACGTCAGGAAGGCAGTCTGGCGTTTGACGGCGAGGCCATGACCCTGTCGCAGGTGCTGTATTCCCTGTGGCTCGGGGCCAACCTGCAGGCCAAAATTACGCGTAGCGCAAGGCCGCTGGAAAGCGCCCTTGCCCACGCCAAACAGATTATTGCGGCGCCTGCGGTATAACAGGCGTTTTTATTTCATCAGTTACTAGACGACCGGTCTACTCAGGAGTCACTATGTCGGAAGCAAAATTATTCAGCCCGCTGAAAGTCGGTGCGGTCACCGTCCCTAATCGCGTATTTATGGCGCCGTTGACGCGTCTGCGCAGCATCGAGCCGGGCGATATCCCTACCCCGCTGATGGGCGAATACTACCGCCAGCGCGCCAGCTCCGGCCTGATCATCACCGAAGCGACGCAGATTTCTGCCCAGGCCAAAGGCTATGCCGGCGCGCCGGGCCTGCACAGCCCGGAGCAGATTGCCGCCTGGCAGAAAATCACCGCCGGTGTTCATGCGGAAAATGGCCGTATCGCCGTCCAGCTGTGGCACACCGGGCGTATTTCCCATAGCAGCCTGCAACCTGGCGGCGCCGCGCCGGTAGCGCCTTCCGCGCTGAGCGCCGGTACTCGCACCTCCCTGCGCGATGAAAACGGCCACGCTATTCGCGCCGACACCTCGATGCCGCGTGCCCTGGAAACCGAAGAGATCCCGGGGATCGTCGACGATTTCCGTCAGGCGGTCGGCAATGCCCGTGACGCTGGCTTCGATCTGGTCGAGCTGCACTCGGCCCACGGCTATCTGCTGCACCAGTTCCTCTCGCCGTCGGCGAACCAGCGTACCGACCAGTACGGCGGCAGCGTGGAGAACCGCGCCCGTCTGGTACTGGAAGTGGTCGACGCCGTGAGCAAAGAGTGGAGCGCTGACCGGATCGGCATCCGCGTGTCGCCGATTGGCAGCTTCCAGAATGTGGATAACGGCCCGAACGAAGAAGAAGACGCGCTGTATCTGATTAGCGAGCTGGCAAAACGCGGTATCGCCTATCTGCACATGTCCGAGCCGGACTGGGCGGGCGGCAAGCCGTACAGTGAAGCCTTCCGTCAGAAAGTTCGCGACCGCTTCCCGGGCGTGATCATTGGCGCGGGCGCCTACACGGTAGAAAAAGCCAACGATCTTATCAATAAAGGGCTGATTGATGCCGTGGCCTTTGGCCGCGATTATATCGCCAACCCGGATCTGGTGGCCCGCCTGCAGAAAAAAGCAGCGCTCAACCCGCAGCGCCCGGAAACCTATTACGGCGGCGGCGCGGAAGGTTATACCGATTACCCTACTCTGTAATCCCTCCATTGATAGCGGCGACATATCGCCGCTATACTCAACGCTCTGATGTATCAAACAAACTGCATAGGGGACATTATGCGCTTACTCCACACCATGCTGCGCGTTGGCGACCTGCAACGTTCTATCGACTTCTATACCAACGTGTTGGGCATGAAGCTGCTGCGCACCAGCGAAAACCCGGAGTACAAGTACTCCCTCGCCTTTGTCGGCTACGGCGAAGAAAGCGAAACCGCGGTGATCGAACTGACCTACAACTGGGGCGTGGACAGCTATGAGCTGGGTACGGCCTACGGTCATATCGCGCTGAGCGTCGACAACGCCGCCGAAGCCTGCGAGCGGATCCGCCAGAACGGGGGCAACGTCACCCGTGAAGCCGGCCCGGTAAAAGGCGGCACTACCGTCATCGCCTTCGTGGAAGATCCGGACGGTTACAAAATCGAGCTGATTGAAGAGAAAGATGCCGGCAAAGGTCTGGGCAACTAACGCTTCACCACCCTGGCATCTTTAATGCCATGGCTCGCCCGGGCGCTGAGGCGCCCGTTGTTTTCACCCCTGCCTGCTGCAAGCCGCGGCAAAATTTGCCATAATGCGCGCTACTTTTTTCCAGCTAAGAGAATCTGATGTCCGAGAATGCTCAACTGAATGGTCTGTGCGACCGTTTCCGCGGTTTTTATCCGGTGGTGATTGATGTTGAAACCGCAGGATTTAATGCCAAAACCGATGCCCTGCTGGAGATCGCCGCCATTACGTTGAAGATGGATGAGCAGGGCTGGCTGATGCCCGATGAAACGCTGCATTTCCATGTTGAACCTTTCGAGGGCGCCAATCTGCAGCCCGAAGCGCTGGCCTTTAACGGAATTAACCCGCACGACCCGGAGCGCGGCGCCGTCAGCGAATACGATGCCCTGCATGCCATCTTCAAAATGGTACGCAAAGGGATGAAAGAGAGCGACTGCAGCCGGGCCATCATGGTGGCGCACAATGCCACCTTTGATCACAGCTTCACCATGACCGCCGCCGAACGCGCGGGGCTAAAACGCAACCCGTTCCATCCGTTTGTTACCTTCGACACCGCCGCGCTGAGCGGGCTGGCGCTGGGCCAGACGGTGCTGTCCAAAGCCTGTATCGCCGCCGGCATGGCGTTCGACGGCGCGCAGGCCCACTCCGCACTGTACGATACCGAGCAGACGGCGCAGCTGTTTTGTGAGATTGTGAACCGCTGGAAGCGTCTGGGCGGCTGGCCGCTGCCCGTGGCGACGCCGGAGTGATAAAAAAAGCGACTTCCAGGAAGTCGCTTTTTTACTGATGGCGGGAATTACTCCGCTTTCGGCTCGTCGGTGTGGTACTTCGCCGCCGTCTCTTTGATCAGCTGCTGCAGTTCACCGCGCTGGTACATTTCGATAACGATATCGCAGCCGCCCACCAGTTCACCGTCTACCCACAGCTGCGGGAAAGTCGGCCAGTTGGCGTATTTAGGCAGCTCGGCGCGGATATCCGGGTTCTGCAGGATATCAACATAAGCAAAACGTTCGCCGCAGGCGGACAGCGCCTGAACGGCCTGGGCAGAGAAACCGCAGCTTGGCAGCTTCGGCGACCCTTTCATGTACAACAGGATCGGGTTTTCAGCGATTTGGTGTTGGATCTTTTCTAAAGTCGAGCTCATTGTCGTGCTTCCTTAAACTTCTTTCTACGGCAGTAACTTGTCATTGTAGCGTCCTGTAGGCAGGACGGATAATAACATTTTTTTCACTATTCATATTTTATCTTCTGTTGCGCGAAGTTGCCTTAAAAATATCATTTTGCCGTCGCAGGCGGGCGCTCATTGCGCATTTTCTGTGCGAGGCGGTCAATGTCTGACGCGTTTTCTTGCAATCGTTAACCAATCGACATTTTTGATACAAAAGAATATTAACTTTCCGGGTTTTTATGCTTTAGAATCATTCCGGTTTGTCATTCATCGTCAGGCATTTGTACATGTCTGTAATTAATCAGGGGATTGCTCAGTGGCGCGGCTAAACAAAATCGCGATATCGCTCTGTGCATTACTGTTCACGTCTATCTCATTCACGCCACTGGCTCAGGCGTCAGGGCATACGCACGCCTCCGCTTCGCCAAAGGCGTTGCCCGCGAAAAGTGGCTCAGAGCGCAAGAAAAAAGCAACCAGTCAAAAAAGTAAAACCACCGCTAAAACCACCAGTAAAAAGTCCTCGAGCACCCGGCTCCCTTCCCGCACTACCGCAGCAAGCCAAACCGCACTTCATCGTCAGGCCGCCGGCGCGACGAAAAAATGCGTGCTGCGTAAAGGTTATAAAAAGCAGTGCGCGAAAACGGTCGCCGCCAGTGCCGAGCCGACCCTGGCGCTGAACAGCGTCAAAAGCAAATGCGTGGTGCGTAAGGGCTATAAAAAACGCTGTAAACCTGAGGCCAGCGATGCCAATTTAACGATCGCCGACGCCCATAAAGTCCGGGTGCAGAAAGCGCAAAGTACCGCCATGAACAAATTGATGGGCCAGTTGGGTAAACCCTATCGCTGGGGCGGCACCTCGCCGCGTACCGGCTTTGACTGCAGCGGACTGGTTTATTACGCCTATAAGGACCTGGTCAAGATTCACATCCCGCGAACGGCTAACGAAATGTACCACCTGCGCGATGCGCGTCCGGTGGATCGTGATGAACTGCAGAGCGGCGATTTGGTCTTCTTCCGCACCCGTGGACGCGGCACCGCCGACCACGTTGGCGTCTACGTCGGCAACGGGAAATTTATTCAGTCACCACGCACAGGTCGTGATATACAAATCACCTCCCTGAGCGAGGATTACTGGGTTCGCCATTATGTTGGCGCTCGTCGCGTCATGACGCCGAAAACCATTCGCTGATCCTGGTCTGCCGCTACGGCGGCAGACCGCCTCACCTGCGCGTCTTTCCCCCCTACCGTCAGGGGATACTGCATATTCATCTCCTCGCCCGGCGCTTCCCGACGATAGCGGGTGGGCGACATGCCAAAGTGGCGGTGAAAGGTCCGGCAGAAAGCGGCCTGTCCGTCGTATCCCAGACACTGAGAAATACTCTGCATCGATGCTTGCGTCTGCGTTAAATAGATTGCCGCAATGGTCATTTTTCGCCGACTGACGTAGCTCGCCAACGTGCAGCCGGTCACCATGGCGAACTGCCGCTGGAAATACCAGTGCGAATAACCGGACTTTTTCGCAATCGTACTTACCGGCAGGGTGTCTAAAATATGGGCTTCGATCCAGTCAACGATCCCCTGCACAACCGGGATCATCTTCGGACTCACCACCTCACCTGTTTTTGCCATCGTAGCCATCCTGTGGGAAATTCATGTCGGTGGTCATATTTGTCATACAAATAGCAAAATAGACAATGAATTATTGGCATAGCGGCGATTGCCTGGGTGCATATTTTTATTAATAATCTGATTTTAAAGGCATATTTATCCTCAACGAGGATGCATGGCAGCGATCGTCAGAGGAAAAGCAGACGCAGTTAACCCTTCCCCGCGAGATTCAGAAAAGCGCGGACAGCGTCTCCTTATACATTTTTGCAACATCGGCGAGCGGTTTGACGCCTCGTCCCGCAGAAAACGGTTAAGCCTTCATCAGTTGCGCCTGCAGTAATAGCCTTTATCGTTGTAAGGCTTTTCACTGCGTGCGGCAAATGTTAACATTCTCAATACAATAACAGCCCGTGACGCGACAGCGTCGGGTGGCCAGAACACGATTCAGGCGAAAGCCTCATCTTGTCAATGTGAGCTAAAACAAAAAGTTATAAGGAGAGTAGCAATGTCGTTTGAATTACCTGCATTACCATATGCAAAAGACGCCCTGGCGCCGCACATTTCCGCAGAAACCCTGGAATATCACTACGGTAAACACCACCAGGCGTATGTCACTAACCTCAACAACCTGATCAAAGGCACTGCGTTCGAAGGCAAATCCCTCGAAGAGATCGTCCGCACTTCTGAAGGCGGCATATTCAACAACGCAGCGCAGGTCTGGAACCACACCTTCTACTGGAACTGCCTGGCGCCTAACGCCGGCGGCGAACCGGAAGGCGAGTTAGCGGCCGCGATTGCCAAATCCTTCGGCAGCTTTGCGGATTTTAAAGCCAAATTTACCGATGCCGCAGCGAAAAACTTCGGCGCGGGCTGGACCTGGCTGGTCAAAAATGCCGACGGCAGCCTGGCTATCGTCTCCACCAGCAACGCAGGAACCCCGCTGACCACCGACGCGAAGCCGCTGCTGACCGTTGACGTCTGGGAACACGCCTACTACATCGACTACCGCAACGCCCGTCCAAGCTATCTGGACCACTTCTGGGCGCTGGTTAACTGGAAGTTTGTTGCGGCTAACCTGGCGGCATAAACGACAAACCGCAGCAGGGTCTCCCCGGCTGCGGTTTTTTTTAGCCCTTCCCTACACTCGCGTTACTGGCTGGCAAAGGCCTCTTCCGGCTGTGCTCGTCCGCTAAACCAGACCAGCAGCAGCGCCAGACCGGCGATAATCGCCCCCATCACCGGCACAAACGCATAGCCCAGTCCGCCAGAGATCACCGCCCCGCCGGCGGCGGCGCCCAGCGCGTTGCCCAGGTTGAACGCCCCGATATTCACCGAAGAAGAGAGCCCCGGCGCTTCATGCGCCACGCGCATGACCCGCATCTGCAGCGGCGGAACCACCGCAAAGGTTGCTGCGCCCCAGACAATCATGCTGATGGCCGCCCCGGCCTGAGATTGCGCCAGCAGCGGGATCGCCAGCATGATTACCATCAGCAGTAACAGAAAGCCTTTCAGCGTGCCAGAGACCGACCGGTCTGCGAATTTGCCGCCCAGATAGTTGCCCAGCGAAAAGCCAACGCCAATCAGCACCAGCATCGCGGTAATAAACAGCGATGAAGCGTGGGTCAGCGTATTGAGCACTGGCGAAATATAGGTATACAGCGTAAACATTGCCCCAGCACCCAGCACGGTAGTCAGCAAGGCGGAGAGTACCTGCGGGCGTAGCAGGACTGAAAGCTCTTTTTTGACATCAGGGCGTTCACCCGCGCTACCCTTCGGCAAAGAGAACCACAGGCTGACCATCGCCAGCAGGCCTAACCCCGCGGTGGCCAGGAAGGACATCCGCCAGCCGATGGTTTCGCCAAGCCAGGTGGCTGCCGGTACACCGCCGATGTTGGCGATGGTGAGCCCCATAAACATCGTGGCTACCGCGCTGGCCTGCTTATGCTTTGGCACGACGCTGGCCGCGACCACCGACCCCAGGCCAAAGAAAGCACCGTGGTTGAGGCTGGTAATAATGCGCGACAGCAGCAGCGTGGTGTAATCCGGCGCAATGGATGACAACAGGTTGCCAACAGTGAAGATCCCCATCAGAAAAATCAGCGCATTGCGCCGCGCGCGATGTGACAACAGCAGGGTCATCAACGGCGCGCCGACCATGACGCCGATGGCATACGCACTGATCAGCATTCCCGCCACTGGGATTGAGACGTCCACACCTTTCGCAATCACCGGCAGCAATCCCATCGGGGAAAACTCCGTGGTCCCGATGCCAAAGGCGCCGATCGCCAGCGCAAGTAAAGGAAAGTTGATTTTCATTCAATGACTCCATCAGACCGTCAGGAAGGACGGCGTAACATCAGAAGCCAAAAGCATGACATCAATCACAAAAAAACAAAAGTGAACGAAATGACAAAAGATTTTTGCAGAATTGATAATAATGGCGGGATACGGGGAGGAGGCCACGCTCCTCCCTCACTGAAACATTAGTGCAGTATGGCGGTCAGGCTGAAAGTAACGATCACGCCGAGGGCAATAACCGTGGTGATCAGCGAAAACTTTAAATTGGTATCCATCATTTTTCCCTCTTGTTATCCCCACACCAAAAGTGAGCTTGCTCATTTTTGCACAAAAAATCGCAAAAATCTTCCGGGATTTAGGGCGATGCACATTTTTGCTCTTCCACTTTGCCCCAAGATCGGACAAAATCCCACGCTAATTTAAAAGCGTATCGGCCATTGACCCCTTCCTGTCGTTCTGTGTCGTTTTCCCGACGTGATGCAATGTTGAAAATTGTATTCAGGGTGTGTGTAGGCAAACGTTTACGTATCGATGATCAGGCGATCAGGTCAAGGCATGGAGTGAGATGTAATGGCAACTATTAAAGATGTAGCGAAGCGCGCAAACGTTTCCACTACAACTGTATCACATGTAATTAACAAAACCCGTTTCGTTGCCGAAGAGACGCGCAATGCGGTGTGGGCGGCGATCAAAGAGCTGCACTACTCGCCTAGCGCCGTGGCCCGCAGCCTGAAAGTCAATCATACAAAATCGATTGGTCTGCTGGCGACCAGTAGCGAAGCCGCCTATTTCGCTGAAATTATTGAGTCCGTTGAAAAGAGCTGCTTCCAGAAGGGCTACACCCTGATCCTCGGCAACGCATGGAATGATCCGGAAAAACAGCGCGCCTATCTGTCGATGATGGCGCAAAAACGCGTCGATGGACTGCTGGTGATGTGTTCCGAGTATCCGGATTCGGTATTGAGCATGCTGGAAGAGTACCGCCATATCCCGATGGTGGTAATGGACTGGGGCGAAGCAAAAGCCGACTTTACCGATGCGGTGATCGATAACGCCTTCCAGGGCGGCTATATCGCCGGACGCTACCTGATTGAACGCGGCCACCGCGAAATCGGCGTGATCCCGGGTCCGCTGGAGCGCAACACCGGCGCAGGCCGCCTGGCTGGCTTTATGCAGGCAATGAAAGAGGCGCATATCGCCATTCCGGAAAACTGGATTGTGCAGGGCGACTTCGAGCCTGAGTCCGGCTACCGCGCTATGCAGCAGATCTTAAGCCAGCAGCACCGTCCAACCGCGGTCTTCTGCGGCGGCGATATCATGGCGATGGGCGCTATCTGCGCGGCAGATGAAATGGGGCTGCGGGTGCCGCAGGACATTTCGCTGATCGGTTATGATAATGTGCGCAACGCCCGCTATTTCAGCCCGGCGTTAACCACCATTCATCAGCCGAAAGATTCCCTGGGCGAAGCCGCATTTAACATGCTGTTGGATCGTATTGTTAATAAGCGCGAAGAGTCGCAGTCTATCGAAGTGCATCCTCGTCTGGTCGAACGCCGCTCCGTCGCGGATGGCCCGTTTGTCGATTATCGCCGCTAAGACGTTTGCGGGCGCAGATTATTCCGGCGCCCGCAGCCATTCCCGATTCAGCGTCTCGCTGTCCCCCAGATAGTCCAGCATCCAGTTCAGCGCCGGTGAGGCATCACTCTGCTGCCACGTCAGACAGCAGGCGGCATCCGGGAACGGATTCTCCAGCGCCAGCGCGGTCCACTCGCCGCTATCTATCCATGGTCGGGCAAAATGGCTCGGCACCATGCCGACGCAGAGGCCCGCCGACAGACAGGTGGCCGATGATTCCCAGTCTGGGACCACCACCCTCTTCTGGTTATCCAGCAGCCAGGTTGTTCGTTTGGGCAGTGAACGTGACGTATCCTCCCGCACCAGCGACGGCCAGTTACGCAGGACATCGTCACTCAGGGGACCCTCCATCTTCGCCAGCGGGTGTTCGCTCGCCACCACGCAGTCCCAGCTCAGCATCCCCATATCGCGGAACGCATAGCGGCCACCGACCGGAATAGCGCGCGTTGCGCCAATCGCCAGCTCTACGCGGCCGTCGGCCAGCGCATCCCATACACCGTTGAACACTTCCTGGAAAACGATAAGCTCGACGTCGGGAAAATGGCGATAGAAATCCACGATCATCTGGCGCATGCGCGCAGGTTTCACAATATCATCCACCGCGATCGACAGCTGTCCGCGCCAGCCGTTGGCGATTTGCTGGCACTGCTGGCGGGTGATCTGCATTTTTTTGATAACAGAGCGCCCTTCCTGTAAGAACCAGACCCCGGCGGGCGTCAGCTCCACATCACGATGGCGACGCTCAAACAAGGGAACGGCCAGCCACTCTTCAAGCTGACGCACGGTATAGCTGACGGCGGAGGGCACCCGGTGCAGCTCCTGAGCGGCCGCGCTGAAGCTGCCGTTGCGAGCCACGGCATCAACCACTTCCAGAGAGTATTCAGACCACATTTTCTGCCTGCAAAATTTTTGAATGCATGTGACAAATATTAGCGTTTCACAAGCCACAATGCACTCCCTACACTCTGCGGCATCGTACCTGTACTCCAAAAATGAGAACGTTATGCCACAACCTGGGAAAGGATTTTTAGTCTGGCTGGCCGGCCTGAGCGTGCTGGGCTTTCTGGCCACCGATATGTACCTGCCGGCGTTTGCCGCCATGCAGCAGGATCTCAATACCTCCGCCGCCTCCATCAGCGCCAGCCTGAGCCTGTTCCTCGCCGGCTTCGCGCTGGGGCAGCTGTTCTGGGGGCCGCTGTCGGACCGCTATGGGCGCAAACCGGTGCTGTTGAGCGGCCTGGCAATTTTCGCGGCCGGCTGTCTGGGGATGCTGTGGGTGCACAATGCCACCCTGATGCTGGCGCTGCGCTTTTTGCAGGCGATTGGCGTCTGTGCCGCGGCCGTTACCTGGCAGGCGATGGTCACCGATTACTATCCTGCCCAGCGCACGAACCGCATCTTCGCCACCATTATGCCGCTGGTGGGATTATCGCCGGCGCTGGCCCCGCTGCTGGGCAGCTGGCTGCTGGTACACTTCGAGTGGCAAGCCATCTTCGCCACCCTGTTTGCCATTACTCTGCTGCTGATGCTGCCTGCCCTGCGCCTGAAGGCAGCCGGGAAGCCGGTGGCCGTGGCACAGCAGAAGATCACCTTTCTCTCGCTGCTGCGTTCACGGGAATACAGCGGTAACGTCCTGATCTACGCCGCCTGCTCCGCCAGCTTCTTCGCCTGGCTCACCGGTTCACCTTTTATCCTGCACGAAATGGGCTATGGCCCAACCGCTATCGGCCTGAGTTATATCCCGCAGACTATCGCCTTTCTGGTGGGCGGCTATGGTTGTCGCGCGCTGCTGCAAAAATGGTCCGGACAACAGATGCTGCCGTGGCTGCTGGTGGTCTTTGCCGTCAGCGTCGCCACCACCTGGCTGGTCGGCCTGCAGACGCAGGCCTCGCTGGTGGCGGTAATGATCCCGTTCTGCATGATGGCGGTAGTCAACGGCGGGATCTACCCCATCGTGGTCGCCCAGGCGCTGAAGCCCTTCCCGCAGGCAACGGGCCGCGCGGCGGCGCTGCAGAACACACTGCAGCTGGGATTGTGCTTCCTGACCAGTCTGCTGGTGTCGGCGCTGATCGCCACGCCGCTGCTGACCACCACCAGCGTGATGCTGGTCTCGATTGGCTTAGCCGCAATAGGTTATCGCCTGCAGCAAACGCCGGAGCTGACTCCCCACTCTTCCCACGCGTAACGCTTATCGCCAGAGCCCGGACCAGTCATTAGCATGCTAAGAAATTTTTATTGAAAGCCAGTACTTAGCGTCCTATACTGGATCCGGGTTCACATAAATAGAAAATAGTTACAGATTAACGGATGCAGGATGCCTCCGTTTCACCATGGAAGGCCTTTCGGCAAGGGTTATCTCCCTTCCTCTGTTCTACGTCGGATAGCGACTTCACGGATTATCCGTGAGATTTCTCACAAAGCCAAAAAAGCGTCTACGCTGTTTTAAGGTTCTGATCACTTGGGCGTGATGGAGAAGCTATGAGTTCATCGTGTATAGAAGAAGTAAGTGTACCAAATGATGACTGGTACCGGATTGCAGCTGAATTATTGGGCCGTGCGGGAATTAACATCAATGGTTCCGCGCCGTCAGACCTGCGAATTAAAAATCCTCTTTTCTTTAAACGTGTCTTGCAGGAGGGGTCGCTGGGGTTAGGCGAAAGCTATATGGACGGCTGGTGGGACTGCGAGCGTCTGGATATTTTCTTCCATAAAGTGCTTCGCGCCGGGCTGGAAAAACAGCTCCCTCACCATTTCAAAGACACACTCCGCATCGCAGGCGCTCGCCTGTTCAATCTGCAAAGTAAAAAACGCGCCTGGATTGTTGGCAAAGAGCATTATGACCTCGGCAACGATCTCTTCAGTCGGATGCTTGACCCCTACATGCAATATTCCTGCGGTTACTGGAAAGAGGCGCAAACCCTCGAAGCGGCGCAGCAGGATAAACTGGATCTCATCTGCCGCAAGCTGGAGCTTGAGCCGGGGATGCGGGTACTGGATATCGGCTGCGGATGGGGCGGGCTCGCCGAGTATATGGCGCGACATTACCAGGTCAGCGTTGTCGGCGTGACCATCTCCGCCGAGCAGCAAAAGATGGCCCAGGCGCGCTGCGCTGACCTTGACGTGGAGATTCGGCTCCAGGACTATCGCGATCTGCACGACAGCTTTGACCGCATCGTCTCCGTCGGTATGTTCGAGCACGTGGGACCGAAAAATTACGCCACCTACTTTGAGGTCGCGGATCGTAATTTGAAACCTAATGGTCGTTTCTTACTGCACACCATCGGTTCCAAAGTCACCGACCATAACGTCGATCCGTGGATCGATAAATATATCTTCCCCAACGGCTGTCTGCCGTCGGTACGGCAGATCGCCGATGCCAGCGAGAAGCACTTTGTGATGGAAGACTGGCATAACTTCGGCGCCGATTATGACACCACCCTGATGGCCTGGTATGAGCGCTTTCTCGCCAGCTGGCCAGAAATTGCCGATAACTATTCTGAACGTTTCAAACGGATGTTCAGCTATTACCTGAACGCCTGCGCCGGCGCCTTCCGCGCCCGTGACATTCAGCTCTGGCAGGTGGTGTTCTCGCGCGGTATTGAACATGGACTGCGCATCGCCCGCTAACAAAATCTCCCCCGCACACCGGCGGGGGATTTTTTTCAGGCTTCATTCACCTTAGATGCAGCGTCTTTCGCGGCCAGCACGCGTTCAACCGTATCGACAACCGCCTGAGTCTGCGGGTCAATCTCAATATTGACGCGGTCGCCCAGCTTTTTCGCGCCCAGCGTGGTCCGCTGCAGCGTTTCCGGGATGAGATGCACGCAGAAACGGGTTGCCGTCACCTCACCCACCGTCAGGCTGATACCATCAATACCGATGAATCCTTTATAGAGGATATATTTCATCAGCGTCGGATCCTGCACTTTAAACCAGATCTGACGGTTATTTTCGGAAGTGAGGATCTTCACGATTTCCGCGGTGGTCATAATATGGCCGGACATCAGATGCCCGCCGATTTCATCACTGAATTTCGCCGCCCGCTCGACGTTCACTTCATCCCCGAGCTGAATATCGCCGAGGTTGGTAATACGCAGCGTCTCTTTCATCAAATCGAAGCTAATGTGCGCGCCGTTTATTTCGGTCACCGTCAGGCAACAGCCGTTATTGGCTACCGAGGCGCCGGTTTCCAGCCCCTCCAGCATATGTGCCGGTAGCTCCACCACGTGGGTGCGAAAATTGGGTTTATCATCAATGGAGACCACTTTCGCGGTTCCCTGAACAATACCAGTAAACATGTTAGGCTCCTGTTGAAAATCATGACGGTATCATTACCGTTTTCGCTATCGGGAACAATAACAGGAGGGCAAAGCGGTTGCCAGCGCGCTTCGTGCCTCGACTCTTTTTTCACTGGCTTAATGGCTAATCCTCGCTACAATAGACTGGAAATTCCTCATTTTTATCCCCTTGCTGCCAGTTACGGCGGCTTTTTTAGTCTCAAAATAACAACAAAACAAAGGTGTTCACGTGCAGAAGTATTTCGTTGAAGCGCGTCAGTTATTAGCTCTGGCTATACCCGTCATCCTTGCGCAGGTGGCGCAGACGGCGATGGGTTTTGTCGATACCGTGATGGCGGGTGGCTACAGCGCCACGGATATGGCCGCCGTGGCCATCGGGACCTCCATCTGGCTGCCGGCGATCCTCTTTGGCCATGGGCTGCTGCTGGCGCTGACCCCGGTGGTGGCGCAGCTTAACGGCTCCGGACGGCGGGATCGCATTGCACAGCAGGTACGTCAGGGCTTCTGGCTGGCCGGCTTTGTCTCGGTGCTGATCATGGTCGTGCTGTGGAACGCCGGCTATATCATCAGCTCCATGCATAATATCGACCCACTGTTGGCAGAGAAGGCGGTTGGCTATCTGCGCGCGTTGCTGTGGGGGGCGCCGGGCTATCTGTTCTTCCAGGTTGCCCGTAACCAGTGTGAAGGGCTGGCGAAAACCAAGCCCGGGATGGTCATGGGCTTTATCGGCTTACTGGTCAATATTCCGGTGAACTATATCTTTATCTATGGTCATTTCGGCATGCCCGAGCTGGGCGGCGTCGGCTGCGGCGTAGCGACGGCTTCGGTTTACTGGGTGATGTTCGCCAGTATGCTGTGGTGGGTGCGCCGGGCGCGTTCGATGCGGGATATCCGCTGCGCCGAGCGCTTCAGCCGTCCCGATTTCGCCGTCCTGTTACGACTGGTGCAACTGGGGCTGCCCATTGCTCTGGCGCTGTTCTTTGAAGTCACGCTGTTTGCCGTCGTCGCGCTGCTGGTCTCCCCGCTGGGGATCATTGACGTCGCCGGGCACCAGATCGCGCTTAACTTCAGCTCATTGATGTTCGTTCTGCCGCTATCGCTGGCGGCGGCGGTCACCATTCGCGTCGGCTTCCGTCTCGGACAAGGTTCAACGATCGATGCCCAGGTTTCGGCCCGCACCGGCGTGGGCGTGGGCGTCTGCCTGGCGGTATTTACTGCTATCTTTACCGTGCTGATGCGTGAACAGATTGCCCTGCTGTATAACGATAATCCCGAGGTGGTGCTGCTGGCCTCGCACCTGATGCTGCTGGCGGCTATCTATCAGATCTCCGACTCCATCCAGGTGATCGGCAGCGGCATTCTGCGCGGCTATAAAGATACGAGGTCTATCTTTTTTATTACTTTTACCGCGTACTGGGTGCTGGGTTTGCCGAGCGGCTATCTGCTGGCGTTGACCGATATGGTTGTACCACGCATGGGGCCCGCCGGTTTCTGGTGTGGATTTATCATCGGCCTGACCTCCGCCGCCATCATGATGATGCTGCGGATGCGTTTTCTCCAGCGCCAGCCCTCCAGCATCATCTTACAGCGCGCCGCGCGCTAATCCCTTCAAAGCCCGCCCCTCCGGCGGGCTTTTTCGTTCTCCGGCATTGCGACCGCGTTGTACATTCCGTTACTCCCCGACACCAAAGACTCACTGATGGCACTCCCCGAGACGAATATAGTGTTGCCAACAGCCCCGCAGTGGGGTTACTCAAGAAACCAATTCGAGGATTTCAGAATGAAAAAAGTATTAGCTCTGGTCGTTGCCGCTGCTATGGGTCTGTCATCAGTTGCTTTCGCTGCCGATGCCGCCAGCACCACCCCGGCTGCAGCTGCCAGCCACACCACCGTACACCATAAGAAACATCACAAAGCCGCTGCAAAACCGGCAGCCGAGCAGAAAGCGCAGGCCGCTAAGAAACACCACAAAGCCGCTGCAAAACCGGCTGCTGAGCAAAAAGCGCAGGCGGCGAAGAAGCACCATAAAGCCGCTGCAAA
The DNA here is from genome assembly GCF_002810515.1 of Klebsiella sp. D-Nf1. Lineage (NCBI taxonomy): Bacteria > Pseudomonadati > Pseudomonadota > Gammaproteobacteria > Enterobacterales > Enterobacteriaceae > Klebsiella > Klebsiella sp. D-Nf1. The sequence goes on from NZ_PIOK01000001.1 coordinate 1,396,319, forward strand.
ACCGGCTGCTGAGCAAAAAGCGCAGGCGGCGAAGAAGCACCATAAAGCCGCTGCAAAACCGGCTGCTGAGCAAAAAGCCCAGGCTGCGAAGAAACACCATAAAGCCGCTGCGAAACCGGCAGTAGCGCAGAAAGCACAGGCTGCGAAGAAACACCATAAAGCCGCTGCGAAACCGGCAGTAGCGCAGAAAGCACAGGCTGCGAAGAAACACCATAAAGCGGCGCACCACGCTGCTAAACCGGCGGTTAAACCAGCGGCATAATGGTCAGGGCGTTAAGGTGATAAACCGGCGCTGAACAGCGCCGGTTTTTTTTCAGGAGGACATCATGCTGCAACGCTATCGCTTCGAATTGCTGTTGTTACTGCTCATCGTCTGCGCGCTGTTTACCCTTCGCTTGATGTTTAAATAGCGGGCTGCTGAACCCATTTACGGGCCGGCGGCGTATAGTCGCGAAAACCGGCGATAATCTCGTCTGCCGAGGTAGCAAACGGCAGCATCTCCGCGTAGCGCGGGTGCATAAACCCTTCCCTCACCATGTTGTCGACCATCGCCTGAAGCGGATCGTAATAACCCTTGATATTCAGGAACGCGCACGGTTTTTCATGGATCCCCAGCTGCGCCCAGGTCCACTGTTCGAAAATCTCTTCAAGCGTCCCCGCCCCGCCCGGTAGGGCAATAAAGCCGTCAGCCAGTGCCGCCATTTTGGTTTTCCGCTCGTGCATATCCTCGACCACATGCAGCTCCGTCAAGCCACGGTGGGCAATTTCCCGCTCCACCAGGCCGCGCGGCATCACACCGATCACCACGCCTCCGGCCTCCAGCGCCGCATCGGCGACCGCCCCCATCAGACCGACTTTGCCGCCGCCATAGACAAGCGCTAGCCCTTGCTGCGCCAGCGTAAGTCCGACCAGACAGGCGGTTTCGAGATACAGCGGATGTTCGCCAGCTGAAGAACCGCAAAAAATACCAATCGATTTCATCTTCGTTATGACTCCCTCTCTTCTGGTGGCCGATAATTTAACACAACGGCAACCCTCCCGCGCAGGGTTAGACTGGCTGAAAAAAGAGAGCAGTGACGCTCGCTGGCGAAGAAATATCCTTGTGGTTCAGTAAAATATATCCGGAATGGGTAAAAGTTCCGCAATCGCATGCAATGTGCAAGAAAAGTGACGTTTACCTCTTGCCACATCCTCTCCCTGCCGCTAATATGCGTCCCCGTTGTCACCACAACATTGCGTTCGTAGCTCAGTTGGTTAGAGCACCACCTTGACATGGTGGGGGTCGTTGGTTCGAGTCCAATCGAACGCACCATAATGCGTTTATAGCTCAGTTGGTTAGAGCACCACCTTGACATGGTGGGGGTCGTTGGTTCGAGTCCAATTAAACGCACCATAATGCGTCTGTAGCTCAGTTGGTTAGAGCACCACCTTGACATGGTGGGGGTCGATGGTTCGAGTCCATTCAGACGCACCAAGCTGTTATTTCTCTGTAACTCCTGAATTTTATCACCTAATCCCCGATTGTATTGCTGACTTAAAATGTTGTGTATTGGCAAAGATTTTTCCTTGCATATTCCACACTAGTCCAGGGGGAAGCCACCCCTTTTAGGGACATTTTTGAGCACCTCGAAATGGCGCTTTAGTCCACAAACGGTGGGGAATGTGTCATTGCAACAAGGCATTTTTTATTCTTCCTGACAGGAAAACATTTCAGGCTTCAAAAATTCAGGCGTTGACGTTACAGAATACTGCAGACAAAACTAAGGTGACGATTATGCCATTAACTGACACGGCCATTCGTAATGGCTGCTACTCCCGCAAATGACTCGCTGACCGATATGGATGGTTACAGCAAATCAGGAAGCAAAAATGGCACTTTCACTACTATCATAACGGAAAACAATGCTGCATGAGTTTCGGCCTCTAACCTGATATTTCACTCAGTGTGGCCCGAATTTTACGTTATGAAGCCCGTTCACAAATTGCACAGGGTCTCGTTCCTTAGATTCAGACAAAATTAAAGCTGGCAAAACGACATTTCAAGTATTTGAAAGGGTACCCATCAGACTCATATTTTTACTCCACAGTCATGAGCATCAAAAATCGGTCAACAGACCACGCGTTTAATTTTTTAATGATAATTATTCCATTCATCATAAATATATGCATATGCAAATCGATATATCAGATACCCAACCAGGAATTCCACAACTGAAAGTAAACCCCAGAGAAATTTATATTCATTTACTGAGAAAAAAAAGAACCAACCAGCCAGCGCGATACCTGAAGCACCTAATCCCATACCTGCCCCCCTGATAACACGGGAAAGTATGATGAGTAATGTTCGTTTTATATTCATAATCCACCAAAGAAATATTCACATATTTTGTTAAATTCTGCTGGATTCTTGTCACCGACCATACACGCTGTTTCGAAAGGTTTTACAATATCCTCAACAAGAAAATACAGAAGATCCAGATCTCCCAGACTTTGCAGTTTATCATGCAGTACCGGATTTCTGCGCTTCAGATATCGGGACGTGTATATTGCTCTGGATGTTTCAGCACCAATAGATAATAATAACCCGGCAAGACTTCCTGCAAAAAAAGCGGACACTCCTCTGGAGGCTATAGCTTCGCCTAATTTTACCCCGGTCATTTCAGTGAATACCATCTTCCCCGCAAATGAGCCTGAAATATTTTTCACAATAGCTGCTGTTTTTTCTATAATAATTCTGGAAATAAAACCCTCAAGTGAAACACTGATGACTTGCTCGATAATACCACGGTTGAATCCCCCCTTTTTAATCAACCGGGCCAGCCTGAATTTATCATCCAGGTTTTCTCTGCGATGTTCAGTGTCAATAAAGTCATATCCCAGGTAACCAAGACTCACCGGGAACGTGATAAATCCTTTCGCCACAGCCCCCCAGAATCCCGAACCATCAACATTAATAGCCTCCAGCATATCTCTGGCGATCTCTTTAGCACTGTCCACAATAGTTATCCTCTATTCATCAAATGCCATGACGATCCCCTCTTCCTCATCCCAGCCCAACGTCAGGTGCTGCGGCTTCTGTCCTGCCGCCATATGGGGTAACAGTTGCTGACTCAGCACCGGCAATATCTGCTGATTCAGCAAGCTGTCGATATTGTGCACCCCGGTGAACGTCCATCCAGTAGCGTGGCTGCCCCGGCAGTTGCTTTACCGAACTGGATGCATCGTTTATCAGCCTATTCCTCATCGCTTCACTCCATCTTTTCTGGCATTAACATCCATCACAACGTCCTTCATTCGTTACCCTCCGCCCTCCCGCACCGTGGCGGCCCTGTCCCCCCGCCGGTTTTACGCACGCTACCGCCCTCGCTGTCCTCCTAAAAGAACCCAAAGCGCACTGAGTAATGCAGAACGGTGTTCTTTTATTTAACGCCCGGAATAGCAGTCACTCAGCAATAAATGTGCAAGAAAATCCCGTTCGTATCCGCGTACTGCCGGAGTACGTTCAGTTTGAATTCAGCGGCATCTCGGTTCAGATCGGGAGTGACTGCGTAATGCTGAAAAAGACGATAAGCAGAATAAAACAAATAAACTGCCAATATTTTGTCAGACGAGAGAATGAAGCCGTCTGGACGCAGGGCGGAAGCGGTGGCTTCGCAACAACAATATTCCATACTGAAAACTATTCCCTGGCGTAAAAAAGCGAGCGCGCGGTACAACAGGGAGGAAACCATGCCACAGTAGAATAAAGAAAGTCCAGCCCCGACCGGGCCAGACTAACTTTTTAAGATTAACGCCCGAATCACATTGACAAATTACATATAAAAGACCTGAGCCATTGATCATGTCATAATATGGCGGACGGTTCGCACATATCCAGAATAGGCGGCGAAAACGCGCCATGAAAGACATTGGTATCCTGATTGACATCAGTAAGCGCCGCCCGACCGTTATTTCGTATTACCCGCTAATATTATCCAGCCGATACTGACAGGGATAATATTCCCCCGGCCATAAAGCACAGCGGCAGCTTGCGCACCTACCGCCTGCCAGACAAGAACCGCATATTGCCTTCAGACACGGCTAAGACTGGCCTGCGCCATCGCCAGGGCATCTTCCCCTGCCGGCAGCCGCGAAGGGGCATCAGGATCGTGCACCATTCGCCAGACGGCCTGAGCGACATCGGTCGCCTGCGTCACGCTGGCGTTATCCTGCATGCTGTCGAGGATCTGCTGGCCGAGCGCCGCATAGCTCTCCGGGAGCTGCCCCATCGTCCGGCGGGCGTTTTCCCCGAAGCGGGTCTGGGGAGCGCGTCCCGGCAGGATCAGCCCGACACGGATACTGAAGGGCCGAAGCTCCAGCGCCAGCGACTCCGTGAAGGCATTCACCGCCGCCTTACTCGCGGTGTAGACCGCCAGCAGGGGCATCGGTTGCAGGGTGACCGCCGAGGTAATATTAACGATCGTCCCGCTTCGGCGCGCTCTGAACCGGGGGATCACCGCCTGGGTCATGGCAATCGTTCCCAGGGTATTGGTGGCAAACAGGTCTGCTATCGCCTCGCGCGACGCGCCCTCCAGGGCATTAAGCATCCCCACCCCGGCGTTGTTAACCAGCACATCAATCTCTCCGGCGTCGGCAATGGCCTCTGCGATACTCTGCGCCGAAGTGACGTCAAGACGTACCAGCCGCAGGCGGTCGCTGGCGGGCAACACACCTTCCTGCGGAGCGCGCATCGTGGCAATAACCTTCCAGCCTTGCTCGAGAAAATAACGCGCCGTCTCCAGGCCAAAACCCGATGAACAGCCGGTGATCATTATCGTTTGCATATCTCTGTCTCCGAATGGCTTCTTCCTTTTGATCATAGACAGACCGAGTCGGACGATATAGGGTCAATAATCCATCATTCTTTAGCAGGAGTCCGGAAATGAGCGATCCGCTGGCGGAGGTCATTGCCATGCTAAACCTCAGAGCGGTGCTGACCAAAACCGTTGAGGGGGCGGGAGACTGGCGAGTGATACGCTCGGACCAGGGGTTGTCATTTTATGGCGTCGTGCTGGAAGGAGGTTGTCGGCTGGAAATTGACCAGCATGAGCCGCAGATCCTGCGCGCCGGGGATTTTATTCTGATCCCGGCGGCGTACCGCTTCGCGCTAACCAGCCTGACCCCGCCCCCTTCACCAGCGCTGGAGACCATCCCGGTGCAACTGGCGGAGGGACACTTTCGGCTGGGAGCCCTCGACAAGCCTGCGCAGATGCAGGCGCTGATTGGTCATTGCGCTTCCGGTTCGACGAACGCCAGCCTGCTGGCCTCGCTGTTACCAGCCTTTGTGGTGGTCCGCAATCAACCGCGGCTGGCCACCTTTGTCGGGCTGTTGAAAGAGGAAGCGCAGGCGGATCGCGCGGGCAAATCTTTCGTTCTGGCGCGGATGGTTGAGCTGCTTTTTATCGAGGCCATCCGTTCCTCCGGCACGCTCGCGACCCCCGGTCTGATGCGCGGGCTGAGCGACCCGCGGGTCGCCCAGGCAATCCGCCTGCTGCATCGGGCCCCCGCCAGACGCTGGACGGTCAACGCCCTGGCCGCCGACTGCGCGCTGTCTCGCTCGACGTTATTTGAACGCTTTACCGACCTGACCGGGATGACCCCGATGGGCTATCTGTTAGGCTGGCGAATGACCCTGGCCATGCAGTGGCTGGGCGAGACGGGCATCAGCATTGCGGATATCGCCGAGCGCATCGGCTATGGCTCGGCCAGCGCGTTCAGCGTAGCCTTTACCCGCTATACCGGGATATCGCCGGGGAAATATGCCCGCCAGCGGGCGACGCAGCCTCCCCCCGGGCCAGCCCTGACTTAACAGGCTGCAATCTCCGTCTGCAGCCAGCGCTCAAACACCTGCAGCGCCGGCTCCCCCTCCCCGCCACCGGGTTTGATCAGGCAGAAGCGCTTGGCCAGCGTCGGGGAGCCCGGCCACGGGGCAACCAGCGTCCCGGCGCGCAGCTCGCTTTCCACATACATCTTCGGCACCAGCGCCACCCCCTGCTGGCTCAGTACCGCGGCGATGGCCATCTCATGCAGATCGTAGCGCGGCCCCTGCGCCGGATTATCCAGCGCCAGCCCGCATTCCCGGGCATAGTGCAGCCAGGCGTCAGGGTTCTGCCGCCGGTGAATGCGCGGCAATCGGTTCAGTTGCCCGGGGAGATCGTCATTCGTCAGCAGCGCCGCATGACAGACCGGCAGCAGGTACTCCTCGAACAAAAACGTCACATCCATGCCAGTCCACGCCGGGTGATCAAAATGGATGGCGGCATCAAAACCGCTGCCCGGGAGGATGAAGGGATCGCTGCGGGCGGCAATATTGACCACAATATGCGGATACTGCGCTGCAAAGCGTCCAAGCCGGGGGATTAACCAGCGGCTGGCAAAGGTAGGAAGCACGGCGATCTCCAGACTATGTCCATCGGAGGGCATCCCGCTGACGTCGTGGGTGTCCCGCTCCAGACGGGCGAGGATCTCGCGGACCTGGCGGGCATAGCGGGCGCCTGCCGGGTTGAGCCGCACCCGGCTCCCCGTCCTGTCGAAGAGTTTGCTGTCGAGGAGCGCTTCCAGACGGGCAATCTGCCGGCTGATGGCCCCTTCCGTTAACGCGAGCTCCGCCGCCGCGCGGGCAAAGTTGCCGTGACGGGCAGCGGCCTCAAAAGCCAGTAGCGCAGCGCTGCTGGGGATTTTACGACGCATAGCCAATGCTCCTTGTGCAGGCTCACCGAAAGTCAGTGACAGAATATCACTGACTATTGAATTAACATCGTTTTTCAGCGCCATTTTTAGCCGATAGGATGATGAAAACTCACTAAAGCGCTTTGCGCGCTCAATCATCTGTCCATCGAGGTCACTATGCTCTATGTCGTCGAATGCGCCTACACCGATCCCCAAAGCGAAACAGCGTGGAATACCTTTTACAATCAGGAAAAACTGCCGGCGCTGGTCTCTGTGCCCGGTTTTTACGCCTCTCAGCGCTTCCGCGCCCTCAGCGAGGGCTGCCCCCGCTACCTGGCGCTGCACGATATCCACGATGCTACCGTCATCGACAGCGACGCCTACCGCCGCAACGGTGGCGGCCATTTTGCCCGCTGGCAATCGGCGATCACCGACTGGCACCGCCACCTCTATGTTGCAGATAGCGGCGTGCGGGAGGTCCGGTCTGATGAGGTGCTACTGCTGAGCGATACGCCTCAGACGCTACCCATTTCTCCGGCAATCGTCCTGCTGCCTGGCGGCCTGGCGACGCAACAAACCCGGTATGCCGCCATCGTCCCGCGTGACGACCTGCATCACCTGGCCACGGCTGCCGCCGTCTTTATCTATCAACCCATCACCGCCCGGTTACGTAACCCGGCGCAACGCGCGTGAGGTCGCCATGACACCAGCTCCCTTTTATACGTTGACCGCAGGCGATCTGACGGTGACCGCCGTCAGTGATGGTCAGATGTCGGCGCCACTGTCCTTACTCTCGGGTATCACGCCTGAGGAGGCGGAGCGCCTGCAGCGGAACGCCGGGTTAGCCTCACCGGAGGCCATTGCGATCGGCGCCTATCTTATCCGCGGACGCGGGCACACCGTACTGGTGGATACCGGCACCGGGGGAGTCAATGGCGTCGGCGGTGCGCTTATCGCCACTCTGGCGCTGCTCGGCGTACGCCCTGAGGAGATTGACACCATCCTCCTCACCCACGCGCACCCGGATCACATCGGCGGGTTGCTGACGGCAACCGGCGCCCCGGCGTATCCCAACGCCACGGTGTTCCTGCCTTCGCGGGAACGCGCTTACTGGCTGGCGGCATCCACACTGGACAACGCCAGCGATCGCGGCCGGCGCAACGTGCTGCTCGTCCACCGCGTACTGGCAATCTGCGCGGCGCAAATTCGCGAAGTTGATGGTGAGGAGACGGTCGCCGGGATCCACCCGTGCCCTCTGCCCGGCCATACGCCCGGCCATACCGGGTATCGTCTCGAGACGGGCGATACCTCGCTGCTCATCTGGGGGGATATTGTCCATTTCCCGACCATTCAGACCACCCGGCCGTCGGTGTCGGTCGCCTTCGACGTCGATCCTGAACAGGCCCGGCGAACCCGGGAAAGCCTGCTGCGCCTGGCCGCCAGCGAACAATGGCTGATCGCCGGCATGCATCTTGGTCTGCCCGGCTTTGCCAGGGTGGTGGAGACGCCTTCTGGTTATCTGTTGCAGTCGGTGTAAAAGTCGCAGAGGTAAGCCCTGCTTGTCCGCAGGAACAAGCAGGGCTTTATGTCAGGGGGGTGGGCAGGCCGCTAACTGCGGCTTTTCCAGGCTTTTTTGCTTTTGCAGCTGGCTTTGGTGGCGACCCACGGGTGGCGTAGCTGAGTCAACTGAAGATCCTGGGAGGCCGGGCTGGCCGACCAGCGTTTGTTACACAGAGGCTTACGAGTTGCAATGACCATAAAAACGCTCCTGAAAAATAATGAACAATTCCCTGGGTAGTTCCATAAGTTCAGAATCAGCTTATCATCGCGTAACGGAAGTTATTTCAATCTTTGTTTTAGTATGTAAATGGTGAAAGTCTCCTGAAATGAGCAAAATTGATCTAGATCAATATAAGTGCATTTAGTTTTTCCTGACACCTATATATTCAACCGCTTACCAGCGCCTGACGTTTGTTTAAGACTTTTCCTATACCATACAATCCTGCAGAGCAATAATCATTTTTCAGATTTTTATTCTAGTTATGTATACGAATATGGTTATTTGTTTTGATTATTCTAACAGATAAAATTCACTTGGTCAGTCAGCAGCAGGCAGGTACTCTGCACCGGCAATAACTGGATTTGTCAGGGAGTGGTAGATGACTAAGGGCTATAAACTGCTTGGCTATAAGTTAGCAGATAATATTTTCTACTGCCTGCATCATCGGGAAATTATCGCGCTGCGAGGGACGCGAACGCAAGTTCAGCTACGCAGTACCATGGCCTGTTTACTGGAATATCTGTTGGCGCATGGCAGAGAACGGGTGGTCAGCGATGAAGAGTTGATGATTAACGTCTGGGAAAAAAATAATCTTCGCCCGTCTGCGCAGCGATTATGGCAGGTTATTCAGACGTTAAAAGCTCGTCTTAGCCAGGCTGGCGTTGAAAGCGCATTAATTATTCGGGTCAAGTGCGCAGGATATTATATTAATAATGCGGTCGTAGCCGAAATTTACTCATTCAAACCACCGGGCATGATGAATTATATTAATACCTCGCCTGCTGATATGAATAAACTTCTGGTACGCAGCTAACCCCCTCTCCGCGCCGTTTACATCGTTTGTAACAGGGTTTATCCGTTGAATATTTTAATTCACAGCAATAATGTTTTTTTAATATCGGCCTCGCCCAGTGTTTCAGAGATATTCAGGAGACCCTGCCCGGGCTGAACATTATTCATTCGCTGCCACTTAGCCATTTTCCCGATCCGGCTGGGCTGGATGTGATTATTTTATCGCTGGAAAACTTTCACGATTATCAGGCCGCCGCTGAATTAGCCCTGCGTTATCAGAGTCTGGTGATCGGCTTTACCTCGGCCGGCAACGTGAGGCGCGGACGCGCCTTTTTCGCGGATACCCTCCTGTGGGTTAGCCAGCGGGAAAGCGTTCCAGAGGTTGGCCGCCTTTTGCGCAGGCTGGCCGATCGTCGCTGGCCTCTGGTGCCGCGTCATCAGCGTCAGAGTACCTCTTCCCGTCAACGAGCCCCCCTCAACCGGCTGGAAATGCGCATGATCGCCGCCACCATAAAGGGACAGTCGGTGAATCAACTGGCGACCACGCTGGGGATCAATCGCAAGCGAGTCTATAACGGACTGGAACGGATTAAGGTGAATTTTCATCTGGTCAGCCATACCCATTTTCACCATTTTATGACCACCGGGCCAACGTTTAACCCGCTCTCACCCGACCTTGCCAGTTATACGCCAGGGGCAAAACCTGCCCGACAGCGGCAGGCCGCGTTGCACGCGGCGGAAAATAATTCATATTATTTGAACAAGATTCGCAAAATGTTTTGATTTTAACCTACAGGAGTCAAGCGTATTCTTTATCACATCAGGGCGACAAGCCCTTTATCAGACACCAGATTAAGGAATACGACCATGAAATCCATCAAAACTTTCGTTGCTGTTGCTGCACTGTCTCTGTTCTCTTCTGTCAGCTTCGCCCAGAGCGTCAGCGCTACCGCTTCCACACTGGACCGTGCTGAAGCAAAAATCGCCGCCCAGGCCGCGGAACAGGGTGCATCCTATAAAATCACCAGCGCCCAGTTTAACAATCGTGTCCATATGACGGCTGAGCTGAGCAAATAATCCTTTTAGCCGTTAGCAATAAATAAAGCGCCGTTTTTAACGGCGCTTTATTTTTTCCCCTTTTCCCTTTCAGTGATGTCCCGACAGACAGGCTGTGGCGCTCTCCCCATTCCGGACCAATACTGACTGTATCCTCCAGAAAAGAGAGCCTGATGATGAAAGCCTGGACAGTCAAAAAACCCGGTTCGCTTGAGAACCTGCAGCTTGTCGATCTTGCTGACCCCGGCGCGCCCGCCGCAGGCGAGATCCGGGTGGCGCTGCACGCCACCTCGCTGAACTACCATGATTTGCTGGTCGCAACGGGCGTTATTCCCACCGCCGATCGGCGGATCCTGATGGCGGATGGCGCCGGCGTGGTGGAAGCGGTTGGCGCCGGGGTGAACGAATTTCAGCCGGGTGACCGGGTGGTCGCTGGCTTTTTCCCGCAGTGGCTGGATGGCCGCCCCGGTCCACAGGTGAGCGACTTCAGTCAGACCCCGGGCGATGGCGCGGAGGGGTTCGCCTGCCAGTATGTCGTCAGGCCGGCCAGCCATTTTACCCATGCACCTGAGGGGTGGAGTTTCAGGGAAGCGGCAACCATCACCACTTCCGGTCTTACCGCCTGGCGCGCGCTGGTTGTCGAAGGACGGTTAAAAGCGGGCGATACGGTGCTGACGCTTGGCACCGGCGGCGTGTCGATAACCGCCCTGCAGCTGGCGAAAAGTATGGGCGCGCAGGTGATCGTCACCTCGTCGTCAGATGAAAAGCTCGCTCGTGCTCGCACGCTGGGGGCCGATCATCTCATCAATTACCGAACCACCCCGGAATGGGGCGCCGCGGTGCAGGATATCACCGGCCATCGCGGGGCCGATCTCATTCTGGAGCTGGGCGGTCCGAGCACGCTGGGGCAGTCGTTCGAGGCGGTCAGTGTCGGCGGACACATCGCCCTGATCGGCGTTCTGACCGGCTTCGAAGGTCATGTGCCCACCCATCTGCTGATGAGTAAACAGGCCCGGCTGCAGGGGCTGGTGGTAGGTAATAGACGGCAACAACAGGACTACGTCAACGCCCTGAACCTGCAGGCGTCGCGGCCGGTTATCGATAAAGTGTTTGATTTTACAGCCTTACCGGATGCCTTTCGCTATCTGCAAAGCGGCGCCCATTTTGGCAAAATTTGCGTGGAGTGGTGAGGGGATGAACAGGGCCTCCGTGCCCTGGGAACGGCGTTATTCGAAGAAGACGTCCGGATTTTCCGACAGCGAAACAAAGGATTTCGTGTTTTTATCCAGCGCCTGAATGTCGCCGCTTTCAATGTCGTAGAACCAGCCGTGCAGGCGCAGGGTATGGTCGCGCAGACCGACCGCCACCGACGGATGGGTTTTGATGTTGTTCAGCTGAGCGATGACGTTTTCCTGCACCATGCCGTTGACTTTATCGGTTTCGCTGGCCCAGGTTTTCTTTTCAACCACTGCTTTCGCGGCATCAGCATAGCGCAGCCAGTGGGACACCGCCGGCATCGGCTCAAGGCACTGGCAGGTGGCGATCGCTTTCATCGCGCCGCAGTTGGAGTGGCCGCAGATCACGATATCCGTCACGCCCAGCGCAACGACGGCATATTCGATGGTAGCAGAAACGCCACCTGGCTCCGGCCCGAAAGATGGCACGATATTCCCGGCGTTACGAATGACAAAGAGCTGTCCCGGCTCCTGCTGGGTTACCAGTTCAGGCACCAGACGGCTGTCTGAACAGGAGATGAAAAGCGCTTTGGGATTCTGGCTGGAGGCCAGGCTACGGAAGAGCTCTTTACGCTGGGGGAAGATCTCTTTCTGGAAGTTGAGGAAGCCCTCAATGATATGTTGCATAGCAGTGTCTCTTCTCTGTAGTTATTACGGTATGACAAAGATCACAGTTATTCAGTTTACCATTGATGACAAGAATGGGAATCGTTATTCAAACAGTTGCGCAGAAAACGCGCGCCGCCACCGCCCGCGCCGCCCTGCCTTATCTACACCTTTTTGACGTGCTTTCCTGAACCAGTTTGCTACTCTGTTTAGCCCAACCGTCCACACGGTACCGACCGCCTGCCGGCGGCGGACATCACAGGAGTCGCTATGTTCTTATCCAGCCTGATGGCCATTGCCGCGGTGCTGATCATGGGCGTGATCAGTCCCGGCCCAAGCTTTATCTTTGTCGCGCGCAATGCCGTCGCTCGCTCGCGCGTGCACGGTCTGGTGACCGCCCTCGGTACCGGCGCCGGCGCCGCCATTTTTTCCATTATGGCAATGCTGGGCCTGCAGAAGGTACTCACCGCGGTGCCGGAGCTGTTTATTGGCCTGAAGGTGGCGGGCGGGATCTATCTGCTGTGGCTTGGTTATAAAATTTTCCGCGGGTCGGCGCAGCCGATGGACTTTTCCGCCAGCGGCATGGCTGGCAACCATTCGCTGCTGAAGACCTTCCGCGATGGGCTGTATACCCAGCTGAGCAATCCCAAAACCGCGCTGGTGTTCGCCTCAATTTTTACCGTCCTGCTGCCAGCGCAGATCCCCACCGCCTTTTACTACATCGTGCCGCTGATGAGCTTTCTGATTGACGTCAGCTGGTATTCGCTGGTGGCGCTGGTGCTGTCTGCCGATCGCCCGCGGCGCGTCTACCTGCGGCTGAAGCGGCGGATCGACATCACCACCGCGACGGTGCTGGGGGCGCTGGGCCTGCGGCTTATCGCCACCTCTCTCACACGCTAGCGGGCTACACGGTATGGATGCGAATATCGTGCTGCTGAAAGGCAACGCGATATTCACGACTGATATTCTCTTCGACCACCAGCACATCGATATCGCTGCTCGCGGCGACCACAAACCGCGCCACCGCCGGAATTTTATCCGAGGTCAGGCCGATGATAATTTCGCTGCACTGCTTAATCACCGCTTTCTTGAACTCGCAGTCGGCGTAGTCAAAACCGGTCAGGCCCGACTCTGGCGCCATCGCGCAGCCGCCGATAAACCCCTGGTCGAATAACATGCCCTGCACCTGAGCCACCGCCGCGGCGCCGACGCAGCCGCCGCTCGCCCGCTGCACCTGCCCCCCCAGGATCACCACGTCATACAACGGTTTTTTCACCAGTACCGCGGCGATCTCCGGGGAGTTCGTTACTACCGTCAGCGCCAGCTCGGCGGGTAGCGCCTCGGCCATCGCCAGATTGGTGGTCCCGGTATCAATGAAAAGGGTACCGCCGGGCTTCACCAGCCTGGCACACTGTTGCGCGATCCTGAGTTTTGTTGCTCGATTTTTATCTTTCCGTTCACTGTAGTCCCCGGCCTCCGGCAGGCTCAGCACCGCCCCGCCATACACCTTTTTACAGAACCCCTCGCGACTGAGCTCATGCAGATCGCGGCGGATGGTGTGCTCCGACACCTGAAGCCGCGCCGCCAGCTCCGCGCACACCACTCTGCCGTTTTCCTGCAGGATCTGGCAAATCAACGCTTGTCGCTGTTGGGGAAAAGCAGCATAATCGAGCACGATAACTCCTTAAATTATCAAAAACGAGCAACAGCAAGCATGATCGTCTGCGCTGCTTTGATTGTCAATGTTCCTGCCCGGAGGTTTACCATGAAAATTGCCCATTTCGCCCTGTGGACCCAACAGCTCGACGTCCAGGCCCGCTTCTGGGTCGAGTTCTTTGCCGCCAGCATCAATGAAAAATACCTTAGCCAGACCAACCCCGGCTTTGCCTCCTATTTTGTCACCATCGACGACGAGGTGGTGATCGAGCTGATGACCAAGCCTGGCCTGCAGCCGGCCAGCGCGGATAACAACCATACCGGCTGGGTACATCTGGCCCTCTCGGTGGGCGGGGCGGAACAGGTCGATGCCCTCGCCCAACGCGCCGAGACCGCCGGAATTCTGGTTTCACCGCCGCGCACCACCGGCGACGGCTATTATGAGGCTGTGATCGCCGATCCCGATGGCAACCTGATTGAAATCGTCGCCTGATCGGCAGACCGCCCTTGCGACGACGCACCGCTGACGTCCGCTTTGAACTGACCGCCTTGTTCCTTCCTTCACGCCCGGCGGTCGTTCACCCTCCTGTTGCCTTTGCAACAGCCGGCGCAAAACGGCGCTGCATTTGCAGCAGTCCGCTCCATCAGCTGACATAGCCAACCCGCTTCCTATCACGACTGCGCCTTCCTCTCTCGCTGGCACGTGTTTTGCTTACCCATACATATAACCCACAGGCATTATGAATTATTTATTTATCTAATTTGTGCATAAGCTATTCACTGAATAAGAGAGAAGATGATGTCAGCCAGTTCACCCGCACAGCCTTACACCCAGTCCACGCCGCAGGCGCATATTATTGCCAGCGATGCGGAAGCCCTCGCCATCGCCCATGAGATCGCCGCCGTGCTCAAACCCGGCGCCGCCGAGCGCGACCGCACGGGCATTGTCCCGGCGGAGATCGTCAACACCTATTCCAACAGCGGTCTGTGGGGTATCACGGTGCCGCGCCGCTTTGGCGGCGCCGAGGTCTCGGCCGCGACCCTCGCGCAGGTTATCGCCATTCTCTCTGCGGCGGATCCGTCGTTAGGCCAGATCCCCCAGAACCACTACTGCCTGCTGGAGGATATTCGTCTGCAGGGCAGCGACGACCAACAGGCGTTCTTTTTCGCCCAGGTATTACAGGGCTATCGCTTCGCCAATGCCCTGTCGGAAACCGGGGGGAAAACGGTCCTTGATATTCGTACCCGTATCGAGGAGGGCGCAGACGGTCTGCGGATCAATGGCCGTAAAGGCTACTGCACTGGCTCGCTGTACGCCCACTGGATTGGCATTCTGGCGCTGGACGCCGACGACCGCGCCCAGCTCGCCTTTGTGCCGCAGAACAGTCCGGGGCTGACGGTAGTTAATGACTGGGCGTGCCTCGGTCAGCGCACCACCGCCAGCGGCACTGTGCTGGCCGATAATCTTCCGGTTAATCCTTTCCACCTTTTCCCAACGTGGAAGTCCTACGCCAGCCCGACCCTTGCCGGCCCGTTTGCCCAGCTGACCACCGCGGCGATAGATGCCGGGATCGCCCGCGCGGCGCTGGACGATACCGTGGCGTTCGTGCGCCACAGCGCCCGGCCGTGGATCGACGCCGGTGTGGAGCGGGCGAGCGACGATCCGCTGACTATCTACCATATCGGTCAACTGGACAGCCGCCTTGCCGCAGCCGACGCGCTGCTGGAGCGGGCGGGACGGGTGCTCGACCGCTATAAAAATGACCTCAGCGAGGAACATGTCGCCGAGGCGTCGCTGGCCGTCGCCCGCGCCAAAATCTGGACCACCGAAGTGGCGCTGGAGGCCGCCAGCCGCCTGTTCGAGCTGGGGGGTACTCGCGCCACCGGTGAGTCGCTCAACCTCGACCGCCACTGGCGTAATGCCCGGGTGCACACCCTGCACGACCCGGTTCGCTGGAAGTATCAGCTGCTTGGCAACTGGGTGCTGAACGGCATTCGCCCGCAACGACATGACTGGAACTGATATGACGAGTCTGCTGGCGTTTTTCGCGGAAATCGACTGGAACGATGTGGCCCAGGCCGCCCTCGATACCCTTACCATGCTGGCCTGGTCGCTGGGATGGACGGTACTGCTGGGGCTTCCGCTGGGGATCGTGCTCTATCTCACCGGCGAGCCGCGTTTGCTGTACGCCCCGCGCCTTTACCGCCTGCTGTCATTGTGCGTCAACGTGCTGCGATCCCTGCCGTTCATCATTTTACTCATCGTGATGATCCCGGTGACCACGTTGCTGACCGGCACCTCGCTGGGGGTGGAAGGAACCATTCCGCCACTGGTCGCCGGCTGCGCCCCGTTCTTCGCCCGGCTGGTGGAAACCGCCCTGCGCGAAGTGGAGCACGGCCTGGTGGAGGCCAGCTGGTCGATGGGCGGCAGCACCTGGCAGCTTATCTGGCACACGCTGCTGCCGGAGTCGCGGGCCGGGCTGATTGCCGCCGTGACCGTGACGGCCATTTTGCTGGTCGACTACACCTCGATGGCAGGGGTGATCGGCGGCGGCGGGCTGGGCGATCTGGCCATTCGTTTTGGTTATCAGCGCTTTCAGACTGACGTGATGGTGGTCACCGTCCTGATGCTGATCGCGCTGGTACAGCTTCTGCAAATGAGCGGCGACCGCCTGGTGCGCTACGTCAGCCGCAAATAACTTACCCTTCTCTGCTCAGGAAACCCTTATCATGAAAAAATCCATTATTGCCGCCGGACTGCTGGCCCTCTTCTCCACCGCAGCGCTGGCTAACGAGACGCTGATCGTCGGCGCCACGCCGGTGCCGCATGCGGAAATCCTTGAATTTGTGAAGCCGGCGCTGGCAAAGGAGGGCGTCGATTTACAGGTCAAAGTGTTTAACGATTTTATTCAGCCTAACCAGCAGCTGGCGGAGAAACACCTCGACGCCAACTACTACCAGTACCGGCCGTTTCTCGATAACTACAACCAGACCCGCCACACCAACCTTGTACCGGTGGTGGGAGTGCATATCGAGCCCTTCGGCGCCTACTCCAGCAAATACAAGACCCTCGCCGCGGTGCCTGACGGCGCCACGATCGCCATCCCTAACGATCCGGTGAACACCGGCCGCGCGCTGGTGATGTTAAGCAACGCCGGACTGATTACCCTCAAGGATCCGCACAACCCGCAATCGGCAACGAAGGACATTACCAGCAACCCGCATCACTTTAAGATCCGCGAGCTGGAGGGCGCCATGCTGGCGCGCGCGGTGAAGCAGGTCGACCTGGCCTTTATCTTTGCCAACTATGCGCTGGAGGCCGGTATCGACACCGATAAAGCGTTGCTGGTGGAAAAAGGCAGCGATCTGTACGTCGAATATCTGGTGGCGCGCCCGGACAACATTCAGGACCCGGGCATTCAGAAGCTGGCGCAAGCGCTGCATTCGGACGCGGTTCGTCAGTTCATTCTGACGCGTTATCAGGGCAAAATTTTACCTGGATTCTAATCACCGCGGGCAGCGGCGTCAGCCGCTGCCCGGGCTAACGGAGCGCATCATCATGACGCATATCCCCGCCCCACCGACCCATATTGAGTTTGCTGGTATCAGCAAAGCCTATCCTAACGGCGTGCAGGCGCTACAGGACATTGACCTGACCATCCGTCAGGGTGAAATTTTCGGCATCATCGGCCGCAGCGGCGCCGGAAAATCCACCCTACTGCGCCTGTTTAATCGTCTGGAAAATGCCGACAGCGGCGAGATGTTCATCCACGGCGAGTCAACCGTGCGCTATTCCACGCGCCAGCTGCGCGATCTGCGTCGGCGGGTGGCGATGATTTTTCAGCACTTTAACCTGATGGCCACCAAAACCGTGGCGCAGAACATCGCCTTGCCGCTGAAGATGGCTGGCGTCCCGGCCGGCGAACGCCAGCGTCGGGTCAGCGAGATGCTTGAGCTGGTGGGCCTCAGCGCGCTGCGCGACAGCTACCCTGCCCGTCTTTCCGGCGGCCAGAAACAGCGGACCGGCATCGCCCGGGCGCTGGTCACTCAGCCGGAAATTCTGCTGTGCGATGAGGCAACCTCGGCGCTGGATCCGGAAAACACCCTGTCGGTGCTAACCCTGCTCAAGGAGATTAACCAGCGCCTGGGCCTGACAATCGTGCTGATCACCCACGAAATGGAGGTCATTCGCACCCTCTGCGATCGGGTCAGCGTGCTCGAGGGCGGGCGCATTGTCGAGCAGGGCGATGTCTGGCGCGTGTTTGGCAACCCGCAGCACCCGGTGACGCGCGCCATGCTCGGCCTGCAGCACCCCGATCGCCCGGAGGCCGGGCCAGCGCTGCGCGACGGCGAGCAGATCGTGACCTTACGTTTTGACGGCAGCAGTGGTCGCGAACCCAATCTGCAGCATATCGCCAGTCTGCTGGGAGGCGACGCCCGACTGCTGTACAGCAACTGCGAGCGCATTCAGGGCCGGGTGATCGGCCAACTGCAGGTCCGGCTGAGCGGGCCGCTGGCCGCCAGCGCGTTGGCGCAGGATGGCTGGGTCGCAGACAGCATTCTGACCCACCATCATCAGACAGCGGAAACCACTGCTTCTTAGCCATCGAATGGGATTATATTCCCGATCCTTTGCTAAGGATAATTAGTTATAAATCATAGCGTTTCAGTGTTAGACAGGGGGAAGTGCGCCTCTTATCTTTCGTCATGAATTGTAAATAACCACGCAATTATTTGATGAGGTAGCACTTTTGTCCAGATTACAACAAGGATTAAAAACCCGAAAAACCCGCTTCGCCCTGGCGCTAAAAGTGGCCCTGCTCGGCGGCGTGGTAGCATTTTCTTCTGTTGCCCATGCGGAAGGGATCCTGAAAGAAGGTATCACCCCGGCCACCGACGCCAGCCAGATCCCGGCCAGCGCCAAACTGCGGAAAGATACGGTGGTGGCCGGGATCTCCGAGCCGCAGGGGATCTTTAACCCCTACTTTTTCGTCAACGGCTGGGATGAGAACGTGACTAACGTGATTTTTTCACGCCTGATCGACTGGGACAGTCAGGGTAAGCTGGTCCCGGGACTGGCGGAGAGCTGGACGGTCAGCCCGGACAGTAAAGTCTACACCATCAAATTGCGCCCTGGCCTGACCTTCAGCGACGGTTCACCGCTGACGGCGGAAGATGTCGCCTTTACCCTGACGGTCCTGCTTGACCCCAAATATGATGGCGATACCGACATCACCCTGGCCAATATCGCCGGCGGCGCGGACTACAAAGCCGGCAAAGCTGACAGCGTCAGCGGCCTGAAGGTCATCGACCCGCTCATCCTGCAGGTGACCACCACGCAGCCAGGCGCCACCACGCTGGCCAAAATTGGCGGGCCGGTGCTGTCGAAAGCCTGGTACGGCAAAGGATATCAGCGGGGAAATCTCGACTATCTGCGTTCACTGCACGGCAAGCCGCTGGGCAACGGCCCTTACGTGTACGACAAATACATTCCCGGTCAGGAAATACGCTTCCATGCCAATAGCCATTTTTACCGCGGAACGCCGCCAACACCGCGCTTTATCTACCGCGTGACCAATCCGTCGACCAACTTCCAGCTGTTCCAGACCGGAGAGACCGACTATGACGCCTTTACCTCACGCCCCGACGATATTGAGCAGCTGAAAATGCTCGGCTTCGCCAACATTAATCTTTACGGCTCCAGCGACTACAGCCAGGTGGAGTTCAACGTGCATCGCCCGGCGCTGCAGGATAAGCGCGTGCGCCAGGCGCTGATTTACGGTCTGGATCGGCAGAAGCTGATCGACGTGGTCTATCAGGGGTACGGCAAAGTCGCCATCGAGCCGATCGCCCCGATCTCCTGGGCTTTTAACGCTGAAGGCGTCAACCCTTACCCTTACGATCCGGCACAGGCCAAAAAGCTGCTGGATGAGGCCGGCTGGAAGCCTGGCGCCGACGGTATCCGCGCCAAAGACGGCCAGCGCCTGGAGCTGACCCTGCTGGTGAGCAAGAAGGTGCTCAACGACGCTCTGATCCCCATCGCCAAGGAGAACTGGCGGCAGATTGGCGTACTGCTGAAGCCGCAGGTGGTGGATTTCAATGCCCTGATGGCGCAGCGTAAAGCCGGAAATTACGATCTGGCCTCCTTTAGCACCAGCACCCTCAACGACCCGCACGACGGGGTATGGGATTTTTACAGCAGCGAAGCTAAAGAGTCCGGCTACCATAACGCGGAAGTCGATAAGCTGATTAACGCCGGCAACGCGGTGCTCGACATTGAACAGCGCAAGCCGATCTACCACCAGCTGTATAAAGTGCTGGCCGACGATCCGCCGGTGATCCTGCTTGGCTATCGCAACATTCTTTCCGCCAGCAGCGCCCGCGTCAGCGGCTTTAAGCCGGATATCTACAACGGCCTGACCGGCAGCCTGCCGGATGTAAAAATCGTCAAGTAAATCCCCCTGGCCGCCGGGTTAACCGGCGGCTGATGTGAGACCGTCATGAAAAATTTCATCCTGAGGCGCTTGCTGCAAACGCTGCCGATGCTGCTGCTGGCCTCCTTCATTATTTTTATGCTGTTTGCCAAAACCCCCGGCGACTTTATCGATGGCAATATCACCCTGACCGCCGCCCGCGCCGCAGAGCTGAAGGCGATCTACGGCCTCGACCAACCGCTGTTCACCCGCTACCTCCACTGGCTGGGACAGCTGCTGCGCGGTGATTTAGGCTTTTCACTGCAGTATCAGATCCCGGTCAGCCAGTTGCTCAACCAGTACATCTGGAACTCTTTTCTGCTGGCCAGCGTCGCGCTGGTCTTTTACTGGGGCATTGGCCTGGCGGTCGGCGTGGTTTCTGCCCTGCGACCCGGCTCCTGGTTTGATCATCTGGTGAGCGTCGCGGTGTTTGCCGCCATGTCGTTCCCCACCTTTTTCCTCTGCCTGCTGCTGATTAAATGGTTCGCCGTCGATCTCCACTGGCTACCGGTAGGCGGGATGACCAATACCGGCAGCGACGAGAGCGGCTGGCAGTATGTGCTGCAAGTGGCCGCCCACCTGGCGCTGCCGGTGCTGGCGCTGGTGATGCTGCAGGCGGGCAGCCTGACGCGCTATGTGCGCGCCAGTATGCTCGACGTGGTGAAAATGGATTTTATCCGTACCGCCCGCGCCAAGGGATTGCAGGAGCGCACGGTGATCCTTAAACATGCCCTGCGCAACGCCCTGCTGCCGATTATCACCCTGCTTGGCTTCGAGCTGCCGGGGCTGTTCTCCGGGGCAATCATTACCGAAAAGGTGTTCAACTGGCCGGGGGCGGGACACATCCATATCGACTCGCTGGCCGCCCGCGACTATCCGGTGCTGATGGGGTTTACCCTGTTTCTGGCGGTGCTGACGATCGTTGGTAATTTGCTCGCCGACGTGCTGTACGCCTGGGCCGATCCGCGTATTCGGGTGAGGTCATGATGATCCTGTCTTACTTTGCTTCCCGTCGCCGCCAACGGCAGGCGGCTATCCCGGCACTGGCGCACATTACCCCCTCTCCCTGGCGCCAGGGGTGGCGACAGCTGCGCCGTAACCGGCTGGCCATGTTCTGCCTGATCCTGCTGGCGGTAATGGCGGTGTGGTGCGTGCTGGGGCCCGTCTGGTCGCCGTGGAGAGATGATGCCACCGATGCCCTGAGCATCAACCAGCCGCCCGGGGCGGAACACTGGCTGGGGACCGATTTCCTCGGTCGCGATGTCTACACCCGCCTGTTGCTGGCCGGGCGCATCTCGCTGATTATCGGCCTGCTGACCATGGTGATGTCGGTGTGCCTCGGCTACCTGCTCGGCGCCCTCTCGGGTTATGTCGGCGGGTTAACCGACAAACTGATCATGCGGGTGGCCGACCTGGTGATGACTATCCCCGGGTTACCGCTGTTGATCGTCGCCGGGGCGATGCTTTCTGAGCTCGATTTTTCGCCGGACTCGCGCATTTATATGGTGGTGGTGATGCTCAGCCTGCTGGAGTGGCCCCGACTGGCGCGGCTGGTGCGCGGACAATGTCTCTCCCTGCGCGAACGCGATTTTATGCTGGCCACCCAGGTGCTGGGCCTGTCGGCGCGTCGCCGGCTGTTTGGCCACCTGCTGCCGAATACCATTCCGATTCTGGTGGTGATGGCGACCATGGCCGTCGCCAACGCCATTCTCAGTGAATCCGCGCTGAGCTATCTCGGCCTCGGCGTGGTACCGCCGACGCCGTCATGGGGCAATATGATGGATGCTGCCAATAGCCTGATCGATTTCCAGCGCCGCCCCTGGCTGTGGATGCCGCCGGGCATCGCCATCTTTATCACCGTGATCGCCATCAACGTGCTGGGCGACGGCCTGCGCGACGCCATGGATCCCAATATGAAACCGAGGCTGAAATGACCACGCCGTTAGTCTCCTTTAATCATCTCTCCGTCTCTTTCGCCGGCGAACGCACCCGCGTGTGCGCGGTGCAGGAGGTCTCTTTCACCATTCAGGCCGGACAAACCGTTGGCGTGGTGGGCGAATCCGGCTGCGGCAAAAGCGTCACCGCCATGGCGCTGATGGGTCTCCTGCCACCGCAGGCGGCGCGCATCGACGGCGGCGAGATCCGCTTCGCGGACCGCGATCTGCTGCGGCTGAAAGCCAGACAGATGGCCGACCTGCGCGGCCACCAACTGGCCATGATCTTTCAGGAACCGATGTCGGCCCTGAACCCGGTGTTGACCATCGGGGAGCAGCTGTGCGAACCGCTGATCCGCCACCTCGGCGCCACGCCGAAAGCCGCCTGGCAGCAGGCCATCCAGCTGTTAAGCGAGGTCGGCCTGGCGCGCGGCGACAGCCTGATGACCCGCTATCCTCACCAGCTTTCCGGCGGCATGCTGCAGCGGGTAATGATCGCCATGGCGCTAAGCTGTCAGCCCAAACTGCTGATTGCCGACGAACCGACCACCGCGCTGGACGTCACCGTGCAGGCGCAAATCCTGCGCCTGCTGCGCGACCGGGCGCGGGCCAGCCAGATGGCGATGATGCTGATTACCCACGATCTTGGAGTGATCGCGCAGATGGCCGAGCAGGTAGTGGTGATGTATGCCGGACGGATCGTGGAACAGGGCGCCACCGCAGAGGTGCTACGGCATCCGCAACATCCTTACACGCGTGGGCTGATCGCCTCCCGCCCGGTGCCGGGTGAGCGGCGTCGGCGGCTGTACTCTATTCCCGGCCAGGTGCCGGATCTGGCCGCCCTGCCGGCGGGTTGCGCCTTTGCCGGGCGCTGCGAGCGGGCGACGGCGCGCTGCCGGGAGGCGATTCCGCCGCTGCTCGGTGAGCGCCAGCGGGCCGCCTGCTTTTACAGCGAATTTGCGGAGGCGACAGCATGAGCGAACGCTATGTTATTGAAGTGGATGGATTGAAAAAATATTTTCCGCTGCGCGACGGCCTGTTTGGCCAGCAGACCGGCGAGCTTCGCGCGGTGGACGGCGTCAGCTTTAACATCCGTCCGGGCACCATTTTTGGCCTGGTGGGCGAGTCCGGCAGTGGTAAAACCACCGTCGGCCGGACCCTGCTTGGCCTGTATGAGAAGAGTGCTGGCAGCGTGAAATTTCACGGTCAGGAGCTGGCCGACCTGACCGCGCCTGCCCTGCGCGCCATCCGGCCCAGAATGCAGCTGGTGTTTCAGGACCCCTATAGCTCGCTGAACCCGCGGCTGCGTATTGGCGACGCGATTGGCGAAGCC
Source organism: Klebsiella sp. D-Nf1 (assembly GCF_002810515.1). Taxonomy (NCBI): domain Bacteria; kingdom Pseudomonadati; phylum Pseudomonadota; class Gammaproteobacteria; order Enterobacterales; family Enterobacteriaceae; genus Klebsiella; species Klebsiella sp. D-Nf1. The sequence continues at coordinate 1,419,892 of NZ_PIOK01000001.1, forward strand.
ATGCTACAGCACAAGCTGTGCACCCGCGATGAGCTGTATGACCGGGTGATCGCCGTGATGAAGATCTGCGGCCTGGCACCGGAGCACTATGCCCGCTTCCCGCATCAGTTCTCTGGCGGCCAGCGACAGCGGATCGGTATTGCCCGGGCGCTGATCCTCAACCCGGATTTTATCGTCGCCGATGAGCCCATCTCGGCCCTCGATGTGTCGATTCAGGCGCAGATCATCAATTTGTTTTCCGACCTGCGCGACGACCGCGGTGTCACGTTCCTGTTTATCTCCCACGACCTCGGGGTGGTGGAGCATTTATGTGACGATGTGGCGGTAATGTATCTGGGACAGCTGGTGGAAAGCGCCAGCCGCGATGCGCTGTTCAGCCGCCCCCTCCATCCCTATACCCGCGCCCTGCTGGCCGCGGTGCCCACCCTCGATCCGCACAGTGAACCGCAGGCGCTGGTGCAAGGCGAGATCCCGGATCCGGCCAATCCGCCCGCCGGCTGCCGCTTTTCATCCCGCTGCCCGCAGGTCAGCGAACATTGCCGGAGAGAGGCTCCGGCGCTGCGCGAGGTGGCCCCGGGCCATCGGGTCGCCTGCCATTGGGTCGCGTCCTGAGCACAGTCGATGGGGTTATTTATTTCTAAACAACCGTCCGATTGTGTACGGCAGCGCCAGGATTTACTATCCGCCCCGTCTTGTGAGACGCGTTATGAATGAAGCGTAATATTTTTGTTCATTTTTGCCCGATGGCTTCGGGCATTTTTTTCTCTACGCCCGGGAGCGATCCTGTCGGCAACACATTTAGCGAGGCGCGGTCGCCCGTCTGTCAAAACGCAGCAATGGAATTGCTTATCCGCGTCCCGCTATCCCTTTCCCTTTATCTTCCCCGCCGGTGATTAAAAACCGGCAAAAAATAAGAAATGATGAGATTGCCAGGGGTATAGCTTTCTCTTATGTTTTAAGCGTGTACTCCCCATTCAGGAAACAACATCATGCTTAAGCGTCGCACTCTCAAAACAGCACTGGCGGCGGTTATTTCTCTTGCCGTGCTGGCCGCGCCAGTCTATGCCAACCCGGGTAACGGCAACGGTAATGGCGGTGGTAATCACGGGAACAGTGGTAACCATGGCAATAACGGCAATAATGGCAATAATGGCGACCATAGTAATAAAGGCCAGAATAAAGGTCAGTCCACTGACGATCATGGCAACCGTAAAAACTACGGTAAACCCGACCATGTCGACAGCGATATCAGCTTTTCACGGGCGCGCTCCCTTGCCGTGAACTACGGTCTGGTCGGCTATCAGGCGCTGCCGCCGGGTATCGCCAAAAATGTTGCCCGCGGCAAACCGCTCCCTCCGGGTATCGCGAAAAAGGCCCTGCCGGCTTCCATGATTAACGACCTGCCCTATTATCCTGGCTATGAATGGCGCGCGGTCGGCGATGACCTGGTGCTGGTCGCCCTGAGCACCGCCATCGTCACCGCCGTGATTAACGGTGTGTTTGACTAAATCATCTGCTTATTGAAAAGCCTCGCCCCGGCGAGGCTTTTTTGTGCCTGGCGGTGGATAATGACAACTCACTGGCATAATCGCTAAGATAATGGCTCAACCAACCCGGGACGGACTATGGACAAAGACACAGTAGTGACGCTGTTGAAATACAAGCGCTGGATTGACCTTGCCACCTTACAGGCGATCCGCGCAATTGACGGTACGATATATGGCGAAAAACGTCACCTGACCATCAGGCTGATGAACCATATCCATGTCGTTGACATGATTTTCCGGGCGAACCTGCGCGGCAGGCCGCACGGTTACACCGCGCTGAATACCCCCGAGACGCCAACCGTTGATGAGCTGGAAACGGCCATGACCGCCTGTACGGATGAGTACATTCAGTACGTCAGCGCCATGACCCCCGCCGATTTCCACGAACGTATCGCCTTCAAATTTGTCGACGGTGGTGACGGCAATATGACCGCGTTGGAGATGCTGAACCACATGCTCTTTCACGGCGCCTATCACCGCGGGGCGGTGGGCTGGATGATTGGCGAATGCGGCGGCGTGCCGCCGAAAGAGGTGCTGACGGTTTTCCTGCGCGACCATCATGCCTGAGTCTCGTCACGTGATGTCCCTCTGCGCAAGTGGCGCAGGGGAACGGCCTCATGGCGAATGACGCAGTCCTGCTCGTCGCCATGACGTCTTGCTAATCACTCCCAAAGGATGCTTCCGCGGCTAATTCGAATCGTGCCGGGTATGATAAAGGCTGCAGAGGTAATGCGTCAGACTCGTCCAGTCTCCCCAGAGGAATGAGCCCGTCAACGTAACCATGAGCCTGATAGAAAATGGCCAGCGAGGGATCAGCCGGGTCCGTTAGCGCGGCTGTCCGCCCCGGGATAGTCCCTCAGGATGTCGATAATCACTCGCAGCGCACTGGACACATTGCGGTGCGGATAATAGATATGAAACCCCGGGAAGGTATGACTGTAATTCTCCAGAACCGGTATCAGCCGACCGCTTGCCAGTTCGTCCTGCATCAGATCCGCCGCTTCATAGGCCAGCCCCACGCCCCGCGTCGCGGCTTTAATGACGGTGCCGGCATCGCTGAATACCCACCCTCCGGCGGGATTATGTCGGTACAACCGATCGCCATCATGCAGCTCCCATCCCCACGGTGAACCATCCGACATGCGATAGCCAATGCAGGGATACTTTTCGAGTTCGCGGGGATGCGTGGGGGTCCCATGCTGGCGGAGGAAATCGGGGCTACCGACAACCCGCATCGGCACATCGGCGCCAATACGCACGGAGACCATATCCTCGTTGACCATACTGCCGTAGCGGACCCCGGCATCGTATCGCTCCTTCACAATGTCCACAAAGGTATTATTTTCAATGAGTTCCAGTGCAATATCCGGGTAAGCATCGCGCAACGACTGCAATCGCGGTAGCAACAGCTGTTCGATAGCCTGCCTGCTGCCGTTAATGCGCACGGTTCCGGCAGGTTTCTCCCTGAGCTGATTCAGTAGTATCCAGCCATTCTCCAGCTGACCGAAACCCTGATCGAGCGAACGCAGCAGTTTTTCCCCGGCCGGGGTGAGCGCGACCTTACGGGTACTTCTTACCAGTAACTGCAGATTAATACTTTTCTCCAGCATGGTGATGCTGCGGCTGATGCTCGACTGTGCGAGGCCCAGTCTGGCCGCGGCGCGGGTAAATCCCCCCTCTTTCGCCACATGATAAAAAAGATAGAGATGGTGCAGATCCTCACGACGAAAAATATCCACCCTGGCTCCTGTGTCTGGTCGGTCTCAATGGTTTTATTTATAACATAGATGCATTAATGAAGTGCGGTTTTACCCGCTAATCAGAACGGCTTTAGTTCTCTACTATAAGCGCCATCAACACTCACACAGAGCGGGACATCCTGGTCTGCACTTCACACCCTTCAGGAGTATTTATGGCTGCTTTTTCTCATCGAACGCGACATACGGGATTGATCATAGGGATGGCGATGCTGTTTGGCTCAAATGCCGCCTTTGCAGACCTGACGCTGCCCATGAAAGGCGACGCGGATGTTAAGCTCATTCAGACCTGGGATAAAACCTTCCCACTGAGCCGCGCCGTCGACCATCAAAAAGTCACGTTTAAAAACCGCTACGGCATTACCCTTGTCGCCGACGTCTATGTGCCGAAAAATCACCCGGCCGGTAAGCTTCCTGCCCTGGCGGTCAGTGGGGCATTCGGTGCCGTTAAGGAGCAGTCATCCGGTCTCTATGCTCAGGAAATGGCCCAGCGTGGTTTTGTCACCCTGGCTTTTGACCCTTCCTATACCGGCGAGAGCAGCGGCGAACCGCGTAATATCGCCTCTCCCGATATCAACACGGAAGATATCATGGCGGCCGTCGACTATCTGGGTCTGCTGGATATCGTTGATCGGAATCGCATTGGCCTGCTGGGCGTCTGCGGCTACGGCGGGCTGAACCTCAGCGCGGCAGCCATGGATAAACGTATCAAGGCCGTCGCCACCTCGGTGATGTATGATATGTCGCGCCTGTGGGGTAAAGGCTTCCAGGACAGCTATACCCCGGAACAGCGTAGCAAAGTACTGGAAAACATGAGCTTGCAGCGCTGGAAAGACGCCGAGAATGGCGTGCCTGCTTATGAGAGCCACAATGTCAGCTTTGATAAAGCGGGTAACGTAGTCCGGGATAAAACTATCCTGCCAGCAACGCTGAAAGCAGATGCCGATCCCATTACTCGTGAGTTCTTCGATTATTATCGCACCCAGCGTGGGTATAACCCGCGGTCGGTTAACTCCGCCGGGTCATGGTCAGTGACAACCCCGATGCCGTTTATGAATTTCGCGCAGCTGGATCATATTAAGGAAATCTCGCCACGGCCAGTGCTGATTATTACCGGTGAGAAAGCGCATTCGCGTTACTTTGCGGAAACCGCCTACCAGGAAGCGGCTCAACCCAAAGAACTGGTCATTGTTCCGGGTGCTAACCACGTGGACTTATATGACAATCAAAGCGGGAAAATTCCGTTTGATAAACTGGACCGCTTCTTTAAAGCCAGCCTGAAATAATTTTAAATTGACCTCCATTTTAATCTCTGCGCCGGGACTAACCCGGCGCACAGGAGTCAATATGCCTAATTTTGGTTTTTATAATCCAACCCGTATTGAATTCGCTGCCGATAAAGAAGGTAGCGACGCCTGTCGTAAACGTTAAGGTGTAATAAACCCCATTATGAATCTCAGAAATCATTCAGCTTATGCTGATGAAAAACGCCCTTCCTCCAACTGGACGGGAGTATTTGCTATCACACTCTGCGTATTTACGCTAATCGCTTCAGAATTTATGCCGGTGAGTCTGCTCTCCCCCATCGCTCTGGATTTGGGGATCACCGAAGGCACCGCGGGTCAGGGAATGACGATCTCGGGAATATTTGCGGTCTTAACCAGCCTGCTTATTCGCAAGCTGGCTGGAAAAATGAACCGCAAATATCTGCTGTTACTGCTGACCGCGTTGATGGGGATTTCTGCTTTAATCGTGGCAATGGCGCCGAATTTTAGTATCTACATGCTGGGGCGCGCACTGATTGGGGTGGTCATTGGCGGCTTCTGGTCAATGTCTGTCGCCACGGCGGTCAGGCTGGTCCATATTAGTCAGGTTCCGCGCGCTCTGGCCGTTTTTAATGGCGGCAATGCGCTTGCCACCGTCGTGGCTGCACCGCTTGGCAGCTATCTGGCGTCAGTCACCAGCTGGCGCGGTGCCTTTCTGAGCCTGGTGCCCATCGCGATAGTGACCTTCATCTGGCAGTGGATAAGCCTTCCCTCAATGAAAGCGGGATCGCATCAGGCCGCCAGCGGTTCAGGTCTGGGAAGACTGCTGGGCGATCGTTCCGTGGCGATCGGCATGGGCGCGGCCGGTATTTTTTTCATGGGGCAGTTTACCTTATTCACTTATATTCGGCCGTACCTCGAACTGATCGCTCAGGTCGATGCCAGGACCATCTCGCTAATATTATTAGTGATCGGTATTTCCGGACTGGCGGGGACCACGGCTATAGGGCTGATGATTAAAAACCAGCTCTATAAAACGTTAATGATTATTCCACTACTGATGGCCCTGATTGCGTTGCTGCTGATCCCGCTGGCGACAAACGTTGTCGCGGTATCGATTCTGCTGGCCCTGTGGGGCGTACTCTCCACGGCGGCACCGGTAGGTTGGTGGAGTTGGGTCGCCCATGCCACCAAAGCGGATACCGAATCAGGCGGGGGGCTGATGGTCGCGACAGTGCAGTTTTCCATTGCCATTGGCTCAACGGTCGGCGGTATTTTATTTGATCATCTGGGCTATGAGAGCACCTTTTGCCTGAGCGCCGGGATGCTGGTCGTGGCCGCGCTGATGGCGATCCAGACGGCGCGATGCTCTGCTGGCTGAGTCATGCTGTTGATAGTGAGCGACGTGAGCAGGCGCTGCTCCTGCTAATGTTGACGCCCGCTCGGCAGACCTGGATAGCCAGGCCAGGATGTCTCTGGCCTGGCTATCCACGGTTCAGGAAGTACATTGATGATACCCTTCATTGGCCCATTGATGAATGCCATCGGGTCCTTTTGGTGTAGAAGGTTTAGGACAAGCCACTGAAGTATAAGCGCTTCCCGCCCTTCCTTTTGTTATTGTCTGGCGTGAATTCGCCCCTACGCCATCCATACACCCTGTACGGCAATCATTCGCATCAAACCACATCACGGTAACAGCAAAGCCACAATGATTAATCCAGAAGTCAGCCAATGAATTCGACGTCGAGTCACGGGTAAGGCAATTATCGGCCGGAGGATAGGATTTAACTGATGAAGAAACCGATGGCTGCCCTTGCGAAGACGCCGTTCTCAGGGCGGCGTTTTGGGGCGTGGCGACGGTCGAGACTGAACCGCCAGCCGCGCTTTGAGTTGTGGTTTGAGATCGCGAACCTGATGAACTGTGGGATAATTGAGTCACCGGTTGTTTATTCGCGACGCTGGCGACCGTATTATATCCCGTTTGCGGATCGCTGGTACCGCCGAGAGTAAATACGTCATAAAGCATGACAATCGGCAAGGTCGCGACATACCATGTCGCGACACCATAATGGCCTTTATCAATCTCCTTCCCGGTTTCGTTTAGTGCTTTTTGCGTTGTGCAGGATATTAACGCGGGGAATAAAATCACGATGGCTATCACACGAAAGAAAAACATATTAACCACTCCCATCCAGCAGGAATTAGATATACGGACTGACCGCTCAGGGAGCGATTAAATCCTTCATTCGTTTTATGAGGATTATAATGGCGGCAATAACAGACTCACTCATTCATATGAATGAGTGGATGAAATAAATCAGCCGTGAATCGCGCGGAGGATCAGCAGAAGTTCAGCCTGATGACGAGTATGGGTTTTCCGGTACAGGGCGCTGAGGTGGGTTCTGATCGTGGCGATGGATACGCCCAGATGTAAGGCGCATTCATCCGGCGTCATGCCCCGCACCAGCAGCTCCGCCACCGCATTCTCGGCAGGCTTAACGTTAAACAGCTCCATCAAGGCGCTGCCGGTGAGAAACGGCTCGGGAATAATCACACAGGCGACCCCGGCAAGACGGGCCGCCGGGATCACGAGGATCGGTTTCGGCTGACGCCCGGCGGTATAGCACAGCCCTGCCTTCGGCGGCTCTGCCGTCCGGGTGGCCTGCTCGATGGCGCGTTTCAGCTTTTTACTGTCGGTATCGAGGCACAGCGTATCGCCCCCGCTATACCAGGAGAGGCGGGCGTTGGCGCGCAGGTAGCGTTCGGCATGCGCGCTGGCGTAGAGAATTTTACCGCCATGATCCACCAGCCATACCGGGTAGATCCCGTTGTCCATCACCGCGCTCTGGTATTTAATGGTGTCCCGCAGCTGTTCAAACCGGGCGTGAAGCTGGCAGGCGGTTTTTAACGCCGGGATCAGGCGCCTGAACAGCTCAAACTGCACCGGCTGCGGATAAGCCGCCGTATTGGCCGTCATCAGTGACAGATAGGTGGCATAGCCATTGATGGTACACAGCTTGACGCTGGTGAGATTATTCAGGTCGTTGGGGTGATGAAATTCATTGTAATAGACGCTGCCGGCAATAAACTTATCGCCCAAATACTCGCGGTCCCGATATATTTGCCCGACCGGTAACGCGGTCAATATTTTTTCGGCGGGATCGATAGCCAGAAATACATCCCGATAGGCGGTAAAGACCTTCTCCTCGAGCAGGAATGAATCGGTCAACAGATGCGCATTGCCTTTGTCGTAAAACAGAAATGCCGCGTACTGATGGCCGGTCAGTAACGCCAGTTTCTGCAACGCCGATTTCCACAAATCAGGATCCAGGGTGGCCATCAGCACCGTTTCCAGGATCTCGATGTAAATCAGTTCCGGATCAATCGCCATAACGACACCTGTGAGTCACTGTTTCCGCGGCCGGAGCGGCGCATGCGCCGCCCTAATCAGCATAGTTCCGCCAGCGAAACAATGACAGTCCCGGTTCGCTAAGCAGACCGGGAAGCATGACGCCAATGCGTTATCAAGGGGGTTCAGGATTCGCTGTTGCGGGTTTGGAAAGCGCTCCCCTTCCGGCATAGCGTCCGCCAGACCATCAGGGCGCACAGCAGGGTGACGATCGCCAGCGCGCTAAACAGCAACGTATAGGCAAAGTCATAACTCTCACGTAGTAGCCGGAGGGAAAGGTCAGGCAAAAGCACAGCCGCCTGCGGCATATTGCCGGCCCCCAGCCAGCCTGCGGCGCGGTCAATCACCTCGGGCGCATACCCGTGAACGCGACTCTGCAGCGTCAGGGTATTGCTTGCCGTTAATACCGCCGAAACGACCGCCAGGGCGATCCCCTCGCCGGCAACACGAACGGTGTTGAACAGGCCTGCCGCCATACCGGCTTTCGCCACCGGCACAGCGGAAATCGCCAGGCCGTCCATCAGCCCCCAGGGAAGCGCTGCCCCCGTCCCACAGAGGATCAGCGCCAGCACCAGCCGCGGGAGATGCTGGCTGTGAAAAGCCTCTCCCAGCAACAGCAACCCGACGGAGGCCATCATCAGTCCTCCCGTGGACACCATCCCGGGGGAAAACCAGCGGGTGAGCAGGGCTGCAACGGAAGGAAAAACCAGCATCGGCGTGGTTAACGCCATCAGATACAGCGCGCTCTGCGACTCACTCATCCCCTCTCCGCCCATAAAATGCAGTGGAACAATAATCAGCAGGACAACGTAGCAACAGCAGGTGGCGACAGGCAGTAACAGCACGCCGACAAAACGCGGATGGCGTAGCAGGGAGATGTCCAGCACCGGGTTGTTCACCCTCTGGCAGCGCGCGACAAACGCCACGAACAGCCCCGCCGACGCGATGAACAAGGTCAACGTCGGCAGCGATAAAAAACCGCAGGCCGGAATGACCATGAGCGATGAGGTAAACAACATCAGGGCCAGCGTAAACAGGGTTAAACCGAGGTTGTCGGGTTTCCGCGGCTCGCTTTTTTCTGCCGCGGGCAGATACGCCAGTCCGATAAGCAGCACCCCTGCCGAAAGCAGCGCAAACAGGGCGTATACGCCGCGCCAGCCCACCGCGTCGGTCATGAAGCCGATCATCAGCGGGCCAAACGCCAGGCCGGCGCCGAACACCGTGCCCAGGATACTGAATGCCCGGGTCCGCTGAGCGCCGTCATACAGCTGGGCCAGCGCCGCACTGCCGCTGGCTAAAATCATCGCCGCGGCCAGGCCTTGCAGTGACCTCAGCATGCCTGACAGCAAGAGATCGTGTGTCAGGCAAAACAGCAGGCTGCTCAGGCAAAACAGCGCAGCGCCGGCAATGAAGATGCGTTTTCTGTCGATGGCATCCGCCGTCACCCCTGCGGCCAGCAAAAAGCTGCCGAAGGTCAACATAAAGCCATTGGTCAGCCACGACAGCGCAGCGGGAGAGCCGCCCAGCGACTGCTGTATCGCGGGGGTGGTCATGACGCCGCCGGTAAAACTTAACGGCAGCAGCAAGGCCGCCATAAAGACAGAAAGCGCGGCCAGGGCGCTGGCGTATCGGGAAGGTGTTCTGGCGGTACGTGACATCTGGCGGCCCTCATAAGGTGGCAAGGAAGGAATAAATAAACTGCCGCCATCCTATTGCGGATGTTATTGCCGATAAATAGACTGAAAATATCTTCTTAAGAGACATAAGGTTTATAATCGATGGACAGCCTCACCTCGCTGACGTCCTTTGTCCGCACCGCCGAAACGCTAAGCTTTGTTCAGGCCGCCAGGTTGCTGGGCATATCTGCCTCGGCGGTGGGTAAGAATGTCGCCCGGCTTGAGCATAAACTGGGGGTCCGGCTGTTCAACCGCAACACCAGAAATGTCAGCCTGACGGCGGAGGGGGCCGCGTTTCTGTCCCGCTGCCAGAGTATCCTGGAGCAGATCCAGGAGGCCGAGTCAGAGCTGACGAGCAGTCTCTCACAGCCCACCGGCAAACTGAGGATTTCACTGCCCGTCATCGGCTACCGCCTGCTGCTCCCCGCCCTCGCCGCCTTTACCCGTCTTTATCCGCAGGTTGAACTGGATCTCGACTTTAGTGACCGGCTGGTCAATCTGATCGATGAAGGATTTGATGTCGCTATCCGCAGCGGTGAATTAGCGGACTCCCGCTTGATCGCCAGAAAGCTGGGTGGCTTTCGTTTTGTGCTCTGCGCCAGTCCGGCCTATCTGGCGGAATACGGCGTCCCCGGCTCGCCAGCGGAATTAGCGGCGCACAAGTGCATTTTTTTCCGCTTCCCCTCGACGGGGCTGATCCAGCCCTGGGAACTGCGCGATATGCGGCTGACGGGAGATTTCAGGGCCACGGCCGTGATGACGGTCAATAACATTGAGGCCGCCATTCGCTTAAGCGCGGCGGGGATGGGCATCGCTTATGTGCCTGATTTTGTCGTGCGCGAGGCCATCAATGAGGGACAACTGCAGGAGATGTTGCCCGGCTGTTGCGTCAAGGATGGGCATTTCTCGGTCCTGTGGCCAGCCAGCCGCTACCTGTCACCGAGAATACGCTGTTTCATCGATTTTATGGCTGCGGCAGAGATCCCCTTGTCACCCGCATCGGCGACCCCTATCCCTTGTGTCTAACAATTTGTGGTGATTAGCTACCCCCACTGAAGCAGAGTGTGCCGCCCCCTTCCCCTAAGGTCAGAAAAGTCTGCACCGCTGAATCTTGATTTGCAGCACATGGCCCTCCGCTTTACCTTTCACACCAGTTCATCTGGGTGAACGGTTTCCTGAGTTGAAGGTCCGCTGCGAGCGAGGAGCGGACATCCACAATTCTCCTCGCAATTAACGGAAGCATATTACATCACGATGAATTCTTTAGTGTGGAACAGGTTTGACTGTGGGTCCAACTCTATGCAAGAGACTTCCTTGCTGCGATAACATCCATTTTTCTCAATGATGATCTAAAGCAGGTTTACGTGGAGAAAATCCTGCAATTAACAGAAACTTGATATAACTCTACAAATAAGAATTCTTGATAATTGCTCTGCAATAAAAGCTTGAAGCCATAAAGTAAGAGCATAAAGTACTAATGCTGCAGATGTTAGGTGGTAAGCACTGAAATTAGATGTTTTAAGTGGGGGAGAGACATGGAGTTGACGAAGGAGTCTGCATATCAAGCGATTGCAGAGTTTTTTACTGAGAAGCCGTTTGTTTTATTTGGTACAGGAACTTCATGTGCACTTGATCTAAATTTTGGGATGCCAGCCCTAGAACGTCACCTCCGAGCCGAGCTGACCAGTGGTATGACAGATACTCAGGCACAACAATGGAAGCAAGTTGTCTCCGTTCTCGATGAGGGTAGCCATGATTTTGAATCCGCTATGGACTTCATCAAGGATGAGACTCTGACCACTCGAATAGTCGAACTAACTGCAAGCTTTGTTGCGTATCATGATAACGTTCACGCCCACCAAATCATTTCAGGGTTACGCGATTGGCCTGCTGGATCACTACTGAAAAAGCTCGTTGAGACTCTGCCACAGGCCGATAAGCAACTTCACGTCGCAACCCCCAATTACGATTTATTAGCTGAGTACGCCTTTGTTCGACACAAGATTCCGTATATTACAGGATTTTATGGAGGATTCCTTCAGCGTTATGACTGGAATGAAGCAAAAAAAACAGTTCAATCTATACATAAAGGTTTAGGTAAGCCGAGACAATCAACAAGAATCGTTGAATGCAAACATGTCCGACTACACAAACCACATGGGTCATTAAATACATTTGAATGGGAAGCTCACCTTATTGAGTGTAATAGTTGGATTCTCAACAAACCTGAAGGCGTCGTACGGGCGATGATCACTCCGGGTACAGCCAAATATCAGCGATTACATAAAGATAGAGCACAGTTAGCTGAATATGACAACGCAGTTGGGAACCATACTTGTTTTCTGTTCTTAGGATTTGGCTTTAACGATTCACAACTGGTAAATAACGTATTTAGACAAAAACTTGAACAAGATCAGTGCCGTGCGTTGGTGATCACGAGGGATTCAAACCCAAGGATCGAGGAATGGTTAGATAAATGCCCAAATATGTGGCTTATCTGCAAACAGACAACTTCAGATAAAAGTAGAATCTACAATTCAAAGTTTGAAAACTGGCTGCATGTAGATGACAAGGAATTATGGCGTTTTGACGCTTTCACTAACGAGTTCTTAGGTGGGTAATATGGCTCTTTTTACTTTTAATGATGACAGCTACATACTTGGTAATATTCGTGAAGTAGACACAAGAAAAGTAACTATTCTGGTAAACAGTGACAAGGACCTGCGTAAGGCCAGAGTTGGGCAGCTTGTAACAGTGCAACTAAGCGGAGCAACAGAATGTTGGCTCATTGGCATGATTGATAAGGTAATCAAAGCAGTAGTTGCTCAGACTCTTACTCTAGAGGTGCAAGAAGATGATGCTGACGAGATAGACGCTTTTGAAGATAGCGTAGTCAACACAGTCAAGATTACGTTAATGGGTGGGGCTAAATGGGATGCCATCGATCAAAAATATAAGTTTTCGAGATCTCTAGACCACGTTCCTGAAATCGACACGACCTGTTACATTCTTAAAGATGCCCATCTAGAAGAATTCATGCGTGTAATTTCTGAATGTGGCAATGGACAGAACTCGCTTGAATTAGGTTCTTACAAACTCAATGAAAATGCACGCGCTTATGTTGATGGAAATAAATTATTTCAGCGACATGCTGCTCTACTTGGTAGCACAGGTTCAGGTAAATCGTGGACGGTTGCATCAATTCTTGAAAGAAGTTCACGACTACCATCTTCAAACCTCGTGGTATTCGATTTGCACGGTGAATATAAAGAACTTTCCTATGCAAAACAATTGAGAATACCAGGGCCGGATGAGGTTGATGTAGAGGATGATTCTCTACTATTCCTACCCTATTGGTTGCTCAATTCAGAAGAGATTCAGTCATTATTCGTTGATCGAAGTGAATTCAGTGCACACAACCAAGTTGTGGTTGTTCAAGATGCAATTACCGAGCAAAAGAAAGATTTCCTTCAAACGAATGGTAGAACCGACCTGCTGCAGTCTTTTACACTCGACAGTCCAATTCCATATTCTCTGAGTAATGTCATCGGGAAGCTAAAATATTTAAACGAAGAGAAGGTCGATGGCTCAAGAGGTCCTAAAAATGGCCCTTTCAACGGCGAATTCTCTAGGCTGCTAGTTCGTATGGCAAGCCGCTTAAACGACCGACGCTATGGTTTCCTCTTTAATAGTCCTGATAAATACAACCTATATGATTCGTTGAGCATGATCGCTGAAAAACTGATGGAGTATGGTGAGCAAAAACAAAGCATAAAAGTAATCGACTTTTCAGAGGTTCCGGCCGATATATTGCCAGTAATAATCGGGTTGGTTGCACGTATCATCTATCAGGTTCAATTCTGGACTGATCCGAAGAGTCGTAGACCAGTTGCCTTTGTCTGTGATGAGGCGCATCTATACTTACCAAGAAAAGAAGGTAACCCAGTTGAACGAAGAGCGGTTGAAGCATTTGAAAAAATTGCTAAAGAAGGACGTAAATATGGCGTTGCATTGATGATTGTAAGCCAAAGACCTTCAGATGTAAGTGCCACGATTCTCAGCCAGTGTAACAACATCATTTCTTTGCGTTTAACGAATGCAGATGACCAAACGACAGTGCGTAAATTACTACCCGAAAGCTTGGAAAGCCTTTTAGAGGCACTCCCTATCATGGATGTTGGAGAAGCTATGGTTGTCGGTGATTCAGTGCTCCTACCAAGTAGAATTAAAATTGATCCTCCAACACAAAAGCCGTTAAGTGCAACAATAGATTTTTGGTCTCGTTGGCAGGAAAACGTTACCAATACAGACTTTGCACTGGCAGTAGAAAACATGCGTCGACAAAATAGAACAAGGTTATAACCGGAAATAGCCCCGCGGACGAGGGGCTTTCACAGGCTAGATTTGTTTAAGTCCGTCTTTGGATGGAGTCGTACATTCAGAGCAATTTGAATAACATAAAACTCTGACAGCTCTTTTGTTAATTAATTAATTATACGGTCAGCAGTTTAGTGCAATATTTGAAGGCTGCTATCAGCGAGAAGCGGATGTTCATAACATCCGCTTGAAGTCCATTTCTAACATTTACATAGTATTCCGAATGATAAATTAAATCTGTGGTGATTCAACTTTTAAATTTTTACCATTTTATTTACCATGGATTAACGAGGGAGTGTCAGTAAAAAGTTATCGGCAATTTCGAAAAGGCAGTCAGTTGGATCTTCCCCACGTTCCTTCATATGAAGCATTTCACATACTTTTTCATCGTTTATTATGAGCATAAGTTTACCTTGTTCTCGCATAGCTCCTTGAGTCATAGCTATTGCATGTGCCTCTGCTCCTGTCCTTGTCATAATAATTGCCATACGCCTGAGTCCTTTTTCCAAAAGATATTTTTCCGTGGTGAGTATCTGGCCTTGCTTTATTTTCCCTGCATAGTTTTTAAACTCAAAAAGAACATAACGGCTATCAAGGTGTTCAATAACAAACTTCCAAAATTCAGTAGTGGGTCTAATACGACATACATAATCATAACGGTTCAGACCGTCATCGGTTCTTTTTTGTGAATGCCAGCCATGGAGGTCATTAGGAAAAAGATACCTAAGGATTTCCTCACATTTTTTTTCATATTGATGCCAAGATGCTTTCCCTTTTTTTATACTCTGTAGTTCAAGGCAAAGTTCTGTGCCTTGATTTTTATGTCTTTCAATTCGGTTACTCTTATGAAGAGCCTTATCCCTAATGATAAAGTTACTCTCTTTACGAGAAAGGTGCGTTGTTAGAGCTTCATTTAGATTGACTTCTAGTAGTGCATCCAATGACTCCGCTAGTTCAGGATGAGAACTGCACCAAATTCTTAAGTCAGCCTGGTCTACAAAAGTAATACTAAATTTATTTTCAAGAACCTCTCGCAACTCAGGTGTGAGAAAGCAAGAAACGACTAACATCCCTTTGTTTACACCTGCAGCTATGCCATTACTCGAAATGCGAGTTGCAGCTGCATCAATAAGTGAAGGCTGAGCTCGCGCTGTACGGTAGAACTTAACTTCAATAGCCCATCTTTCTTGTCCAAAATCAGCAAGCAGATCAAATCCATTGTCCCCTCTGCAACTATTTCTTTTTATCTGAAAGTTGTTTACTTTCAGAATGCGACAAACGAGCTCTTCGAATAACTGCCATGTTGGTTTTAATTTGTTCATTTTTAATAACTTCATCTAGATATCAGGGATTAATATAAACATATACCTTAATAGTTATTAATGTTTCATATGGAGCTGTATTGTAAATGCAAAAAAAATATCCTTATCATAAGCTTTCCTAATTTGCAATACAGCACTTCATCCTATTTATTATTACATGATTTATCAAGCTAAAAATGCTAAGCAAGGCATTAATCATTCCCTCACCATTTCCTCCGGCATATCTTGAAACCCCACCCATTTTATAGAAAACCATCATTCTGTTTGGGTAAACTTATCGTATTAACATTATTGATTTTTAGCAATAACAGAGTCTAATTTGTTAGTGCCGAGATCACATTATTATTTGCTCATAACTATAAAATGTCTGCTCCTGGCACAAAGCAGACGTTAAAACCTACAGCATCGGGAAGCTTCTGAATACCGCGTAAGCGGCATGAGGGTGCCGATGAGGTTACATGTGTCTGTGGAGTCAAATGGCGCCGAAAGCCCGGCGTAGCCGGTTACCGAACTATAAATTCTGCCCCCTGCCCTGGTTAGCCTTAACCCACTAACAGCTATAAAGAAGTTAAGGTAATCCCTTTACCCCCGGTGAGCTGGCTTTACGGCGTTTACGACATAAAGGGCGTGATTTCCAGGGCCTTAACCAAGGTAGCTTGCTGCTGACGCTTAGGGGGATGTTCTTCAGTTATTTCAACGACACCAGGCAACTTAACACGGTAGCTGAAAAGCTCAGCGCCAGATATCCTGCCGCAGGGCCAGCGAAAGCCGGCGGCAGGTATATCATTCAAGGGAGCATCTTACCCTTTGGCGAAATTGGCCTGGATCCGCTGCTGCAGATAATCCTCGGCGCTGATGGGCGGGTACTTTCTCTGCGGCCCGAGGATCTCGACATCTTTATTGGCCTGGCAGAAAAACGCCAGGCTGTAGCGCGGCCCCTGATATTCATGCGGCAGCGGGTTTCTCACCCGGTGGAAGTTAGACGGCAGCTGGTCGTCGCTCCAGCGCATCAGCATATCGCCGATATTGCAGGTGATCACCTCTTCCCGCGGCTCAATGCTGGTCCACTGCTGGCTTTCACGGTCTTTACCGGGACAAACCTGCAGGCCGCCCTGGCCGGGGCGCTGGAACAGCAGCGTCAGGCAGTCAAAATCGGTGTGCGCGCCGGCCCGCCACATCCCCTGCTGCGACTGCTCGGTCGCATAGTAATGCAGCATACGCAATGTGCTCTGATAGGTGTCACGCTGCGGATCGTGCGCGGTGGTGAAAAACGATTCTGGAAAACCGAGCTTCAAAGCAAAGCAGGAGAGGATCTTCATCCCCAACTGCCAGCACTGCGATTCAAACCCGAGCATCGTCTGCTGGAATGCTGGCAACTCCCGATCGCTGGGCCAGCGCCCGGCCATTAGCGGCCGGGTGATCTGATACGACTCTTTTTGATCCGGCGTGCGGGTCGATGGCCGAACCTGCGCTTTGCTTTCCCAGCCGGCGTTGCCGGCCAGCGGATACTGGCGCTTCACCTCGTCGGGCAGGTCGAAAAACGCCTCGGTCATGCTGAACGCCTGGCGGATATCCGCCAGCGGAATACCGTGATGGCTGACCTGGAAGAAGCCGATCTCCACCGCCGCCTCCCACAGTTGTTCGGCAATTTCATTTTTTCTTTCGGCAAAGTTCGACAGGTCGATACAGCGCACTTCGCGGGCGAAGGTCTCTTCGCCCTGGGCGCCCATCAGCGCCTCTTTTTCCAGTTCCTGTAAGGCGTAGCGTTGATTCTGAGTGGTTGAGGTCATCGTCATTATCCTGTTATCAGTTAAACAGCGGCGCGCTGTTGGAGGGTACGGACTGCCGTCAGCGCGTCGTGGCGCATCGCGTCAAGATCGAGACCTGGAATGGCGTCATCTTCCACGATGGGCCGGCCATTAAGCAGCAGCGCCTTCAGCGCGGCACGCCCACCGCAGGCCACCGGCCCAATGGCCATATCATGCAGGCCGAAGTAGCGCGGATCGTCCAGCCGGTAAATGGCGAGGTCCGCCTGCATCCCGACCTGCAGGGTGCCGGTCTGCGCTAAGCCAAGGATCTGCGCGCCGCCGGCGCTGCCCCAGCGCACCACATCCTCCACCGTGGCCGCATCGGCCCCGCCCTCAAAGGTGCCCCCGGCGTAGCGCGGCTGCGCCAGCATCCCTTTGCGCGCGCGCTGTAGCAGCCATGCGGCATGGGCTTCGCTTTGCATATCCGCCGCTTCATTCGAGGCGGCGCCGTCCACCCCCAGCGAGACCGGGACCCCGGCCTGCTCCAGCGCCAGCAGATCGGCGATGCCGCTGCCCAGTCGGCCGTTGCTTTGCGGGCAGTGGGCAATGCCGGTTCCGGTGCGGCCCAGCAGGGCAATCTCCTCCGGCAGCAGCTTCACCAGATGGGCAAACCACACGTCATTTCCCAGCCAGTCGTGCTCCGCGCAGAACTGCACCGGTGTCATGGCGAATTTCTGCCGCGCGGCGTCGAGATAATCGACGGTTTCCGATAAATGGCTGTGCAGCCGGATCCCCAGCTGGCGGGCCAGCTTCGCCATCTCCCGCAGCTGGGCGCCCGGCGCGGAGTGCAGGACGGTAGTGGGCGCCATCACCACCCGGCGCAGAGAATCGGGCCGGGGGTCGTGATAGCGACTGACCAGCCGTTCGACATCCGCCATATAGCCGTCGAAGGTTTCCGGACGCAGCGCCACCGGCAGATCCTGCTCCACCGCCCGGCCCTGGGTCGCCCCACCCCGGCACAGGACGATACGCATCCCCAGCGCCTCCCCTTCGCTGAAGACAATCTCCGAGGTATCGAAGGGCATATCCGGCCAGTACAGGTAGTTGTGATCCGCCACGCTGGCGCAGCCCGAGCGCAGAAGCTCCACCAGACCAATGCGCACCGCCAGACGAAAGGTATGTTCATCGAAAGCCGCGCGAAAGCGGTACGGCGTGGCGCTCAGCCAGGCCGTCAGACTCTGGTTCAGCCCCTGCGGCTCGCCCTTCAGCAGCGACTGAAAAAGATGATGGTGCGTGTTCACCCACGCCGGATAGATCACGCAGTCGCGGGCATCAATCAGTCGCTCTTCCGGCAGCGGGGTCAGGCTGCCGATGGCGGCAATCTTGCCGTCGCGGATGCGAATATCCGGCCCGGCCAGCCGCGCCGCCTCTCCGGGCAGACCGCTGAGGATGGCATGGGCATTTTTAATCATTAATGACATGTCGTCGCTCCTCAGGGTTTGACCTGCATGGCCTGAACAAATTCGGTGGTGTAGGCCTGTTTCCAGTCGGTGGCCGCCGCCAGCAGACCGGTACTGACCATAAAATCGCGGGTCTTCTGCCAGCGCGCGTCGGTCATCGTCCCCCAGCCCTGGCTGGCGGCATCCCCGCCGTCGATCAGGTGATGCTCACGGATCTGGGTCACGCCCCAGGCGAGCAGATCGTCGGTCATTTTCGGATTGTCCTGCTTAATCAGCGCATTTCCCGGCGCCGGATCCTTGAGATAGCTCACCCAGCCCTCCATTGAGGCGCGGACGAACTTCGCCATCGCCGCTTTACGCTCGGCGATGGTATCCGGGCGGGCGATGAGAATGCCGCCGTAGGGGGGATAGCCGTGTTCGGAAAAGAGGAAGAAGTTCGCCTTCACCCCGGCCTTCTGCACCTGGAACACCTCGGAGCTGACATAGGCCTGCTGGGCGACAGCGTCATCGACGACAAAGGGTTGAATATTGAAGGTATAGGGGCGAACCTGCGCATCGCTCAGCTGGTATTGCGCCTTCAGCCACGGCCACCACGTCGCCTGACCGGAGCTGGAGACCAGAAGGGTTTTGTCTTTCAGCCCCTGCAGGGAGGTGACATCGGCATGGGTCAGCAGCCCCTGGGGATCGTACTGAAAGGGCGCGGCAATGGCTTTTGCCTGGAAGCCGCGCTGAATGCCTTCCAGCAGCTGCAGATCGTAGCCGATGATCACATCGGCTCGCTTCGACAACAGCAACTGCATGCCGTTGACCTGGGGGCCACCGGAACGGATCTCGACGTCGAGACCATATTTTTTGTACAGCCCAGTGGCCTGAGCCTGATAATAACCCCCCTGCTCCGCCTGAGCGTACCAGGAGGTCAGCAGAACGATTTTCTCCTCGGCCTGAACGGCCAGCGAGACACCGCCGAGAGCCATCAGGCCCAGCCAGCGAAAGCCCCGGGGAAGGCGTGCACGACTTTTCATTATCCCTCTCCTCTTCATGCCGGGAGAGGGGCGAGCAAACCACGGCTCAGCCTCCCATCCCGGTCAACATTGAACCGCGACATGGTGACTGAGCAATGTCCCGTATGGATAACCCGTACTGACCGCTTCTACTCACACTCAGCTATACAAAAACAATGCCAGATTTGATTGCCCCGCGAGCGGCCGCGAGAAATCGCCTGCACCGCCGCCCTTGGGCATGCAACCTTTGATTCATGCACACAAAGAACGCACCATCATGGTGCGTTAATGAATGATTTTAGTGCCTGCCCGGTCTCTCACAGCTGACTGAAGAGCATCTCCAGCTGGTTCAACATCATCGAGGCGGCGAGGGAAAGCTGGCGGGCGGGCGAGACGCACAGCGCCAGCGTGAAAGGCTTAAGCTGCGGATCGGTTAGCGGTACAAACGCCAGCTGGCCGGACTCGATCTCATCGAGAATATCCAGCCGGCACAGGATGCCGATGCCCATCTGCTCTTTGATCAGGGTGCGGATCATGTGAATGTTGTTCGACACCGCCACCTCCTTCACCTCGTTGCCGCTGATGTTCACCAGCGCCTCCACCGGCTCGCTGATCATCAACGGGGCGGACGGCAGGATAAACGGGTAGTCGATGCACTGACTAAAGCGCACGGCACTGCGGCTGGCCAGCGGATGGCCGGTCGGCACCACGATCCCCATATTCATCTCGGCAAACGCCCGCACCTGCAGTTCGCGGGAGGTCTGGGGATTGAGCATGATGCCGAAATCCGCCTCGCCAGAGATCAGCGCCTGCTGAATGTGGATATTGTTCATGGTGGTCAATGTAAAAGAGATGTTGGGATAATGTTTATGCACCTCTTTGAGCATCGTCGAAAAAAAATGCCGGTTAATGGCATCGATGGTAGCGATACGCACATGCCCCCGCCGCAACCCGCGCAGGTCATCCAGCTGTTCGCAGACCCGGGTAAAGTCCTTTTTCCAGTTATTGGCCGCGTGCAGGAGCAGCTCCCCGGCGGCGGTCAGCCGCAGCCCGGTGGGATGGCGCTCGAAGAGCGGCATCGCCAGCTCCTGTTCCACGCGCAAAATCTGACGGTCGATGGAAGACGCCGACACATGCAACGCCTCTGACGCTTTACGAAACGATCCCTGACGGGCCACTTCGGTGAAATAGAGCAGAAATCGGGAGAAGGCAAACATGGTTTGGGTGCTCTCTTTTTTGCAACGGGTTGTGCGAATCAAAGCTCTGGACGCAACAGTTTTATCACAATACCGTAGCATTCATAGCGGAGAAACGATCGTTTCACCCATTTTCTTGCACGCCGGACAGTTTACCGCGAAGGGGGAGTTATCTCTTCGCCGACCCTGGCCGCCCTGCAGACAGCGGAATGAGGGAGAGTAAACGGTAATGCACAGCCACGATCTTATTTCGGTCTCGGTCGGGGAAATACGCCCCAACGGACAGGGAAATCTATCCGTAATATTGCAGGCGGCGGCCGGGGAAATATTACCGGCCTACTCTGCCGGGGCGCATATCGATATTTTTATTCCCGGCATTGGCCCCCGTCAGTATTCCCTGTGCGGCATGCCTGACCGCGGCAAAGACTATGAAGTTTGCGTCAGGCTGGCTGAGACCTCCACCGGCGGCTCACGCTATATGCACCAGCAGCTCAAAGCCGGCGATCGGCTCTCCATTTCGCCGCCGCGCAACCATTTTCCCCTGCCGCAGGCCGGGCGCTACCTGCTGTTTGCCGGCGGTATCGGCATCACGCCTTTGCTGGCGATGGCTGAAGCGATTGCCGCCAGAAAGGGGGCGCTGGAGCTGCATTATTATGTCGCCAGCTCACGCCAGACGGCCTTCTCCCCGCGCCTGACCCAGCTGGCTGCGGGCGGCACGGTGGCGATCCACTGTAGCGAGGAAGGCGCGTCGTTTCGCCAGCGGATCCCCGCCTGCTTAACCACGCCCGATCCTGAAACCACAGTGGTCGCCTGCGGCCCGGAGGGTTTTATTCAGCGACTGCAGTCGGTCATGGAGGAATATCGCTGGTCACCGTCGCAATTCGTATTCGAGCGTTTTACTCCCGCGGCGGAAAATAATACTGCGGCAAAAAATGCGTTTTATATTGAGCTGGCCTCCAGCGGGCAGCGCCTGCAGGTCGCCGCGGATCAAACCATTGCTCAGGTATTACAGCACGCCGGCGTGGAGGTGATGCTCTCCTGCGAACAGGGAATGTGCGGCTCCTGTATTACCGGGGTCCTCGACGGGATCCCCGAACACCGGGACAGCGTGCTGACGGCGGAAGAGAAAGCTGGCAACGACCAGATCACGCTCTGCTGTTCGCGGGCGAAATCGCCGGTTCTGGTTTTGGACCTGTGAGGAGACTGACGATGACGT
Organism: Klebsiella sp. D-Nf1; assembly: GCF_002810515.1. Lineage (NCBI taxonomy): Bacteria > Pseudomonadati > Pseudomonadota > Gammaproteobacteria > Enterobacterales > Enterobacteriaceae > Klebsiella > Klebsiella sp. D-Nf1. The sequence continues at coordinate 1,441,866 of NZ_PIOK01000001.1, forward strand.
CCCCCTCCTCTTCCGCGCCGCTCGCCGGGATCAGCCGCGCCCGACTCCCGGCCTGGGCGCTGCCCGACGGCTGGCCGACGCGGGCCAACGGCGAACCGCTGCTGGCGGACCTGACCTTTCGTGACGGCCGGATTGCCGCATTGACCCCGACCGACCAGCCGACTCCCGGCCTGTGGGACCTGGCGGGGGCCCTGACGCTCCCCGGCCTGGTGGAACCTCATGCCCATCTGGACAAGACCTTTACCATTGAACGCTGCCGTCCGGCGCAGGCCGGGCTGCTGGCGGCGATCCACGCCATGCACGAGGATCGCCAGCACTGGACCAGGGCGGATATTCAACGTCGGGCGTCCGCCGCGCTGGCCCGGGCGGCAGCAAATGGTGTGACCCATTTGCGTAGCCATATCGACTGGTTTACCGCCGACGCACCGGACGCCTGGCAGGAGCTCGCCCGCCTCGACACCGTCGGCATCACCCTGGAGCGGGTGGCGCTGGTCCCGCTGACCCTGTTTCGCGATCCGGCGGACGCCGGGGCCATTGCCCGAACGGTCGCCACCAGCGGGGAGGGCTGCCTGCTGGGCGGCTTCATCCACTCCTCCAACTGGGACGCCGCCGCCATGGCAAACCTGCTGCGTAGCGCGGCCCGCTGGGAGCTGGATCTGGATTTGCATATTGATGAGGAGCTCAGCGAAGTGTCTCAGGGGCTGACCTGGCTGGCGGACCGTCTCTCCCGCCACCCTTTTCCCGGGCATATCTGCTGCAGCCATGGCTGCGCGCTGGCCGCCGGCAGCGACGAACAGGCGGCGCCGATCCTGCGCCAGCTGGCGGCGCACGGGGTCACCCTTATCGCTCTGCCGATGACCAACCTGCTGCTGCAGGATGCGACGTTCGGTCGCACGCCGCGCCAGCGGGGGATCACCCTGCTGCACGAGGCGCAGGCCGCCGGCGTGGCCACCCTGCTCGGCTGCGACAACGTACAGGATGCCTTCTGCCCGGCGGGGAGCTATGACCCGCTGGACACCCTGGCCTGCGGCCTGTTCAGCGCCCAGCTCAGCGACCTGTTCGACCGGCAGTCGCGGCTGATCTGCGATCGCGCGGCGTTAACCGGTTCGCCGGCAGACGCGGCGCCCTTTGCCATCGGCGCGGCGGCCAGCGTGGTGATTTTCCCGGGTAGCGACCGTTTTACCTGGCCTTTAAACAGCGCCGCCCGTCTGGTGGTTAACCACGGCAGGTTAACCCACCGGCGCGTGTGGCAAGAGGAGATGGCATATGAGTCTTGAAGCAGGCGCGGGGGCGCCGCTGGCGCGGTATGCCGCCTGGCGCAGAGCCGGTGATTTTATTTTTCTCTCCGGCATTATTCCGGTCAATCCCCTGACCGGCACCATCGTCAACGGCTTTCAGGATGTGCCTGAGTCGGTGCGAGAGCTGCTGGGGGCGACCGGCGAATTTTCGACCGATGCGAAACAGGGCCCGATCCTCGCCCAGAGCTGGTACGTACTGGAAAGCATCCGCCGCACCGTGGAGTCCGCCGGAGGGCAGATGAGCGACGTTATCAAGCTGGTGCAGTACTTTCGCAACCTTGACCATTTTCCCTATTACAGCCGGGTCAGGAAGCTGTTTTATCCCGACCAACCGCCCGTTTCCACCGTGGTCCAGGTCAGCGAAATGCTGCCCGACGCCACGGTATTGATTGAAGTCGAAGCAACCGTCTGGTTACCCCCGTCATTTAACTCCGAGGCTCCGCGATGATTAACGGTTACATTCCTGCAGCGCGCTTTCTCCCTTTTCTGAGCTGGACGGACGTTGCCGCCCTGCCGGATAAAAGCAACACGGTTATCGTCCTCCCCACCGGGGCGATCGAACAGCACGGCCCGCATCTGCCCTGCTCGGTGGACAGCGTGATATCTTCCGGCGTGGCGGGCCATGCCCTTGCCCGGCTGCCGGCAGCGATCCCGGCCTACGCCATCCCGCCGATCACCTACGGTAAGTCCGAGGAACATCTGCATTTTCCCGGCACCCTGACCCTCAGCGGCGATACGCTGCTGCATACCGTGCTGGAGATCGCCGAATCCCTCTATCGGGCCGGTTTTCGCAAGCTGCTGATGATCAACGGCCACGGCGGCCAGCCGCAGATCCTGCAGATAGCCAGCCGGGAAATGCGCCTGCGCCACGGGGATTTCATCGCCATCTCCCACGACGTGTTCAACGTGCCCAACTGCGAAAAACAGTTTCTCAGCCCGCATGAACAACGGATGGCGATGCACGCCGGGCATAGCGAAACGGCGCTGATGCTGGCGTTGGCGCCGGAGTGCGTCCATATGGAACGTGCCGTCGCTAATTTCCCCCCCGAATTCCCCTGCCCGACCCTGTCGAAAGGCCGTCCGGCGGCCGCGTGGGCGTCCTATGACTTTGGCCCCAGCGGGGTGATTGGCGACCCGACCCCGGCGACGCGGGAGCAAGGCGAAGGGCTTCTCGACTCCCTCGCCGCCAGCTGGGCGCAAGCGATCATCGAGATCCACCGCATGGCCTGGGTCGAACGTCGCGAACCGACCTGGGGCAAACAGCACTGGCACGGCTTTGTTCAGTCCCTCCCCCCCTCTTTCGCTGCTGAATCCAAGGAGCCATGATGAATACCAGATCGACGCCCGTTTTTACCCTGCTGACCGTGGCCGCCCTCGCCACCTCAGCCTCCGGCTTCGCGGCGGAGAAGTTTACGTTTCTCACCAACTGGTATGCCCAGGCTGAGCACGGCGGGTTTTACCAGGCCCAGGCCACCGGGCTGTATCAGCACGCCGGTCTCGACGTCGAGATTAAAATGGGCGGCCCGCAGATCAACGTCATGCAGTTGATGGCGGCCGGTCAGGCGGATTGTACCCTTGGCGACAATGGTCAGGCGCTGGAGACCTGGCAGGCCGGGGTGCATGCGGTGACCGTCGCTACCGTGTTCCAGCACTCGCCGACGGTGTTTATCACCCATGACAAAGTGGAGAACCCGGCGGAGCTTAAAGACAAAACCTTCCTGCTCGCCACCGAGGCCTATACCTCTTTCTGGCCGTGGGCGAAGAGCGAGCTGGGTCTGGCTGGCAGCAAAGTGCGCCCCTATACCTTTAACGTCCAGCCGTTCCTCGCCGATAAAAATCTGGTGCAGCAGGGCTACGTGACCTCCGAGCCGTTCTCCGTCGCCAAAGGCGGGCAGCCGTTCTATGTCTATCCGCTCAGCGACTGGGGCTACCCGCCCTACGGCAACTCGATTATCTGTATGGCGGACACCATCCGCAAACGTCCGGCTGCGGTGGCGGCCTTCGTCAAAGCCTCAATGGAGGGCTGGAAAAGCTACCTGCAGGATCCCGCCCCCGGCAACAGCCTGATCGGTAAAGCAAATCCGCAAATGGGCGCCGAGCAGATCGCCTTTGGTATTGCCCAGATGAAGCAGTACCAGCTGGTGACCGGCGGCGATGCTAAGACCGGCGGCATCGGCATCATCACCGAGCCGCGGCTGAAGAAAACCTGGGACATGCTGGTGAAAAACAAACTGATCGACGCCAGCAAGGTGCCGTTTGAGCAGACTTACACCCTGGAGATGGTCAAAGACGCCGGAGTGATGCCATGAATACCGCCCCGAAACTGACCGTGATGAGCGACACCCGCTTTACGCCCGCCTCTGCCACCCCGGCCATCGAGGTGCTGTCGGCGGAGAAGATCTACAGCAACGGTACCCGGGCGCTGCTGCCCGTTAACCTGACCATCAATCAGGGGGAGTTTATTACCCTGCTCGGCCCGTCCGGCTGCGGGAAGAGTACGCTGCTGAAGATGGTCGCCGGCCTGGTGGAGCCCAGCGACGGCAAGCTGATGCTGTGGCGGCGCGATAGCCGGGAGAAAGCCCAGCATCCGCTCTCGTTCGTCTTCCAGGAAGCCACCCTGATGCCGTGGAGCAGCGTGCGCAATAACGTCAGGTTGCCGCTGGATCTGGCCGGCGTGCCGCGCGCGGAAGGTAATACCCGGGTGAGTGAAGTCCTTGAGCTGGTGGGGCTGGGCAAATTCGCCGACGTCCTGCCGCGCGAACTCTCCGGCGGCATGCAAATGCGCGTCTCCATCGCCCGCGGCCTGGTCACCCGGCCAAAGCTGCTGCTGATGGATGAGCCCTTCGGCGCACTCGATGAAATTACGCGTAACAAACTCGACAGCGACCTGCTGCGTCTCTGGCAGGAGCAGAACCTGACGGTGGTGTTCGTCACCCACTCGATCCACGAAGCGGTGTTTCTCTCACAGCGGGTGATCATGATGGCGGCCCGTCCCGGACGGGTGGTCGAAGATATCGCCATCCGGGAGCCGTTCCCGCGCAGCGAGGCGTTCCGCGTCAGTCCGGCCTTTTCCCTGTATGCCCGTCAGCTGCAGGACAGTCTGTTGCAGGCCAGCCAGTCCGGCATGGAGTCATAATATGAAAAACACAATCTCAACGCCGTGGGTCCAGCATCCGCGTTTTCTCAAAATTCTCTATCCGACCCTCGTCGCGGTGGCGGTGGTGCTCCTGTGGCAGGGCGCGGTGAGCTATTTCCGCATCCCGGCCTTTCTGGTGCCGTCGCCGCTGGTGATGCTGGAAAGCCTGTGGACGCATCTCACGCCGCTGCTGCTGGCGCTGCTGTTCACCCTCAAGATCACCCTGATCTCGTTTCTGCTGTCGATTGTCATTGGCGCCGCGGTGGCGTTTATCCTGGTGCAGAACCGCTTTGTGGAAACCGCCCTGTTTCCGTATATCGTGTTTTTGCAGGTGACGCCGATTGTCGCCATCGCCCCGCTGATCATCATCTGGGTAAAGGATGCCACGCTCTCGCTGGTGGTGTGCGCCACCCTGATGGCGGTGTTTCCCATCATCTCCAATACCACTCAGGGACTGCGCAGCGTCTCCCCCGGCCTGCTGAGCTACTTTCGCCTCAATCACGCCAGCCGCTGGCAAACGCTGGTGCGGTTGCGTATCCCCTCGGCGCTGCCCTATTTCTTCGGCGCGCTGCGTATTTCCAGTGGGCTGTCGCTGATTGGCGCGGTGGTGGCGGAGTTTGTCGCCGGGACCGGCGGGACCAATACCGGTCTGGCCTATCAGATCCTGCAGGCTGGCTACCAGCTGGATATTCCGCTGATGTTTGCCGCGCTGCTGCTGATCTCTCTCGCCGGGATCGCGCTGTTTGGCGTGATGTCCTGGGTTTCGCGCCGGGCGCTCAGCGCCTGGCATGAAAGCGAAGCCGTGCAATCTCATTAATGTTTTGCTGACGAACAGGAAGAAAAATGATGACTGATGAGCAGCGTCAACACGCGGTCGCGGCGATCCAGCAGGCACTCCCGACGCTGGAGTGGACCTTACAGCCGGCGAAGATCAAACGGCTTTCCCGCGATTTTCACTGGTTCAGTCCGGTACTCACTGAGCAACTGGCGGGGAAACAGGCGGACGCGGTGGTTCGCCCACGCGACGAAGAGGAGCTGCGCCAGCTGGTCGCCGCCTGCGCGCAGCACCAGCTGCCGCTGACCCTGCGCGGCAGCGCCACCGGCAACTATGGCCAACTGGTCCCCCTCGAAGGCGGGCTGCTGGTCGATATGACCGGACTCAACCAGATCGTCGCCCTCGGCAACGGCACGGTACGCGCCCAGGCCGGCATTCGTCTGGCAGACATCGAAACCGCCGCCCGCCCAACGGGATGGGAGCTGCGCTGCATGCCGTCGACCTACCGACTGGCGAGCCTGGGCGGCCTCTACGGTGGCGGGTTCGGCGGCATCGGCTCCATCAACTATGGGCCGCTGGCGGCGCCCGGCAATGTGCTCAGCGTCAAAGTGATGACCGTCGAGCCGGTCCCCCGCGTACTGACCGTCCCGGCTCCCGAAGCGCTGCTGCTGCATCATGCCTACGGCACCAACGGCATCATTCTGGAGGTTGAGCTGGCGCTGGCGCCCGTGCACCAGTGGATAGAACGCCTGGACGTGTTTGACGATTTCACTGATGCGCTGAACTATGCCAACGCCTGCGTCCGCTCGCCGGGGCTGGTGAAACGTCAGGTCGCGCTGCTGGCCACGCCGATCGCCGACTACTTTAGCCACCTCAACGATCGTTACCGCATCGGGCAGCATGCGGTTATCAGCCTGATCGCCGAGGAGAGCGAAGGACTCTGCGCCAGCCTGTTACAGCGCCATCGCGGGAGCAACGCCATTCGTCAGGCCAGCGACGAGGCCCGGACGCAAAACGCCTCGTTAATGGAATACTGCTGGAACCACACCACCCTGCATGCGCTCAAGGTGGACAATACGCTGACTTATCTCCAGACGGCGTTTGATCCGCTGCGCTATCCGCAGCAAATTTTACAGATGGAGCAGCACTTCGCCGGGGAGGTGATTTCCCATATTGAATTCCTGCGCGATATCGAGGGCAACGTCACCGCCAGCGGTCTGCAGCTGGTACGCTATACCACGCCCGCGCGGCTCAACGCCATCATGCAGATATTTCGCGACAACGACGTCAAGATTAACAATCCCCACGTGCTGCAGGTTGAGGACGGCAAACAGGGCGTAATTCGCCCCGACGTCGTGGCGGTGAAACAGTCTCTCGACCCAGCGGGATTGCTTAACCCCGGCAAGCTGCGCGGCTGGGCGCTGCGCGACCAGCTGGAGCTGGACAGCAACCCGCTGGCACTGGCCACCCGCGAAACCCCCACGACCTGAGCGACCCATTCCGGGGCGCGCTAACCGGTCGCTGGCCCGCTTCTCTTCCTCCTGTCCGCGCGGCGAGTTTTTTTACGCCACTCATTCATATGAATGAGTGGCGTCTCTGTTTCCTCCGTTATACTCATCAAAAAAGCGACGATAAATTTATTATCGCGGGTTAATTCCGCGGTTCAGTTTTCGTGCCGGATTAAATAGCTATTCCGAACACGCTTTGGCGGATTGTTTATTACGCGCCCGACAAAAATGACCGTAAAATGAGTCGACATGAATTTTCCCCTATGAATTAAGCACATGATAAAAACGTTGTAAATTATTTTTATTCAACACAGCAATAGTGAGGATAATATGAGCGATGCCATTTCTTCGCAACTTGAAAACATCATTACGATGCTGATCGCCATCAGTATCGCCTCGGAAAGACTGGTAGAAATAATCAAAGGGTATTTTCCCTGGCTTAATCTGGAAAATCAGGATCCGGTCATCGAAGGACGACGCAAATCTGCCCTGCAGATATTAGCGGTGGTTGCCGGTATTCTGACGGCGTTTTTGACCCAACCTTTCGTCGCCGGCAGTTTCTCGGCCATTAAACATCCGGACCTAATGACATTATGTATTGGCCTGATGGCAAGCGGCGGATCGGCGTTCTGGAACGTCATTCTTAATTATCTGTTGCAAGTGAAAAACCTGAAAAAGCAACAAGTCAGCAGCGAGAAAGCGGATCCAGTAGCCGATCCTGCCCCCCCTTCTCCGGTTCATCAGGACGTGGTTCATGGCGCAGAGCCGGTCAGCTCAAACCCCTGTTTCAATCCGGAGGGTAAATAACATGGTATGGCGTGTCGCAAAGAGTCTGCTGATACTCAGAGATCAGATTAATCAATATGCTCCGCATCGCAACAAGGACAGCGATGGCACCATTGGTGATGAACATCATGCCCACACCAACTCGGATCATAATCCGCAGGTGATAGATGGAAATATTGGTGTGGTAACGGCTATCGATATTACCCACGATCCTCAAAATAAATGTGATGCTCAGGCGATTGTCGATGCGTTGGTCGCCAGCAAAGACAAACGAATTAAATATATTATCTGGAACAAACGGATCATTAGCGCTTCTGTTCAGCCTTGGGTATGGCGGGATTACCATGGCGTCAGCCCGCACGATAAACATTTCCACTTATCCGTGGTGCCAGTGAAAGCGCTGTACGATGACACCTTACCGTGGCTGTTATTTAATCCATTTAAATAATGAGTTAATTTTCCGATTACCGCGAGGCTAGTATGACTCAACAAATCGACATTGAGAAAATAAAAGCGGCCCTCAACGCCATCGAGGAACTCGAAAAGATTGCCAGTACAGCGCAGCCAACCGATATTAAAAATTTTTGTGTGGAATATAACACCACCTGGAAAAAGAAAGTGGATACCCTGCTGGCGCTGATTGATGAACCCATCAGTTCGCTGTTAGTTAAACTGGTGCCTTACTTACCCACGCTGCTGGTGATTATTAACATGCTGAAGGCGGGCGTTGAGCAATATTGTCAACTGCATCTCGCGGAGGAGCCTCCCGTAGATAAATAATTGCCACCCATCCGGCCAGGGCCTGCTCAGGCACTGGCCTCCCTCCCCAATCCCCCATCTGGCCACGTTTCTCTCAGCCCAACGCCGACCTTATCCTGCGCCGGACAGTCCCACCATATGGACGATAAGCCCCACCGCGGCGGCGGCGGCTAGTACCCAGGTCAGCTTCCACTTATAGCGAAACAGCAGCCCGGCGGCGCCCAGAGCAATGGCTGCGGACCACGGGTCGAAACCGGATGGCCCCCAGACGCTATGCCAGATAAAAAACAGCGCCAGATTCAGGATAACGCCCACCACCGCGGCAGTGATGGCGGTCAACGGCGCGGTAAATCCCACCTTATTATGGGTCGTTTCAATAAACGGCCCGCCGGCGAGAATAAAGATAAACGAGGGTAAAAAAGTAAACCATGTCACCAGGCACGCCGCCGCGATGCCCCCCAGCAACACATCATCGACGCCCAACACCGCTTTGGTGTAGCCGCCGACAAACCCGACAAAGGTCACCACCATGATCAACGGTCCGGGGGTCGATTCCCCAAGGGCGAGGCCGTCCATCATCTGCCCTGCCGTCAGCCAGCCATAGTGGGTCACCGCCCCCTGGTAAACATAAGGTAAGACGGCATATGCCCCGCCAAAGGTCATCAGCGCGGCTTTGGTAAAGAACCAGCTCATCTGGGTCAGCGGATGCGCCCAGCCCAGCATTAGCGTCAGGGCGGCCATCGGCACCAGCCACAGCAGCATCCCGGCGATCAGCACCTGAGAGGTACGCCGCCAGCTGAAAATGGCATGGGCCGGGATCGGCGTCGTGTCATCAATGATGGCGGCTCCGCCAGGGTGACTCTGCGCACGGTGGGCGTCCGCTTTGCCGAATATCGCCGGCGCCAACCGTCCGCCGATAAAACCCACTATCGCCGCGGCGAGGACGATCAGCGGAAAAGGAACGTTCAGCGCAAAAATAGCGACAAAGGCAGCGGCGGCGATAGCCCAGTAGGCACCATTTTTCAGCGCCCGCGAGCCGATGCGGTGCGCCGCCTGCAATACTATCGCCGCCACGGCGGGTTTGATGCCATAAAAAATCCCCGCCACCACCGCGACATCTCCCCAGACGAGGTAGATCCACGCCAGCGCGATGAGTAACACCAGCGAGGGCAAAATAAACAGCACCCCGGCGATGACGCCTCCCCAGGTTTTATGCATCAGCCAGCCGATATAGGTCGCCAGCTGCTGGGCCTCCGGGCCGGGCAGTACCATACAAAAATTGAGCGCATGCAGGAATCGCCCTTCCGATATCCAGCGTCGGTTATCCACCAGCTCCTGGTGCATCATGGCGATCTGCCCGGCAGGCCCGCCGAAGCTGATGAAGCCAAGCTTGAGCCAAAAGCGAAATGCCTGCCAGAAGGAGACGGAAGCGACGATGGAAGGACTGTCAGTCTGCGGAAGAACGACCGTTTTGCTCATGATTGCCAGACCTCATTTCACAGGACCTCAGTAAGCCGTCGAACAGCGAGCAAGCTGTCGCCAGCAGTTGGTCATCGTCCGTAATGGTTTCCCGCAGCCCTGCAAGAACACTCTCCACGCCCGCCGCCTCCGGGGTCGGTACCCCACCGACGTCCAGAAAGTGGATCAACCGCCCCAGACTGTCGGGGATCACCGCCTCCAGCGCAAAGCGCCGGACCAGCACTTCGAAGGTCACCAGCGTGCCAACATGGCTGAATGGCGCGCCGTCAAAATCAAAACCGACCGCCGTCGCCGGACAGGTCTCGGGCGCGGCCAGCCACAGGAACCGCGCCTCGTCGTCAATAAAGCGCCGGATAAGCCAGGCGCTGGCCAGACGATCGACCCACGGGCGTCGGCGGGTGGCCCACAGCCGGCCGCGAAAGGCGCCTCTGTCCAGCAGGCTCAGTTCGCCCGCTACCGACTGCGGCTCGTTCGGCGATAGCCGCTGATTAATCGCCTGCTCGATAGTGGCCAGTCGCTCAGCGGCTTGCTCCCGGGCGGCCCCCGAAAAGAAATCAATGGCCTCGATCCGTCGATAGTCACGCTGAATTTTACGCAGCTGTTTGAGCTGAGCCGCCAGTTCGTCGGCGGATAACGTCCCCTGCAGCGCCTGCAGATCCTGCAACAGCGCGTCGTACTGTTCGCGGCGATCGAATAGCGGCCTGAGCGCCTCTTCTTCCGCCGCCTCAATCGTGAAAACATACCCGGTCCCCCCTTCCGCGCGGATCGCCTGGCAGGTGCTGAGGAAAGTGTCATAGCCCTGGCGCACGTCGGGCAGCAGATAGACCCCGTCACGCAGGACCGCCGCCCCGCTCTGCTTCAGGGTTCGCCAGACACGCATGCGCAGCGTGGCTTGAGACGTCGTCAGGTTAAGGATCAAGAGATGCATTGTCATGTTGTAGAGATTACTACAGCATGTAGCGTCTGTGACGTTTTTACGCGCGCGGGGTTAGATGAATTTCAGCAATGCATAGCTGAAAAAAGCAAAAGACGGCCTGCGTAGCGGCAGGCCAGGCGCTAAGCGCGGGGTGGGGATAGGGGGCGCAGCAGCAGGGTCAACAACGCCACCCCAACCGGTACCAGGGAGCCCCACAGCACGGCGCTCCAGCCGAAGGCGTTGAGCAGAACCCCGGACGAAAACGACCCCACAATCATCACGCCGAAGACCAGAAAATCGTTGAGCGACTGAACCTGGGTCTTCTCTTCCGGGCGGTGGAAATCGATGATTTTCGCCGAAGCCCCGGTGAAGCCAAAGTTCCAGCCGATGCCGAGCAAAATCAGCGACAGCCAGTAATGATACACGCCGAGACCGCTCAGGCCGACCGCCACCGACGCGGCGGTGATCAGCAATCCCGCCGCCGCCATTCGCACTGCGCCGAAGCGCTGGATCAGCCGGCCGGTGAAAAATCCCGGGCCGTACATCGCCATCACATGCCACTGGATCCCGAGGTTAGCGGCCTGCTGGGAAAGGCCGTGCATATGCATGGAGAGCGGCGCGGCGGTCATCAGAAAATTCATCACCATATAGGCCACCGCGCCGCTGAATACCGTGGTGGCAAAACCCGGCTGGCGGACAATCTCGCGCAGCGGTCGCCCTCCGCGCACGCTGGCCGCGGTGGGCTCCGCCGGCGTCACCCCTCTCAACAGAAAGGCGGCCAGCACTGCAACCAGCGCCTGAGCGAGGAAGGTGACGGCGAAGGTATGTGCCGGCCAAAGGTGCATGGTGCCGGTGACCAGCATCGGGCCAATGATCCCGGCGGCCACACCGCCGCCCATCACCAGCGACAGCGCGCGAGCCCGGCGCGCCGGGGCGACGCCGTCGGTGGCGGCAAAACGAAAACTGAGCGCCACGGCGGCATAGGCGCCGCCGAGCATCGCGGCGAGACAAAACAGCAGAAAAGAATTCAGCACTACCGCCAGGGCGGCCGCCAGTCCGGTCACCATCCCGGCGCCGGTGCCAAGCCTGAACGCCGCTTTGCGGCCCCGCGTTCGCGCCAGCGCGCCGAAAGGCAGAATGGAGGCCGCCATCCCCAGCACAAACAGGGTGATCGGCAGCGTGGCCAGCGACGGGCTGGGGGCAATCGCGTTACCCACAATCGCGCCGGTGGCGTAGAAGACCACCGAGTTGGCGCCGGCCAGCGCCTGAGCGGCAGCCAGGCGAAGGATATTTTTGTTCTGCACCGCCAGCGGCAGCATGTGTTCTGTAGACATCCGTTGTTTTCACCGGTTTGAGAGTGGCGCCAGGCTGGCCGTCTGGCATCGCGCCCTGTTTGTTGGGTTCCCTGACCGTTACCTTAGCCGCAAAATGCGCTTTTGCACCATAGCGAATCGCAATATCACCCGGCGATCTGGCCCCTCTTCTGCGTCAGATCGCCGGGCCGGGCTTCGCCGCCCGTTTTATTCCGGGGATCCGTCGCGCCGCGCGGCGGCAAATTTCGCCGCGATCATCGCGGCCGTCGGCTGGACGCCCCCCAGACTCCACTGCTCCGGGTCATGTTCGTCAATGCGGATCCAGACGGACTGGCGGAACTGCGGATCGCCCTGCCCCTCAATCTCCACCAGCAGATCGGTCATCCGTCGCAGCAGCTCACTTTTCTGTTCCGCGGTCATGATCCCTTTAATGGTTTGCACGTTAACAAATGGCACGCTATTCTCCTTAGCATCTAGGTCTAAAATTAAAACTCAGAGTAGAAGGTCAATCTCGCGATGTCAAAAAATAAATCACTGCCCTACCTCGACCCGGCGCTGTGCGGCCTGGCGGAAGGGGCGAAAATCCTCGGCGACCGTTGGGTGCTGTTGATCCTCCGCGAAGCGTTTTACGGCGTGACGCGCTTTGAAACGATGCTGTCGCACACCCATATCACCCGCCAGACGCTCACCACCCGGTTAAAAACCATGACCGAAACGGGATTGCTCAGCAAAGTGCCTTACCGGGAAGCCGGCTCCCGCGAACGGTATGAATATGTTCTGACCGATAAAAGCCGTAGCCTGGCGCTGGTGCTGTTCGCCCTGATGGAATGGGGCCACCAGCACGTGCTGCACAGCGCGCCGCATATTGCATTGGTGGACAGCGCCAGCGGCGAGGCCGTCCATCCGGGGTTTATTACTGCCAGCGGCACCGTGGCGAGCCCCGCCGCCCTGCAGATCGTCAAAGCCGGGGAGGTTGATCCTCCTGAGGCGTGACCCTGACAAGGTCGCGGTTGCGCCGCTACAGAACTTTCGTACGCCTCTGGCGAAAGCCGCCGCAAGCGGGTATGTTGCATAGCCACGGTACCCGACGAGCGCGGGACATTTTTGTTTCATCGAACTGTGCGATAAAGGATGAAGGCATCCGGTAACCACGACCCGGCCATTCCGACGCGCAGATCGCGCATGCTAAAGGTAGAAAATGTCGCTTCGTTCTCTGCGGGCTTTATGTCTGACCAGCTTTTTTATTGCCGACGTGCGCGACGGCCTCGGCCCGTTTCTGGGGATCTTTCTCACCCAGCGTCACTGGCAGGCGGAGGACATTGGCCTGCTGATGTCCGTCGGCGGTATCGCCGGCCTGCTGGCGACCCTGCCCGCCGGCTTCATCACCGACAGCTCGCGGCATAAGCGCTTGCTGCTGGCCGGAGTCTGCCTGGCGATCACCTTCACCACCCTGCTGCTCTGGTTTAGTCAGAAGACCAGCGTGGTCGCCCTCTCGCAAGTCGCCAGCGGTATCTGCGCGGCCTTTGTCGGACCGCTGATCGCCGGGATTACCCTCGGTCTTGCCAGACAGCGCGGCTTTAGCGCCCAGATGGGGAAAAACGAAGCCTTCAACCACGCGGGAAATTTCTTCACCGCGCTAATGGCCGGGGCTATCGCCTGGTACTGGGGCATCGGCGGCATTTTCATTCTGATGGCCTGTACCACGCTGCTTACCCTGGTCGCCCTGCTGGCGATCCGCGGCGGCGATATCGACGATGACGCCGCCCGCGGCATCGAAGCGGCATCCACGCCCTCCCTGCCGGGGTTTGCCATCCTGTTCCGCCATACGCCGCTGCTGATCGCCGGCGTGACCCTGATGCTGTTCCATCTCGCCAATGCCGCGCTGTTGCCGATGCTGAGCATGCGGATCGCCGCCGCGCCCGGACACCTCAATCCCGGACTGTTTGCTGCCGCCACGGTGATTATTTCGCAGGTGGTGATGATCCCGGTGGCCATCCGGGTCGCCGGCAGCATCGACAAATACGGTTACTGGCGATGCATCCTGCTGGCGCTGCTGATCATGCCTATCCGCGCGGCGCTGGCGGCGTCCAGCGACGCCCCGGCGATGATGGTCCCGGTGCAAATTCTTGATGGCCTGGCGGCAGGGATTTTGGGGGTGGCGGTGCCCAGCTTTATCGTCTCGTTGCTGCGCGGCAGTGGGCACGTTAACGCTGGACAGAGCGTGGTGATGCTGATGCAGGGCGCCGGGGCGGCAATGAGTCCGGCGTTAACCGGGTCTATCGCCGGGCACTACTCCTATGCCACCGCCTTCGGCGTGCTGAGCGTTATCGCGATTGTCGCCCTGATGGTATGGTGGCGCAGCGCTCCGCTGCTCACCGCCTCCGCGTCACCGCCAATCGGCGAGAGCGGGCAGTAACCTACGGCACAGCCACCTGGGGAGAGAGGAAATCGCCAGCCGGACAGCAGCCCCCTGCAGCCCGGCTGGCGTATGAGAGGCGTTAATTCACCCGTGCTCGCAACGTAATGTGCTGCAGGGCGTTCGCCATATCGAGCTGAATCAACTCTTTGACACCTTCGCGCTTAATAAACTGGCTGCGGTGCTTACTTTTCACCTCTTCAATACTTTTTTTGATCTCTTGCGCCGGTAATTTATACCAGCCGCGAGCCTGTTTCTCACCGCCCATTTCCAGCCACAGCGATGAATAACTGGCTTTCACCAGATCGCTTTTCACGTGGTAATCTGAATCGATCGCGTAGACCGTGGTGATGCTGAAATAACGCAGGAAACCATACAGCACGCTCATGATGATATTTTTCGGCCGCGTGCCATGCAGCTCTTTAGTCAGCACCTTCACTTCGTCATTGGTGATATCTTTCCCGCCCTGGATGCCGCCAATATAGGCGCGGCCATCGTCGGTACAGGAAAAACAGACGCTATAGACACGCCGGTCACCGAGAAACAGCTGCAGCATCAACTCCCCCTCCTCCTGAAACGGCGACGCCAACAGCTTAACGTCAAGATTATCGCCATTTTTCAAAGGAATAGAGAACATCGCGCGACCAAAATCCGCCACATTGTACAGCTGCGGCAGGACATCAGGGTGAAACGTTTTCTCAATAAAATTCAGTGAACCGTGGGCAATATCCAGCTTGCGTCGTTTTGACAGCCGTTTATTGAGATACGCTTTAAACGGTTTATCCTCGAAAGGCACCAGCCCTTTGGTCACGGCGGTCAACCGCGCGCACTGATATTTTGCACAAAGTTCTTGATATTCTCTGTATTTACCTCCTGCGAGCGAGAGCTCTCTGCATTTTCGTAAAAATTTTTTATAGTTTATTTTGACCTGACCGATCACTTTATTATGTTTACGCCATTCTTTGATGGCGCCTGCAACAGTATGTTCCATTGATTAAGATCCATAGATTCATCCATAATCGCGGGCATATTAACATAAAAGCTTTTCGTCAACGCTTAATTACTCCTTCGTTGTCCTTTCATTTAATATATACACAGGAAATCATTCTGCCTGGTGATTAATAAAGCCAACGCCAGTCTGTCAACGGTTATTTATGGTAGGGGAAGCCTGGCGCTCAGCGACTTAACGCTCTGTGCGTTCGGCGCGGAGAGCGGCTACATCCGCTGGCGGTTTTGCCCTATACTTGACGCTGATTAAAAACCAGCAACGATAGGTAACTTATGGAAATTGATCTCGACAACCTGGTCTTCAGCGGCCTGGATGAAGCAGAAGAACGCAACGCGGAGCGTCTGGAAGAAGCGGACAAAAAAGCGCAGGCGATCGTTGCCGATGACGATTGCGGCGACGCCTGCAAAATCTGATTGTCAAACCGGCCAGCAGGCCGGTTTTTTTTGCCCTTCCCGCCTGCTCAGGTCGGCAAGAACCCTTTCAGCGTATCCAGCAGCGCCTGCGCCGCCTTTGACAGAGGCATATGCCCGGCATGGATCGCGCCGACGCACTTCTCAATCGGCGGATCGCTGAGCGGGATGCAGACGGCCCCCAGGGAGGTCATCTGCGTTTTACACAGCGCCGGTACCGCGCTGCCCCCCAGGCCGCTGGCCACCATTCTTCCCACCGTCACCAACTGGTGACTCTCCAGCGCCACGTCCAGCTGGCGACCGCTGCGCGCCAGCGCCTCCTCCAGCATCAAGCGTACCGCCGAGGGACGCTGCAGGGTAATAAAATCGAGGGTCAACAGCTCCTGCCAGGTGAGCTGCTTTTTCTTCGCCAGCGGGGATTGTCGGGGAACGATCGCCACGAAGCGGTCCACCGCCAGCGGAGTAAACAGCAGGTTGTGGGTGGGCGATGGCTCGAAGGCAATGCCCATCTCCACTCGCCCCTCGCGCACCATCTCGATCACCTGCTCATTAATCACGTCATGCACCGTGACGTTCACGCCGGCATAGCGGTCGCGAAAGGCCTTCAGCGCCTCCGGCAGGACGTTGGCGGCAAACGACGGCATCGCGGCCACCGAAATTTTACCCCGCTGCAGGGTAAAGCTCTGACGCATGGCCTCCTCGACGTTATCCCAGTCGGCCAGCAACTGACGGGCCATCGGCAGAAAGAGTTCCCCCTCCTGAGTAAGGGTCACTTTGCGGGTGCTGCGCTGCAGCAGCGCGCCGCCCAGCGCCTCCTCCAACCCTTTGATGGTCAAACTGAGGGCTGGCTGCGACAAATTGAGCCTTTCGCTGGCGTGGGCGAAATTCAGAGTGTGAGCTACCGCTAAAAACGCGCGTAACTGTTTGACACTCATTCTCATTTTTCTTCCTGTTAACTAATTGAAAAAAATTAGTTAACAGGAAATTAATTAAAATTCCAAATGAGTGGGTCACAAATTCAAAATTATCAAATCAGTCTCCAGCGCCAATGATAAGGCTATCGCAAGGCAGGAGAGACAAGATGGCAGGACTGGATAAACGCGTCGCCAGCTATGAAGCGGCGCTGGAAGGGTTAACGGACGGCATGACGCTGCTCGCCGGCGGCTTCGGCCTGTGCGGCATTCCCGAGAACTTGATCGCCGAGGTGCAGCGTCGCCAGGTGCAGGGGCTGACGGTGGTCTCCAATAACTGCGGCGTCGACGGCTTCGGTCTCGGCATGCTGCTGGCGTCGCGCCAGGTCAGCAAGGTGGTGGCCTCTTACGTCGGGGAAAACGCGCTGTTTGAACAGCTGGTGCTGAGCGGCGAGCTGGCGGTTGAGCTCACCCCGCAGGGAACGCTGGCCGAAAAAATTCGCGCCGGCGGCGCCGGGATCCCCGGTTTTTACACCGCCACCGGCTATGGCACCCCGGTCGCCGAAGGCAAAGAGGTTCGCCAGTTCGACGGCAGGCACTACATCCTTGAAGAGGCGATCCGCGGCGATTTCGCGCTGGTCAAAGGCTGGAAAGCCGACTGGTACGGCAATGTGGTTTATCGCCATACCGCGCAGAATTTCAACCCGCTGATGGCCACCGCCGGGCGTATTACGGTGGTGGAGGTGGAAGAGATTGTGCCGCCGGGCGAACTGCCGCCCTCCGCCATCCACACCCCGGGGATCTATGTCGACCGGCTGATCGTCGGGCAATTTGAAAAACGTATTGAACAGCGCACCCTGCGCGCCGGAGGGCACTGAGATGCTGACCCGTGAACAAATGGCGATGCGCGTCGCCCAGGAGCTGCGCGACGGCGACTACGTCAACCTCGGGATCGGTATCCCGACGCTGGTGGCCAATTACATTCCCGCCGGTATTGAGGTGATGCTCCAGTCGGAGAACGGCCTGTTGGGGATGGGCGAATTTCCCGACGAAGCCACGATCGACGCCGACATGATTAACGCCGGCAAGCAGACCGTCACCGCGCAAACCGGGGCGGCCATCTTCGACTCCGCTCAGTCGTTCGCCATGATCCGCGGCGGTCACGTCGACCTGACCGTTCTTGGCGCCTTTGAGGTCGACGTCGCCGGCAACATCGCCTCATGGATGATCCCAGGAAAAATGGTCAAGGGGATGGGCGGTGCCATGGACCTGGTGGCCGGCGCGCAGAATATCATCGTGGTGATGACCCACGCCTCAAAAAACGGCGAATCCAAACTGCTGCCGCAATGCACTCTGCCGCTCACCGGCGTGGGCTGTATTCGCCGGGTGCTCACTGACCTGGCCCTGCTGGATATTGTCGACGGCGCGTTTGTCCTGCGCGAAGTGGCCCCTGGGGTGAGCCCCGACGAGGTGATGCGTAAAACGGCGGGACGGCTGATCGTGGCCGATGATGTGCGCGAAATGCGCTTCAGCTAAGGAGAGACCATGACCGATATTGCCATTGTTGCTGCAGTACGCACCCCGGTCGGCAGCTTTCGCGGTGCCTTCGCCCCTCTTTCCGCCGTCGACCTCGGCGCCGCGGTGGTACGCAGCCTGCTTGAACGCTGCCCGTTGCCCGCCGCGGCGGTCGACGAACTGATTTTCGGCCAGGTGCTCACCGCCGGCTGCGGGCAGAACCCGGCGCGGCAGACCGCGCTGCGGGCCGGCCTGCCGGTGGACACCCCGGCGGTCACCGTCAATCTGGTGTGCGGCTCCGGGCTGAAAGCGGTTCAGCAGGCGGTGCAGGCGATCCGCTGCGGCGACGCCGAGATCGTCATCGCCGGCGGCCAGGAGAGCATGAGCAATGCCCCCTATCTGATGCACGGCGCCCGCGATGGCCTGCGTTTCGGCCACGCCAGCCTGCAGGACAGCATGATTCTGGACGGCCTGTGGGACGCCTTTAACGACTACCACATGGGCATTACCGCCGAGAATCTGGCCGATGCCTTCGACATCAGCCGCGAGCGCCAGGATGCCTTTGCCGCCGGGTCCCAGCGCAAAGCGGCGGCCGCCATCGCCGCCGGGCGTTTTCGCGAGGAGATCGTCCCGGTCAGCGTCCCGCAGGGCAAAAAGCCGCCGCGAATGGTGACTGACGATGAGCAACCACGCCCGGAGACCAGCGAGCAGCAGCTGGCCCAGCTGCGCCCGGCGTTTCGTCCCGCTGACGGCAGCGTCACTGCCGGGAATGCCTCGTCGCTGAACGACGGCGCCGCGGCGGTCCTGCTGATGCGCGTAGATAAAGCGCACGCGCTCGGGCTACCGGTGCTGGCGCGCATCGTCAGCTCGGCGGTCGCCGGGGTCGACCCATCGGTGATGGGCATCGGCCCGGTGAGCGCCTGCCGCAAAGCGCTGCAGCGCGCCGGCTGGACGCTGGACGAGGTGGATCTTATCGAAGCTAACGAGGCTTTTGCCGTCCAGGCGCTGGCCGTCGGTCAGTTGCTTGAGTGGGATAGCGAGAAGGTCAACGTCAACGGCGGCGCCATCGCCCTTGGCCATCCCATCGGCGCCTCCGGCTGCCGGATCCTCGTCAGCCTGGTGCATGAGATGCAGCGCCGGGGCGCCAGCAAAGGGCTGGCAACCCTGTGCGTCGGCGGCGGCCAGGGCATCGCCATGACCCTTCAACGTTAACAGGAGCCACTATGTTTACACCACGCCTGGCGGTACTCGGCGCGGGACTGATGGGCGTCGGTATCGCCTGTCATTTCGCCCGTCACGGTCACGCCGTCCGCCTGTATGACACCGATCCGCAGCGTCTCGCCGAGGTT
This sequence comes from Klebsiella sp. D-Nf1, assembly GCF_002810515.1. Classification (NCBI taxonomy): domain Bacteria; kingdom Pseudomonadati; phylum Pseudomonadota; class Gammaproteobacteria; order Enterobacterales; family Enterobacteriaceae; genus Klebsiella; species Klebsiella sp. D-Nf1. The sequence continues at coordinate 1,461,446 of NZ_PIOK01000001.1, forward strand.
CCGGCGGTGGCCAGCGCCATCCTGCGCGAGCTGGAGGCCTGCGGCCAGCAGGATCCCGCCGACCGCGACGCTGTGCTGGCCCGTCTGACCCCCACCCCGGCGCTGAATGCCCTGGCCGATACCACGCTGCTGATAGAAGCGATCCCCGAGCGGCTACCACTGAAGCACGCCCTGTATGCCGAACTGGAAACGCTGATCGCCGACGAGGCGATTATCGCCAGCAACACCAGCGGCCTGCCGCCGGACTCGCTGGCGCAGGGCATGCGCCACCCTGAACGGCTGCTGATCGCCCACTTCTGGCATCCGCCGCACCTGATCCCGCTGGTGGAAGTGGTGCCCGGGAGCGCCACGCTGCCCCATCTGGCGCGCCAGGTGAGCGACTTTTGCGCCGCCTGCGCGCTGGAAGCGGTGGTGCTCAATCGCGCCGCGCCGGGCTTTGTCGGCAACCGGCTGCAGTTCGCCCTGCTGCGCGAAGCACTGCATATCGTCCACAGCGGCATTGCCTCTGCCGAGGTGGTGGACCAGGTGATGCGCGCCTCGCTGGGCCGCCGCTATGCGATGGTCGGCCCGCTGGAGGCAGCGGACATGACCGGGCTGGCGACGGTCCAGGATATCTGCCAGCACCTGCTACCGGAGCTGGCCAGCGGGACGGAGATGATGTCGCTGGTGGCGGAGAAGGTGGCGCAAGGCAACACCGGCGCCCGCAGCGGGCAAGGCTTTTACCGCTGGGATGAGGCGCGGCAACAGCGCATCCAGTCGCGCCGGGAACATCAGCTTCGCTATGCCCTGAAGCCCTAGTATCGCGTTCTGTACCCCTACAATAACAATGAGAGTGAGACGTCGTGATGAGTGTGATAATTGCCCTGGCCGCACTGGCGTTACTGATGCTGGCGGCCTACCGTGGATACAGCGTGATCCTCTTTGCGCCGATCGCCGCCCTCGGCGCGGTGCTGGTCACCGACCCGGGCGCGGTCGGCCCGGCCTTTACCGGCCTGTTTATGGAAAAAATGGTCGGCTTTGTGAAGCTCTATTTCCCGGTGTTTCTGCTGGGCGCCATGTTCGGCAAGCTGATTGAGCTGTCGGGATTCTCGCGGTCGATTGTCGCCGCCGCCATCCGCATCCTCGGACGCCGCCACGCGATCCCGGTGATCGTGCTGGTGTGCGCCCTGCTGACCTACGGCGGGGTGTCGCTGTTTGTGGTGGCCTTTGCCGTCTACCCCTTTGCCGCCGAACTGTTTCGCCAGAGCGGGATCCCCAAACGGCTGATCCCGGCCACCGTCGCCCTCGGGGCATTCTCGTTTACTATGGACGCCCTGCCCGGCACGCCGCAGATCCAGAATATTATTCCTACCAGCTTCTTCGGCACCAACGCCTGGGCGGCCCCCTGGCTGGGGCTTATCGGCTCGCTGTTCATTATCATCTTCGGTTTGCTGTGGCTGGAGCGTCAGCGCCGCAAAGCGCAGGCCCGCGGCGAAGGCTATGGGACCGACCTGCAAAATGAGCCGGAGACTCCGGATGACATCGATCTGCCGCATCCGCTGATCGCTATCGCCCCGTTGCTGTTAGTGGGGGTACTGAATCTGCTGTTTACCCACTGGATCCCGCAGTGGTACGGCGCCAGCCATGAGCTCACCCTGCCGGGTCTGGCGAAGCCTGTCGTCACCGAAGTAGGGAAAATCACCGCTATCTGGGCGGTGCAGGCGGCGCTGCTCTCCGGCATTGTGCTGGTGCTGGTCTGCGGCTATCGCAATATCCGTGGCCGGCTGGCGGAGGGGAGCCGAACGGCGGTCGGCGGCGCTATTCTCGCGGCGATGAACACCGCCTCTGAGTACGGATTCGGCGCGGTTATCGCCGCCCTGCCGGGTTTCCTGGTGCTGTCGAAAGCCCTCGCGGCCATTCCCAATCCGCTGTTAAACGAGGCGATCAGCGTCACAGTGCTGGCCGGGATCACCGGCTCGGCCTCCGGGGGGATGAGCATCGCGCTGGCGGCGATGTCCGAGACCTTTGTCGCCGCCGCCCACGCCGCCAATATTCCGCTCGAGGTCCTGCACCGCGTCGCCGCCATGGCCAGCGGCGGCATGGACACCCTGCCGCATAACGGGGCGGTGATCACCCTGCTGGCGATCACCGGCCTGAGCCATCGCCAGGCCTACGGCGGCATTTTCGCCATCACGGTGATCAAAAGCCTCGCGGTACTGTTTGTCATTGCCACGTTCTATGTGACCGGCATTGTCTGATACCAGATTGAAGGAGTAATAAAATGAATTTGCACGGTAAAACGGCGCTGGTCACCGGCTCCACCAGCGGCATCGGTTTAGGGATCGCCAAAGTGCTGGCTCAGGCGGGCGCGCAGGTGGTACTCAATGGCTTCGGCGACAGCAGCCACGCCCGCGCTGAAGTCGCCGCGCTTGGCAAGATCCCCGGCTATCACGACGCCGACCTGCGCGACGTCGGGCAGATCGAGGCGATGATGCACTATGCCGAAAGCACCTTCGGTGGCGTCGATATCGTGATCAATAACGCCGGCATCCAGCACGTCGCCCCGGTGGATCAGTTTCCGGTGGACAAATGGAACGATATTATCGCGATTAACCTCTCCAGCGTCTTCCACACCACCCGCCTGGCGCTGCCGGGCATGCGCCAGCGCAACTGGGGGCGCATCATCAACATTGCCTCAGTGCATGGTCTGGTGGCGTCGAAAGAGAAATCGGCCTACGTCGCCGCCAAGCACGCGGTGGTCGGGCTGACCAAAACCGTGGCCCTGGAAACCGCGCGCAGCGGCATCACCTGCAACGCCATCTGCCCGGGCTGGGTGCTGACCCCGCTGGTGCAGCAGCAGATCGATAAGCGCATCGCCGAGGGGGTCGACCCGGAGCAGGCCAGCGCCCAGTTGCTGGCGGAAAAACAGCCCTCCGGGGAGTTTGTCACCCCGCAGCAGCTGGGCGAAATGGCGCTGTTTCTGTGCAGCGACGCCGCCGCCCAGGTGCGCGGCGCCGCGTGGAACATGGATGGCGGCTGGGTGGCGCAGTAAGCCGCTGGCGCCGCAAAGATCAGAACATCGCCAGAAAGCGTTTCACCGTGCGCGAGCGCTCAAAGCGCCGCCAGGCGATGGCGATGTCGGTCTTCAGCGGCGCCCCGCTGAGCGGGTGATAGCTGACGTTCGGCTGCTGAATGCAGGTCATCGACTGCGGGACCAGCGCGAAGCCGAACCCGGCATTGACCATGCTCAGCGACGACGAAATCTGCGACGACTGCCAGGCACGCTCCATGTCGATTCCGGCGCGCAGGCAGCTGTTGTACACCAGCTCATACAGACCGGGGGCCACCTCCCGCGGGAAGAGGATCGGCGCCACGTCGCGCAGCTGCTCCAGAGCCAGGGTCGGCTGCGTCGCCAGCGGGTTATCGCGCGGCAACGCGATGACCATCGGCTCCTCATCAATAATCCGCAGATTAAAGGCTTTACTGCTCTCGCACGGCAGACGGACGAAGGCGATATCCAGCTCGGCCTCGCTCAGGGCGGTCATCAGATTGGCCATATTGTCTTCCATCTGGTGCAGGGTCACCCCGGGGTGGTCGAGCTGAAAACGATGCAGCAACGTGAAGATTTGCGGATGGAAAGCATCAGAACTGGTAATGCCTAGCGACAGGCTGCCGTTCATCCCGCGCGCAATGCCCTTGGCCTTCTCCAGCGCCGCATCGCTCATGGCGAGGATCTGGCGGGCATCCTCATAGAACGACTCTCCCGCTTCCGTCAGCTCCACCCCACGGGTTAAACGCCGAAACAGCGGGGTCCCCACCTCTCGCTCAAGCCGCTGAATTTGCTGACTTAACGGAGGTTGTGAAATACCCAGCTCCTTGGCGGCCTGGGTGAAGTGCCGCGTCCTGGCGACGGCGACAAAATAACGAAGATAACGAAGTTCCATATCGAAAACGTCTCAAACCAGCATGGTTTCTATATTGGAACTGTGAGCTGAATCGGGTCAACATTTATTTAACCTTTCTTATATTTGTTGAACGAGGAAGTGGTATATGAATCACTCTGCTGAATGCACCTGCGAAGAGAGTCTGTGCGAAACCCTACGGGCGTTTTCCGCGCAGCATCCGGAGAGCGTGCTCTATCAGACATCGCTAATGAGTGCCCTGCTGAGCGGGGTTTACGAAGGCAGCACCACCATCGCGGACCTGCTGAAACACGGCGATTTCGGCCTCGGTACCTTTAATGAGCTGGACGGGGAGCTGATCGCCTTCAGCAGTCAGGTTTATCAGCTGCGCGCCGACGGTAGCGCGCGCAAAGCCCAGCCGGAGCAGAAAACGCCGTTCGCGGTGATGACCTGGTTCCAGCCGCAGTACCGGAAAACCTTTGACCATCCGGTGAGCCGCCAGCAACTGCACGACGTTATTGACCAGCAAATTCCCTCTGACAACCTGTTCTGCGCCCTGCGCATCGACGGCCATTTCCGCCATGCCCATACCCGCACCGTGCCGCGCCAGACGCCGCCGTACCGGGCGATGACCGACGTCCTCGACGATCAGCCGGTGTTCCGCTTTAACCAGCGCGAAGGGGTGCTGGTCGGCTTCCGTACCCCGCAGCATATGCAGGGGATCAACGTCGCCGGGTATCACGAGCACTTTATTACCGATGACCGCAAAGGCGGCGGTCACCTGCTGGATTACCAGCTCGATCACGGGGTGTTGACCTTCGGCGAAATTCACAAGCTGATGATCGACCTGCCCGCCGACAGCGCGTTCCTGCAGGCCAATCTGCATCCCGATAATCTCGATGCCGCCATCCGTTCCGTAGAAAGTTAAGGGGTTCACATGGACAAACAGTATCCGGTACGCCAGTGGGCGCACGGCGCCGATCTCGTCGTCAGCCAACTGGAAGCTCAGGGCGTACGTCAGATCTTCGGCATCCCCGGCGCCAAAATCGACAAGGTGTTCGACTCACTGCTGGATTCCTCGATTCGCATTATTCCGGTACGCCACGAAGCCAACGCCGCGTTTATGGCCGCCGCGGTCGGACGCATTACCGGCAAAGCGGGCGTGGCGCTGGTCACCTCCGGTCCGGGTTGTTCCAATCTGATCACCGGCATGGCCACCGCCAACAGCGAAGGTGACCCGGTGGTGGCCCTGGGCGGCGCGGTGAAACGCGCCGATAAGGCGAAGCAGGTCCATCAGAGTATGGATACGGTGGCGATGTTCAGCCCGGTCACCAAATACGCCGTCGAGGTGACGGCGCCGGATGCGCTGGCGGAAGTGGTCTCCAACGCCTTCCGTGCCGCCGAGCAGGGTCGCCCGGGCAGCGCGTTCGTCAGCCTGCCGCAGGATGTGGTCGATGGTCCGGTCAGCGGTAAAGTGCTGCCAGCCAGCCGGGCACCGCAGATGGGCGCCGCGCCGGATGACGCCATCGACCAGGTGGCGAAGCTTATCGCTCAGGCGAAGAACCCGATCTTCCTGCTCGGCCTGATGGCCAGCCAGCCGGAAAACAGTACGGCGCTGCGCCGTTTGCTGGAGGCCAGCCATATTCCGGTCACCAGCACCTATCAGGCCGCCGGGGCGGTGAATCAGGATAACTTCTCTCGCTTCGCCGGTCGGGTCGGGCTGTTTAACAACCAGGCCGGGGACCGTCTGCTGCAGCTCGCCGACCTGGTGATCTGCATAGGCTACAGCCCGGTGGAATATGAACCGGCGATGTGGAACAGCGGCAACGCGACGCTGGTGCATATCGACGTGCTGCCCGCCTATGAAGAGCGCAACTATACCCCGAATGTCGAGCTGGTGGGCGATATCGCCGGCACCCTCAACAAGCTGGCGCAAAATATCGATCACCGGCTGGTGCTCTCCCCGCAGGCGGCGGAGATCCTCCGCGACCGCCAGCACCAGCGCGAGCTGCTGGACCGCCGCGGCGCGCAGCTGAATCAGTTTGCCCTGCATCCGCTGCGCATCGTTCGCGCCATGCAGGATATCGTCAACAGCGACGTCACGCTGACCGTGGACATGGGCAGCTTCCATATCTGGATCGCCCGCTACCTGTACAGCTTCCGCGCCCGCCAGGTGATGATCTCCAACGGCCAGCAGACCATGGGCGTCGCCCTGCCCTGGGCCATCGGCGCCTGGCTGGTCAATCCTGAGCGCAAAGTGGTCTCCGTCTCCGGCGACGGCGGCTTCCTGCAGTCGAGCATGGAGCTGGAGACCGCCGTCCGCCTGAAAGCCAACGTGCTGCACCTGATCTGGGTCGATAACGGCTACAACATGGTGGCCATCCAGGAAGAGAAAAAATATCAGCGCCTGTCCGGCGTCGAGTTCGGGCCGATAGATTTTAAAGCCTATGCCGAGTCCTTCGGCGCCAAAGGGTTTGCCGTGGAAAGCGCCGAGGCGCTGGAGCCGACCCTGCGCGCCGCGATGGACGTCGACGGCCCGGCGGTGGTGGCCATCCCGGTGGATTATCGCGATAACCCGCTGCTGATGGGCCAGCTGCATCTGAGTCAGATTCTGTAAGTCATCACAATAAGGAAAGGAAAATGAAAAAAGTCGCACTTGTTACCGGCGCTGGCCAGGGGATTGGTAAAGCTATCGCCCTTCGTCTGGTGAAGGATGGATTTGCCGTGGCCATTGCCGATTATAACGATGCCACCGCCAAAGCGGTCGCCTCCGAAATCAACCAGGCCGGCGGACACGCCGTGGCGGTGAAAGTGGATGTCTCCGACCGCGATCAGGTGTTTGCCGCCGTCGAACAGGCGCGCAAAACGCTGGGCGGCTTCGACGTCATCGTCAATAACGCCGGTGTGGCGCCGTCCACGCCGATCGAGTCCATCACCCCGGAGATTGTCGACAAAGTCTACAACATCAACGTCAAAGGGGTGATCTGGGGCATCCAGGCGGCGGTCGAGGCCTTTAAGAAAGAGGGGCACGGCGGGAAAATCATCAACGCCTGTTCCCAGGCCGGCCACGTCGGCAACCCGGAGCTGGCAGTGTATAGCTCCAGCAAATTCGCGGTACGCGGCTTAACCCAGACCGCCGCTCGCGACCTCGCGCCGCTGGGCATCACGGTCAACGGCTACTGCCCGGGGATTGTCAAAACGCCAATGTGGGCCGAAATTGACCGCCAGGTGTCCGAAGCCGCCGGTAAACCGCTGGGCTACGGTACCGCCGAGTTCGCCAAACGCATCACTCTCGGTCGTCTGTCCGAGCCGGAAGATGTCGCCGCCTGCGTCTCCTATCTTGCCAGCCCGGATTCTGATTACATGACCGGTCAGTCATTGCTGATCGACGGCGGGATGGTATTTAACTAATAAAAAATAAGCTCTGACATGGCTTGCCCCTGCTTTCGCGCAGGGGCTTTTTTTGGTTTGAGTGTAAGTGTAAGCATCCCGGGGAAACGAAGCATCAATATTTGCGGGCTTCTGGCGTTCTTACTTACGCTTCTGGCACGACGTGGGCAATCTGACTGGGATGAAGGTCTGATTTGAGCGAGGAGCGGAAGTTCGGGAACGGGATAGCTCCATTGATGACTTTATGCTACGTGTTAAACCACAGGTAATGGAGTTGCTGCCGGAGAAAGTAGTATTCTTTAGACTGAGATCTTTTGAAAGGAACTGTAGTTGCTATAAAATTGAGGAACCAAATTTTTTAGCTTTTAAAAAATAAAATATTATCTCTTTTAGAAATTAGATAAGCAGGAGAAAAGCTATGATATCGGTAATAAAGGACCTATTTAGTAACCAAGTGGTTTCCGCAGTCATTCTTACTATCATTGGAGCGATTACAAAAAAGTATATTCAGTTTCATCGCAGAGACTTTTTTTCACGCTCATCCTCCGAGTAGATAAAAGCAGTCGAATGGCTTAGAACCTCTTCTGTACCCATCTCCGATCCGTTAGCAAAGGCGGAACAGCAGTTCCGCCTACAGTCGTTCGGACTGCATAGAGATTGGCATTTATCTTATAAAATCATATGCTTGAGTTCCGATTATGCACAGTCATTGATTCCGTCCTTGAAGGCAGTCTTGCGTTATCAGGGCATGTACACAATTACTAACGGGAATATATACCCTCATAAATTCCATAAGTGGATAATACCTTTTGTGTTAATATCGTTGCTATTATATATCGGTGCTGAGATATACAGAAGTTCTTCACAGAGTGATGGTATAGAGATTTTGAAATCTCTATACGTCGTTATTGTGGCTTTTATAGTATGGTGTTGGGTCGCTGCTTGTGCTCTGAGAGTATCAAGCATCAGTAAAAAGCTCAATGCCTATATCCCACCCGCAAACGATTTTAAATCCAAGACATACGATTTCAGTTCAATACTCAATAATAGATATCCCTAGCCTGGCTGATCTGCTTCCCGTAAATACTGATACCTGGCAGTAAGCGAGATCCGCTTCTGGCACGGCGCGAACTGTTAACTGAGCCAAAGGTCCGCCATGAGCGAGGAGCGGACATTTTTCTTCGTCCTCTACTTCGTCCATTCTTTATGCAGTAACGCATAGATGTATGTGTCGTCATACCTTGCCTTACCCTCCTCGTTTTCAAAGGAGACAAATTCTTTAAAACATCCTTCACGTCGCATAAGTAGTCGCTCGCATAGTTTTTGAGAGGAGTAATTATAATCTTCCACCCAGGCATACAAACGTCTGGCGCCTTTTACTTTAAATAAATAATCAAACAGTGCAGCAACTGACTCGCTTGCATATCCCTGATGTTCAAAACGTTGATTAAAATGCCAGCCTACTGACCAGGTATTGCTGTCTGGCTCGTTGCTATTGTCCGCAAAAAGATGTCCGATTAACGTATCGGTTTCATTTAGACAAACGGCAAACTGTGTTGGGTCAGAGGCTCGTTTAGCCACGTCGACCTCTGCCTCAGCGAGTGAATGTAACTTTTCATCCTTAAAGCAAGGAGTACGTGGTGAAGAGAGGTAATCGAAAAGAGCTGCCGCATCCTCTTCCTTAAAATGGCGAATGATTAATCTTTGAGTGGTAATGATGGTCATAATGTCCTTGATAATGTAATGCCAGCCAGTTCAGCAAGAAGTCTGCTTTAAACTGGCCGGAACACAGGGCAGAGATTAGCCGTTCCGGCTATTCCCCAGTCTGTATTTTCGCATGCCTGTAAATCGTGTGATCGTCACGAAAAATACCGGAACAAAGAAAATGGCCAGTAGCGTTCCGCTAATCATCCCGCCGAATACACCGGTACCAATCGCATGCTGCGTGCTGTCGCTGGCTCCACTGGCAAGCATCAGCGGAACAACACCTAATGTGAAAGCCAGAGAAGTCATCAGAATTGGCCGTAAGCGTAACTTTGCAGCCGTCAATGTCGCGTCAATAAGGCTCTTTCCTTCTTTCATCAATTGTCTCGCGAACTCGATAATCAGAATCGCATTCTTGGCGGAAAGTCCAATCAGGGTTATCAGACCCACTTTGAAAAAGACGTCATTCGTCATATTCGTAACGGATACGGCCAGCACAGCGCCGAGCAGCCCCAGAGGAACAACGAGCATGACCGAGAAGGGAATGGACCAGCTTTCGTATAGAGCAGCCAGCACCATGAATACCACCAGTACCGAGAGCACAATAAGACCCGGAAGCTGTGATGCAGACTCTTTTTCCTGTAACGAACTTCCCGCCCACTCCCCGGCGAACCCCGGTGGTAAGTGCTTAGCCAGATTGTCCATTGCCTCCATTGCGGTACCTGACGATTTTCCCTGTGCGGCACTGCCGGTTATGCGTATGGCAGGATATCCCTGATAGCGTATCAGTTGCTGCGGTGCAACATTCCACGAAAGCGTCACAAAAGTGGATAACGGAAGCATCTGCCCCAGACGGTTTTTGACAGACAAAGCCAAAAGTTGTTCGGGCTGCATCCGGTATGGCGCGTCCGCCTGGACGATAACCTGTTGAACCCGACCATTATTGGTATAGTCATTAACATAATTGGAACCTGCTGCAACGGAAATGGTTTGATTTATTTCATCAAACGACACCCCCATGGCCTCCGCTTTTTCCCTGTCGATATGCAGGGAAAGGCTTGTTCCCTCACCAAGTCCATCAATATAGACATCGGCAAGGTGAGGATTATGATTTGCCTGTACAATAAGCTCATCGGCCGCCTTTTTGAGTGCCTGATAGCCTTTCCCCCCTCTGTCCTGTAAATAATAAGTGAACCCGGATGAGGTTCCCATATCAGAAATGGCCGGAGGCAGCAGACTCATTGTTACGGCGTCCGGCACGTTTGCCATTTGGGACTGAATATGGTCAGCTTCTTCCTGTGCCGTGGTTCCTTTGCGTTGTTTCCAGTCCTTGAGGGTGGTGAATGCCATGGCCGAATTTTGGCCTGACCCTGAGAAACCAAATCCCAGGATCATAATGTTACTTTCTACCGCCTGCCGATGGGCGATCTCCTCTTCAAATGTATCGACGACCTTAAGCGTCCGCTGCATCGTGGCATCAGAAGGAAGCTGGATTGAGGACATAAAATAACCCTGATCTTCATCGGGTAAAAATGATGATGGTAAGGTGGACAGCCCGGCAAACAATGCCAAACATAATGCAGCGTAGATCATCATCATACGGCCAGTACGCTTCAGTACAATTCCCAGACCAGTGGCGTAAAACGAAGTCAGGCGATGAAAGTAAGCGTTAAACCACGCTGAAAATGCGCTGCTTTTACCCTGATGAATACCATGTGGTTTGAGCAGGGTTGCACAAAGCGCAGGCGTTAACGTCAGCGCCAGGAATGCCGACAGTAAAATGGATATCGCCATCGAAATGCTGAACTGTCGATAAATAATACCCACAGAACCGCTGGCAAAGGCCATTGGTATAAACACCGCAGTGAGCACCAGCGTAATACCAATGATTGCCGGCGTAATTTCACGCATCGCTTCTCGCGTTGCATCCTGTGGAGACATTTTTTTGTCTTCCATCAGTCGTTCGACGTTCTCCACCACAACAATAGCATCGTCAACAATAATCCCGATGGCCAGTATCATTCCAAACATGGTTAAAATATTGATGGAATAACCGCTTAATAGCATTACGGTAAATGTGCCGAGCAGCGCCACGGGTGCCACAATCGCAGGAATAAGCGTACAGCGTATCTTGTGAAGGAAAAGCAGCATCACGAAAAAGACCAGAACCATGGCTTCAACAAATGTCTCAACTACCTTCAATATCGATAGCTTTACAAATGGAGCCGTATCGAAAGGCACGGTGAATGTCATTCCCTCGGGAAGCACACCGGACAGTTCTGTTAACCGCGCGCGGATACCCGACGCAGTACTAATCGCATTTGCGCCAGGAGACAACTGAATGGCGGCTGCCGTTGCAGGCACGCCATTTTCACGGATGCCAAATGCGTAACTTTGCAACCCGGATTCCACGCGGGCAACGTCTGCCAGTGTCACCCGGGCGGCTGAGACCTGTGATTTAATCGTGATATTGCGAAATTCTTCAACCGAAGAGAGCTGCCCTTTTACCGTTATTGGATAGGTCACCTCTTGGCTGCTCGTCGCGGGTTCATCTCCGGTTCTGCCCGGTGAAACAATCACGTTTTGTTGACTGATGGCGCTTAATACATCCGTAACAGAGAGCCCATAGCTGTGTAATTTCATCGGATCCAGCCATATGCGGAGTGCCTTTTCTCCGCCAAAAAGCTGGACTTTACCTACACCGGGTACGCGACGGAGTTCATCAGTAACATTCCTTGCAAAATAATCGCTTAAGTCAGCTTCCTGATAGTCTCCGTTTGGCGATTTTAACCCCACCATCATTAAAAAACCGGAATTAGCTGCCTCAACATTTATCCCATTCTGTCTTACCGACTGCGGCAGGCGAGATTCCACAATTTTAATTTTGTTTTGCAGATCCATCTGGGCGAGTTTGATGTCGGTGCCGGGTTTGAAAGTTACCGTAATTGACGCCATCCCTGTCGTGTCACTGGAAGATTCAAAATAGAGTAAATTGTCAACACTCGCAATTTCACGCTCGATCAGAGACACGACGGATGTGTTCATCACTTCCGGGCTGGCTCCAGGGTAACTCACTGAAATGATAATACCGGGTGGCGCAACTTCAGGGTATTGCGCAACCGGTAAACGAGGTATGGACAACAGTCCCGTCAGAACAATAAACAGGGCAATAACCCATGCGAAGATGGGGCGCTCAATGAAAAAGTGCGGCATCAGGTGTACTTCCAGTCAACATACAAAGGGTAAAAGTTCAGCATGGTTTTCCTGATAAAGAGGTCTCATCGTCAGTCGAAACCCGTTTACCGATATCCCTGAGCTGGGAAAATTTCTCAAGAAGTTGTGGTGCGTCATCCAGGCTTGTTGCAAACATCCACATATAGGTCATGACGGAATAAATATGTCCGGCATTAATTCCGGATTCCATGCTCATCCTGATAATGGTCATGGAAAAGAGAGCAGAAACCAGAAGGCCTATTGATAAATATCCCCATGCCTCTCTGTCGGATAACACCACGCGCAGACGGGCAAGTGTGTCATAATGTCGCTTAAGAGCACCAAAAGACGCCTTATTAACATAATCGACCTCTTTCTCAAGGCGATTATTCAGCCGTCTGTAGAATGACTCATTTTTGCTGGCATAGCTTGAGACAAAACACATCAGTATTGCCACGATGATCAAACAGACTATACCTGTCCAGAATTCAATCCATAACAGCATAATTGCTGCGCCGAAAAGGGAAATGATCGAGGTGATCAATACGGGCAGGTGCAACTCGAAGAAATCTACAAATTCACGGGACAGAGTGACTCTCGCAGCAATAGTCGAGTGATTAAGTGAATATTTTCGCTGGGATAATACTACAGTCACAGCAAGACTTGCGTAGATACGTGCAAACGTTCGCGTATCGACACTACGTCTGGCGGCTCCCATGCACCACATGAACAGAACCATCAGGCCATAAAGGGCCGCATGTGACGTCTGTCCGCCCAGGATGGCATTTATCGCCATGCCCGCCAGAACGGGGTAGAGCAGGAATGCAACGTTTTCAGCAATAACCAGCATGAAAGTAATGCACAATTTCTTTCTGTGCCGCCAGGCAAGTCTCTTAAGTGAGATAGCAACCCCGGGGGCCATAGGTTTGTCGTTGCCTTTATAAATCATGATAAATTATATTAAACATCTGTGTGTAAAGGGTTCTGCAGTTGGTTTATTATGTCAGCTAAGTGAAACGAGACAGCAGAACAGAGCAGTCATAAATCCATGTGCTAAGTGTAACGTGATGATGTCAATCGTGAATGGATGTTTTATGGAGGATATGTGTACTCACTCCTGAGGTTATGTATCATATTGACATTGCATAATATCAAACCATTCTTATACATAAACATAAAGGTAGTCCGCAAAAGAAAAGCATTAAAAAAAATTCATAATAAAAAACAAAATCATAGATATCTGGAAAAGTATTCAAAAGCAGATGTAATACAATGATGGTGTGTATAAACAGTAAAACCAGACCGAATGTTATTGCAATGAAGTTTTTAAAAACTCCAGGTTTTTTCTGAATAATAAATGATAATGCTGTAATGATTATCAAAACACGAATCAGTAAAGATGAGGGTAATGTGGATTCTACTTTTTCATTAATTGAATGCACAAGGTAAAGCCAGGTAGATAGCAACCCATATGAAACGATGCAAAATAAAAGTGAGGCCATCAAATTCTCGCGCCGGAAAAAACATTTAGTCAGCACCATAAAACTCCTTAGACAAAGTACATATTGCATGCACCACTTAACCTGGTTGTAGATTATCACTTAGCGATGTTGATTAATTATTTATAAAATGTGTAGTGAATATGGAGAGTGAGTCTGGTAAAATTTTAAGAAAATTTCTTGATGAACTTTTCCAAAAAGTACCTGTCAAAAGACATCAAATTGAAAATTAATGTTTGTAATTGAGTTAAAGAGCTTTAAGCATGACGATAAAAGTGCTTTCAGGGTAAAATGCATGTTGTCATCAGCACTGTGGAAGAAAATATGAACAACAACAATCTGATTATCGTCGCAGAAGACGATGATGACATCGCTGCCATACTGACAGGCTATTTACGTAAGGCAGGTATGAAAACCTTAAGAGCCGAAGACGGTGAGCAGGCAATCAATCTTACCCGTCTGAACAAGCCTGATCTCCTGCTATTGGACATCCACCTGCCCGTGTACGATGGCTGGAATGTTCTCACCACGTTAAGAAAGGAAACGAATGTACCGGTCATCATGGTGACAGCACTGGATCAAGACGTTGATAAACTGATGGGGCTACGGCTCGGGGCTGACGACTATGTGATAAAACCCTTCAATCCATCTGAGGTTATTGCCAGGGTTGAAGCAGTGCTTCGCAGAACCAGACCGGTTGCAGAGTCTACACATTCACGGCCTTTAAGAACGCCTTTTTTAACGATTTATCCTGATGAGTTTTACGTTGAAATCACTGCACAAGGTGAGGTTTCCACGCCAGTACTAACCACCACTGAGTTTAAACTTTTAACCTATCTGGCGAGAAACCCGAGAAAAGTCTGTTCACGTGAAGAGTTACTCGATGCGTGTTTACCTGAGGGAGACACGCTGGATCGTACTGTAGACAGTCATATGAGTAAACTTCGGAAAAAGCTTGAACATGCCGGATTGAGGGGCATTCCGGAAAGCATCCGAGGATTAGGCTACCGGTTGGGTGACAAAAAATGAACAAAGAAACAATTCTGAGCCGTCAGATTTTGACATATATGTTGTTGTTAACGTTTGTTATTATTGCCATTGCAATACTCGGTTCCTACTTATTTTATAGTTTCCTGATTTATTACCTGCCGGGTGGAATGAACGAAGGTAGTGAAGATGCTATGACATTCCTTGACTGGATGTGGATTCTGATGGCGTCCATTACCAGTCTGGTCGTTGCACTTTTCTTTACCGTAAAGCTGTCTGCAAGAATATTCAACCCACTGAATGACGTCGCATACAGCCTGAAACAAATCTCTCAGGGAAACCTTAGTGCCAGAGCATTTAACAGCAGTTCTAAGTTGGGAGAGATGAATAGGCTCGTCAATGACTTTAATGAGATGGCTGAAAAGTTACAGACGCTGGATGCGCAGCGAAATTTATGGAATGCTGCAATTGCTCATGAACTCCGGACGCCGGTGACTATCTTACGTGGGAGGCTTCAGGGACTGGTTGACGGCGTTTTCGAACCAGAACCGTCGTTATTCAGAAACCTTCTTAAACAAACTGAAGGTCTGACCAACTTAATTGAGGATCTCCGCGTCGTGAGTTCGTCAGGAGGAGCAGGATACTCCTTGATGCTGAGTGAAGTCGATCTCAAGGCCACGATTTCAAATGCGCTTGATACCTTTTGGCCGGACTTTGATAAAAAGCATTTCAAAATTGTCACTGAGATTAACCATCAGTATTGCGTTTGCGATCCCTTACGCATTATTCAGTGCCTCACCGTTCTTTTTGATAATGCCTTGAAATATTCCACATCACAAACGCTTTTAATAAAAAATGGTATTACAGGAAACGATAATTTTATTATCGTTCAGGACAAAGGACCTGGAATTCCTGAAGAACTCCAGAAGTCCTTATTCCAGCCTTTTCAACGAGGAGAATACGCCAAAAATATTAATCCAGAGGGCTGTGGTTTAGGGTTGTCGGTAGTTAAAGCCATTATGTGCGCCCACGGCGGAGACGTTAGCTATAGTTTAACACCAGAAAATGGCTCACTTTTCAAACTCTCATGGCCTGTTTAAGGGCATGAATACACAGGCTCGATCGAACCTGTTTTAGCAACAGACAGATCCCACATACTGCCGAGTTTTGCGTCCCAAATTGATGGGGTGATTTTAAGTTTGCCTCTTTTGGGACTTAATGTTATTTCGCTGAAATAGATATCATCTCCTTTTAGCATAAGATCGACGCGGCAGTAGTCTATTTCTTTTGCTAAGTCCTGGGCGGCAATAACGGATTTATGAAATGATTCTGGTTCATCAACCGGCAATGGCGTGTTTGGGTATTCCATCTGAAAGGGTTGTAAATTCCACGCTCTGTCATAAACGTTAATGAATTCGTTTCCATCGCTGTCAGTAAAGTCGGCCTCGATAAAACATGCCACACCGTGAAAGCAATGTATTCTTATCATTTCCGGAGTTATATTCCGGTGTTTACTGGAAAATAGATCCAGATACATTTCGCATAGGATCACGGGTGGTATGTTTTTATACTGCCATTCTCGGGTCGTATAATACATATTCTTTTTAAGAGATAGTTTTAATTTGCTTTTAATCTTAGCGGGATCAATATTCGTTTTGTCCGTGCATATGACCGCGCTACCACTATCATGATTGCATTTCAAAACAAATTTTGAGGGCAGTTTGTCGAAATCAATATCATCAACTCTGTTATAAACACCTACTAAAGGAATAAGCTTAATTAAGTTAGTCCGTTTCTCAACATACTCCCTGACCAGAAGTTTATCAGCAAGCAATGTATAAAATGGGTTGTGGATAAATAAAATGCGATGGCAAATTTTCTCATTAAGCGTTACAGGGTTGAGTAAATCCGGATATGTGCCAGATATTTCTCTTAACCTGTCTGCATGAAATGAAATGTCATTAGTC
The DNA here is from genome assembly GCF_002810515.1 of Klebsiella sp. D-Nf1. Classification (NCBI taxonomy): domain Bacteria; kingdom Pseudomonadati; phylum Pseudomonadota; class Gammaproteobacteria; order Enterobacterales; family Enterobacteriaceae; genus Klebsiella; species Klebsiella sp. D-Nf1. Next base: position 1,478,087 of record NZ_PIOK01000001.1, read on the forward strand.
AAAATTGTTCTGCATTTTCTCAATAAATATTCAATGTATTTGATTTGATAGTTTATTTTGTTCATAACACCTCCTGTTCAGAAAGGAAATTCTGACAGAGGTTTGTTGATTTATTTTTTGCAAATTATGGAGAGTATATGGACCGACTTGCTTCTTTATTAACAGAAATTAATCCGGACCATTGTCCGCGCCTTGCACGAATCGGAAAAGTTAACTGCACTGAAGATCCGCTCTGAACTAAGAGCGGATCTTCAGTGCAAAAGAACAGCAAGGCCCGCCTTTGTGATTAATACTGCCTTATCTACAACTGCTGAGTTACCCAGCTACCATTTTCAGCGAAAAATACCGTCGCATCGGCTCCATTGACCAGGGATATTTGAGGAGGTATGTGGCCAATATCAACATCATACAGTACGGGCACGGCAATATTCTCAAAAGCGGCTTTAAGGGCATCCAGATAATTATGTTTAGTCGGGTCGCTTACGTCGGGTGCAGCACTTCTGCCGATAAGAACACCATTTAAGTTATCAAACCAACTCTGTAATCGTAAGCTAAATAATGCGCGTGTAAATTCACAGGGAGCCATTTCCACATTTTCAAAATAGAGGATTATTCCTTGAGGGCTATTGCTCGCCTTGAACAAGGGCACATTCCCGAATGGTGTACCTGCTAACCTGGATATTATTTCGAGGCAGCCGCCGATCAGTTTCCCGCTAAATGTCAGAGAAGATGTAACACCATCAAGGCGTTTCCACTGTGTTTTTTGGGTCAGATTGAAACCTCCGTCTGACGCTGTTCCCCATTGATTTTCATCCGCTTGAAATGCTGTTGAAGAGTACTGTTTGATTACAGTTCCCCGATTCGATTCCAGAATTTCCCATACGGCCTGAGTGGTGGCATCTAACTTTTGAGCGCCAAGATCCATGAGGTTCGGCCCATGCAAAGTAGCCCAGCCCGATATCGTCGTCAGTGGGAAATGAAGTGTACTAAGATCTGAAAAGCCCACAAACCATTTTGGTTTAGACCGGGACAACAGATCAAAATCAATCAAATCAAGTAATTCCATCGCCAGATCACCGCCCCAAGGTGGCATAACAGCTTTTATATCTGGGTCAGTAAGATAAGACATTAATTCTTCAACGCGAGAAAATTTAGTGGCGCTTTTATTTTTGTGCTGCGAGCGTAAGCAGCGTCCTTCGCGGACCTGGTAACCTCTTTTCTTTAGGTTTTTTATGGCGAGTTCCAGTCTGGGATGCAGATGTTCAGGTACGCCAGAAGAGGGAGCGGTTACACCAATAACATCTCCTGGAGCCAGCCTGGGTGGAAAGAGGACACTCATGGATAAATCCTTTTCAGAACATATAGAATTCCATAATCCATAATTAAAGCCAGGATGTAAAATTAACAGGCGAACACTCCGCTTGTTTTTTCTATGAGCCTTTAAAAGGTCTGCTCATGGCACCCAAGGGACTTTACCGGCGTAGATGATGCGTCAGGCAACTAATCCTCAAAAGTGCTTACTGCTTATTCGCGGGACCGCCGGCTGATTTGGGTTGGATCATGACGACTACTCTTTTAGCTATTCCCGGTTTCCCCTTTTCAAAGCGCCATTTACTCATCATTTTCTCGATGATTTTATGTTCAAACTCCGGAGTCGTTGTCGATTCCAGTATCTTAACATTCTGAACTCTGCCATCTGAATCAACATCATACTGAATCCGCAGAGCATTCGGCAGGAGGTTTCCGTTCTTATCATGAGTGGTAATTGCTGCATTTGCAGAGGAAATGCTGCCTGAAGGTGTGCTGGCGCTGGCCGGTATACCGGCGCAGAGTGCCAGGAACAATGGCAGAATCAGGGTGAATAGTCTGATAGCTTGCATAAATCGTCCGAACTCCAAAATTAACCATGAATCTTCACGTTACCAACGGTGCGAGTGACAGGCTACCAGATGAAATGATCAGTGAATACCGCGTCTTCAGCGGCAATCCCTTTGACCTTCTTACCAGGCGCTTCGTACCACATCCTTTCCCAAGGTCGTTTCACTATCAGGACTAGTGGGAGCTGAGCGAGTGTATCAATGATTCCTTTGCCAGCTGTCAGCTCGTCAGGGAACATGACCGATCTAACATCCTTAAGTGATGAGAGACGACCATGGAGTTCGTCCGTAAAGGTAAAATGCGTCGTGCCCGGATTTTCAGAGATACACACTGGTACAGACAGGTGCCGGGTAACGGTCTCGAAGCGTGAGAAGACTTCGTCGTCACGGAGTGACTGGTAGCTGACCGCCGGGAGTAACAGGACATTCGCGCCAGCTGCCTGGGCATCATCAGCCAGATGTAGAATGGCGTCGATACGGACCGATCCCACACAGACCATAACCGGGATGTCCCCGGCATGCTGTTTTGCCAGAGTGGCTACGCGCTTGCGCTGCTCCCGGGTCAGATAGGCGTAGCGTGCGGTTGACCCCAGGATGCCCATAGAATCAACCCGAGCATCTGTACGGCGGGAAAGCATATGGCTGAACCCCTTTTCATCCACGCCGCTGGCGGCTATTGGGGTTAATGGAAACGCCGATAACCGCTAAACATACCTGTTTCTCCTGAAGGATATTACTGCTGTTGTTCTTCGATGAGAGCAACGTCAAACCACAGGCCGGGCATCATTTTTTCCAGGCCGTCGGTCAGCATCTTCCCGGCTTCGTGCAGTTTTTCCAGCGGCATCTGCGGCAGGCTTTCCAGAATGAACCACATTTGCTGAGCGTCCACGCCCAGACGGGTTCTGATTCCCTGTCGCCAGTTCCAGCGGCGGCAGGTCACGCCGGTGTCATCACACCAGATAACCTCTCCTTGTGAAGGATATTCAACGGCCGTTTCACCCTCTTTGACGGTATCAAAAGGCTCTGTTCCGTTTGCCACAGCCAGACGTGGTGAACCCTGATAGGCAGAGATATTCTCCCCACCAACCGGTACGGCGTAGCGGAGACTCACGGCGTTATAAAGATCAACGATGGGATCGAGCGCGGGCATCGTTCCGTCACGTAATACGCGCTTACGTAACGCATCAGCTGAGCAAGGGGTGCGTTTAGGTTTAGCACCAAACTTTTGAAAAACGTCGGCCCAGGCTGCCAGATGAGATCCCGCCCATTCCGGTTCGCCGGCCAGAACGGCTTCACAGGCTTCCCGCAGCGCGATTTCTCCAGCGTCGGGATGAAGCACTGGCGCAGCTTTTACGCAGATACTGAGTGCCCGAAAACCTGGGGCAATACGATAAATTTCAGGGGCAATTGACGGAGAGACGGTTAACACGTGATAATCCTTTAATGACTAATTTATTCTATGATAATGACCGATGACCAAAAAAGTCAATTTAATGACCGATGCAAATTCTATCGTCAACACGGTGAATGAAGCCGTATCTCAGCGAATTAAACAGTATCGTAAGCAAAAGAAAATCTCCCTCGATGAACTCTCCCGTCGAGCCGGCGTCAGCAAGGGAGCGCTGGTTGAGATAGAAGGATGCCGGGCCAATCCCAGCATTGCTCTGTTATGCCGCCTGGCTACCGCGATGGGGGTTTCGGTGGCTGATTTTGTGGATGTCAGTTCCAAACCGACTGTGCATCTCATTGCTGAAGATGAGATCCCAGAATTGTGGGAAGGTGAAAAAGGCGGGAGAGCAAGACTGCTCGCAGGGTCGGGTGGGCCTGATATGACCGAGCTCTGGATGTGGGAAATGCAGCCGGGGGAAAAGTTTGCTTCACCGGGCCACACGGAAGGAACGCTTGAACTGTTTTATGTTCAGTCGGGCACGCTCACATTGGGGGTAAAGGACCATTTGTATCGGGTAAAAACCGGCTGTTCGGCAACGGCCAGAACGGACGTTCCTCATTTCTACGAAAACCAGGGGGAGAGCCCGCTGGTATTTATCATGACAGTACATGAGAAAACATCCTGAGTGGTTGCCCGGTATGCCTGTAGGGCTTGTCTCATCAAAGCAAGTTTGCAAGGAGTCGTTTAGTGGATAATCAGCATCTGCGTTTTACCCAAGGCCAGTTTACTGTCACAACCGATCCCGCCTTTTTTCAGCAGGAAGCCATTCACGATTACCTCTCGCAATCGTCATGGGCTGCGGGCATTGATGCTGAAACGGTCAGAATATCAATCCAGAACAGCCTTTGTTTTGCGCTTCTGGATGGAACAAGACAAATCGGCTTCGCCCGTCTGGTCACCGACTATGCCACTTTTGGTTATTTGTGCGACGTCTACGTGCTGAACGAGTATCAGAAAAGTGGTCTTGGTCGTTGGCTGATTGAATGCTGTCACGCCCATCCCGTGATGTCACGCCTGCGACGGATAATGCTGGTAACCTCTAGCGCGCCCTGGCTATACCAGAAGCTGGGGTATAACCCATTGAACCAACCAGATTTTGTCTGGCAAATCAATCGACCCGATATTTATCGTCAACCCGGGCAAAAGTAAGACTATTTTTTGAGAGTAATGATAAATGTTAATCCGTAGGGCCCGTCCCTCTGATGCAGAAGAGCTTGCCATTTTAGCCGAACGCACCTTTAGAAAAACGTTTGAAGCGGGTAATACTCAGAAGGATATGGAGCTTCACTGCCAGGCAAGTTATTCAACAGATATTCAGTTGCAAGAAATCCTCAGAGAAGACTGGATTACATTAGTCTGCGAATACGAAAGCAAACTGATAGGGTATGCCCAACTGAGGTGGGAAGCATTTCCTCCCTGTGTAAATAGCATTCACGCCGGGGAAATCCTGTGTCTGTATATCGATGAACCTTATCATGGCAAAGGTTTTGCGCAAGCGCTGATACACAAGTGCTTTGCTGAATTTGCGGCACAGGGATCGGATATTGTCTGGTTAGGTGTCTGGGAACAGAACCCAAGGGCAATCTCTTTTTACCGTAAGCTTGGGTTTACCGAGGTGGGTGAACATATCTTCCAGGTTGGGACAGATCCCCAGAGAGATATCATTATGAAGCGCTCAACGGGTGTTAGCTGAACAAACATGACGACGTCCGCTCTGGCACACAGCAGGCGTGATCGACACCAGGAGACGTCACGCGCTAGCGGCTAAGCGTAGCGCCGGCTCGGAAAATCCCGGATGGCGGCGCGTGGCGCCTTATCCGGGCTACGCGGTTGAGCCACTCTTGTGCCGTTATTTTGCCGGGTGGCGGCTGCGCCTGACCCGGCCTACAAAAACAGGGCCGCCCGTACTCTTCTGGTGGCATGCCCCTGGCCCGCGCCTGCGCAGCGCCGCCGGGCTGTTACTGCGCCTGCTGCTGCGCTTGCGCCAGCTGGCGGACGATCGCCTCGCGCCGCACATCCCCTTCCGGCAGCCGGGCCAGTAACGCCTGCAAGGCTGCCACGGCTTCGGGGTAATCTTCATTACGCACCGCGCTCAGGGCCAGCATCTCCAGCACCGGCAGGCTGGTCGGCTGCCGCTGATGCAGGTCACGCAGCAGCAACTCGCCCATCCGAACCTGACCGCTATCCCCCGCCCGCACCAGCGCGCTGGCGTAATCGAAAGCCGCCGCCGGGTCATCCGCCGCCAGAGCATGCGCCCGGCCAAAGGCGCCGATCGCCGTCTCGCCATCGTTCAACAACAGGCCCAGCCGCCCAAGCAGCTGCCAGCCGGCGAGATCGTTCGGCGTAGTCTGCAGATGGCTGCGCAGCCCAAGCCGCAGCTCCGCCAGCTCATCCATACGTAGCGGCGCCGCCGTCGGGTCCTTAACCTGCTGCAACAGCGCAGGATAATGCCGTTCAGCCTGCTGCCAGAGCAGCACCTGGCCAATATCGCTGGTTTTCAGATACAGGCCCAGACTCAGAACCACCAGCAGCAGCGCCCCCGGAAGCAGCGCCCAGCGGCTTAGCGGCCGTTCGCCAGGCTGTGTCTGGGGCGGGATATCCGTCAGCAGCGTGCGCTGCAGCTCGACGACCAGCGCCGGGTTGTCCTCGCCGCGTTCCTGCGTCAGCTCCTGCAGGCGCGACTGGTACAGGGCGCGGTTGAGAGTATCGCGGTCCACCGCCCCTTTGCCCGGCCAAGGGTAATAAAGCAGCCCCAGCGCGCCAGCCAGCAGCAGCGCGACGATAACCACCAACAGGCTCATCGTTCTTTTCCTTCTTTCAATAATGCCGCCAGCCGCTGGCGCTCTTCGGCGCTGAGCGCCGCGTCAGGGATGTCGCGACGACGCGCGCGGGCGATAATCACCCCCGCGCCCGCCAGCACGAACAGCCCTGGCCCCAGCCACAGCAGCACCGTGCCAGCGGTCAGCGGCGGCTCGTAGCTGACAAAATTGCCGTAGCGGGCCACCATATAGTCAACGATCTGCCCTTTCGTTTTCCCCTGCTGCATCAGCTCGTACACCTTCTGCCGCATATCAGCGGCAATCATCGCGTTTGAGTCGGCGATGCTGTTGTTCTGGCATTTCGGGCAGCGCAGCTGGGAGGTGATTTCGCGAAAGGCCTGCTCCTGGGCCTCATCCTTAAACTGCCAGGTGTCGATGGCGGCCCACGCCTGGCCGGTCAGCATCAGCGCCAGCAGGATGACCATTACACATCTCATCAGCCCGCCCTCCGGTTATATTGATCCCACAGCGGCTGGAGCTCCTCGCGCCACACCCGTTCGTTCAGGTCGCCGGCGTGCCGCCAGCGGATGATCCCCTGACCGTCGATGAGAAACGTCTCCGGCGCGCCATAAACGCCCAGGTCCAGGCCAAGCATGCCGTTGCCGTCGTACAGGCTCAGCATGTACGGGTTCCCCAGGCGCTGCAGCCAGCTCATCGCCTTCTGCCGATCATCTTTATAGTTCATCCCCACCACCCGCACGCCCTGCTGCGCCAGGCCGTTGAGAAACTGATGCTCGGCGCGACAGGTTGGACACCAGGTGGCCCAGACGTTAAGCAGCAGCGGCTTGCCGTCAATCAGCGTGCGCCGGTCCAGCGTCTGACCGGGGGTATTCAGCGCTTCAAGGCGAAATTCCGGCAGCGGTTTGCCAATCAGCGCCGACTCGAGGGTCGTCGGGTCATCGCCATCGGCGTTGCGCATCAGCTGCCAGAACAGCGCGGCGGCCAGCGCCAGAAACAGCACCAGCGGGATAAACAGTAGCTTCCGGTTCATGAGGCCTCCTGCAGCTTCTTACGCATCCGGTAGCGCGGGTCGAGCATGCAGCACAGACCGCCGAGGGCCATCAGCACCCCGCCGTACCAGATCCAGCGAACGAACGGTTTATAGTACAGACGCACCGCCCAGCTGCCGTCGCTCAGCTCTTCCCCCAGCGCGGCGTACAGATCGCGGGTCAGCCCGCCGCTGATCGCCGCCTCGGTCATCATCATCCGGCTGGCGGTGTAAAAGCGCTTCTCGGCATACAGCGTCGCTTCCGGGCGGCCGTTGCGGGTCACGGCAATAATGCCTTCGCCGCCGGTCCAGTTGGGGCCGACGATATTGCGCACGCCGTTAAACACAAAGTGATAGCGGTGGATATCGATGCTGTCGCCGGGACGCATCCGTACATCGCGCTCCACGCTGTAGTTCTGGCTAAAGGTGATGCCGATAACGGTCACCGCCACGCCAACGTGACCGAGCACCATCCCCCACTGGCTGCGGGTCAGAGTGCGCAGGCCGCGCCAGAAGCCGTGGCGATGGGTGGCCCGTTCGTGAACCTCCATCAGGGCGAAGATCAGCACCCACAGGGCCATCATCAGGCCGATGACCGCCATGGCGGTGATACGGTCCTGCAGCAGCCACGGCAGCGTCAGGGAAAGTGACAACGTCACCACCAGCGCGACCACCAGGCGCTTAATCTGCCTGGCGACGTCATCGCGCCGCCAGCGGATCAGCGGTCCCAGCCCCAGCAGCAGCGCAAACGGCGCCATCAGGGCGGTGAACATGGTATTGAAGAACGGCTCGCCGATGGAGATGCTGCCGAGGCCCAGTTCTTTATGCACCAGCGGCAGCAGCGTTCCGAGGAGCACCACCAGCATCGCGGCCATCAGCAAGATATTGTTGCCAAGCAGGAACGACTCGCGCGACCACAGCGTATGTTCCACCCGCGCGCGCACCCGGCCGCCCTTCAGGGCGTACAGCAGCAGCGACCCGCCGATAGCGACGATCAGCAGTACCAGAATAAACAGCCCGCGTGACGGATCCGAGGCGAAGGCATGCACCGAAACCAGCACCCCGGAGCGCACCAGGAAGGTGCCCAGCAGGCACAGAGAGAAGGCGGCGATGGCCAGCAGCACCGTCCAGGCGCGGAAGCTGCCCCGCTTTTCGGTCACCGCCAGGGAGTGCAGCAGCGCGGTTCCCACCAGCCACGGCATAAACGAGGCGTTTTCCACCGGGTCCCAGAACCACCAGCCGCCCCAGCCCAGTTCGTAATAGGCCCACGCCGAGCCCAGCACGATGCCGAGGGTGAGGAACATCCATGCCGCCTGAGTCCAGGGACGCGACCAGCGCGCCCACGCGGTGTCCAGCCGCCCCGCCAGCAGCGAGGCGATGGCAAAGGCGAAAGCCACCGAGAAGCCGACGTAACCCATATAGAGGATCGGCGGATGGAAAATCATGCCGATATCCTGCAACAGGGGATTGAGGTCGCGGCCATCAATGGGGTACTGCGGCAGGCCGCGGCTGAACGGGTTGGAGGTAAAGAGGATAAACAGCAGGAACCCAAAGGCGATCATCCCCATCACCGCCAGCACCCGGGCGACGGCGTCGAGCGGCATTCGGCGGCTGAATAAGGCGACGGCGAAGGTCCAGACGCTGAGCAGCAGGACCCACAGCAGCAGCGAGCCCTCATGCGCCCCCCAGGTCGCCGCCACCCGATACCACACCGGCAGCGCGCTGTTAGAGTTTTCCGCCACGTAGCGGACGGTAAAGTCGTTGACCACAAAGGCGTGCACCAGCAGCAGGAAGGCGCCGCCGATACAGGCGAACAGCCCGCAGGCCAGCGGCCGCGCCAGGGCCATCAGCCGCCGATCCTGCCGCGCCGCGCCCCACAGGGGATAGACGCTCAGGAGCAGCGCCAGCCCCGCCGCCAGACACAATAAAAAGTTGCCCAGCTCCGGCATCATGGCTGCGCCCCCGTTTTCTCCGGCGTCATGGCGTTTTTCACCTCCGGCGGCGTGTAATTTTCATCATGTTTGGCCAGCACCTGCTGGGCGGTAATATGCCGCTCGCCGTCCAGCACGCCCTGGGCCACCACGCCCTGCCCTTCACGAAACAGGTCCGGCAGAATGCCCTTATAGCTGACGTCCACGACCCCGCGGGCGTCATACAGCTTAAAGCGCACGTCGAGGGTTTGCGGGTCGCGCTGCAGGGAGCCCGGCTGAACGTAGCCCCCCACCCGCAGCCGCTGACCGGTATGGGGTAGCGCCCGGGTTTCCGTTTTGCCGTAGATAATTTCCCCCGGGGTGTAGAACAGATCGATATTGCTGCTCAGGGCGTACAGCGTCAGGCTGACGGTCAGCCCGAGGCCGGCGAGCACCGCCAGCACGATATACAGCCGAGTTTTACGACGCGCTTGCATCCGCGGCCTCCTTGTCATGTTCGCGGGCGGCAGCGATCCGCCGCTCGCGCGCCTGCTGGCGTCGCACCTCATGGAACAGCGCCCGCCGCGCCCACAGGGTGTGCACCGTCAGCAAGCCAAAGGCGGCGACAGCCACGGCCACCGCCAGCCAGACGTACACGGCATAGCCGCCCATATTCAGGAAGGCGGCGAAAGACGAAAAGGCGGGGCTCATCGGGCAGCTCCTTTATTCGCCAGCGCTACCACCCACGGTCGACGGCGCTCCAGCTGCAGGATCAGGTTACGCAGGCGCATCAGGGTCAGCGTGACCGACAGCGCGAGGAAAGCAAAGATACAGATCCGCAGCGGCAGACGCATGCTTGGGTCAATGGTTTGCTGCAGGTTGGTCGAGCCCTGGTGCAGGGTGTTCCACCAGTAGACCGAGTAATGAATGATGGGCAGATTGACCGCCCCGACCAGGACGAGGATCCCCGCCGCGCGCCCGGCCAGTCGCCGGTCGTCAAAGGCGTGCCACAGGGCGATGACCCCGGCATACAGAAACAGCAGCACCAGCTCTGAGGTCAGGCGGGCGTCCCAGATCCACCAGGTCCCCCACATCGGCTTGCCCCATGCCGCGCCGCTGACCAGCGCCACCAGGGTGCAGACCGCCCCCACCGGCGCCAGGGCGGCGATCGCCAGGTCGGCCATTTTGATCTGCCAGACCACCCCGACGAAGGCCGCGACGGCCATCGCCAGGTACAGCCCCATCGACCACATCGCCGCCGGGACGTGAAGGTACATGATCCGGTAGCTTTCCCCCTGCTGATAGTCCGCGGGGGCGAAGCCAAAGCCCCACCCCAGCCCAATGACCAGCAACAGCGCGCTCAACGCCGCCAGCCAGGGGATCCAGCACCCGCACAGGCGGTACAGCCGCTCGGGGATCGCCAGTTGATGTAACGCTTTCCACATAGACGCTTACTCACACGGTTATGATGGCCGCGCCCGCAGGCGCAGCGAATTATTGCACGGTCAGCCGCAGCGCGGCGGCGGTGGCGAACGGACACAGGGTGGCGCTGGCGGTTAAAAACGCCGCCAGCATCGCCAGATAGCCGCTGACCGGGAGCCCGGCGGCCGCCGCCTGGCAGGCTGCGGTGGCGAAAATCAGCAGCGGCACCGCCAGCGGCAGCACCAGCAGGCTCAGCAGGACGCCGCCGCGCTTCAGACCGACCGTCAGGCCAACCCCCACCGCGCCGAGAAAACTGAGCGTCGGGGTGCCGAGCAGCAAGGTCAGCGCCAGCACGCCGGCATCGTGCAGACTCATCCCCAGCAGCAGCGCCGCCAGCGGCGAGACGATCAGCAGCGGCAGGCCGCTCATCATCCAGTGGGCGACCACCTTGACCAGCACCACCGCCGCCAGCGGCGTCGGCAGGAGCAACAGCTGCTCCAGAGAACCGTCCTGCCAGTCGTCGCGAAACAGCCGATCCATCACCAGCAGCGCCGCCAGCAGCGCGGCGACCCACACCACGCCCGGCGCAATCTGCGCCAGCAGCTGCGGCGCAGCGCCGACGCCGAACGGAAACAGGGTGATGACGATCAGAAAGAACCAGAGCGGATTGAGGATCTCCGCCCCGCTGCGCCACGCCAGGCGCAGTTCCCGGGCCAATAGCGCCCGCATCATTGCACGCCTCCAGCGTCGCCGCCGAGGCGCAAGGTGCGCAACGGGCAGCCCAGCGGCCGCAGCGGCTGATGGGTGGTGAGGATCGCGCTTCCCCCCTGCCGGGCGTGCTGCTCCAGGCGGCGGGTCAAGGTTTCCATCGCCGTGGCATCGAGCGCGGTGAACGGCTCATCGAGGATCCACAGCGGCGCGTCGGTTAACCACAAGCGGGTCAGCGCCACCCGGCGCTGCTGCCCGGCGGAGAGCTGGCTCAAGGGGAGGTCTTCATAGCCCGCCAGGCCGACGGCGGCGAGGGCGCTTTCCCGCTGCTGAAGGCGGCTGGCCGGAAAGAAGAAACGCAGGTTTTCATCGGCGGTCAGCGCCGCGTTGACGCCGGGTTTATGGCCCAGCCACAGCAGCTGACGGTGAAATGACTCCCGGACCTTCGCCAGCGGCTGGCCCTGCCAGCTCACCACCCCGCTTTCCGGGCGCGCCAGGCCGCAAAGGATCCGCAGCAGCGAGGTTTTCCCCGCGCCGTTATCACCGGCGACCTGCAGCAGCTCGCCGGAAGCGAGGGACAGCGTCAGCGCCGCAAACAGCGGTCGATCGTCAACGACGCAGGTCAGTCGCTCTGCATGCAGCATGAAGGCAAACTCCTTGATTCAGACAGTATTTTACGTCCTGGCTAAGTATGGGTTGCGCCGCGCGGGCGACGCAACCCTGACGGTTACTGTCCGGCCCCCGGCAGCTTCGAGATATCGGCGTTGCCTAACGCCTTCTCATCGTGCGCCGCGGTCTCCTTACGCACCTTCGCCACATCGCTGGCGCTGACCGCCGGCGCATTGTTGCCCCAGCTGGTGCGGATGAAATTGACCACATCCGCCACCTGCTGGTCGTCCAGACGCCAGCCGAACGACGGCATGGTCAGGTTGGAGACCGCATCTTTCACCGCCGGCGTGGTGCTCCCGGTCAGAACGATATGGATAAGCGAAGTGGCATCTTCGGTCTGTACCACCGGGTTGCCCTTCAGCGACGGGAAGGCGCGTTGGTAGCCCACGCCGTCGGTGCGGTGGCAGGCGGCGCAGTTATCAACGTACAGCGCGGCGCCGGTTTTGCTGTCATTACCCTTCCACAGATCTTTCGCCACGCTGTCTTCCACCGGGGCTGGGGTCTGTTTGCCGCCGCGCGGCGGGAGCGACTTCAGATAGCGGGCGATGGCGGTGATGTCGTCATCAGAGAGATACTGCAGACTGTGCTCCACCACATCGCTCATGCCGCCGAAGACCACCGACTTATCGTTGCGTCCGGTTTTCAGGAACTCGGCCAGTTCGGCTTCGCTCCAGGTTCCCAGACCGTCGCGGTTTTCACCGCGCAGGCTGGAGGCAACCCAGCCGTCAATCGGCGCATTGCTGCCCGCCAGGTAATCATCGCCTTCGCTTTCGCTCAGCGCTTTTTCCTGCATCGTCAGACTGCGCGGGGTATGGCAGGCGCCGCAGTGGCCCAGGCCTTCCACCAGATAGCGGCCGCGCTCCAGCACCGGGTCAACCTGCGGGTTGGCGACAAAGTCGCTCGGCGTCGGGGCAAAGATGCCGCGCCAGAACGCCAGCGGCCAGCGCATCGACAGCGGCCACGGGATGTCGGTGTCCTTGTTGGCGGCATTCACCGGTTCCACGCCATGCATAAAGTAGGCGTACATGGCGCGCATGTCCGCTTCACTGATCCGCGCGAACGAGGGATACGGCATCGCCGGATAGAGCGTGGAACCGTCTTTCCGCACGCCCTTGCGCACCGCGTCGTCGAACTCTTCGAAGGTGTACCCGCCGATGCCGTGTTCTTTATCCGGCGTGATATTAGTGGAGTAGATGGTGCCGATCGGCGTCTCCATCGGCAGACCGCCGGCGAAAGGTTTCCCCGCTTTGCCGTTGGTGTGGCAGGCGACACAGTCCCCCGCCCGCGCCAGATACTCCCCCTGCTTAATCAGATTGCTGTCCGCAGGCGCCTCTTCGGCAAAAGCCGCGCAGCTCAATGCCCCAAGCACCAGGGCCGATAACCATTGCATTTTCATCATCTGCCTTCCTTTATGCCTGCACCAGGGGTCCCGGATTTTTCAGATACTGCTCGCGGATCGCCTTCGCTGACCAGTAGGCCAGCGCGGCCACCGTGCCGGTTGGGTTGTAGCCCAGCCCCTGCGGGAACGCGGAGGCGCCGATGACGAAGACGTTATGCACGTCCCAGCTTTGCAGATAACGGTTCACGGCGCTGGTTTTCGGATCTTCCCCCATCACCGCCCCACCGTTCATATGGGTGGTCTGGTAGCTGGTGGTATCAAAGTGGCTGTTGACGTTTTTCGGGCTGCCGAGGATATATTTCGGCTTCATCGCTTTGGCGATCGGCGCCATCTTGTCGAACATAAACTGCGCCATCTTGATGTCGTTTTCCTGCCAGTCGAAGGTCATGCGCAGCAGCGGCTGGCCAAAGACGTTTTTGTAGTTCGGATCAAGATCGAGGTAGTTCTGCCGATAGGACTGGTGCGCGCCGTGGGCATCCATCGACAAGTGATGGGTGTAGGTATCGGCTACCGCCGCTTTCCATTTGCTGCCCCACGCCGGGGTGCCCGGCGGTACCGGGAAACCGGAGATAGGCTTGGTCCCGGCCTGGTTGACCCAGAATGGCGAACCGCCGACAAAGCCGGCCGTGCCGTGGTCGAAGTTGTCGGCGTTGAAGTCGTCGACGCCGACGCCGTTGCCGCCCGCGCCGATAAACGGGTTGGTATAGGTGTCTTTGTCGAAAATGGCCTTGATGGTGGTCATGTTCTGGTAGGCGAAGTTACGCCCCACCACCCCTTCGCCGGTCTCCGGATTGTAGGGTTTGCCGATCCCGGAGAGCAGCATCAGGTGCACATTGTGGAACTGGAAGGCGCCGATAATCACCAGGTCCGCCGGCTGTTCCATTTCGCGCCCCTGGCCGTCGACGTAGGTCACGCCGGTGGCGCGGGATTTGTCGTCGGTCAGGTTGACCTTCAGCACGTTGGCGTTGGTCCGCAGTTCAAAGCGTTTTTCCTGGCGCAGCGCCGGCAGGATGTTCACGTTCGGCGAGGCTTTGGAGTACATGTAGCAGGCGTAGCCGCTGCAGAAACCGCAGAAGTTGCACGGGCCCATCTGCGCGCCGTAGGGGTTGGTATAGGAGTCGGAAGTGTTGGCCGACGGCAGGTTATAGGGGTGATACCCCACTTCCAGCGCCGCTTTTTCAAACAGCTGCGCCGACCAGGTGTTTTTCTGCGCCGGCAGCGGGAAGTCGTCTGAGCGGTCCGGGGCGAAGGCGTTGCCGCCGCGGCCTTTGCCGACCACCTTGCCTTTGATCGACCAGGCGGTCCCGGAGGTGCCGAACACTTTTTCCGCTTTATCGAAGAACGGTTCCAGCTCGTCGTAGGTGACACCGAAATCCTGGATGATCATATCCTGGGGAATGAAGTTTTTGCCGTAGCGTTCTTCATAGTGGCTGCGCATCCGCAGTTCGATGGGATCGACGCGGAAATGGACGCCGGACCAGTGCAGCCCGGCGCCGCCCACGCCGGTACCCGGCAGGAAGGCCGCCAGTTGGCGATACGGCACCGCCTGCTGGCTGGTGTTATGCCGGATGGTAACGGTGCTTTTCGACAGATCCTGGAATAGCTTGCGGCGGATGTTGTAGGTCAGCTCGTCAATCACCTGCGGATAGGCGCCGTCCGGCCAGGTATCGCGCATCGGGCCGCGCTCCAGCGCGACGACGTTGAGCCCGGCTTCGGTCAGCTCTTTGGCCATGATCGCCCCAACCCAGCCGAAGCCGACGATCGCGACATCGGTTTTTTTCAATACGGTGGCCATGATTACGCCCTCTCCCCATTAATTGATACCGGTGGGAAGGGATAGCGTTCGCTTCGTTCAACCCAGTCCATAAAGTCGGCGCGCGCGCCGGGAAAATTAATCAGCGTCCAGCCGACCATGCCTTTATTGCCGCCATGGATCGGGTCGCTGAAGAAGCCTTCGCGGGTGTTTTGCAGCAGATAGGAGAAGAACAGCGAGGCCGGCAGCTGTTTGAACTCGGCTTTGCCGGATTCCCACAGGCCGAGCGCCTCGTCCTGCTGCTCGCTGCTCAGTTCAGCGAAGGTTTTGTGATACTTGTCCTGACACCAGGCCTCGGCATCGGCGATCCCGAGGTTATAGATCTGTTTAGGCACCAGCGGCAGCTGATAGCCCATCTCTTTCGGCACGTCGGGGTTGAAGGGACCCTGCATGTACCAGATGGAGCCGGTAGCGTAGGGAGTATTGAGCTGGCGGTCGATAAACTCCGGCACCCCGGCCTCTTTGGCGCCAGGACCGAGTTCATCCGCCGGGATTAAGCGAGCGACGGCGGCGTTGATAAACACCCACTCACGATCGTTGAAGAACTGCGGCTTCCAGTCGCTGGCCGCCGCGGTGTTCCCGGAAGCGGGCTCAGACGTAGGGGCCGCCTGCGCGGTCGCGCTGGTGGCCACGCCAATGGCCCCTGCCCCCGCGCCGCCGATCACCACCGTCGGGATCAGCGCCATCGATTTCACCAGGAAATCACGCCTGGAATTGTTGGTTTTCTCGCTCGACATCATCACATTCCTGTCATTGAAAATTACTGTTTTTGTCGCAGACAAACCCAGTGAATGTCGTGCTGGAACCGATACCATTGCGCTTTCAAACCGCTTAGCGTCTGGCCCGGCCCGGCAAGTCGGATAAAACATCGCCAGAGGCGATATCATTTATAGGGTTATCGTTTGGATAGTAGACGATTCTCAACGAAACGCGGGAAATCGGAGAGAAATTCACCGGAATGTCATCGTGAGAAGGGTGCTGCCATAAACCTTGAGGCGGCAAACCGGCGGCGTAGACACCGCACTGAGCTTACCCATGCGCCAAAAAGAGTGACTTGTATCACAAATGTTATTTTTTGTTTATGGTACATGGCAGATTAAACGTCTGTAAATACTCGTTTTAGGAATAATTAAACAATTTGAGCTGTTAAAAAAGTTACTAACCGTTGTTAATTATTTCCCATCTATTTCCTGGCTGAACCGTTCAGCTGGCCATATCCCGTCCACAGGAGAAGAGAAGATATGTTCGATCATGTGAAATTCGGCGTTAGCGACTATGCCGCGAGCAAAGCGTTCTTTTTACAGGCCCTGGCCCCGCTTGGCGTGACGCTGGTCGGCGAAGGCGAGCCGACCTATGGTGCAGAGCTGGCCGGCAGCGGTGATGCCTCTTTATGTCTCTACCAAAGTGCGGAAAAACCGGCGCCGCTGCATATCGCCTTTCGCGCCGACAGCCGCGAGCAGGTTGATGCCTTCTGGCAGGCGGCGCTGGCCGCCGGAGGAAAGGACAACGGCGCGCCGGGGTTACGGCCAAACTACCACGCCAGTTATTACGCCGCCTTTGTGATTGCGCCAGACGGGCACAATATTGAAGCCGTGTGCCATCTGGCGGGGTAAGCCGAGCGGAAAAAAATTCCCACGTCCGTGGGAAACGCTGAAGGTATGGATGTCTCGGATTTAGCTGACCGGCTCAATAAGGGCGGACAACAGTCCGTTGAAGTGGGTATGTGACTCAATGACATAATCCGAGGAGACTTTATCGCGGATTTCGAAACGGTCATCTGTGAAGCTGTAGACAATCACGGACATGCCCTCTTCACCAATCACTACTTTGTCATTGAGGTTCGGATCGACATAGATTTCGTTAATACGCGTCTCAAAGTTTCGAACAAAGATATTCGACCATGCAGGTTCACCGTTCTCTGCCTGCACCAGGCTGTACAATGTCATGCCATTGTACTCACCCCCATCCATAATATTGAACATATCCGCGTAGTCCGGCCGACTAATCAATAGTCGTTGAATATCCTTATAGACCCTTCTTTTCTTGTCCTCCCATTCAACAGGCGCGACTTTGTGCATTAAATCTGCCATGACATCTGGGTCTACAGGGTCGGCTACGGGATAATTACCTTCCACCATCAGCGACTTCAGGTTACCAATCGTGAAATAGCGCTTTAGCTGGGCGGGGAATAAAACTGGCATTGCGATTGTTTTTCCTTTCTCGTCGCAAAACTCGACCAGATAGCCAGTTGTTGGCGTATTAAAAACCATAACAATCGTACCAAGCGTTCCTTTTACTAGCCCTTCATTCGGTAAATCCTCACCTAAAACCACAACGTCTAATTCGGCTCTTTTCATTTTAATTTCCTTATCAAACGAAAACAGGCCCCACACGTGTGGGGAAGACCCGAACAGGGAACCGGAGAGTTTTTCTTTTTTAGACACACCCCCACACACGTGGGGAAGACAGTCCATATACTCTGACAAAACCATGCTTAACAGAAACACCCCCACGCATGTGGGGAAGACACCAGCATATTGTGTCTAGCGGCGTATTAAAATACCAGATTTACGATAGTTGCACTCCGCAGGCTTTCCGCATCAGCATCAACATTTATCAAACGAAAGAGTATGTCCCCATATCACCACCGTCGACTTGCTGCTGACCAGGACCGATATACCCTACTTGCCTGCCCGGCCCGTAGCCGGGGGCAAAGCGCTTTTGTCATCCCCAGAACGTAGCGCGTCATCCTGGCGGTTGCCTTCCGTGGCTTCGCGTAGTTACTTCTGCGGAAAAATCCACACATCCTCCGCCGGGAGCGTCAGATGGCAGTGTTCGGCATCGCGCAGCGCCGTTCCGTAGGCGCGCAGCGGAAAGTCGTCGCCTTCGGTACGGAACAGGTACTCCCAGCGGTCGCCAAGGTACATGCTGGTCAGCAGCGGTAGCTGGAGGCTATTATCCTGCGCTGCGCCGTCGAGACGCAGACGCTCGACGCGGATCACCGCCGTCGCCGGTTGGCCGACGCTGACCCCCTCGCCAGCTCGTCCCCACAGCGTCCAGCTGGCGCCTTCAACCCTCGCACGACCGTTTTCCAGCGCCGTCACCTTACCGTGCAGGCGGTTATTGCTGCCCATAAACTCGGCGGCGAACAGCGTCGCCGGGCTGCCGTACATCTCCTGCGGCGTCCCCTGCTGCTCAATTACGCCATTGTTCAGCAGCAGAATACGATCGGAGATGGCCATTGCTTCATTTTGATCGTGGGTGACCATCAGCGCCGACAGGCCCAGCTTGATGATCAGCTCGCGCAGAAACACCCGCGCCTCTTCGCGCAGCTTGGCGTCAAGGTTGGAGAGCGGTTCATCCAGCAGGATCACCGGCGGGTTGTAGACCAGCGCCCGGCCGATGGCCACCCGCTGCTGCTGGCCGCCGGAGAGCTGGTGCGGATGGCGGTTGCCGAGGTGCCCCAACCCCAGTTGATCCAGCACGCGCTGCACCCGCTCTTTTATCTCCCCGGCGGCGACTTTACGCAGCTTCAGCGGATAGGCCACGTTGTCGAACACCGTTTTGTGCGGCCACAGGGCATAGGACTGAAAGACCAGGCCCAGGTTACGCTCTTCGGCCGGGATTTCGCTGCGCGGAGTACCGTCGTACACCGTGCGGTTGCCGATGGCGATCCGCCCGCTCGTCGGCTTCTCCAGCCCGGCTACCGCCCGCAGTAGCGTGGTTTTGCCGCTTCCCGAAGGCCCCAGCAGCGATACCACCTCCCCCCGGCCAAGCGTCATGGACACCCCCTTCAGCACCGGGTTGTCGCCATAGGTGAGATGCAGATTTTCTACCGATAACTCAATCATGTAATTTCACTCCAAAGCGCAGGGCGATGCCAAGGCCAATCACCACCAGCAGAATATTGATAAAGGAGAGCGCCGCGACGATATCGATGGCCCCCGCCGCCCACAGCGACACCAGCATCGAGCCGATGGTTTCCGTACCCGGCGACAGCAGATAGACGCCGGTGGAATACTCGCGCTCAAAGATAAGGAACATCAGCAGCCAGGAGCCAATCAGCCCATAGCGCGACAGCGGGACGGTCACGTGGCGGGTGATCTGCCCCCGTGAGGCGCCAGTGCTGCGCGCCGCCTCCTCCAGCTCCGGGCCCACCTGCAGCAGCGTCGAAGAGATGAGCCGCAGACCGTAGGCCATCCACACCACGGTGTAGGCCAGCCAGACGCTGAAGATGGTGTTGCGCAGGGCACGCAGCTGCACGATAACGTGTTCGCGCAGCCAGTCGGCCACCGGCAGCGCTGAGAGCCAGCCGTGCTTCAGCGACTGATCGAGCCACATCGGCACAAACAGGAACACCCACAGGAAGGCCAGACCGGCCAGCAGCCCCGGCACCGCGCGCGGGACCAGCACGCTGTAGTCGAGAAAGCGGGTGACGTTGTCCGCTTTGCGGTGCATGGCGATGCCGACAAACAGATAGCAGACCACCGCCAGCGCGCCGCCGACGATGCCGATAGCCATCGAGTTGACGATCGCCCGCAGCAGGTTGGACTGCTGCCAGATATTGTGGAACGTCGCCAGCGACAGCTCATCCCACAGCGACACGCCGACGCCCCAGTTGGAGATAAAGGCGCGCAGCGCCACGCCGAGCAGCGGTACGCCGATGGTCACCGTCAGCCAGGCCACTACCACCGCCCCGGCCACCCAGCGCCATTTGCCCAGCGGCAGCGCCCGCGCCTGCGACGCCTTGCCCTTCATGGTGACAAAGCGGTTGGCAGTGCGCATCAGCCGACGCTGGAGCATCACCAGCGGGATGGTGATGCAGATCAGCACCACCGCCACCGCCGCCATCAGATGGTAGGAAGGGGTGCCGAGCTTGTTGGTCAGCTTATAGAGATAGGTCGCCAGCACCATGTTGCCCTCAGGGTCGCCCAGCACCAGCATCAGACCGAAAACTTCCAGACCGAGGAAGAAGAGCAGCACGCAGGCGTAAAGAATGGATGGCCGCACCATCGGCAAACTCACCGAGGTCATCACCTGCAGCGGTGTGGCGCCGACGGTGCGCGCCGCCTCTTCCACGTCCGAACCGACGCTGCGCAGCGCCGAGGAGATATAGAGATAGGCGTGCGGAACGTGGGTTAACCCGGCGATGACCACAATGCTGAACATCGAGTAGATATTCCACGGTACAAAGCCGATCAGCTGCTGCGCCCACTGGGAAAAGAAGCCTACCGGCCCGGCGGCCACTACGTAGCCAAAGCCCAGCACCATCGGCGAGACGAAGATCGGCACCAGGATCAGCGGCTCAATGATCCGCCGGCCGGGTAAATCGGTGCGCACCATCAGAAAAGCCAAAATACCGCCCAGCGGAATGGCAATAATCACCAGGCCAAAGGCCAGAATAAACCCTGACCTTAACGCCAGATAAAAATCCGGGTCGGTAAAAATAAAGGCGAACGCTTCCAGACTCCACGATTTGGAGCGGGAAAAGAACGGCGCGGAGAGAAAACTCTGCACCACAATAAATAACAGCGGGACGTAAATCACCAGCGCCGTGATGCACACCACCACGCCGCGCGGCAGCCCCTGCCACTTTCTGCGTAATACATTCATGGTTCATCCCTTTGGTCAGGAGAAAAAACCCGCCGGGTGTGGAATTGGGGCATCAACGATGCCCCTGGGGAGGATTATTTCGCGGCGGCGCTGCGCCATTGTTTAATAAACTGCAGACGTTTTTGCGGCTGTAAATAATCCAGCAGCGTTTCGTTGACCGGGATTGGTTTTAACGCTTTACCCAGCAGAGTAGTCATGCCGTCGATATCATTTTTACCTTCAATATCGCGACGAATAGAGGGAATATCCGCCTGGCTGGCGAGGATCTGCTGGCCTTTTTCCGACAAGACATAATCCAGCCACAATTTCGCCGCATTGGGATGTTCGCTCTCCTGGCTAATAAACGAAACGCGGGAGAGCACCAGCACGTAATCTTTCGGATAGGCGATGCCTAAAGAGGGATCGTTTTTCGCCCGTGCTTCGGCATAGGAGCCAAGAATGTTATAGCCGATCAGGTTTTCGCCAGAGGAGACGCGCTCCATCATCGTGCCGGTGGAAGACTGCACTGTCAGACCGCCTTTAGCGATATTCGCCAGATCGGCAAAATAGTTCGCGTCGGCCTGGCTGTCCTGCACCGCCAGCATAAAGCCGAGGCCCGATTTTTCGATATCGTAGGTGGTGACTTTGCCTTTAAATTTATCGGCCTGGCTGGCGATCAGTTTTGCCAGCGCGGTATGCGAATCCGGAACCTCATTCTGCGGGATCAGCCGTTTGTTATAGATAAACACCACCGGCTCGTAGGTGGTGCCATAGGCTTTCTGCTGCCAGACCGCCCAGTCGGGTAATTGCTTCACCTCCGGCGAGGCATATTGTTCCGCGTATTCGGTAGCTAATTTCAGCGCGGTATCCATCGACGAGCTCCACACTACGTCCCCGCTGCCGCCCCCGGCGGCCTGCTCGCTGATATAGCGGTTATACAGCTCGGTGCTGTTCATGTCGTTATATTCGACTTTGACGCCCGGATATTGCGCTTCAAATCCTTTAATTAACGGTCCGGCCGCTTTGGTATCGGTGGTGGAATAAATAACCACCTTGCCCTCTTTTACGGCGGCATCAACCGTTTTTTGATAATCCGCCGGATAGCCCGCAGGCACCTCCGCCCAGGCGGCACAGGCGAAAACGGCCGTCAGTGAAACCACTAAACCACTTATTTTCTTATACATGATACCAACCTTTAATCATCAATTAATAAACACAAATTTAACATATAGTGGTATCAGCTCCCCTTGCAACGCCGGGGATGGCTTTTTTCTGGCTTTTGTGACACTGGCAGAATTTAAAAATGTGGTGTTTATGGCGTTAATTAAAACGCGATCCCGGCCCGGTTTTTTATCGCCTGTCGCCTGACGCAGACGCAGTGACGTTCCGCTGGAAGCCCCCGCCCTTGACCTTCTGCGCCGGGCGGCGCAGCATAAAACGGCAAACATAACAAAATAACAACAGACTACAGGAGAGAATCAGTGCCAACAGGACACCGCTTTCTGGCGACGGATCTGCATCAGTTTGTCGTCTCACTGTTTACCCATCTCGGCAGTACCTCAGGAGAAGCCACCCTCGTCGCGGACCATCTGATCGCCGCCAATCTTGCCGGGCATGACTCCCACGGCGTCGGGATGATCCCAAGCTACGTGAAATCCCACGCTGGTGGTTTTCTGCAGCTCAACCGCCACGCCACGGTGACCAAAGACGCCGGCGCCGTGGTCACCCTCGACGGCAACGCCGGCTTCGGCCAGGTGGTCGCCCACGAAGCGATGCAGTTAGGCATTGAAAAGGCGAAGCAGCATGGTATGGCGGCAATCGCCCTGCGCAATGCGCATCACGTCGGGCGCATCGGCTACTGGGCCGAGCAGTGCGCCGCCGCCGGGCTGATCTCCATTCACTTCGTCAGCGTGATCGGCGACCCGATGGTCGCCCCGTTCCGCGGGAAGGACAGCCGCTTCGGCACTAACCCGCTGTGCGTGGTGTTTCCCCGCGAGGGCCATCCGCCGCTGCTGCTGGACTACGCCACCAGCGCCATCGCCTTTGGTAAAACCCGCGTCGCCTGGCATAAAGGCGAAGCCGTGGCCCCCGGCTGCCTGATCGACGCCAAAGGGCTCTCCACCACCGACCCGGCGGTGATGCAGACCTCGCCGCTGGGCGCCCTGCTCACCTTCGCCCAGCACAAAGGCTATGCCCTGGCGACGCTGTGCGAAGTGCTCGGCGGGGCGCTCTCCGGGGGGCAAACCACCCATCAGGAAAGCCTGCAGACCAGCGTCGACGCCATCTTTAACTGCATGACCACGGTGATCCTGCGGCCGGACGCGTTCGATGCCCCGGACAGCCAGGCGCAGACGGAGGCCTTTATCGCATGGTGTAAGCAGTCACCGCACGATCCCGATGCCCCGGTGCTGGCGCCCGGCGAATGGGAGGCCGCCAACCGCGAAGCGCGGCTGACTCAGGGGATCCCGCTGGATGCCGGCAGCTGGCATGCTATCTGCGCCGCCGCGCGCGACGTCGGCCTGAGCGAATCGCACTTCGACCGCTGCCGCCCTCTCGCCTAGCCACGTTTACCCCGCAGAGCGTCTGACGTCGGCGCTCTGCGTCATCGTCATTAGTGACGAGGTCACGCTCCCGTCAGTAATCACCTTTCATTTTCCATTATAAATCAATAAATTAAATTCTGGCACAAGACCTGCATAGCGCAGCAGGCCTGCGTCTGCATCACGACCAGGCGTTACCGCGATCGTTGCCCGTCGGGCCCGGCGCGACAGCGATCCTCTGTTCACTGTTAACAGGTCTGTTACTGATGAAAAAAATCACGAGCGTGTGCCCCTACTGCGGGGCGGGTTGCAAACTTAAACTGGTTGTCGACAACAATAAAATCATTCGCGCGGAAGCCGCCGACGGCGTCACCAACCAGAACCAGCTGTGTCTGAAAGGCTACTACGGCTGGGATTTTCTTAACGACACGCAGCTCCTGACGCCCCGTCTCAAACAACCGATGATCCGCTACCAGAAAGGCGGCGCCTTCACGCCGGTCAGCTGGCAGGAGGCGATTCGCTATACCGCCAGCAAGCTCAGGGAGATCAAAGAGAAGCATGGCCCGCGCGCCATCATGACCACCGGCTCCTCGCGCGGCACCGGCAACGAAACCAACTATGTGATGCAAAAGTTCGCCCGTGCGGTGCTGAACACCAATAACGTCGACTGCTGCGCCCGCGTCTGCCACGGCCCCTCCGTCGCCGGACTGCAGCAGGCGCTGGGCAATGGGGCGATGAGCAACTCGATCAGCGATATCGAAAACTCGAAATGCCTGTTGGTCTTTGGCTACAACTGCGCCGACTCCCATCCGATCGTCGCCCGCCGGGTGATCAAAGCCCGGGAAAACGGCGCCAAAATCATCGTCTGCGATCCGCGGCGCATTGAAACCGCGCGCATTGCCGACCGTCATCTGCAGCTCAACAACGGTAGCAACATGGCGCTGGTGAATGCCTTCGGCTATGTACTGCTGGAGGAGGAGCTGTACAACAAAGCCTATGTCGAACGCTATACCGAAGGGCTGGATGCTTACCGCGAAGCGGTGAAGGATTATGCCCCGGAAGCGGTGGAAGGGATTGTCGGGGTCAGCGCGCAGGCGATCCGTGAGGCGATGCGCATCTTCGCCGCGGCCCCTTCCGCCACTATTATGTGGGGCATGGGCGTCACCCAGTTTGGCCAGGCGGTGGACGTGGTGCGCGGTCTGGCAAGCCTGGCGCTGCTCACCGGCAATCTGGGGCGGGCGAACGTCGGCGTGGGGCCGGTCCGCGGGCAAAACAACGTGCAGGGCGCCTGCGATATGGGCGTGCTGCCGAACCTGTTCCCTGGTTATCAGGAGGTCACCGACCCCGCCGTGCGGGAGAAATTCGCCGCCGCCTGGGGTGTCGACCCGACGCTGATGGATGACCAGGTCGGCACCCGCATCACCGAGGTGCCGCATAAAGCGCTGACCGGCGAGATCAAAGCCTACTACATCATGGGTGAAGATCCGCTGCAGACCGAAGCCGACCTCGGCCTGGTGCGCAAAGGCATCGAGGCGCTGGACTTTGTGGTGGTGCAGGACATCTTCATGACCAAAACGGCGGAAATTGCCGATGTCCTGCTGCCGGCCACCTCCTGGGGCGAGCACGGCGGCGTATTCACCTGCGCCGACCGCGGGTTCCAGCGGTTTGAACAGGCGATCCCTCCGGCGGGGAATGTGAAGCGCGACTGGGAGATCATTAGCCTGCTGGCCAGCGAAATGGGTTATCCGATGCACTATGAGAGCAACCAGCAGATCTGGGACGAGATGCGCGAACTCTGCCCGCTGTTCTACGGCGTGACCTGGGAGAAAATGGGCGATATGGGCCATGTCCAGTGGCCGTGCCCGACCCTCGACCACCCCGGCACGCCGTGGCTGTATAAAGACAACCGCTTCGATACCCCATCGGGTAAAGGGCAACTGTTCGCCACCGCCTGGCGCGCGCCGGCGGAGCGCCCGGATGACGAGTGGCCGCTAGTGCTCTGCACCGTGCGGGAGGTGGGGCACTACTCCTGCCGCTCAATGACCGGCAACTGTGCCGCGCTGCAGTCGCTGGCCGACGAGCCGGGACGGGTGCAGATGAATCCGGTGGATGCGCAACGACTGGGGATCGCTGACAAACAGCTGGTGTGGGTCAGCTCCCGGCGCGGGAAGGTGATCACCCGCGCCGACCTCAGCGATCGCATCAATCCGGGGGCGGTCTATATGACCTATCAGTGGTGGGTGGGCGCCTGCAATGAGCTGACCCAGGATAACCTCGATCCGATCTCCAAAACGCCGGAAACCAAATACTGTGCGGTGAAAGTGGAAGCGATTGCCGACCAGCAGTGGGCGGAGCGCTATGCCTGGACGGCCTACAGCGATATGAAGGCGCGACTGAAAGCTGCCGCCGACGTCTGACCTCAGGGAGCGCGCGCGCTCCCTCTGCCGCTGCCGGTGGTTACGCCGCCGGCAGCTGTTTCTCCACCAGCGCCACCCACATGGCCACCCCGGGACTAATCAGCGCATCGTTAAAGTCATAGCTGGCGTTATGCAGCGGCTTCGACGGGGTTTCGCCGTCGGTGCCTATCCAGAAATAGGCTCCCGGACAGGCCTCCAGCATGCAGGCAAAATCTTCGGAGGCCATCGACGGCGCCTGGTTCCAGCGCACCGCTTCCGCGCCGAGGGTGGCGACGGCCACCTCGCGCACCTGCTGCGCCTGCAGCGCATGGTTTTTGGTCACCGGATAACCCGGGAACCAGCTAATCTCACCCTGTACATCGGACACCTGCGGCTGGGTCGCCACATAGCTTTCGATAAGCTCACGCACGCGGGCGCGAACGCGATTGCTCAGACAGCGGAAGGTACCGCGCAGCACCACGGTGTCCGGCAGGACGTTGATCGCCTCGCCGCCGTTTATCTGGGTGATACTGACCACCGCGGAATCCTGCGGCGACAGGCGGCGGGAAGGAATGGTCTGCAGCGCCATAATCAGCTGCGCCGCAGCGACGATGGGATCGGCCCCGCTCTCCGGCATCGCCGCATGACAGCTCTTTCCGCGCAGGGTGATCTCGAAGGCGTCCAGCGAGGCCATCATCGCGCCATCGCTGAGCGCCACTTCGCCAAGGGGGATCCCCGGCCAGTTATGCAGCGCGTAGATGGCGTCCATCGGGAAGCGCTCGAACAACCCCTCTTCCACCATTTTGCGCGCGCCGCCGAGGTTCTCTTCCGCCGGCTGGAAGACAAAGTGGACGGTGCCGCTGAACTGGCGGGTCTGCGCCAGATGGGCGGCGGCCGCCAGCAGCATCGCGGTGTGACCATCGTGGCCGCAGGCGTGCATCACCCCGGGACGGCGTGAGCGATAGCTGACGCTCCCCAGCTCGGTGATCGGCAGGGCGTCCATATCGGCGCGCAGGCCGATGACCGGCCCGGGGCCGTTTTCCAGCGTCGCCACGACGCCGGTGCCGGCCAGCCCGCGGTGTACCTGCAGCCCAAACGAGGCCAGCAGCTCCGCAACGCGGCGCGAGGTTTCCTGCTCCTGATATCCGAGCTCAGGCGCGGCGTGAAATTCACGTCGCCAGCCTGTGGCTTCGGCGATCAGTGACGGCGATACGGCCATGTATTACTCCTTTCCTGCATAGCGTAATGCTGAATAATCGGTCATGCGTCGCGTTTTTTCCCCGTCGCTCACCGGCGTCGGGTCGCTGCCGCTCCCTCCGTTATATCCTGTCGTTAACACGCTGACAACGTCACGAAATGCGGCGGCGGCGCGGCGTACAGCCCTGTCGCCGCCCTGCGGTCCTTTTTTGGTAGTGATTTCAACGGTGACAACGGCCAGGCGATTAATTATTATGCAGCTCAGGACGGCAATTTGCCGAAGGATCCACTACTGACCTCTCCGTCATCGGAAATAAAATGTTTAACCCAGACCAGAATCGTCTTGCCCCCACGCTGGCGATGATCATGGCCGCGTCGCTCGTGGGATTTATCACCGGCTATACGGTGCCGTTAATCAGTCTTGAGCTGGCGCAGCAGCAGATCGCGCCGCTGTACGTCGGCCTGCTGGCCGCCCTGCCGCCCGCCGGCATGATGATCTCCTCTTTCCTCTCTCCTGCGCTGTGCCGGCGCGTTGAAATGGGCGTGCTGCTGAGCGGCAGTCTGATCCTGCTGGCGCTGGCGACCATCGCCTCATGCATGACCACCGATATGACGCTGCTTCTGCTGCCTCGCCTGCTGACCGGCCTGGCCTCCGGAGTCATTATCGTGCTGGGCGAAAGCTGGATCACCGGCGGCGCGGCGGGCAGCCAGCGCGCCACCCTCACCGGCATCTACGCCTCGGCCTTTACCGGCTGCCAGCTGGCCGGGCCGCTGCTGATCTCCGTCGGCCCCGCCTGGCAAGCCTCGGCGCTGATGGCGATCGTCGCGGTCACCGCCGTCTGCCTGCTGATGCTGCGCCATCTGCCCACCGGCACCCGCGAAAGCCTTGGGGAGCGCGCCAGCTGGCGCAGCCTCGGCGCCTTCCTGCCGGTACTCGCCTCCGGGGTGTTCTGCTTCGCCTTCTTCGACGCCAGCATCCTCGCCCTGCTGCCGCTGTACGGCATGGACAAAGGACTCAATGAAGGGATGGCGGTGCTGCTGGTCACCGTGGTGCTCACCGGGGATGCGATGTTCCAGACCCCGCTCGGCTGGCTGGCCGACCGGGTCGGCATTCGCCGCGTGCATCTGACCTGCGCGGTAGTCTTCAGCCTGTCGCTGCTGGCCCTGCCGCTGATGCTCGGCTCGCGCATTCAGCTGATGGCCATTTGCCTGTTGCTGGGCGCCGCGGCGGGCGCGCTTTATACCCTGTCGCTGGTGCGGGCGGGGAAAACCTTCAATGGGCAGAAGCTGATTATGATTAACGCCCTGTTCGGCTTTTTCTGGTCCGCCGGCAGCGTCGCCGGGCCGGTGGTCAGCGGCATGCTGATCGGCATCACCGGTTACGATGGCCTGATCGTCACCCTGGTGGCCAGCGGCGTGCTGTTCCTGTTGATTCAGTGTCTGTGCAAAAACGAGAAAACCCTGCTTGCCAGTGAGCAGGAAGACGAAATGGACGAGGCAACGGAGTCCGCACGGTAGTTTTGCGTGGGGCTGGCCTGGCGCCAGCCCGCTCGCCAGCAACCAGGTTTAAGGCGCTTGCGGGCTGCTGGCAGGAGAGGAAATTTGACAATCTCACTTCCTACCAGTAGGTTGTCCCGGCTGAATAGAACCCGCTGTAGATAGCGCACTTTTTCACCGCAATGATTGCTGGAGCGTGAAATGATCGAACGTTCGCCGAAAGCGCGAGAAATTATGGCCAATACGAGACAGCTGCTCACCGTCGGAGGGTATAAAAGTTTTAGCTATGCCGATCTTGCTGAGCGCGTGGGAATTCGTAAAGCCAGTATCCATCATCATTTTCCCAGCAAAGAAGATTTAGTTCATGCTGTTGTACAGGAGTACCGTGCAGAAGCCCGGGCGGGCATGGAGGCCATGGATCAGCAAATACACGATCCGCTGATCAAAGTGAAAGGGTATGCCGATTTCTGGTCAGCATGTATCAAGGATGGTACTTCGTCATTTTGCATCTGTGTCATGCTTGCTGTTGAGCTTCCGACATTA
Organism: Klebsiella sp. D-Nf1; assembly: GCF_002810515.1. NCBI lineage: Bacteria > Pseudomonadati > Pseudomonadota > Gammaproteobacteria > Enterobacterales > Enterobacteriaceae > Klebsiella > Klebsiella sp. D-Nf1. The sequence goes on from NZ_PIOK01000001.1 coordinate 1,506,907, forward strand.
CCTGCCGATATTGCCGCTGAGGTCACTGGCCATTTCAGCGATCTTTCTGACTGGCTGGCATCGTTACTTAGGGCGGGTGAAACCCAGGGCGTTTTCAAACTCAATGAAACGGCGGAAGTAGAAGCCAGAGCCCTGATGGCTGGTATACATGGTGCCATGCTGGCAGCACGGGCATTCAATAATCCGCTGGTGTTTGATCAGATTGCCTGGCCTCTGATAAACAAAATCATAAAAGTCGCCTGACGGTTGCCCGGTGACTTACCGGGCAATACTTGTTGCAAAACGGCCCCTTACCTCTCACACCTCGATAACGCTCTTATGACCTCACCTGGATTGCATCAAAACATGTTGATCTTTTACCTACCTACCAGTAGGTTTACTAACAGAAAGAAGCTCACGCCGATGCTTCGCTTGTCCAACATGCCAGCTTGAGAGGGTTAAAATGACCGACAGTATTCTTCAGGGGAATCAGCAGAACTGGCTCAGACAGTATTATTTTTCCCGCACCATCTTCTCGATTTTATGGGCTGTTTCCACATTTATCGCTGCCCGGCATTCTTATTTTTGGGCGTCATTTTTGTTAATTCTTTATCCCGCCTGGGATGCGATAGCGAATTACATTGATGCTATTAGAAACGGCGGATTCGGCCGTAACCGGATGCAGACCGTCAATATTATCGTAAGCGCCGTCACAACGCTGGCGGTGATATTGGCTATTAACAGCAGCATAAATAATGTGATTCGGATATTCGGTTGCTGGGCAATATTATCAGGCCTACTACAGTTGGGCACAGCGGTTCAGCGCTGGAAAAACTATCGTGCGCAATGGAGCATGATATTAAGTGGCGCCCAGTCTACGTTAGCAGGTGCTTTTTTTCTCTTTCAGTCCCGAACAACAGAACCACCGTCTATAGACAACATTGTAGGTTATGCGGCGTTTGGCGCCTTCTATTTTTGTATTTCAACCGTGTCGCTAACCGTTCGACAAAAAAGAGAAGCACAACAACCAGGCTGAATGCACTTCTCGTTTAGCAAAAATCGTGGACAGAATGAGTTAACACTATGAATATCAAAGTTCAGGTAAACAAACAGACGTTAGTGCGTCTGGCGCTGGTCGGCATTATTCCACTGTTCCTTATTTTATTATTCCTGTGGGCTGGTGGATGGCTTACGCCTGAAAGGCTGACGTCGGATAAGCTTGTCACGGTATTACAACAGTCGGGTGGCGTTCATCAAGGCTATCGGCGGAATCATGCTAAAGGCATGTGCGTGCTGGGGAGTTTTATCTCAAACGGGAATGCCAGCACGCTATCGCGCGCCTTAGTATTCAGCAAAGGCGAAACCGCGGTAACAGGACGATTGGCTATTGCGGGAGGTAACCCGGCAGCTCCGGATTATACCGTGCCTGTCAGGAGTATGGCGCTGTCCTTTACACAGGCCAATGGTGAACAGTGGCGAACCGGGATGAACGCCATGCCATTTTTCCCCGTCAGTTCCGTCGAAAGTTTCTATGAGCTTCAAACCGCGACGCTGCCGGACGCCAAAACCGGCAAGCCGAATCCGGAAAAAGTAAATGCTTTTGTCATGAGCCATCCGGAAATCAAGCCTTTTTTTGCCTGGGCAAAGCAATACATCCCCTCTTCAAGCTGGGCCAGCGATCGCTTTAACAGCCTGAATGCTTTTCGCCTGATCGATCAGACGGGCAATGAACATCTGGTACGCTGGAGTATGGTGCCGCACACCAGGTTTGTCCCCATAAGCGATATCGATAAACAGAACAAAGATTTTCTGCAACAGGATCTTCAGCAACGTCTGGAACAGGGCACGCTGGAGTGGGATTTAGTTTTCACGCTGGCTCAGGCGGAGGACAAAGGTAACGATTCCACCAAAGCCTGGCCCGCAGACCGGAAAACGATTAATGCCGGAACGTTAGTCTTAAACAAGGCTATCCCTCAACAGCAAGGACCCTGTAATGACATTAACTACGATCCCTTGATCTTGCCTGGTGGCATTGCCGCGTCTGATGACCCGATACTTAACGCACGCTCATCGGCTTATGCCAAATCCTACAATCTGCGTACTCATGAACAGGCACAACAAGCAGGAGAGCATTTATGAAACAGGTTGCGTACTTTCATCCGGCTCTGCGCGTCCTTCACTGGCTGATGGCCGCTGCGATCCTCAGTATGTTATTTATCGGTGTGGCGATGGTCTCGACCGTATCCTCCTTGCACAGCCTGTTGGTGTCGATCCACAAGCCTCTGGGGGTGATGATATTGCTTCTGGTTATCGTTCGCTTGTGGGTGCGATTCACCACGCCTACTCCCTCTTTGCCCGCCACCATCCCTGCCTGGCAGCGTGGCATTGCCCACCTTTCGCACTGGGTACTCTATCTGATGATGTTGGCCCAACCACTAATAGGTTGGGCCATGCTTTCAGCTGCAGGATATCCCGTCACTCTTGGCTACGGGATCGTCCTGCCCCCCATCCTGGGAGTCAATAATGACTGGTATGCGGAACTACGGCCTCTTCACACCTGGGTGGCTCTGGCATTATTCGCGACAGTGATGCTTCACCTGGCGGCTGCGTTGCTGCATGCTTTCGTGCTACGTGACGGCGTGTTCAACAGCATGACTGGCATCCGTAAACCGTAAGCTCATGTTGCGGCCGTCCCGGGATCCGCAAGCAACACATCGGCAATATCCAGCATGACACGCAGGCGGTCCATATGCCGGAGGTCAGAGTGATAACCCACCCATATATTTTTGGATGGCGGTGGCTCTGGCATGCTGATGGGTTGCAAACCGGTGATGGCATCGCCAAGCGGCCGCGGCAGCACGGCAATCCCCATCCCCCGCTGGCACATCTGCGCCTGTACGGCCCGGCTGGTACTGGTAAACACACGCCGTGACTGAGGGAACCTGTCGAGCAGCCAGGCGACGTCAGAGAAATGGGATTGTGCCGTATTCATCAGAATAAGCCCCACTGCAGCCGGGTCGTGTTGCGCGATCCCGGCCATATCCGGCGTTCCATACAGCGCATAGGGAATGGTCATCAGGCGGCGCTGGACAATATCCGGTTCGGTAAAGGGCACGATGCGAAACGCGATGTCGGCATCACGGCGCGACAGATTAAGCAAGCGGTAACTCGCGATTATCTCCGGTACAATCGCTGGATGGCGGTGCGTCAACTCGCTCAGAACCGGCGCCAGAACATAGTTAGCAAACCACTCAGCGCAAGATATCCGCAGTATCCCTTCGAGACGTTCGTGATTCCCTGCCAGGCGTCGCTCCATCGCTAGTGCGGAGTTTTCGACCGCCTCTGCCAGCTTCAACACTCTGTCACCAGCATCCGTCAGCACCAGCCCTTCCTTTGTCCGGCGAAACAGTGCCTGCTGCGCCTCAGCCTCAAGCGCCTTTATCCGCCGCCCCACCGTCGGATGGCTTACGCCAAGGCTACGGGCCGCCTCCCCGAAAGACCCCTTACGCATGACAGCAAGAAACACCCGGACGTCGCCCCATTCCATGCCATTGCCTCGCCGTTCAAAAATGAACATCGAATATACAAAATCGTCAGTTCTAAAACAACTTTGTCGATATCACTATAGCCTCCTCAACCATACCGCTCAGGGCGGCAATTCCAGGAGGCTTAGATATGAACAAATTAAAAGACAAAGTGGCTATTGTGACCGGTGGATCCAGTGGGATCGGAGCAGGTATTGCCCGTCAGCTGGCGGCTGACGGCGCGAGGGTCATCGTCAACTACGCGTCAAACAGAAGCAGTGCAGATAAGGTTGTTGCTGATATTGAAGCTGCCGGTGGACGGGCCGTGGCGGTAGCGGCAGATGTCACCAATCCATCAGAGGTCGAGGCGCTGGTTAACTCAGCCATTGGCAACTTCGGGCGCCTCGATATTGTAGTGAACAACGCCGGTATCTATCAGTTCGCCAGGATTGAAGATAGTACGGAAGTACTCTATCGCAGGCAGTTTGACATCAATGTTCTCGGCCCGCTGCTGTTGGTTGGCGCCGCCACCCCGCATCTGGGTAAGGGCAGCAGCATAATCAACATCAGTTCGTTCGTCACTCGCGTCGCTATCCCCGAGAGCGCCATCTACAGCGGCACCAAAGGCGCAATTGACGCCATCACCAGCGTACTCTCACGAGAACTCGGCCCACGCGGAATCCGCGTCAATGCGGTCAACCCAGGACTTATCGAAACGGAAGGTAGCCATATTTCGGGCGCGATGAACTCGGATTTTCAGATATGGAATGAAAAGCAGACGCCGCTTGGACGCATCGGCCAGGTGCAGGATGTTGCTCCAATTGTCTCATTTCTTGCATCAGACGACGCGGGGTGGGTCACCGGCGAGGTGATTCTGGCCTCTGGCGGCATGCGCTGACCCCATCCTCACGACAGCCGTTTCTTACCGAGGACGGCGGCCATTCACTATGGAGTGTACAATGTCGACACCTACCATCATGCAAGCCGAGCCGCGTCGCTGGGCAATGTTTGTCATCCTGCTGGTCGGCGCGTTTTTGCCGCCGCTCGATTTTTTTATAGTCAATGTTGCGCTGCCTGCCATTCAGGGTGAGCTGTGTGCCTCATCCTCCGCTGAACAACTGGTCATTTCATCCTATGCTGCCGTGTACGCGGTCACATTAATTACCGGCGGCCGCCTGGGTGATATATATGGTCGTGGAAAGATGTTCTTTCTTGGGCTGGTCGGTTTTGCTGCCGCATCGCTGCTGTGCGGTTTAGCCTGGTCACCATGGGTACTGATTACCGGACGGGTGTTACAGGGAGCCACGGCCGCGATTATGGCACCCCAGGCGCTGGCTTCCGTACAGGCTATTTTCCCGGAGGCGGAAAAACCGCTAGCACTGAGCATCTATGGCGCAGTATTTGGCCTGGCGTCGGTTATCGGGCAGGTGTTGGGCGGCATTCTCATTTCAGTGAACCTGTTTCACCTGGGATGGCGAGCTATTTTTCTCGTTAACCTGCCGGTGGCGCTGCTGGTCATTCTCTGTGGTCTGCCGCTGGTAAAAGAGACACGGGCGCAATCTGCTCAGAAACTCGACCCTGTCGGTATGCTGCTGGCAACCGTCATGCTGAGCACGCTGATTGTGCCACTGATTGAAGGCCGTGAGGCGGGATGGCCCTGGTGGACATGGCTGTCATTTTTGGCCTTCCCGTTACTGGTCTCATTGTTATGGCGTTATGAACGTCGCCTTAGCCAGCATGGCGGTTCTCCGCTGCTTGATCCGACGGTGTTACGTGCCCCAGGCCTGGGCCAGGGACTGGCGATCGTTTTGCTGTTTTATTCCATCGGCGCCTTTTTTCTGTTGTTTTCTGTCTATCTCCAGGACGCGCTACATTTAAACGCCCTGAACGCGGGCCTGATTTTTCTGCCTTTTGGCGTCGGCTTTCTTATCGGTCCGTTGCTGACCCCTTTCCTGAGACGTTTTGCCGGAAATTATCTGAGTACAATAGGGATGGGATGCGAGACTTCCGGGCTAGCAGGCCTTGCAGGGTTGATTGCCACCACGATGACGGGCACGCCTCCGCCCATGCTGCCTCTCGCGCTACTGCTCTTTGTCACCGGACTTGGCCAGGGACTGGCGATGCCTACGCTGGTGCGGATGGTGACAGGCCGCGTTGCGCCAGAGTTTTCAGGGATGATAGCCGGCGTGACCAGTTCGACGCTCCAGATCAGCACGGCGCTAAGCGTCGCCATCGTCGGCGGCATTTTTTACAGCATGTTGGAAAACGGGAGAAGTGGCGCACACATCACGCATGCCTTTATCGTCGCCCTGCTAACGATGGCGGTATGTCTCGCCACGGGCGCCGGGCTAAGTATCCGGCTTATCAGGCGCTCCACTGGTTTATTTTCAACTGAGGCCCGTCTTCCTGGCAGCAAAAGCAACAGACATGTGGCTGATTGAATACGCGATGCTCAAACAGCCCCCTGACCGCAGAGATAGTTTAAGCTTGTGTAACAGTATTTTTGGACATCACCGCTGCTTCGAGCACGCTGTCATTTTTAAATCATCCATTTGAGAAAAATCATGAAAAAGTCGATAGTTCCTGAAGAGTTTCAACATTATTTTAATGACTGGCACTTCTCCCCCATCATCGAGTCAGATGGCACAGTGTACCTTTCAGGTGTTACCGCCGCGCGTAAAGACAAACCGATTAGTCAACATCCTGAAGAACAATTCCATGATGCTTTTTATAAGCTGGGGGTTTATTTAGAAGCTACCGGATTAACTTATGAAAACATACTTGAAATGACGACTTTTCATATTGATCTAAAAAAACATATAGACCTTTTTTCTAAGGTAAAAGATAGGTATATAAAAGCGCCATACCCGGCATGGACCGCCATCGGTGTATCAGAGTTCATTCCAGAAAATGCCCTTGTGGAAATGCGGATTGTGGCAAAAATGGAGGTTGTGTAATCCGATAATGGTGATGCATTTCTGATCAGCGCTCAGCGGGCTGGCCTGGCGCCAGCCCGCTCGGTTTACAGCACCTTGCTGAGGAACGCGGCGGTGCGTGGGTTGGTCGGCGCGCTAAAGATCTGCCCCGGCTTGCCCTCTTCCTGAATCACGCCCTGGTCGATGAAGATCACCCGGTCGGCTACTTCGCGGGCAAAGCCCATTTCGTGAGTCACGATCACCATGGTCATCCCCTCGCTGGCGAGGCATATTGCGCAGATTCATCGACGCCATAATCAGGTTTTCCAGCACCGTCATGTGCGGGAGCAGGTTAAAACGCTGGAATACCATGCCGACGCTATCGCGCATCTTGTTGAGGTCGGTGGTCCGGTCGTGGGCGGCAAAACCGTTGACCATCACCTCACCTTCGCTGACCGTCTCCAGGACGTTCATGCAGCGCAGGAAAAGTGAATGGTTCGTTTTGCAGAAATTCATACAGCTATGTGATGTAAAGCTATTGAGTGTATGTATTAGCTAGCAATAGCTGTTTTTTACTTTTCTTTCCTTTTCATCGTTTTTTACAGAGTAAAGTAAATAACTGCGGCGCATTAATCACATCTCATTTACTTCTACGCATGTGTTACATGCATGCTGAGTAATCACATGTGTACACTACATTAAATGCTTTGAATGTAACCGTTAAATACACTTTATTTTACTGTTATGTTAATTTCATAAACGGCATAAATATATAAATATGAAATGATGGGCAGGTCTGATTATAAATATAAATTCTTAATGTATTTGTGCGCATTACATAAGAATCATCTCAATAGTAGTGGCCCTATTAGAATGTCCCTAGGATAATTCGTCACACAGCAGTAATGACGAACAACAAACATGAGGTTAATAGAATTTTCTACTATCACTAACTTGAATGCCCATGCTTTGATCAACAGCGTTAAAGAAATGTACAATACTCTGCTGAACAATAAGAAATCGATAATTAAAGCAGTTGATAATGTTGTATGTCCTACTGACGTTTCAGACGTATAGACAGTGATTAAAGGAGATGATTTCCCTTGCTACTTTAAAATCACTTTTAACGCTGCTATGTGGGTAATCTTTGCAGGTCAAAGGTTGGCCTATAGCACTGTGCAGGGCAAGCTAAAGCAAGTTGTTCATAGTGTTATGGTTCAACACGCATTAGTTAGTAGCTGGCGTGGCTAATTTCGCTTGCTTTGCCAATCCGACTATTTGACATATTCACGCAGTTAACCACGCCTTAGATGGTGGAGATTATTAAGATGATACTTTTATCTATATGTGTATTAGTGTTGGTGATTATTTGCATTAAACAAGCCTTGCACCTATCGTGCCTTAAACGTCGATATATAGCACTTGAGCAAGCAACATTTAAAACCGCAACGGAATTAACTTCCTTAAAACTTGAATATGGTTTGATTGAGCATAAACCGCTTAGCGTAGAAGAAGCAAATGAAATGCTCAGCAAGTTTAAATTTGAAAAACTTTAAAACAAGGTGAATAAAATGGCTTTATCAGATGGCACTATTGAACGTTGGTCACTGGCTGATGTACTGGCAATTAAACCGAATTTAGAAAACCGTACTTTAAACTTCAGCGGGAACTACTTGCATGGCGAATGGAATGATTCATTAGGCGATCCGTTCGAAGTGTGCCTACTGGATAATGAATTTATCCTTGTAGATGGGCATCACAGGCAACACGCTTTAGCTAATGGTTGGCTTGATAATCTCCCTGATACATTTGCAGTGTGGCACCGTGAAGCGGAAACGATGGACGATATCAGAGCGCGGCAAGATGCACACATGGAGGGTAAGAGAACGCCTAACGCTACACAGAGAGCTTCTATCATCGATAAGCGTCTTAGCCTTACAGATCTGGAGAGCAAGCAAGCTAAGCGCATAGGCATTACAGCGGTTAAGCAATTAGGCTACAAGGGCAAAGATGCATTGCTGAAGGGTAAAACTGACTACATCGAAGAGATCCGCCTTATTGATACGTGGGGATTAAGTTTTGAGGCTGCACGTTACCCGCAAGGCATCTTAGCGGCAATGCTCAAAACAGCGCGTGTAAGCCCCTCTCAGGCTTGCGACTTCTGGCACAAGTACGACGCTAAAGCAAGGGGTAGTAAGTTCATCAAGCGTGTATTAGATCGTGTTGAACAAGGCGGCATAGGTGAAGAATATAATGCACAGCTTTACGCCACCTCTGTAGATAGTTTTGATTACTGGATGGATTAATGAGCGAAAAAGAAAAGCTGTATAAAACAATAAACGATATTCTCACCTTCTGCTTCAAGTGTGCAAAGGTTGTTATAGGTCTTATTGTTATCTTCTTCCTGTTAGGGGTTATATTCGGGAAATGAAACATTATCCCCCGCTCTGGTTCGAGACTAAATATCAAATGGAACTTAATGCAGGTATTACCCTAGCGGCTAAGCTAAGCGAATGGAAAAGTAAAGATACTCAAGCGCTACTAAAAGCACGTAGTAATTATCAGTCAAAATTTTTTAAGAAAGCAATTTAATCCAATCAATAGGAATGCACTTGTAATGAAAACCAAATCTATCTGTGTAGCGCTGTCTGCTATTGTTGCTGCTATGTCTCTTTCTGGCTGTGCGCTAATAGTGGATGGTAAAACACAGCCTGTAGCCATTAAGACTAATGCTCCGGCAATGTACACGATTAGAAATGGTGATGGTGAAGTAGTGAGTACAGGCGTTGCACCTACAACGGTAAACCTCAAGCGTGGCGATGCGCCCTATTCTGTGACACTCCAGCGTACAGACTCAGCCCCTATGACCTCTGCCACAGTAACAGACAATCTGAACGGCTGGCTCTGGGGTGATATTGCTTGCGGGTTGATTGTATGTGGTGGCGTTGATCTTATCACTGGCGCTGCGTGGGATTTAGACACAGCGGTTACAGTGAATACACAGCCAGATCCAACACATCCAGACGCTAACGCAAGTAATACAATGCATGTGCTAGCTCCTACACAAGCGCCTATCACTATCAACAATACAGTGAACAATAAGGCCTGATCATGCAGGAAGATTTAGAAAAAATCCGGGAAGCTAAAGCAGTAGCAGAGGCTAACATTGTACCCGGCGTGATGAATCCCCATGTAAGTTACTATGAAGTGATGCTAAAGCAGGGATACGTAGTAGCGGAGGGAATGTATCAGGGTAAGAATATGGCGATTTTTGATACGTATCAGGATTGGCGAGATATTGAGATCACCACACTGGAGGCATTCAGAGAGCGCCAGCAAAGTAAGCAGACGCTAAACATTATCCTTTCAGTGATCGGCTTTATCGCGCTTTGCTGTTTAATGGCTGGGGTGATTTAAGTAATGACTACACCATATGAAGAATACGTAGTAACGCCAGTTAATGAACGGGAAACCAAAGAACAGCGTGATAGACGGATTGCGCATGAACGTAAAGTAGGTGCTGTATTTAATCACCCTCGCTTTCGTAAGCGTGACCCTGAAGATTTATGGCATGATCCTGAATTTAACGCAATCATGCTAGGTGATTAAGATGAACCCTTTTCAATTCTACGTGGCTGCTTCAGGTGCTGCTGATAATGACCTCTTTTGCTAGCCCTTATTGCTGTGGAATATCAGTGTGCGGCCTGGTGGCTGAATTCTTTGCAGATCGTAAAGAAAACATCCGGCATGGTGAATTAGTGAGAGTGCAATGAAAATTAGCTTGATGGCGGCTCATTTGGTTATATGGACTACGGTAATGGCCACGCTCTGAAGCACAATAGACCCAGTAATAAACCAGACTCTAACAGCATATTTACATTAAATCATATAGGCCGCCAAAGAGCGGCCTTTCTTATGTCCTAAACTCTCTCCCTCGCTATTCTCAGCGTGTTTTAACCCTCTTCCCTTCTACTCTCTATGTCATAGCCTATAGAACGCCTCACAGATGACATTGCGCCAGCCCGCTCGGTTTACAGCACCTTGCTGAGAAACGCGGCGGTGCGTGGGTTGCTCGGCGTGCTAAAGATCTGCCCCGGCTTGCCCTCTTCCTGAATTACGCCCTGGTCGATGAAGATCACCCGGTCGGCCACTTCGCGGGCAAAGCCCATTTCATGGGTCACGATCACCATGGTCATCCCCTCGCTGGCGAGGTTTTTCATCACCTCCAGCACGTCGCCCACCAGCTCCGGATCCAGCGCCGAAGTGGGCTCATCGAACAGCATAATCGACGGCTTCATCGCCAGCGCGCGGGCGATGGCTACCCGCTGCTGCTGGCCGCCGGACAGGCTCGAGGGCCAGGCGTCGCGCTTATCGCTTAAGCCCACCTTCGCCAGCAAGGCGTCCGCCAGGTCGATCGCCTGCTGGCGCGGCATATTGCGCAGATTCATCGGTGCCATAATCAGGTTTTCCAGCACCGTCATGTGCGGGAACAGGTTAAAGCGCTGGAACACCATGCCGACGCTTTCGCGCATCTTGTTGAGGTCGGTGGTCCGGTCGTGGGCGGCAAAGCCGTTAACCACCACCTCGCCTTCGCTGACCGTCTCCAGGGCATTCATGCAGCGCAGGAAGGTACTTTTTCCCGAGCCGGACGGGCCGATGATGCACACCACTTCCTGCGGTTTAATATCGCAGCTAATGCCGCGCAGCACGTGGCTGTCGCCGAAGCGCTTATGTAAGTTATTAATGTGAATCACTTTTGCCAAACCTCTTTTCCAGACGGTTAACCAGCTGCGCCAACAGGAAGGTGATCACCCAATAGACCAGAGAGATAGTCAGGTAGGGTTCCCAGTAGGTGGCGTAGGCGCCGGAGACGGTGCGCGCGGCATAGGCCAGATCGGCCAGGCCAATCGCCGATGCCAGCGACGAGTCTTTGACAATGGCGATGGCGTTGTTGCCCAGCGGCGGCAGAATGCGGCGAAACGCCTGCGGCAGGATCACCTTGCGCATGGTTTTCCACCACGGCATGCCCAGCGCGCGGGAGGCCTCCATCTGCCCTTTGTCGATCGACTGGATGCCGGCGCGGAAAATCTCCGACACATAGGCTCCGGCGTTAAGGGTGATCGCCACGATGCAGGAGAGGAACGCCCCGTAGCTGGCGCGCAGCTCGCGGGCAAAGTCGGCGCTCATCAGGCCGCCGGTCACCAGCAGGCCGTCGCGCGGGTTGATAAACAGCGGCACCAGCGCAAAGTGCACCACCATGATCTGCACGAACAGCGGCGTACCGCGAAAGGCGCTGACGTAAAAACGCACCGGAAACTGCACCAGGTAGCGGAGAATATATTTCCACGGCCCGTGCTCGGCCTTCGCCATCCGCCCGAGACCGAGAGTTAACCCCCACAGCGTCCCGAGGATCACGCAGATAATGGTACATTTAATCGTCATCAGGGCGCCGTCCACAAACAGCGGGCCGTACTCCTCGATGATCTCCCAACGGAATCCCGTCATAGTCCTTCCCTAAAAAATACGGCTATCGCCTGGGCGATAGCCGTGGTCACTGAAAATGGTGGATTATTGCGCTGGCAGCGTCGGCACGTTGTCGTCGAACCAGGTTTTATAGATTTTGGCGTAAGTCCCGTCAGCAACGATCTTTTGCAGCCCGGCGTTGATTTTGCCCAGCAGTTCGCTGTTGCCTTTCGCTACCGCAATACCGAAATACTGACGCTCAAATTTGGCATCCGGCACCAGCTTGAACTGCTTCTCCGGGTGCTGTTTGATGTAGTACTTCACCACCCCGACGTCGCCCACCGCGGCGCTGACGCCGTCCTCAAACAGCTCCTGGAGCATCAGCGGGGTATTGTCGAAACGCTTGATCGCGGTGCTGTTTTTGCCCAGCACCTCAGAAACCACGATATCGCCGGTGCTGGAGTTCACCACCCCGACCTTCTCGTTTTTCAGGGCCGCCAGCGAATCCACCTTCGAGTCCTGGGCGACGACGATAGACTGCTCGGCCGGGAAGTACGGCGCGGAGAAATCGACCATCTGTTTGCGTTTATCGGTGATGGTGATCCCGGAGATGATGATGTCGCGGTCGCCGGTGTTCAGCGTGGCGAAGATGCCTTCCCAGGGGGTATTGACCAGCTTGACGTCAAAGCCTTCGGCTTTGGCGATGGCCTTGATGATGTCGATGTCGAAACCTTCCAGCTGTTTCTGGCTGTTTTCAAATTCAAACGGCCGGTAGGTGCCGCCGGAACCGACGGTATAGGTTTCCGCAGCCGCCTGTCCGGCTGCCGTCAGCGCGGCCATCATGAAACACGCTTTGAGCAAATTCTTGACCATGAGATTTCCTTTTTATGCATTTATTTTGCATAAAAATACACACACTGACTTTTATATGCAACCGGAAACCTTCCCGCTGGTGAATTATCGTATTAACTGCCGCGTTTACCGCCGGATTTACCAATAGCCCGGTGCAGGTCGTTGATTCGCTTCAGGGATTTCACCGTTTTTTGTGGCGTGGTGGAGGCCACCGACAGAACAATCATCTCCAGACAGACCAGCACCGTACCGTGCAGCGGCATTCTGGTGCTGTCCCCGCCGCGCGGGACGTCAATCACTACCTGCGCCTCCTGGCTGAAGCGCGAGTCCACCGCCTGGGTCAGCAGGATCGTCGGGATACCCAGCCGCTTCGCCTCGCGCAGGGTGGTCATCCCTTCGCGATGGGGGGATTTTTGCCCCATCATGATCAGCACATCGCCGCGCTGCAGGCCGATAAGCTGCTCGGCGAGGCTAAAGCCCGTTCGGTTCATCACGTACGCCGGCAGGCCAATGCGGCTGAACAGCCGGGCGGTGTACTCGGCGAGGATCCCCGAGGCGCCGATGCCGAAAATCCCTACCTGTCGCGCGTCGCTGAGCAATGCCACCGCCTGGGCCACCGCCGCGCGGTTGTCGGCGCGCGACAGGACCTCGCAGACCCGCTGATGGCCTTCAAGCACAAAATCAATACTGGAGTTGACGTCGCTGGAGAGCGCCGTGACCGTCGAGCGCATCTTTTCCGCCGAGGTGACCGAGGTGCCGAACCAGCGCTCCATGGTCTGCTTAAGCTCGCGCAGCCCGGCGAAGCCCAGCGCCTGGATGGCACGCACCACCGTGGCGTCGGAGGTCTGGGTCGCCGTGGCGATCTCCATCGCCGTATGCTCCAGCACCACCTCGCGGTTGTCGTTGATATAGCTGACCACGGCCCGCAGCCGGGGGGAAAGCTGGTGCGCCCGGGCGCGATAGCGTTCGCCGAACAGGTCGACTTTGCCCTTCTCTTTTTTTACCGCGCTTTTCATTTGGCCTCCGCCGGGATCGGCCTGCCGGCAATATGCGACTGCACCTGGGCCACCATCAGAGACAGCGCGGCGTAGGAGTTAGAGATCACCTCTTCCCGCGGCAGCAAAATGTAATGCCCGGTGCGGCAGGCACGCATAAAGTCACACCAGCCGGGCATCACGCCTTCCATCGCCTGCAGCTCATCCTGCGGCTTACCGCCGGTATCCGACCGCCAGGTGGCGAAGACAAAATCGGCATCCAGCTCCGGCAACTGTTCAGCGCTGACATCAATTCGCTGGCCGTCGGGGATCCGCTCAATCAGCGGCGGAAAGCGGAACCCGGCATCGCGCAGCACCCGGCCCAGCGCATGATACGAATGATGCACGGTGACCTTGCCGTTGTTCGCCTGGATCACGGAGACGCTGTACTGCGGTGGGTTGACCATCGCTTTCAGCTGTTTGATTTGTTCCTGATAGCGGCGCTCGAGGATCGCCAGCCGCGGCTGGGTGCCGGTCAGCTGCGCCAGCTTGCGGTAAATCTCCGGGGCGCTACCCTGCAGATGGTCGATGCTCACCGTCGGGGCAATCTTCTCCAACTGCTCTACCGACACATGGCGGCTGGGCTCGGTGATAATCAGATCCGGCTTTGCGGCGGCTACCGCTTCCAGATCGATATCGGCGGTGCCAATAAAGCGGATATCGCTGTTGTCGAAATCGACACCGGTGAGCTGGGCGCTGGCGCGCAGATAGTGGCTGCCGTCCGGGCGCGTCCGGCCGTGGCTGGCGATCGGCGGCACCCCGAGCTCAATCAGCGGAATGGTAATATCGAGATCGTGCATCGAAACAATGCGTTGCGGATGCAGCGGCACGGTGACCGCGCGGCCTAAATCATCGGTGAAAGTTTGAGTTTGTGGGGCGGCGGCGCTGACGGCCCCCGTCAGCAACAGCAGCAATGAGACGAACCAACGCATACTACCTTCCTGGTTAAAGGGCATCACGGCGACGCCAGAGCAAGACAACAAAGAACGGGCAGCCCACCAGGGCAATAACAATCCCCGCCGGGATCTGCAGCGGCGCAAACGCCAGCCGGCCAAAGGTGTCGGTCACCAGCACCAGCAAGGCGCCAATCAGCGCGCTGCCGCACAGCAGCGATACCTGGCCGCCGCGCAGCACGAAACGCGCCATATGCGGCGCCATCAGGCCCACAAATCCAAGGCTGCCGACGCAGGAGACGCTGGCCGAGGTCAGCAGTACCGGCGCGAAAAAGCGCAGCACCGTCAGCTGCTGCAGACGTACGCCGAGGCCGATGGCGGTCCGGTCGCCCAGCAGCGCCACGTCCGCCGCCCGGGCGGTACAGAACAGGATGATGGCCCCGGGCAGCGCCCAGCAAAAAGCCACCGCCAGCAGCGGCCAGGTGGCGGCCTGCAGGCTGCCCGCCAGCCAGATCATCGCCGTCTGCACGTCGCGAACGTCGGCGGTGGTCATAAAGATGCCGACCGCTGCCGCCAGGGTCCAGGAGACGCCGATGCCAATTAAAATAAAGCGCGGCCGCGAGCAGTCGCGCGCCAGCGTCAGGACCAACAGGGCCACCGCCACACCGCCGACCATCCCCGCCAGCGGCCGCCAGACCAGGCCTACCGCCGGGAAAAACAGCACCAGCGCCAGCACCACGATGCTGGCCCCCTCTTTGACGCCAATCAGCCCCGGGTCGGCCAGCCCGTTACGGGTGATGCTCTGCATCGCCGCGCCGGCCAGCCCCAGCATGGCCCCGCACAGCAGCGCCATCAGGATCCGCGGCAGGCGGATATCAGACAGAATAAAGCGCGGCTGTTCGCCCAACCGCTGCGGAGTCAGCAGCGTCGACGCGGGCAACGAATAGCTGCCGCGGCTGAGGCTGTACAGCCCGAGCGCCAGCAGCATTAGCATCATGATGGCGGCAACTTTTAGCGCCGCCGGGCGCAGCAACAGCTGGCGGGAGGCGATAACCAGCGGCCGAAAACCGGCCCGGTGAACGGCGCGCTTCATTTAAAAAACCTCGCGGCGATAAAGATAAACAGCGGCGCACCCACCAGGGCGGTCATCGCTCCGGTCGCCAGCTCCTGCGGCGCGACCAGCGTCCGGGCGGCGATGTCAGCCAGCACCAGCACCAGCGCCCCCACCGGCGCCGCCAGGGGCAGCGCCAGACGGATATCTTCCGTCACCAGACGGCGTACCACGTGCGGCACCACCAGCCCGACAAAGCCGATCGGCCCGGCCACCGCCACCGCCGCGCCGCACAGCAGCGCAATCGCCAGCAGGCCCAGCAGCCGCGTCTGGACGAGATTAACGCCAAGGCCCAGCGCCACCTTATCCCCCAGCGCCAGCACATTGAGCCGTGGGGCAATGAGCTGCGCGACGCCAAGGCCGCACAGCGCCGGGACCAGCGCCGTCTGCAGCGTGCTCCAGTTCAGTCCGGCCAGGTCGCCGGCCAGCCAGGTGCGCATCGCCAGCAGCGTCTGTTCATCGAGAATCAATATCGCCGACGTCACCGCCGACGCAAACGCTGACAGCGCTACCCCGCACAACGTGATGCGCAGCGGTGTCGCCCCGCCGCGCCCGGCAGAGGCCAGCGCCATCACGCCGCCGAACAGCAGCGCCGCGCCACAGGCGGCGGTCAGCGGGCGCCCGGCGGGGAAAGCGCCGAAAGACAGGCCCAGCGCAGAGGTCGCCACCACCGCCAGCGAAGCGCCGGCGTTAAGGCCGAGAATATGCGGCTCGCCAAGCGGGTTGCGGATCACCGTCTGCAGCAGCAGCCCGGCGACGCCGAGCGCCGCGCCGGTCAGCAGCGCTGCCGCCAGCCGCACCAGGCGCAGATCGACGATAATCCGCTGGTCGAAGTTGCGCGGATTGTACTCCAGCAGCGCCTGCAGCACCGTCTGTGGGGCAATCCAGCGGGCACCCAAACCAAGATGCACCAGCGAGGCGGCGATAAGCAGCAGCGTTAGCAGCAAGAGCGCCAGTCGGGGGCGGGCATGACGCCGCGCGGCGTACAGAACGGCGGCGCTCATGCGTCAACGGCCTGGCGGGCGCGAAACGGCATAAAGAACGGTTTGCCGGTTTGCGGGTTAATCGACATCTGCACGTCAACGTCAAACACGCGTTTAATCAGCTCGGGGCTACAGACGTCGTTGTCGCTAATCGTGCCGGCGATGCGCCCCTGTTTGAGGAACACCAGCAGATCGGCGTAGTTCACGGCAAAGTTGAGGTCATGGAGCACCGTCACCACCGTGCGGCCATGTTCGCGGGTGAGGGTCTGGAGCAGCTCGAGGATATCGACCTGATAGCGCAGATCGAGCCAGGTGGTCGGCTCATCGAGCAGAATGGTGGCCGTTTGCTGGGCCAGCGCCATGGCGATCCAGCAGCGCTGACGCTGGCCGCCGGAGAGGCTGTCCACCGGCAGATGGGCGAATTCGGCAGTACCGGTTAAGCGCAGCGCCTCTTCCACCGCCAGCTCATCGGCCTCAGACCACTGGCGCATCAGCCCCTGCCACGGGTAGCGCCCGCGCGAGACCAGCTCGAAAACCGTTAACCCTTTCGGGGTCAGCGGCGATTGCGGGAGAATGCCCAGCTGGCGCGAGACGGCCTTCGTCGGCATCTGGTGAATGGCTTGCCCGTCCAGACGCACGCAACCGCCGAGCGGTTTCAGCATTCTGGCGATGGTCGAGAGCAGCGTGGATTTGCCGGAGCCGTTCGCCCCGGCCAGCACCGTCATTTTGCCGGTAGGGATGGTCAGGTTGATGTCGTTAACGATCAGGGTCTGGCCGTATCCGGCCGACAGGGCATCCAGTACGATCCCCTGCTCTGCAGGTTTCACCCGCTGTGGCATAACTCGCTCCTGCGCCGCAGCGTTCCAGGTCATCGCTGGACATTCTGCAGTCAAACAAAAATAAATCTCATTCTCTTTTGATCATGACGGGGATAGATGTAGTAGTCAATACTCGCCACTGTCTTCAGTTTGTCACGATAACTACAGCGAGGCCGCGCTAAATAAAAACCAATAAAATCATTTAATATCAATAAAATAACAACAAACCCCCACATCAAGAAAACGTGATAACCCCGCCATTGACCATCGCCAATTTTTTATCTTACATAACGTTTACTACTACATCTCTTCATGATTGAATGATTCTCAATTACACATCTGAAGGCGCATTCAGACGCTAAACAGAGTGCTTTTATTATTCAGGGCAATGATTTTATTGGCTTAATCTGACCGCAAAGGCAGATTCGTTCACGAGAAACAGATAATGACTCAACCCCATGTCGCCTGCAGAGCGTTGCAAGGGCGCGCGCTTTTTTCGCTTCTTTTTTTAGCCTCACCGGGATTAATGGCCGCCGACAATAGCGCGGCGAAAAGTAATAACGACGCGGAAGAGACCATCACCGTGGTGGCCGACAGCGCGCAGCAGAGCGCCACCAGCGGCTATCAGCCTCTCAGTTCCGCCACCGCGACGCTGACCTCGATGCCGCTGCTGGATATTCCGCAGGTGGTTAATACCGTCAGCGATCGGGTACTGGAAGATCAGCACGCCACCTCACTCGACGAGGCGCTGTATAACGTCGCTAACGTGGTGCAGACCAACACCCTCGGCGGTACCCAGGACGCCTTTACCCGCCGCGGCTTCGGCGCCAACCGCGACGGCTCGATCATGACCAACGGCCTGCGCACCGTGCTGCCGCGCAGTTTTAACGCCGCCACCGAACGGGTGGAAGTTCTGAAGGGGCCGGCCTCGACGCTGTACGGTATCCTCGACCCCGGCGGGCTGATCAACGTCATCACCAAACGGCCGGAGCGGCAGTTCTCTGGTTCGGTTTCCGCGACGTCCACCAGCTTTGGCGGCGGTACCGGCAGCTTCGACGTCACCGGCCCTATCGAAGGCACGAATCTGGCGTACCGGCTGATTGGGGAATACCAGAATGAGGATTACTGGCGCAATTTTGGTAAAAACAAAAGCAGCTTTATCGCCCCTTCCCTGACCTGGTTTGGCGAGCGGGCGACGGTGACCGCGTCCTATTCGCATCGCGACTACAGCGCGCCCTTTGACCGCGGCACTATTTTCGATCTGAATACCGGCCATGCGGTGAACGTCGATCGCAAAACCCGCTTCGATGAAGCGTTTAATATTACCGATGGCTATTCCGATCTCGCTCAGCTCAACGCCGAGTATCGCCTTAACGACGCCTGGACCGCGCGCTTCGACTACAGCTACAGCCAGGACAATTACAACGACAACCAGGCGCGGGTGATGGCCTATGATTCGGCGACCGGCAATCTCACCCGCCGGGTTGACGGTACCCACGGTTCAACGCAGAAGATGCACTCCACCCGCGCTGACCTGCAGGGCAACGTGGTGGTAGGCGGCTTTTATAACGAACTGCTGACCGGCGTCGCCTATGAGAATTACGATCTGCTGCGCACCGATATGCTGCGCTGCAAGAACGTGAAAGGCTTTAACATCTATCATCCGGTCTACGGCACCCTCGACACCTGTAATACCGTCTCCGCATCCGACAGCGATCAGCGTATCCAGCAGGAGAGCTATGCCGCTTACGTGCAGGACGCGCTGTACCTGACTGACAACTGGATCGCCGTCGCCGGCGTGCGCTACCAGTACTACACCCAGTACGCCGGTAAAGGCCGACCGTTTAACGTCAATACCGACAGCCGCGATGAGAAATGGACGCCGAAAGCCGGCCTGGTCTACAAAGTGACGCCGAACGTCTCCCTGTTCGCCAACGTCGCCCAGTCGTTTATGCCGCAGTCGTCGATCGCCAGCTATATCGGCGAGCTGCCGCCGGAAGAGTCCACCTCCTACGAAGTGGGCGCCAAATTCGACCTGTTAAACGGCATTACCGCCAATATCGCGCTGTTTGATATTCATAAGCGTAACGTGCTGTACACCGAGAGCATTGGCGATGAGACGGTGGCCAAAACGGCGGGCAAAGTGCGTTCCCAGGGGGTGGAAGTGGATCTGGCGGGTTCCATCACCGATAACCTCAGCGTGATCGCCAGCTACGGCTACACCGACGCCAAAGTGCTGGAAGATCCGGATTACGCCGGGAAACCGCTGCCAAACGTGCCGAAACATACCGGTTCGCTGTTCCTGACCTATGACATTCATAACGTCTATAACAGCAACACCCTGACCGTCGGCGGCGGCGGTCATGCGGTCAGCAAGCGCTCCGGCACCAACGGCGCGGATTATTATCTGCAGGGCTATGCGGTGGCGGATGTGTTTGCCGCCTATAAGATGAAGCTGCAGTATCCGGTGACGCTGCAGGTAAATGTGAAGAACCTGTTTGATAAGACCTATTACACTTCCTCGATCGGCACCAATAACCTCGGCAACCAGATTGGCGACCCGCGCGAAGTGCAGTTCACGGTGAAGATGGATTTTTAAGCCGGACCATGGCGTCGCGCCGGATGTTCATTGCCGGGCGGCGCTGCGCTTGCACCGGCCTACGACAGCATTGGCCTCTGGCCCTTCCCCTTCCTGTCGAGTTTGTAGGCCCGGTAAGGCGCAGCCGCCACCGGGCAATGCGTTCAGCTTACCAGTCCTCCTCCTGGCCGAGGATGCGCAATATATCCTGACGATGCTGCAGCAGCTGCGGGTTATCGCGATGACGGGGAAAAGCCAGCGGCAGCGCGAACTCGGCGATAATCCGCCCCGGACGCGGCGACATCACCAGCACCCGCTCGCACAGCAGCAGCGCCTCTTCGATATCGTGGGTCACCAGCAGGCTGGTATACCCCTGCTGCTGCCAGAGGGCGATCAGCTCCCGCTGCATGCTAATGCGGGTCAGGGAATCAAGCTTACCCAACGGCTCGTCAAGCAGCAGCAGGCGCGGCTCGTTCAATAAGGCGCGCGCCAGCGCCGCACGCTGCGCCATCCCCCCGGACAGCTGCCGCGGCCACGCCTCGCTGAAGGCCTGCAGCCCGATGCGGTCAATCAGCGCGTCGGCCTTCGCCTCCAGCCCCTTTTTGCCCTGCGCCTGCGGGCCCAGCAGCACGTTCTGCCGTACCGTCAGCCATGGGTAGAGCGTCGGATCCTGAAACACAAGGATCCGCTCCGGCCCCGGGGCGCCGAGCGCCGCGCCGTCGATCTGCATCTGTCCGCTCTGCGGCGCTTCCAGCCCCGCCAGCAGCCGCAGCAGGGTTGATTTACCGCAGCCGGAAGGGCCCAGCAGCGCCACGCTTTCCCCCGGCCGCAGCTGCAGACTGATATTCTCCAGCACCGGTACCGTCTGTTTGCCAAGCGTAAACGCATGATGAAGATGGCTGATGGATACCGCCGCGCCGCGCGCTATCGCCGGCGAATCTGGCGTCGCTGTTACCATTGCATTCCTCCTCGCTGCCAGCTCAGCAGCCGGTCACGCAGCATAAATAATCCGCTTATCAGGCCGGAGCATAACAACGCCATCACCAGCAGCGCGGCGTACATATTCGGATAGGCCGCCCAGCCCTGGGCCCACTGGAGGTAAAAGCCGATCCCCGACTTCACCCCGACCATTTCGGCGACAATCAGCACCGAAAACGACGCGCCGAGCCCCATAAACAGGCCGACAAAGACGTTCGGCAGCGCGGCGGGGATCGCCACCCGCAGGATCAGGAAACGCTGGCTGGCGCCGAGGGTCCGCGCCACGTCGTACCACGCCTTATCAATGCCCATCACTCCGGACCAGGTCAGCACCGTGACCGGGAACCAGGTGCTCAGCGCGATCAAAAACACGCTGGCGCCGAAGCTCGAGGGAAAAATAAACAGGCACAGCGGCAGCAGCGCGGTGGACGGCACCGGCCCCAGCAGACGTAACACCGGATGCACCCAGTAGCCAATCCGTTGCGACCAGCCAATGGCCAGACCGGTGATGAACCCGCTGCTGGTGCCCAGCAGCACGCCGAGCCCCAGCAGCCCCAGCGAGTGCAGCAGGCTGTCGAGCAGGCGCGGCCAGTCGTCGTGCAGCACCTCGATCAGCGCCTGCGGCGGCGCGAAAAACGGCACCGGCAGCACGGCACTCTTGGCGGTCAGCCCTTCCCAGACAGCAAACAGCACCGGCAACAGCGCCAGCCACTTGCCGGCATGCAGCACACGCGCGCCGCGCGCTCGCCAGTAGCGATAGCTCAGCGCCAGCAGCAGTAATCCGCCGCCGAGGGTGAATTGCGCCAGCGCCCACCCTTCGCTAAACGGCCAGCGCCGCCCGGCATCGGGCCAGGCCAGGGTAAACAGACCGCCCAGCAGCCACAGCGCGGCGGCCAGCAGCCCTTCTCCCCACAGCGGCGCGCGGCCGGTGGGGCGCGCCAGAGCCTGCTCAGGCGAATACGTTGGCATAGATACTCTCCGCGAACTGATGGGGATCGGTACCCGGCTTAATCACCTGCACTCGCTGCAGGTCGACCGCGTACTGCGTCAGCTCTTTCACGAACGCTTCGCCCACCGCGTGATGGCCGTGGCCCTGCCCGTGCAGGATGCCGCTCACCTCCGCCTCACTGGTATTCAGAGCATGGGCGAGGAAAGATTGCGCCACGCTTTCCGGATGCGCTGCGGCATAGCTGTGCGCCTCAAGGATCGCCTGGGTGAGCGCGGCGGCGGCCGGTTTATGGTCCCGCGCCAGACTCCCGCTCACCCCCAGCACGCAGCAGCTGAGGTTGGCATAATCCCCGGTCATATTGCTGGCGATCAGCTGATACTTGCCGGTCTCCAGCAGACGATAGCTGAACGGCTCGCTGCCGCTGATGGCGGCGATTTCGCGCTTGTCCAGCGCCACGCTGAGCAGATCCGCCGGGTAGACTTTCCACTGCACGTCGCTGATCGGGTCGATACCGTGGCGCTTAAGCAGAATGGCGAAGAAGTTTTTATCCGGCCCGGCCATGTCAGTGACGCCGATGGTTTGTCCCTTCAGGCTCTCGAGGCCGCCGAACGGCGAGTCTTTGGCCGTCAGCAGGTTCAGACAGCCGCCGTGGGTCCCGGCGGTGAGCTTGACGTCAAAGCCCTGCTCCAGCGCCTTCAGCCAGCGCAGCGCCATCCCCACCCCGGCGTCGGCCTTACCGGTGGCGATCGCCTCCAGCAGCACATCAGTGGAGTTGCCGAAGTTAACAAACTCAACGTCGAGGTTATATTTACTGAAAATCTTCTGCTGCTCGGCGACGGCGACCGGCGCGAGGCATACCGCGCTTTTATTGATCGCCAGCTTGATCTTGTAGGGCTGTGGCAGGCGCAGCGCCGGATGGGCATCGCCGCTGGCCATGTCCGCCATATCGTGAGCCCACAGCGGCAGAGAGATCCCGGCCAGCGCCAGGCCGCCGCTGAGCTGTAAAAAGCGGCGGCGGGAAAAAGTGGTTCTGGTCATGGTGTCACCTCGGCGGCGGGCACGCTAAAACGGCGGTCAAAGGTCGGCTTCACGTCCAGCCGGGTGCGGATCAGGCCGTTGGCGAGATAAAAGTCCGCCGTTGCCTGCTGCTGGGTCACCGTTTCCTCCGCCAGCGGCTGCCACTGCGACTGGCGGTTGGCAAATTGCGCGCGGGCGATCTCCGCCGGGAAGCGAATGATCTCCCCCAGCGTTTTGCCGTAGCTGTCGAGATTGGCGTAGGCCCAGCGCTCGGCGCCGGCCAGGCGCTGGAGATAATCCTGCAGCGCGGCGCGTTTTTGCGGATCGTTCAGCGCGGAATCCGTTGCCGCGAGGAAGGTATTGCCCGGCAGCAGCCCTTTGCCGCTCACCAGAATCTGCCCCTCATTGGTCTTCACCATTTGGGTGGTGTAGGGCTCCCAGGTCGCCCAGGCATCCACCGAACCGTTAAGCAGCGCCACTTTGGCGTCCACCGGGCCGAGGAACACCCACTGTACCTCCTTCGGTGAAATCCCCGCCTGCTCCAGCGCTTTCAGCGCCACGAAATGACCAATCGATCCTTTACCGGTGGCGATGCGTTTGCCTTTTAAATCGGCGCCGCTTTTTAACGTGCTGCCGGGGGAAACCAGCACCGCGGTCCCCGCCGGGTTGCTTTTATCCACGGCAATGGCCTTGACCGGCGCACCGTTGGCCAGAGCAAACAGCAACGGCGCATCGCCGATGATCCCCGCGTCCACGGCGCCCGCATTGAGGGCTTCCGCCAGCGGCGCGGCGGCCGGGAACTCGGCCCACTTAATGTCATAAGGGAGATTTTGCAGGGCGTTGGCCGCCTCCAGCTGCGAACGCATGCCGCCTTTTTGATCGGCGATACGCAGGGTGATCCGCTCCTGAGCTGTCGCGTAGCCGCCCAGCGCCAGCAGCATCAGCGCTGCCGCCACCCGGCCTGAAAATGATAGACGCATCGTGATTATCCTTGTGATTGAAAGACGAAGTTGCCGGCTGCCAGCCAGGCGCTGTCGCTCTGTGGGGTATGTACCCGTCCGCAGAGCACGTTGCGGTAGTGGCGTTCCAGCGGGTTCTGTCGGCTCAGGCCATGATTGCCGGTCAGCTCGAGCGCAATATTCACCGCCTGAATGGCGTTGTCGGTGATGGTGACTTTCGCCAGATTGGCCTCGATGGCGGAAAAGCGCAGCGCGGCGGCCTGCTCCAGCAGGCTGCGGTTGACCAGCAACAGCCCGGCGATCTGCCCGACTTTCTCCTGCACCCGTGGCAGACGAGAGAGGGGATACCCGAGACCGGCGGGTACCCGCCCCGCCAGCCACCTCACCAGCCAGTCGTGAGCGGCGTGGGCAATGCTGTCATAGATCGCCGCCAGCAGCGCCGTCTGCCGGTTGGCGAACAGGCGAAACGGTTCGGCCTGAGCGGCGGGTGGCGCATCGGCCGGCCAGACATCCACCGCGTGCTCTGCCGCCACCCGCACGTGGTTAAAAATGACTTCATGGCTGCCGGTGGCCCGCATCCCGGCGTGATCCCAGCTTTTCACCACGCTGATACCCGGGCTGTCGCCAGGCACCAGCCAGGTGCCCACCAGCGGCGGGTTATCATCGCTTCTGGCCCACACCGCCAGCCAGCGCAGCCCTTCAATGCCGGTGGTATAAATTTTATGGCCGCTGATGTCCCAGCCCTCCGCGCGACGGGTCGCCACGGTGTCCGGCAAGCCGCCCCGCGCCGGGGAGCCCAGCTCCGGCTCGACGCGCAGGCTGTTGATCAGGCCACCGTGTTCGACAGCATCGTGAAAAACCTGCTGGCGCAGCGGCGCGTGCCAGGCGTCGTTTTCCGCCAGCCGCAAATGGTGCAGATACTGCATGCAGACGATCAGCGCTGTCGCCGGCTCTCCCCAGGCGATGGCAGCGATGGCCTGCTGAAGCTGGGCCAGAGTGGCGCCCGCGCCGCCGCAGGTTGACGGCACGGCGAGACTTAACCAGCCCCCGGCGCGCAGATGGTCGATATTACGCCGGGGAAACTCGCCGCTGGCATCAAGGCTGGCCGCCTGCTCCGCCATCTGCTGGCGGAGCGCCGTCAGCTGCCGGGCCCAGTCGTCGCGCTCAGGATGGGTCACGATGCGCGCTCCGCCACCGCACGCCGGGCAGCTTTTTCGCGGGCGATCGGCAGCAGCGCCCGGCCATAGTCGGCCGCGTCGTTCAGCGGATCGAATCCGCGGATCAGGAAGTTACGCACGCCGAGGTCGTAGTAATCGAGCAGCGCATCCGCCACCTGCTCCGGGGTGCCCACCAGCGCGGTGGAGTTATGTCCGCCGCCCACCAGTTGGGCGATGCCGGTCCACAGACGTTTGTCCACCACCCTGCCCTGCGCCGCGGTGGCCCGCAGCCGCTGGGCGCCGATGCTGTCCGGTTTGGCTTTGAAACCGCCCCCGCGCTGCGCCGCCTGCTCGGTGGCGACGTGCAGGATATGCTCGGCTTTCTCCCAGGCTTCGGCTTCGCTGTCGGCGATAATCGGCCGGAACGAGACGCTGAAGCCAATATCACGCTGGTGTTTCGCCGCTTCGGCGCGCACACGCTGGATGGTCTCGCCGGTTTGCGCCAGCGACTCGCCCCACAGGGCGAAGACGTCGGCATGTTTGCCGGCGACGGCGATGGCCGCTTCCGACGAGCCGCCGAAGTAGATGGGAAGATGCGGTTTTTGCAGCGGGCGAATGGCGGACCAGGCCTGCTCGGCCTGATAAAAATCGTTGTGAATATCCACCGGCTGCTCGCTGGTCCACACCTGGCGCACGGTGTCGAGGAAGGCGTCGGTACGGGCGTAGCGCTGGTCGTGGTCGAGATAATCGCCATCCCGGCGCTGCTCGGCATCGTTGCCGCCGCTGATGATATGCACCGCCAGCCGGCCCCCCAGCAGATGCTCAAGGGTGGCGAATTTGCGCGCGGCGAGGGTTGGGGAAACAAAACCGGGGCGATGGGCCAGCAGGTAATGGATTTTCTGCGTCGACAGCCCGGCCAGGGCCGTCACCAGAAAGCCGTCGGGTTGATCGGACCAGTGGCCGACCAGCAGACGATCAAACCCAGCGGCTTCATGGGTTTGCGCAAAGCGAACGATATAGTCGCGGTCAAAGATCGGCCCCACCGGGGCAATCGTTTCGGAAGAGAGGCGGTGGCCAATCATGCCGAGAAACTGAATGCTCATGAACAACTCCTTGCGTCAGGGTAATGGAGTGGCCGCGACAGCGGCGCTGGTCATTACCCTATACAGAGTGTGTTAATGAGCAAAATGCATTTTTATCATATCTTAATATGCTGAATTAGCATTAAACAAAAATGCATAGTGCTTTCAGTCGGATACTGTCAGCTGCTGTACCACTTTGCTGGCGAAAAAGGTCAGCGGCGGCTGCAGGTTTGCCAGATACTGGGCGTGGATCAGCCACAGTGAGACCGCAGGCTGAAAATCGCTGAGGTTGAGGACCGCGATCTCGTCCCGCCACGGGCTGCTGGCCAGCGCCGCCCGCGGCACCAGACCCAGCCCCTGTCCCTGCGCCACCAGCGCCATCTGCAGCTGCGCGCCCGCGCTCTCGACATTAAGCTTCAACCGCAATCCCTGACTCTGCAGCTCGCGAATGAGCCCGGCGCGCAGGCCACAGCCGTCGGGGTTAAGGATCCAGCCCTGTTCGGCGCACTCCCGCAGGGATGACGCGCGCAAATTCAAACGCCGGCCGACGATCGGCACCACCTCCAGGGGACACAGCAGCCGTCCGCTGTAGCCCTCGGCGAAGCTTTGCTGGGCCGGCCCCATCGCCAGCATGCCGTCCAGCTCGCCGTTTTCCAGTCGACGCTGCAGCTGTCCGCTCCAGCCGCAGGTGATCTGCGGCGACAGTTCGGGAAACTGCTGGCTCAGCGCTGACAGCGCCGCCGGCAGGGCAATCTCGCTGAGACTCTGCGGCACGCCGAGACGCAGCGCGCCGCGCGGCTCGCCTTCCGGATCCAACAGGCTGTAGAGTTTTTTCGTCTCACGCTTAATGCTCAGACACTGCTCGTACACCCGGTGTCCGGCGGCAGTCAGGGTCAGCGGGCGGGTCTGGCGCTCCAATAGCGTCACGTTCAGCTCCTGCTCCAGGCGCTGCAGGCGCCGGGTGATGGCCGACTGGGTGATCCCCAGATATTCCGCGGCCTGATTGAGGGACGAAAACTGCACCGTGGCCAGCAAAGCGTCGATATCGTCAATGCGCATAGGATCCTTATGTGAAATTTGCATATTAATATATGCGTAAATTGCATTTAAATAATATTAACGCCTCTGTTAGCGTTTTGACCAGTCCCTCTGAAAGGAACCGCACATGACTGCACCACGACTGGAAAAATTACGCCATTTCATTCATGAGGTAGACCGCCTGCACCGTGAACACCACCAGACCGCCCCGCTGCTTGACGCCGTGGCGCAGCGACTGGCGGCGCTGGTGCGTTACGACGACTGGCTGCCGGAAGAGTACACCCTGCCGCATCCGCACCATTACCAGCAGTATCTGCTGCATGCCGACTCCGGGGAGCGCTTCTCGATTGTCAGCTTCGTCTGGGGACCGGGGCAAGCGACGCCGATCCATGACCACCGGGTGTGGGGGGCCATTGGTATGCTGCGCGGCGCGGAAGAGAATCAACGCTACCAGCTGGATGCCGATGGCATACCGCGCGCGCTGGGCGCCGCCACGCTTCTGGAAGCAGGCCAGGTGGAGAAAGTCTCCGCTGACGATGGCGATATTCATCGCGTCAGCAATGCGCTGGCGGATCGCGTCTCCATCAGCATTCACATCTACGGCGGCAATATCGGCGCGGTGAAGCGCGCCGTGTAT
Source organism: Klebsiella sp. D-Nf1 (assembly GCF_002810515.1). Lineage (NCBI taxonomy): Bacteria > Pseudomonadati > Pseudomonadota > Gammaproteobacteria > Enterobacterales > Enterobacteriaceae > Klebsiella > Klebsiella sp. D-Nf1. Next base: position 1,534,874 of record NZ_PIOK01000001.1, read on the forward strand.
ACCCCGGAAGGACAGCAGAAACCGTTTATCTCCGGCTACTCCAACCGCCATTTACCCAATATCTGGGATCCCTCCCGCGAACATCAAGGATAACCACTATGTCCACCTACGCTTATCGCCAGGCCGCCGAGATCCGCCAGGCACTGCTCGATCGTCGTGAACTGGCGCTGATCGACGTCCGGGAAGAGGCCGATTTCGCCACCGATCATCCGCTGTTTGCCGTCAATCTGCCGCTCAGCAAACTGGAGCTGGAGGTCCGCCGGCGGATACCGCGCTTCACCACCCCGCTCACCATCTACGACAACGGCGAAGGTCTGGCGGAGATCGCCGTCGAACGGCTGCGGGCCTGGGGCTATCAGGATGTGGCCCTGCTGACAGAGGGGCTCGCCGGCTGGCGCCGCAGCGGCGGCGAGCTGTTTCAGGACGTCAACTCCGCCAGCAAAGCCTTTGGTGAACTGGTGGAAAGCGTGCGTCACACACCGTCGCTCAGCGCCCAGGAGGTTCAGGCGCTCATCGACAGCCGGCAGGAGGTGGTGATCGTCGACGCCCGGCGCTTCGATGAGTACCAGACCATGAGCATCCCCGGCAGCATCAGCGTGCCCGGCGGCGAGCTGGTCCTGCGGGTAGAGAGCCTGGCGCCCTCCCCGCAGACACCGGTTATCGTCAACTGTGCCGGACGCACCCGCAGCATCATCGGCACCCAGTCGCTGATCAACGCCGGCGTGCCAAACCCGGTCCATGCCCTGCGCAATGGCACTATCGGCTGGACGCTGGCTGGCCAGACGCTGGCGCACCAGCAACAGCGGCAATACGATCCCTCCGCCCGCGCCTCCGGCGCCCGGGCCGCTGAGGTGGCGCATCTTGCCGAACGGGCCGGGGTGGCGGTCATCGATGAGGCCACGCTGCAACGCTGGCTGCAGCAGAACGACCGCACCACCTTCCTGTTTGATGTCCGCAGCCCCGAGGAGTACGCGGCGGGTCACTATCCCGGCAGCCTGAGCGCGCCAGGCGGCCAGCTGGTGCAGGAGACCGATCACTTCGCCAGCGTGCGGGGGGCGCGCATTGTGCTGCTGGATGACGATGGCATCCGGGCGGCGATAACCGGCTCGTGGCTGGCGCAGATGGGCTGGGAGACGGCGCGGCTGAGCGCGCTGTCGGCCAGCCAGTTGAGCGAACGCGGGGTGCCGGCCGCCGAGGTGCCGCCCGGTCCGCAGGCGGAGGAGATAAGCCCGGCGCAGCTGGCGCAACAGCTGGACGAACCCGGTACGGTGGTGCTCGATTTCACCACCAGCGCCAACTTTGTCGCTCGCCATATCCCCGGCGCGTGGTGGCTGACGCGCTCGCAGCTGCGCCAGGCCCTGGACGTGATCCCTCCCGCCCAACGTTACGTGGTGACCTGCGGCAGTAGTCTGCTGGCCCGCTACGCGGTGCCGGAGGTGGCGGCCTTGACCGGTAAACCGGTGCAGTTGCTTACCGGCGGGACGCTGGCGTGGATCGCCGCCGGTCTGCCGCTGGCGCATGGCGACAGCGGCCTCGCCGTCGAGCGCCGTGACCGCTATCGTCGTCCGTACGAAGGAACCGATAATTCCGCCGAGGCCATGCAGGCCTATCTGGAGTGGGAGTATGGCCTGGTGGATCAGCTGGCCCGCGACGGCGCCCACGGTTTTCGGGTGCTCTAGCGCGAGCGCGCCTCAGGCCTCGCGCAGGATCCACGAATACTGAAAGCTCTTCGGCGCCGGAAAATGGGTCCGGCGTCGGTAGGAGCCCAGCGACTGCGGGGTGCAGTAGGTGCAACTCCCCAGCCATTCAACGCTCGCCGGCGACACTCCCGCCTCTGCGAAGATCGCTTCGGCAAAGGCGCGCAGATCAAACCACAGATTATCGCTGCCGCGTGCGGCGGCTTTGAGCGGATCGCTGACCGGGCCCGAACGGGAATGAAACAGCCGCTGGCGATGGCGGGCCACCCGATCACCGCCGGGCTGGTCCAGCAGTTGCTGATAAAATGCGGCGGAGACTTCGTAACAGCAAGGGTGAATATGCGGCCCCACGGCGATGACCAGATCGGCCAATGCCACCCCCTGCTGGCGAAAACAGGCCAGACTATTGTCGACAATACCGCTGGCCAGCCCCTGCCAGCCGGCATGCACGCTACAGACGAAGCGACCGTCGCGCGAGGCGATCAGCATCGGCAGACAGTCGGCGGTCACCACCCCCACCTTTTGCCCGGCCACCGCGGTAAACACCGCGTCGGCGTGCGGGCGCGTCGGCAGCGGCTGCTGATAATGATGAACCTCATTACCATGCACCAGCTTCACCGGAGCCAGCTCGGCATAGGGAAAGGCGGCGGTTTCATGGACATCGAGAAAAGCGTGGCGGATGCCGGGGATAGCATTGAGCAAACGGGAGGTGTAAGCCATAGGGACGATAAGCGTCAGGGAATGATGTCTTACCATAGGCCAGGTGACGCGGACAGGCAAGGCGGCGGACAGGCATTTTTTTGCCAGACCGCCGGATGCGTCTCAGACAATCGCGGCGCGCTGCTGGCGATGCATCAGCCAGAACACCGCCACGCCGGCCAGCACAATGCCGGGCGCCGAGGCCGCCATCACCCCGACGGTGCCGGTGCCGAGAGCCAGCATCTTGCCGGCCAGCAGCGGGCCGCTCATCGCCCCAAGACGGCCCACCGCCACGGCGGTGCCGACCCCGGTGGCGCGGATCGCTGCGGGGTAAAAAAGCGGCGCCAGGGCATAGAGTACGCTCTGGCCGCCGGTGGCAAACAGCCCGGCGACAAACCCCGCCAGCAGCATTCCGTTCAGCGACGACGCGCTGCCCAGCGCCAGCAGGGAAGCCAGAATCCCGCTGTAGATCAGGAGCGACATCCGCAGCGGGGTGAGCTTATCCATTAGCACTCCCAGCAGCAGCGTGCCGCAGGCGGCGCCGATCTGCAGAGAGAACATCACCCCCGCCGCCTGGCTGGCGCGGAATCCCTGGCCCACCAGCAGCATCGGCAGCCAGTTGATCAGCATATAGACCACCAGCAGGGTGAAAAAATAACCCAGCCACAGCAGCAGGGTGGCGGCGGCCTGGCCCGGGGCAAACAGAGTGCGCAGCGGCACGCTGGCCTCCGCGCGCTGAAACGCCTGCGACTCCGGTAGCCAACGCATCAGCAGCGGGATCAGCAGTAACGGGACCACGCCGCCAATCCAGAAAATAGTCTGCCAGGCCGCGGCGAAACCGGAAAAGCCCAGCGCCGCCGCCAGCGCGGCGCCAATGGGCACGCCGCAGTACATCAGGCTTACCGCCCGGCCGCGGAAGCGTGAGCCAGCGGCTTCCGAGGTTAAGGCAATCAGGTTCGGCAATGCCGCCCCGAGCCCGACGCCGGTGAGCAGGCGCGCCAGCAGCAGCGTCGGGAAGCTCCATGCCACCGCGGTGGCCAGCGAGAACAGGCCAAACAGCAGCACCGACCCCAGCAGAATGCGCTTGCGCCCGTGGCGGTCCGCCAGCATGCCGCCCACCAGCGCGCCGGGCAGCAGGCCGAGGATCCCGGCGCTGAAGATCCAGCCCATCTGCATTTTATCCAGCGCAAAGGCCTGCGCCATGCCGACGGCGGCAATCCCCGCCGCCTGCAGATCCAGCCCTTCCATCAGGGCCACCATAAAACAGAGCCCGATGGTGACCACCAGGCGCGAGGGGTTTGCAGTCGTTATCTTGGTCATAGGGTACCTTGGCGATAGCCGAACAAACGGAGCAGGTGACTGGCGGCTGATGCTTTGTCAGCCGCACGTTTTTCGTTATTTATTACGGTTAAGCAGATCCAGCGCGACGTCGACGATCATATCCTCCTGACCGCCGACCATCCGCCGCTTGCCCAGCTCGACGAGAATATCCACCGCGCTGAGGCCATAGCGCTCGGCCGCCGCTTCGCTGTGGCGCAGGAAGCTGGAGTAGACCCCGGCGTAGCCCAGCGCCAGCGTTTCGCGGTCGACACGCACCGGACGGTCCTGCAGCGGCCGCACCAGATCATCGGCCGCGTTCATCAGGGCGTAGAGATCGGTGCCATGCTGCCAGCCGAGCTTGTCGGCGGCGGCAATAAACACCTCCAGCGGCGCATTGCCCGCCCCCGCGCCCATCCCGGCCAGGCTGGCGTCAATGCGATCGCACCCCTCTTCCACCGCGGCGATAGAGTTCGCCACCCCGAGGCTCAGGTTATGGTGGGCATGCATCCCGGTGGCGGTCTCCGGCTTCAACACCGCCTTCAGGGCACGGAAACGGTCCCGAATGTCGTTCATGTTCATCGCCCCGCCGGAATCCACCACATAGATACAGGTCGCGCCATAAGATTCCATCTTCAGCGCCTGCTGCGCCAGTGCCTGCGGGGAGATCATATGGCTCATCATCAGAAAACCGACGGTGTCCATTCCCAGCTCGCGGGCATAGGCAATATGTTGCGCCGCGACGTCCGCTTCGCTGCAGTGGGTGGCGACCCGCACCACCCGCGCTCCGGCCTGATACGCCGCTTTCAGATCGTGCAGCGTGCCGATGCCCGGCAGCAGTAAGGTGGCGATTTTCGCCTGGCTGACCGCCTCCGCCGCCGCTTCAATCCAGGCGATGTCGCTGTGAGCGCCAAAGCCGTAGTTGAAGCTGGATCCCTGCAGGCCATCGCCATGGGCCACTTCGATGGAGTCGACCCCAGCCTTATCCAGCGCGCCGGCGATCTGCTGCACCTGCGCCAGGGAATACTGGTGACGAATGGCGTGCATGCCATCGCGCAGCGTCACGTCCGAGATATAAAGTTTTTTACCGTTCATGCTGTCGCTCCCGCCGCGCTGTGCATTGCCCCGGCCATTTGTTCCGCCGTCGCCAGCGCCGCCGAGGTCATAATATCGAGGTTGCCCGCGTACGCTGGCAGATAGTGCGCCGCCCCTTCCACTTCGAGGTAAACCGCGGTTTTCAGGCCGGAAAAACAGCCGACGCCGGGCAGGTTGACCGGCTTATCCTCGGGGATAACCTCAAACTGCACCTGCTGCTTCAGCCGGTAGCCTGGGACGTAAGCCTGCACTGCCGCCGCCATTTCGGCGATCGAGGCGGCAATGGCCTCCTGCGACGCCAGCTCGCTCAGGACATAGACGGTATCGCGCATCATCAGCGGCGGCTCCGCCGGGTTCAGCACAATAATCGCTTTGCCCTTGCCCGCGCCGCCGACTTTTTCAATCGCCTGCGAGGTGGTTTCGGTGAATTCGTCAATATTGGCCCGCGTGCCCGGCCCGGCGGATTGGCTGGCGATCGAGGCCACGATCTCCGCGTAATGCACCTTCGCCACTCGCGAGACCGCGGCGACCATCGGGATGGTCGCCTGCCCGCCGCAGGTCACCATATTGACGTTGCCCTGATGGAGATTGGCCGCGAGGTTGACCACAGGTACGCAGTACGGGCCAATCGCCGCCGGCGTCAGGTCGATGACGCGGATCCCCGGCTTCGCTTCGCGCAGCGCGGCATCGTTTTTGATGTGTGCCCCGGCGCTGGTGGCGTCAAAAACAAAATCGATGTCGGCAAATTCCGCCATCTGCATCAGGCCGCCCACCCCTTCGTGGGTGGTCGCGACGCCCATGCGCCGGGCGCGGGCCAGGCCATCCGACTGCGGGTCGATGCCGACCATCACCGCCATCTCCAGATGTTGGCCGTGGCGCAGGATTTTAATCATTAAATCGGTGCCGATATTCCCGGAGCCGATAATGGCGACTTTACGTTTACGCATCATGATGTCCTTCTCCGGCGGCGACGAAACGTGCCGCGACTGAGCCAATACCTTCGATATGGGCGACAAAGCTGTCCCCTTCGTTAATCGCCACCATCGGGCCTAACGCCCCGGTCAGCACGATATCTCCCGCCCGCAGCGGTTCGCCAAGGCTGGCCAGCTTGCGCGCCAGCCAGACTGCGGCGTTCAGCGGATGTCCCAGGCACTCGCTGCCGCGACCGCTGGAGACCAGCTCCTGGTTGCGGGTCATGTGCATGGCGCACTGCTTCAGATCCAGTCCCGCCGGGCGCTGCGCCGGGCCGCCAATGACGTACAGGCCGCAGGAGGCGTTATCGGCGACGGTGTCGACAAAGCCGATTGACCAGTCGCGAATGCGGCTGCCCACCACCTCCAGCGCTGGCAGCACCCATTCGATGGCGTTATACAGTTCATCAAAAGTGGTATCGGCATGCGGCAGATCCTGCTTCAGCACCAGGGCGATCTCGGCCTCCACTTTGGGCTGCAGCACGCGACCAAACGGCACCTCGGCGTTGTCGCCGTAGCACATGTCGGCAAACAGAGTGCCGAAGTCCGGCTGATTGACGCCCAGCTGCTGCTGCACTTTGGGATGGGTCAGGCCCACCTTGCGGCCCACCACCCGCCGGCCATGGGCCACGTGATGCTGAACGTTCAGACGCTGGATGGCGTAGGCAGCGTCGGCGTTGTCGACGCCGAGGATATCGCGCAGCGGGGCGATCGCCTGGCCGGTCTGTTCGGCATCGCGCAACTGCCGGGCCAGCGCGTCAAGAGAAAAAGTCATCATTAACTCCTTAAGCCCGTGCGAGGAAATTGAGCACCAGCTGATTAAAACTGTCGGCATGTTCCCACTGCGCCCAGTGGCCGCAGTCGCGGTAAATATGCAGTTCCGAACCGGCGATCCCGGCGAGCAGGCGCAGCCCGGCGTCCATCGGCACGAAGCGGTCGTTGCGTCCCCAGACGATCAGGGTTGGCGCGCTGATTTCGCCCAGCCGCGGGCCAAAGTCAGGAAACTGCTTCGGGTTGGCTTCGAGGCTTTTGACGAAGTTGTCCAGATGATCGCGGCGCGACAGCATATTGTTGAGACGCGCCTCGAACAGCGCCTCGGTGAGGTCGCGGGTGTCGAAGACGAAGATGCTCATCATCTTCTTCAGGTTTTCTATGGTCGGCTCGCGGTACAGGGCGTTCAGCAGCTTGATGCCCTCCGTCGGCATCGGCGTGAACAGGCTCATGCCGCCGGTCCCCCCGCCCATCAGCACCAGCTTAGCCACCCGCTCCGGCCAGCTCAGAGTGAAGGCCACCGCGCTATGGCCGCCCATCGAGTTGCCCAGCAGATGGACTTTATCGATCCCCAGCTGATCGACCACGCTTTTCAGAATGCGGGCGTTGAGATCCGAACGCGAGCCGCTGTTAACGATCGAATCGCTCTTTCCCCACCCCGGACAGTCGAGGAGCAGCACGCGATAGCCCGCCTCGACCAGCGGGTCAATATTGCGGCTGAAGTTGGCCCAGCCGGTGGCTCCCGGCCCGGATCCGTGCAGCATGACCACAGTCTCTTTCCCGTCGCCGCAGTCATTGATATGGATGCGCAGCGCGCGGTCCCCCTCGTCGACATTGAGGAATCGGCTGGTGGCGGCTTCGGTTTGCGGTTGATAGCTCATGTTAGTCTCCCGGTTAATCAAATCTCGGTGGTGGCGCTCAGCGAGCCGAACCCGGCGATCCACTCGGGGATCGGTCGGTAATAGCGGCCTTCACTGCGCCAGCGGCCAAAAGCGGATAGCGCGGCAAAGGCGGCCACCCAGGTCTTAATTTCGTGCGTCGATTTGCCGGCCATCGCCGACAGCTCGTCGTTGCCGATCGCATCCAGTTCCGCCAGCCGCCCCTGCTCCAGCAGACTCATAAAGCGGTTGTCCCAGACCGGGTTGAGGGGATGGAGCGAGTGCGGGTCTTCAGTAAACCGCCTGGCGGCGTTGATCACCCGCTGCTGGCGCAGTTCGCGTTCGTCCGGCGGCAGCTGTTTGCCGCCGCCGAGCAGGCGATCGCGGAGATGGGCGTCGGCTTTCGCCAGCTCCGGCACCGGCGGCTGGTGCGAGAGTCCGCCCGAGCCGAGGATCAGCACCCGCTTATTGAGGGTGTTGAGGAAGCGGCCCATCGCCTCGCCCAGCAGCCGGGTACGTTGAAAACCCGGCAGCGGCGTGGCGACGCCGTTAATAAACACCGGCAGCACCGGCAGGCGATCCAGGCCGCCCAGCAGAAATTCCAGCGGCTGGGCGAAGCCATGGTCCACCTGCATGTTGTACGACACCGCCAGATCGATACCGCTGTTGATCACGGCGTGGGCGCAGGCTTCCGCCAGCTCGGTCGGCACCGGCAGGTCGCCGGCGGCGCTGGCGAAGTCGCCGATGGCGGTGGCGCCGACGCCGAGGCAGAACGGCGGCATCACGTCATAGAAAAAACCGTTGTAGTGATCGGGGGCGAAGAGCACCACCAGCTCGGGATCGAAGGCGGCGATCCGCCGCCGGGCGTCAGCAATCACCCCGTTCACTTCATCAAGGACCGCCTGCTCCGGGTCGACGAATCCCACCAGCGGAGTGTGGGAGAGACAGTGCAAATAGGCATGCATATCAGGCCACCTTCTCTTCAGCGTGGGCGGTGTCTCCGACCGCGAGAGTCATTTTTTCCGCCAGCGCGGTCAGCTGCGCGCCGAGGGTCTGCGGGATGGCGAGAGCGGCGACAAAGCGGTCCGGTCTGACCACGGCAATGGCGGTGTTATGCTGAGCAAACCAGCTCTTCAGGCGGTTTTGCGTATCGCCCACCCGCAACGTGCCGGGGGCGTTATCCTGCTCGCGATGGATCTGCACCTCCGGCACCACCTGGATAAAGCGCACTCCGGCCGCGCGCCAGCGGGCGATCTGCCCGGCGTCGAGCCCCCACTGCGGGTTGCAGCCCCAGCCGATAATGGCGAAATTCGCGCCGATGACGTCGTCGAGCAGCACGCTCTCGCCGCTCTCCAGCGTCACCTGCGGTTGAATAAACATTTTGCCCACCGGCGAGGTCTTGCCGGCGGCGTCGATCAGCAGTGCCCCCTCGCGGTACTGCGGCATCGGCTTAAAGCGCATTTCGAGGAAGTAGCGCTTCACCGGCGGCAGGTAGTTCAGCAGCCAGGAGAGGCCGTCGCGCACGGCCCCCTGCCAGCGCTTCGGCGGCGCCAGCACGTGGCCGGCGGTGACCGACAGATCAATCATCGCTTTCGCGTGGTCGCGGCGCTCCTGCTGGTAGCTGTCGAGCAGCGCCTCTCCCGCTTTACCGTTGACCACCAGCGCCAGCTTCCACGCCAGGTTGAAGGCGTCGCGCATGCCGCTGTTGTACCCCTGGCCCTGCCAGACCGGCATGATGTGCGCCGCATCGCCGGCCAGCAGCACCCGGTCAATGCGAAAGCGTTCGGCAAGGCGGGCGTTATGGGTATAGACCCGCTGGCGGATCAGCTCGACGCGGTCCGGGTCCGGCAGTACTTTGCTCAGCAGACGACGCATATTGTGCGGCTCGCTGAGCTGGGCTTCGGTTTCTCCGGGCATCACCATAAATTCAAAGCGGCGCACGCCATGGGGCAGCGCGGCGGAAACGTAGGGTCGCACCGGGTCGCAGCACAGGTAAACGTGCGGGGTGGCCAGCGGGTCGTTGGCGATATCGATGACGATCCACTGATTCGGCGCGGTCTTGCCTTCGAAGGGGACGTTCAGCGTACGACGAATAAAGCTGGCGCCGCCGTCGCAGGCCACCAGCCAGTCCGCGCGCACCGTCTCCCGCTCGCCATCGGGCCCTTTGATATTTAACGTGACACCGTCACCGTTCTGGCTAAAGGCTTCCACTTCGCGGGAGAAGAGGCAGCGGACCTGCGGGAAACGCTGCAGACCGTGATACATCACCGCATCGACCTGCGGCTGAATGAAGGCGTTGCGCCGCGACCAGCCAAACTCATCGGTCATCGGCTGGATATCGGCAAAGCAGCGCCCCTTCGGGGTCAGAAAGCGCATGGCGTGCCACGGCGTGGTGTGCGGCAGCACGTCATTCACCAGTCCCACCGCCTGCATCGCCCGCAAGGATTCATCGTCAATGCCGATGGCCCGCGGGTAATCGATCAGTGTGTCGAGCTTTTCCACCACCAGCACGCTGATGCCCATCTGGCCAAGGTAGTTGGCCATCATCAGGCCAACCGGACCGGCGCCGGCGATGGCGACCTGAGCGGTATGCTGCACGGCGGGTTGAATATCGGGTGTAGATGTTGTCATTCTCAGCGACCTCACGACTCGGAAACTGCCCGGCTGACAGGCAATTTGTTAATCATGTGTAAACGTATTTTTATAATGGGCTGAGTATAGGGCGGGGGTTTTCGGCTACAATCAAAACATCACCGAATGTGCACCAGGTGCACGACTCTGTTTATAAAGCATTTTAAGGAAGGATTTATGCGTGACGATGGGTCCACTGAGTACAAAACGGTGCGCGGGTTAAGCCGGGGTTTATTGTTATTAAAATTGTTAAATAAATTCGACGGCGGCGCGACGCCGGGCCTGCTGGCGGAGTTTAGCGGCCTGCATCGCACCACCGTGCGCCGGCTGCTGGAGACGCTGCAGGAGGAGGGTTTTGTCCGCCGCAGCCGCTCCGATGACAGCTTCCGGTTGACCATTAACGTCCGCCAGCTGAGCGATGGATTTCGTGACGAACATTGGATTTCTGCCCTTGCCACGCCGCTGCTCGGCGAGCTGCTACGCGAGGTGCAATGGCCGACAGACATCACCACCCTCGACGTCGACGCCATGGTGGTGCGCGAGACCACCCACCGCTTCAGCCGGTTGTCGTTTCACCGCGCGATGGTCGGACGGCGGCTGCCGCTGCTGCTCACCGCCTCCGGGCTGACGTGGCTGGCCTTTGCCCCCGACGCAGAGCGCGACGCCATTGTCAGCATGCTGGCCGCGTGTCCGGAAGCTGAGTATCAGCTGGCCCGCGAACCGGAACGGCTGGCGGCGATCCTCGCCCGCACCCGCCAGAACGGCTACGGTGAAAACTTCCGCGGCTGGCAGCAGGAGGAGAAAATCGCCTCCATCGCCGTGCCGGTCTGCAGCCAGCAGCGGGTTATCGGCTGCCTGAACCTGGTCTATATCGCCAGCGCAATGACCATTGAGCAGGCGGCGCAGAAGCATCTCCCTGCGCTGCAGAGGGTGGCGAGGCAGATAGAGGCCCGCATGGAAGAGGAAGAAGTGTGGTACGAAATGCCTTGATCGTGATGAGGGTAAATGCGATCAACCATTGCGCCCGGCTACGTTATATAATTTAATACATAACGAATTTTTCACGCCATTCGGGCCACACCATGTCAAAACACCCCTTACTGCTGGGCCTGACGCTGCTCAGCGCCAGCCTGTTCACCGGCCAGGCCTTTGCCGACCGCACCGTCACCGACCAGCTGGGTCGCCAGGTCACCCTCCCAGACCACGTCACCCGCGTCGTGGTTCTGCAGCATCAGACGCTCAACCTGCTGGTGCAACTGCATGCCGCCGAGGATATCGTCGGCGTCTTAAGCAGCTGGAAAAAACAGCTCGGGCCGCAGTTCGCCCGCTTTATGCCCGAGATCGGGCAACTGGCGACGCCGGGCGATCTCACCCAGGTCAATATTGAAAGCCTGCTGGCGCTGCGTCCGCAGGTGGTTTTTGTCGCCAACTATGCGCCGCCGGCGATGATCGCGCAGATCCAACAGGCCGGGATCCCGGTGGTGGCCATCTCGCTGCGCCAGGACGCCGCGAGTGAAAAAAATAAAATGAACCCCGCCATGGCAGACGAAGAGCAGGCCTATAACGCCGGGCTGGTGGAGGGGATCCGCCTTATCGGCGAGGTCGTCGAACGCCAGCCCGAGGCCGAGGCGCTGATTCACTACACCTTCGAGGCGCGCAAACAAGCCAATGCGCCGGTGGCCGATATTCCACCGAACCAGCGGGTGCGGGTGTATATGGCCAACCCCGATCTGAATACCTACGGCGCCGGTAAATACACCGGGCTGATGATGGCGCACGCCGGGGCGCTGAACGTGGCGGCCGCCAGCGTAAAAGGCGCCCGTCAGGTGTCGCTGGAGCAGGTGCTGGAGTGGAACCCGCAAGTGATCTTCGTCCAGGACCGTTATCCGCAGGTGGTCAAACAGATAGAGAACGATCCGCAGTGGCAGGCGATCGATGCGGTGAAACACCACCGCGTGTGGCTGATGCCGGAGTACGCCAAAGCCTGGGGTTACCCGATGCCGGAGGCCCTGGCGCTGGGCGAGCTGTGGATGGCGAAAAAACTCTATCCTTCGCGCTATCAGAACATCGATGTGGACAGTAAAGCCAGGGATTACTATCAGCGTTTTTACCGCGTGGCGTGGACGCCAGATGCGCGCTAACCTCCATCCCTGGCGGTTGCAGGGTAGCCTGGCGCTGGCGACGCTGGCGATCGCGGTCGTCTCGCTCTGTTTCGGCCAGTACCCGTTAAGCCTGCGCGCCGTTGGGCACACCCTGGTCCATCTGCCGCCAGGTGAAGGGGTGATCGGGCAGATCGTCTGGTCGGTTCGCCTGCCGCGCGTGGTCATGGCCCTGCTGGCCGGGGGCGCGCTGGGGCTGTGCGGCGCCACCTTGCAGGGCGTGTTCCAGAACCCGCTGGTGGACCCGCACATCATCGGGGTGACCGCCGGCTCCGCCTTCGGCGGTACGCTGGCGATCCTGTTGGGCGTCGGCAGTCTGCTGATGATGGCCTCGACCTTTTTCTTCGGCCTCGTCGCGCTGGGGCTGATTTACGCCCTCGCCGCCCTGCAGGGGCGGGACAGCACGCTGGGGCTGATTCTGTCCGGGATCATTCTCAGCGGCTTCTTCGCCGCGCTGGTCAGCCTGATGCAGTACCTCGCCGATAGCGAAGAGACGTTACCGAACATTGTTTTTTGGCTGCTCGGCAGCTTCGCGACCGCCAGCTGGCATAAGGTACTGCTTATGTTCCTGCCCATGGCGGTGGCCGCCGGAGTGCTGTGGAAGCTGCGCTGGCGAATCAACCTGCTGGCCCTGGAGGAACGCGATGCCCGCAGTCTTGGCGTACCGGTGGCCGCGCTGCGTCGCGGCGTGCTGGTGTGCTGTGCGGTGCTGGTGGCAGCCCAGGTGGCGGTCAGCGGCAGCATCGCCTGGATGGGTCTGGTGGTCCCGCACCTCGCCCGCCTGCTGGTGGGCGCTGACCATCGTCGCCTGCTGCCTACCGCCTTCTGGCTTGGCGCCGCCCTGATGCTGGTGGTGGACGATCTGGCGCGCACGCTGACCCAGGCGGAAATCCCGATCGGGATCATCACTGCCCTGCTCGGGGCGCCGCTGTTTACCGCGTTGCTGGTGCAATCCCGGCGCCGGAGTACCGCCCGATGAACAGCTCATTATCGCTGGAAGCGCTACGCTACGGCCACCGTCAGCCGCTCTTCGCCCCGCTCACGCTGGCCTGCCGGCCCGGTGAGATCTGGGCGGTGCTGGGCGCCAATGGCCGGGGAAAAAGTACCCTGCTGGACACCCTGACCGGCGTGTTGCCGCCGCTGGGCGGCCAGGTGCAGTGTGAGGGCGGCGTCGCCCTGGTCCCGCAGTCGTTTCGTCCCGCTTTTCGCTGGCGCGTGAGCGATGTCGTGCTGATGGGCCGCGCCCGTCATGTGGATCTCTTTGCCCAGCCGGGCGAGGAGGATGCCCGGCGGGTTGAGAACGCGCTGGCGCAGCTGGGGATTGCCGCCCTGGCCGGAGATGACTTCGGCGCCCTCTCCGGCGGCCAGCAGCAGCTGGTGCTGATTGCCCGCGCGCTGGTCAGCGCCAGCCAGAATATCCTGCTGGATGAGCCCTGCTCGGCGCTGGACCTCGCGAATCAGCAGGTGGTGCTGCAGCTGATCGGCGACCTCGCCCACCGCCAGGCGCGCACAGTCCTGTTCACCACCCATGATCCAAACCATGCGCTGCAGGTGGCCAGCCATACGCTGCTTCTTCTGCCGGAGGGCCAGTGGCTGGCAGGCGAGACCGCCGACGTGCTGAGCGAAACGCACCTCCGGCAAGCGTACGGCCTGCCGGTACGTCTGATCCACCATGCCGCCTCCGCGTCCCCTCTGCTGGCGCCGGGGTTTACTCTGCGTCGCTGAACGGCATAAAACCCGCTTGCCGGAGATACTTCTGGCCAACGTCGCCGAGGATAAAGCGATACAGGGCCAGCGCGGCGGGATCCGTCCTGAGGCGCGCCAGCTGGTAATCGCAGCGAATATTCCACGGCGCCGGGATGGTCAGGGTACGCAGATCGTCGCTGGCGGCCAGCACGGGGCCATAGTGCGCGTAGCCGATAAACAGATCTGCCAGGTTCTGGCGAATAAGCCACGCGCCGGCTATCTCGCCCGGCGGCACGCTCAGTGAGTCTCTGCCGCCGACCCGCGGCTGCGCTCGCCCGGCTATCGCAGTGCCCAACCCAGGATAATGCGCCTCAATTCGGGCAAACAGTTGCCAGGTATAATCTCCCGACGGATCGCATCCCGGCGTGGAGGTCGCCAGCCGCAGGCGGGGTGTGCAGAGCAGTGCCAGCCAGTCCAGGCCATCGTTGTCCGGCGACCGCCGGGCGGTCAGCATCAGCTGGTTGCCGGCAAATCCCTGGCATTCCTGCGCCAGACCGGCCTGCAGCAGTGCCTGCGGGTGCGCCGCGTTGGCGGACGCAAAAACCGCGCACGGCGCCCCGGCCTCGATCCGCTCGCGCAGCAGGCCGGCAGGGCCAAACTGCGCATCGACCGCCAGGCCAGTGTGCTGCTGAAAGTGCGCCACCAGCGGCAGGAAAGCGCTTCTCAGGCTTCCCGCCGCCAGCAGCGTGAGAGGAGTGGACATCATAGAGAGTCGCTATAAACCGGATAATATAACGCTATATTACCCGGTTTGCCGTCGCGTCAGTAGCGAATTTCTGCCAGCGCACGCAGCTGCTCGGGGGTGGCTACCGGCAGGTCGAAAAAGCGCAGATAGGCGGGGATCATTTCAAACAACATGTCAGTCCCGCGCTGGATATGGCACTGTCGCGCCTGAGCGGCCCTCAGCAGCGGGGTGTACTCCTGGGTCATGACGACCTCCCCCACCCAGGTGCCTGGCGCCAGACGGTCAACGTCCAGCGGCAGCGGATCGCTGGCCTTCATCCCCAGCGGGGTGGCGTTGACCACCAGCTCGTGTCCGGCAGGATCGGGCTGCATCAGGGTGATATCGAGCTGCGGATAGTGCTGATGCAGCCGTCCGGCGAGGGCGTGCGCCACCTCGGGCCGGGTATCGTACAGGGTCAGGGCGCTGACTCCCGCCGCCGCGAGGGAGGCGGCGATAGCCGATCCCACCCCGCCGCTGCCGACCACCAGCGCCCGCGTCCCCTGCGGGTTAAACCCTTTACGGCGCAGGCCCAGCACAAAGCCGTCGCCATCGAACATATCCCCGCTCAGGCTGCCGTCGGCCTCGCGACGGATGGCGTTGCAGGCGCCGGCGATAGCCGCCGTCGGGCTCAGGCGCTGCACCAGATCGCAGGTGGCGATTTTATGCGGCATCGTCACCAGCGCGCCGATGATGTTGGTCATCGTAAACAGCGGCGGAATAAACGCGGCGTAGTCCTCCGGCCTGACCCCCATCGGCACCACCTTTACGTCCACCTGCTGGTCGACGAACCACGGGTTATAGATCATCGGCGCCTTAAAACTGGCGGTCGGATAGCCAAGGTGCGCTATCAGCCGCGTATTTCCACTAATCACCATGCCTTGCTCCTTTGCTTACTGCGATAACTCGATACGTTTGACGTCGCCGAGGATAAACAGATAGGCCACCACGCCCAGCAGCGCGGCACCGCCGATGTAGATCAACGCGTAGAAGAAATTGCCGAACCCGGCAACGATAAAGCCGATCACCAGCGGGGTGAGGATCCCCGCGAGGTTGGCGCAGAAGTTAAACAGGCCGCCGGTCAGGCCGCCCAGCCCCTTCGGGGCAATATCGGAGATCAGCGTCCAGCCAAGCCCCACCATTCCCTGACCAAAAAAGGCAAACGACATCACCAGGATCACCGCCACGTCGCTCTGCAGCCAGTTGGCGGTGATAATGCAGCTGGCCATCAGCAGACCGGCGACGATCGGCAGCTTACGACCAAGGTTGGCCGATCCGGTGGCCTTGAGCAGTTTGTCGGAGATCCAGCCGCCAAACATCACCCCACCGGCGGCGGCGACAAACGGCAGGATGGAGAAGAAGCCGACCTTCAGCCACGGCATATGCCGCTCGGTGGCCAGCCAGGTCGGGAACCAGGTGAGAAAGAATACCAGCACGGTATTGCCGGCAAACTGGCCGATACTGGCGCCGATGATCTGCCGTTTGCTCAGCAGCTGGCGGACCAGCGGCCAGCTGAACGCCACCTGCTGGTCCGTCGGGGCGCTCAGGCCGCCGCCGTTTTCGATATGCTCGCGCTCCTGCTGGCTGAGGCGCGGATCTTCATGCGGTTCGCGGTAGCAGCGCCACCACACCAGGGCAAACAGAATACCGACCGCGCCGACGCTGACGAACAACACCCGCCAGCCGAAGCCGTCCATGATCCAGAACAGCAGCGGCGCAAAGCAGGCCAGCCCGAGGTATTCCCCTACGGTGTACACCGCTGTGGCTTTCGCTCGCTCATGCTGCGGGAACCAGGCGCTGACCACCCGGCTGTTGACCGGAAAGCACGGCGCTTCACTAATGCCGAGTCCGAAGCGACACAGCAACAGTGTTTTCAACCCCACCGCCATGCCGTGGAACAGGGTAAACAGCGACCACAGGGTCAGCGACAGAAAATAGGTCACTTTGTTGCCAAAGCGGTCAAGAAACAGCCCGCCGGGGATCTGCGCCAGGGCATAGGTCCAGGCGAAGGCGGAAAAAAGGATACCCATGATCGCCGGGTCAATCCCCAGCTCACCGGTGAGCTTTGGGGCGGCGATCCCCAGCACGGTGCGATCGAGGTAGTTGATCATGGTACCAACGGCCAACAGCGCAAGGATGCCGATGCGCCGCCGGGAGCGGCGCACGGTGACGGCAGGCTGGGCGGCAGCCGTCGGGTTAGGGCTATATGAGCTCATAGTCAGTTCCTGTCTCGGGTACAGAGGATGTTGTTATTGTGTTTAAGGCATAATGAACCATTTGATTCGGGCTAACAATACTGCATCGCCGCCAGACGGACGGCGGCATTCGCCGCGCCATAGAGCGCGTAGCCGGCCCGTCGTTCGGTTAACTCAAAGAAAAAGCGCCCGGCGGTAAAGGGGCGGGTATAAAGATGCAGGAAGGCCCCGCCCTGCGGATCGCGGTCGTAGAGGAGCTGCCGCCGCTGCAGTTGCCCAACGTCCAGCTCGCCGCCGAAGCGCGCCAGCAGATCGTCATAATAGTTGGCCGGGATCGGCAGCGCATGGCGGGCAACCTCGGCAAGCTGGTCGCAGGTGGCCGGCAGATCGCGGCAGGCAAAGGCCGCATGCTGCAGCCCCGCCCCCTGGTAGCAGGCGACCGAGCGGGCGATCTGCGTCGCCCGGCTCTGCGAAATATTCAGCGCCAGACGAATATCGCCCTGCGGGCTGCGCACCGCCAGACTGCGCACCAGTCCATACGGGTCCGGCAGCGTCTGCTCATGCTCAAGGGTAAAACCAAACACGGTGCGGAAGAACATCACCCAGTTGTCGCGGCTGTCGGCCTCCATCCCCAGCGCCAGATGGTCGATACCGAGATAATCCTCGCGCACCGTCAGCCCGTCGCGCAGATGAAAATCGCGCTCATAGATCGCCTCCCCGGCGTCGATGAGATAGATAAGGCTACCGTCCGGGGCGCAGATCGCCGGGATCGGCGTTTCGTTCGGCCCGGCATCGCCCTGCCAGGTGGCATACCCCAGCGCGCGGGCGCGGGCAACAATCGGCGCACTGCGATCGACCCGCAGCGCCATGGCGCAGAGCGAAACGCCGTGGCGTTGATAGAAATGATCGGCCCAGCTGTGGGGCTGATGGTTGATGACGATCCGCGCCCCGCCGTTGCGCCACAGCGTCACCTGTTTGGAGCGGTGGCTTCCCTCGTGCTGAAAACCCAGCGCCTGCAGATGCTGCCCCAGGCGCTGCGCCTCGGCAGCGCTGGCGGCAAACTCGATAAACTCCAGCCCGTGATAGACCGGCAGCGGCGGCGGTGAAAACAGATCGGCATTGCACGTCGGGAGCCGACGGCGGGTTTGCTCCTCCAGCCACAGCAGCGAACGGTAACCATCTTTAGCCGTCGCGCCGTTCGGCGAGGCGCGAAAACCGTCATTGAAGATCTCCAGCGACCAGGGGCCGCGATAGCCGCAGCGGGTGATCTGCTCGGCAAACGCCTCCAGCGGCAGCTCGCCCTGCCCGGGGAAGCAGCGGAAGTGGCGACTCCACTCGAGGAGATCCATTTTCATGTACGGCGCATCGGCGAGCTGAACAAAGGTGATTTTCTCCACCGGCACTGACAGCAGCGCATCCAGGGTGTCGCCGCGGGCCAGAATATGGAAGCTGTCGAGCACCAGGCCCAGCGCCGGGCTGTCCACCCGCCGCACCCGCTCCCAGGCCTGCTGCCAGCGGTTCACATGGGTTCCCCAGGCCAGGGCCTCATAGCCGATGGTGATCCCCTCTTCTTCCGCCAGCGTTGCCAGCGCCCGCAGGTCCGCGACCTGCAATTCGCTATCCGCCGAGCAGTCCGGCTGCACATTGCTGCACAGCAGCAGCGTGTCGCAGCCCAGCTCGTGCATCAGGGCAAACTTGCGCCGAGCGCGGGTCATATTCGCCGCAAACTGCGCCCGGCTGGCGCCTTCAAAATCGCGAAAGGGTTGAAAAAGCGTGATTTTCAACCCTAAATCGGCGGCAAGCTGGCGGATTTCCGCCGGCGTCCCCGTATAATAGAGCAGATCGTTCTCGAAAATTTCCACACCCTGATAGCCCGCCGCCGCAATAGCGTGCAGCTTCTCAGGCAGGGTGCCGGAAATCGAAACGGTGGCGATAGAGCGCAGCATAAGGTCCTCGGGTCAACAACTGACGTGAGCCTTGAATATGTATCATTTGGTTCATTTGCGCCATACTAGGTTGCTAAATTGTGATCATTATGTGTATTTTTTGTCACCCAAGAAAAAGGAGTTGCCATGACCGTCGTTGCTCATGATGAAGCACAATCCCTGAAGGCGCGGATTTTCAGCGCCGCTATCGCTGTCTTTGCTGAACACGGGCTGTCAGGCGCCCGCATGGAGCAGATCGCCACCGAGGCGCAGACCACCAAGCGCATGGTGGTTTACTACTTCAAAAGCAAAGAGCAGCTCTATCAGGAGGTGCTGCAGTATGTGTATGCGCGGATCCGCGAAACCGAGCAGCAGCTGGGGCTGGAGAATGTGCCGCCAGTGGAGGCGCTGGTGCGGCTGGTGCGCTGGAGCGTGCGTTATCACGCCACCCACGCGGACTATATGCGGGTGATTTGCATGGAGAATATGCAGCGCGGCAAGTGGTTACAAACCTCGGGTGAACTGAAACCGCTGAATCGTACCGCCCTGTCGATTCTGGAAGACATTTTACAGCGCGGCCAGCAGCAAGGCGTCTTTCAGGCGGGACTCGAAGCGCGCGATGTGCACCGGTTAATCAGCAGCTTCAGCTTTTATCAGGTGTCGAATTTCTACACCTTCAGCAGCCTGTACCTTGACGATCCGCTGCCCGCCATCGACGACGAAGCGATGGTGGCCCACCACTGTGACATTGCCGTCCGGGCGGTGATCCGCTTCGTGATTTCCTGACCCGCCGGCGAAAGACGTTAATGCCCGGAAAGGGCGTGAATGACTTTCGCCATGGCCTCTTCGGTGAGGGGCGAACGCTGAATTTTGGGATTCGCCAGCGAGGTGCGCAGTACGCCGGCAATGACAATGTGTTTCGGCTCCTGACCCAGGTCACGCATTTCCAGCACCACTTTACCCACCACGCGGCACATTTCCTGGTACAGCTCGTCGTCTTTCGCTTTATTTCCCATCCGGTTTTGCTCACACTTTATTATTATCAATCAATTCATTATTGATAGATTTTTTCCGCAACGCAAATCATCCCCGACAGAAAGGGTCAATGGCGCGTTTTACTGGCTCATAATGCGAGAAAAAGCGCGTTCTGCTGCCCCTTTGCCTGCCTGGTGATGAAAAAATGTGTTGCGTACTTTTATGCATAACGTGCCGGTTTTGTTACGCGTTTTGTCCATAATTTGAAACGAGGTTTTTATTTTCCTTTTTGATTTCGGCAGCGTATAATGCGCTTCGATTCTTTCTTGAATGGTTTCAGCGCATTGGACTGCATGATAAAACGCATAACACCTTGCCACATTTCATGGGCTGAACCGCCAGCACACATTCTTCTGCACGCTCCGGGGTTGTCACCTATCCTTAGGGCGTGGCTTAGCAACTTTCGTAATACAGGTTTGGCTCCCCGGCAGTGCGCCCGCGGAGCGAGAATTCCATATCCTTCACAACTTAAAGACTAAAACTGTCATGAAAAAGACCAAAATTGTTTGCACCATCGGTCCGAAAACCGAATCTGAAGAGATGCTGACCAAAATGCTGGAAGCCGGCATGAACGTGATGCGTCTGAACTTCTCCCACGGTGACTATGCGGAACACGGTCAGCGCATCCAGAACCTGCGCAATGTGATGAGCAAAACCGGTAAGAAAGCCGCTATTCTGCTGGACACCAAAGGCCCGGAAATTCGTACCATCAAGCTGGAAGGCGGCAACGACGTCTCACTGAAAGCAGGCCAGACCTTCACCTTCACCACCGATAAATCCGTCGTCGGCAACAACGAAATCGTTGCAGTGACCTACGAAGGCTTCACGTCTGACCTCACCGTCGGCAACACCGTTCTGGTGGACGATGGCCTGATCGGCATGGAAGTGACGGCTATCGAAGGCAACAAAGTTATCTGTAAAGTGCTGAACAACGGCGACCTTGGCGAGAACAAAGGCGTAAACCTGCCGGGCGTCTCCATCGCCCTGCCGGCGCTGGCTGAGAAAGACAAACAGGACCTGATCTTCGGTTGCGAACAGGGCGTGGACTTTGTCGCGGCCTCCTTCATCCGTAAACGTTCCGACGTCGTCGAGATCCGTGAGCACCTGAAAGCCCACGGCGGCGAAAACATCCAGATCATCTCCAAAATCGAAAACCAGGAAGGCCTGAACAACTTCGACGAAATCCTCGAAGCCTCTGACGGCATCATGGTTGCTCGTGGCGACATGGGCGTTGAGATCCCGGTTGAAGAAGTTATCTTCGCCCAGAAAATGATCATCGAAAAATGTATCCGCGCGCGTAAAGTGGTTATCACCGCGACTCAGATGCTGGACTCCATGATCAAGAACCCGCGTCCGACCCGCGCTGAAGCCGGCGACGTGGCCAACGCCATCCTCGACGGTACCGATGCAGTGATGCTGTCCGGCGAATCCGCGAAAGGTAAATACCCGCTGGAAGCCGTCACCATCATGGCCACCATCTGCGAACGTACTGACCGCGTAATGACCAGCCGTCTGGACTTCAACAACGACAACCGTAAACTGCGCATCACCGAAGCGGTGTGCCGCGGCGCGGTAGAAACCGCTGAGAAACTGGAAGCGCCGCTGATCGTTGTCGCCACCCAGGGCGGTAAATCCGCGCGCGCTGTACGCAAATACTTCCCGGATGCCACCATCCTGGCCCTGACTACCAACGAAACCACCGCTCGCCAGCTGGTGCTGAGCAAAGGCGTTGTGCCGCAGCTGGTGGAAGAGATTGCCTCTACCGATGACTTCTATCATCTGGGCAAAGATCTGGCGCTGAAAAGCGGCCTCGCGCGCAAAGGCGACGTGGTGGTGATGGTTTCCGGCGCATTAGTGCCGAGTGGTACCACTAATACGGCTTCCGTACACGTGCTGTAATAATTTACAGGTTAATTGGTTTTTTTTAATAAAGCGCCTCTCGGGGCGCTTTTTTTTATTCATTGATTAGCTCTTCCTATTAAAAATGCAAATCGGAATTTACTATTTAATAAGAGATTATCTAAGATGAATCCGATGGAAGCGCGCTGTTTTCACTCGCCTTTTTCAGCGATTTTGTCCAATTCGATGCTTCTTTGAGCGAACGATCAAAAATAAGTGCGTTCAGGTAAAAAAAATATTCTCATCCCAAAAAACTTTGTGTAATACTTGTAACGCTACATGGAGATTAACTCAATCTAGAGGGTATTAATAATGAATCGTACTAAACTGGTACTGGGCGCGGTAATCCTGGGTTCTACTCTGCTGGCTGGTTGCTCCAGCAATGCTAAAATCGATCAGCTGTCTTCTGACGTTCAGACTCTGAACGCTAAAGTTGACCAGCTGAGCAACGACGTGAACGCAATGCGTTCCGACGTTCAGGCTGCTAAAGACGACGCAGCTCGCGCTAACCAGCGTCTGGACAACCAGGCTCACTCTTACCGTAAGTAAGAGTTCTGGTAATAAAAATGGCGCACTCTGTGCGCCATTTTTTTTGCCCTCAGCATGAGGGCTACTGGGTAAGCAGGCTGTTGTCAGACGGCGTGTTCTGCGCCGACAGCGTTGCTGCAGCACTCCCCGTCCCCGTGGACACCACCACCGGATATCCCGCCCTTCTCGACATCGCTTTTTTCAGCTGTACATCATCGACCGCCTTATCCTCTGCGAAGGCGTGAAACGCTGCAGGCAGCGTGTAAGCGATGGTCCGGGTGTTTTCCTCTTCCGTCTGCGAAAGCGGCCTGTGGACCTCGACATAGCGTTTACCATCCGGTTCGACGGCAAACTTCACCGGCTGATTGATAATCCGTACCGGCGTCCCGGTTTTCACCTGGTTGAACAGCGCTTTGATGTCATCGGCGTTCATTCGCATACAGCCTGAGCTGACGCGTAAACCGACGCTGTCCGGCGCGTTGGTGCCATGAATCAGATATTCGCCGTTGCCATAGGCCAGACGCAGCGCGTAGCGCCCCAGCGGATTGTACGGCCCGGCCGGGACCACCGCCGGTAACGTCACCCCTTTCTCCAGCGAACGCGCCCGAATGCCCGCGGTGGGCGTCCAGGTCGGGTTGGGGATCTTCTGCCCGACGCGGGTGGTCATCTCAGGCGTTTCCAGCCCTAACTGGCCGATACCCAGCGGATAGACCTGCACCTGATTCTCTCCCGGTGGGAAGTAATACAGCCGCAGTTCTGCAAGGTTGACGACGATGCCCTCTCGCGGCACGTCGGGGAGCAGCATCTGGGAGGGGATCAGGACCTGAGTACCGGGCTTCGGCTGCACCGGCGCGATGGTATCGTTGGCTTCGAGGATCAGCATCGCCGCGGTATCAAAATGGCGGGCGATCGCCTGCAGGTTGCGGTCTCCCTCCTGTACGGTCCAGTACTGGTTCTGGCCAATCAGCCGGCTGTTGGCGGGAGGAAGCGGGTAGTCGACGGCCCAGGCGGCCGAGGAGGCGCCAAGCGCGCTGAGAAGGGCTAAGGTGATCATCGTTTTGCGTTTCATACTGAGATTCCTTCTTTCGCTGATAAAACGCCAGGAGACTGAACGGCGGCAGGAGCAGAACCCCTACCGGACGTAACAGAATGAAATCTACCTGTTTATTCTAGCTAATATTTGCGGCTTTCGCGCGGATCGCACGGATCATGGCTTCAAGCCCTTGCGAGCGGGAGGGAGTCAGGTGTTGGGTGAGCGCCATTTTTTCAAACCACGGGCGCACGTCGAACTCGATGATATCCTGGGCGGTCATCCGATCATAAAGGATAAACACCACCGCAATCAGCCCTTTGACGATCGCCGCATCGCTGTCACCGCGCAGGGTGATAACGCCGGAGGGGTCCTGCGCCATCACGATCCACACCTGGCTTTGACACCCCTGAATAATGTTCTGCACGCTGTGTTCTTCCGGGCTTAGCGGCGCCAGCCGCTGGCCCAGCTCAATGATATAGAGATACTTCTCTTCCCAGTTGGCGCAACGGCTAAAATTGCGCAACAGTTTGTCTTTGTCCGGTAGTGCCGCCATCGTCACGTCCTTTACCCTAATAATTTGTGGATCCGCTGCAGGCCAGCCACCAGGCGGTCCACCTCTTCCGTGGTATTGTACATCGCCAGCGACGCCCGGCACATGGCCGGTACCTGGTACCAGGCCATCAGGGGCATCGCGCAGTGGTGCCCGGTCCGCACGGCGATACCGTAGTTGTCGAGGAAGCTACCGACGTCATAGGCGTGATGCTGGCCGAGGTTAAAGGCGATCACCCCTTTGCGCTGCGCCGGCCCGTAGAGGATCAGATCCGGCACGGCGCGCAGGGCCTCCAGCGCATAGCGCATCAGGGTCTGCTCGTACTCCGCGATCTGCGTCAGCCCCAGCTGGCTGACGTAGGTCAGCGCCGCGCCGAGGCCAATGATCCCCCCGGTATTCGGCGTACCGGCCTCAAAGCGCCACGGCGCCCGGTTCCAGGTGGTGCCTTCCGTCAGGCTGACGGTGGCGATCATCGACCCGCCGCCTTCCCACGGCGCCATCGCCTGCAGCAGCTCGGACCGACCATAGAGCACGCCGATCCCGGTCGGGCCATACAGTTTGTGTCCGGAGAAGACGTAGAAATCGCAGCCGAGCGCCTGCACATCTACCGGGTGGTGCATCACCGCCTGGGCGCCATCCACCAGCACTTTCGCGCCATGCTGATGCGCAAGGGCAATCAGCGCCGCTAGCGGGTTTTCCGTCCCCAGCACGTTGGAGACCTCGGTAATCGCCAGCAGGCGAGTGCGCGGGTCAAACAGTCGCGGAATAACGTCCAGCTGCAGGGTGCCGTCCGGGTTCAGGGGGATCACCCGCAGCTCAGCCCCGACGCGGGCGCAGAGCATCTGCCACGGCACAATGTTGGCGTGGTGCTCCATCTCGCTGATGATGATGTTATCCCCGGCGCCGACGTTGGCATTCCCCCAACTGTTGGCCACCAGGTTGATGCCCTCGGTGGTACCGCGGACAAATACCAGCTCCTCCGCCGACCCGGCGTTGATGAAGGCGGCCGCCTGCTGGCGCACCGCTTCCATCCGCGCGGTAGCTTCCGCGCTGAGGGTGTGGATCCCGCGGTGCACCGCCGCGTAGCCATGGCGATAGAATTCCGCTTCGGCGCCGATCACTGCCTCCGGTTTCTGAGCACTGGCGGCGCTGTCAAGATAGGCCAGCGGCTGACCGTTGACCTCCCGGTTCAGTACCGGAAAATCGGCGCGAACGCGTTCAACTGAAAATGTCATACTGTGCCTCCCGGCAAACGCTGTCCAATCCGCGCCAGCACCTGTTCTCTGAGCGCGTCGCTGCGGATAGCCTCGGTGAGCTCGGCGGCGAAGGCGTAGAGGATCATCTGCTGCGCCGCCTGCTGTTCGATACCGCGCGAGCGCAGATAGAACAGCTGTTCTTCATCAATGCGCCCGACGGTCGCCCCGTGGCTGCATTTCACGTCATCGGCGTAAATCTCCAGCTGCGGTTTGGTGTCGACCTCCGCCAGTCGCCCAAGCAGCAGATTGTTGTTGGTCATCTGGCCGTCGGTTTTCAGCGCGTGCGGCGCGACGTTGATCAGCCCGTTAAATACCGCCCGGCCCTTATCGCTGACGATGGTTTTGTGCAGCTGACGGCTGTTGCAGTAGCCGACCTGATGGTCGAGCCAGGTGCGGCTGTCGCAGACCTCATTGTTCACCGGCATCGCCAGCGAATTGAGGCGCAGGTTGCTGTTTTCACCGCCCAGGCGCGTGCTGGTATGATGACGCAGCACCTGGCCGCCGAGCAGGAAACTGCTGCTGAAGGCCGAGGCGTCGCGGCCCAGCAGCAGGTCGTTATGGGCGAAGTGGTAGCTGAGCGCGTTCTCAAACGCCAGCTTGATATGCTGGAGGTGCGCGTTATCGGCCACCGTCATGGTCAGTCGCCCGCCGGTGAAGTGCGGCTGCTCATTAAAGCTGAGGTAATGTTCGACCAGGGTCGCCTCCGCCCCGCTCTCCAGCGCCAGGTGATGGCGATAGTGGGCGGTATTCAGCGCATCGCCGGCCAGGCCGCGGGTGATATGCATCAGCAGCAGCGGCTTATCCAGGCGGCGGTTGCGCGGTACGCGAAGGCGGGTCACCGTCTGCGCCAGGCTTTCGGTCAGATGGAGAAACACCTCCGGCTGCAAAGCATCCGGCAGATGCTGGCGTTGGTTATCGACGCTGACCTCCACGCCGCTGGCGGCGAGATCGTCGCTCAGCTCAGGATGATAGCGTCCATCGATAAACACCAGCCGCCAGGCGTCCAGCGGTAGCGCCAGCGCATCACGCTGTTCAGCACTAAGAGATGCCCCCTCATCGGCGACAAAGTGGCCGTTCAGTAGCGCGTCCAGCGGGGTGTATTTCCAGTCCTCCTGCTTGCGCGTCGGCAGCCCCAGGCGCAGCATCTGCTGCAGATGCTGGGTGGCCTCCGCCGTACGCTGGCCGCCCTGCGCTTCAAACAGGTGGTGCCACTGCTGCAGCGCGTTACTGCTGTTCGGTAAGCCAGCCATAGCCCTGCTCCTCCAGCTGTTTGACGAGGGTGAAATCCCCCGACTTCACAATCCGCCCCTGATACAGCACATGGACGTAATCCGGCTTGATATAGTCAAGAATGCGCTGGTAGTGGGTAACAATGATGAAAGCGCGTTTACCGTCGCGCAGAGCATTTACCCCCTGGGAGACGATTTTCAGGGCATCGATATCCAGCCCCGAATCCGATTCATCGAGAATGCACAGCTCAGGCTCCAGCACCGCCATCTGCAGAATATCGTTACGCTTTTTCTCACCGCCGGAGAAGCCGACGTTCACCGAGCGGGTCAGCAGATCTTCCGGCATCTGCAGCAGCCTGATTTTCTCTTCCATCAGATCCTGGAAGTCGAAGCGATCCAGCGGCTCCTGGCCGCGATAGTTGCGCACGGCATTCAGCGCGGTCTGCAGGAAGAACTGGTTGCTGACGCCGGGAATTTCCACCGGATACTGGAAGGCCATAAAGATGCCTTCCCCGGCGCGATCTTCCGGGGCGAGTTCCAGCAGGTCTTTACCCTTAAATTCGACGTGGCCGCCGGTCACCTCGTAATCCTCACGCCCGGCCAGGGTGGCCGAAAGCGTACTTTTCCCCGAGCCGTTTGGCCCCATAATGGCGTGGACCTCCCCCGGGCGCACCTCAAGGTTCAGCCCGCGCAGGATCGCTTTATCTTCGACGGCGACATGTAAATCTTGAATACTTAACATCTTTTTTCCTTAATTATCAGCCGACGCTATGTTCAAGGCTAATGGCCAGCAATTTTTGCGCTTCGACGGCGAACTCCAGCGGCAGTTCGGAGAAGACGTCTTTACAGAAACCGTTGACGATCATCGAGATGGCATCGTCTTCGCTGATCCCACGCTGCAAACAGTAGAACAGCTGATCTTCGCCAATCCGCGAAGTGGTCGCTTCATGTTCCAGCTGGGCGCTGTTGTTGCGGCATTCCACATACGGGAAGGTATGCGCCCCGCAGTCCGGGCCGATCAGCATCGAATCGCACTGGGTGAAGTTCCGGGCGTTAGTGGCGGTCGGCATGATTTTGACCAGCCCGCGATAGCTGTTCTGGCTGTGCCCGGCGGAGATCCCTTTCGAGATGATGGTCGAGCGGGTATTTTTGCCGATATGGATCATTTTGGTCCCGGTGTCCGCCTGCTGGTGACCGCTGGTCAGCGCTACCGAGAAAAATTCGCCGATCGAGTTATCGCCGCGCAGAATGCAGCTGGGGTATTTCCAGGTGATGGCCGAGCCGGTTTCCGACTGGGTCCATGACATCTTGCTGTTCTCCCCTTCGCACAGCGCACGCTTGGTGACGAAGTTGAGAATGCCGCCGGTGTTGTTATCGCCGGGGAACCAGTTCTGCACCGTGGAGTATTTCACTTCCGCATCTTTATGGATGATGACTTCAACGACCGCCGCATGCAGCTGATAGCTGTCGCGCACCGGCGCCGAGCAGCCCTCAATATAGCTGACGTAGCTGCCTTCATCGGCCACCAGAATGGTGCGTTCAAACTGCCCGGTTTTTTCGGCGTTGATACGGAAATAGGTCGACAGCTCCATCGGGCAGCGGACGCCCTTCGGCACATAGATAAAGGTGCCATCCGAAGCCACTGCGGCGTTCAGCGCGGCGAAGAAGTTGTCATTGCCTGGCACCACGGTACCCAGATATTTTTTCACCAGTTCCGGGTGGTCGTGGATCGCCTCGCCGAAAGAACAGAAGATGATCCCCTGCTCCGCCAGCTTTTCGCGGTAGGTGGTCGCCACCGACACCGAGTCGAATATGGCGTCCACCGCCACCTCGCGCCCTTCACGTACCGGCACGCCCAGCTGGTTAAAGGCTTCTTCCACCTCGCTGGTCAGGAAGGTGTTGGCCCCGGTCTGCTGCACCGCGCCCGGCTCTGAAGCGCAGGTCTCATCGCAGTTGCCGCAGGAGGGCGCAGAATAGTAGCTGTAATCCTGATAATTCAGCTTATCGTAATGCGCCTTCAGCCAGTGCGGCTCCTCCATCTCCAGCCATGCCCGGAAAGCATTAAGCCGAAACTCCAGCATCCACTGCGGCTCATTGCGACGGGCGGAAATGGCCCGGACCACCTCTTCATTAATCCCTTTGGCCAGCTCATCGGTCTGCAGCCGGGTGAAAAAGCCCTCTTTATAGTTGAGCGGGCCGCCGGTCCAGGTTTTGACATCGTCAGTTGCTTCAGTATTACGCGACATAGTTACTCCGCCTGCACCCCAAAACTTTCACCACAGCCGCACTCGTGCTGCGCTTTCGGGTTATGAAATTTAAAGATTTCATTTAAACCTTCACGGACGTAATCGAGCTCCGTGCCGTCAATGAACGGCATCGCCTGCAGCGGCGCCCACAGTTTCGCCCCGTCATGTTCAAAGAGCAGATCGTCGGTGGCCGGCTCGGCAATCATTTCGAGCACATAGCCAAAACCGGCGCAGCCGCTGGTTTTGATCCCCAGCCGCAGCCCTTTTTTGTCCGGCTGCTTGCGCATCAGATCGCGAATATGCGCGGCAGCGGCCGGCGTCATGGTCAGTCCCTGCCAGCTAAAATCGGCGGGATTAAAGGTTCCTGCTTGTACTTCCATCGATAGACCTCCAGGTTGGCGCCATCAAGGCATACCGCCATGTTAGTGATAATGATTATCACTTCAACCCATCTGCAGCAGGGGTATTGCCCCATTTAGCGCTTTTTATAAGCATAGACCCTCGCCCGGGGAATATCAGGGTGCGCAAGGTGAAGTTAATCTTTTGATTTTTAATATGTTATTCTGAAATCGTTCTATATCCGCACGCAATGGTAAAGATGTATCGAAAATACCGATTTATGCAATAGCAGATGACCCGATTCCTGTTTATCGCGTGAGCCGGGAGGAATAAGTGACATTGTCACACATCTGGGCAGCAAGGCCGGAGAAGGCGCAGGTTCTGTGGTTCAGGATGAGAAAGCGCCAGCCCGTGACGCTTTCGGAAAGGAACAATCGCCGCTCGCCAGGCCGCGATCAGGGGAATGAAAACCGTGATGACACGGGTAAAGGGATTGCCAGGCAGGGTCGCGGCTGGCTAGGTGCCTTTTCTGACCAGGCGGGCGGCCTGAACAAATACCTCATCTTCCACCCCGTCCCCCTTCTGTCTGCCCAGCCTCACCAGTTCATCCACGATACTCCCCTGATTAATCTGCTTCTGCGTAGCCACTAAGCTAATGACCGCCGCGCCGATGGCCATGCCAATCAATGCCGTTTGTTCATCTTTATCTTTCATGCTATCGCTCCGTCTGTCCTCCAGAGAAAGGCTAGCAAAAGATACCATCAGCTCAATTTCAAATTCATCTTCTTTACACCTCCCGGAAAAGCAGGCGCCGCGCTGACCTCTCCTTCCCCCTGGTGGCGATGGCGCAAAGCGCTGTCGCCTCATACCGGGTCTTTATTTTGCCGAATTCACGTTGCGCGGAAATAAATAAAAATAACGCGCGCGCCGAAGTGTAAAAAAAGGAAATAACAACCTCAGCGATAAATCCAGATTATTCCATCAGGGAATGGCTGGGATGCTAATATTTCATTTCCCCACCGGTTTTTAGAAGCCTATAGTTTTTTTGCCTGCAGAACATCCACTTAGGTTAAAAGACATAAGGACATAATAATGATTGTTTCAGCCCCCAGCGATTATCGCGAAGCCGCTCGTCGCCGTCTGCCCCGCTTCCTTTTTGATTATATTGACGGTGGCGCGGTGGCGGAAAATACCATGAACGCCAACGCCAGCGAGCTTGCCTCGGTAGCCCTTCGCCAGCGCGTGCTGTGCGGGGCGGGCGAACCGACGCTGGCCACGACGATCCTTGATGCCTCATGGGCGATGCCCGTGGCGCTGGGGCCCGTCGGCGCCACCGGGATGTACGCCCGCCGCGGCGAAGTTCAGGCGGCCCGTGCCGCCTCCCACGCCGGGATCCCTTACACCCTGTCCACGGTGTCGGTCTGCTCGATTGAAGAGGTCGCGAGCCAGGCCAGCGGCGCGCTCTGGTCCCAGCTGTACGTGCTGAAAGATCGCGGCTACATGCGTAACGCGCTGGAGCGCGCGTGGGCCGCCGGCATGAAAACCCTGGTATTCACCGTCGATATGCCAATCCCCGGCTCGCGGTATCGGGATAATCGCTCAGGCATGTCCGGGCCGCACGCCTCCCTGCGACAATACCTCCAGGCCTGCACCCATCCGCGCTGGGCGATGGACGTCGGTCTGGCGGGCAGGCCCCTGTCGTTTGGTAATATCGAAGCCTACACCGGACACAAAATGACCATGGACGACTATATGGGGTTCATCAGCAACAATTTCGACCCTTCCATCGCCTGGCACGATCTGGAGTGGATCCGCGATAGCTGGCAAGGGAAATTAATCATCAAAGGGATCCTCGATGCCGACGATGCGCGCAATGCCGTGCGCCTCGGCGCCGATGGCATTGTGGTGTCGAATCATGGCGGCAGACAGCTCGATGGCGCCATCCCCACTGCCCGGGCGCTACCAAGGGTGGTGGATGCGGTCGGCGACGATCTGACGGTGCTTGCTGATTCCGGGGTGCGCTCCGGCGTGGACGTCATTCGCCTGCTCGCCCTCGGCGCGAAGGGCGTGCTGCTCGGTCGGGCCTATATTTATGCCCTGGCCGCGGCGGGCGAAGCGGGCGTGGCGCATCTGCTGCGCTTATTTGCCGAGGATATGAAGGTCACCATGACCCTCACCGGCGCGACCTCGCCATCGGCCATCAGCCTCGATTGCCTTGACCGCCTCGAACAGGATCAACACCGCACCCATGCGGTGCCGGTATCCTTACCCGCCTGACGCTGCCCGGGGCCGGGCCTGACCGCGTTTATCGGCCAGGTCCGGCAAGGGGGAATTACCCCTGCGGGTGCAGCACCGGTTGTTGCACTGCGTCAGCCGGGTGCTGAGGTCGGATGCGGAACCAGATCGCGTACATGGCCGGCAGGAAAATAAGGGTCATGATGGTTCCCCCCAGCGTCCCGCCAATCAGCGTATAGGCGAGCGTTCCCCAGAAGACCGAATGGGTGAGCGGAATAAACGCCAGGATCGCCGCCAGCGCGGTCAGCAGAACCGGGCGGGCTCGCTGCACCGTCGCCTCCACCACCGCATGGAACGGATCGAGCCCTGCCTGTTCGTTATGATGGATTTGGCCAATCAGGATCAGCGTATTCCGCATCAGGATCCCCGACAGGGCGATCAGGCCCACAAGGGCATTGATGCCAAACGGCTGATTGAACAGCAGCAACGTCGGCACCACGCCAATCAGCCCCAGCGGCGCAGTCAGGAAAACCATGACCATTGCCGACAACGAACGCACCTGCAGGATAATGATCAGCAGCGTGAGGGCGATCATGATCGGAAATAACGGCATCATCGCCCGGGTGGCTTTGCCTGACTCCTCGATCGACCCCGCCGTCTCGATGCGATACCCCGGCGGCAGCGAGTCGATAATGGGTTGCAGCGGTTTCATCAGCGCGCTGGAGACATCCGGCGGCTGCAGGTTATCCGCGACATCTCCGCGAATGGTGATGGTCGGCGTGCGATCGCGACGGCGAAGCAGCGGGTCCTCCATTCTGATCGACACGTCGCCAATCTGTGACAAGGGAACCCGCTGCCCACCGCTGCCCACCAGGGTGAAGTCGGCGATTTTCGCCGGATCCAGACGGATATCGCCCGCCGCGCGGCCGATGACCTGCACGGCGCGGATATCTTCCCGAACGGTGGTGATGGGGATCCCTGACAGCAGGAACTGCAGCTGCTGGGCGACGGACTGGGAGCTGAGTCCGCTCGCCTGCAGCCGATCCTGATTGAGGCTGAAATGCATCACCGGCACCCGCGAACCCCAGTCGGTATTGACGGTACGCATCAGCGGACTGGCCTGCAGCACCGATTTAACCCGTTCGGCGATGTCGAGCAAGGTGTGCGGATCGGGTCCCATCACCCGCCAGGCAACCGGATAGGGCGAATAAGGGCCAAAGACCAGCTGAGTGACACGCACCTGCGCTTCCGGCGCCAGGCCATTGGCCACCGCCTCCCGCAGCCGCAGCTTGAGCGCCTCGCGGGCGTCCTGACCGTCGGTCAATACCACCAGCTTGGCAAAGGAGGGGTCGGGCAACTCCGGGGCCATCGCCAGGTAAAAGCGCGGCGCGCCCTGGCCGATATAGCTGGTGACAATCTTCGCCTCCGGCTGCTGCTGCAGCCAGTGCTCAATTTTCGCCGTCGCGGCGCTGGTCTGGATAATCGACGACCCGTAGGGCATCTGCACTTCAACCAGCACTTCCGGGCGATCGGAGGTGGGGAAAAACTGCTTTTTCACCGCGCTCATTCCCAGTATCGCCACGATAAACAGCACCACCACGCTGGCGGCCACGCGCCATTTGCGGGCGATAACCCGGGTCAGCAGCCGACGGAAGCGCTGATAGCGCGGGGTGTCATACAGCGCGGCGTGGCCTGCCGCCGCGGGCTTTCTGTCCGGCAACAGGTGCACCCCCAGCCAGGGGGTAAAAATCACCGCCACAATCCAGGAGGCAATCAGCGCGATACCGACGATCCAGAACACGTTGCTGGCGTACTCCCCGGCGGTGGACTGCGCAAATCCATTGGGCATAAAGCCTACGGCCGTTACCAGGGTACCGGCCAGCATGGGCGCCGCGGTATGGCTCCAGGCATAGGCGGAGGCTTTGAGGCGGTCGTACCCCTCCTCCATTTTGACCACCATCATTTCGATGGCAATGATGGCATCATCCACCAGCAGCCCCAGGGCGAGGATCAGCGAACCGAGAGTGATGCGGTCGAAGTTTTTGCCGGTCGCCTCCATCACCACAAACACCACGGCCAGGGTTAGAGGCACCGCCGCCGCGACCACCACGCCCACGCGCCACCCCATGCTGACAAAGCACACCGCCATCACCACCAGCAGGGCGACAAAGAATTTGATCATGAACTCATCGACCGCGGCGCTGATATTCACCGACTGATCGGTCACTTTGGTCAACGACATGCCGAGCGGCAGGCTCTGATTGATACTGGCCGTTTCGGCGTCCAGCGCTTTCCCCAGCGCCAGACCATTCCAGCCCTCGCGCATCACCACCCCCAACAGCAGCGCCGGTTCGCCCTGATTGCGGATCAGGAAGGTCGCGGGATCTTCATATCCCCGCTCAACCGTGGCGACATCGGCCAGTTTCAGCGTTTTGCCCCCGGCAATAATCGGCGTGTCGCGGATCTGCTGCAGGCGGTCGAACGCCCCGTCGAGGCGGATAAAGATCTGCCCGCCCCGGGTCTCGATAGCCCCGGCGGCGGTCAGCACATTCTGGCTGTTCAGCGCGGCAAAAATCGCCTCTGGCGAAAGGCCCAGGGTGGCGAGACGATCATGAGAAAACGAGAGATAAATGCGCTCCGCCTGTTCGCCGAGGATATTCACTTTTTTCACCCCGGGAACATGCAGCAGCTGCTGGCGCAGGGCTTCGGCGTCACGCACCAGCTGCCGCGGCGGCTCTCCCCGCGCTTTCAGAGCAAAGAGGGCAAAGGTGACATCGGCGAATTCGTCATTCATCATCGGGCCGGAGACGCCGGCAGGCAGGTTTTTCGCCTCATCCCCGAGCTTTTTGCGCGCCTGATAAAACTGCTCCGGCACCTCGGACGGCGGAGTCTGATCCTGCAGCGATAACGTGATCAACTCCATACCAGGGCGGGTATAGGTCTCAGTGCGATCGTACCACTTCAGCTCCTGGAGCCGTTTTTCCAGCGGCTCGGCGACCTGATCCTGCATCTCCTGCGCGGTGGCGCCGGGCCAGACGGTAATGACCGTCATTTGCTTGACCGTGAAGGGCGGATCTTCCGCCCGCCCGAGTCCGAAGAACGCCACCAGCCCGGCGACGGAGATAAGGATAATTAAAAACAGGGTCACCGACCGCTCGCGGACGGCCAGCGCGGAGAGATTAAAACGCCCGGCGCTCATGGCTGGCTCCCGGCGGCATTATGCTCGCGTCGTTCCGCCAGACGCACCGCCTCGCCCTGGTGCAGAAGATGGGCGCCCAGGGCGACGATGGGCTCGCCGGGCTTCAGCGGGCCGGTCACCCGCGCCGTTTCATCATTCAGGCCAAGCACGGTCACCGGTTGCCACGAGACGGTGGCCGGACGGGAGGCAATGCGCCAGACGCCAGGGCCGTTGCCCGGATCGTAGAGCGACGCCAGGGGCACCTCCAGCACCAGGCCTGGCGCCTGGTCGCTGCCGATACGCAGGGTCACGGTAGACCCCAGCGGGGCGTTCGCCAGCGCGCCGTTCAGCACATAGCGCGCTTCATAGGTGCGGGTGGTGGCATCAGCCGCGTCCGAAAGCAGTCGTAGGGTCGCCGTGACCGGCTGAGATTCGCTGCCATAGCGTGTCGCCAGCGCCTCGCTGCCGACCGCCGGGCGCAGCGTCTCCGGAAGCTGCACCAGCGCTTCGCGCTGCCCCGCCCGCGCCAGGCGGATCACTACCTGCCCGGCGCTGACCACCTGCCCCGGTTCGGCAAGCGTTTCCACCACCACGCCGTCAGCGTCCGCCAATAGCCCGGCATAGCCGGTGGCGTTTTGCGCCACATTGGCCTGCGCCTGGGCCGCGCTGAGGTCGGCTCTCGCCGCCTCTGCCGCTGCGTTAACCTGGTCGAATTCCGCGGCCGAGACGGCGCCACTCGCCACCAGGCCGCGATAGCGGGCCAGATCGTTGGTCGCCTTTTTGGCTCGCGCCCGCGCGGCATCCACAGCCCGCTGTTGAGACTGCGCCTGCAAGGTTAAATCAGCCGGATCCAGGCGCAGCAGCAGTTGACCGCGCTTGACGCTCTGCCCGGTCTCCACCAGCCGGGCAAGGATTTTTCCCGACACCCTGAAGCCAAGATCGCTTTGGGTACGAGCGACCACCACGCCGGTAAAGGCCCGCGAGCTGGCCTCCGCGCGCTCGACAGTCGCCACCCTGACCAGCGGCGGCCGGGTGCGGGGATCGTCATGATCGGCAGGTTCGCCGCAGCCCGCGAGGGCCAGCGGCAGGAGGCAAACGGCAAAATGGACGGCGTTGAGCCTGAGCATGGGTAACCTTAATGAAAAGACCGGACAGTGACCGCATTCTCAGACGAGTGACCAATAAAGTCAATAGTCACTAATCAGGGGGAGAGGCTTCTCAGGATCAGGGAGGCAAGCAGCACCGCCGCGGTGGGCGCAGTGTCGAGATTGTATTGCAGTTGCACCGGGTTGATGAAAGGACACATCACCATATAGAC
Source organism: Klebsiella sp. D-Nf1 (assembly GCF_002810515.1). Taxonomy (NCBI): domain Bacteria; kingdom Pseudomonadati; phylum Pseudomonadota; class Gammaproteobacteria; order Enterobacterales; family Enterobacteriaceae; genus Klebsiella; species Klebsiella sp. D-Nf1. The sequence goes on from NZ_PIOK01000001.1 coordinate 1,570,525, forward strand.
CGCCAGGGTCGCCTCATCCAGCGGGGTTTTGCGCTCGAACTCACCCGCCTGGCGGCCTTCGACAAGGATTTGACCAATCAGTTGCTGCAGATGACCGGCATACTGTTCCGTTGAAGGCCATTTATCGCGCGCCGCGACGGCGGCGATGTCGTACAGTTTGCGATCCTCGAAAAACAGTTCACTGCCGGCCTCGGTCAGTGCCCGGAACAGGCGGCGCAGTTTCTCGCTGGCGGACGGCGCATCGGCGATAGCCGCGCTGACGGCTACCATGATCTTCTCCAGCCGGCTGGCGCAAATCGCCTCGCCAATCGCCTGCTTGGAGTCGAAAAACTTGTAGATATAGGCTTTAGAAAAGCCTATCGCTTTGGCGAGATCGGTGACCGTCGTTTTCTCATAGCCATAGCGACTAAAGTGCGCCATGGCCGCGTCAAGAATCTGGTCCCGAACGCTGTGGTCATGGGGACCACGGCTTGCAGGGGTGGGGGTATTTTTCGTCATCCGTTTAGCTTAATGCGATCGTTGTCGTTTGACAACGAGTGACGTTATTATGATTTGGTCACAATAACGCCCGTTCTGTGATCCTCTCGCCGCGTCACGCCTCGCGCACCTCGGTGTTTATCGCGCCGGTGGGCAGACAACCCAGGCCTTGCAGCGTCTGAAGCACCGCGCTGTCGAGTGGGGTATGCGGCTCCGCGCCTAAAAAATCAACCAGTTTATCGTTGCGCAGGCGTACCGGCAGACGCCAGAGATAGTGCATCTCGACCATTTCCCGCAGGGTGGCGTTAAAGGGCGCCGCCAGCTTTACCAGCCACCAGGGAAAAGACTTCACTGCCGCTCGGCCGCCATAGCGGGCGACCACCCGCTGGATCGCCAGACTCATTTCGCTGCCGTCCGGGTCCCAGTGGCCCTGCATATGAAAGCGAGCAAACGGCTCAAGCTCATGCCTGCGGGCCAGCAGCGCGGCGATGGTGTCGGCGACGTCGGGCAGATAAGCCCACTGATGCCCCACGCCGATCGCCCCCGGGCGGCTAATGACGCGGGGAAGCTGACCAGGCTTGACCAGCCCCTGAGAAAACCAGTTATTTCCAGCGCGCGGACCAAAAAAATCGCCCGCCCGAACAATCAACGCCCGGCCACCACGCTGAACGTAATCCTCCAGCGCCTGCTCCATCTCCACCCGAATAGCGCCTTTACGGGTCACCGGTTGCTGAGGGGCCGCTTCATCAATCAGCGGAAACGCATCCGGTCCATAGTTGTAGACCGTGCCGGGCAGAACAACTAACGCTTGCTGCTGTTCGGCAGCCTGCAGGGTGTTGTGCAGCATGGGCAGTACCTGTTGCCGCCAGTGCCGGTAGCCCGGAGGATTGACCGCATGGACGATAACGTCGCAACCGACAGCTGCCGCCGCGACCTGTCCGGCATCCAGCGCGTCGCCGGCTATCCACTGCATGCCATCTGCGGGACCGCGAATCTGAGCGCCGCGCTTCAGCGCCCGAACCTGCCAGTTGTCCGCCACCAGCCGGCGCGCCACTTCCCCGCCAATGCCCCCGCTTGCTCCCAGAATAAGTACCTTGCCGCTGCTGTTCATTGTCTTTCCCCGTTCGCTAATGGATGCTTGACAGCCTACCTGCCGCTCATATCAAATGAAATTGCATACCATCATCGAGCAGCTATACATTTTTGTATGAATACATCTATTCCCTGGGAGTGGTACCGAACCTTTCTCGCCGTGCTGAAGGAAGGCTCCTTATCGGGCGCATCGCGCAGCCTGAACATCACCCAGCCGACGGCGGGGCGCCATATTGCCGGGCTGGAGACCGCGCTCGGCCAGACCTTATTTACCCGCTCGCAGAACGGTCTGCTGGCGACCGACGCGGCGCTGGCGCTGCGGGTGCACGCCGAGGCAATGGACAATACCGCCCGGGCGCTGGAACGCACGGCGGCCAACTTCAGTCGCGACAAAACCGATCTGCGTGGTGTGGTGCGGGTGGCAGCCAGCGAGGTGGTCGGCGCCGAGGTGCTGCCGCCGCTGGTTGCCCGGCTCAGACAAGCGTGCCCGAATATCGTCATCGAACTGATGCTCTCCAATCGGTTTCAGGATCTGCTTCACCGGGAGGCGGATATTGCGGTGCGGATGGTCGCCCCGCAGCAGGAGCAGCTAATCGCCCGCCGTCTCGGCAGGATCGAGCTTGGGTTACATGCCACCGCCGCCTACCTGACACGCCAGGGGCTGCCCGCTACCCTCGACGATCTGGCCGGCCACGCGCTGATTGGTTTCGATAGCGCCACCCCACTCGTTCGCCGGGCCCTGCAGGCTTACCCCCGCTTTCAGCGCGAAGCCTTCGCGATGCGGACCGATAGCGACCTCGCCCAGTTGAGCCTGATCCGCGCCGGGGCGGGGATCGGCATCTGCCAGGTCCCCCTTGCGGATGGCATTATTCCCCTGCAGCGAGTGCTGGCGGCCGACTTTTCCCTGAATCTCGATACCTGGCTGGTGATGCATGAGGACCTGCGCCACAGTCCCGCCTGTAAGCGGGTATTTGATTTTCTCGCCCAGGGGTTGCAGGCATACATTCGCGGCCCACTGGCGAGCTGACCCGCCCCATCGCGCGGGCATTTCATTGCCTGCTGAAATTGTCACTCATTGACACTGTAAATATGGCATTGTATAAAACCCCGCCCCAATAATGAGTTTCATTTGCATTACTCCCATTTGCTGGTCATCCACTCGCCTGTTTACAAGGATAGCGTTTAATGAAGAAGGTCCTCTGCGCGTTAGGCTTGATGTTCACCGCCGTCAGTTCCGCGCTGGCAACAACCTACCCCCTGACGATTGAAAACTGTGGCTATCAGGAGACCTTCACTCGGCCGCCGGAGCGCGTGGTCGCGCTGGGGCAAAATACGGTCGAAATTCTGCTGCTGCTCGGGCTGCAAAAGCAGGTGGTCGCCAGCGCCTTCTGGCCGACCAGCGTTTTACCGCAGCTGGCTGAGCAAAACGCGAAGATAAAAACCCTGACGGTGGAAATTCCGAGCCTGGAATCCGTGCTGGCGCAAAATCCCGATTTCGTTCCCGCCCAGTTGCCGCTGCTGCTGGGGCCGGAAAGCAAAGTCGCTAAGCGTGAAGATCTCGCTACCGTCGGCGTAAACAGCTACGTCTCACCGGGGATGTGCGCTACCAAAAAGGCCACCGGCGATATGTATGGCAGCCGGCAAAAGCTGTGGGATATGACCTGGCTGTATCAGGAAATTAGCGATTTTGCTCGCATTTTCAACGTCGAAGATCGTGGTCAGGCACTGATTGCCGATTTCAAAAAACGTGAAGCCGACCTGCGCCAGGAGTTTGGTAAAAGCAAAAAGGATCTCTCCTTCGTCTTCTGGTTCTCCAGCGCCTCACCTTCGGCCGATGCCTATGTTGGCGGCAAAAACAGCGCCTCCGGATTTATCGCCAGCGTGCTGGGCGGACATAATGCGATTACCTCCGAAACCGAGTGGCCCACGGTGAGCTGGGAGAGCATTATTGCCGCCAACCCGGATGTGATCGTGGTCTCCAGCCTGGATCGTAACCGCTGGGCGCTGGATAAGGCCGAGGAGAAGATCAAATTCCTCAAAAGCGATCCCGCCGTCAGCCAGCTGGAGGCCGTGAAAAAAGGCCATATCGTGGTCATGGACGGTCAGGCGATGAATCCGACCATTCGCACGCTTTATGGCGCGGAACAGGTGGGCGAACAGCTGAGAAAAATGGGGCTGAATTGATGAGCATCGCCGTGCTTCAGACGCGCCGCAGCATGCTGCTCACCGGCTGGTGTTTACTGGCCATGATCGTGCTGGCGCTGGTGATAGCGGTGGGCGTCAGCGTCGGCGAGCTGGCCATCCCGCTGCAGAATGTCTTTTACGCTATCAGCAACAGAACCGGCTTAACCGCTGAGCCTCTCAACCGTATCTATGAGAGCGTGATCTGGGATTTCCGCCTCAGCCGCGCGCTGGTCGCCGCCTGCTGCGGCGCAGGCCTCGCTATCTGCGGCGTCGTGCTGCAAAGCCTGCTGAAAAATGCCCTCGCGGAACCCTACGTCCTCGGCGTCTCCGCCGGGGCCTCCACCGGCGCGGTGTCGATCGTGGTGTTGGGCCTTGGCGCTGGCGCGATTTCCCTCTCGGCAGGCGCCTTTGCCGGGGCCTTCGCTGCCTTCGCCTTTGTCGCCTTGCTGACTAACGGCGCGCGCGGCGGCAATGAGCGTACGATTCTGGCGGGCGTTGCCGCGTCGCAGTTATTTAACGCCATCACGGCTTACACCATCAGCACCTCCGCCAGCGCGCAGCAGGCGCGCGATGTGATGTTCTGGCTGCTGGGCAGCTTCAGCGGCGTCCGCTGGCCCGAATTCCAGCTGGTCATCGTGGTGGTGCTCGCGGGCCTGGCGGTCTGCCTGTGGTATGCCCGGGCGCTGGATGCATTCACCTTCGGCGATGATGCCGCCGCCTCGCTGGGGATTGCCGTGCCAAAGGTACGCCTGATCCTCTTCACCACCGCGGCGCTGATCACCGCCACCATCGTCAGTATGGCCGGCTCGATCGGCTTTGTCGGCCTGGTGGTGCCGCACGTGATGCGTTTCTTCTTTGGCCCGCTACACCGGACGTTGCTGATCGCCAGCGCGCTGGCAGGGGCGATATTGATGGTGCTGGCGGACATTGCGTCGCGCCTGCTGATTGCCCCGCAGAGTCTGCCCGTTGGGGTGGTAACCGCCCTGGTTGGGGTGCCTTTCTTTGCCGTGATTATCTACCGCTCAAGGAATAAGTGATGAGTATTTGCGCTGAAAATATCACCTGGAAGGCAGGCAAAAAGGTCATCGTCAATAATGTCTCGCTGCGGGTGTCGCGCGGCGAAACGGTCGGACTGCTGGGGCCCAACGGCTGCGGCAAATCCTCGCTGCTGCGCGTTCTGGCGGGCCTGCGCCGCCCGGATGTGGGTCGCGTCACCCTCGACGGCCAGGACATTACCCGGATGGCGAAAAAGCAGCTCGCCCGCCGCGTGGCTTTCGTCGAGCAACACGGCATGACCGAGGCCAATATGCGGGTGCGCGACGTCGTACGCCTGGGGCGCATTCCCCACCACTCTCCGTTCTCAAACTGGAGCGCTCAGGATGACGAGGCGATCACCGCCGCGCTGCAGCGGGTAGCGATGCTGGAGAAAAGCGAACAGGGATGGTTAAGCCTCTCCGGCGGCGAGCGGCAGCGGGTGCATATCGCCCGCGCGCTGGCGCAGAGCCCGAGCGAAATTCTGCTGGATGAGCCCACCAACCATCTGGATATACACCATCAGATGCAGTTAATGCAGTTGATCAGCGAGCTGCCGGTGACCAGCATTGTGGCCATTCACGATCTTAACCATGCCGCGATGTTCTGCGATTCGCTGATCGTGATGCAGCAGGGGCAGATCCTCGCCAGCGGGACGTCGGAGGAGATTTTGTCCGAAGCGCTGCTGTGGGACGTTTTCCGGGTGAAAACCAAAATCGAGATCTCCCCTTACCACGGTAAAAAACACATTCATTTCATCGTTTAGGTTGGGCGGATATGCCTCTCTTCTCCCTGCGCCCTGCGGCAACCCTCTGGCCTCCCGTGTTACTGGGAAGCCAGTTCGTTTTTAATATTGGCTTTTACGCGGTCGTTCCTTTCCTCGCCCTCTTCCTGCGCGACGACATGCTGCTCTCGGGGGGACTTATCGGCCTGATCCTCGGGCTGCGCACCTTCTCTCAGCAGGGCATGTTTATCATCGGCGGGACGCTGGCCGACCGCTATGGCGCTAAGGCCATCATCCTCGCCGGCTGCATCGTTCGCGTCGCCGGTTATCTGCTGCTGGCGTGCGCTACGTCGCTGTGGCCCATTATCCTCGGCGCCTGCCTGACCGGCGTCGGCGGCGCTCTGTTTTCCCCGTCGATCGAGGCTCTGCTGGCGCGGACCGGTACCCACAGCCAGGCCAACGGGAAACGCAGCCGCGCCGAGTGGTTTGCGCTGTTTGCGGTGTGCGGTGAGCTGGGGGCGGTTATCGGACCCGTAGCGGGTGGGCTGATGAGCGGGATCGGTTTTCGGCATATCGCCCTCGCCGGCGCGGGAATATTTCTCCTGGCGCTGCTGGTGCTCTTTTTCTGTCTGCCCGCCGACGGGCACACGACAACAACGCGCAGACGAGTCCCATGGTGGACGCCTTTGCGCCAGCCGCGCTTTGTCGCGTTTATTCTCGCCTACAGCTCATGGCTGTTGAGCTACAACCAGCTGTATCTCGCCCTGCCGGTGGAGATCCAACGTTCCGGCGGTCGTGAGCAGGATCTGGCGCCGCTCTTTATGCTGGCCTCGCTGTTGATTATCACCCTGCAGCTCCCTCTCGCCCGCTTCGCCCGACGAATTGGCGCCGTGCGCATCCTGCCAGTGGGCTTTCTGCTGCTGTCGGCATCTTTTGCCAGCGTGGCGTTATTCGCCGCTACCCCGCCCGCCGAAGGCTGGCTGCGATTATTGCCGTCGGCCTGCTTTGTCACGCTGCTCACCCTCGGCCAGATGCTACTGGTGCCCTCAGCCAAGGATCTCATCCCGCTGTTCGCCGAGGAGTCGACGCTGGGCGCCCACTACGGGGCGCTCGCCACCGCGGGGGGTTGCGCGGTGTTAGCCGGGAATTTGCTGCTCGGTCATTTGCTTGACCAGGCGCTCACCCCCTCGTCGCAGGCGGTTTATCCCTGGCTCCTGCTGGCGCTGTTTCCACTGTGCAGTGCCGTCGCCCTGCGGGCGATCTGCCGCCCGCTGGCGGCAACATGACGCTGAGCGGGCAACAGCCCGCTCAGGAGGTGAACCGGCGATGAGTGACACCGCCAGGGGAAGATAACGGGAACGCGCCCCGCCTTACTTTGCCGCCAGCTCGCGGCGAACGATCTCAGCGCCGGCGCTCAGGGCATGCAGTTTGCCGGTCGCGACATGGCGCGGCAGCGGCGCCATACCGCAGTTGGTGGACGGATAGAGTTTGTCGGCATCGACGAACGCCAGGGCCTTGCGCAGGGTTCCAGCCACCTCTTCTGGCGTTTCGATAGCATGACTGGCGACATCGATCGCCCCGACCATCACCTTTTTACCGCGGATCAGTTCCAGCAGATCCATCGGCACCCGCGAGTTGTGGCACTCGAGAGAGATAATATCGAGGGAGGATTTCTGCAGCTGAGGGAAGGCCTCTTCATACTGGCGCCACTCGGAGCCCAGCGTTTTTTTCCAGTCGGTATTGGCCTTGATGCCATAGCCGTAGCAGATATGGACCGCCGTTTCACACTTCAGCCCTTCGGTCGCTCTTTCTAAGGCGGCGATCCCCCAGTCGTTGACTTCATCAAAGAAGACGTTGAAGGCCGGCTCATCGAACTGAATAATATCGACCCCGGCGGCCTCTAACTCTCTCGCTTCCTGATTGAGGATTTTGGCAAACTCCCAGGCCAGCTTTTCCCGGCTTTTATAGTGGTTGTCATACAGCGTGTCGATCATCGTCATTGGGCCCGGCAGCGCCCATTTGATCGGCTGACTGGTGAGCTGACGCAGATAGCGCGCGTCCTCCACGAAGACCGGTTTCTGGCGCTCCACGGCGCCCACCACGGTTGGAACACTGGCCTCATAGCGGTTACGAATTTTCACGATCTCACGTTTGGCAAAATCAACGCCGCTGAGGTGCTCAATAAAGGTGGTGACAAAGTGCTGCCGCGTTTGCTCTCCGTCGCTGACAATATCGATCCCGGCACGCAGCTGGTCGTCGAGGGACAAACGCAGGGCGTCGCGCTTGCCGGCCAGTAATTCGTCGCTGGACAGTTTCCAGGGCGACCACAGGGTCTCTGGCTGCGCCAGCCAGGACGGTTTCGGTAAACTGCCGGCGGTCGATGTCGGAAGCCATGTTTTCATAATAAGTAGCCTTTTATTTTGGTTTAGCAAAGCGCGAAGTTAGCAGACCATTGCTCAAGCAACGTCTTGTGCGGGTTGATAAAATGTTGTTGTGTAAACTTACCCTGCTCTATCGCCAACAGGCTGCGCTCTTCCCGGTCATAAACAATTTTTGTTAATGAATGATCCAGGTGACTGAGATTGGGCTGATAGTATTGCCCCGCCGCGGAATTGGCATTGTAGATCTCCGGGCGGTATATTTTCTGAAACGTCTCCATCGTACTGATGGTCGCGATCAGCTCCAGGCTGGTGTAATCGCTGAGCAGATCGCCGGTAAAATAAAAGGCTAACGGCGCGACGCTGTGCTTCGGCATAAAATAGCGCACCTGCAGGCCCATTTTGCTGAAATAGCGCTCCGTCAGCGACACGCCATCCTGAGCATATTCAATGCCGAGGACCGGATGTTCATTGCCGGTACGCCGGTAAACATCTTTACTGGAGACGCTCAGACAAATCACCGGCGCCTTGCTGAAGCTGGCCTTATAGGCGCTGGATTGCACGAAATCCTTAAAGATATTGCCATGCAGCTCGCCAAAGTTATCGGGCACGCTAAAGCTACCCCGATTTTTATTATGCTCCAGCAGCAGCACGCTAAAATCATAATCCCGCACATAGGAAGAGAAGTTATTACCGGCGATACCGGCATGACGCTCACCGCTCTTTTTATCGACAATATGCGTTTGCAGGATCTCTATCACCGGGAAGCTGGCGCCATCCTGAGCAATATTCATCTCGACAGAAATAATATCCAGTTCCACCGCATAGCGATCGTTATGAGGATTATCCCAGTGCGCCAGGGTATTAAACCGGTTATTCATCATGATTAACGTATTGCGCAGATTTTCCTGACGGTTCTCCCCTCTGGCTAAATTGGCAAAGTTGGTGGTAATACGCGTATTTTCCGCGGGGTTATAGTTTTCATCAAAACGACTGCGCTTAATCGTATAGGTAAATTCGTTAGTCATGGCGATTGTCCATTCTGGTGTTGGGTATGAAGCTGAATGAGCAGATTGCCATTCCACAAGCAACGCGGGGTCAGGCCTGGCGCGCTTCAACCGGTAAATGTTGTTGATTCGTTAATGAGTCTATTTTTGCCAGAGTCGGCGGTGGAGGGAAAGCGACTTAAATTCATTGCAACATGAGCCATCCTCATGTTGCTCCGCTGAGCGCTGGTTGCAAGGTGTGGAACAGGTCGTGGTTATGGCGCTATGGTCAGGCGCGGGCAACTCAGGCAACGTCTGGCGAATAATCATTTGTCCAGTGAATGTATGCCAGGGTACAATCTTTAACCACTATAATACGTGCTTTGACGTCGCCGCCGTGCCGTACCCGTTTGCTGGAGCTTTTGTCGTAAAGAATGATTGTTGATATCAGTATTATGTCGATGTGCATGGCTGTGCTGCTGATTATGAGCGTACTGCTGAACTAAAATGCTTCCCCAATGACACAAGCTCTCATCTGACCTTCACATTCGCGAAGAAAAAAGGAGATTCAGAGGATTCGCGTCGCATGGGATTGTCCCGCCTGCCGCCGCCCTCTACTCTTTTGGTACTTGCTAATCGAGGAATACCAGATGAAAAAAGCTTTGACTGCCCTGTTCGCTATCGCCGCGGTTGCCGCCGCCAGCGCCTTTGCGGCCGATAAAACCGACGGCCCGGCACCCGCCGTTGATAACGGAGCCCGCCCCCCGCTGGAGATGGGCCGTGGCCCCCTGCCGCCGTTCCCGCCGCAGCTTCCGCCGCACAGACCGGTGCTCTTTTCGGCCACGGTAGCGACCGATACGCCGGCAGAAACCATTAACAAACTGACCGCGCTGATCCCGGCCAGCCCGGCGAAGCACTACGAAGTTCATGTTGAGGTGGTGCCCGTTACCGGGGATGCCGACGGGCAATAGCCCTTGCGCGGGTCGCCTGATCTGGGGCCTGCAATAAAAAAAGCTGCCGCTTATCGCGGCAGCTTTGTTAACTTGAATGAAACAGAATGGCAGAGAATTAGCTGCGCACTTTCCGGTAGATAAACAGCACGACCAGCGCACCGATAACCGCGACCACGAAGCTGCCGAAATTAAACCCGTCGACCTTGCCAAAACCAAAGAGGGTACTGATCCAGCCGCCGACCACGGCGCCGATGATCCCCAGAATAACGGTGACAATAAACCCGCCGCCGTCTTTCCCCGGCATAATCCACTTGGCTAAAATACCGGCAATAAGTCCAAAAATGATCCAGGAAAGAATACCCATGGTTAACCGTCCTCTTGTTACCTTTAAGCATTTAGTATTGAAAAGAGTAGCATATATAACGAGAGTGGATCGGCAATAATATATTTATTAGATAATTCCTTGCCGCTGCAGGGTGGTCCTTGTGACAAAATCTCTGGTTCTGACAAACCTGTTTCCGCTTATTACCCTGAAAAAAGGGAGGCTATTCGCCTCCCGGTCACTGCTTATATTACTGCGGTGGTTAGCCGCGATGAACAGCACAATCGCGACTGTTCGTCGAAGATTTCGATTTGCCAGACCTGATGGCGAGTACCGACGTGCAACGCTTTACAGACACCCCGCACCCGGCCCCCGCGCGCCGAACGAATGTGGTTGGCGTTAACCTCCAGGCCCACCACCTTCTGTTCGCCTTCGCTGCACAGATAACCCGCTACCGACCCCAGGGTCTCCGCCAGCACCACCGACGCCCCACCGTGCAGCAGGCCAAACGGCTGCTGCGTACGGCCATCCACCGGCATCGTGGCCTCCAGCGTATCGTCGGTAAAGGTCTCAAAGCGAATATCGAGCAGCCCTACCATATTTCCCTCACCGAGCCGGTTAAGCTGCTCCAGCGTGGCCTGACGTTTCCAAATCATCCTATTATCTCCAGTAACGCCTGCAGCGGGTGGCGAACGCCGCTGCCTTCAATGCGCTTCACCTGACTGCGGCAGGAGTAGCCCGTCACCAGACAGCGGTTACGCGGCAGCCGCTGCATCGCCTGCTGCCAGGAGAGCGCGTAAATGGCCAGCGAGTTGGCATGGTTTTTCACTTCATGACCATAGGTCCCTGCCATCCCGCAACACCCGACGCTGACGTTTTCCAGCTTCGCGCCAAAGTGGGCAAAAATATCTGCCCATTGCTTTGTCGCCGCCGGCAGCGCGGTCACTTCCGTACAGTGACCGAACAGGTACCAGGGCTCGCCTCCCTGATCGGGACGGGCGGCGGTCGTCAGCGCCTTCGGCAACCACTCATGGACTAACAGCACCTGGAAATCGCCGCGCTTATCGCCGAGTGTTTGCTTATATTCATCGCGGTAGCAGAGCACCAACGCCGGATCGACGCCGACCAGCGGCATGCCAAGCTGCGCCACGCGATTGAGGAAGTCCGCCGTCTTCTGCGCGGTGCGCGCGAAGCGGGTGAGGAATCCTTTAATATGCTGCGCCTTGCCGTTTGGAGAGAACGGCAGCAGCACCGGCTGATAGCCTAACGCTTCGACGAGGCGAATAAAGTCGGCCACCACCTGGGCGTCGTAGTAGCTGGTGAAGGGATCCTGTACCACCAGCACCCTCTTCGCTTTCTGCTCGTCGCTCAGCGTTTCGAGCTGCTCAAGCGTCATGTTGGCGGAGCGGTGGCCGGCCATCTGCTGCTTCAGCGACGGCGCCGAGAGCAGCGGCAGATCGACCATCCCAATGTGCTTCTCCGACAGCTTTTTCAGCCACGGCTGGTTAATAAAAAAGTTAAAGGTCTTCGGCGCCTGCGCCATCAGCGGCGCATAGGATTCGACCGACGCCACCAGATGATCGCGTACCGGGCGCAGATAGCGGCTGTGGTACAGCTGCAGGAAGCGCGAACGGAACTCAGGCACATCGATTTTAATCGGGCACTGGGTCGAACAGGCTTTACAGGCCAGACAGCCGGACATCGCCTCTTTGACCTCGTGCGAGAAGTCATATTCCCCTTTACGCGCATGCCAGCTGTTCCGCGTGCGCGCCACCAGCGAACGCAGGCTGACGCCCTGCTCCGGCAGCGCCTTCTCCAGCTGGTTGGGATCGACGCCGCGGTCGGCCAGCAGGCGCAGCCATTCACGCACCAGCGTCGCGCGCCCTTTCGGCGAGTGGATGCGCTGGTTGCTGACTTTCATCGACGGACACATCGGGCTCTTGACGTCAAAGTTGAAGCACAACCCGTTACCATTACACTCCATCGCCCCGCGCCAGCTGCTGCGCACCGCGATGGGGATCTGCCGATCCCAGGTGCCGCGCTTCACCGCATCGACTTTCATCATCGGCGCATCGACGCCTTCCGGAGGACAGATTTTCCCTGGGTTCAGGCGGTTATCGGGATCGAAGACCGCTTTGATCTTCCGCAGCTCGGCATACAGCGTCTCGCCAAAGAAGGCCGGACTGTACTCCGCGCGGAAGCCTTTGCCGTGTTCGCCCCACAGCAGGCCGCCATACTTCGCCGTCAGCGCCACCACGTCGTCAGAGATCTGCTTCATCAGCACCTCCTGCTGCGGATCGCACATGTCCAGCGCCGGACGCACGTGCAGCACCCCGGCATCAACGTGGCCAAACATGCCGTAGCTCAGCCCGTGGCTGTCGAGCAGCGCGCGGAACTCGACGATGTAATCCGCCAGATGCTCAGGCGGTACGCAAGTGTCTTCAGCGAAAGGAATAGGCTTGGCGGCGCCTTTGGCATTGCCCAACAGGCCGACGGCCTTCTTGCGCATGGCGTAGATACGCTCTACGCCATCGAGATCGTGACAGACCTGCCAGCCGATGACGCCCGCCTCGCTGCCGGCCATCAGCTCATCCAGCCGCTGGCACAGGGCGGTGACCTGCTGGTCAATCAGCGTAGCGTCATCCCCGGCAAACTCGACGATATTGAGCCCGAGCATCTCTTTATCCGGCACGTCGGTGATCAGTTCGCTTACCGAGTGCCAGACGATATCCTCGCGCGCCAGATTCAGAACCTTGGAGTCGACAGTCTCCACCGACAGCGCTTTCGCCTGCACCATAAAGGGCGCGTTACGCAGCGCAGAGTCAAAGGAGTCATATTTGACGTTGACCAGGCGGCGCACCTTCGGCAGGCGGGTGATATCCAGCCGCGCTTCGGTAATAAACGCCAGCGTGCCTTCCGAACCGGTTAAAATACGGGTCAGATCGAACTCGCTCATCTCATCGTTAAAGACATGACGCAGATCGTACCCGGTGAGGAAGCGGTTAAGTTTAGGAAACTTATCAATGATCAGTTCACGCTGCGTCTTGCAGCGCTGGTAGACCGTGTTATAGATCCGGCCAATCGTCGATGGGGTGTTGCCCAGCGTCTCCGCCAGCGCCACCGGCACCGCCTGGGTATCGAGGATATCGCCGCCCATCAGCACCGCTCGCAGACCGAGCACGTGATCCGACGTTTTACCGTACACCAGCGATCCCTGTCCGGACGCGTCGGTGTTTATCATCCCGCCCAGCGTGGCGCGGTTGCTGGTGGAAAGCTCAGGTGCAAAGAAGTAACCATAGGGTTTAAGAAACTGGTTCAGCTGATCTTTGATGACCCCGGCTTCAACGCGCACCCAGCCCTCTTCGGGGTTAATCTCAATGATGCGATTCATATAGCGGGACATATCGACAATAATCCCGCCGTTCAGCGCCTGGCCGTTGGTGCCGGTGCCACCGCCGCGCGGCGTGAAGACCAGCGATGTAAAGCGCGGTTCGGCGGCGACGCGCGCCAGCAAGGCCACGTCCGCCGTAGAACGCGGAAAAAGCACCGCATCCGGCAGCAGCTGATAGACGCTGTTGTCGGTGGCCATCGTCAGCCTGTCGGCATAGCTGGTGGCGGTATCGCCGGTAAAACCCTGTTGCTCCAGTACCTGCAAAAAATTCAGCACCAGCTGAACTACCCCTGGTGCCTGAGAAATTTGTGGGATCATCACACTTGACCCTGCCTGACTATGTTGTGTTTGAAAATATTGTGTTGGTGCTAACTAAACGTTTGCGTAGCGCATTCAACTTTTTATCACATTTTTTTCATATGCGCCCACGTGTTTTCTGTGCAAAATCAGCCCGGCAATATTATTGATATTATTATCAGTACATGGATTTACGCGGCGCCAGCTTTTTGGCGCGACTGGAAAGGTAAAATTTCTCTATGATAAACCCCCATCAGCCTCGGGACATTCCGCAAATACTGCTGTCGGTGCTGTTCCTGGCCCTGATTATCATATCCTGCCTGTGGGTTGTGCAGCCGTTTATTCTGTCCTTCGCCTGGGCCGGTACGGTGGTGATCGCCACCTGGCCGGTGCTGCTGCGTCTGCAGCGCGTGCTGTTCGGCAAACGGATGCTGGCGGTGCTGGCGATGACCCTGCTGCTGTTTTTGCTATTCGTTATTCCTATCGCTCTGCTGGTCAACAGCCTGGTGGATAACAGCGTCCCGCTGATCAAACTTATCAGCAGTGGAAATGTGACGCTGCCGGATTTCGCCTGGCTGAACAGCGTGCCGCTGGTCGGCGATAAGCTGTACTCCGCCTGGCACGGCCTGCTGGATATGGGCGGCTCAGCGATTATGGCCAAGGTTCGCCCGTATATTGGCACCACCACCAGCTGGTTCGTCGGTCAGGCGGCGCACATCGGCAAGCTGCTGGTCTACTGCGGTCTGATGCTGTTGTTCAGCGCGCTGCTCTACTGGCGCGGCGAGCAGGTGGCCTACGGTTTCCGCTATTTCGCTACACGCCTCGCGGCCAAACGCGGCGATGCCGCGGTGCTGCTGGCCGGCCAGGCCGTACGCGCCGTGGCGCTGGGCGTGGTGGTGACGGCCCTCACTCAGGCGGTGCTGGGCGGGATTGGTCTTGCCATCTCCGGCGTGCCCTACGCCGCCCTGCTGACCGTGGTGATGATCTTTACCTGTCTGGTCCAGCTCGGGCCTTTGCTGGTTCTGGTGCCCTCGATTATCTGGCTTTACTGGAGCGGGGACACCACCTGGGGCACCGTGCTGCTGGTGTGGAGCTGCGTGGTCGGCACCATGGACAACGTGATCCGTCCGGTGCTTATCCGTATGGGCGCCGATCTGCCGATGATCCTTATCCTCACCGGCGTCATTGGCGGACTGATCGCCTTCGGCATGATCGGGTTGTTTATCGGCCCGGTGCTGCTGGCCGTCTCCTGGCGTCTGTATGACGCCTGGGTACACGAAGTGCCGCCGCCGCCGAAAGACCCTGACGTCGTCCTCGCAGAACTCAGCGAGCTGGAGGCTGGGCGCAAGTAATGCCCTGGCAGGCGGGGAGACCCGCCTGTTTCCTTGCCCGCCTATTGTTAAGCAAAATTTATTGATCGCCGGCAACGCGCTGGCCCTGAGCGCCATTCCCCTCGCTTTCCTCCCCCGGTCCTTCACAACAATTTAACTATTGAGAGGAATCTGATCGACGGCAAAGGCCCCGCTGCCTACTATTAGCTCACGGTTATAAATCAACACCTTGATTTATAAGCATGGAAATCCCCTGAGTGAAACAACGAATTGCTGTGTGTAGTCTTTGCCCATCTCCCACGATGGGCTTTTTTTTGTCCTGCGCATCGCCACAGCGGACAGCCTGCAACAGGCAAAAAAAATCCCCGGCATCGCTGCCGGGGATGTGCTGTCAGGGCGAACTTATTTTTTCAGTTCCGCCAGACCTAACCAGGTTTGCACCACAGTATCCGGGTTGAGGGACAGACTGTCGATCCCTTCTTCCATCAGCCAGGCGGCAAAATCTTCATGGTCAGACGGCCCCTGGCCGCAGATGCCGACGTATTTGCCCTGTTTTTTCGCTGCGCGGATCGCCATCGACAGCAGGGCTTTCACCGCGTCGTTGCGCTCATCAAACAGCTCAGAGACCACGCCGGAGTCGCGATCCAGACCGAGCGCCAGCTGGGTCATGTCGTTCGAACCGATGGAGAAGCCGTCGAAGTACTCGAGGAACTGCTCGGCCAGCAAGGCGTTCGATGGGATCTCACACATCATAATGATCTTCAGCCCGTTCTCGCCGCGCTTCAGCCCCTGACGCTCCAGCTCTTCGACCACCGCTTTCGCCTGGGCGACGGTACGCACAAACGGCACCATCACTTCAACGTTGGTCAGCCCCATGTCGTTACGCACGCGCTTCATCGCTTCACACTCCAGCGCGAAGCAATCGCGGAAGCTTTCGGAAACGTAGCGTCCGGCGCCGCGGAAGCCGAGCATCGGGTTCTCTTCTTCCGGCTCATAACGCTCGCCGCCCACCAGGTTGGCGTATTCGTTAGATTTAAAGTCCGAAAGACGCACGATCACCCGTTTCGGGTAGAAGGCGGCGCCAAGGGTAGCGATCCCTTCAGTCAGACGGCCGACGTAGAACTCTCTCGGCGAATCGTAGCCTTTCATCAGCTCGCGGATTTCGTTCTGCAGGCCCGGCTCCTGGTCGTCAAACTCCAGCAGCGCGCGCGGATGAACGCCAATCATACGGTTGATGATAAATTCCAGCCGCGCCAGCCCCACGCCTTCGTTCGGCAGGCAGGCGAAGTCGAACGCACGATCCGGGTTGCCGACGTTCATCATCACCTTCAGCGGCAGATCCGGCATCTCGCCGACGCTGGAGCTCTTGACGCTGAAGTCCAGCAGCTCGGCGTAAACATAGCCGGTGTCGCCTTCGGCGCAGGAGACGGTCACGTTCTGGTTTTCCTGAATGCGATCGGTGGCATCGCCGCAGCCGACCACCGCCGGGATCCCCAGCTCACGGGCGATAATCGCCGCGTGGCAGGTACGTCCGCCGCGGTTGGTGACGATCGCCGAGGCTTTCTTCATGATCGGTTCCCAGTCCGGGTCGGTCATGTCGGTAACCAGCACGTCGCCTGGCTCAATGCGGTTCATCTCACTGATATCGTGGATCACCTTCACCGGGCCGGCGCCGATACGGTGGCCGATGGCGCGCCCTTCGGCGATAATCTGCCCCTGAGCGTGCAGGGTATAACGCTCCATCACCTGGCCGCGGGAACGCACAGTTTCCGGACGCGCCTGGACGATAAACAGCTTACCGGTGTGGCCATCTTTCGCCCACTCGATATCCATCGGACGGCCGTAGTGCTTCTCGATCTGCACCGCCTGCTTCGCCAGCTCTTCGACTTCCTCGTTGGTTAACGAGAAAACATCGCGCTGCGCCTGCGGCACATCTTCGATACGCACCTGCTTGCCGTGCTCCTGGGTCGGCGCGTAAACCATACGGATCTTTTTCGACCCCATGGTGCGGCGCACGATAGCCGGGCGGCCAGCGGCCAGCGTCGGCTTGTGGACGTAGAATTCGTCCGGGTTCACCGCGCCCTGCACCACCATCTCGCCGAGGCCCCACGCCGAGGTGATAAACACCACCTGGTCGAAGCCGGACTCGGTATCAATAGAGAACATGACGCCGGAGGAGGCCAGATCGGAACGGACCATCCTCTGTACCCCGGCGGAAAGCGCCACGCCGCGGTGATCGTAACCCTGATGCACGCGATAGGAGATCGCGCGATCGTTAAACAGTGAGGCAAACACGTGCTTCACGGCAACGAGCACGGCGTCAAAGCCCTGCACGTTGAGGAATGTCTCTTGCTGCCCGGCGAAGGAGGCGTCCGGCATATCTTCCGCAGTGGCGGAAGAGCGCACGGCAAATGAGGCCTCGGCGTCATCGGCGGACAGCAGGTCATAAGCATCGCGAATCGCGTTTTCCAGTTCGCTCTGGAAAGGGGTGTCGATGATCCACTGACGGATCTGCGCGCCCGCTTTCGCTAATGCGGAAACGTCGTCAATGTCGGTTTCATCCAGCAGTGCATAAATGCGCTGGTTAACACCGCTTTGGTCCAGGAACTGATCAAAAGCATCAGCGGTGGTGGCAAACCCGTTAGGCACGGAGACACCCATACCGGACAGGTTTGTAATCATTTCACCAAGGGAGGCATTTTTGCCCCCAACTCTGTCTACATCATTCATGCCGAGTTGGTTATACCAAAGCACCAGCGGTGACGAGCCATTGTTGGACATCGAGACAATCCTTTTGTGATTTAATACCAGTGAAAAAAATTTCACGATCGACTGCAGGATTATCCTGACATATTTATGGTGCTGAAAAAAACGGTGAATCGTTCAAGCAAATTATTTTTTCAATTTTCGGACTGTTCCCGCGATATAGTTAACTTAATGATTTTTAGGAATTATGACGAAAAACGCTGGAAATAACGGCAAAAAAAAGAAAATGAACCACCCTTTTCATAAAAAACAAAAATAGCGTTTCAATTTTAACAAGAGACAAATCAAACAGGGATATGCTTAAATTTAATATCCGTATTCAGGCAATTAAACTCATTATACCGGATGGTCAAAATGGAAAGTGCTGTAGATCGCCACGTATTTTATATTTCTGACGGTACCGCCATTACGGCAGAAGTGCTGGGGCATGCCGTGATGTCGCAATTCCCGGTCGCCATCAGCAGCGTGACTCTGCCGTTTGTCGAAAACGTCAGCCGCGCGCGGGCGGTGAAGGAGCAGATCGACGCCATCTATCAGCAAACGGGCATTCGTCCGCTGGTGTTCTATTCCATCGTCATCCCGGAAATCCGCGACATTATCCTGCAAAGCGAAGGTTTTTGTCAGGACATCGTGCAGGCGCTGGTGGCCCCGCTGCAGCAGGAGCTCAACCTCGACCCGACGCCAGTGGCCCACCGTACTCACGGCCTGAACCCCGGGAACCTGATCAAATACGATGCGCGTATCGCCGCCATCGATTACACCCTCGCCCACGACGATGGCATCTCCTTGCGTAACCTCGATCAGGCCCAGGTGATCCTTCTCGGCGTGTCGCGCTGCGGCAAGACGCCCACCAGTCTGTACCTCGCCATGCAGTACGGAATTCGCGCCGCCAACTATCCGTTTATCGCCGACGATATGGACAATCTGGTGCTGCCGGCGTCGCTGAAACCCCTGCAGCATAAGATGTTCGGCCTGACCATCAACCCCGAACGGCTGGCGGCGATCCGCGAAGAGCGTCGGGAAAACAGCCGCTACGCCTCTCTGCGTCAGTGTCGAATGGAAGTGACCGAAGTGGAGGCCCTGTATCGCAAAAATAAAATCCCGTGCCTGAACAGTACCAATTATTCTGTTGAGGAAATTGCGACAAAAATCATGGACATCATGGGGCTGAATCGCAGAATGTACTAACACACTAGTACATTATTAAAAATTTGTTTATGCTATCACCCGTGGCCTATACAGGATCATGCCCTGCTCTTGCAATAAGCAGGGATTGGTTTATCGTGATGCGCATCACTTCCCGGCATTTTCGCCGCGGAAGAAACAGATTTTTGAGACCCCAATGAATAAAACAGACGAATTGCGTACCGCGCGCATTGAAAGCCTGGTAACGCCCGCGGAACTGGCCCAGCGCCATCCCGTCACGGCCGACGTGGCCGCCCACGTCTCGGCCTCCCGCCGCCGAATTGAAAAAATCCTCAACGGCGAAGACCGCCGCCTGCTGGTGATTATCGGCCCCTGCTCCATTCACGATACCGACGCGGCGATGGAATATGCCCGCCGCCTGCAGGGCATGCGCGAGCGCTACCAGCCGCAGCTGGAGATCGTGATGCGCACCTATTTTGAAAAACCGCGTACCGTGGTGGGCTGGAAAGGCTTAATCTCCGATCCGGATCTCAACGGCAGCTACCGGGTCAACCACGGGATCGAGCTGGCGCGGCGCCTGCTGCTGCAGGTTAATGAGCTGGGGGTACCGACGGCCACCGAGTTTCTCGATATGGTGACCGGTCAGTTTATCGCCGATCTCATCAGCTGGGGTGCCATCGGGGCGCGCACCACCGAAAGCCAGATCCACCGTGAGATGGCCTCAGCGCTCTCCTGCCCGGTCGGGTTTAAAAACGGCACCGACGGCAATACGCGCATCGCGGTGGACGCCATCCGCGCCTCCCGCGCCAGCCATATGTTCCTCTCCCCGGACAAGCAGGGGCAGATGACGATTTACCAGACCAGCGGCAACCCGTACGGGCATATCATTATGCGCGGCGGCAAACAGCCAAACTATCATGCCGAGGATATCGCTGCCGCTGGCGAGGCGCTGCGTGAATTCGATCTGCCGGAACAGCTGGTCGTTGATTTCAGCCATGGCAACTGCCAGAAGCAGCACCGCCGTCAGCTGGAGGTGTGCGCCGATATCTGTCAGCAAATTCGCGCGGGCTCCACCGCCATCGCCGGGATTATGGCAGAGAGCTTCCTGCAGGAAGGCACCCAGAAAGTGGTCCCCGGCCAGCCGCTGACCTGGGGCCAGTCGATCACCGACCCCTGCCTGAGCTGGGATGACAGCGAAAGGTTATTGAGCGAGCTGGCCGCCGCCACCGCTACCCGTCTGTAACCGCTCCGCCCGTCGCGCCTGCGGCGGGCAATTTCCTTCGGTGACTCCCCTACCAAATCCGGTAACACGATAAATAACGCTTGCCGTCAAAAACAACATTATTGATAATGATTATCATTGTTGCTTTGATTTTTATTTTGAGAGCTATGACGCGTATGGATAACACTGCCACAGCTGAAAAACCAAAAGACAATGCCCCCTATCCCGTGGCGACGGACAGGCAGATTAGCAGTCGGGTGCTGTTAGGTAGCGAAGGACGGGTAGTCATCGAACATGGCGGCCAGCGCTATCTGCTGCGCCAGACCCATGCCGGGAAGTTAATTCTGACCAAGTAAGCGCCCCGCTGAGCGCGGGGCGAGGCGAGTTAGCTCGAGCAGCTGACTTCCAGACGTTTCCCCCAGTCCGGTGGGCGGCGGACGTAGTCGTCCTCGCGATCGGTAAAGGGGTCAGCCAGCGCGGCATGCAGGCGCTCCAGCTCGCCCATATCGCCCGCCTCGGCCTGCTCTATCGCCCGCTGCGCCAGCCAGTTGCGTAACACCAGCGCCGGATTTACGCCCTGCATCCGCTGCTGGCGCTGCGCGTCATCCACCTGTTCATCACGCAGGCGCGCACGATACTCGGCAAACCAGCTGTCGAAAGCCGCCCGATCGATAAACTCGTCGCGCAGCGGCGAGGCGGCGCTGAGCTGTTCGCTGTGGCTCAGCTGGCGGAACGTTCGGGTATAGTCACTCTTCTCACGGATCATCAGGGCAAACAGCCCGTCCAGCAGGTCGTTATCCCCTTTCTGCTGGCTGAACAGGCCGAGTTTATCGCGCATCCGCTGGCCATAAGTGGTCAGCAAGGCGTGCTGATAATCATCCAGCGCCGCGTTCAGCGCTTCGGCGCTGATAAACGGCGACAGCGACTGGGCCAGACGCTGCAGATTCCACAGCCCTACCGCCGGCTGGTTTTCAAAACTGTAGCGCCCTTGGTAATCCGAGTGGTTGCAGATGAAGTCCGGCTGAAAATCGTCAAGGAAGCCATACGGGCCGTAGTCGATGGTCAGACCGAGAATTGACATATTGTCGGTATTCATCACCCCATGGGCAAAGCCCACGGTTTGCCAGCTGGCGATGGTCTGTGCGGTACGCGTGACAACGTCACGGAACCATAACAGATACTTGTCTGCCTCATCCTGCAGCTGCGGCCAGTGGTGGCGAATGACATAGTCGGCCAATTGCTGGACCTTTTGCGGCTCACGGCGATAGTAAAAGTGTTCGAAATGGCCGAAGCGGACATGGCTCTCGGCCACCCGCATCAACATCGCGCCAGCCTCCACGCGCTCGCGGTAGACCGGCGTATCGCTGGTCACCATCGCCAGGGCGCGCGTCGTCGGGATCCCCAGCGCGTGCATCGCCTCTGACGCCAGACTTTCCCGGATCGTCGAGCGCAGCACAGCGCGGCCGTCCCCCATCCGCGAATAGGGGGTCAGGCCAGCGCCTTTCAGATGCCAGTCGTAACGGCGGCCATCCGCCAGCTGCTGCTCGCCGAGCAGGATCCCGCGTCCGTCGCCCAGCTGGCCGGCCCAGGCGCCAAACTGATGGCCGCTGTAAACCTGCGCCAGCGGCGACATGCCCGGAAGCAGCGCTTCGCCGCCCCAGACGCCGGCCCCACTTTCAGGCGCAAACAGGGCGTCGGGCACCCCCAGCTGTTGCGCCAGTGGGGCGTTGCGCCAGATGAGTCGGGCGTTATCCAGCGGCGTCGGTGACAGGGAAGTGTAAAAATCCGGCAGTTCATCCCGCCAGTGGGTGGTAAAAGAAAGGGTCATGGTTCCTCCTTCCTTCAGTGTAGTGCCTCGAACAGCGGATTAACACGGGCGGAGTGCAGGGTTATCGGCATAAAAAAGGGAAGCGCTCGCTTCCCTCTTGCTTCTGAATGACGTCAGATACGCCGCGCCTGCCAGAACTTTTTGTTCCAGTAGACGTTATCCAGCGAGGAACGGGTGACGCCCTGGCTGGTGGAGGCATGGATAAACTGGTTGTCGGTATCGTAGATGCCAACGTGCAAACCGCTCTCCCCTGAGCCGGTTTTGAAGAACACCAGATCGCCGGGCAGCAGATCGCGCTTATCGATACGGGTGCCGATTTCCGCCTGCTCGCGGGTTTCACGCGGCAGCTGGAGGGCAAATTTATCGCGAAACGTGCGCACCACGAAGCCGGAGCAGTCAACGCCGCGCGGCGTCATGCCGCCGTAGCGATACGGCGCGCCACGCCAGCTACGCAACTGCTCGTTCAGATTCGCCACCACCGTGATGGAGTCAGCCAGCCGAGGATTCGGCGGCGGTGCCCGATGGCTGCTGCAGCCGGCTAAAATTAACGCCGCCGCCAACATGAACCAGAAGCGCATTTCAGATGATCCCTCTGTCCCTAGTCTCTTTATCGCAATAATTTAGCTTGTTTATCAATACACTGACAAGGTGACTGCGTGCTACTGTGACGCGATGAGCATAATATGACCGGCCACCTCCACGCGCTGGAACGGGATCGCATAGGCAGCGGTTAAATTTTCCTCATTCAGCACCTCGGCGGTCTCTCCGCAGGCGATGGTTTCGCCCTGGCAGAGCAACCAGCTTTGTCCGGCATGGCGCAGGGTATGGTTGAGATCGTGGCTGCTCATCACCACCGCAATACCCGCCGCGCTCAGCTCACGTAACAGCCGATCCAGCGCCGCCTGCTGAGCCACATCCAGACTGTTCATCGGCTCATCCAGCAGCAGCAGTTGACCCGCGGGATGACTCAAGGGATCGATCTGCAGGATCACTGCCGCCAGCCGCACGCGCTGCCACTCACCGCCCGAAAGCTGATTGACCTGACGGCCCAGCTTATTGTCCAGACCAAGCCTGGCCGCGATATCGCTCAGGCGGGCGCTATCGCCCTGCTGCTGCATATGCAGCGCCAGGTAGTGCCACACCGGCATGGCGAACGGCGGGGTCTGGTGTTGACACAAATATCCGCGACGGCGCGCCAGCTCCGTCGCCGGCCACTCGTCAAGCCGCCGGCCGTTAAAATGAACCGTGCCGGGGCCGTCGGACAGCCCCGCCATGCGGGTCAGCAGCGTGCTCTTCCCTGCGCCGTTCGGCCCCACCAGGTGGACAATCTCCCCGGCGCGAAAAGCCGCAGAGAACGGGGCCAGACGCCCCGCCGCTTCTACATCCTGTAGCTGCATCAGAAACGCCATTATTTCGCCAGCGCTCCTTTAATCGCCGCCACCAGCTGCGGATCGTCCGGCGTCATATCCGGAGAGAAGCGCTGAATGACGTTGCCCTGGCGATCGACGAGGAATTTTTCGAAATTCCACAGAATGTCGTCCACATACAGCGGCGCCCGGCCTTTGCTGGCCATCCGCTCATAAAAACCGCTGCCTTCCGGGGCCACCGCTTTCGGCGCGGCGGCAATCAGTTTTTGATACAACGGCGCGCGATGTTCACCGTTGACGTCAATTTTGCTGAACAGCGGGAAGGTGACGCCGTAGGTGGTGCTGCAGAAGGTCTTAATCTCTTCTTCACTGCCCGGCTCCTGGCCGAGGAACTGGTTGCAGGGGAACCCCAGCACGCTAAAGCCCTCGCCGGCAAACTGCTTTTGCAGATCCTCCAGTTGCTCATACTGCGGCGTCAGGCCGCATTTCGAGGCCACATTGACGATCAACAGCACCTTGCCGGCAAAGGATGCCAGGGTGGTTTTCTCGCCATCAATGGTCGTCACTTCGGTATTCAGAATGTCATGTTGCATAGCCTGTCCTCAATGGATAAACCGGTTTCCGGTGAAGGTGATCCCTATCTACTGTAGCGGATTCAACGGCCGCCATTCTACTGCCAATCCCCCCGAGTTGTCGCATGATGTAACAGCGCTTCGCTGGCTGCCGGCAACATGAAATCCTCTCAATTGGGCAGTCGACCATTTCCGTGTACAGTATCCCGGTAATGTAATATGGTTTCGTTACTTGTTAATTTAAGAGAGTTTTATTGATGAAGAAGTTGTTTAGCCTGGCGTTAATCGCCACCTCTGTCGCTCTGCTGAGCGCTTGCTCTCCGGATGAAGATAATAAAGTGAAAGTCGCTATCAATACCGGGCCGGACGAAGCCATCTGGAAAGTGGTGGAGCAGGTGGCGAAGGATAAATATCATCTCGACGTCGAAGTGGTCTCCTTCAATGATTATGTGCTGCCCAACGAAGCGCTGAACAACAAAGATGTGGATGCCAACGCCTTCCAGACCCTGCCGTACCTTGAGGCGCAGTCGAAAGAGCGCGGCTATAAATTTGCGGTGGTCGGTAAAACCTTTGTCTTCCCTATCGCCGCCTATTCTCACCGGATCAAAAACATCAGCGAACTGCCCGATGGGGCGACGGTGACCATTTCTAATGAAACCACTACCCTGGGCCGCAGCCTGCTGCTGCTCCAGGCGCAGGGGTTACTCAAGCTGAAACCGGGCGTCGGCTATTTACCCACTACGCTGGATATCATCGACAACCCGAAACAGCTGAAAATTGTTGAAGTGGATACCCCGCAGCTGACCCGTACCCTTGATGATCCGAACGTCAGCCTGTCAATTATTAACACCAACTTCTCCGCTCAGGCGGGCCTGTCGGCCGCCCGCGACGGTCTGTTTATGGAGGGGCCGGATTCCCCGTACGTGAATGCGATTGTCGCCCGCGAGGATAATAAGGACAGCAAGAAAATTCAGGAGCTGAAAGCCGCCTTCCAGACCAGCGAAGTCGCGGAAAAAGCGAAGGAAGTCTACAAAGGCGACGCGATTAAAGGCTGGTAAGCCTGAACCGGCGCCGTCCCTGCCGACGGCGCCGCGCTATCCCCGCACCCGCGAACGCAGCAGCAACCAGATAAATACCGGCGCGCCCAGCGTCGCCGTCACCACGCCAATTGGCAGCTCTGCGGCGGAAAGCGCCAGTCGGGCAATGATATCCGCCCCCAGCAAGGCGCTCGCCCCGGCCAGCATGCAGGCCGGGAGCAACACCCGGTGATCGCTTAAGCCGCATAATCGCAGAATGTGCGGGATCACCAGGCCGATAAAGCCAATTGCCCCCGCCAGCGCCACGCTAACGCCGACCAACCATCCGGTCGCCACCACCAGCAGCTTGCGCCATAGCCACAGCGGCAGCCCGAGCTGACGAGCGGAGACCTCGCCCAGCGCCAGTAAATTCAGGGGTTGCGACTGCAGACAGACCCAGCAGAGAACCGGCAGGAGGGCTATCATCAACCACAACTGCTGCCAGTCGACGCCGCCAAACCCGCCCATCATCCAGTACATCAGCTGACGCAGGTCAAAAGAGGTGGAGAAGTAGACCGCCCAGGTCATCAGGGCGCTGCAGATGATCCCCAGCGCCACCCCCGCCAGCAGGAGACGACTGGTAGACAGATGGCGGCGGGCAAAACGCAGCAGAATAAAGGTGATCAGCAGCGCGCCGAGGATCGCGCACAGGCCGAGCGCCCAGCCGGGTAAGACCCCTTTCCCCAGCAGGACGGCGGCAATCAGCCCGACGCCCGCCCCGTTGGAGACGCCCAGCAGACCCGGCTCCGCCAGCGGATTTTCAAACAGTGCCTGCATAATCGCCCCGGAGAGCGCCAGCGCCGCCCCCACCAGCAGCACCGCCAGGGTTCGCGGCAGGCGGATCTGCCAGATGAACAACTGGCCTTTCGCGCTCAGCCATTCTCCAGGCGGGATCCATTGATCGCCCGCGCACAGGCTGATCAGTAGCGTGACCAGGAGCAACAGCGTTAATCCAAAGAGCCAACGCCGGCTGCGGCGCTGTTGAAGATGGGCGAGAGTCAGCATAGATTCCATTACGCAGTGGGAACAAGAGACTGATTTTACGGTGGGTGTCCCGGTGAGAAAAGGAAAACCTCGCGCCCGTTCGTCGACGCGGAGGAAGACCTCCCCCGCGTCGGCGGTCGTTCGTCACACCAGGATCTGAAACAGCAGCGCAAAGAGAATGATATTCGCCACCACGATTGCCCAGCCGTTATAGAGCATATATTTCAGATGCGTTGACTGCGCCAGCCCCATCTGGCCGAACATGTCCGATGAGGGAAACGGACCGAACCAGTCCACCTGAGACGAGGCCAGCAGCACCGCGGTGGTCCCCTGCGGCGGCACGCCGGCGGCCATCAGCATCGGGCCAAAGATTTTATGGGTAAACGTCATCTGTGCCACCGCCGCACCGGGCACATGGCCGATAATATTGAACGCGAAGATGCTAAAGCACAGCCAGGCCGGGGAGATCCCCTCAAGCAGCGGTTGGGTATACTCCAGCAGCCCCTGATAGGCATGCAGACCATCCATCAGTTCAAGGATTGGGTTATACAGCCAGTAGAGGATAAACATCCACACCAGACGGCCGCAACCGTGATATAGCGCCTGCAGGATCTGCGTCGGCCTCAGGCCGCCTACCAGCCCGGTCATCAGCGCCACCAGCAGCATCACGATAATCGCAAAGCTGAATCCGGCTTTGATCACCACGCCAACCACCGCCATCACAATGATCGTCGCGGCGAAGGCCAGCGCGCTTAATTTACGCCGACGCTGCTGCGCGGCGCTGAGATCCTCTTTCGGCTTTTCCGAGAGATCGACGTCATAGCGCAGTTTGCCTTCGGTCATCTTCTGGATCCGCCCCGCCATGACCCAGCCGGCCAGCAGCGTCACCGCACTCATCGGCAGACCGACGTACAGCAGATAATCCGGATAGCTCAACCCGCCGAGGCTGAGGATCGTCACGGTGCTGGGGGTGAAGGGCCCGGTAAATAGCCCAACGGAGCCGGCGGTCATCATCAGCGCGGCGACCGTCGGCGGCGTTAAGCGTACCGCTGCCGCCACCGGAATGATCACGGCCACGATAATGGCGTTACCACCGGCCATGGTGCCCAGCGAACCACAAATTAAAATCGATGACACCACAATGCCGAACTTAACCCGCGTCTGGCTCGACAGCCCAATACGATGGACCACGAATTTCACCAGCTCAACCGCTGCGCCGGTGCGGGTGGCCACTTCCCCCACGCCGGCGCCGAGCATAATGATAAGCCCTACGGTGGCGATAAATGACCCGGTGGATTTCGCCAGCATCGTGCCCATTTCCGGCAGGCCGGTCGAGGTCATTATCATGGCGATAATAATCGAGGAGATCACCGCCAGCACAATATCAACGCCGATGAGCGATAATATCGCTAGCGCCACCAGCGGCGTAAATCCCAGCAGGCCAAGCTCGCTGCCCGGACGACCGTGGCACCATAGCGCGATCAACACGAACAGCAGCAATAACAGACCAATAATAACGTTTTTCCGCGTGATATTTCGTCTGACAGGCGCATTGCCTGTGAGCGTTGAGTCACTCATAACACTCCTTAATGCCAATCAATCCGACCGTAAAGGTCAGGTGGTGTATTGGGGCCTGCTCAGAAAACATCCGCCCTCTTTTTCATTATTGGCCGCGAGCCTGAGGATGCGTTTGGGTACAAAGGAATAGATTCTGAGAGCGTAATATTCCGCCATCAGGCGGGGTCTACAGCACAATATGTAACCGGAGCGCTGATTGGAGATTAAATTTATGTTAACTTGGTGTTAGTGGAAAATGACTTTTTATCGGTAGGCTATAACCCTGAGTTAACTGTTCATGAAACTGCGTCATCTGGAAATCTTTCATGCCGTAATGACCTGCGGCTCGCTGTCACGGGCGGCGGAAGCGCTCAATATCTCCCAGCCAGCGGCCAGCAAAGCGTTAAAAAGCGCCGAGACGAAGCTGGGCTTTACCCTCTTTCAGCGGGTGCGCGGCAAGCTGCTGCCGACCAGCGAGGCGATCACACTTTTCGAAAAAGCGCAGAGCATCTATCAGGACCTCGATAATCTGCGTCTGCTGGCCGAAAACCTGGCCCGCGATCCGCGCGCCAAAATCACCTTAGGCTGCCTGCCGAGTCTGGGATTAAGCCTGGTGCCAGAGCTGGTGACCGACTTTTATCAGCAAAACAGCAACCTGGTGATGACGCTCACCACCGAGCATACCGAGACGCTGGTCAGGAAACTGGATTTACGTGAGATAGATTTAGCGCTGACGCTGCAGCCGGTGCAGCAGGGAGAGATCCTCACTACCCTGATTGCCGAAGTACCGCTGGTGTACATCGACCGTCATTATCGTCAGGGAGCGGTGGACATCAGCCAGATCGACCAGCAGCGCTGGATCTCGCCAGGGCCGCACTCGCTCTCTGCCGCCATCGCCACCCGTCGCGACTTTTCCACCACCCGGCTTAACGTCCAGACCTACTATATGGCCACCGAGTTCGTGAAGCGCGGCATGGGCTGCAGCATCACTGATATTTTTTCCGCCCAGCACAACCTGGATCCCGAGATGATCCACCCCATTACGCCACCGATTGCCATCAACCTCTGCCTGCTGCGCCGGGCCGATGTTTCGCTGAGTCCAATGGCGCAAAAGTTCGTCGATTTTCTCTGCCAGCGTCTGCGCCAGCAACTCAAGGAGATTAACCTGCGGTTATACCCTGACCATAAAAAGTCAATTGCGCCGCTGGGGTAAATGCTTTGACATAACCCGATAAATTGATCAGCGGTGGATATATCGGGTTATGAACAAACGCATTGTCATTATCGGCGGCGGCGTGGTCGGTCTGGCCACGGCCTGGGAACTGATTAAGCGCGGCCATCAGGTGCAATTACTGGAGCGCAATGCCGAACCGGGCAGTGCCACCAGTTTTGCTAACGGCGGACAATTAAGTTATCGCTACGTTGCCCCCCTTGCCGATAGCGGCGTTCCCCTGCAGGGGATTAAATGGATGGGCAAAGCCGATTCGCCGCTGAATATGCGTCTTAAGATGTCTTTCCAGCAGTGGCGCTGGCTGCTGCAGTTCCTGCGTGCCTGTAATAGCCAGACCAATAAAATGAACGGCGATCATATTCTGCGCCTGTCGTTGCTCAGCCGTCAGGTCATGCAGTCGTGGCTGGATGAGGATAATCTTGCCGATTTTCACTGGCGGCGCAGCGGTAAATTAATTATCCATCGCCGCGAATATGATTTTAATAAAGCGGCAAAAGGAATAGATCCTCAGTATCAGCAAGCGCTGAATGCTGAAGCCTGTCTGCAGCTGGAGGCGGCACTCAGACATATCAGCCCTTCGCTGCAGGGCGGAATTTATTCGCCGGGCGATGAAACGGCAGATTGCCATCAGTTCTGCCTTGCCCTGCTCGACAAGCTCAATGCCAGCAACGACTTTAGCCTGCTGACCCACTGTGAGGTGCAGCGGCTCAATAAGCGCGGCGGACGCATCAGTTCGCTGGAGACCAGCCGGGGAACCATCACCGGTGATGATTATGTCGTCGCCGCCGGTAACGGTAGCGGTCCTCTGCTTGGGCATCTGGGCGTTCACGTGCCGCTGTGCGCCCTGAAGGGGTACAGCCTGACCCTGCCCTATCCTGAGAAAGCAGGAATTGCCCCGAACATCAGCGTCACCGACTACGGGCACAAAATCGTGTATGCCCGCCTTGGCCAACAACTGCGCATCGCGGCGATGGTGGACATCGGCTACGACGGCGACGAACTGCGCGAGAGCCGCATTCAGGCGCTGAAAAACATCGTTGCCCGCAGCTTTCCCGAACTCGGGGGGCTGGACAAGGCCGAAGCCTGGACCGGCATGCGTCCGTCAACACCAGCAGGCCCGCCGATGCTGGGGCGCGCCGGATACCCCAATCTGTGGATGAACCTCGGCCAGGGTAGTCTCGGCTTTACCCTCGCCGCCGGCAGCGCGGTGGTGCTGGGCGCGTTAATCGACAATCAGGCACCCACTATTTCTTTAGAAGGTCTCACATGGAAACAAACCGCATGACCATTATTCGCAATAATCCACAACCTCGCCTTTCCGCCAGCGTTGAGTATGGCAATCTGCTGTTCCTCTCCGGGCTGACGCCAAAAAGCAGCGAAGACGATATCGTTTTACAAACCCGTGAAGTGCTGGAGAAGATCGACGCCCTGCTCGCCGGGGCCGGGAGCGATAAGCGACATATTCTCTCCGCGCAGATCTGGCTGAAAGATATCGAACGTGATTTTGTCGCATTCAATGACGTGTGGGTACAGTGGATGCCGGAAGGCCAGAGCCCGGCGCGAGCAACCGTTCAGGCAGAGATGGCGCGACCGGATATCCTGGTGGAGATCATGCTCACCGCCGTCAAAGCGTAAGGACGTATAGAAAAGAAAAAGGCCGCAATGCGGCCTTTTTAATTAGTTCAGATTATTTGTCTTTCGGTGACGCGTTTTCGACACGGCTTTTCAGCTTCTGACCGGGTCTGAAGGTCACCACGCGCCGGGCTGTAATGGGAATATCCTCCCCCGTCTTCGGGTTACGTCCCGGGCGTTGGTTTTTATCCCGCAAATCGAAGTTGCCGAACCCGGAGAGTTTGACCTGTTCTCCGTTTTCCAGAGCACGACGGATCTCTTCGAAAAACAACTCGACCAGTTCTTTGGCATCCCGCTTGCTAAGCCCAAGCTTATCAAACAGATATTCTGACATTTCAGCTTTTGTAAGCGCCATAGGTTCAATCCCTCAATGATGCCTGGAATCGCTCTTTTAATGCCTCTACACATCTGGCAACGGTAGCGGCAATCTCCTCTTCTTCGAGTGTACGGCTGGTATCCTGCAGGATCAGGCTAATCGCAAGGCTCTTATACCCTTCCGCCACACCTTTACCACGGTACACGTCAAATAAGTTTACGCCAACTATCTGATTTACGCCAACTTTCTTACATTCGGCTAAAACATCGGCAGCAGCCACGTTTTCAGCGACCAGTACCGCGATGTCGCGACGGTTCGCCGGGAAGCGGGAAATATCGCGCGCCTGAGGCACCACGCGGTCTGCGAGCTTGTTCCACTCCAGTTCGAACACCAGAGTGCGACCGTTCAGATCCAGTTTACGTTCCAGCTCCGGATGAACAACCCCAATGAAACCAATGCGTTCACCTTTAAGATAAATCGCTGCGGATTGGCCTGGATGCAGCGCAGTTATCGCTTCGCCACGGAACTCGATGTCGGCCAATTTACCGGTTAAATCCAGAACGGATTCCAGATCGCCCTTCAGATCATAGAAATCGACCGTCTCTTTCGCCAGCGTCCAGTGCTCTTCGTAACGGTTGCCGCAGATCGCCCCGGCCAGCATCACATCCTGACGAATGCCCAGCGGTGCCTGAGTATCTGGCACGAAGCGCAGACCGCTCTCAAAGATGCGCACGCGGCTCTGCTGACGGTTCTGGTTGTAGACCACGGTCCCCAGCAGGCCAGTCCACAGCGACAGACGCATCGCCGACATTTCACTGGAGATCGGGCTTGGCAGGATCAGCGCCTCTTCCCCGGCGTGGATCAGTTGCTGGACTTTCGGGTCAACAAAGCTGTAGGTGATCACTTCCTGATAGCCTTTGTCGTTCAGCAGCATTTTCACGCGCTTCAGCGACAGGTCAGCTTCACGGTGGGTACCCATGATCAGACCCGCCTGTACTGGCTCATCAGGAATGTTGTTGTAGCCATAAACGCGAGCCACTTCTTCGACCAGATCTTCTTCGATCTCCATGTCGAAACGCCAGCTCGGGGCGACTGCCTGCCATTCGTCCTGACCCACCGTCACTTCACAGCCGAGGCGCTGCAGAATGTCGGTGACCTGTGCGTCATCGATATGGTGACCAATCAGGCGATCCAGTTTGCTACGACGCAGGGTAATGGTGGCGCGTTTTGGCAGGGTCTCTTCGTGGGTCACGTCGATCACCGGGCCAGCTTCACCGCCACAGAGGTCGATCAGCAGACGCGTAGCACGCTCCAGCGCTTTATACTGCAGCGCCGGATCGACACCGCGCTCATAGCGATGAGAGGCATCGGTGTGCAGGCCGTAACGGCGCGCGCGGCCGGTAATGGACAGCGGGCTGAAGAAGGCACACTCCAGCAGCACGTTCTGGGTTTCGTCGTTAACACCGGAGTGTTCCCCGCCGAAGATCCCGCCCATCGCCAGCGCTTTGTTATGGTCAGCAATGACCAGGGTGTCGCTGTCGAGCTTCGCTTCAGAGCCATCGAGCAGCACCAGGGTTTCACCCTCTTTCGCCATGCGCACCACGATCCCACCTTCGATACGGTCGCGGTCAAAGGCGTGCATCGGCTGGCCCAGCTCAAGCAGCACATAGTTGGTCACGTCAACCACCGCGTCGATGGAGCGGATCCCGCAGCGACGCAGCTTCTCTTTCATCCACAGCGGGGTCGGCGCTTTGACGTTAATGCCTTTCACCACGCGGCCCAGATAGCGCGGGCACGCCTGCGGCGCGTCAACCTGAATCGGCAGCACGTCGTCAATGGTCGCGGCAACCGGAGTGATTTCCGGCGCGTTCAGCGGCGCTTTGTTCAGCACAGCGACATCGCGCGCCACACCGATGATACCCAGGCAGTCGGCACGGTTTGGCGTGACGCTGATTTCGATAGTGTTATCATCAAGCTTGAGGAATTCACGAATATCAGTGCCGATCGGCGCATCCGCCGGCAGTTCGATAATTCCGCTATGGTCGTCGGAAATACCCAGCTCGGAGAAGGAGCACAGCATCCCTTCTGACGGTTCACCGCGCAGCTTCGCCGCTTTAATTTTAAAATCGCCCGGCAGCACGGCGCCGATGGTCGCCACGGCGACTTTCAGCCCCTGACGGCAGTTAGGCGCGCCGCAGACGATGTCCAGCAGGCGTTCACCGCCCACATTGACTTTGGTGACGCGCAGTTTGTCAGCATTTGGATGCTGGCCGCACTCCACCACTTCACCGACCACTACGCCGTTGAAGCTGCCGGCAACCGGCTCAACGCCGTCGACTTCGAGGCCCGCCATGGTGATCTGATCGGAAAGCGCTTCGCTGTCGATCGCCGGGTTAACCCACTCGCGTAACCACAGTTCACTGAATTTCATTGTTCTGTCCTGCCCTTATTTAAACTGTTTGAGGAAACGCAGATCGTTTTCGAAGAACGCGCGCAGATCGGTCACGCCATAACGCAGCATGGTCAGACGCTCCATCCCCATACCGAAAGCGAAGCCGGAGTAGACTTCCGGATCGATACCCACGTTACGCAGCACGTTCGGGTGTACCATCCCGCAGCCCAGCACTTCCAGCCATTTGCCGTTTTTCCCCATGACGTCAACTTCTGCGGACGGCTCGGTGAACGGGAAGTAGGACGGACGGAAGCGCACCTGCAGATCTTCTTCAAAGAAGTTGTTCAGGAAGTCGTGCAAAGTCCCTTTCAGGTTGGTGAAGCTGATGTTTTTATCAACAATCAGACCTTCCATCTGGTGGAACATCGGGGTATGGGTCTGGTCGTAGTCGTTACGATAGACGCGGCCCGGCGCGATAATGCGGATGGGCGGCTGCTGGTTTTCCATGGTGCGGATCTGCACGCCAGAGGTCTGAGTACGCAGCAGGCGAGTGGCATCGAACCAGAAAGTGTCGTGGTCAGCGCGCGCCGGATGGTGACCCGGAATATTCAGCGCATCGAAGTTGTGGTAATCATCTTCGATTTCCGGGCCAGTCGCCACGGTAAAGCCGAGCTCACCGAAGAAACTTTCAATACGGTCGATGGTGCGAGTGACCGGATGCAGGCCGCCATTTTCAATGCGGCGTCCCGGCAGCGAGACGTCAATGGTCTCTGCGGCCAGACGCGCATTCAGCGCTGCGCCTTCCAGATCAGCTTTGCGCGCGTTCAGCGCTTGCTGCACCTGCTCTTTCGCTTCGTTGATGACCGCGCCGGCTGCCGGACGCTCTTCCGGCGGTAACTCGCGCAGGGTGGTCATTTGCAGGGTCAGATGCCCTTTTTTACCCAGGTATTCCACGCGGACGTTGTCCAGCGCAGCAACATCTGATGCCTCGTTAATGGCTGCCTTGGCACTGGCAACCAGCTCTGCGAGATGTGACATGGTTTTCCTCATTATGTCGGTGCAGACACCGGTTATAGTGAAATTAATATCCCGAATCCATATACGAAAAAAGCCTCCACAGGGGAGGCTTTCTGGCGCTGTTTTCCGTTTCTTCTTTCACGCGCTAGCCTCCTGAGTTCAGGTGCTAAAGTAAAAAAAGAAGCGGAAAATAGCAGCATTCATGCTTGCATTACCTTGTCTGGTAAGAAACGTCAGACCTGTATTGAAAAGCCTGCGCCGATAAAAGTCAATGTATTGATGGTGTTGAAACGAAAAGAGGGAGACAAGCTCCCTCTTTCAACTGGCTTATGCCAGAGCTGCTTTCGCTTTTTCGACCAGAGCGGTGAACGCTACTTTGTCGAATACGGCGATGTCAGCCAGGATCTTACGGTCGATTTCAACAGAGGCTTTTTTCAGGCCATTGATGAATTTGCTGTAAGAAATACCGTTCTGACGTGCTGCTGCGTTGATACGTGCAATCCACAGTTGACGGAACTGACGTTTACGTTGACGACGGTCACGGTAAGCGTACTGACCAGCTTTGATAACAGCCTGGAAGGCAACGCGGTATACGCGAGAACGCGCACCGTAGTAGCCTTTAGCTTGTTTCAAAATTTTCTTGTGACGTGCACGTGCAATTACACCACGTTTTACGCGAGCCATATGTGCTCTCCTGTATCTATTCTAAGTTAAAAAAGTTAAACGTTAACGACTTATGCGTACGGCAGGCACGCGATGACCAGGCCCAGATCGCCTTTAGAAACCATGGCTTTCGGACGCAGGTGACGTTTACGCTTGGTAGCTTTTTTAGTCAGAATGTGACGCAGGTTAGCGTGCTTGTGCTTAAAACCACCTTTACCGGTTTTTTTGAAGCGCTTAGCAGCACCGCGTACGGTCTTAATTTTTGGCATCTTAATAACTTCCACTTCGCATTGTTAATAAACGAAACATAGGCGAACAACATCAGTGAAGCCCTAAGGCTCCACTAACATCGCTACTTGAAGGCCTTACTGTTTCTTCTTAGGAGCGAGCACCATGATCATCTGGCGGCCTTCGATCTTCGTAGGGAAGGATTCGACTACTGCCAGTTCACTCAGATCGTCACGGACGCGCGTAAGCACTTCCATACCGATCTGCTGGTGGGCCATCTCACGACCGCGGAAACGCAGTGTGATCTTAGCCTTATCGCCATCTTCGAGAAAGCGAACCAGGCTGCGGAGTTTTACCTGGTAATCACCATCATCGGTCCCAGGACGGAATTTAATTTCCTTAACCTGGATAACTTTTTGCTTTTTCTTCTGTTCCTTAGAAGACTTACTCTTTTCATAAAGGAACTTGCCGTAGTCCATGATACGACAAACTGGCGGTTCGGCGTTAGGGCTGATTTCAACTAAATCTACTCCGGCCTCTTCAGCCTTTTCGAGAGCTTCTCTCAGACTCACAATACCCAAAGCTTCGCCTTCCAGACCTGTCAAGCGAACTTCCAGGGCGCGAATCTCGCCATTGATACGATTCGGACGTGCCGTTTGAACTCGTTTTCCGCCTTTAATACCTTATTCCTCCAGTTGTTGAAGACTGCGGCTGCGAATCTCTTGTTGCAGCTTCTCAATCACTTCACTTACGTCCATGCTGCCGAGGTCTTTCCCGCGACGGGTGCGCACGGCCACTTTGCCGGCTTCGACTTCTTTGTCGCCACAGACCAACATATACGGGACACGACGTAAAGTGTGCTCGCGGATTTTAAAGCCAATCTTCTCATTTCTCAAGTCTGCTTTTACACGAATGCCCGCATTTTGTAGTTTACGCGTCAATTCGTTAACGTATTCAGCCTGAGAATCGGTAATATTCATGACCACTACCTGCACTGGTGCAAGCCAGGTTGGGAAGAAGCCAGCGAACTCTTCGGTCAGGATGCCAATGAAGCGCTCCAGAGAACCGAGAATCGCACGGTGAATCATGACCGGTACCTGACGCTCGTTGTTTTCGCCCACATAGGAGGCGCTTAAACGTTGCGGCAGAGAGAAGTCCAGCTGTACGGTACCGCACTGCCATGCACGATCGAGGCAGTCATACAGGGTAAATTCAATTTTCGGGCCGTAGAAGGCCCCTTCGCCCAGTTGATACTCAAATGGGATGTTATTTTCTTCCAGCGCCACCGCCAGATCCGCTTCCGCGCGATCCCAGGTCTCATCGCTACCGATACGTTTTTCCGGGCGAGTCGACAGTTTGACGACGATCTTCTCGAAGCCAAAGGTGCTGTACATATCGTAGACCATACGAATACAGGCGTTCACTTCATCGCGAACCTGATCTTCAGTACAGAAGATATGCGCATCATCCTGGGTAAAGCCGCGAACACGCATCAGGCCGTGCAGCGCGCCAGACGGTTCGTTACGATGACAGCTACCGAATTCCGCCATACGCAGCGGCAGATCGCGGTAGGATTTCAGCCCCTGGTTGAAGATCTGCACGTGGCCCGGGCAGTTCATCGGCTTAATGCAGTATTCACGGTTCTCGGAAGAGGTGGTGAACATCGCATCTTTGTAGTTGTCCCAGTGGCCGGTTTTCTCCCACAGCACACGGTCCATCATGAACGGACCTTTTACTTCCTGATACTGGTACTCTTTCAGTTTAGAACGAACAAAGGTTTCCAGTTCACGGAAGATGGTCCAGCCATCGTTATGCCAGAACACCATACCCGGCGCCTCTTCCTGCATATGATACAGGTCGAGCTGCTTGCCAATTTTACGGTGGTCACGCTTGGCGGCTTCTTCAAGACGCTGCAGATAGGCATTCAGCGCTTTTTTATCCGCCCACGCGGTACCGTAGATACGCTGCAACATTTTATTGTTGCTGTCGCCGCGCCAGTAGGCACCGGCGGTTTTCATCAGCTTGAAGTGATGACAGAAGCGCATATTCGGTACGTGCGGGCCGCGGCACATATCGATATATTCTTCATGATGATACAGACCCGGCTTATCATCATGAGCAATGTTTTCGTCAAGAATAGAAACTTTATAGGTTTCGCCGCGCTTCACGAAGGTTTCACGCGCCTCGTGCCAGCTGACTTTCTTCTTGATGACATCGTAGTTTTTCTCGGCGAGCTCATGCATACGTTTTTCGAGCGCGTCGATATCTTCCTGAGTCAGGGTGTGGTCGAGGTCTACGTCATAGTAGAAGCCATTATCGACAACCGGACCGATAGCCATTTTGGTGTTGGGCCACAGCTGTTTAATGGCATGGCCTAACAGGTGCGCACAGGAGTGACGAATGATCTCCAGCCCTTCTTCATCTTTCGCAGTGATAATAGAGAGAGTGGAATCGGTTTCGATCGGGTCGCAGGCGTCTACCAGTTCACCGTTTACCCGCCCGGCAATGGTGGCTTTCGCCAGGCCTGGACCGATATCCAGCGCAACATCCATGGGGCTAACAGCGTGGTCAAAATGGCGTTGACTGCCATCAGGAAGCGTAATTACAGGCATTTTATGTCCTTATTTGCAGTGGTGCCCCGCACGAAAGAGCACATACAAAACTATATAATCATAATTATCATCAGGTTAAGGCGCAGTTCCCGCTTCACTCTGCGAAAATAGGAGGACGACCGGATAGACCGTTCCCGCCTGCCACCGCCTGCTGATAACACCGGGGAGTAGTTTACACATCATTGGTACGTGATTAAAGCCGCAAGCGTATAAATGATGGCGGAATGTGGAGAAAACAAGAGAGATTGAGATAAAAAGACGAATATCCTGCTACTGCAGGCGAGAATAATCCCCGGCAAAACCGGATAATATTATTCGGACGTGATAGAAGAGACGCAATGATATTGCATGCTTAATCTTTAATGCAGATCGTTAAACCGGTACCGCTTCACCCGGCTTAATTGACGTACGACGAAATAAAGGTCTGGTATATTACGACCACTCGCCGGCCACCAGCGTATGCACATTAAAGGCATCGCTCATGGATTGTCCGGTGGTCCGGGAACCGGGGGCGATATTCGAGCCAGCCTCAACGTCAGTCGCTTTGGCGATGCCTATCTGAGTATGGTCCTGGTTGCCTGATGGCGGAACGGGCGTAGCAGCGGATGCGCCAAAAGAAAGCACGCACAGCGCCAGGGCTGCGATGGTAAATGAAGTGTTTTTCATGATATTCATTCTCTTATTACGGAAGACAGACCGCGCGATTTCTCCGCCCGGACAGTGCATATCATTATAGATCCAGATCACATATTTGTCCGTCGAATATTTAGCTTTTCGTGTCAAATAGAATGAATATTTGTCAACAAACCGGGAATAATGGAGAAAAGATGGAGGGCTATTTCTTTTTATAAAAACTAAAACGAAAGGCCAGAAAAAATAATGTCACGAATTGCTAAATTTAAAACGAACAGGCCGGGAAAACCCGGCCTGAAAATATTACATTTTGTATCCAAGGGACAGCGAGGTTCGGCGATCGGTATGCTCCGGCGCTGAGGAAGGCGGCGCCGAGTTCCAGGTCACGTTGTAGGCGACTTTCAGCGCGAAATGGGCGTTAATCGCCACGTTTAACGCGCTCTCAGAGTTGACGGTGGT
Source organism: Klebsiella sp. D-Nf1 (assembly GCF_002810515.1). NCBI lineage: Bacteria > Pseudomonadati > Pseudomonadota > Gammaproteobacteria > Enterobacterales > Enterobacteriaceae > Klebsiella > Klebsiella sp. D-Nf1. The sequence goes on from NZ_PIOK01000001.1 coordinate 1,609,393, forward strand.
GTCCTCAGCGCCAAACACCGAGACCCCTTGCGTAAATTTGGCGTTATCGGTCATCTGCCAGGCCCAGGTGCCGGAGGCGTAACCCAGCGGCTGAGTATCGGTTTCTCCATCGGTAAACTCGTCATAGCGAACGCCAGGACCGAATTCAAACCGCAGGCTGTGCACCGGACCGTTGAGGATCTGACGACCATAACCCGCCGTCAGGACATCACGCTGCTGATAGCCATTATAGCGGTCGGTCAGCCAGCTTCCCTGACCAAAGAGATAGTTCATATCGGTCAGGTTATAGCGGCTACGCCCACCGACTGCATATTTTTCTGAGGATCGCTCATCGTTGGAAGAGGTGTTGCTGGCGTTCCCCCACAGCGACCATGCGGTGGTATTACCATACCAGGTCAAGGTGGAATCTGCCGTCATCGAGGAGTTCTTGGTGTTGCCGGACTGCGCCAGGTAGCCTGCGTTAACCACACCTTCGAAAGGTTTTTTAGCAGCGGAAGGGTCATCCATGACGGTAAATACAGAATCATCGGCCATTGCGCCAACAGACGCAAAAAGCCCCCCCGCCAGCATAACCGCTGCGGGTACTGTCTTTAAAAGCTTCATTATAACTCTCTAAAATACATTTTTTAGGACAGTACAAATGATGAACAGACACAACCTGCCCGCTCATTGAATTTAGCGTCCGTACAACATAAAAGAGACCTGAGGGTCCCGGAAACTTTCGCGAGGATCGCGGTGTGCAGGTCCTAAGAAAGGTAGCAAATTATAAAAAAGCACGAATAACATAGCAATCACTTACTCTTTCGTTTTTTGAATAAGACAGCTCCGGAAACGATCTTTATTTCATAATGAAAATACAAGCTTCTTTGCAAATCTCTCAGGAACATCACTTTCCCTCCCGGAGTCATCGTGCCATGCTTAAATAAAATACAGTCGCCGTATTAAGGAGGAGAAGGAATGACCAAAATTTATACGTTAACGCTGGCCCCCTCGCTGGATAGCGCCACGCAGACCCCACAGATTTACCCCGAAGGTAAACTCCGCTGCAGCGCGCCGGTATTTGAGCCCGGCGGCGGCGGGATCAACGTCGCCCGTGCCGTGACCTTTCTTGGCGGTAAAGCCACCGCCATTTTCCCGGTTGGCGGCGCCACCGGCGAGCACTTAGCAGCCCTGCTGGCCGATGAGCAGGTGCCGGTCGAGACCGTCGAAACCCGAGACTGGACGCGGCAAAACCTGCACGTTCACGTGGCCGCCAGCGGCGAACAGTATCGCTTTGTCATGCCCGGCGCAGCGCTGACGGATGATGAGTTCCGCCGCCTGGAAGAGAAAGTCCTGACGATCGAACCCGGCTCGCTGCTGGTGGTGAGTGGCAGCCTGCCGCCAGGTATCAGCGTCGAAAACCTGACGCAACTGGTGAAAAACGCGCAACAGCAGGGGCTGCGCTGCATTATCGACAGCTCCGGCGACGCGCTGGCTGCGGCGCTGGACGTCGGCAATATTGAGCTGGTGAAGCCGAACCAGAAAGAGCTCAGCGCCCTCGTACAGCGCGATCTGAGCCAACCCGATGACGTACGCCTTGCCGCCCAGTCGTTGATCCAGTCCGGTAAAGTACGCCGGGTGGTGGTTTCGCTCGGGCCGCAGGGGGCGTTAGGCGTTGACGCCAGCGGCAGCGTTCAGGTGGTGCCGCCGCCGATGAAAAGCCAGAGCACCGTCGGCGCCGGCGACAGCATGGTGGGCGCCATGACCCTGCGTCTGGCGGAAAACGCCGGGCTGGAGGATATGGTTCGCTTTGGCGTCGCCGCCGGTAGCGCCGCGACGATCAATCAGGGCACCCGTCTCTGCTCGCAGGCCAATACGCAAAAAATCTACGATTATCTCTGCGGTCGCTGATCTTCCCTGCCCCTCCGCGTCGGCGGAGGGAGTCACGATATTGGCTGGATGGTCTATGCTGGAAAGGCTATGGATAACAATGGGGTGTAAAGATGAGCAATGAGATAACCGCCTGGGTCGTCAGCGTCGCCTTTCACGAACAGGCGCTGACGGAGATCAACGAGGTCAGCAATCACTTTACCCGCGCCGGGTTCGTACTGACGCTCAATGATGAAGACGGCAATCCCCATGAGCTGGGGACCAACACCTTTGGCCTGCTCAGCGCCCAGGATGCTGATGAAGTTAAGGCCCTCAGTGCAGGACTGGCGGAATCGGCCCTGGGCCGACCGGCAGAGATTACGGTCAGCACATTCGCCGAGTGGTTAAAAGCTCAATAAGTGCGTTTAACGCAACGGAAAGCGTCAGTTGTGCGTCAGTTCCAGGTTTACCCGGTAGCAGTGCGCTAACCTTATGATATGGTGGAAAACATGGGGAGAGACAGCATGTGGCAAGCAATCAGTACACTTTTACGCGATTGGCATTCCGAAAACGCTGAAATCGAACTGAAAACCGAGCTGCCCGGAGGGGAAATCCATTCGGCCTGGCATTTACGCTTCGGCGGGAAAGATTACTTCGTGAAATGCGACGAACGTGAGCTTCTGCCCATCTTCACCGCTGAGGCCGATCAGCTGGAACTGCTGTCGCGAAGCAAAACCGTTCGCGTGCCGCAGGTCTTTGCGGTCGGCAGCGACCGTGACTACAGCTTTGTGGTCATGGAATACCTCCCTCCCCGTCCGCTGGATGCGCACAATGCCTTCCTGCTCGGCCAGCAGTTAGCCCATCTGCACCAGTGGAGCGATCAGCCGCAGTTTGGCCTGGATTTCGACAACGACCTTTCCACCACGCCGCAGCCCAACGCCTGGCAGCGTCGCTGGTCGGTGTTCTTTGCCGAGCAGCGTATCGGCTGGCAGCTGGAGCTGGCGGCGGAGAAAGGGCTGCACTTTGGCGATATCGATACCTTAGTCGATGTGGTTCAGCAGCGGCTGGCCAACCATCAGCCGCAACCTTCGCTGCTCCATGGTGACCTGTGGTCCGGTAACTGTGCCTTAGGACCAGATGGCCCCTACATCTTCGATCCAGCCTGCTACTGGGGCGATCGCGAGTGTGATTTAGCCATGCTGCCGATGCACCCGGAACAGCCGCCGCAGATCTATGACGGCTACCAGTCCGTTTCACCGCTGCCAGCAGGTTTTCTCGATCGTCAGCCAGTCTATCAGCTGTATACCCTACTGAACCGGGCGATTTTGTTCGGTGGCCAGCACCTGGTGACCGCCCAGCAGGCGCTGGACGATGTGCTGATGGAAAAAGCACGTTAGAAAAGGCCCCCGGCGGACCTCTCCGATCCGCCGGGCTCCGTTATCAGTTAATTTCGACCCCGTTCAGACGGAATTTGATAGTCATCGTCACGCCGGTTCCCGGTCTTGCCTGCTCGTAACGCCATCTGCGCATCGCGCTTTTCACTTCGCGCTCGAACATATTCGCCGGCTGGGCAGAGAGGATCTGCAGGTTGTCGATTCGGCCATCAGGCGTCACGTCAAACTTCACCCGCACCGTCCCCTCGATGCGCAGCGCCTGGGCGCGGGTCGGATAGGTCGGCTGGACACGGCTGATCGCACGCGGGCCGCTCGGGGCAGTAACGGTGGGTTTGGCGGCCGCGGTCGAGGTGCTCGGCGCGGTGCGCGCTGGCGCCGTATTGTTGTTTTCAAACGGCGAGGCCGGACGCGGCTCTGCTGCCGGTTTCACGTCCCGCTTGGGCTGCTCAACCTTTTTCTCCGGCTTGGGTTTCGGTTTGGGTTTAGGCTTCGGTTCCGGTTTATGGATAACCACCGGCGCCTCTTTCGGCGGTTCAGGCACCACCTCGGGTTCCGGCTCAGGATCAGGTTCGACAACGGGCTCCACGACTGGCTGTGCCGCCGGGGGCGGCTCAAGATCGGCCGGCGCGACCATCGTAATCTCTATCGGCTGCGTCGGAGAAGGCTGTTCAATAACCTGATGTACCGAGGTATAAAGCAGCCCCGCCACAACGGCACCGTGGATAGCCACGGACAGCAGCGTTGGCCACGGGAAGCGGCGAGGTAAATCAAGGGTCATTGCGCTCATAGTCGTTTCTGTTGAAAAATGATGCTCCGATTTTAAATGCAAATAGCAATCATATTCAATAAGGCGTCTTAACCTGAGTCAATTTTTGCCACCATTTGCAGAAAAAAGCCGCGCCGGCAGCGCATTCGACACCGGTATGCATCTTTGCATTGCAGTCCATCGCCGTTTAACTTAACGTAATTCGCCTGATTATTGATAAGGAGCTTTGCCGTGCTTTACGTTATCTACGCTGAAGATATCGCCGATTCTCTGGAAAAGCGGCTGTCGGTTCGCCCTGCGCATCTCGCGCGTCTACAACTCTTACACGATGAAGGCCGGCTGCTTACCGCCGGGCCAATGCCGGCCGTTGACAGCAACGAACCCGGCGCAGCAGGGTTCAGCGGCTCAACGGTGATTGCCGAGTTTGAGTCGCTGGAAGCGGCTCAGTCCTGGGCCAATGATGATCCGTACATTGCGGCTGGCGTCTACCGCCAGGTCTCTGTTAAGCCTTATAAGAAAGTGTTTTGAAAAAAATCCCCTGCTATTTTTCTGGTTAGCCACAAAAACACACCAGGCCATCAGATTAAAGGGCGCATTTTGGTGCACAACATTAAAATGCCGCCCTTTTCAATCATGCGAAAAGTTTGGCTGTTCTCTTAATGACCTGTCCTGTGCAGGGTCAGATCCCCTCTCCTGCCACCACATCGTCGCCTACCGTCTCGCCATCCATGCATTAATATAAAAGGCCCCCGCTGTCCGGCGGGGGCCTTTGATCGTTATCGCTGATCCAACTACCTGTTACTTATCCAGCGCATAGGCAATCACGTAGTCACCGCGATCCGGCGACTGGCGGGCACCACCGGCGGAAATCAGGATGTATTGTTTGCCGGTCTTCGGCGAGACATAGCTGATGGGTCCCCCCTGGCTTCCTACCGGAAGACGGGCTTTCCAGACTTCTTCACCCGTCGATGAATCGAAGGCGCGCAGGTAGTAGTCCTGGGTTCCGGCAATGAAGACCAGACCGCCCTGAGTGGCCAGGGTTCCGCCCAGCGTTGGCATACCGATCGGCATCTGAGCACGCATTTTTACGCCAAACGGACCGGTATCCTGGACGGTACCGACCGGCACCTGCCAGACGATTTTCTGTGTTTTCAGGTCAATCGCGGACAGTGTACCAAACGGTGGTTTCTGACACGGGATCCCCAGCGGCGACATGAAACGGTTTTTATTGACCGAGTACGGCGTTCCTTTCATCGGGACTGCCCCCATCCCGGCGTTCACCGCCTCGCCACCGGTGTTGGCCACCGCGCTTTGCGGGTCCTGCTTAATCAACTGAACCCACAGACCCAGACGCATATCATTGACGAAGATATAGTGGTTGTTCGGATCGGTGGACAGGCTGCCCCAGTTCATTCCTCCCAGAGAGCCCGGGAAGCTGAGGGAAACATCGGTCCCCGGCATGGTGTACAGCCCGTCATAACGCATCGATTTGAAGCTGATACGACAGACCAGTTGATCAAACGGCGTTGCCCCCCACATATCAGATTCTTTCAGGGTTTCCGCCCCAATCTGCGGCATCCCAACAGAGCGCGGCTGCGTCGCCGGATACTGTTCATTTGGGATATCAGCCGGTTTCACCGGGACCTCTTTCACTTCGGTAAGCGGTTGACCCGTCAGGCGATCAAGTACATAGATTTGGCCCGCTTTGGTCCCCACCACCACGGCGGGTTTGTTGCCCTCTTTGGTCGGGAAATCGACCAGGCTTGGCTGCATCGGGACATCGAAGTCCCACAGATCGTTACGCACGGTCTTGTATACCCACTTCTCTTTCCCGGTGGTCGCATCCAGCGCCAGGATTGAAGTGGCGTATTTGTGATCGCCCTGAATACGGTCCGCGCCCCACAGGTCAACAGAGGAACTCCCCATCGGAATAAAGAGGGTATTCATCGACGCATCCCAGGACATGGGTGCCCAGGAGTTAGCGGAACTGCGTTTGTAATGTTCCCCCGGTTGCAGAACATGATTGGGATCCGGATTACGCGGATCAAATGCCCAGCGCTGCTGGCCAGTGATCACGTCATAACCGCGCACCACGCCGCCCGGCATGTCAGTACTGACGTTATCCGCCACGCGGCCTCCAACCACCACCGTGGTGCCAGCCAGCGTTGGGGCTGAAGTCAACACATAGCTTGGATCTGCCGCGGCCCCCATCCCTTCTCGCAGACTCACGCTGCCGTTCGTCCCGAAATCCGGGCAGAATTTGCCGTTATCGGCGTCCAGGGCGATCAATCTGTCATCAATCGTATTCATCAGGATGCGACGCTGGCATGCAGCACCCGGCGCGACCTGTGCCGGCAGAACCGGTGTGGAACCAGCCACAGTGGGCTGCGTCAGTGGCTTCGTGGCATCAAAATACGCCAGGCCTCGGCAGCGCATCCAGATTGCGGATTTCGCATTAATTTCCGCTCTCCAGATCTCTTTTCCGCTATCGGCATCCACGGCGATCACATTGTTATGTGGGGTACACAGGAAAACGCGATCGCCTACCTGCAGCGGCGTTTGCTGATCTTCTGCGCCATTGCCATCCGGGCTTAACGGTGTGTCGCCAGTATGGAAGGTCCAGACGGGTTTCAGGTTTTTTACGTTGTCACGCGTGATCTGGTCCAGCGCCACAAAACGGCTACCGCCGGCAGTATTGCCGTAGTGGTCCCAGTTTTGCTGTTTAGCGCCTTCTTTTACCGGCACCAGCGGTAATTTCTCGCCGCTGAAAGCCACTGTGGGATGGGGCTGAAACATCTGAACAAAGGTGACGCCCATGGCGATAACCAGGACAACGCAGATCCCCCATGCCCCTTTGGTGCTGTAAGGCTTTCCTTCATGCTTACGTAGCGCAGGCCAGGTGGCCGCTGCCAGCAGCATCAACCCGGCGGGTACCATCAAACGGGAAACGAGCGGCCAGAAGTCGAAGCCGGCATCAAACAGTGCCCAAATCAGGGTACCCACGAATACCAGAGCAAACAGCCACACCGCGGACGACTTGCGGCGGAAAAACTGAATCGCGGCGAGCAGGGTAATAACCCCGGCAATAAGGAAATACCAGCTTCCCCCCAGGGAAACCAGTTTATAACCGCCGATGACAAAGAACAGGCCTGTCGCAAGCAGTATCACGCCGACCAGCAGGCACCACAAGCCTAACCAGCCGGATGAGCGGGGATTCGTATCTGACATAATAACTCTCCTGATAACACCATGAAATAAAAATATTTCTTATTTAACTATCGATGTTTAACCCCGCAGTAAGCCAGACGGCATAAATGAAGCATAATGCCGGGATAGAAAATGGCGACAAAACATCGATGCCGGGAATTATATTGAATTGTTAATAGATTGTGTAAGTCCGTTATGTAAGATCTTGTATTTTATTTATTTGTTGATTGTTTTTTATGCAGGCCTGGCGTGATATAGCAAAAAAAACGCCAAATACAATGAAACGGAAACAACTATAACCGATGGATAATGCAGAACAATATATTGAATTTTCATGTCTAACATGAACATTAAATCAGCTAACAGATTAAATCATGGTTATTACTCTTTTTTTTGAAATTGACTGGATACGCATATCGATGCGGGTCACTTTTTCCTGATCGATATTAATCCATAGGGTAAATACGGATTATCCTCTGGTTTTCGAAAGGTATTGCACCGGGCTTAGACAAGCTTCCTACATTCAGGAACGCAGTGATTTCACGGCCCCCAAAATTGCAGCACCCGAATGATAAAGGCACACATAATACGCTGACATTGGCCAATAAAAATAACGCCATAAGGTAAAAGTTGCAGATGATCATTTTTTAAATTCTATTAATTTCTTTGCGTAAAGTTCACGCAGGGTTATTGTAGGGGTATTCGTAATTGATTAAAAATTTTGAAAGGGAATAACAAATGTTTTCAATAAACGCTTCATTTTTTTGGGCTACTATTTTCGTACCTGACCCATGTAAGGAGCTTTTTGTGAACGTTTTGAAAAAAACAGCATTTCTTTCTCTGCTTGCCTTATATATCCCTGTTTCACAAGCCGCGGCGACAGAATATAACCTGGATCCGCAGCACACGTCGGTTGTTATTGCCTGGAACCATTTCGGCTTCTCTAACCCAACAGCCTATATCTCTGATGTTTCAGGAAAATTGTCTTTTGACAAAGAAAACCCTGAAAAATCTTCTGTTAACGTTACTCTGCCGGTAAAAACCATTGACACGCATGTCAAAGCGTTAACCGATGAATTTTTAGGCAAAGAATACTTCGATGTCAAAACGTTCCCAGAGGCCACTTTCCAGAGTACCAAAGTGGAAAGCAAAGGCGGAAATAAATATGATGTTGAAGGTAACCTGACCATTAAAGGCATCACCAAACCGGTAGTACTGCATGCAACCCTGAATAAGCAGGACATGCATCCGATGGTGAAAAAAGAGGCTATTGGCTTTGATGCGACGGGTGTAATCAAACGTTCAGACTTCAAGCTTGATAAGTATGTGCCAGCGGTGAGTGATAACGTGACCATCACGTTATCTACTGAAGCATATGCAAAATAAATTAACGCACGCGTAATAGCGTGCATTTTATTCAGGCGCGTTATCCAGACCGCCATCCTGAAAGGGAAACACTGGCGCAGATTATTTCAGCTCCGGTGGGGTTCATTTAGCCTCAAGCGCGATTTCCTGACAGCGCCTGTTTCATTATTCCCCTCAACTTACATCAGGTTGCATCTGCTGGTCTGGGGTGACATGCGTTCGACAACGCCGCACCCGTCTGGGTAACAATAAATGCTGCATGCCGATTAATTCCTGTGGCGCCAGGGATAGGTTCAGTCTGAAAGAAACGGCCCGGAATAACGTGGCGTGCATAGCATGCCTATTTCAATGAGACGTGAAATCAAGCCAGGTTCAGTCTGTCGTTGCATCGCTGCATGACAACACAAAGATTTCAATATGGCGAAGATAAAAGATGGCGAAGATAAAAGGGAATTCAGCGCAGAATTGAGAAAACGACAACGGCACCGCTCACGGTGCCGTTAATCTGCTCACTTAACAGTCGGGGAAGACAAACAGCAGAGCATGACGCTGCCGTTTCACCAGTCCCTTCCTGATAGCAAGGATCCGCATATTGCGGCGCGATTGGGCTTCCAGCCAGCGCGCTTTACGGCGATTCACCTGTCTCAGCATGCGCCAGCGCCCTACTTCCGTTCTACTACGCTTCATTGCAACGACTCTACGAGTGAAAATAGCCTCCATTATAAACCTCTGCCGGCAACTGACTACCGCTTTTGCTGCGTTTTTATTTGCCAGAAAAATACTGATGCGTAAACTCATCACATAACGTCATTCAAAAGGATTTTACATCTATGACAACCTTTTACACGGTGGTGAACTGGCTGGTCATTCTGGGGTACTGGCTGTTGATCGCCGGTGTAACATTACGAATACTAATGAAACGCCGCGCTGTCCCGTCCGCCATGGCATGGTTGCTGATCATTTATATCCTGCCGCTGGTGGGAATTATCGCCTATCTCTCCTTTGGTGAACTGCATCTCGGCAAACGCCGGGCGGAACGCGCCAGAGCGATGTGGCCCTCGACGGCCAAGTGGTTAAACGATCTCAAAGCCTGCAAACATATCTTCGCGGAAGATAACAGCCCGGTGGCCGAATCCCTGTTCAAGCTATGCGAACGGCGTCAGGGGATTGGCGGGGTGAAAGGCAACCAGCTGCAGCTGCTGACGGAATCTGACGACGTGATGCAGGCCCTGATCCGCGATATTCAGCTGGCCCGCCACAATATCGAGATGGTCTTTTATATCTGGCAGCCAGGCGGTATGGCCGACAGCGTCGCCGAATCGCTGATGGCCGCCGCCCGTCGCGGGGTTCACTGTCGGTTAATGCTCGACTCTGCGGGCAGCGTGGCCTTTTTCCGCAGCCCGTGGGCGGCGATGATGCGTAACGCCGGTATTGAGGTCGTCGAGGCCCTCAAAGTTAACCTGATGCGTGTGTTCCTGCGCCGGATGGATTTGCGTCAACATCGCAAAATGGTGATGATCGATAACTATATTGCCTATACCGGCAGCATGAATATGGTCGATCCGCGCTACTTTAAGCAAGACTCGGGGGTCGGCCAGTGGATTGACCTGATGGCGCGGATGGAAGGCCCGGTGGCGACCTCGATGGGCATCGTCTACTCCTGCGACTGGGAAATCGAAACCGGAAAGCGCATTCTGCCGCCGCCACCGGACGTCAATATCATGCCGTTCGAAGAGGCCAGCGGGCATACCATCCACACGATCGCCTCCGGCCCGGGCTTTCCGGAAGATCTGATCCATCAGGCGCTCCTCACCGCCGCCTACGCGGCGAAAGAGCATCTGATCATGACGACGCCCTACTTCGTGCCCAGCGACGACCTGCTGCACGCGATCTGTACCGCCGCCCAGCGCGGCGTCGACGTGAGTATTATTTTACCGCGCAAGAACGATTCACTGCTGGTGGGCTGGGCCAGCCGGGCCTTTTTCACCGAGCTGCTGGCAGCCGGGGTCAAAATTTATCAGTTTGAAGGCGGACTGTTGCATACCAAGAGCGTGCTGGTGGATGGCGAACTCAGCCTGGTGGGAACGGTGAATCTGGATATGCGCAGCCTGTGGCTCAATTTTGAGATTACGCTGGTCATTGATGACGCCGGTTTCGGCAGCGATCTGGCGGCGGTCCAGGATGACTATATCTCACGTTCGCGCCTGCTTGACGCCCGTCGTTGGCTAAAACGACCGCTCTGGCAGCGGATCGTCGAGCGACTGTTTTACTTCTTCAGCCCGTTGCTGTAAAACGTGCCCATCAGATACCGAATGAGTAGCAATCATGGATATGGATTTAAACAACCGCCTGACCGAAGACGAAACGCTTGAGCAGGCTTACGATATCTTCCTCGAGCTGGCGGCCGACAACCTCGACCCCGCGGACATCATTCTGTTTAACCTGCAGTTTGAAGAGCGCGGGGGCGCCGAGCTGTTCGACCCGGCAGCAGACTGGGAAGAGCATGTGGATTACGATCTGAATCCGGATTTCTTCGCCGAAGTGGTGATTGGCCTGGCGGATACCGATGGCGGGGAAATCAATGACATTTTCGCCCGTGTTCTGCTGTGCCGCGAAAAAGATCATAAGCTGTGTCATATTCTGTGGCGTGAGTAACGCTCACCAGCCAGTGAAAAGCCTGCCGCGATCCTCCCGGCAGGCTTTTTTTATGCTATCAGCTTATTTCGGCAACGCATGGCCGCAGGCGTGACAAAAACGGGCGTTATCGTCATGGTCGCCCTGCTGACATTGCGGACACAGGCGACGCTGACGCCGACGATTCAGGGCGCTGGTCATATGGGTAGTGATAAGCCCGGTCGGTATCGCGATAATGGAGTAGCCGATCAGGATGAGGATCGACGCCAGAATGCGGCCCAGTGGGGTATGCGGGGTGATATCGCCATAGCCGACGGTAGTGATGGTCACGATGGCCCAATAGACCGAGGCGTTGAGCGTCGTAAAGCCGTATTCCGGCCCCTCAATCAAATACATTAGCGAGCCGAAAATCACCATCACAATGGCGATAAACGAATAAAACAGAATCAGCTGGTGGCGCGCACTGACGATTGCCCGCCAGAATACGTTGAGCGAAGGCATAAAACGCAACAGTTTGAGAATACGCAGCGCGCGGATCGCCCGCATTGCTCGCCAGGCAAAAACATAATTCAGGCTAATCTCCGGCCACAGCCACATCACATACAGCGGTAAAATCGTCGCCAGGTCAATCAGCCCCCAAAAGCTGAAAATATAGTGGAGCGGATTGGGCCAGGTGGCGATACGCAGCAGGTACTCCACGGTAAAAACCGCGGTCACCAGCAGCTCCAGCCAGACGAAAATATGCCATTCATCTAATGTCAGATGATATTGCGTGCCCAGCCCCGACTCGATAAAAATCACCAGCACGCTGAGCAAGGCGAAAAGTCCGCACAGCCCTTCGAAGCGGCGGCCGGAACGTCGGTTCTGATCAAAAAGTAAATGATAAAGCCGCAGACGAGCGGCAGAAAGCATACCCACTTCGTTAACCTCGCAAAAAAAAGGGCTGACCTGCGTCAGCCCCTGAGATTATAACGGGTCTACCTTAAGGCAGGAAACCGCATGGCGGAAACTGCCCTCCAGTACCGGGCGGGTTTTCGCACACTCTGGCCCGGCGAGCGGGCAGCGGGTGCGGAACACGCAGCCCGACGGCGGGTTAATTGGCGAGGGTAATTCGCCCTCCAGCAGCTGAATAGTTTTCGCTTTCTCGAGATCAGGATCGGGGATCGGTACCGCCGACATCAGCGCTTTGGTATAAGGATGCAGCGGATTATGGTACACCTCGTCGTAGGTGCCCAGTTCCACCGCATGGCCCAGATACATCACCAGGACGCGATCGGAGATATGTTTAACCACCGCCAGATCGTGGGCGATAAATATCAGTGACAGCCCCATTTCACGCTGCAGCTGCTGCAGCAGGTTGACCACCTGAGCCTGAATCGACACGTCAAGCGCAGATACTGGCTCATCGCAGATAATCAGCTTCGGCTCTAAGATCAGCGCCCGCGCGATGCCAATACGCTGGCACTGACCGCCGGAGAACTCGTGCGGATAGCGGTTGATCAGGTTGGGCAGCAACCCGACCTTCATCATCATCGCTTTGACGCGATCGCGAACTTCCTGACGCGACATCTTCGGATGATAGGTGCGCAGTGGTTCAGCGATAATCTCCCCGATGGTCATGCGTGGGTTCAGCGAGGCCAGCGGATCCTGGAAGATCATCTGGATATCACTGCGCACGTCGCGCCACTCTTCCTGCTTCATGCCCAGCAGATCTTTCCCAAGCCAGGCCACTTTGCCATCGGTCGCTTTCACCAGGCCAATAATGGCGCGGGCGAAGGTCGATTTGCCGCAGCCTGACTCCCCTACTACCCCCAGGGTTTCCCCCTCATAGAGACGCAGCGTCACGCCATCCACCGCTTTCAGCGTTTTCGACGGCTGCCAGAACCACTGCTTGCCATCTTTGATATCGAAATGCACCTTCAGGTCGGCAATCTCGAGCAGAACTTTTCGTTGTTCAGTTACGGCGTTCATAGCAGATCCCCCACCGGTTTAAAGCAGGCGCGCAGGCGGCCTGGCGCGAACGACTCCAGCGGCGGTGCGCTGCTGCACTGCTCCATTGCGTGCGGACAGCGCGGCTGGAATGGGCAGCCTTTCGGCAATCGCAGCAGGTTTGGCGGGTTGCCAGGGATGGTTAACAACGCATCGCCTTCGGCATCCAGACGTGGAACCGCATTCAACAGGCCAATAGAGTATGGATGCGACGGCTGATAGAAGACATCGCGCGCCTGACCGTACTCCATGGTGCGCCCGGCATACATCACCAGCACTTTATCGCAGATCCCGGCCACCACTCCGAGGTCGTGGGTGATCATGATGATGGCCGTATTAAATTCGCGTTTAAGCTCATTCAACAGCGTCATGATCTGCGCCTGCACGGTGACGTCCAGCGCAGTAGTGGGTTCATCCGCTATCAGCAGCCGGGGCCGGCACAGCAGCGCCATGGCAATCATCACGCGCTGGCGCATCCCGCCGGAGAATTCGTGCGGAAACATCTTCATACGCTTGCGCGCTTCCGGCATTTTTACCGCGTCGAGCATCTTCACCGACTCTTCAAAGGCTTCGGCTTTACTCAGCCCTTTGTGCAGCATCAGGACTTCCATTAACTGCTCGCCCACCCGCATATACGGATTGAGGGACGTCATCGGGTCCTGGAAAATCATCGAGATTTGCTCGGCGCGCAGTTTGTTCAGCTCGCGTTCGGGCAAATTGAGGATCTGCCGGCCGTTAAAGGTGGCGGAGCCCCCGATACGACCGTTGGCCGCCAGCAGTCCCATCAGGGCGAAGGCGGTTTGCGATTTACCGGAGCCAGATTCCCCCACAATGCCGAGCGTCTCGCCCGCCTGCAGGGTGAAGTTCAGGTCATTGACGGCGGTGACATCGCCATCCGGCGTTTTAAAGGTGACGCGAAGATCTTTCACGTCCAGCAGCAGGCCGCTGTGACTCTGCGCTTGCGGCGCCTTTGCCGTTTCAATCATGGTCATGGCAGCGCTCCTTAGCGGTCTTTCGGGTCGAGGGCATCACGCAGACCATCGCCGATAAAGTTGAAACAGAACAGGGTCACCACCAGGAAACCCGCCGGGAACAGCAGCAGCCAGGGCGAGACCTCCATTGAGTTGGCGCCATCGCTGAGCAATGCTCCCCAGCTGCTGAGCGGCTCCTGGGTTCCCAGCCCGAGGAAGCTGAGGAAGGATTCGAAGAGGATCATGCTGGGGACCAGCAGCGAGGCATACACTACCACCACCCCCAGTACGTTGGGGACGATATGGCGCAGCACGATGCTGGCCGTGGAGACCCCACCGACCTGCGCGGCTTCGATAAACTCTTTGCGCTTCAGGCTCAAGGTTTGTCCGCGAACGATACGGGCCATATCCAGCCAGGAAACCATGCCGATGGCGACGAAGATTAACAGGATATTCTGACCAAAAAAGGTGACCAGCAGGATAACAAAGAACATAAACGGGAAGGAGTTGAGGATCTCCAGCAGACGCATCATCACCGAATCCACTTTGCCGCCGAGATAACCGGAAAGCGAACCGTACAGCGTGCCGAGGATCACCGCCACCAGCGCCGCCGCCACCCCGACCATCAGCGAAATACGCCCGCCGATCGCCACACGCACCAGCAGGTCGCGCCCGGAGGAGTCGGTCCCGAAGTAGTGGCCTGAAGCCATATCCGGCGCGTTGGACATCATGCCCCAGTCGGTATCGAAGTAGGAGAACGACGACACCATCGGCGCAAGGGTGACAAACAGCGCAATAAGCACCAGCATGATCAGGCTGGTCACCGCGGCGCGGTTATGCATAAAGCGGCGACGCGCATCCTGCCAGAGGCTACGCCCCTCCACTTCCAGCTTCTCACTGAAGTTTTCCAGCGCCTCGCTATTTTTCTTACTTAACATCATGGCGAACTCCGGCTTCAGTAGCGAATCTTCGGATCGATAACGGCGTACAGCACGTCAACGATGGCGTTGAACAGGATAGTCAGGGCGCCAACGAGGATCGTCAGGCTCAGCACCAGCGAGTAGTCGCGGTTAAGCGCCCCGTTAACGAACAGCTGACCGATCCCCGGCAGGCCGTAAATGGTTTCAATGACCATTGAGCCCGTGATGATGCCCACAAAAGCTGGCCCCATATAGGAGAGCACCGGCAGCAGCGCCGGCTTCAGCGCATGGCGCAAAATAATGCGGCGCATCGGCAGCCCTTTTGCCCGCGCGGTGCGGATAAAGTTAGAGTGCAGCACTTCAATCATCGAGCCGCGGGTAATACGCGCGATGCTGGCAATATAGGCCAGAGAAAGCGCCACCATCGGCAGGATCATAAACTTCAGCGCTCCCCCGTTCCAGCCGCCCCCCGGCAGCCAGTGCAGGGTAATGGCAAAGATCATCACCAGCAGCGGCGCGACCACAAAGCTCGGAATAACCACGCCGGTCATGGCTACCCCCATCACCGCGTAGTCCCATCGGGTGTTTTGCTTCAGGGCGGCTATCACCCCGGCGGCGACGCCGATCACCACCGCCAGTAAAAAGGCGGCGAAGCCCAGTTTCGCAGAAACCGGGAAGCTGGCAGCCACCAGATCGTTGACCGAATAATCTTTGTATTTAAAAGAGGGACCAAAATCGCCATGCGCCAGCTGCTTCAGATAATTGAAGTACTGCGTCATGATAGGGTCGTTTAAATGGTATTTTGCTTCAATATTCGCCATGACTTCCGGCGGCAGGGTGCGCTCCCCGGTAAAAGGACTTCCCGGCGCCAGACGCATCATGAAGAATGAGATGGTAATAAGAATAAATAGTGTCGGAATCGCTTCCAGACAGCGACGAAAGATAAATTTTAACATTGCCCGTACCTTCTGGCGTGTGCCTTTGCACTGCTCTCAAATAAGACACGATGGAGCGAGCACAGGCCCGCTCCACGTATTGCCATTAATGTTTGATAACGTAGAGATCTTTGGTATAGACGTTATCCATCGGGTCTTTACCGGTATAGCCCCCTACCCACGGTTTCACCAGGCGGGCGTTGACGTAGTAATAGACCGGTACAATCGCGCTGTCTTTATCCAGCTGCTGTTCCGCTTTCGCATAGGCTGCCGTACGCTGCGCTTCATCAGACGCTTTTACGGATTCAGCCATAATCTTGTCGAACGCCGGGCTCTTATAGTGCGCAGTGTTCATTGAGCTGTCAGAGAGCATGGTGTTCAGGAAGGAAGTTGGCTCGTTATAGTCGGCGCACCAGCCCGCGCGTGCCACGTCATAGGTGCCCTGGTGACGGGTATCGAGGAACGTTTTCCACTCCTGGTTAACCAGCTTCACGTCAATGCCCAGGTTTTTACGCCACAGCGAGGCGGCGGCAATCGCCAGCTTCTTGTGCAAATCGGAGGTGTTATACAGCAGGTTAAAGGTTAACGGTTTATCCGCGGTGTAACCGGCTTCGGCCAGCAGTTTCTTCGCTTCTTCGTTACGTTTTTCCTGCGACCAGGTGAACCATTCCGGCTCGCTCAGCTTCGCGCCATCGGTGTAAGGCGGTGTGTAGCCGTAGGCCGGCAGATCGCCCTGTCCTTTCACCTTGTTAGCAATAATGTCGCGATCCAGACCCAGCTTCAGCGCGGTACGGACGCGTACGTCGGTAAACGGCGCTTTCTGGTTGTTGATTTCGTAATAATAGGTACACAGATACGGGTCAACATGCAGCTCGTTCGGGATCTCTTTTTTCAGCTTCTGGAAGAGTTCGATCGGCAGTTGGTTATAAGTCATGTCCAGTTCACCGCTGCGATAGCGGTTAACATAGGTCACTTCAGAAGAGGTCGGCAGCCAGGTGACGGTGTTAATGACGGTTTTAGCATTATCCCAGTAGTGCGGGTTGCGCTCCATCACGATACGTTCGTTGACCACCCAGTCTTTCAGCGTGTAGGCACCGTTGGTGACGATATTGCCAGGCTGTGTCCATTTCTCGCCAAATTTTTCAATGGCCGGTTTGTAGACAGGAGACATCGCCGGGTTAACCAGCAGCTTATAAAAATAAGGGACTGGCTCACTGAGGGTGACTTCCAGCGTGTGGTCGTCAATGGCTTTTACACCCAGTTCGCTCGGGGCTTTCTTGCCGTCAATGATTTCGTCGACGTTAAGGATATGACCATATTGCGGATAGCTGGCATAAGGAGACGCTGTTTTCGGGTCCACCAGACGCTGCCAGCTGTATACGAAGTCCTGGGCGGTAACCGGCTCGCCGTTAGACCATTTCGCATCTTTACGCAGATGGAAGGTCCAGACTTTAAAATCTTTATTATCCCAGCTCTCTGCTACGCCAGGGATCGGGTGGCCATCTTTCGGCGAAGTATTCAGCAACCCTTCGAAGAGGTCGCGGCTAATATTGGCCTCGGGTACCCCTTCAATTTTATTCGGGTCCAGCGATTGCGGCTCAGCGCCGCTATTTCGTACCAGCGTTTGCTTATCCGACAGCTGCACACCGGCCGGGACATCCGCTGCCATAGCCATATTGCCGGCAATGAGTGCGGATAGCACTCCCGCGGCGATCAAACGTTTTTTAGTGATGATGGTCATTGTGTTGTAACTCCAGTCATTATAATTACTGGTTTTTTAACCAGCCTGTTTTTTTCCCGTTTAAGGGGATCTGTCCAACGCAGGAGCGTTTGCGATTGGCAGATTGCTATCACCGACTTATTTATTACGACCGCTCGAACGGCAGTCTTAACGTCGATTCGTTCCCCCTCGCTGGAGGGCAGTTCCGGCGCAGTGAGATTATTAAAAATGATTCTCATTTACGCACATAATTCAGCTGACGATAACGGCGGAAAGTACCAAAAGGTAAACACCTCCGCCAATGCAATTTGCAAATATGTTACCGGATTCTCTTTTATTGCTGATGCTGATCGCGATGCTTAAGGTTTCCGCGAACCAGTGATAAAAAAATATCATTATTAATCATAACGATATGATTACTTTATCGTCTGGCGAACCGAGCATTGCTTGAAAGATGCTTTTTTGTACAAAAATTTAACAACAGGTTACTTTTTAGCACATTCATCTACAGCCTTGTTAAAATTACTAATATCATTTCGATGATCCGACAGCAAGTGCCAGAGAATGATGTGAGGAAAATAACATCACAGGAAGGAAGAGCGTGAGCGGAAAACAATGAACAAAAACAGATATCTTAATGAAAAATATGAAATTACAGATATTATCGCAAAACGTTATCTCAACAGCCGATCTCGCGCTGGTTAATAGGTTTTGCTAATAATCGCGCAAGCGCGAAGTGAAGCCTCCACGCTTGCATGGTGTTCCACTAATTAAGCAGTCCGGGGAACAGCGCTTTAATACCGGTTACGATAAATTCGATCCCCAGGGCCATCAGCAACAAGCCCATGATACGGGTGATGACGTTGATTCCCGTCTGCCCCAGCAGACGAACCAGCCACGGCGCCATTCGGAAAATGCCCCAGCAGCAGAGAGCGAATACCGCTATCGCCAGTGAGAACCCGACCAGGTGCATCCAGGAATGATATCGGGTACCCCAGACGATGGTTGAACTGATTGCCCCCGGTCCGGCCATTAAAGGGAGCGCGAGAGGCACGACGCCGATGCTCTCCCGGACCGCCGTCTCCGACTTCTCCTGCTTGTTCTGCTTATCTTCGCCGAGCTTGCCGCTGATCATCGACATCGCAATGGTGACCACCAGGATGCCGCCGGCAATGCGGAAGGAATCAATCGAGATGCCAAAAATCTGCAGAATGCCATCGCCGAGAAACAACGACGTCAGGAGGATGATCGCCACCGACAGGTTTGCGGTCAGGTTGGTCTTGTTGCGTACCGCTGCCGGTTGGTAGCTGGTCATACTGATGAACACCGGAATGATGCCAACCGGGTTGACCAGGGCAAATAAGCCAATGAAAAACTTGAAATAGGTAGCAAAATCGAACAGTGGTTGAGTCACAATGGGCTCCGCAGCATCATCAAAATTGGCGGTTGACTATTAACAGCATAAAATAACTGCGCGAAACATACGCTTTTTGCATGCAATATTCATTATAAATATGCATAACCCGTTGATATGTATCGAATGTTAGTTATTTGTAACTTTAATGCTAATCGTTTTTTTAATTTCAAAACCCTTCTATTACACTTGATCGAACCGGTTAAAAAGCAGCCAGCTGAAAGGTATCAGCCACGCCAATACTTGATCTAAATCACGTATTTTGTACTCAGAAGTGAGTAATCTTGATGACACCAACAGAGTGGAAGGCAGCAGTACCTGAAAGTTAAAGAGATAAAGCTTTTTTAGTAAATCGGTAAAACAGTGTCCTGATTTTTCTACATAAACATTTACATGCAAGCTGTTAACAGCCTGTCTATAATGTCGAATCGAGCGACTGATTTACTAAAAAAGTTTAACATTATCAGGAGAGCATTATGGCTGTTACTAATATCGCTGAACTGAACGCGCTTGTTGAGCGTGTAAAGAAAGCCCAGCGTGAATATGCCAGTTTCACTCAAGAACAAGTCGACAAAATCTTCCGCGCCGCCGCTCTGGCCGCTGCAGATGCTCGAATCCCTCTCGCCAAAATGGCCGTTGCCGAATCCGGCATGGGTATCGTTGAAGACAAAGTAATCAAAAACCACTTCGCTTCCGAATACATTTACAACGCATATAAAGACGAAAAAACCTGTGGCGTCCTGTCAGAAGACGACACCTTTGGTACCATCACTATCGCTGAACCTATCGGCATCATCTGCGGTATCGTACCGACCACGAACCCGACTTCAACAGCCATCTTCAAATCGCTCATCAGCCTGAAGACACGTAACGCCATCATTTTCTCCCCGCATCCGCGTGCTAAAGAAGCCACCAACAAAGCGGCTGACATCGTACTGCAGGCTGCCATTGCTGCTGGCGCGCCGAAAGACCTGATCGGCTGGATCGATCAGCCGTCCGTAGAACTGTCTAACGCGCTGATGCATCACCCGGACATCAACCTGATCCTTGCGACCGGTGGTCCAGGCATGGTGAAAGCGGCGTACAGCTCCGGTAAACCAGCTATCGGCGTTGGTGCCGGTAATACCCCGGTGGTCATTGATGAAACGGCTGACATCAAACGCGCTGTTGCTTCCGTGCTGATGTCTAAAACCTTCGATAACGGCGTTATCTGTGCTTCTGAGCAGTCCGTTGTTGTCGTTGATTCAGTGTATGACGCAGTTCGCGAACGTTTCGCCAGCCACGGCGGCTACCTGCTGCAGGGGAAAGAGCTGAAAGCGGTTCAGGACATCATCCTGAAAAATGGCGCGCTGAACGCCGCTATCGTTGGTCAGCCAGCGGCAAAAATCGCTGAACTGGCAGGCTTCACCGTTCCTGCTACGACTAAGATCCTGATTGGCGAAGTCACTAACGTTGACGAAAGCGAACCGTTTGCTCACGAAAAACTGTCTCCGACACTGGCGATGTATCGTGCGAAAGATTTCGAAGACGCAGTGATCAAAGCGGAAAAACTGGTCGCCATGGGCGGTATCGGTCATACCTCTTGCTTGTACACCGACCAGGACAACCAGCCGGCTCGCGTGGCTTACTTCGGCCAGATGATGAAAACCGCACGTATCCTGATCAACACCCCGGCTTCTCAGGGTGGTATCGGTGACCTGTACAACTTCAAACTCGCGCCTTCCCTGACTCTGGGTTGTGGTTCCTGGGGTGGTAACTCCATCTCTGAAAACGTTGGTCCGAAACACCTGATCAACAAGAAAACCGTTGCTAAGCGAGCTGAAAACATGTTGTGGCATAAACTTCCGAAATCTATCTACTTCCGTCGTGGCTCTCTGCCTATCGCACTGGATGAAGTGATTACTGATGGTCACAAACGCGCGCTGATCGTGACTGACCGCTTCCTGTTCAACAACGGCTATGCCGATCAGATCACTTCCGTACTGAAAGCAGCGGGTGTTGAAACCGAAGTCTTCTTCGAAGTTGAAGCTGACCCAACCCTGACCATCGTACGTAAAGGTGCCGATCTGGCGAACTCCTTCAAACCAGACGTCATCATCGCGCTGGGCGGCGGTTCCCCGATGGATGCGGCGAAAATCATGTGGGTCATGTACGAGCACCCGGAAACCCACTTCGAAGAACTGGCGCTGCGCTTTATGGATATCCGTAAACGTATCTACAAGTTCCCGAAAATGGGCGTCAAAGCCAAGATGGTGGCGATCACTACCACTTCCGGTACCGGTTCTGAAGTCACTCCGTTCGCCGTGGTGACCGATGACGCGACCGGTCAGAAATATCCGCTGGCAGACTACGCGCTGACCCCAGATATGGCTATCGTCGATGCCAACCTGGTGATGGATATGCCGAAATCGCTGTGTGCGTTCGGTGGTCTGGATGCCGTGACTCACGCCCTGGAAGCTTACGTTTCCGTGCTGGCTTCTGAGTTCTCTGACGGCCAGGCTCTGCAGGCACTGAAACTGCTGAAAGAGTACCTGCCGGCTTCCTACCACGAAGGTTCCAAGAACCCGGTTGCCCGTGAGCGCGTACACAGTGCTGCGACTATCGCCGGTATCGCGTTTGCGAACGCCTTCCTCGGGGTGTGTCACTCCATGGCGCACAAACTGGGCTCCCAGTTCCATATTCCGCACGGTCTGGCCAACGCCTTGCTGATCTGCAACGTTATCCGCTACAACGCGAATGACAACCCGACCAAGCAGACCGCGTTCAGCCAGTACGACCGTCCGCAGGCTCGTCGTCGCTACGCTGAAATCGCCGATCACCTGGGTCTCTCCGCACCGGGCGACCGCACCGCAGCGAAAATCGAGAAACTGCTGGCATGGCTGGAAAGCATCAAAGCTGAGCTGGGTATTCCGAAATCTATCCGCGAAGCTGGCGTTCAGGAAGCTGACTTCCTGGCCAACGTTGATAAGCTGTCTGAAGATGCATTCGATGACCAGTGCACCGGCGCTAACCCGCGCTACCCGCTGATCTCCGAGCTGAAACAGATTCTGCTGGATACCTACTACGGCCGCGAATTCGTCGAAGGCGAAACTGCTGCGAAAACCGAAGCTGCTCCAGTGAAAGCTGAGAAAAAAGCGAAGAAATCCGCTTAATCAACAGCCGTAAACGCTCTGCAAGCCCCGTCAGATGACGGGGCTTTTTTTATGCCTGCCTGTAGCCATCCCTGAGCACAAGGCTTCCTGGATATAAAAAAGGCGCCCACAGGCGCCTGTACGAGCTTCTGAGCGGCTCAGCAGGAGTGACGCTGGTTTTGTACCTGGGTTAAAGAACCCACGCTCAGCGCCTCTTTATAATGCTTACGACAGACGGAGACATACCGCTCATTGCCGCCGATGACGACCTGCTCGCCTTCATTATAAGGTCGCCCCTCTTGATCGAGACGTAGCACCATGCTGGCCTTACGCCCGCAGAAGCAGATGGTTTTCAGCTCCACCAGCTTATCGGACCACGCCAGTAAATACTGGCTTCCGGTAAAGAGCTCGCCGCGAAAATCCGTCCGCAGTCCATAGCAAAGCACCGGAATATCCAGCGTATCGACAACTTCGGACAGCTCATGAACCTGTTCGCGCGTCAGAAACTGGCTTTCGTCCACCAGCACGCAGTGAATCGGCTTGAGCTTGTGCTCTGCCGCAATATCGTTAAAGAGTGACGTCTGCGGATTATACAACCGGGCCGGCGAGGAGAGACCGATACGCGAGCTGACTTTTCCAGCGCCAAAGCGGTCATCTATCTCAGCGGTATAAACGACGGTACGCATCCCCCGCTCCTGGTAATTGTACGAAGATTGCAACAGAGCGGTCGACTTACCTGCATTCATTGCAGAGTAGTAGAAATAAAGTTGTGCCATCGGCTGCGTGACCCCAATCAAAGTGTTTTATCGCGGCGGCGATTGTACCATATTTTATGCGTACAGCCGCCCTTTCAGCAGGGGTATTGTCGCGGCGCTGAAGGGCCCGGATACAGAAAGGGTTAAGAGGATGAATTGAATTTACAGGGCCATTATTTGTACGCCCCGTTACGCTATCAGCGCGGTAACCATTGTCTTTTCGTGCTTATAGGGCCAGTACCCATGGGCTATAAGCGGTCTTGCGCATTGTTTTATATTAAGGCGCGTAACCAAAAATGCGCTAATACTGACGAGGGTTATTTACCCATGTAAAGGATAATTTTTCTCACCGAACCTCAGAAAAAGCATACGGTCTCAGTGTTTTAGCCAGCCTTCCGCTCATGGCTATAAGGAGGAAAGATGTGAAGCAGCACGAGAATTTTAACTTAAATTAATTAATTCCCGCGACAAATAACCAGTAATTTTGAATTCCTTACATTCTCCCCTATTGCACAACGCATTTTATCGCTCTATTATTAGTTCAACAAACCACCCCACAATATAAGTTTGAGATTACTACAATGAGCGAAGCACTTAAAATTTTGAACAACATCCGTACTCTTCGTGCGCAGGCAAGAGAATGCACCCTTGAAACGCTCGAAGAAATGCTGGAAAAATTAGAAGTCGTTGTTAACGAGCGCCGTGAAGAAGAAAACGCCGCCGCGGCAGAAATTGAAGAACGTACGCGTAAGCTGCAGCAATACCGTGAAATGCTGATTGCTGACGGTATTGACCCGAATGAACTGCTGAGCACCATGGCTGCCGTTAAAGCCGGTACCAAAACTAAGCGTGCTGCACGTCCGGCTAAATATAGCTATGTAGACGAAAACGGCGAAACCAAAACCTGGACTGGCCAGGGCCGTACTCCTGCGGTGATCAAAAAAGCAATGGACGAACAAGGTAAATCACTGGACGATTTCCTGATCTAATCTCCGTTGTCGCAATATTAAAAATCCCGCTCCGGCGGGATTTTTTTTGCCCTCAGGCTCGACAAACAAAAACCGGGAGTCGCTGACGCGCTCCCGGTTTCAGGCTTTCAATAGCACTGCGGATTACTTCGTCACCGCGGTTTCCAGCCAGGCTTTAAAATCTTCACCAAGCGTCTTGTGGCGAATGCCATATTCGACAAATGCCTGCATGTAGCCGAGCTTATTGCCGCAGTCATGGCTCTTGCCTTTCATATGATAAGCTTCAACCGTCTCTTTCTCGATCAGCATATCAATTGCGTCAGTCAGCTGAATTTCATCACCGGCGCCCGGAGGGGTCTTCGCCAGCAGCGGCCAAATATCTGCACTGAGGACATAACGCCCTACTACCGCCAGGTTAGACGGCGCAACGTCAGCTTTTGGCTTCTCGACCACGCCCACCATCGGCACGCTTTCGCCCGGCTTCAGGGATTCACCTTTACAATCGACCACGCCATACGCGGTCACATCCGCGACAGGCTCAACCATAATCTGGCTGGCGCCGGTCTCATCAAAGCGAGAGATCATCTCCGCGAGGTTATCGCGGCTCAGATCGGACTCAAACTCATCCAGAATAACGTCTGGCAGAATAACCGCCACCGGCTCATCACCCACTACCGGATGAGCACAAAGTACCGCGTGACCAAGGCCTTTCGCCAGGCCCTGGCGAACCTGCATAATTGTCACGTGCGGCGGGCAAATAGACTGCACTTCTTCCAGAAGCTGGCGTTTTACACGTTTTTCCAGCATCGCTTCCAGCTCAAAACTGGTATCGAAATGGTTTTCGATAGAGTTTTTCGACGAGTGCGTTACCAGAACAATTTCAGTAATTCCTGCAGCGATACATTCATTAACAACGTACTGAATTAACGGCTTATCTACCAGCGGCAGCATTTCTTTTGGAATCGCTTTGGTGGCAGGCAGCATCCTGGTGCCTAATCCCGCAACCGGGATAACCGCTTTTCTGACTTTAGAATTAAGGGCAGCCATTGAAATCTCCTGGACTGTTTGTTTTTTAAACTTCTCGTTACAAATAACGTGTCGAGTATATCAGCCAACCGCGTATTCACTGGTCTGAAAAGGTTCCGATAGCCTCGAATTAGGACTTTTACGCATAAAACTGCTCGATGGTACCACCAGTAAAGGGCTACGGGTAATGCCGTCTGCTTAGATATAAACGCAATTGCTCATTCCGCAGACAACATTAAGCGTAAACGCCCTCCGGCCCCCCAAATTTGGCACTGCCATGAGGCGCAGCGCTGGCTAATTTGATTAAGATAGGCATCACCCAGCGTCCCTAAAGGAACGCCATTACTTATCTGAATTTGATGCTCACCGGTATTCAACGTGCCATTGAGGCCTGCTGACACCAGAATTAAATTTTTCAAACCGCTGTGGTAATAACCCACCAGCAAAGGGAACTGACCGGGAAGATTCGCCTGACGCAGCAACTGATTGACCTGTTTTAACAAACTCCCCATTTCAGGTAGCCGTTGCCCCTGATGCGCCAGTTGCTCCTGCAGCAGACTATTGAACAACGCGCGCAGTAATAATGCCGCCAGCACGCCATTATCCCCTGCTCGTGTGACATCCAGACAATAGAAAGCCAAATCATTTTCCGAGAGCGGCGCAATATCGAGCACCAACCCCGGCTTATCCGCTGACACCAGCTGTCGATAATGAATGCGGCAATGCGACATTTCCTGTTGCACTGGAGGTTGCAGCTCCTGCAGTAGCCTCGACGCGGCGGTCGGATTACTGACCAGCGCGTCCCAGTCCTCAAATAAACGCTCTTCCTCTTCCACACGTGAACTAAACATCGCGGGATACAGGCAGGCATAAACGGTTTCACGCAGGCGATCGAAATCTTTCACCGGTTTTAACAGCACATCCTGGACGCCCAGCCGTAACGCTTTGGCAATATCCGCCATGTTTTCGGTGGCGGAAATCATCAGAATCGGCAGCTGCTCGCCGCGGTTACGCAGCGTCTCGACCAGTTCCAGACCGTTCATTCTCGGCATTGAGATGTCGCAAATCATCAGGTCTGGACGCACCTCGGTCATTTTATGCAGGGCATCCATGCCATCTTCCGCCAGCCAGGTTGTTGCTCCCAGCGAGGTCAGCCATCCATGCAAGAGTGAGCGGAAAACGGGTTCGTCTTCAACTATCAGAATCTGTTTCCCCGCCAATGGCTGCGTCATGATATCTCCCCTGGCTGACGATAATTCAATAGTGGCACGCTATTCTCACTATCGCCTGTCAGATTTTACTTAAGTCAGGTACTTGTACGTCAAACCGCTGTACGCACTAAGGGTAATAGTTCATCCATTTTCTTTTCCACGGCCAAATGGCCCGCGGCAATCGCCTCTCCTGCGCGATGGAAGTCGAGCGTCGACACTTGCGGACAGTATGGCTGCAGCAGGATATCCGGCGGGTCACCCGCCATGCGGTTGCGTTTAAGACGGTTCTCCAGAACCTGGATAGACGTGGTCATGATCTCCATCGCCGTCGGCGTCACGGCCGTACGACGGGAGCTCATTTGCGTCAACCGCGCGCGCAGACGAGTATGCCATGGACCCTCCTTCTCTTCGGCTTCCGGCCGCGGCGTTTCGAGGGAGAATAAATCTTGCTGCATGAGATGGGCATCATGTTGCAGGTCAACGGCAATCACGATATCGGCCCCCATTGCCCGCGTCAGCGACACGGGAACCGGGTTGACCACCGCGCCATCGACCAGCCAGTAACCATTATGCCTTACCGGCGCCATCAATCCTGGCATACTGCAGGAGGCTCGAACGGCTAAGTGCAGGTCGCCTTCAGTAAACCACAGTTCCCGGCCGGTGCTTAAATTGGTCGCGACGGCAGCAAACCGACGTTCGCAGCGTTCGATATCGGTCACCGGCATGATGCGACGGTAATGGTTAAATACCTTTTCACCGCGCAGCAGACCCCCACGTCGCCAGGAGAGGTCCATCAGCTTCAGGACATCCCAGTTGCTAAATGAGCAGATCCATGACTCGAGCGCCGGGAGCCGGTTGCAGGCATACGCCGCCCCTACCAGCGAACCGATAGAGCACCCCGCGACGATATCAATCTCGATACCAGCCTGACGGAGGGCATTGATGACGCCAATGTGCGACCATCCTCGGGCAGCTCCCGCCCCTAACGCCAGACCAATTTTAAGCTTTCTCATTATTACTGATAACTATCCTTCCACTCTGAGCGTGGCAACATTGTCACGGCTCAGTTAACATAAACACCTTTGGCGTTGAAGCGCCGTAACTCTTTCTTCCATGGAGGCAGTCTTGTCGCAATTATGCCCCTGTGGCAGCGCACTGGAGTATAGCTCATGTTGCCAGCGATATCTGTGCGGCGCAGAGCTTGCGCCAGGCCCGTCACAGCTTATGCGCTCCCGCTATAGCGCGTTCGTCATGAAAGACGCCGACTATCTGATTAAAACCTGGCATCCGTCCTGTCAGGCACAGGCGTTTCGCGCCGAACTGGAGAAGGGGTTTAGCCAGACCGAATGGCTTGGCTTAACCCTGTTCGCCAGTGATGAAGGGCGAGCACCACATGAAGGCTTTGTCAGCTTTGTCGCCCGCTTTAATGACAATAACCGTCCGGGCGCCATTATTGAACGTTCCAGATTCTTAAAAGAAAATGGACAGTGGTACTATATCGACGGGACACGACCGCTGATTGGTCGTAATGACCCCTGCCCTTGCGGCTCAGGTAAAAAATTTAAAAAATGCTGCGGCCAGTAACGCTGCCGTAGCGCTAGCAAACACTACAGGATTTTCCTCGCGATGCATTCATTACAACGTAAAGTACTACGCACTATTTGCCCTGATCAGAAAGGCCTCATCGCGCGTATCACCAATATCTGCTACAAGCATGAACTCAACATTGTGCAGAACAATGAATTTGTTGACCACCGTACCGGTCGTTTCTTTATGCGCACCGAACTGGAAGGCATTTTTAACGACGCTATTCTGCTGGCCGATCTCGACAGCGCCCTGCCGGAAGGCTCTATCCGCGAACTGAATCCGGCAGGCCGTCGCCGCGTGGTCATTCTGGTGACGAAAGAGGCGCACTGCCTCGGCGACCTGCTGATGAAAGCCAACTACGGCGGACTGGATGTCGACATCGCCGCGATTATCGGCAACCATGACACGTTGCGCCCGCTGGTAGAGCGCTTTGGTATTCCGTTTGAGCTGGTCAGCCACGAAGGGTTAAGCCGCGAAGAACACGACAAGCAGATGGGAGATGCCATTGCAGCCCACGATCCGGATTACGTGGTACTGGCCAAGTATATGCGCGTCCTCACCCCGGAGTTTGTCGCCCGCTTCCCGAACAAGATCATCAATATTCACCATTCGTTTTTACCGGCGTTTATCGGTGCCCGTCCCTATCATCAGGCCTATGAGCGCGGCGTGAAGATCATTGGCGCCACCGCCCACTACGTGAATGACAATCTGGATGAAGGCCCAATCATCATGCAGGACGTGATTCACGTCGATCATACCTATACCGCAGAAGATATGATGCGCGCTGGGCGCGATGTTGAGAAAAACGTCTTGAGCCGGGCGCTGTATCAGGTACTGGCGCAGCGCGTCTTCGTTTACGGTAACCGGACGATTATTCTTTAATCGACTGAGAAATGAATTGGTTAGCTTTACGGCGTTACGCGTAAAAATCAGGCAACCAGTTTATTTTTGTCAAACGAATGCTTTACAGGGGCGCATCATTTGGTATGATGCGCCCCGCTTCCCGAGAAGGAAGCGGGCCAGTACAAAGCATTACCCCGTGGTGGGGTTCCCGAGCGGCCAAAGGGAGCAGACTGTAAATCTGCCGTCATCGACTTCGAAGGTTCGAATCCTTCCCCCACCACCATTATTCACTACAGTGATATGGTTTCCCCGACAAGCGTAAACGATGTTTGCACTTAGCGGGAAGGGTAAGAACCTTCGACTAAGGTTCGACTCGAGTGCCAGCGAGAGAACGTTGCCACAGGTAACGGCCCGAAGGGCGAGGAGCGATAGCGACGAGTTATCCTTCCCCCACCACCATTCATTTTGCTGAATAGCCTACAATGTGATTTTACCCCTGGTGGGGTTCCCGAGCGGCCAAAGGGAGCAGACTGTAAATCTGCCGTCATCGACTTCGAAGGTTCGAATCCTTCCCCCACCACCATCTCCCCATGTCATGTCCAGCTTAATCTACCTACGATATTCTATATTCTGCCCTACGGGGAAGGATGAGAAGCTTCGACTAAGGTTCGACTCAAGCGTAGCGAGAGAACGTTGCCGCAGGCAACGGCCCGAAGGGCGAGGAGCGATAGCGACGAGTTATCCTTCCCCCACTACTGTTGCACTCTCTTCAGCCACCTGTGCTGCTATCTCCTCGCTCGCGCTTCGCTTAGCGAGGCTACACGCTATATTCTACTCCACGGGGAAGGATGAGAAGCTTCGACTAAGGTTCGACTCGAGCGTAGCGAGAGAACGTTGCCGCAGGCAACGGCCCGAAGGGCGAGGCGCTTTAGCGCCGAGTTATCCTTCCCCCACCATTCTCGCGCTCTCTGCAACCACCTGTACTGCTATCTCCTCGCTCGCGCTTCGCTTAGCGAGGCTACACGCTATATTCTGCCCTACGGGTTGTACTGCTACCTCCTCGCTCGCGCTTCGCTTAGCGAGGCTACAGGTGGTGCCGTTTGGTAGCCCGGACAGGTGCGCAGCACCGTCTCCGGGAAAACTCACAGCGGTGGCAACCGCCTTTTTACCGGCGAGCTTTTCACCACCGAGGTGTTACACTGCGCATACTCGGCCAGACCGTCCAGCAGGGTATCCAGCTGGGCAATATCGCGCACCACGAGGCGCATCACGAAACAATCTTCCCCGGTCACTTTGTCACTTTCAATGCATTCCGGCATCGCCTGGATATATTTATCCACCTTCTGCAGCAGCCCAGGCAGCGGCCGGACCCGCACCAGCGCCTGCAGGCTGTAGCCCAGCGCGGCGAGATTCACCCGCGCCCCATAGCCCTGAATGACGCCCCGCTCCTCCAGGCGCTTCACCCGCTCGGCCGTGCTCGGCGAGGTCAGCCCCACTCGCGCGCTCAATACCTTTAGCGAGACTCTGGCATCCTGAGTCAGGCAAGTGAGGATCGCCCGGTCAATTTCATCAAGTGCGTCATTCATGTTTTTCACCTAATTATAAAAGGCATTCGCCTCTTTCTACCTTAATTCAGCCATATCACCCTGTCAGGGTTTTTCGCACAATAACTGAAAAATTGTGGAGGTGAAAAATGCAACTTACCCGCGGCGTCTGGCAAATGAGCCTGGCAATGATAATCTCCGGCTCGATCGGCGCGTTCGTGCTGCTCTCTGGTTTGCCGGTGATGGATGTGGTGTTCTGGCGCTGCCTGATTGGCGCGCTAACCTTGCTGGTGTTTATCGTGTTAAGCGGCCAGCCCTTCAGCCGGCTAACGCGTTTCACTCTCGCTCTGGCGGTGATTGGCGGCGCGGCGCTGGTCGTCAACTGGCTGCTGCTGTTTGCCGCCTATTCGCGGATCTCAATCGGTATGGCCACCGTGGTCTATAACACCCAGCCGTTTATGCTGGTACTGATGGGGATGGTGCTGGGGGAACGGGTCAGCGCCGTGAAATGGGGATGGCTACTGCTGGCCTTTGGCGGCGTAGTGATCCTGTTGTCAAGCGAGCTGACGTCCGCGCATGGAGAGGGGCTCACTACCGGCGTTTTGCTGGCGCTGGGCGCGGCATTCTTCTATGCCCTGACCGCCATCATCGCGCGCAAATTGCATCCGCTCCCCGCACAGCATATCGCCTTCATTCAGGTGCTCGTTGGCGTCGTGATGCTGCTGCCGCTGGTGCATGCCCCCGAATGGACGGCCAGCTTCCCCTGGCGCTATCTGCTGATCCTCGGCATCGTCCATACCGGGATCATGTATCAGCTTTTATATAGCGCGATACAGAAACTGCCGACGCCCATTACCGGTTCGCTCTCCTTTATTTATCCGCTGGTGGCAATGGTGGTCGACTATCTGGTCTTCCACCATGCGTTGACCCCTGTGCAGTTGATTGGCGGGATGCTTATTCTGTTTGCCGCCGCAGGGAATAACCTCGGCTGGGGCGAAAAAAAACCCCGCCGCGGCGGGGTCAGTGAGCAGTCGCGGGCCAGTTAGCGACGGGCGCGGACAATCTGGTATTTGCGCGTCAGGTATTCGACCGGCGCGCTCCAGATATGAACCAGACGGGAGAACGGGAACAGCAGGAACAGCGTCATCCCCAGCACCAGATGAACGCGGAAAATAAATGCCACGCCATCCAGATGCTGCGACGCGCCGCCGTGGAACGTCACCACCGACTGCGCCCAGCCAACCAGCTTCATCATTTCACTGCCGTCCATATGCTGGGCTGAGAATGGGATCGTCAGCAGGCCGAGCGCACACTGCACCATCAGCAAGGAGAGGATCAGAATATCCGCTCCGGTGGTGGTGGCGCGAACGCGCGGGCTGAGCAGACGACGCTTGAGCAGCAGTAACCCGCCCACCAGGGTCATCACGCCGCAGGCGCCGCCGGCGATCATTGCCATCTTCTGCTTGACGTCGATCGGCAGAAAGGACTCATACATCCAGTGCGGGGTCAGCATGCCGAGGAAGTGGCCGGCGAAAATACCCAGGATGCCGATATGGAACAGGTTCGACGCCAGGTTCATCCCCTTACGGTCCAGCATCTGGCTGGAGGCGGCGCGCCAGGTGTACTGGCCATAGTCATAGCGCAGCCAGCTGCCGATCAGAAACACCGAGCCCGCAATGTACGGATAAATGTCAAAGAAGAACATATTCAGGAAGTGCATTATTGCTGTCCTCCGTTAGAGATATTCAGATATTGCGGGGCCACGGCTCCGGCAAAACGACGCTGGTGAGCGGAGATCTCCGACTCGCCGCAGCCCTGGTCGGCAAAGAATTTGACCTGTTCTTCTTCCCAGACCGCGTCCAGCGCCTGCGGCGTATCGTCGCGCGCCTCGTCGGCAATCTTCTCCGCCACCTTCTGACTGTCGACCTGGGTATTGGCCAGCTTCAGCAACAGCTCGAACAGCACCGCATAGCGACTATCGCGCTGCTGCAGGCGTGCGCTGAGCAAGCCGAGGATCGGCGCAACGTCCCGCAGGCCGCGAAGTGCTTCCTCTTCCGGCAGTTGCGCCAGATACTCCAGATACAGCGGCAGGTGATCCGGCAGCTCATGGCTATCCAGCAGCAGTCCGTGGCGCTCATACTGCGCCATCAGGTCCACCATCGCCTGCCCGCGGTCGCGGGATTCGCCGTGCACGTGTTCAAACAGCAGCAGCGAGGTAGCGCGGCCGCGGTCAAACAGTTCGCTATACGCCGACTGGGCGTCCAGCGGATCCTGAGCCACTAAATCGCGCAGGAAAACGCCCAGCGCGTGGGCATCCTCTTTGCTGAGTTTCTCTGATGACGCGAGCGCCTCGAACATCTCTTGCTGATGCTGCCATAAGGCAGCGTCAGGGTATTCGAGCAGACGCGACATAATCACGAGTTCAATCATGCGTGCGGCTCCGTTTTGCTGGTGACGTCAATCGCGTCGATACGACGGCTGTTGAACAGGTTGAACTGGCTATCAGAGCCGTGGCAACCATCGCCG
Source organism: Klebsiella sp. D-Nf1 (assembly GCF_002810515.1). Taxonomy (NCBI): domain Bacteria; kingdom Pseudomonadati; phylum Pseudomonadota; class Gammaproteobacteria; order Enterobacterales; family Enterobacteriaceae; genus Klebsiella; species Klebsiella sp. D-Nf1. The sequence goes on from NZ_PIOK01000001.1 coordinate 1,642,147, forward strand.
AAGGTAAAGCCGCAGCCGCTCTTCTCCGGGAAGGCATCGCGAGCCTGTTCACGATGGCTGCTCGGCACCACGAAACGATCTTCGTAGTTAGCGATGGCCAGATAGCGGTACATCTCCTGGGCCTGCGCTTCGCTCAGCCCCACCTCTTCCAGCGCGCGGGTATCGACGACGCCGTCAACGGTTTCCGCACGCTTATAGTGGCGCATCGCCAGCATGCGTTTCAGGGCCAGCAGGACCGGCTGGGTATCGCCCGCGGTCAGCAGGTTCGCCAGGTATTGCACCGGAATACGCAGGCTTTCCACGTCCGGCAGGATCCCGTTGCTACCCAGTTCACCGGCATCGGCGGCGGACTGAATCGGCGACAGAGGCGGCACGTACCAGACCATTGGCAAGGTGCGATATTCTGGGTGCAGCGGCAGGGCCAGCTTCCAGTCCATCGCCATTTTGTAGACCGGCGACTGCTGCGCGGCCTCAATAACGCCCTGCGGAACGCCATCTTTTAACGCCTGTTCAATCACTTTCGGATCGTTTGGATCGAGGAATACGTCCAGCTGGCGCTGATACAGATCTTTCTCGTTCTCGGTGCTGGCGGCGTTTTCAATCGCGTCCGCGTCGTACAGCAGGACCCCGAGATAGCGGATACGGCCCACGCAGGTTTCGGAGCACACCGTCGGCATTCCGGATTCAATACGCGGGTAGCAGAAGATGCATTTCTCGGACTTCCCGCTCTTCCAGTTGAAATAGATCTTCTTGTACGGGCAGCCAGTGATACACATCCGCCAGCCGCGGCACTTGTCCTGGTCGATCAGCACGATGCCGTCTTCTTCACGCTTATAAATGGCGCCACTCGGGCAGGTCGCGACGCAGGCCGGGTTCAGGCAGTGCTCGCACAACCGCGGCAGATACATCATGAAGGTGTTTTCGAACTGACCGTACATGGCCTTCTGCATGTTATCGAAGTTCTGATCTTTGGCGCGTTTTTCGAACTCGCCGCCGAGGATCTCTTCCCAGTTCGGACCGCTGGTGATCTTGTCCATCCGCTGGCCGGTGATCAGCGAGCGCGGGCGGGCGATCGGCTGATGTTTGCTTTCCGGCGCGTTATGCAGATTCTGGTAGTCATAATCAAACGGCTCATAGTAATCATCGATCCCCGGCAGATGTGGGTTGGCGAAGATTTTACCCAGCAGCATCGCGCGGTTGCCCATGCGCGGCTGCAGTTTACCGTTGATTTTGCGGATCCAGCCGCCCTTCCATTTTTCCTGGTTTTCCCAGTCGTTCGGGAAGCCAACGCCAGGTTTGCTCTCCACGTTGTTGAACCAGGCGTATTCCATCCCTTCCCGGCTGGTCCAGACGTTTTTACAGGTCACCGAACAGGTATGGCAGCCGATGCACTTATCGAGATTCAGCACCATGCCGACTTGTGAACGAATTTTCATTTTACGCTCTCCTGTACCTGGTCGTTGCCTTCGCCGTCTAACCAGTTAATGTTCTTCATCTTACGTACCACTACAAACTCATCGCGGTTGGAGCCGACGGTACCGTAGTAGTTAAAGCCATAGGCCAGGTGGCCGTAGCCGCCGATCATGTGGGTCGGTTTTGGCGTAATACGGGTGACGGAGTTGTGGATCCCCCCGCGCTGACCGGTGATTTCAGAGCCCGGCAGGTTCACGATGCGTTCCTGGGCGTGATACATCATGGTCATCCCGGCCGGTACACGCTGGCTCACCACCGCGCGCGCCGTCAGGGCGCCGTTGGCGTTAAACACTTCGATCCAGTCGTTATCTTCGATACCCAGATCTTTCGCATCCGCTTCGCTCATCCAGACGATCGGCCCGCCGCGCGACAGGGTCAGCATCAGCAGATTATCGCTGTAGGTCGAGTGGATACCCCATTTCTGGTGCGGGGTCAGGAAGTTCAGCGCCTTCTCCGGGTTGCCGTTGGACTTCTCACCCATCACCGCTTTCACCGAACGGGTGTCAATCGGCGGACGATAGACCAGCAGGCTTTCGCCAAAGTCGCGCATCCACTGATGATCCTGATACAGCGACTGACGGCCGGACAGCGTACGCCACGGGATCAGCTCGTGAACGTTGGTGTAGCCGGCGTTATAGGAGACATGCTCGTCTTCCAGTCCAGACCAGGTCGGGCTGGAGATAATCTTCCGCGGCTGCGCCTGAATGTCGCGGAAGCGGATCTTCTCATCTTCTTTGTTCAGCGCCAGGTGCGCGTGCTCGCGACCGGTGATCTCGCTCAGCGCTTTCCACGCCTTCACCGCCACCTGACCGTTGGTCTCCGGCGCCAGGGTGAGGATCATTTCCGCGGCGTCGATGGCCGTTTCCAGCTTCGGCTGGCCTTTCGCCGGGCCTTCCGCCTTGGTGTAGTTGAGCTTACGCAGCAGATCCATCTCGCTCTGGGTGTTCCAGGCGATGCCTTTCCCGCCGTTACCGATGGTTTCCAGCAGCGGGCCGATCGAGGTGAAACGCTCGTAAGTCGCCGGATAATCACGCTCAACCGGAATAATATGCGGCGCGGTTTTCCCTGGGATCAGGTCGCATTCGCCTTTTTTCCAGTCTTTTACGTCAAACGGCTGCGCCATTTCCGCGGCGGAATCGTGTTGAATCGGCAGCGTCACGACGTCGGTTTCTTTGCCGAGGTGGCCGACGCAGACTTCGGAAAATTTCTTCGCAATGCCTTTATAGATATCCCAGTCGCTCTTCGATTCCCAGGCGGGGTCAACGGCGGCAGACAGCGGGTGAATAAACGGATGCATGTCCGAAGTATTCATGTCGTCTTTTTCGTACCAGGTGGCGGTCGGCAGCACGATGTCGGAATAGAGACAGGTGCTCGACAGACGGAAGTCGAGGGTCACCACCAGATCCAGTTTGCCGTCGAGGCCGTTATCCCGCCATTCGACTTCTTCCGGCTTCACGCCGCCCTGCTTGCCAAGGTCTTTGCCCTGAATGCCGTTCTCGGTACCCAGCAGGTACTTGAGCATATACTCATGGCCTTTACCGGAGGAGCCGAGCAGGTTGGAGCGCCAGATAAACAGGTTACGCGGGTGGTTTTTGCCGTTTTCCGGCTGTTCGGCCGCAAAGCGAATCGAGCCCTCTTGCAACGATTTCACGGTGTAATCGACCGGCGTCATGCCGGCTTTCTTCGCTTCGTCAGCGATACGCAGCGGGTTCACCCCTAACTGCGGCGCCGACGGCAGCCAGCCCATGCGCTCTGCGCGCACGTTGAAGTCGATCAGGTGACCGCTGTAACGGGATTTATCCGCCATCGGCGACAGCAGTTCCTGCGCGGTGACGGTTTCATAGCGCCACTGGCTGGAGTGGTTATAGAAGTACGATGTACTGTTCATGTGGCGTGCCGGACGCTGCCAGTCGAGGGCGAACGCCAGCGGCTGCCAGCCGGTCTGCGGACGCAGTTTTTCCTGGCCCACATAGTGCGCCCAACCGCCGCCGCTCTGACCGACGCAGCCGCAGAAGATCAGCATGTTGATCAGGCCGCGGTAGTTCATGTCGAGGTGGAACCAGTGGTTGAGGCCCGCCCCGACGATAATCATCGAGCGACCATGGGTCTTATCGGCGTTATCGGCAAATTCGCGTGCAGTGCGGATGATATGCGCGCGGGAGACACCGGTGATCTTCTCCGCCCAGGCGGGGGTGTAGGCTTTCACTTCATCGTAGCCGGTGGCGCAGTTATCATCGTTCAGACCGCGTTCCAGGCCGTAGTTAGCCATGGTCAGATCGTAAACGGTGGTCACCAGGGCGGTAGAGCCGTCGGCCAGTTGCAGGCGTTTGGCCGGCAGTTTGTGCAGCAGAATATTTTCGAGGTCGACTTTATTGAAGTGCTCAGAACCTTCGCCGCCGAAGTACGGGAAGCCGACGTTGGCGACCTCGTCATGGCTGCCCAGCAGGCTCAGACGCAGCTCGATCTCTTCGCCAGTTTTACCGTCGCGCTGTTCGAGGTTCCATTTGCCTTTGTCGCCCCAGCGGAATCCGAGGGAACCGTTCGGTACGGTCATGTCGCCCTTCTCGTCAAAGGCGACGGTTTTCCATTCCGGATTATTCTCCTGACCAAGGGAATCCACGAGGTCGGCCGCGCGCAGCGTGCGGCCGGCGGCGTAATAACCGTCGCGCTCCTCAAGCATCACCAGCATCGGCATGTCGGTATAGCGGCGCACATAATCGGTGAAGTACTGGCTCGGCTTATCGAGATGGAACTCGCGCAGCATCACATGGCCCATCGCCAGCGCCATCGCGGCATCGGTACCCTGCTTCGGCGCCAGCCACAGATCGCAGAGTTTGGCGATTTCGGCGTAGTCCGGAGTGATCGCCACGGTTTTGGTGCCTTTGTAGCGGACTTCGGTAAAGAAGTGGGCATCCGGGGTACGGGTCTGCGGCACGTTGGACCCCCAGGCGATAATGTAGCTGGAGTTATACCAGTCGGCAGATTCCGGCACATCAGTCTGTTCGCCCCAGGTCATCGGCGAGGCTGGCGGCAGGTCGCAGTACCAGTCGTAGAAGCTCAGGCAGGTGCCGCCGATCAGCGACAGATAACGGGCGCCGGACGCATAGGAAACCATCGACATCGCCGGGATCGGCGAGAAGCCGGCCACGCGGTCCGGACCGTAAGTTTTGACGGTATAAACGTTTGAGGCGGCAATCAGCTCATTCACTTCCTGCCAGGAAGAGCGCACAAAACCGCCGCGACCGCGAGCCTGTTTAAAGCTTTTGGCTTTATCGGCGTCTTCAATAATCGAGGCCCATGCCTCAACCGGATCGCTATGCTGCACTTTCGCTTCCCGCCACATCTTCATCAAACGTTTACGCATCAGCGGGTATTTCAGGCGGTTAGCGCTGTACAGATACCAGGAGTAGCTGGCGCCGCGCGGGCAACCGCGTGGTTCGTGGTTCGGCAGGTCCGGACGGGTGCGCGGGTAGTCAGTCTGCTGCGTTTCCCAGGTCACCAGACCGTTTTTCACATAAATCTTCCAGCTGCATGAGCCGGTGCAGTTGACACCGTGAGTGGAACGCACAATTTTGTCATGCTGCCAACGTTGACGGTATCCATCCTCCCAGTCCCGGTTGGTGTTTAGAAGCTGGCCGTGCCCATCGGCAAAGGTTTCACCCTTCTGTTTGAAGTAGCGAAACCGGTCCAGGAATTTACTCATCGGGTTTCTCCTGATATGGAGCCTGACGGCTCTCTGATAAATCGACATTGCTGGATTTGCAGCGAAGGTAACGCTATGAAAGAGGGCGAGAATTGATGGCGATCAATCCGGACTGGCTTGCTAAAGCGGAGGGAAACTGCAATTACCACCAAGGTGGTAGGAAACTCAATTTTTTAACTTTATGTTTTTTAATGGTTTTTAACGAAAAATGGGTCGCGTGGCTCGGGATTGTTAACAAAGGAGGTATTAAGGGGTAGAGCGGTGACGCTGGCAAGCCGTCCCTTCCCGGCTCAGTGGCCAAAACGAATAAAATCGCCCATTAGTATGTTGTAACTAATTAAGCCAGTAAAAAAAGGCGCCTCCTTCGGGAGTACGCCTTTACGAAGCGACATCGACTATGGCGGATTATTGACGCTTACGGCCGTATACCGCCCAGGTGATCACCACGCAGGCAATATAGAAGACGAGGAAGATTTTCATCGCGCCGGCCGGCGAGCCGGTCAGATCCAGCGAAATGCCGAATGCTTTCGGGATAAAGAAGCCGCCGATGGCGCCTATCGCCGAGATAAAGCCCAGCGCTGCCGCGGTATCGGTCGCCGCCTCGCGCATCGCCTGCGCTTCGCTGCCGCCCTGGGCCTTCACGCGGTCCATGGTCAGCTTACGGAAGATCACGGAGATCATCTGGAAGGTGGAGGCGCTCCCCAGCCCGGCGGTCAGGAACAGCACCATGAACACCGCGAAGAAGGCGATGAAGTTGCCGCCCTGGCCGTTAGTCGGCAGGGTCAGGAACAGCAGCGCGCAGAAGACAGCCATCACCACGAAGTTGACCAGCGTCACGCGAGTCCCGCCGAGACGATCGGAGATCGCCCCGCCCATCGAACGCGCCAGCGCGCCAATAAAGGGGCCGAAGAAGGCGTAGTGCAGGATCTGCACGTCCGGGAACTGGGTTTTCGACAGCATGGCGAAGCCGGCGGAGAATCCGATGAAGGAGCCGAAGGTGGCCAGATAGAGCAGCGCCATGATCCACAGGTGCAGGCGTTTCAGCACCGGCAGCTGTTCGCTCAGCGAGGCTTTAGAAGCCGACAGGTCGTTCATAAAGAACCACGCCGCCAGAGTAAAAATAATCAGGAAAGGTACCCAGATCCACGCGGCGTTTTCCAGATACAGCATTGAGCCGTCCGGCTGCTCGCTGCCGGTCCCGCCAAAAATGGCAAACACAGAGACCGACACCACCAGCGGCGCGACCAGCTGCATCACGCTGACGCCCATATTACCGAGGCCGCCGTTGACGCCGAGCGCCCCGCCCTGCTTCGCTTTCGGGAAGAAGAAGCTGATGTTGGCCATACTGGAGGCAAAGTTGGCCCCGGCGAAGCCGCACAGCAGCGAGATAATCACGAAGACGCTAAACGGCGTGGAAGTATCCTGGACCGCAAAGCCCAGCCAGACGCACGGAATAATCATGATCCCGGTGCTGAACGCCGTCCAGCGACGGCCGCCGAACAGCGGCACCATAAAGGCGTAAGGCACGCGCAATAAGGCGCCAGACAGCGCCGGCAGCGCGGTCAGCATAAACAGCTGATCGGTCGTAAACTGAAAGCCCACTTTGTTGAGATTAACGGCGACGGCGCTGAACAGCATCCACACGCAGAACGCCAGTAACAGACAGGGAACGGAGATCCATAGATTACGGCTCGCCACACGGTGACCGCGCTGTTGCCAGAATTCAGGATCTTCAGGGCGCCAGTCGGTAATGACCGAGCGGTTAGCCTTCTCCGGTAGGGAAGATTGACTCATAGATACCTCTGATTATTCATATTTCCTGCCGCTACCTTAGGGGTTGCCCGGGGCGGTAAGTTGATATAAATCAAAGGAAAAGCGCGCACTAATTTGTGCAAAAATAAACCATGCTCCGAAGTGAGTAGAGAATGGTGAGGAAAAAAGTGTGGTTTTTCACGCGGCTGCCGGGTTGCGTATAACCCCACCCCCAATAGCGCCTACCACCGACAATTAAGGAGTAACTCTTTAGGGGTATGGGTATACTCCAGGGGATAGCCGAGAATAAGCGCCACTCCCGGAGAGATCACCGGTCAGGAGCCACGCATTCCATGTTAAAACGTCTTTTTACTCCGCTGACGCTGGTCAATCAACTGGCGTTAATCGTGCTGCTCGCCACCATTATTGGCGTCGCCGGCATGGCGATCTCCGCGCGCCTGGTGAACGGCGTCCAGGGCAGCGCCCACGCGATTAACAAGGCCGGTTCATTGCGTATGCAAAGCTACCGGCTGCTGGCGGCGATCCCGCTGAATGAAAACGATCAAAAGCTGGTGGCGGACATGACTGCCACCGTCTTCAGCCCCGAGCTGCAAAATTCCGCCCGCCGCGACGGCCAGGAACAACAGTTAAAAGCGCTGCAGCAATACTGGCAGCAGGCACTGGCCCCCGGCATGCAGCGTGCGGTTAACCAGGCGGAAGTGGCCCAGGATGTCGCCGACTTTGTCGATCGTATCGACCAGCTGGTCACGGCATTCGACCACACCACCGAGCAGCGTATCGAGCGGGTAGTCTGGATCCATCGCATCCTCGCCATTGGTATGGCGCTGCTGCTGATTTTTACCATCATCTGGTTACGCGCCCGCCTGCTGCGGCCGTGGAAACAGCTGCTGGGCATGGCGCGGGCGGTCAGCCAGCGCGATTTCACCCAGCGGGCGCACATCAGCGGGCGTAACGAAATGGCGACCCTCGGCATGGCGCTGAATAACATGTCGGAAGAGCTGGCGGAAAGCTACGCCGTGCTCGAGCGGCGGGTGCAGGAGAAGACCGCCGGACTGGAACAGAAGAACGAGATCCTCGCTTTCTTATGGCAGGCCAATCGTCGGCTGCATTCCAGCGCCCCGCTCTGCGAGCGGATTTCACCGGTACTGAATGGCCTGCAGGGGCTGACGCTGCTGCGCGATATCGAGGTACGGGTTTACGACCTGGAAGACGAAGATAATCACCAGGAGTTTACCTGCCACTCGGATTATGAATGTGATGATAAAGGCTGCTACCTCTGCCCACGCAATCTGCCGCCGCTGCCGGATGGCGGAACAACGCTGAAGTGGCGGCTGTCGGATGCGCATAATCAGTACGGCATTCTGCTGGCGACGCTGCCGGTTGGCCGCCATCTCAGCCACGATCAGCAGCAACTGGTGGATACCCTGGTGGAACAACTGACCAGTACCCTGGCGCTGGACCGCCATCAGGAGAAACAGCAGCAGCTGATCGTCATGGAAGAGCGGGCTACTATCGCCCGCGAGCTGCACGACTCCATCGCCCAGTCGCTGTCCTGTATGAAGATGCAGGTCAGCTGTCTGCAGATGCAGGGCGACGCCTTACCGGCGGAGAGCCGCCAGCTGCTGGGGCAGATACGCAACGAGCTGAATACCTCCTGGGCCCAGCTGCGGGAGCTGTTAACCACCTTCCGCCTGCAGCTGACCGAGCCGGGCCTGCGCCCGGCGCTGGAGGCCAGCTGTCAGGAGTACAGCGCCCACTTCGGCTTTACGGTACAGCTTGATTATCAGCTTCCGCCGCGCTTTGTACCGTCGCATCAGGCCATTCACCTGCTGCAGATCGCCCGCGAAGCGTTAAGCAACGCCCTGAAGCATGCCAGCGCGACCAAAGTAACCGTGACGGTGTCACAACGCGATAATCAGGTCCGTCTGGTGGTGGCGGATAACGGCCGCGGCGTGCCGGATCACGCCGAGCGGAGTAACCATTACGGTTTAATTATTATGCGGGATCGCGCCCAGAGCTTGCGCGGTGACTGTCAGGTACGACGCCGGGAAACCGGTGGAACCGAAGTGATCGTCACGTTTATCCCGGAAAAAACGTTTTCCATCCAATAAGGAGACCCCCATGAGTCAACAGGAACGGGCAACCATCCTTCTCATTGACGACCATCCGATGCTGCGCACCGGCGTAAAACAATTGATCAGCATGGCACCAGACATCCAGGTGATTGGCGAGGCCAGCAATGGTGCGCAAGGTATCGAGCTGGCGGAGTCGCTGGATCCGGACCTGATCCTGCTCGACCTCAATATGCCGGGCATGAATGGCCTGGAAACGCTGGACAAACTGCGTGAGAAATCGCTTTCTGGCCGGGTGGTGGTCTTCAGCGTCTCCAACCATGAAGAGGACGTTGTCACCGCCCTGAAGCGCGGCGCCGATGGCTATCTGCTGAAAGATATGGAGCCGGAAGATCTGCTGAAAGCCCTGCAGCAGGCCGCCGCCGGAGAGATGGTGTTAAGCGAAGCGTTAACCCCGGTGCTGGCCGCCAGCCTGCGCGCCAACCGCGCCACCTCCGATCGCGACATCAGCCAGTTGACCCCGCGCGAGCGCGACATCCTCAAGCTGATCGCCCAAGGACTGCCGAACAAAATGATCGCCCGTCGCCTGGATATCACCGAAAGCACCGTCAAAGTACACGTGAAGCACATGCTGAAGAAAATGAAGCTCAAATCCCGGGTGGAAGCCGCGGTATGGGTCCACCAGGAGCGAATTTTCTAAGGCGAGTCCGTCCAGGAGACGCCAGGCGTGGTGAACTTGACCAGCGGCTCGGTCAGCGCCAGAGCGATCTCATTGGAGGAGACGCGCTGCCCCTGTTTATCCTCCACCACCACCGACAGGCGCCAGCGGTTCGCGGCGCCCGGTTCACTGTTCCACACCGGCATGATCACGCTCCAGCCATCCGGGCTGGCGCCATCCACCGGCGGCGTCAGGCTAAGCGCCTGGGTGTCACCCTGCCAGTGCAGCGCCTTGATACCGTGCAGGCTATGGATCTGCAGCTTCAGTTGCACCGTCTCTCCGGACTGCAGATCCCAGGGCGGCGTGGCCAGATAGACTGTCAGATTTTTGCGCTGACGATACTCCACCACCGGCAGATTATCCCGCTCCGGACTATCGAAGCGGCTCCCGCGCAGCGAATTGCTGATCGCTACCTCGTCAGCGGCCAGCTGCTGCTTAAGGGGTACGCCGAAGCGGTAGTTTAGCTTCAGGCCCACATTGTTCTGGCTGACGCCATTTTCCCCCTGCTTATGCTTAGCGGTAACGGTGACCAGCGGGACCGGGGTGTAATTGAGCCCAACGGAGACGGCCACCGGATTATGGTAGCCGGTGCCGGTGTGAAAAAGATCGACGCTATCGCCGAAGTACTGTTCGACGCTGACGCTGGTATTAATGTGCTGGTAGAACGGTAGCCGCGCCTGGGCGGTGACGTCATACCCCGCGGCCATCCGCTGCTCCTGAGTCTGATTATCGCGCAGTTGCCAGTCGCCCAGCGGATGGTAGTAGTTTGCCGACAGCCGGAGATATTCTCCCCACGCCTCCGCGCCGACGCTGCCGCGCGCCAGGCTTTCGCTCAGCACTTTGTCGTAAAACGAGTTATAGCCCAGCAGCCAGCCACCGACCCGCCAGCGCTGGCCAAGTCCAATGTTGCCCACCAGATCGTTCTCGCGCCGGGTCACCGAATACTGGTTCCAGGTCAGGTAACGGTCGTTATCCTGCAACGGCACAAACCAGCTCCCTTTACTGCCGGTGAACTTACCCTCTTTATCGACCAGCAGGTCGACATTGGCGTTGCCCCATGGTGACAGCCAGCTCTCCAGCTCATGGCTCACTTCATTGCCGATTTTGCTGATGGCGAACAGCTGCGCCTGCTCGCCCGCCGTCAGTCCGTTATCGCTCATGCTGGCCTCGCCAAACTTCTTCGCCACTTCGGCAAAGTGCCGGGCGTCGTCATCGACCTGGGGAGCAATCCCCATATCGGGCAGCGGATCTTGCGCTTGTGTGGGGCGAGTGGTGTCGCTGGCGGTCAGCGCCCAGACGGGAACGCCCGGCAGCAGCAGGAGACAGGTCAACGTTGGCAACAAACGGAAGGACACATGCATCAACAGATTTTGAGCAGGCTCACAAAAATGGGAAGAAGTGTTAGTTTATCGTTTTTTCCCTGCTCCCGCAGCCCTGTGGGCAATTCCAGGAATATGCTGAAACCGGTTGGGCAACATATCACCCAACCGGAGCCGTCACTGCGCGCCACCGTTACGCCTGGGTTCGGGTTCGTTGCGCCGCCAGCAGCGCGTTGAGCTCCGGCACGCAGGAACCGCAGTTGGTCCCGCATTTCAGCTTCGCTCCCAACGCCCCGACGCTGGCGCAGCCGCTGGCGATAGCCTCGCTAATTGACCGTTCCCCCACGCCAAAGCAGCTGCAGACGATCCGCCCCCGCGGGGCGACGGCGGCGCCCGGTCGGCCGCTAAGCAACGCATGTCGCTGGACGGCATCGGACGGCGGCGCGGCAAAGGCGGCGCTTATCCATGCGCTATCCACCGCCGGCTCGCGCGCATCGCTCCACCAGCCGAGCATCAGACTCCCCTGATGCCAGGCCAGCAGGTTCCATACCGCGCCGCCGTCAGCCACCTGTAGCTGCCAGCCGCGCTGCGCGCACCACGCGCTGATCCACTGTCGGGCAGACGCCTCCCCGGCCAGCGAATAGTGCAGCACGCCAGGCGCTGCCCGCCGCCGCCAGTGCCAGGCCGCTGGAAACGGCAGCGGTTCGCGACAAAGCAGTTCGCTGTGCCAGGCCGGTTGCCAGGCGGCGATGGCCACCGCCGCCTGTTTACTTTCCGGCTGGCCGGAGTACGGGTCGGTGACGGCGGTCAGCAGATTATTCACCCGCCCCTGGCGGGCAAACTGATTGTTCCAGTGCATCGGAACAAACAGCGAGCCGGGGCGTTGCCCTTCATTGATCGTCACTTTCGCCACCATCACCCCATGCCGCGACCAGATCCGCGCCAGCCCGTCGGCGGGAAGCTGGTAGCGAACGGCATCCTGCGGCGCCACCTCCACCACCGGCTCCGCGATGTGCTGCATCAGCCGCGGCACCGTGCCAGTGCGGGTCATGGTGTGCCACTGATCGCGGATCCGCCCGCTGTTGAGGATCAGCGGATAAAAGACATCGGTTGTCGCCCGGGTCGGTTGAGGCGTCACCGGCACCATCCGCAGCCTGCCATCGCCATGCCAGCCGCGCACGATATCCCAGGCGGCTTCGCTGCGGCTGACCGGCCAGCGCACCGGCGCCATGGCGTCCCACGCCTCACGGCTGAGATCCGCCAGCGCGCCGATATCAAACGCCCGCTGACCGTCGTTTTCGAAACCGGACAGCGCCGCATGCTCGCGGAAGACGTCATGCGGATGCTGCCAGGCAAACGCCTCGCGATACCCCAGCGCCTGCCCCACTCTGGCGATGATCCACCAGTCCGCTTTCGCCTCCCCCGGCGGCGGCAGAAAGCTGCGCTGACGGGAGATCCGCCGCTCCGAGTTGGTGACCGTGCCATTCTTTTCGCCCCAGGCCAGCGCCGGAAAGCGGATGTGGGCGAAATGTCCGGTATCGGTCTCAGCGGCGACATCCGAGACGATCACCAGCGGACAGGCGGCCAGCGCCTGGCTCACCGCGTGGCTGTCAGGGAGCGACACCACCGGGTTGGTACCCATGATCCAGACCGCTTTGACCTCGCCGCGGCCAATGGCGGCAAACAGCTCCACGGCGGTCAGCCCCGGGGTCTGCGCCAGCCGTTCCGTCCCCCAGAAGCGGGCCAGCCGCTGCAGATCGTCTGGCACAAAATCCATGTGCGCCGCCAGCATCGTCGCCAGCCCGCCAACTTCGCGGCCGCCCATGGCGTTGGGTTGACCGGTCAGCGAAAAGGGGCCACAGCCGCGGCGGCTATACTTCCCGCTGGCCAGATGGACGTTGATGATAGCGTTACATTTGTCGCTGCCGCTGGCGGATTGATTGATTCCCATGGTGTAGAGGGTGATCGCCCGCGGGGCGGCGATGAACTCGCGATAGAAGGCCGCCACCTCATCGGCAGCCAGGCCGCAAAAATCCGCCACCTTCGCCACGTCCCAGCCACTCGCCTCGGCCAGCGCCTGCGAGCCATCGCGAAAGCCATCGACGCAGGCTCCGGCTTGCACCAGGGCGTTAAGTAATCCCACAAACAACCCACCGTCGCTTCCCGGGGCCAGCGCCAGATGGCGGTCAGCGATCTCGCAGGTGGCGGTGCGTCGGGGGTCGATCACCACGATCCGCAGTTGGGGATTATCCCGCTTCGCCTGCGCCAGCCGCTGGAACAGCACCGGATGCGCCCAGGCGGCGTTCGAGCCGACCAGCACCACCAGATCGCTGTTTTCCACATCGTCGTAGCTGCAGGGCACCACGTCGGCGCCAAAAGCCCGCTTGTAGCCGGTCACCGCTGACGACATGCACAGCCGTGAATTGGTATCGATGTTCGCCGCGCCGATAAACCCCTTCATCAGCTTATTGGCGGCATAGTAATCCTCCGTTAACAGCTGGCCGGAGGCGTAAAAGGCCACCGCCTGCGGGCCATGCTGGTCGATGACCTGTTGCAGGCGCGCAGCGGTCTCCGCCAGCGCCTGAGGCCAGGCTACCTGCTGGCCGTCGACCTCCGGCGCCAGCAGCCGCCCCGCCAGGCCCGTGGTCTCCCCTAATGCCGCCCCTTTGACGCACAGACGGCCGAGGTTCGCCGGGTGCTGATCGTCGCCGCGCACGCTCACCTGCCCCGCGTCGTCCACGCTCGCCAGTACGCCGCAGCCCACACCACAGTAAGGACAGGTCGTTCGGATGGTCTGCATCAGGAGGCCTCCGCGCGCGCCAGCAGCTGCTGGCTGCCCACCCATACTTTGCCGTTTTCCACTTTTACCGGCCAGGCGCGTACCGCCTGTTCACTGCCGTCGCACGGCCAGCCGTCGCGCAGGCGAATCCGCTGTTTGTACAGTGGGGAGATCACCACCGGCTCGCCGCCGACGTCCCCTAACAGCCCGCGTGACAGCACGTTGGCCGCGCTGCCCGGCTCGCGGTTGTCCAGGGCGTAGACCCGCTCACCGAAGCGGAACAGGGCAATCTGCCGCTCCCCTAAGCGGGCGCCAATCCCCGCCTGCGCCGGGATGGCGTCAAGGTCGCATACCGCCTGCCACGGCCGGGATGGAAGTTCGCCTTCGGGCAACGTCTCAGTCAGCAACAGCTGCGGCTGACCACGCAGCTCGTGGCGCTGCACCGCCTCGTCCGGCTGGTCGCTGTTCACGAAGGAGCGGAACAGCGCCAGACGCTGCGGATCGTTGAGGGTGGTCTGCCACTCGCACTGGTAGCTGTCGACGATCCGGGCCATCTCCTGCTCCAGCTCCTCGCCAAGGCCGAGACTATCCTCCAGCACCACCTGCCGCAGATAGGCGACGCCGCCCTCCAGGTTATCCATCCAGGTGCTGGTCCGCTGCAGGCGATCGGCGGTACGGATATAGAACATCAGCAGACGATCGATGCTGCGGATCAGCGTCGCTTCGTCGAGATCGCTGGCAAACAGGTCGGCGTGACGCGGTTTCATCCCGCCGTTGCCGCAGACGTACAGATTCCAGCCTTTATCGGTGGCAATCACCCCGATATCTTTCCCCTGGGCTTCGGCGCATTCGCGGGTGCAGCCGGAGACCGCCATCTTGATTTTGTGCGGGGCGCGCAGCCCTTTATAGCGATGCTCGAGCCGCACGGCGAGCCCGGTGGAGTCCTGCACGCCGTAGCGACACCAGGTTGAGCCGACGCAGGATTTCACCGTGCGCAGCGACTTGCCGTAGGCGTGGCCGGTTTCAAACCCGGCGTCGGCCAGCTCGCGCCAGATAGCCGGCAGCTGTTCCAGCCGCGCGCCAAACAGATCGATACGCTGGCCGCCGGTCACTTTGCTGTAGAGCTGGTAACGTTTGGCGATCTGCCCGATAGCGATCAGCCCGTCCGGCGTCACTTCCCCTGCCGCCATCCGCGGCACCACCGAATAGGTTCCGTCCTTCTGAATGTTGGCGAAATAGCGGTCGTTGGTATCCTGCAGCGGCAGGTGCGCCGGCTTCAGCAGGTACTCGTTCCAGCAGGAAGCCAGCACCGAGGCCACCAGCGGTTTGCAGACATCACAGCCGTGTCCCTGGCCGTAGCGGCTAATCAGCTGCTCGAAGGTATGGATATGATTGACCCGTACCAGGTGGTAAATCTCCTGGCGCGACCACGGGAAATGCTCGCAGACGTCTTTTTTCACTTCGACGCCCTGCTCCGCCAGCTGGTACTCCATCACCTGTTTCACCAGCGCGCTGCAGCCGCCGCAGCCGGTGGCCGCTCTGGTGCAGCTTTTTATCGCCGCCATATCCCCCGCCCCATTGTTCACCGCCTGGCAGATATCGCCTTTGCTGACATTATGGCAGGAGCAGATCGGCGCGCTGTCGGGCAGCGCCGCGACGCCGAGCGCCTTCGGCGCGGCGCCCTCCAGCGCGGGCAGGATCAGGCTCTCCGGACGCGGCGGCAGCGCCATGCCGTTCAGCATCATCTGCAGCAGCGTGGCATAGTCGCTGGCCTCCCCCACCAGCACGCCGCCAAGCAGGGTTTTGCCGTCCTGACTGACGACGATTTTTTTGTACACCTGCTGCGGACCGTCGGTCCATTGATAGCTCTGGCAGCCCGGCGTGCGCCCCTGCGCATCGCCAAATGAGGCGACGTCTACCCCCAGCAGCTTCAGTTTGGTACTCATGTCGGCGCCGCTAAAGCAGGCGTCTTCTCCCGCGAGGGTGGCCGCGGCGATACGCGCCATCTGGTAGCCCGGCGCCACCAGACCGTAAATTTTATTGTCCCACAGGGCGCATTCGCCTATCGCCAGCACGTCCGGGTCAGAGGTGCGGCACTGGCCGTCGATGTGAATGCCCCCGCGTTCGCCCACCTGCAGCATGCAACCGCGGGCCAGCGCGTCCTGCGGACGGATCCCCGCCGAGAAGACCACCATGTCGGTCCGCAGCGCGCCGCCGTCGGCAAAGTTCAGCCGCAGGCCGTCGGCCTCGCGCACGATGGCGGTGGTCGCTTTGCTGGTATGCACCCCCACGCCGAGGGCGACGATCTTCTCCCGCAGCATCGCCGCCCCGCCGTTATCCAGCTGGACGGCCATCAGGTTTGGGGCAAACTCCACCACGTGCGTGTCCAGCCCCAGCTGTTTCAGGGCGTTGGCCGCCTCCAGCCCGAGCAGGCCGCCGCCGATAACCACCCCGGTCTTCGCCGCGGCGGCATGGGCGGCGATACGGTCAAGATCGTCAAGGGTGCGGTAGACAAAGCACCCGTCGAGATCGTTGCCAGGGATCGGCGGAACAAAGGGATACGAGCCCGTCGCCAGCACCAGTTTATCCCAGTGGGTTTCATGCCCCTCGGCGTCCCGCACCAACCGCGCGTCGCGGTCGATCGTCGCCACCGCCTCGCCGAGGCGGAGTTCGATGCCGTGCTGGTGAAAGAAATCATCGGCCACCAGCGATAGCGATTGAGCGCTGCGCCCGGCGAAATAGTCGGAGAGATGCACCCGGTCGTAGGCGGCGTAACGCTCTTCGCCAAACACCACGATTCGATATTGCTGATGCAGGTTGCGGCTCACGCATTGTTCGAGAAAATGGTGGCCGACCATGCCATGTCCCACCAGCACTAATACAGGTTTCGTCATCGTCATTATTCCTGCAGCCTGCGGCTGCGTTGAAGAGGAGTCAAAAAGCCAGTCCGCGGTGGCAGGCTCGTCGCTTTCCAGGCGCGCGGTGAGCGCGGCGGCGGCGGTGCAGTCGCCCATCAGCAACACGCCGCGCAGGCGGCCGTCGCGCAGCAGCAGGCGACGATAGTGGCGGTCGATGGGGTCCCAACTGGTATAGATGTCATCCTGTTCGCCGGCCTGCTGCTCCCCGACACTAAAGAGTTCAATGCCGGTGACCTTCAGGCGGGTCCCGGCGTCCTGCCAGACAAAGCCCTCGCCGGGGGCGCCGCACAGGCGATCCGCCAGTACTTCAGCCTGGCGCAGGCAGGGAGCCACCAGCCCCCAGGTCTGGCCGTCAATTTCGCAACATTCCCCGATGGCGCTGATCCCCGGCAGCGAGGCGGCCATCTGGCGGTCAACCACGATCCCCCGCTGACACAGCACGCCGCTCTGCGCCGCCAGACGGCTGTTAGGCTGCACGCCGGCGGCCAGCACCACTCTGGCGGCGCGGAAAGCGCGCCCGTCTGCCAGCCGCACGCCATCCTCTTCGATGGCGGCGATCCGGCATTCCAGCACGCAGCGGATGCCGCGCGCTTCAAGCTGCTGCCTGAGCTCATCGGCGGCAAAAGCGTCGGTCAGCGGCGCCATTAATCCGCTGCCGCGATGCAGAAGAGTGACCTCTCCGCCGTGGCGACGTAGCGCCGCCGCCGCTTCCACACCGAGTACTCCGCCGCCAATCACCACCGCCGGGCCGGGTATCGCCAGAATTCGTTCCACGTCCGCCAGAGTGCGGAAGGGGATAACCTGCGGACGATTACTGCCCGGCAGCGGCGGGATAAAAGGCCGCGAACCGGTGGCGAACACCAGCTCGTCCCACGGCAGCCAGGTTTCCGCGATGCGCAGCCGCCGTTGCTCAACATCGACTTCATCGACCGCCTCGCCGGACCGCAGGCACACCCCGTGCCGGGTGTACCACTCCGCCGGCAGCAACGGGAGCTGCGCCGCCGTTTTTTCGCCAGCCAGCAGCGGCGAGAGCTGAATGCGGTTATAGGCCGGCTGCGGCTCGTCGCCGACGACGGTAATGGCAAACCGCGCGGGGTCGCGCTCAACCAGTCGCTGCACCAGTCGGGTGGCCGCCATGCCGTTACCGATCACCACCAGTCGCCGCGTCATGACCGCCCCCTTACGCCGCTTTCGGCTGTTTTTCATACAAAAAATGCAGGATCTGCTGACGCAGATGGTGATACCGGCTGTCGTCCGCCAGCTGAACGCGGTGACGCGGACGCGGCAGATCGACCGCGAGGATCTCGCCGACCGTCGCCGCCGGACCGTTGGTCATCATCAGCACCCGATCCGAGAGCAGCACCGCTTCATCAACGTCGTGGGTGATCATGACGATGGTGGTATTAAGCTCCTGCTGGATATGCATCACCGTGTCCTGGAGGTGAGCGCGGGTCAGCGCGTCCAGGGCGCCGAAGGGCTCATCAAGCAACAGCACCTTCGGCTTCATCGCCAGCGCCCGGGCGATACCTACCCGCTGCTTCATGCCGCCGGAGATCTCCCCGGGACGTTTGTGCAGCGCATGCCCCATCTGCACGCGTGCCAGGTTGTGTTCGATCCACTCCCGGCGCTCACTCTTGCTCATGGTGCGACGGAACACCTGATCCACCGCCAGCGCCACATTATCGAAACAGCTCAGCCACGGCAGTAGCGAGTGGTTCTGGAAAACCACCGCCCGCTCCGGCCCGGGCCCGGCGATTTCCCGGTTATCGCACAGCAGTCCGCCCTCGGTGGGCGTCGTGATCCCGGCGATCAGATTCAGCAGGGTCGATTTTCCGCAGCCCGAGTGGCCGATCAGACTGATGGTCTCCCCTTCGACGATATCGAAGGAGACATTCTGCAGCGCCAGGAACTCGCCGCTGGCGGTGTTAAAGCGCTGGCTGACGGCCTGCACCTGAATTAATGGTTTCATGTTGGCTCCTTATTTTTCCTGCCAGCTAAAGCGGCGGGCGAGCAGCATCAGACCCTGCTCCAGCAGCAGGCCGACGACGCCGATAATGACGATGGCGATGATGATGTTTTCCACATTGAGGTTGTTCCACTCGTTCCAGATCCAGAAGCCGATCCCCAGCCCGCCGGTGAGCATTTCCGCCGCCACGATCACCAGCCAGGCGATGCCGATGGAGAGACGCACGCCGGTGAGCACCGCCGGCAGCACTGCAGGAAAGAGAATTTTGCGCATCACCGTCCACTCCGAGAGCTGGAGGACGCGGGCGACATTGAGATAGTCCTGCGGGATCCGCCGTACGCCTTCCGCGGTGTTGATCACCATCGGCCAGATGGAGCAAATAAAAATGGTCCAGCTGGAGGCCGGCTCCGCCTTCTGGAACAGCAGCAGGCCAATCGGCAGCCAGGCCAGCGGGCTGACCGGGCGCAGCAGGGCAATCAGCGGATTAAACATGCGGGCGAAGAACAGCGAACGGCCGATCAAAAACCCCAGCGGAATGCCCGCTAGCGCCGCCAGGCCGAAGCCCACCGCTACGCGCTGCAGGGAGGCCAGCACGTTCCAGCCGATGCCCATGTCATTGGGCCCGTCCTGATAGAACGGATCGGCAAACAGCGTCAGCGCCGAGTCCAGCGTGCTCAGCGGCGTGGGAAAGCCTTTGCTGTGCATCGCCGCCAGCTGCCACGCCAGCAGCAGCACCCCCAGCCCCAACAGCGGGGGTAGCAAGCGCTGAGTGAGCTCACGCAGCCAACGCGTGACGGTTGGCGTGGTACGCCTGACCTGCACCGGCGGCAGGATAATCACTTCGCCAGACGCGTTCTCCACGCTGACGACCGGTTGCTTACGTTGTGCCTGCTTCATCTCATGCCCCCTTACGTTGAATGGCAAAATGGCGGGCGTAGCCTTCCGGGTCGGCCCCGTTCCAGACCGTACCGTCCATCAGTGTGCTGCTGCGCATCGTGGCTGCCGGGGCGCTGATCCCGCCGACCGCCTGGGCGGCAGCCTGCCAGACGTCGATGCGGTTAATGCGCGACGCCACCGCGAGGTAATCCGGAGCCTGCTTCAGCAGTCCCCAGCGGCGGAACTGGGTGAGGAACCACATTCCGTCCGACAACCAGGGGAAACTCACCTCGCCCCCGGCCCAGAAGCGCATCGGATGGGCATCCTGCCAGCGGCGGCCGAGGCCGTTGTCATACTCCCCAAGCATCCGGCCGGTGAGGTACTGCTCCTTGGTATTGAGCCAGCCGCGTCTGGCGAGCAGGCGGGCCGTCTCCTGAGTGTTCTCCGGCGAGGCGGCGATCCAGCGCTGCGCCTCCATCAGGGCCGCCACCAGCGCGCGGGCGGTGTTCGGGTTGCGTTCCACCCAGTCGCGACGGGTGCCCAGCACCTTTTCCGGATGCTCGGGCCAGATATCCTGGGAAGTGGCCGCGGTGAAGCCAATGCGGTCGTTAATGGCGCGGGCGTTCCACGGCTCGCCGACGCAAAAGCCGCTCATATTGCCGATGCGCATGTTCATCACCATCTGCGGCGGCGGCACCACGACGGTGCGCACATCGTTAAAGGGATCGATGCCGGCGCTCGCCAGCCAGTAGTAGAGCCACATGGCATGGGTGCCGGTGGGAAAGGTATGGGCGAAGGTGTAGCTGCCCGGCGCGCTGCGGTCGATCAGCCGTTTCAGCCCGCCGAGGTCGGTTACCCCTTTCTCCTGCAACTCGCCGGAGAGGGTAATCGCCTGGCCATTACGGTTGAGGGTCATCAAATTGGCCATCGCCTGCGGCTTGCTGGCGATCCCCAGTTCAAGACCGTACAGCAGGCCGTAGAGAATATGTGCCGCGTCCAGCTCGCCGGCCACCAGCTTGTCGCGCACCGCCGCCCAGCTGGCTTCCTTACTCGCCACCAGGGTGATGCCATACTTTTTGTCAAACCCCTTCGCCGCGGCGATGGCCAGCGGCGCGCAATCGGTCAGCGGAATAAATCCGACCCGCACGCGGGTTTGCTCCGGTTTGTCCGATCCGCCGGCCCATGCGGCCTGCATCACACCCGGCAGCAGCATCGCGCCGCCCAGCGCGGCCCCTGCCTGCAGCAAGCGCCGCCGGGAAATTGAAAACTTGTCGCTCATATCCGCTCCACCACGCGCAAAAAAAAAGCGTCCGACAGTGCTTACGCACTGCAGGACGCCTTTATCCACGGACACCCGAACCGCCATTGGTTCGTTGTCCGGACTTTTATTCACTCAATAAGTAATGCAAACGGGATGCCAGCTTTGGCAATGGCGCGCTGGCGGGCTTTTCCCCAGCGTTGGTCGGTTTTTCACGTAAAAGTGCACCGCCGACAGGCAAAGAATGCCCATTGATTGTGCATCTACTCCTTTGGTGTTAGCGGCCAAATCGCTTTCACCATCAGCAGCGCGCGGGCTATCTCAACCATGCGCTGATTTTTGTCCATGGCCATCTTGCGCAGCGTCTGCCAGGCCTGCTCCTCCTGCATTCCCTGGTGCGTCATCAGCAGGCTTTTCGCTTTTTCGATCAGCTTGCGTTCTTCGAGCGCGTCTTTCAGCGAGGCCAGCTGGCTGGAGAGCTGCTGCAGCTCATAGGCCTGCTGGCGCACCAGCGGCAGCAGCTGTTTCTCCAGATGCGGCGTCAGGGTATCGACTTCCTCGCCGGCCAGCCAGCCTGGCACGTCGTCCACTAACAGCGCGTCGGTGGCGTCCAGCAGATCGTCGATCAATTGTTCTTCCACTTCGCGCAGGTGCTCAAGCCGCTGGGTTTGCAGACCAAACCAGCGCAGCGCGGTTTCCCCGCCGTCGGCGGCAGGCTGGCGGGTGCAGGCGATCCGCCGCAGCTGTTCGATGTCCAGGCCGGCCTGGCACTGGGTGATAAACAGCTGGACGGTCGCCGGGCTGCCCAGCGCCTGAAAGCTGTCGAAGCAGGGCTGCTGACCGTCAATACGGTCCACCAGCTGTTGGCGCAGGCTGTTGCTGAACTCGCCGCGGGTAAAGCCCAGAGCGCCCAGCGCGCGTTCCTGACCCACCAGCTCTTTACCCTGCATAAAGCTGTACAGGGCGACCATGCGGCCAGCCACCGGCGGATCGTCAATGCTGTCATTGAGCTGCGGGACGATGTTCAGCAGATGGCGGATGACGCGGCTGAACTGCTCCGTCGCGGCTTCCGCGGCAATCTGCCGGCGGGCGATCTGCTCGCGCAGCGCCGGAAGCTGCAGCAGATCGCCAACCGCCCTGGCAATGCGCCAGCACAGCGCGCTGCCGGCGACCGTACGTGCCCGTTCGAGGCTGGCATAGAACAGCGCTAACCGCTCATCAACCAGCGCCCCGCCCGCCCGACACTCCGCCGCATACAATTGGCCGTCCGAGCAAAGAAAAATATTCGACGCCCCGCGCTCACACTGCAGCATATGCACCAGCGCGCTGAGCTGGCTGGCCAGTTCCCCCAGTTGGCTAAGCTGCTGAAGCTGTTGTTTTTGCAGGCGACGCGCCAGCTGTAGCCAGGCTGTCACATCGTCCGCGTGACCAGTCGTATTATTCATACCCCTCCTCCGGGTTAACGCTTTATACTGCGGTAAAGCAATAACCGTGCCTTTAAGAAGGAGTTTGTATGCAACGTATTGTGATTATCGCCAACGGCGCCGCCTATGGCAGCGAATCCTTGTTCAACAGCCTGCGCCTGGCCATTGCCCTGTGCGAGCAACAGTCCGACCTCGATCTCAAGCTGTTTCTGATGTCTGATGCCGTCACCGCCGGGCTGCGCGGGCAGAAGCCGGCGGAAGGATACAATGTGCAGCAGATGCTGGAGATCCTCACCGCCCAGCAGGTGCCGGTGAAGCTGTGCAAAACCTGCGCGGACGGTCGCGGCGTCAGCGCGCTACCGCTGATTGACGGCGTAGAGGTTGGTACCCTGGTTGAGCTGGCCCAGTGGACGCTGGCGGCAGATAAAGTGCTGACCTTCTGAAGATAGGCTGTCGAACGGGATGAAATGTCACGTATCGGCGCTTGAAGAGGCAAAAAAAACGTTAGCTGAATGCTTTCAGGAACAACGTCATTTTTGTTTAATCTTTATCCCTTTTTTTGATCAAAATCAGCATCCCGACCCGCGGCGTTTGATGTGATGCACAGAGCAAAGTGTGAACAATATCACGCGAGGACTGGGTGGGCAGGATGCTGTAGCGGGACAGAAACGGGGTACAAAAATGGCGATGGTTAAAGCAAGTTTGACGTTGTTTGGTGGTGACACACTGGTGGTGCGGTGCTCAGAGCGCTGCCATATTCATCTCATGAGCGCGAAGGTTCCGGGCGACAGCCATGCGGATATTCTGAGCGTGCAGGATCGGGACAGCGCCTATCTGACGGTGCCCTACAGCGGCACCTGGAACGTGCTTATCGACAGTCACAGCCAGTCACTGGAGCACTCCATCAGCTACGTTCCGGCCTGACCGTCACTTCCAGAACTTACGCCCGGCCATGCCGGGCGTTTTTCTTTTCCGCGCGCTCAGGCCAGGCCCGGCGTCGGGCTCTCGCCCAACAGCGCGCGTACGCTGGCCACGAGGTCATCAAGACTGGCATCGTGCATACCCAGCGTGCTCAACGCCTGCTCAAGCGAAAAAAGGTACTGGGCGTTGGTGCCGAGCGGCCCGCTGGCCCGGGCGATCAGCGGGGCGATAACCTGGGCGCTGGTATCCGGTTCAAACAGTGGATGGCGCGGATCCATAATAAACACCAGGGCATTCACCGTCCGTCCGTCGTCCAGCTCCAGCTTGCACCAGGTGGGCAGATAGCAGCCGGTGATCATCTCCCGCTTCCACAGCAGGGTCAGCTCTTCTTCCAGCGTGTCGTCAGGCAGACGATAGGCAACGCCGGTGGTCCGGCCGCCCTCTTTGAGAGCCAGCATGCGCCCCGGCTGGCAGGCGCTACCGCGCCCGGCGGTCAACCGCAGGCAAAACGCACGGTGCCAGCCCGGCAGCGTGCCGGTGCAGGACTCGCGATAATTGAGCGCCGGGTTCCAGATAAGCGAACCGTAGCCAAAGATCCATACTGAGCCATCATCCGGGCGACAGGCCAGCGTCGCCGCCAGCGAGGCTGCACGTTGTTCTGCCGACCAGAGTAGCGATTCCTCAATAGCGCCAAACGCTGTCTTACAATCCGCATTCATTAAGAAATCACGAGTTAACACTGTTTACTACCTCCGCCACTGCCCGCTTCCCGGCGTTCGTCTCATGCATCCGTCAATATTGCTGAAATATTATCCAGCTTTATCTTTCAATAAGCAATGCGCGGGGCGCTGGCAAGCATAAAAGCGGCGTCAGCAATTATTTTTTCTTATGCCACTTATCGTCATCGCCTCTCTCGTAGCTGTTTTTCACTGCCGCCCAGGCGACTTTATGCGCCGTCTCTTCGCGGCTGGCGTCATCGCGCCGCTCGTCTTTATCTTTATATTGATCCCAGGCGCTGTTAAACGCTTCTTTATAAATTTCCTGCGCATGGGCAGGCAGAACATGCTGAACGCTGTCGGGGAGCTCTTGTTTACTGTGATAGGGCATAATATTCTCCTGTTTTAGCATAAAACCTAAGTCTGGAACGCAGGGGACAGGCTATCAAGGCGAGGATGAGTGAAAAATGAATTTTAGTAATCATCTGAATAGTAAGTACAAAATAATAGTAATCGAAAATTATAATAAACTAATCAAGATATCTCTCGACACCCGTAAACTTAAGTAAAAAACCAGCGGCAATTTATCAAAATCTGTTACTTTATCGCCCTACGTTTTTATAATTATAACACCTGCATAAATGGAGATGGTTCATGACCCATGCACATGAGGCGGTAAAAACCCGCCATAAGGAGTCTTCCCTCGTCTTTCCGGTGCTGGCGCTGGCGGTGCTGTTTTTCTGGGGAAACAGCCAGTCACTGCCAGTGGTTATCGCGATTAATATCCTCGCGCTGGTCGGTATTTTAAGCAGCGCTTTCAGCGTGGTCCGCCACGCCGACGTCCTCGCCCACCGCCTGGGCGAACCCTATGGCTCCCTGATTTTAAGCCTGTCGGTGGTTATCCTTGAGGTCAGTCTGATCTC
Organism: Klebsiella sp. D-Nf1; assembly: GCF_002810515.1. NCBI lineage: Bacteria > Pseudomonadati > Pseudomonadota > Gammaproteobacteria > Enterobacterales > Enterobacteriaceae > Klebsiella > Klebsiella sp. D-Nf1. The sequence continues at coordinate 1,666,986 of NZ_PIOK01000001.1, forward strand.
CGCCTTAATGGCCACCGGCGACGCCGCGCCGACCCTGATGCGCGATACGCTCTACTCCATTATCATGATCGTCACTGGCGGTCTGGTCGGTTTCTCCCTGCTGCTGGGCGGGCGTAAATTCGCCACCCAATATATGAATCTGTTCGGCATTAAGCAGTATCTTATCGCCCTGTTTCCGCTGGCGATTATCGTGCTGGTCTTTCCAATGGCGCTGCCGGGCGCAAACTTCAGTACCGGGCAATCACTGCTGGTAGCGGTGATCTCGGCGGCCATGTACGGCGTTTTCCTGCTTATTCAAACCAAAACCCATCAGAGTCTGTTTGTTTATGAGCATGAAGACGACGGCGACGACGACGACCCGCATCATGGTAAACCGTCCGCCCACAGCAGCGGGTGGCATACTATCTGGCTGCTGGTGCACCTGGTGGCGGTGATCGCAGTTACTAAAATGAACGCCAATCCGCTGGAAACGCTGTTGACCAGTATGAATGCCCCGGTGGCCTTTACCGGCTTCCTGGTGGCCCTGCTGATCCTGTCGCCGGAAGGCCTTGGCGCCCTCAGAGCGGTACTCAACAATCAGGTACAGCGAGCGATGAACCTGTTCTTCGGCTCCGTGCTGGCCACCATCTCGTTGACGGTGCCGGTCGTCACCCTCATTGCCTTCCTGACCGGCAATGAGCTGCGCTTCGGCCTCGGCGCCCCGGAGATGGTGGTGATGGTCGCCTCGCTGGTGCTGTGCCATATCTCCTTCTCCACCGGGCGCACCAATGTGCTGAACGGCGCGGCCCACCTGGCCCTGTTCGCCGCCTATCTGATGACCATTTTCGCCTGACCCGCTTTCCCGCCCGGCGGAGTCCGGGCGAAAAAAAAACCTGCCGGTGTTGACGCCGGCAGGTTTTTTCATTGACGCAGTCAGGCTTACTTGCTGGTATCCAGCTCGTCGAAGCTTTTCACCAGATCGTCAATCGCTTTCATCTGCTTGAGGAACGGCTCCAGTTTATCCAGCGGCAGCGCGGACGGGCCGTCGCATTTCGCGTGCTCCGGATCCGGATGCGCTTCGATAAACAGACCGGCGATACCTACCGCCATACCGGCGCGAGCCAGTTCGCTCACCTGCGCACGGCGGCCACCGGAAGCAGCGCCAAACGGGTCGCGACACTGCAGCGCGTGGGTGACGTCAAAAATGACCGGCGAGTTGTTGGAGGCTTTCTTCATCACGCCGAAGCCGAGCATATCCACGACCAGGTTGTCGTAACCGAAGTTAGCGCCGCGGTCGCACAGAATCACTTTGTCGTTACCGCCTTCGATAAACTTATCGACGATGTTACCCATCTGGCCCGGGCTGACGAACTGTGGCTTCTTGACGTTGATCACCGCCCCGGTCCTGGCCATCGCTTCCACCAGATCAGTCTGGCGCGCGAGGAAGGCCGGAAGCTGGATCACGTCCACCACGTCAGCCACCGGCTGCGCCTGGCTGGCTTCATGAACGTCGGTGATGATTTTCACGCCAAAGGTCTGCTTCAGCTCCTGGAAAATCTTCATCCCTTCTTCCAGACCCGGACCACGATAGGAGTGGATGGAGGAACGGTTGGCTTTATCAAAGGAGGCTTTGAAGACGTAGGGGATGCCAAGCTTCTGCGTAACGGTGACGTAATGTTCGCAGATGCGCATCGCCAGATCGCGCGACTCCAAGACGTTCATCCCGCCAAACAGCACGAACGGCAGGTCGTTCGCTACGTTGATATCACCAATGCTAACCACTTTTTGTTTCATAAGTTCGCCTTATCAGGGTGTAACCGGAATGGTTCCAGACTAATGCAATGTAATTTGTTTGTGCGAAATCGTGTTGATCTGCGCGCGGATCATCTCACTGATCGGATCCTCCGGGCACTGCTCAACGAAATAGCTCAGATCCAACAGCGCCACGTGATCGCAGTCCAGCTGGGCGTATATCAGCCCGCGGTCGCGGATCTCGTACGGATCTTCCGGGTTAAACTGCAGCAGCGCCTCACTGGCGCGCAGGGCCAGCTCCATCTGCCGCTCTTCCATCAGCGCTGACTTCAGGGTATCCAGCAGTTTGCGGATCACTTCGGCGTTGTCGGCTTCGTCGAGATCTTCATTAAACAGTTCCGCCACCGGCCCGATGTTGCCCTTCAGCCATACCTCCAGGGTATGTTCGTCAAGGGTATCTCCGTTAAACGGATTAATCAGCCACATCTCTTCGCTGGTTTCCGGGTCCGCACGCAGCAGCATCTGGGTCGGGAAGATCACCGGCACCACTGGTAACCCCAGGCGCTGAGCGATCCACAGCAGGATGGCACCTAACGATACCGCGCTGCCCTGGCGGTTGATCAGCACTTTATCCAGCCACAATGCGTCGGAAAGACGATAAATGCCCTGCGAAGCGCCAAAGCCCCACTCTTTGTAAAACAGCGCCAGCAAGCGTTCTATCTGGCGTTCCTGGTCCCACGAAGTCGCAATCTCTTCCTGCGCCAGGCGCAGCAGCCGCTGCAGCTCTTCCTCGACAAAATGCGTCGGAAAATCGTCGCGGACCTGCTCAGAAATGAGGACCATGCCATCACATAATGGCGCTTTGTTAAATTCGAAATCCGCTAATGACCCCATGCCCTACCCCAGTATCGGTATTCTTGTGATGGCGAGTTGAATGATAATAAACAACACCACCAGCGCCAGCAGAAACGCGATAAAGCGGCTCTGCTGACTGCGCGGACGACGGCGGCCCAGCGCGATAAAACCTAATGCGATGTAAATGATAACGCCAAACAGCTTTTCAGTCAGCCATGCGCCGTCTTCGGTGAACGGCAGGTAGTGCGTTATCGCCATTAAACCCGCACCGCTGAGAAACAGCAGCGTATCGCTGCAGTGCGGCGCAATTCGCACCCACCGCTGGTTCAGCAGCGGGCTCTGGTGATACATCCACCAGTAACGTAAAACGAACAATCCTACCGACACCACCACGCTGGCGATGTGCAGGTAGAGGACAGCCGTGAATAAGTTCATCAGCCAACGTTCTCCATGTCGGGTAAGTGTCCGAGAGTCAGACGTTCATTGTCGCCATAGTCGCGACATGTTGAGACGTCGAGATAGCCCGCTTCGCGGAACAGGGCGCGAACTGCCTCGCCCTGGGTCCAGCCATGCTCCAGCAGCATCCAGCCGCCGGGCTGCAGATGCTGCCGCCCCTCGCGGATTATCTGCGCCAGATCGGCCAGCCCCTGGTCGGCAGCGACCAGCGCCGTCAACGGCTCAAAGCGTACATCGCCCTCGGCGAGATGCGGGTCGGCGGCGTCGATATAGGGTGGATTACTGACGATCATGGCGAAACGCTGCCCGGCCAGCGCGCTAAACCAGTCGCTTTGCCGTATCGTCACGTTAGCGATGCCCAGATGGGCGGCATTGCGCAATGCCAGCGTCACGGCGTCCGGCATTACGTCCACCGCGGTGACCTCACAGTCCGGACGCTCGCTGGCCAGCGCCAGGGCAATGGCGCCGGTCCCGGTGCCGAGATCGAGAATACGGCACGGCGCGGCAGGCAGTCGCGCCAGCGCTTGCTCCACCAGACACTCGGTATCCGGACGGGGGATCAGCGTCGCCGGGGAGACAAACAGCGGCAGCGACCAGAACTCACGCTGCCCAACCAGATGGGCGATAGGTTCCCCGCGCTGGCGACGCTGCAGGAGCGCCTCCAGCGTCGTCGCCTCGTCAGCAGACAGCATCGTTTCGCCGAAGGCCAAAATCCAGGTGCGCGCCCGGCCGGTAACATGTCCCAGCAGGATCTCGGCATCGCGTCGCGGGCTGTCGCTTTCACGTAGCCGGGCGATCGCCTGCTGCAGCCAGGCCTGAAAGGTCATCATTCCTGCTCGGACAGCGCCGCCAGCTGATCGGCCTGATATTCCTGAACAATCGGCTCAATCAGCATATCGAGTTTGCCTTCCATGGTTTCATCCAGACGGTAAAGCGTCAGGTTGATGCGGTGGTCGGTCACGCGCCCCTGTGGGAAGTTGTAAGTACGGTTGCGGTCGCTACGATCGCCGCTGCCCAGCAGGTTACGGCGCGTGGAGGCTTCCGCCTGCTGACGCTTGGCCACTTCGGCGGCGCGGATACGCGCGCCCAGTACAGACAACGCCTTGGCTTTGTTTTTATGCTGGGAACGTTCGTCCTGACACTCCACCACGATGCCGGTCGGCAGGTGAGTAATACGGATAGCCGAGTCGGTGGTGTTGACGTGCTGACCGCCCGCGCCGGAGGAGCGGAAGGTATCGATGCGCAGATCCGCCGGGTTAATGTCCGGCATTTCGGCTTCCGGCAGCTCCGGCATCACCGCCACGGTGCAGGCGGAGGTGTGGATACGTCCCTGCGATTCGGTGGCCGGCACACGCTGCACGCGATGGCCGCCGGATTCAAATTTCAGCCGACCGTAAACGCCGTCGCCGCTGAATTTGGCGATCACCTCTTTGAAACCACCGTGTTCACCTTCGTTGGCGCTGAGGATTTCCACCTGCCAGCGGCGCGATTCGGCGTAGCGGCTGTACATGCGGAACAGATCGCCGGCAAACAGCGCCGCTTCGTCACCGCCGGTTCCGGCGCGCACTTCCACGAAAGCGTTACGCTCGTCATCGGGATCTTTCGGCAGCAGCAGTACCTGCAGCTGTTGCTCCAGCTGGTCGCCTTTATCTTTGGCGTCACGCAGCTCTTCCTGCGCCATTTCGCGCATTTCCGGATCGTCGAGCATCATCTGCGCAGTTTCGATATCCTCCTGCACCTGACGCCAGTCGGTATAACAGCGCGCCACATCGCTCAGTTGAGCGTATTCCCGCGACAACGCACGGAATTTATCCTGATCGGCAATCGTCGCGGCATCGCCGAGCAGCGCCTGCACTTCTTCATGGCGCTCGTACAACGCTTCCAGTTTGGCAACAATAGAAGACTTCATAGGCGTGAATTCACCCTGTCCTGAAAATAAGAGAAAGGTGCGCTATTCCAGCCCGAGGCTGTTGCGCAGAATATGCAGGCGTTCGTCGTCCCCGTCACGGGCGGCCTGCTGAAGAGATTTGGTTGGCGCGTGGATCAGGCGGTTGGTCAGCTTACGCGCCAGATCCTGCATAATTTCCTGGGCATCACCGCCCTGCTCCAGCGCGGCCAGCGCCTTCGCCGTCAGCTCCTCACGGACCTGCTCAGACTGAGAACGGTATTCGCGAATCGTCTCGCTGGCGCTCTGCGCGCGCAGCCAGGCCATAAATTCGCTGGTTTCCTGCTCAACGATCGATTCCGCCTGCACCGCCGCGGCCTTACGCTGCGCCAGGTTGTGCTGAATGATGTTTTGCAGATCGTCGACGCTGTAGAGGTAGGCGTTGGCCAGCTTGCCGACCTCCGGTTCGACATCGCGCGGGACGGCGATATCCACCAGCAGCATCGGCTGGTTACGCCGCGCCTTGAGCGCGCGCTCCACCATACCTTTGCCGATGATCGGCAGCGGACTGGCGGTGGAGCTGATAATAATGTCGGCCTCTTTCAGGCGTTCGTCGATATCGCTGAGAGCAATCACCTCGGCGCCTACTTCGTCCGCCAGCACCTGGGCGCGTTCGCGGGTGCGGTTGGCAATGACCATTTTGCGTACGTGATGTTCGCGAAGATGGCGCGCCACCAGTTCGATAGTTTCACCGGCGCCGACCAATAACACGGTGACGCTGGAAAGCGATTCAAAGATTTGCCGCGCCAGGGTACAGGCGGCGAACGCGACAGAAACGGCGCTGGCGCCGATATCGGTTTCGGTACGCACGCGCTTCGCCACCGAGAACGATTTCTGAAACATCCGCTCCAGTTCGCTGACGTTAAGGTGGCCGCGGCTGGAGTCGGCAAAGGCCTTTTTCACCTGGCCGAGGATCTGCGGTTCGCCCAGCACCAGCGAATCGAGGCCGCTGGCGACGCGCATCAGATGGCTGACGGCGTCGTTATCCTGGTGCCAGTAGAGGCTCTTACGCAGGTCTTCTTCGTTGAGGCCGTGATAGTTGCACAGCCAGCGGATCAGCGCTTCCTGCAGGTTATCCTGCTCTTCGACGCTGAGATAGAGTTCCGTACGGTTGCAGGTCGACAGCACGACCCCACCCTGCACCATCGGCTGAGCCAGCAAGCTCTCCAGCGCCTGATCGAGCGTTTCCGGCGAAAACGTCACGCGTTCTCGCAGGTCGACCGGCGCTGTTTTGTGATTGATGCCAAGAGCTAAAAGGGTCATTGTGAGGGAGTAGTACCAGCGTTGCTAAGGTTAGTCTGAGTGCATCATACAGGATGCGCGTAATCAATAAAAGAGAGGCTCCCCTTTTGGAGTAATAGCCAAAGCAAGACCGCCATTAACGTTAATTTTTTGATTTCAGACAACTTGAACGTAGACGCTATCGCCCGGCGACGCTAGCATTAAGGGTTATAAATGTAACCTGCTACACAAATCGGCCCGCTGTTCCCCTGCCGCCGTTTTTCCCTGTAGACATCAAGGATTTGTCATCATTATGAATCGACTGTTCCGCCTGCTGCCGCTGGCCAGCCTCGTCCTCACCGCCTGTTCTCTTCATACGCCACAAGGGCCTGGCAAAAGCCCGGATTCGCCGCAGTGGCGTCAGCACCAGCAGGCTGTTCGCAGCCTCAACCAGTTTCAGACTCGCGGGGCGTTTGCCTATCTTTCCGATGAGCAAAAAGTCTATGCCCGCTTCTTCTGGCAACAGACCGGCCAGGACCGCTATCGCCTGCTGCTAACCAACCCACTGGGCAGCACCGAGCTGTCGCTGACCGCGCAGCCGGGCAGCGTGCAGCTGATCGATAACAAAGGCCAGACCTACACCGCCACCGATGCCGAAGAGATGATAGGCCGCCTGACCGGGATGCCAATCCCGCTGAACAGCCTGCGCCAGTGGATCATCGGCCTGCCTGGCGACGCCACCGACTATTCGCTGGACGAACAGTACCGTCTGCGTGAACTTAACTACACGCAAAATGGCAAAACCTGGCACGTCACCTACGGCGGCTACACCAGCGATACCCAGCCAGCCCTGCCGTCTAATCTCGAGTTGAACAATGGCGCTCAGCGCATCAAGCTGAAGATGGATAACTGGATCGTGAAATGATGAGCCGCTGGCCCTCTCCTGCAAAACTGAATCTGTTTTTATATATCACCGGCCAGCGGGCCGATGGCTACCATACCCTGCAGACGCTGTTTCAGTTTCTCGACTATGGCGACACCTTGACCATCGAACCGCGAACTGACGGCCAACTGCGCCTGCTGACGCCGGTGGCCGGCGTGCCGGACGAGGAGAACCTGATCGTTCGCGCCGCGCGTCTGCTGATGCGTGCCGCCAGCGAAAGCGACCGCCTGCCGGCGGGCAGCGGCGCCGATATCAGTGTCGACAAGCGCCTGCCGATGGGCGGTGGTCTGGGCGGCGGCTCATCCAATGCCGCCACCGTGCTGGTGGCGCTCAACCATCTGTGGGGCTGCGGTCTCTCGGAAGAGAAGCTAGCGACCCTGGGCCTTCAGCTGGGGGCCGATGTGCCGGTCTTCGTGCGCGGTCATGCCGCCTTTGCCGAGGGGGTCGGTGAAATTCTGACGCCAGTGGATCCCGAGGAAAAATGGTACCTGGTGGCGCACCCGGGGGTCAGTATTCCGACGCCAGTCATTTTTCGCGACCCGGAGCTACCACGAAATACCCCGCGCCGGTCAATTAATACGTTATTAAATTGTGAATTCAGCAACGATTGCGAGCTTATCGCAAGAAAACGTTTTCGCGAGGTTGATGCAGCGCTTTCCTGGCTGTTAGAATATGCGCCGTCACGCCTGACTGGCACAGGGGCCTGTGTGTTTGCTGAATTTAACACCGAATCCGCTGCCCGCCAGGTGCTGGACACTGCCCCGGCATGGCTAAATGGCTTTGTGGCGCGCGGAGTTAACCTTTCGCCGCTCAAGCAGGCCCTGCTCTGAATCCTGCGCCGTGATGGCGCAACGATAACGAGTCAACCGGGGAAATTGAGTTACGGTGACAACGTCACCCTGTTCCAGACGTTGCATCGTGCTCTTTAAATACACCGACTGGATCGAATGGCGCCAGCCCGCACATTATTGGCCCACTCATCCACCACTGGACGCATGCCTGAGGTTCTTCTCGTGCCTGATATGAAGCTTTTTGCTGGTAACGCCACCCCGGAACTAGCACAACGTATTGCCAACCGCCTGTACACTTCTCTTGGCGACGCCGCTGTAGGTCGTTTTAGCGACGGCGAAGTCAGCGTACAAATCAATGAAAACGTACGCGGTGGTGATATTTTCATCATCCAGTCCACTTGTGCTCCCACCAATGACAACCTGATGGAACTGGTTGTTATGGTTGATGCTCTGCGTCGTGCTTCGGCAGGTCGTATCACCGCCGTTATCCCTTACTTCGGTTATGCTCGCCAGGACCGTCGTGTTCGTTCTGCTCGTGTGCCAATCACCGCGAAAGTGGTGGCAGATTTCCTGTCCAGCGTCGGCGTTGACCGCGTGCTGACCGTTGACCTGCACGCAGAACAGATCCAGGGCTTCTTCGATGTGCCAGTTGATAACGTGTTCGGCAGCCCAATCCTGCTGGAAGATATGCTGCAGCTGAACCTGGACAACCCGATTGTGGTTTCTCCGGACATCGGCGGCGTCGTGCGTGCCCGCGCTATCGCTAAACTGCTGAATGATACCGATATGGCTATCATCGACAAGCGCCGTCCGCGCGCCAACGTCTCCCAAGTGATGCATATCATCGGCGACGTGGCTGGTCGTGACTGCGTGATGGTCGACGATATGATCGACACCGGCGGCACCCTGTGTAAAGCGGCTGAAGCGCTGAAAGAGCGTGGCGCGAAACGCGTATTCGCTTACGCAACGCACCCGATCTTCTCCGGCAACGCTATCCAGAACATCAAAAACTCTGTGATTGATGAATTTGTCGTCTGCGATACCATTCCGCTGGCACCAGAAATTAAAGCGCTGGATAAAGTGCGTACTCTGACGCTTTCCGGTATGCTGGCTGAAGCTATTCGCCGTATCAGCAATGAAGAATCTATCTCTGCTATGTTCGAACATTAATCGAGCCGAGCATAAAAACCCGCTGCGGCGGGTTTTTTTGTCTCTGAATTTTTAATTCTTCCACAAAATCATTCGGCATGCGTCAAGGCGGCAAGTGAATGAATCCCCGGGAGCGTACAGGCAGTACGTGACCGGGGTAAATGAACCCAGCCAACACAGAGGCATCCCGAAGGATGACGTGGAAATGACCAATGCCTCCTTCACCTGCCATTTAGTTGACAGATGATGCGCTCATGGATGAAACATTATTGTGAACAGATTATTTTCCTCACATGTGATGCCTTTCCGCGCCCTCATCGACGCTTGTTGGAAAGAAAAGTACACCACGGCCCGCTTCACGCGTGATCTGATCGCCGGGATCACCGTCGGGATCATTGCGATTCCGCTGGCGATGGCGCTGGCGATTGGCAGTGGTGTGCCGCCGCAGTACGGCCTCTATACCTCCGCGGTGGCAGGGATTGTGATCGCCTTAACCGGCGGGTCGCGCTTTAGCGTTTCCGGCCCAACCGCCGCCTTTGTGGTGATCCTCTATCCGGTCTCACAACAGTTTGGCCTGGCGGGGCTGCTGGTGGCGACGCTAATGTCAGGGATCTTTTTAATCCTCTTTGGCCTGGCGCGCTTTGGTCGTCTGATCGAATATATCCCGCTGTCGGTCACCCTCGGTTTCACCTCCGGGATCGGTATCACCATCGGTACCATGCAGATTAAAGACTTCCTCGGCCTGCAGATGCCCCATGTGCCGGAGCATTACCTGCAGAAAGTGGCAGCGCTGGCGATGGCCCTGCCAACGATTAACCCCGGCGATGCCGCCATCGGCGTCGTCACCCTTGGCACCTTGATCCTCTGGCCGCGACTGGGTATTCGTCTGCCGGGCCACCTTCCGGCGCTGCTGGCCGGCTGCGCGGTGATGCTGGTGGTTAATTTGCTCGGCGGCGATGTCGCCACAATTGGCTCGCAGTTCCACTATCAGCTGGCGGATGGCACTCAGGGCAACGGCATTCCACAGCTGCTGCCGCAGCTGGTACTCCCCTGGGATATGCCGGGCTCAAACTTTACCCTGAGCTGGGCCTCGCTGCAGGCTCTGCTGCCTGCCGCCTTCTCAATGGCGATGCTCGGGGCCATTGAATCTCTGCTGTGCGCGGTGGTGCTCGATGGCATGACCGGTACCAAGCACAAAGCCAACAGCGAGCTGATTGGCCAGGGGCTGGGCAACATTGTCGCGCCGTTCTTCGGCGGGATCACTGCCACCGCGGCGATTGCCCGTTCGGCGGCGAACGTCCGCGCCGGCGCCACATCGCCGGTGGCCGCCGTGATCCACGCCCTGCTGGTGATCCTGGCGCTGCTGATCCTCGCCCCGCTGCTCTCCTGGCTGCCGCTGTCGGCGATGGCCGCCCTGCTGCTGATGGTGGCATGGAACATGAGCGAGGCGCATAAAGTCATCAATCTGCTGCGCCACGCGCCGAAAGACGATATCGTGGTGATGCTGATGTGCATGTCGCTGACGGTGCTGTTTGATATGGTGATTGCTATCAGCGTCGGGATCGTACTGGCCTCGCTGTTGTTTATGCGTCGTATCGCACGCATGACCCATCTGGCGCCAGTCAACGTCGAGGTGCCAGACGATGTGCTGGTGCTGCGGGTGATTGGCCCACTGTTCTTTGCCGCCGCCGAGGGCTTGTTCAACGACCTGGAGACCCGGATCGCCGGCAAGCGCATCGTGGTGCTGAAGTGGGACGCGGTGCCGGTTCTCGACGCCGGCGGCCTGGATGCCTTCCAGCGCTTTGTGAACAAACTGCCGGAAGGCTGTGAGCTGCGCGTATCTAACCTCGAGTTTCAGCCGCTGCGCACCTTAGCGCGCGCCGGCGTCAAGCCGCTGCCCGGACGCCTGAGCTTCTACCCCGATCGTCAGGCCGCGCTGGCTGACCTGTGATCCCCCGACGGCAGGCCTCTGCGCCTGCCGCCGCCTGATATAACGCCATGATCAAGCATAAAACCGGGTGCAATATTTGTCTGCGGGCAACATTGGCAACGACGATATCTGGACAAAACAGGGTGTAAGGCGACGGGAACAAAACGAAGATGAAAGAAACGAAAACATGAAGATGCATCGGCCGTTACCGGCCGATGCGGAAAATCATTTTGCGGTTAGCTGTGGCGATGCTGATTACGACGGCAGCGTTTATCATAGTGGCGCACCCACCAGTAGCGGTCGCTGACCTGCTCGTGGCCGCCAATACGGGCACCGGCCAGCCAGAGCACGGCGCCAACGAAGATGCTTAAGATTGCGCCATGCGCAAAGAATTGCGGCAGGTTAAGCTGCGGAAGCTGGTTCAGAATGGAGTAACCTACCCCCACAACCATCACCACCAACCCTAACCCCATGAGTACGTTACCGAGTAACGAAGCGTTTTTGCGTTTCATGTGTCACCTCCGGACTTTGGGTTGCCAGGGAATATCCCCAAATCTTATAGGTGTAGTATAGACAGGGTCCCTGCCCTGGAGTGCGCCCACGATCACATTAGTGAACACCGATTAGACAAATATTTACAAATAAGCCTCTGAACAATATCAAATTCTAATGATTCAGGTGGGTAATCATCAATGCTGGTATTGTCTCGTGGACAGAACTTTGTCAAGCGCGCCCGCAGACAGTACACTACGCGGCAGAGAATGCTCCATGCAGGATAGAAAACGTGACCATTAAACTGATTGTCGGCCTGGCCAACCCCGGTGCGGAATATGCCGCCACCCGGCACAACGCTGGCGCCTGGTATGTAGATTTACTGGCGGATCGCCATCGTGCGCCGCTGCGCGAAGAGAGCAAGTTCTTCGGCTACACCTCGCGCATCAATCTGGCGGGCGAAGACGTTCGCCTGCTGGTTCCTACGACGTTTATGAACCTCAGCGGTAAAGCAGTGGCTGCAATGGCGACCTTTTATCGCATTAACCCGGATGAAATTCTGGTCGCCCATGATGAGCTGGATTTGCCGCCGGGGGTGGCGAAATTCAAGCTTGGCGGTGGCCATGGCGGCCACAACGGCCTGAAGGACATCATCAGTAAGCTCGGCAATAACCCGAACTTTCACCGCTTACGCGTCGGGATCGGCCATCCGGGTGACAAAAACAAGGTTGTCGGCTTTGTACTCGGCAAACCGCCGGCCAGCGAGCAGAAACTGATTGATGATGCCGTAGACGAAGCGGCGCGCTGCACGGAAATCTGGTTAAAGGACGGGCTGACCAAAGCCACCAACCGTTTGCATGCCTTTAAGGCGCAATAAGCCGTTGTCGTGCGGCATTTTTGCCGCGCACCGTGTATAATAGGCAAAGCTATTCAATTTTCTGCAATCTGTTGCTTATAACAGGTTGATTATCCAAAGATTAAGGTGATTTAAATCATGGGATTCAAATGCGGTATCGTCGGTTTGCCCAACGTCGGCAAATCCACCCTGTTCAATGCGCTCACCAAAGCGGGTATTGAAGCGGCCAACTTCCCCTTCTGTACCATTGAGCCGAACACCGGTGTCGTACCGATGCCCGATCCGCGTCTGGACAAGCTGGCTGAAATCGTCAAACCGCAGCGCATCCTGCCGACGACGATGGAATTCGTTGATATCGCGGGCCTGGTGAAAGGCGCGTCCAAAGGTGAAGGTCTTGGCAACCAGTTTCTGACCAACATCCGTGAAACCGAAGCCATCGGTCACGTGGTTCGCTGCTTTGAAAACGACAACATTATCCACGTTAACAACAAAGTGGATCCGGCTGACGACATCGACGTTATCAACACCGAGCTGGCACTTTCCGATCTGGACACCTGCGAGCGCGCTATCCACCGTGTGCAGAAGAAAGCTAAAGGCGGCGATAAAGACGCTAAAGCTGAGCTGGCGGCGCTGGAAAAATGCCTGCCGCAGCTGGAAAATGCCGGCATGCTGCGTTCACTGAAAAACCTGACCGACGAAGACAAAGCGGCGATTAAATACCTCAGCTTCCTGACGCTGAAACCGACCATGTATATCGCCAACGTCAATGAAGACGGCTTCGAGAATAACCCTTATCTCGATAAAGTCCGTGAAATTGCCGCCGCCGAAGGTTCTGTGGTCGTCGCCGTTTGCGCCGCCGTTGAGTCCGATATTGCCGAGCTGGACGACGCTGACCGCGACGAGTTTATGGCCGAGCTGGGTCTCGAAGAGCCAGGCCTCAACCGCGTGATCCGCGCCGGTTACGAGCTGCTGAATCTGCAGACCTACTTCACCGCAGGGGTGAAGGAAGTTCGCGCATGGACCATCCCGGTCGGGGCAACCGCGCCGCAGGCAGCCGGTAAGATCCACACCGACTTCGAAAAAGGTTTTATCCGCGCGCAGACCATCGCCTATGAAGACTTTATTACCTACAAAGGCGAACAGGGTGCAAAAGAAGCCGGTAAAATGCGTGCAGAAGGCAAAGACTACATCGTGAAAGATGGCGATGTGATGAACTTCCTGTTCAACGTCTGATCCCGCTGGCTGGCATTTTCGCCACCACCGCGCCATAAAAATCCACGCTCCGGCGTGGATTTTTTTTACCCGGACGGCACGCTACTCCACAATATGGGTCTCTTCAGCCGCCTCATAGCCATCAACGATCTGCACAATTTTCTTTAACTCGCCCTCGATGAAAGCCGGGGTGGCGCTTTCCCCGGAGGCCGGGTGATGAAGCTCGACCGAGATGCCGCTGGCGGCATTGGTCAGTGACAGACTGATCTCCTGCTGGCTCGCCGCTGACGATGGTCGCCCGATTTGCTGCACGATGGCCGCCGCCGCCGCCCGCGTATCAACTTCCGCGAGATGCCCCCACCTCATTTCAACATGTCCCTGCTGCCCTGCCTTTATCACCTGCAGCGTATAGCCGCTTCTTGCCGTTGCCATGTCTTTTCCTCCGGTTTCGTTGCCCGGGCGTCACATTATCAGCCCGGTTTTATCAGCAAAGTTCGTTAACGTGCGCCTTGCCGTTAATGACTCTTTTCCACATAGGTCTGCATGTTTTCTTTGGTCACTAACTCAAACGGGATCCAGACATGAGACTCGACCTTTTCTCCTTTAATCAGCTTCAGCGCTACCGCTAAGGCCGTTTTGCCCTGACCGACGGCGTCCTGGAAGACCGTCACCTGGATCTTATCGCTGGCCAGGGCTTTCAGCCCGTCCGGGGTGGCGTCGATCCCACCGATCAACAGCTTCTTCTGGCTCTTCTCCAGCGCCATCGCCGCGCCAATCGCCATCTCGTCGTTGTTCGCCGCCACAATATCAATCGCTTCCCCGTTGCCTGTCCAGTTCTGCATCAGATCCATTCCCTCGCTGCGGGAATAGTTGGCCGGCTGTTTCTGCACCACTTTCATTGCCGGATACTTGGCCACCACCTGCTCCACGTCTTTGGTGCGCTGCAGCGCGCCGGCGTCAGTGAGATTGCCGATCATGATGGCGACATTGCCTTTGTAGTTCGCCAGCTTCGCCAGCGCCTCCATCTGCAATGTGCCGGACTCCCGCTCGTCCGAACCGACAAACACCACGCCAGGCGGTAACGTTTTATCCCCCGGCGTCCGGTTCACATACACCAGCGGCATTTTGGCCTGCTGCGCCATCTTCGTCAGCTGCGGGGTGCTGGCGGAGTCCACCGGGTCGACGATGATCGCGTCCACGCCGGAGGCGATAAAGCTCTGCACCTGGTCGGCCTGGCGTCCGGTGTCGCCGCGGGCGTCTTCAAACTGCACGTCGACATGACGGGCGCGGGCCTCTTTCTCAATGGACTGGCGGATAATGGTGAGAAAGTTTTGATCGAAGTAGGCCATTGAGACGCCGATCTTCTCCGCCAAAGCCGAGGCGGAACTGGCCAGTAACCCCACTAACAGGATGATTTTACAGTGCTTCATAGCATGCCCTCAGAGGTCGAAATGAAATTTTCAATATAAACACAAATGGTATATTTAAATCATTTTCAGACTACGAAGGGCGTTCGGTTCTTGCAATCATGATGTAAAGAAAATGTTGCCATGCGCACACTTTATTTCACCGCCTCACTCACTGAGGGCTTACCGGTAGGGGGATCTCAGCGGGCGGCGACTGCTTTCGCTTCAGCAGGGCATACTCCACGATCAGCTGTTGCAGATGCAGCTCCGCGAGGCTTCCCCGGGCGGCAGGCCAGGGTTGATCAACGGGAAGCGCGACCAGCTGGCGTAGCTCCTCCTCCAGCGGAACGGCGCGGTTAAACGACTGCATGATGGCAAACACTGCGGTTTTCAGTTCGCTCACCGTGAGGTATCTCCCCTTCTGCTCGTCGAGGGCATTGAGCTGGCCGGCGAGCCGCTGCAGCTGCTGCATTCCCTCGGACCAGCCGGTGAGGTTTTCCGCGGGCAATGCGGCAGCGCTCAACTGCTGCCGCCACTGCTGCGCCAGCGGTTGTGCTTGATCCGGCCAGCGACTCAGGGCCTGCCGGACCAGCTGGTCGCCGTAGCTTACCGCCCAGTCCGGCGCCAGGCGGGCGAGCTCGCCAAGCTGGCGCTGCGTCTGAGGCAGATCCACCGGCATCAGGGGAGATGCCCCCGGCAGGCCCGGTATCACATTTTGGGTCACCGAAATGGGCGGTAAATCGGACTGACGCAACGCCAGCCATCCACCGACGGCGATGCCCGTCACCGCCAGCATGGTGACCATCCCGGCGACAAACGGCTTCCAGCGCGGCGCGGGTGCCGGAGAAGACGCCACCACTGGCGCGGGCCGCTTTGCAGGTAAAGGCGGCGCAAGCGGCTCAGCCTTTGGTCTACGTTTTAGTTCTGGCACGGGTTCAACCTTTGCCGCATCCTCTTCGCTGACCAGAGCGCCGGGAAGTTCCGCGTCAGACACCGCCACCGGCGGCGCGGTGGGGAGCGCTGGCGCAGGGTCGAGATTCTCGAAGCGGCTTACCGTGCTGTGCAACAGCGCCCGCAGGTCGCTCAGCGGGTTTTCAGGCGCGATCTCAAAGCGCTGGAGCACTGCGTCGAAGCTTTGCAGCGAACGTTCAGCCTGATCAAGCGACTCGAGATCCGCCGGGGCGAGACTCAGAGTGCGGATCACCTGCCGCAGCCGCTTACTCAGGGTGCGGAAGATCTCTGCGCGGGCCGGGAGCGCCTGCGGCCACAGGTTTTTACCCTGGTGGGCCAGCAGCGACTCCATTAGCGACAGTCCCTCGTGGATCCCTGCCAGCCCGCCCAGCCGGGCGCGGGCCAGCGTATACCAGGCGACAGTCTGCAGATCCGCGCCGTGATGCTCGAGCAGCGAGCGGGCAAGCTGCTCGGCATACGGCCAGTTAATATCCGGCCGCGCCGGGTGGCTGAGCTTGTTCATTTCCGCACGTAGGGCAATAAAATCAGCCAGCGTGCGCGGGTCGCCGCCGGTTTTATAGTGACGGTCGTGGTGTGTTGTCATCATGATGTCTTTCAGCGAGAGATTAGAGAGCGGAACGGGCGTCAAGGTACTGCTGACGTTTGAGGTGGCGGATCAACACCCTGCCTTCAGGCATAAACTCCGTGCCGTAACGCACCAGGCCAATATCCTTCAGCTCCGCATCAATGGCATAGCGCAGTTCGCCGGGCGCATGCTGATCGAGCATCACCACCGCAATCCGCTGCAGGCGCGGTTCGTATTTCAGCAATACCGCCGACAACGTGCTCATCAGCTGGTGCGCCGACGCCGGCATGCCCTGGAGGATAGCGGTCATATCCGGCAGGCCGTAGTCCGGCAGATGAGCCAGCGTTCCGGCCCGACAGTTAAGGATGCGCTGCATGTTATCGAGCACCGACAGGATGACCTGATCCGTTTCGCTGACAGTATTCAGATCAAGCCCGCCGGCGAAGTTGCCGTACAGGATGTCATACAGGGAGGGACGAGGCATTTTCACTTCTCCTTAAGCGGTTGCAGCGTCAGTTGGTTTTGGCTGGCTTCGATAATGCGCGGCCTGGCCGGGTCAAGATCGTCCCGGGTGAGTACCAGCCGCCAGCTGTTTTGCGTCAGGTCTGGATCGATAAACATGGCCGCCACCGCCACAAACTGCGCGCGGGTTTCCATGGGCATATCGACGGTCACCGATTCGCCCGGACGCAGGCGAACATCTTTTTCCGCCACCCGGTCCGCCTGCAGCGCCTGGCCATCGCCGGCAAACAGCGACGGGTAGTCAGTATTGTCAAACGCCTGCCGGTCCTTAAGCTGGTAAATACGCACCACCGTCGCCAGGGAAGCGCCTTTGGCGTTGTTATTGACGCCTTCCCGGGCGCGAAGATCCAGATGCAGGGTTTTCACCTGGGGGTAAAAAATGGACTGGGTCACGGAAACGGCGCCGTCTTTTACGGTCTGCGTCAGGCCGCAGCCGGTTAAGACGGTAACCATGAGGAATGCCAGCAACCTGGCGGAGGATTTAACTGCGGTAATCGCCATCTTCATCGCTCTCCCTGCGGTGGATATTTTCCCGGACGCGCTGATAGCGCCCCAGATAAATCGTGATCCTGTCGTCAGCCTGCTTTTGCGCATCCAGCGGTTGCAGCACAGCCGTTCTCCCGAGCTGGACGGCACGCGCCTGCTGGCAGCAAAGTTGCGCATCCGGCAGTAAATGGCGGGCGACGCAAAGCTGCAGCCGCACGTCGAGATGAGATCCGAGCCAGACGTGCAGGAGCGCCATCAGGTCGCTGAACAGTTCGCCGCCAGGCAGCCAGCCGCGGACCTCATCAGGCTTTTCCGTCGCCAGCTGCAGCAACACCTGACCGTTCACATCCGTGGCGTGAGTTCCCATCACTGGCCTATGTTGCAGGCTAACCGGCTGGCGGATGCTCATCGTTAACGGCTGCGACAAGGGGATCCGGCAGGGATCGTGGTGGTACACCGTCGCCCGGGTCCCCGGGGCCAGGAGCGCCACCAGCGCCTCCATGCCTTCCCCGGATCTCCCTGGCAGCATCATCACCGGCAGCAACGCCAGAAATCGCGACAGCGGCGCTGCGGCAACGGCGGCACATCCCGGTATGCCCAGCCCCGCCAGGCCCAGCAGATACTGCGAGGTGTTGTCCGTGCCCCCCGCCCGAAAGGTTGCCGGGTAGGAATATTTGCGCCAGATACGGTAATACTGGGCGATCAGCCGATGGTTAAAGATATCGAGAAAATCCTCGGTCGCCTCGACGCCTTCCCGCCGTTGCGCAATGTCATCGCTATAGTGGGTCGGCAGCGGGGATTCCACGCCGTAGAGCCCCATAAAAGCAACGCGAACCGCCGGCGGTCGGGGCGGTTCAGGATCGTCCATTCCGCGGATTTCGCCAGCCGGAAAGCCCATCCCCGGATGCGGGCGAAAGCGTATGGGTTCATCACCTAATAGCCAGCCGCTGCCGATGATCGGCGCCTTCGGATGGTTCTTCTCCAGCAACTGGCAGAAGCGGTAAAAATTCATGTACGGCAACTGAGGCCGGAGCTGCGCCATCAGCCGGGCAGGCGCAGACTGTGATTCTCTTTCCACCGGATACATTTCCCTTCAGGTTGAACAATGAGCGTCAGCTGGTTGAACTGATTCATATCGGCATACAGCGCGAAAAAGTGGTTGAGCATGTCGCCAAACAGGTGGACATCGCCCGCACCGGTAAATCCGCTGCCGTCGAGCGTCACTTCGATATCCAGCCCGCGCAGCAAGAAGCCCTGCTCGAAACGCTGAATTCGGTGATGGCTGACCGCCAGAATGGCGTCCAGACGGCGATTATTGAGCTCATCCTCCCGCCAGTTGTAGAGCGACAGCGTGCCGCGCAGCACCTCGGCGCTGCTCATCATGTTGAGAAAACGGGTGCCCAGATGGCTCATGACCCGCCAGTGATAGCGGTCTTCCGACGGTGGATAGGCCGGCAACGTGGGCTTACAGAGATTGCGCACGGTAAGCGACGTGGCTGATATCGACTCACAGCGATCCAGCAGCGTGCTCTGTAGCGCCCGGCGCGGCAGCTGGCCGTTAGTGCCGGTGATGCGCAAGGAGACCGTTTCCCGCGCCAGCGCCCGGTCGGTCTCCCATTGTTGTCCGCCGAGGATAAGCCAGGTATCGTGCATGCCGGTGACGCCCCGTTTGACGCGGGTGTGGTAGTAGCGCTCCGGCGCATGGCGACGCATCATTCCCCCCTGGTGACGAAAGCGGGTGAAAGGCACATAGCGTGCCTCCCCGGTGCGCCCGGAGCCGGTCACGCTGTCAACAGAATAGATTTCGGTATGCCCGTCCTGCAGGCGCTTCGGACGCAGGAGGTATTCGCTCTCCAGGCCGCTGATGGTCAACGGATCGGCCTCGAGGGTAAACAGGTTAATCACCGGGACACAGTGCAGGCGCAGGCTGCTTGCGCTGACGGGTAAATCGCTTTGCCAGACCTCGCTGAACACCACCTCAAGCGTGAAATGCGATATCCCCGCCGGCAGGGTGATGTTTTCCAGGCCATTTAGCTGCACGAACATAAATTTTTCGCGAAAGGTGAAGTACTCGAGCAGCAACTGATAGCCGCTGAAAGCGCTCTCCCCTTTCGGCCATAAACGATCCTCCTCGCTGAATCCCCCCGGGGAAAAATAGCCGTCGAGGCTTACCCGCTCTGTCTGACCCGGCAGGCGCAGGTACAGCGCGGCCTGGCGTCGGGTCAGCCACAGATGGAGGGCGCTGCCGGTAACGGCGTCTTCCCCCAGGTACAGCGGCAGGCGGCGGAGATCGGTCTGCGACCAGTCCGCCAGCTCGCTACAGGTGAAGCGTAGCCGCAGGACCGAACGTCCGTCCGGCTCTGCCGTCATCACCGCCTCCTCTAACGCCAGCGGGTTAAGCGTCAGATCGCGGGTGGTTCGGTACCGGCACACGGTATTTTTCGGCCCCAGTGGGCGGGAGCTTATCTCAAACCCGGCGGGCACCGTTTCCACCATCTTCATCGCCGGCAGCGTTGGGGTCAGCGCCACGATCGATAGCGACGGAATGGTGCGCAGATAGTGCGGCCACAGCATGCTGACCAGCCCCTCGGTCAGCTCCGGCAGATCATCATCAATTTTTTCGCGCAAGCGACCTACGGAAAAGGCAAAGCCTTCAAACAGGCGCTCAACGTAAGGGTCCGGCGTGCCGGCTTTATCGAGATCCAGCATCGCCGCCCGATCGGGGTGAGCCTGCGCGAACGCTTTTGCAGCCTCGCGCAGGTAGCGCATTTCAGCGTCAAAATATCGCAGGGTTAAATCGTCCATTATGAATATTCCCTTATTCGTCTACAGGGAGACACGCAGCATGGCTGCGCGGTCAGATTAGTTGGCCGCCGGGCGGCCATGAGCAGAGGAGGCCCGGCGTCGCAGGTCAACGCGAATCAGTGAGGGAGGCGGTTTCAGTATCCCTCTTCGCCGGGTATATCGTCGGTCAGCGGAACACGCTCAGCAGGCGCGCGCACGCTGAATATCGTCTCCGGTAGCGTAAAGTTTCGCAGGGCCAAAAGCGCCAGCGGTCCTTCCCCCGCCTCGGTACGCAGGGTGTAGTTCAGCAACAGACCATCCGGCGCTTTCCAGCTCAGGCTCCAGCTGCTGCTCGTTCCGGGATAAGCGCTGACCACCGCCTTATCCAGCAGGCGGATCCAGCCCCAGGCGCCCGGGAAATCGCCATACTGGCGGGTGCCCGCCCGGGTACTGATCCAGTTCAGACTGGCACCCGGCGCTTCGGTGTCGGCGGGCCAGCTGAACCGCCGCCAGGCCGGCATCTGGTTCATATAGACAAGTTTCTGACTGTCAATGACCAGCTCCGTCTGCATCACGCCATCCGCGGTGCCGGGGCGAAGCGCAAAATGCAAACCCGCTTCGCCGTTGGCGAACGCGACGTCGGAGAGATGGCTCAGGGTATTCATCGCCTGCAGAAAGGCCGGGTTAAACATCAGCCCCTGGGCATTGATACTGTCCGCCATCCAGCGGCTCCCCTCTTTATGCAGTACGCCGTTCAGCCGGGTCTGCAGAAAGCGGGCGATGCGCCCGGTCTCGCTATTGAGATATTTTGCCAGCAGCGGCAGAGAGACTTCACTGCTGGTATTTTTAAAGGGGTAGCGGCCGCCAAAAGCGCTATTCCAGTCTTCCACCACCGCGCTGCGCCACTGGGCGTTGAGACTTTCCGCCGCCGGAGCCAGCACCTGCTGCCAGGCCTGCTCCATCGGGCGAACAAACAGCGTCTGTCCAAAACCACTCCACTGCTGGCCCAGTCCCGCCGCCACCAGGCTGCCATAGTCGCGCGTTTCGGTTAAATCCACAGCCTTGCCCTGGAACACCGTCTGCGCAAGCAGGCGGGTCATCGCCTGCGGGTCGGTGGCGTTGGTGACCTGCTGCAGGCGCAGACGCACCTGGGTGACGCGGGTCAGGAAGGTCTGCAGGCTAAGACGGCTGGTGGGCGTCCCGCCGTCGCGATTGTCCAGTAGCGCAAGTACGGGCCCGAAGGTGGCATCCAGAGGACCGCGCGCGCCGGACTGTTGATCGATGGCGGGCGGGTTGTCACGGTTGAACAGCTGCCTGGCCGATTTGACCAGCGAATCGGCGATGGCTTCCCCGGTCTGGCCGGTTCGCCCCTGCACGCTCAGGGTGTTCATCAGCGCCACCAGCGGCGACTGGCGCACATCGGCCATCAGGGTCAGCTGGTCGATGGCATCGGAGAGGGTCGCCGCGCGCTGCCAGCGTAAGCTGTTGAGAAAATCCAGCCAGGCGCCGCTGAAATCAGCGAAATAACGCTCCGCCAGCCGGGCTCGCAAGGCTTCCGGCGACGTCGATTGCGCGGCAGGTTGCTTCGTGTCGCTCAGCACCCAGTCCATTTCATCGCGGCGCTCCGCGACCACTTTCTCAATGGCCGGCTGCACGGTCTGCTCCCAGGCCTGACGGGTAAACATTCCCGGCACCACCTCATCAGTGCTGAACAGACGCGAAGCATCGGTGTCCGCAGTCATATCCGCCAGGCGCATATCGGCATACTGATTCGCCACCTGCGCGAGCATCTTCTGATAAAGCGTGGACTCACTGTTGCGCTGGCCCAGCTGTCGAATTAACCGTGTGCGCGCCTGGCTGACCAGACCGTCATCGACAGGCAGACGCCACTGCGGATGCGACACCAGGCTGGCGGCGTAAAATGCCAGCAGCGAAGGGCCGCTTCCCTGCCAGACGCCGTCCGCCACGCCGGAACGCTGCGGCCACTCGCGCATCAACGCTCCCGCAAACCACGCAGCATCCATTCTCTCCGGGCGGGCCAGCATCAGGTACAGTTTCAACTGGTCGTAAGCGGTCTTCGTCATCTTCTCACGCAGCGGGCTGTCCGGCGGCAGCTGTGCGAAGGTGTTCAGCTGCCGCTGAAGGTGCGCTGCTGCCGCATCGCGCAGCAGCGGCTGCGCCCTCTCTCCGTAGCGCGGAAACAGCGCCGCCAGCAGGTCATCGTTCTGACTGAGGCCAGCGCGGAAGTACCACGGCGCGCCGTGCTGCGAGCGGTATTCCAGTTTAGAAAACGTTTTCTGTAACGCGGAGAGCGCATGCAGGCGTACGGCCAGCGGCTGTTTTCCCGCCGAGGCCTGCTGCACCTGCTGCTGTGCGGTCGCCACCAGCTCGCGGTTGGCGATAAAAGAGACCAGCAGAGTGGCGGCCCAAAGTAACATCAGGGCGGCAGTTGCCACGCTCATCCCACGCATCCAGTTGACTCCCTGTTTGCGCGGACGTAGACCGGCTGGCAACCACAGCACTGAGTCTGGTATCGTTTCCCAGCGGTTATCCCGTCCCCAGTGATGACGGACACTGCGACCAGCCTCTACTGACGCCTCACTAAATACCACTCCGGCCAGCGGCTGCGGGCGGTAAGGATTAAGCAGTACCGATAACGGCTCCGTCACCGTTTCCGGTTTACGGGTCAACTGATCGGCCAGCGCGAGTAAAAAATTGTGCTGTGGTTGCCCGCATATCTGCTGGATGCCCTGCTCTATCAGTAACGGCGCCAGGGCAGTGAACTGTTCGGCAACTATTTGCGGCGTACTACCTGCAGGTAACAGGCAGCCTACAGGCTGAGTGATACGTCCATTTTTTTCGTTGCCCCCCTCATACAGCGACCAGACGTATAGGGGTAGTTTCCAGCCAAGAGCTTCGTAGCGTAGCTTTAGAGAGTGAGACACACTGTCCATTTCATCTGGCGTGAGCCTGGGCTTCGTTCTGTTCATCGTTGTCAAAACGCCGTCAAAGCCCGATGTTACCCACACCATACCATCAGCCGGGCGATAACGCAGTTTACGCAGCGCTGTGAACCAGGCGTTATCTACCGCTGCCCCAGGGTCTCCACCCCACAGCAATAATGTACCCTGATCTTCCTGCCAGAGTTCCTGCGTGAGCTTTGGGGTCAGTTGTTCTACGTCTCTGACTGAGCCAATTATCAGCAGAATACGGACTTTGCGGGACCAGGCGCGTCCATACTGATAGCGTAGAGTCTGGCGAATTTCCCCCACCGTAATATGATGGGGAGGTGTCAGCGCCACGCGCCCTTCTTCGCCGGGTAAGACGCTGGCCTGCTGCGACTGCCGGCGATATAAACTCTCCTTCACACGGCGGGACATTGCAGGAAGGTAAAAAACAAATACCAACGCCAGACAGACCAGGACAAACGCCAGTACCTGCTCGCCCCGCGTATTGATATTCAGCATGCCGCCATAGCGGGTGATCCCCCACCATATTGCAGCCATCCCGGCCAACGTAAGCCCGGCCAGGCCAAACCGGCCCAGGCCATTACCCGGTATATTCATCTTCACTCCCTGGGGTGATGGTACTGATAAAATGTTCCTGTTCGCTGGAAAATAACGCCAGCAGGGGCTGTTTACGGAGGCTGACCAGATCGGCTGCCAGGGCGGCCAGGAGCCAGGGCGCTGCGGGTCCCGGAATACCGCACCATTTTTCCAGCAGCGCGATATCTTCAGCTTTCCATGGGGTATGCATTTTGCCGCCCTGCGTGATAAGCGCGGCGCTTCTTTCCGTCCATTTTTTTGCGTCCCCGATAACGGAGGGCGTCTGACAGGCGACAGTCTGGGTTTCCAGAAACAGGGTGATATCGTCTTCAAAGTTCGTCATATCTAAGGGCATAGGACGTAACAGCCGTGATGAGTGCGGCAGATGGTATTTTTGCGCCACATCATCGCTGGTCAGCAGCAGCACGGCCAGCCCGTCGGAGTATGCTGTACCACCGTTGAGCTGGATGACCAGGAGTAAATTGACCGTCAGTACAGGCTGCTTCAGGCGCTCCTCCACTTCCGACAGTGAGAATGAGCCGGTAACGGTAATATCATCAGGCACGGCGCGGCCAGGAATGTGTTCTTTCCAGAGATTACTGAAACTGCTGGTCAGCTCAGGCGAGGGATTATCCGTGATCAGGGTGACATACAGCGGTAGCTCTTCCGGCAGGCACTGCACGCGCTCTTCTATACTGGTCAGCAGCGCATGCATCGCACTCAACTGCACGGGCTCTTCTACCGGAAGGTAATTAATCCTGCGGGTAAGTCCGTATTGCTGAGGCCGCTCACTCCCCCAATGCGCCGCAGAAAAATGATCCGGCAACAGCACTGCACTGCCCAGAACGGCCAGCCAGCGCCCGGCCCAGTCTTCCCACCTCTGCTGTCCGTATTCCGCCTCTTTCAGCAAGAACTGATGCGCTTTCAGATCCCTGTCCCACAGGTAGCAACGCAGACAAAAAATCAGCAACCAGCATCCTGCAGGCATCAGGGATACCCACCAGATATTTATCACTGAGAGAATTTTTACGGTGCCGGAAGCATGGAGGATAAAGAGCAGGACACCGATAATCGCCATCAGTACACCGGCAAACAGCCATCGGGTCAGTGAAGGAGCCGATGGCTGCTCCATGGTCAATGCTTTTGTTCGTACCCAGCCCATTTTTTATCCTATCGCGCATTCCGGCGCGCCGGAAATCACCTGGCAACCGCACTGACATTTGCAGCCATCGACCACGATGGCTTTACCATCGGAAGACCATTCCGGCGCTCCCTCAATAATGGCATTAGTGCCATGTCCCGGAATCGGGCAGCTGACTTTATCCCCCACCAGCGCTACAGGCTTTCCATTTACAATCATGGTGGAGGATGCGGAAATAACAGCACCGCCGTGCGTGGTTTTATCGCCGAGTAATACAAAACCTTTGGACATTGAATTTCCTTTTATATATCAGCGATACAGTAGTTATTAATTAGAATACTCAATCGCATCTATTTCAACCTAAAGAGTGAGGCAATAACATTTAATAACAGACAAAAACCGGCTACTCCTATCAAACAAAGAATAATAAACATAAAATAATATCTGGAATATCTGCACACCTCTCTTTACTTAATATATACTTCTTCCCCAGGTGATATCCCCTACATTAATAACTTTTCACTTCGAACGCCAATTGCCAGACGACCTTATACTCGCGAGATCCGCCTTAATTTCTATTGCATGCTCTATACAATAAAAAATACACTAACAACAAAATAATCAGAATTATAAGCAAATAAAACAGACATTTTCTGATTAGGTGGCAACAGTGGGTATACCTCGCTAATACGACGACTATAGCTCTCTATCGTTTTGCGTTCGCCATAACCTATGGGAAATCCAAAGCGTTCGCGCATCCATCGCTGCGTCATTACTGGTGCAAGACTAAATGGCAGCGGATTAGGAAATAACCAAGCCGTTTTTTTTCATCTTCTAACCGCAAAGTTACTTCCTCAAGATTTTTTCTGGTTATTGATAAAAGATGAAAATATTCCTTCTCGCCTCATATCCAGCCTGGAAATATCATCACTAACAGTAATCGTTGGTTTTGTTTTGTAGGGAATTAAACCTTGTTCATAAATATCCTGATAAGGTTTACCTAATTGCTTCACAAGTGTTCGATATCAATATTCATTTGCCACCAAGTCGCTTTTTCTCCAGCGCAATATGAATCCCCTTTGCTCGCTTCAGTGGATTAAAAATCACGGTTTCTGCAAATAAATCCTTGTTATAGGTAAATCCGACAGAACTATTTTGATGAGGAACAGGTAAGGTATATATCTCTTCCCCCCCTATAAGCAGTCATAACAATTTTTGCTTCAACATAAACCATCGGAAATCCTAGATAAGCCCGCACTCACTGCTGAGTCATAACTCGTTCCAGACCAAACGGCATAGGATTAGGAAACAGCCAGTCAGTTTTGGCTTCATCTTCAAACCTTAACATCTCTTCTTTCAGATTTTTAATGAGCACCACTTTTTTCCGTTGACAATCATCGTTGATGACGATGAAATAATTTCACTACTGTACATGATTTTACCATCCATTATAAAAAACCTTATATGTTGAACGCCACCGATTTTTTAAAATAAGAGATGGCATCACACATTATTTATTAACGACACAACGAAATACATACTGCGGACCAACACCATATTTTTCATAGTCACCATCAACTTCTTCTGGGAGTGGTGAAGCAGATTGTCTAAACATAGTCAATGCGTACTGTCTGTCGCCGCCAACATTCCCACGCAACACTTTCTCGGTCCCTTGCTCTGGTCCCTGAGGATTCTTTACCGGAGAGTTGGAGTAATAATCTGCTGCATACCAGTCATTGGTCCATTCTGAACCACTCAGTCCCATATCATACAGGCCTAAGGGATTTGATGGGTATTTACCTACTGGATAAATGGGAAGCCCCATCCCATCAGTGTATTTATTCAGTTCATCCTGGCTGGGGACATTTTTTCCTGGTGAAATCTCACCATTGTTAGTAGCAAACGGAAGATACTGACCTCTGGATCTTGCTGCAAACGCCCATTGTGCCTCTGTCGGCAAATCAATTTTTTTACCGGATTTTTTACCTAACCACTGACAATAATCTTTTGCCTGTTGCCAGATAACACCTGCAGGATAATCCCCCTTTAGCAGAGAAGGATGACGTTTTGCCAGTATATCCACAGGGTGGATTTTTTTATCTGTTACTTTCAAATAAACATTAAAATCATCGTTGGTGACTTTATATTTTGATATCGAAAAATCACTTAAAATAACCTTATGTAAAGTTTTATCATCCTGTTGTATGCTGAAAAGTAATTTTTCACCAACTAATGGACCAAAATCACCCATTAAAAACTCACCACCCTGAACAGGGACCATATTAGAGACCGATTTATCCACAAGTGCTTTAGCTGCTTTTTCACTCCCGGTGGTATTTCCCTGATCGCACCCGAGCAGTAAACTGGCGGCAACAGAAGCAACTACGATTAATTTTCTCATCTTATCACCTAAGCCTTTGCATCAGGCAGTCATTGTCCCCGTCGGGTGCTGGTCGTCGATCATGGCAAGATATTCTGACATCAGGCTATCCGGGACAGGTTTAAATAGTCTCTCCGGTTTATTGGAACATTCATTCAACGTTGTTGCTCCGGTTAAAATGATATATGTCACCACCAAACGACATTATTTATTGATGACGCAACGGAAAACATACTGCGGACCAACACCATATTTTTCATAATCATCGTCTTTATTGATCTTTGGAACTGGCAAATCTGATTGTCTGAACACGGTTAAAGCGTATTGTCTGTCACCGCCAACATTCCCGCGCAGGACTTTTTTAGTACCCTGCGCAGGCCCCTGAGGATCGTTTACCGGAGAATGAGAGTAATAATCTGCTGCATACCAGTCATTGGTCCATTCAGAGCCACTGAGTCCCATATCATACAGACCTAAGGGGTTTGGCGGGAACTTCCCTATTGGATAAAAAGGAAGCCCAATACCATCAGTATAACTATCCAGTTCGTCCTGGTTCGGGAAATTTTTCCCGGGTAAAAGCTCACCATTGTTGGTAGCAAACGGAAGATACTGCCCTCTGGATCTTGCTGCATACTCCCATTGCGCCTCTGTCGGCAAATCAATTTTTTTACCGGACTCCTTACCTAACCACTGACAATAGTCTTTTGCTTGTTGCCAGGTCACATTTGCTGAATAATCATCGGATAATAAAGATGGATGATTTTTCATAAATGGACCTACTGGCAGTGCTCTTTTATTAGTAAGTTTTGAATACTCTTTATAATTCTTATTAATAACCTTATATTTTGATATTAAAAAATCACTTAACACAACCTTATGTAATACCTTATCATCCTGGTTTATGCTGAAAGGCAGTTTTTCACCGACTAACGGCCCAAAATCCCCCATTAAGAACTCGCCGCCCTTAACGGGAACCATGTTAGAGAGTGACTTAGCAACAAGCGCTTCAGACAAGGTTTCACGCTTGTCAGTACTCTTCTGGTCGCACCCGAGCAGAAAACTGGCGGCAACAGTAGCAACTACGATTAATTTTCTCATCTTATCACCTAAGCCTTTGCATCAGGCAGTCATTGTCCCCGTCGGGTGCTGGTCGTCGATAATGGCAAGATATTCTGACATCAGGCTATCCGGGACAGGTTTAAACAGGCTGTCCAGCGGAATATTATATTCATTGAGCGTTCCGACTATAATATAGTATTACAGTCAAACGATATCATTTATTAATAACGCAACGAAATACAAAAAGAGGACTAACTCCAAACTTTTGATAATCATCACGCCCAGCAAATTTTGGCACAGGTTGTGACGATTGCCTGAATATAGTCAAGGCATACTGACGATCTCCGCCAACATACCCCCTTAAAACTTTTTCATTACCTTTAACTGGACCTTGAGGATCATAAACAGGGGAGTGGGAATAATAATCAGTTGAATACCAATCATTACTCCATTCGGCTCCACTTAGCCCCATATCGTATAAACCTAGCGGATTCGGAGGATATTTCCCAATTGGATAAATAGGAAAACCATAACCATCTGTGTATTCATCTAATTTCTTTTGTTCAGGTATATTAGAACCAAGCTCGAAATTTCCATTATTAGTCGCAAAAGGAAGATACTGCCCTCTTGACCTTGCCGCATATTCCCATTGTGCTTCTGTCGGTAAATCAATATTTTTATCGGACTCCTTACCTAGCCACTGACAATAATCTTTTGCCTGTTGCCAGGTCACACCAACAGAGTAATCACCTTTTTGCAAGGATGGGTACTCTTTTACCAGAATATTAATGGGAGGTTTTTTCATTCCTGTTATCTGCAGATATTTATTATAATCATCGTTGGTAACTTTAAACTTTGATATCGAAAAATCGCTTAATACAACCTTATGTAATACCTTGTCATCCTGGTTTATGCTGAAAGGCAGTTTTTCACCGACTAATGGGCCAAAATCCCCCATTAAAAACTCGCCGCCCTGAACGGGAACCATGTTAGAGAGCGACTTAGCAACAAGCGCTTCAGACAAGGTTTCACGCTTGTCAGTACTCTTCTGGTCGCACCCGAGCAGTAAACTGGCGGCAACAGAAGCAACTACGATTAATTTTCTCATCTTATCACCTAAGCCTTTGCATCAGGCAGTCATTGTCCCCGTCGGGTGCAGCTCATCAATCATGGCAAGATATTCTGACATCAGGAAATCCGGGATAGATTAAATATCCTATCCGGTTCAGCTGAATATTCGTTGAGCATTCTGACTCGGTTAAAATAAGAGATGGCATCACACATTATTTATTAACGACACAACGAAATACATACTGCGGACCAACACCATATTTTTCATAGTCACCATCAACTTCTTCTGGGAGTGGTGAAGCAGATTGTCTAAACATAGTCAATGCGTACTGTCTGTCGCCGCCAACATTCCCACGCAACACTTTCTCGGTCCCTTGCTCTGGTCCCTGAGGATTCTTTACCGGAGAGTTGGAGTAATAATCTGCTGCATACCAGTCATTGGTCCATTCTGAACCACTCAATCCCATATCATACAGCCCTAAGGGATTTGATGGGTATTTACCTACTGGATAAATGGGAAGCCCCATCCCGTCAGTGTATTTATTCAGTTCATCCTGGCTTGGGACATTTTTTCCTGGTGAAAACTCACCATTGTTAGTAGCAAACGGAAGATACTGACCTCTGGACCTTGCTGCAAACTCCCATTGCGCCTCTGTCGGCAAATCAATTTTTTTACCGGATTTTTTACCTAACCACTGACAATAATCTTTTGCCTGTTGCCAGATAACACCTGCAGGATAATCCCCCTTTAGCAGAGAAGGATGACGTTTTGCCAGTATATCCACAGGTGGATTTTTTTTATCTGTTACTTTCAAATAAACATTAAAATCATCGTTAGTGACTTTATATTTTGATATCGAAAAATCACTTAAAATAACCTTATGTAAAGTTTTATCATCCTGTTGTATGCTGAAAGGTAATTTTTGACCAACTAATGGACCAAAATCACCCATTAAAAACTCACCACCCTGAACGGGGACCATATTAGAGACCGATTTATCCACAAGTGCTTTAGCTGCTTTTTCACTCCCGGTGGTATTTCCCTGATCGCACCCGGTCAGTAAACCGGCAGCAACGGAAGCAACTACGATTAATTTTCTCATCTTATCACCTCAGCCATTGCATCAGGCAGTCATTGTACCCGTCGGATGCTGGTCGTCGATCATGGCAAGATATTCTGACATCAGGATATCCGGAATAGGTCTAAATGGTTCATCCGGGCCAACGGAAACCGGAAGGTTATTATGCAATAAGGTGAGCTTTTCGCCATAATTGGTATAGAAAAACAATTTTCGTTCTCCAATGCCTAAAAACTTAATCACATCTTTTTCATTCAATTCTTTATTACCTTTCTTCTCCCCTGGCGACAACGTCAAATGCTGCATGACATTGTTATAATCTGCCTGACTTTGTATCCACTTCAGCGCCATAAACACCGCTTGTTTTCGTCTCTTTAAAGGACCAAGCTTCCAGCTGTTAATGGAAAAAAAATCATTATTCTGATTGCGAGGGTCAAGCCAGTCCATCCAGTCCCTGTCAATTAATGTGGCAATCACTGCCCCTTTTGTTTCTGGAGGAGTATATTTTAGCTGATCCGGATTAGACAAAATACTGCTCATCAAATCCACACGTTTATTTTCTTCCAGAAGATCTACTCTTAAGCTGTCCAATATATCCACAACTTGATTATATCTTTTCTCCAGTGCTTGTATTCCTTCTGCTGCTATAATTATTGGGATTGCACATAATCCTCTAAAAGCATTCTCTCCCATCATATCTTCTAACTTCTGATAATCCACATTCCTTAGCATAAACATAAAACTCTTCATAAAAGCCGCAAAGCTGCTGCCATCAACTTCAAAACCGACGTCCCCTTTAGCTCCCACTCCCCAACATAAAGCCGCTTTACAGTAAATACGAAAACGTCCCTGAATATAGGTGATATAAAAAAATCCACTTCCCCCAGCGCCTGCCTGCACCGTCATCCCTGCTTCCAGTTTGGCTATCGCGGCAAACTTCTTCTCTTTATTGACAATGGGTTTGTTATCTTTCTCAACACCTATAGCCACTGGCGTATCATCAGGATGCGGGTCAAACCACTCAATGGCTCCACTAATATTGCCTCCCGCCTGAGCACCAACAAAAACACCAATTTCACCTCCCCCCTGTGCTTCAGGTATTGTTGAGGTCTTTAAATTCACCTGCTGCTGTCCTGGTAACGGTGGGGCAGTCAGGGTTGCAGGACGGCCTTTAATGCCATAGCCCTTTCCCATTTCTCCACTCCAGTCTACTGTCACCCCTAATTCAATTGCAGCACTGGCACCAACGCTACCTGACAATACCAGTTTCATGGCAAAACGCAGCGCTCCCATATTACAGACACCATCCGGTGTCTGTGGAGTCACTTTTTTCGCCGGAAATAAAAGGCTGACACCTAACCTGTCCGGCAGGTACAGGGCCGTTTCGGCCTTCGCCTCCCCCAGTGCAAAACTGGCATGACCTTCTATTTTGCCCTCCAGTTTTTTTTCTGACGGATTATATTCCGCTGATGCACCCCCTCCATGGCTGTAGCGCATCAGTTGAGCCTGCGCGCTAATATCAACATACTGGTGATAAACAGATTCGTCGACTTTACCATCCCCCTTTGGCCAGGTCAGAGATTTGTTCATTTCCTCTGCCCAGTGACTGACAATAACATTCGTATCGTCAACAAGATCGAATTTCAGTGAAACAGGTACGTTACTTAGTTGTTTTTTTAGTTCTGCTGTATCTATTTTTCCCTGACGTATGGTTTTATTAACCTGATTACCATTCGCATCCTGAGAAACAATAGTTTTGTTTTTATATTTTATGAAACTGGCTTCACCACTTTCTTTATCAACTTCGCTGAGCTTATATGTTCGCCACTGGTGTTTTATTTTATCGGAACGCACATAAGTTTTCTTGAACCCTTTCACTGTGTTATTTTTAAGCGGAATAAGTTCCATTATACCAATGGCAGTATCTTTCATTTTATCATTAAGCAATTCCCCCTCCGGAGGATTCGCTGTTAGTGACATAAGCTCTTTCCGCAAAGCCTGATTTGCTTTGTTTAAGGCTTCATAGGCTTTAGTGATTTCACTTTCAAATTTTCTTGCTGGCACTCTGCCTGCCTGAGTGATTGCTTCAAAATTAATATCATCAAGATTTTTTTGCGCCTGTTTCTGAGTTTCAAGCAAGCCAGACAGAAAATCATGCTCCTGTTCGATAATTTTAGTATCTGAAGCCTCCAGAAAAAGCAATGTTGCGCTACCTGGGTGAAAATAACATTCTGGGCCATATTTTCCTTTTACAACCGTTCCCGTCCCTTGTACCGATGTTTTACTTTTCTCTTCTCCGGTAGCCATATGCTATTCCTTCATTCTTTAAAGTAATTCTATATGCAGGGCATCAGGCAGGGCAGTATAAACTGCAACAGTTTTACCTTCCGCATCGGTCCTGCCTTCAAATACTTTACCTTCACCGGTTGTTATCCTGTACCGGGTAAAAGGTAAAATCTCCCCGGACTCTTCATCTTTTGCAGTAAAAAACTCACTGAAACCGACGGGAAGCTCAGGTTTGTTTGCATCATAATCAGCTGCGCCCATTTTCTGCACATTGGCCGATTTCAGCAGAATATTCCCCGGGCAGCCCAGCTCGATATTGCCACCACTTAGCCTGATATACGCTCCCGCACAGTTCACCACCAGTTCCTCCGCCGCCGTGATTTCCACTCGCCCTTCCACGCTGGTCACGGTGATATCCTTTTTCGCCGTCGCCTCCAGCGCATCATCCTGCGCCTGGATTTCCATCTTTCCCTTCGCCGCAAACAGCTTCATCCCCGCCTTTCGCGCCAGCAGGCTGACGGCTTCTCCCGCCGCCACCGTAAAACGTTTCAGCGCACTGATGTCCGTATTCTGCTGTGACACAATCCCCACGCTGGCGCTACCCGAAGACAACCGTACCGCCTGCGGACTGCTGATGCTCACGCCCTGCGGCGCATTCAGCACTATCCCCTGCTGCGCCAGCTCTTTCAGCGCATCGTTCAGCGTCTGCTGGTTGCCGGTATCCGATGGCAGGGCCTGAGCCGATTCCGCTGCCGACGCCAGGCTTTTCGCAATACCCAGGGCATTTTCAAGCTGCGCAATCGCCTCCTCCATTGCCAGCATCCTGTCGCCTGCCGAAGGCTGTTTATCCGCACTGATAAACACTCCCGCACCGCCCCGGATGCTCACCCATTTATCCGTACGCAGTTCCGCCCCCTCGCCCCGCAACTCCCTCTGCGCATTCACGTTATGCCCCAGGTTCAGCTGCGTCTTGCCGCCGTACTCGGTGCTGAGCTTGATATGCTCCTCGCCGCGCTTATCCTCCATTCGCAGCTTATTATTGGCCGGAGTACGAATCACATTGCGGGTGCTGTTTTTCTCCGTCACAGGGTCGACATGCCGCGAGTCATGCAACGCATGCGCAATATACGGCCGGTCGGGATCGCCTTCGTGGAAAGCAATCGCCACCTCCGTGCCCTGGATCAGCGGGAAGTGAAAGCCGTACACGTCGCCGCCGTAGGGTTTGGCGAGACGCACCGGCATGCTTTCCTGACCCTGCCCTTTCTCATCTCTGTCAGCGTCAAATTTCACCCGGTACAGGCCGGACGCATCCTGCCAGGCGTAGATATCATTCGCTTTCGCGCTGGTCACCCGCGCCGTCATGGTGCCAGTCACCTTCGGGCGCGGCAGCAGCGGCGGACGCCAGCACAATGTTTCGCTGTAGGGCACCGCCAGCAGGGTCACCCGCAGCGCCTCCCGGCGGCTGGCGGTAAAACCGGTGCCGGTGATTAACAGCGGATCCTGCACGGGCGCAGGCAGGGTCGGAGGGAGGCTGTCGGTAACGGTCAGCACCTGGGCCGGCGCCAGCCAGGCTGCAGTACTGCTCGCGGTAATAAGCGTCTGGTGAGCCAGAAAACGCTCATGGTCGAGACGGGCATAGAAGTTGGCGGTCTCCGTCTGCGGGTCGATTTTATCGCCACGCTCCCGGTGGCGAAGCTTATAGTGGTATACCTCACCGTAAGTGAGGCCTTCCCCATTTCCCCGGGTCATATCCGCTGTTGCCGACTGGAGAACGCTCTGCGCATCGCGGGGGTTATAATCCCGGGTAGTAACGTTCGCCTCTACGACGTTGTGGGTGATGTTCAGACCCCATATCGATTCCGCACCGCTGTCGCTCATCCCGGACGGGCTGTTTACAGGAAGTGTCTTATCAAACGTCAGTGCCCGCTGCGCGTCGGCGAAGTGGACTACTTCGCTCTGCGCCTCTTCCTGCAGGGTGAAGAAATAAAATATCCCCACCTCAGCCAGCAGGCGCTGGATAAACGCCAGGTCGCTCTCCTGATACTGATTAATTTGCTCGCGCCGAGGATAGTGTTGCTTGAGATTAAACTCATACTCCCAGTCATGCAGGTGATGTTCCTGCAATACCTGCTCCACCACCTCCGGCACCGATTTATTCACGAAAAAACGGTGGCTGCGGAACTGTTTATCCAGCATGGAGAGAAACGGCTGGAGGGTTATCTGATAGGTCGACTGATCTTCAGAACGACTGACGCGGCGGAAGGTGGTAATCACACCATGGACGCGTTTGCAGTCCACCAGCTGCTGCAGTGCGCCGCCGCCCATCGTCAGCATGGCGGGTTTGCTCAGAAGCTGTGCGGCATCAATGTTTTTCTCTGCGCTGGTAAACGTAATGGTGTAATAATAAAGTTCACTCAGTTTTTCTGCACCGCTGAATTCTTCCACATCCAGCGATGCGGTACATGAAGGAATATCCAGCTGGTAACGGTTAAGGGTGGTGCCGGTAATTATTGAAGAGGTATCCATTATATTCCTGTTTTACTCCGCAGCAATGACCATCAAAAACAAATTAACAGGATGCCCTGTTTAATTTTGTTTAATGATAATCATCTCATTCATCATAAATATATTTATGTGTATATCGATATATCAGATACCCCACTAGGAGTTTCATAACTAAAAGGCAATCCCAGGGATATTTATATTCACTTACTGAGAAATAAAAAAAGCAGCAATAAACCGGAACCTTCACCGTTTATCGTCGCCAGCATTTCTCTGGTACTGTCTTTAGCGCTATCCATACTGATCTCCTTTATCCATCCCCCTTTCCCGCCCTTCATCCCCGCAGAGGCTTCGCTTAGCCGACAAGATTGACTGGCTGCAGGCACGCTACCGCCCATCGCTGTTTCCTGTTTATCAGGGACCCGGAGCGCACAAGGTCAGGCAGGCAGATTGTTGTTCAACCTCCGCGATCGGGTTCGCGGATTACTCGGTTTCGTTTTTTAATGCGTCAGCCCCGGCTCCTGACGTATTAGCCGTGCCCGGCGTCAGACAGGCGTCCTTCTGCGGGGCCAGACTGATCTCCACCCGGCGATTTTGCGCCCGCCCCTCTGGCGTCTCGTTGCTGGCGACAGGACGACTTGCGCCGTAGCCCTGCACCGCAAAACAGCTCTCCGGCACATCGCCGGTATCGCGCATCCAGTCGCGGACCGCCTCGGCACGCTTCAGAGAGAGTTGTTGATTGGATTTATCGTTGCCGATGCTGTCGGTATGGCCTGCCACCACGATCAGCCAGCCGGGTTTCGCCTTAATGCCCAGCAGCGAGTTCACCAGCAGCTTTGTCGAACCCGGTTTCAGCGCCGATTTGCCGGTATCGAACAGCGCCATGCTATCGAGGCGGATCGTCTGCGGTCCCTGCACAACCTGCTTAATGACCGGACGCACCGGCGGGGGCGGCGCCCAGTCATTGATAGCGGCTTCCACGAAGGGGATCAGCCGCATCCCCTGATACAGCCCCAGCCGGTAACGCAACGGCTCTCCCCGGCGCAGCCAGTCATCCAGCAGGCGGCTGTCGGCACGCAGACGCTGCTGCGCCTGCAGCTTCGGCGTCGGCGGCGTGCCGCTGAGGCGGTGATACACCGCCAGATGATCGCCGACGCTGCGCACCAGGCGCTGGTTGTTGATAAAGGAAGCCAGCATCGCCAGCGCCAGAAAGAGGAAGCCCACGCCAGCGGCAAGACCAGCATCGCGCATCCGGCGGCTGACCCCGTGGCGGCGGGGCAGTGACGACAGAAGAAGATCCGGCAGCGGGTGAGGACCTGGCGCCGCGGCGTTACCAGGAGAGAGCGTGGTGATCCCGGCGATTTGCTGTTGCCAGAGGTTATTCGCCACCGGCGCCACCGGTGTCAGGCAGATGCCCGCAGCACACAGGTTCAGCGGAGAAAGTTCCGCCTGCCGGGCGCGGAATGGCCGGAAAAGAGCGTTTTCGGCCAAGGTCAGAATGCTCTCCAGCCACAGCATCTGATACAGGCGTGAGGCAGGGCTGCCCTCCCGCTGCCACTCGGCAACCGACTGGGGCGCTTGCCCCTTCTGCTGCACCTGGAGACCAGGCCTCTCCGGCGTGACGGTAAACCAGCGGCTTTCCCCTGCCTGGCCGCCAGGCGGTGTCACCCAGAACACGCTCCACACCGGCGGCAGACCGTTTAGCCAGGTTCGGCACTGAACGATACTCCGTCGCCAGTCGCGCAGCGACTGCGCCAGTTGCTCCCCGGAGGGGTGGTGCTCCGGTACCACCGCCAGCAGCACGGAAACCTGCGATACCAGCGCCGGACGCGCCGCCGCCAGGTACTGGGCCAGCAGCGGCAACTGCTCCGCGCTGTCTCCCCGTAGATACCAGCCGTGACGGGTTTCGCCGTGCGCCGAACGCCCGGGAAACAGACTGTCGGTATCCCCGCAGACCAGAACCACTGCCCCCTGAAAATCCTCGGGCGGCAGGACGATATCCGATCGCTGACTGCTGACTGCCCGGCGACGCTGACGCCAGAGCGCCGCGCCGCCCGCCAGCAGGATGCACAGACTGAAGATCACCTGGTTGCCGATGGACAGCGGCCAGAAGCCCAGCACCAGCCACAGGGCCAGGATGACGGTCAGTAGCGTAAGCAGACGACGGGCGTTATCACGCATCTCTTATCCCTGCCCTGCTATCTTCGCCACCATCTGTGACAGCACAGCGGAGAAGGTCAACCACAGCGCCGCCAGCGCCACAATGCCAGCCGCCCAGCCGCACCAGTACATCCGCCGTCCGCTGCGCAGCCGGGAGGCACGAACCACCACCGGCGCCTCCTGGGTCAGGCTGAACGGCGGGACCCGTGCGCCAAGCGCATGCGCCACGTCCTCACGCCGTTCGTCATCCTGGGCGCGGTACTGTCCGACAAACCCCAGTTGCAAAGTACGATAGAAACAAGTCAGCACTGCCGCATCCGCCGTGGGCTCTCGCAGCAGCTGGCGGATCCGTTCCCAGAGCTCTTCCCCGGCGTTGAGAGTGCTGAAAAAACGCGCCTGCAGCGGATCCTTGCGCCACCTGCGGTAGCCATCATCCTGACTGGCGCGGTTGAGGACGCTCTCATCCAGCAGCGCGCAGTAGGCATAGAGCATCTGCTCAGCGCTGGTGTCACTGACTCCCGCCGCCGTCAGCGCCTCGCGCGCCTCGGTCACCCATCGACAGGCCTGACGATAGAGCGCCTCGCCATCGGTCACCGGCTGGCCGCAGCGTAACTGGCTGACCATCAGCCAGCCCGGGTAAAAAGTTTTGTTGATCAGATCGCTTTCAGAGGTGTTCATGAGCGCAGTACCGCAAAGAGTTCAAGTTTCACGTCGCCAAGCGATTCCGGGGTATAGAAGGTGCAGTTGCCGGCCTCCAGCATCGCGCGGGCGGCATCGGTGGAGAGATCCAGAGCGAAATATTGGTTTTCCAGACGTAGCGGAATGGCCGCCGGCACGTGGCTCAGCGGTTTGATCGCGATGCCGCTGAGGGCAATGTTGACGACCTCGGCGACATCATCATGGCTACCCGCCTTACAGAGCTGCGGAAAGCGGCTCTGTAGCTGGTGAGGGGGGAGTGAAGAGCGCACCGACAGATAAAAATCCGCCCCCTCGCGCAGTCGCGCATCGTGTAGCCTGCCCCGCCAGATCTCCCGGTCGGCGCCCTGCTCCAGAGCGATGGCGATCACCCTTGAGGGCAGGCTGACTTCGAGCAGCGTATCCAGCAGGGCAAACAGCGGCGGGAATACCTGCTCCGGCGAGGCATGCCGGTAGCGGGGGATAGCTTCCAGATGATGTTCAAGGGAGAAGGTCATCAGACTGCCGGCCAGCCTGGCCAGTTCGCGATAGAGCAGCTCCGGATGGCGCGAAGGGTCCTGATGCAGCTCGCTGAGCACCGGCTCGGCGCTGTTCAGTGCGTTGAGCAGCCAGAACAAGGAAACATCCGCCACGGCAAAATCAGCCATGCGCGCATTGCTTTCACGGCGCATGGCCATGAGGCGTCTGCGTCGGGCCTGCAGGCGATGTAACAGCTCGCCCAGCTCGCTGACCAGCGTCGGGCTTGCCGCCAGCGACAGCAGCGGCGGAATGAATTCCGGGTCAACGATCCACAGCCCCTGGGCGTCGCGTACCAGACGCGCTACCGGGCAGGTGAGGAAGGCCGCGTTTTCTTCGGTGGAGAGACGCAGCGTCAGCGCGTGCCGCAGAACGGCCAGCTCGCTGCGTTCATGGCCGGCCAGCTCCTGCACGGTCACCTGCTCGGCGCGCCAGCGGCGCGGGCGGGCACTCTCCTGAGCGTCATCAAGATTACCGCCGCTGGCACTGAGCAGCGGCAGCGCGAGCAGAACCTCCACGCTGTCCAGCATCACGCCCGAGACATCGCGGACCGGTGGCAGAGTATCCGCCAGCTCGGTGTCAATCAGCGTTCCGTCGGCGAAACGAACGATCAGCCGGGTGGCGTTGAGCCGGGAAAGGGTGAGCGCGCTGGCGTCAAACTCCGCGCGCAATACCCCCCACGGGTGGGCGAGCGCCATGCGGGAGACCGTATCGGCGACGTGCGCGTCCCAGCGAGCCTGTTGCTGAAACTGCTGCGGGACCAGAAAAGCCCCGTCGCGCCATAATGGGCGGAAAATCTTCATTGCACCTCCTGTGCCTTTCGCTTTCATTGGTCTGCAGACAGGACCAAATGCCCGGTCGGATATCCTTCATCCGCCGTACGTTCGCCTCAGCCTTTGCCTTTGCTCTGGCCTGTTCATCACTAGCGGTTTTTCTCCCGAACGTCGTTCGGCTCGATTTATTGCCTGCCGCTTCAGGGAAAGGAAATATCAACTCTGCCCGCGAGGGTTTAGAAGTCAGATGGTATTCTTTGTACAAGGGAGGTTTATCATAAAGCGAAAAAGCCAGGGGAGGTAACGCCTGGCCCTAAATAATATCTGAATTCAACCTACGGCTGCTTTTATGGCTCTTGTTTAATCCATTGAGAAGGAATATTCCATAAGCTATCGTTTTATTATTTCCCCATTGAATGTTAATTAGCGAATTAGTCTCTCCGTCAGGCTTATTTATATTGATCTTAAATATAAATAATAAAAATATCATCGCAATCGATATAGCTTCATTAGCGCCGAGGCCAAAGCCTCCCCCGGCATCAGAGAGATGCCCGGAGGGTTGCCCCGCCCCACCCGGCCATTGCCAGGCGCTGAATTACCCCGTATTTTGGTTTTCCGCTCCGCTGTGGGCGGGTATCAGGGCGAACGAGAGAGAGAAAATGAAACCGCTATTTGTCTATGGGACGCTCTGTCCCGGTCGCAGCAATGCGCACATTCTGGAGGCGATCGGGGGCGAGTGGCGTCCCGGCTACGTCACCGGCACCTTTTACGCGCGCGGCTGGGGCGCAGCCGCCGATTTTCCGGGGATCGTCCTCGACGCTCACGGCCCGCGGGTCAACGGCTATCTGTTCCTGTCCGATCGGCTGGCGGCGCACTGGCCCATGCTGGACGACTTTGAGGAGGGGTACGATCGGGTGCCGGTGGAGGTGACCACCGACGATGGACAGCAGGTCAGCGCCTGGATTTATCAGCTTCAGCCCCGGGAGTAATCCCCGCCGCGAACACGCTGTACAATACAGCAGCCCAGCGCGTTCACGGCGTTGCGGTCAGTCCGCCAGGCTTTCCGCCACTGGAGTCACCAGCGCCTTCTTCTCAGCCCAGCAGGCAACGTTATCGAGCACCAGTTGCGCCATCGCCGCGCGGGTGCTCCAGGTGGCGCTGGCCATATGCGGTGTGACGACCACATTACTGCGCTGCAGCAGCCCGGCCGGTACCGCCGGTTCATGGCTGAAGACATCCAGCCCCGCCCCGGCGATAATCCCGCTCTCCAGCGCGGCAACCAGCGCGGGCTCATCAATCACGCTGCCGCGCGAGATATTGATGAGGATCCCTTTCTCCCCCAGCGCCGCCAGCACCGGCTGGTTAATGAGCCCCTGGTTTGCCGCCGTTCCCGGCGTGCAGATAACCAGAAAATCACTCTCCGCGGCCAGGGTCAGCAGATCTTCCCGCCAGGCATAATTTAGCGCCGGGAGACGCTTGCGGTCATGATAAGCAATCTGCATGGCGAACCCCTCGCAGCGCCGGGCGATGGCCTGGCCGATGCGCCCCATGCCCACGATGCCGACCCGCGAACCGGAGACTTTTTGCGTCCACGGAAAACCGCCCGCCGCCCACTCGCCCGCTTCGATAAACTTGTGGGCGGCGACGATCTGCCGCGAGGTCGCCAGCATCAGGCCCAGCGCCAGATCCGCCACATCGTCGGTTAACACCCCCGGCGTATGGCTGACCCGCACCTGGTGCTCAGCGGCCGCCTGCACATCCACGCCGTCATAGCCGACGCCAAAGACGGCGATCAGCTCCAGCGCGGGCAGGCTGGCGATCAGCGCTCGCGTCACGGTGGCTTCGCCGTTGGTGATGAGCATGGTAAAGGTGCCGGCCAGCGCGCGAAAGTCGGCATCGGTGAGTGCTGTCAGCTCCACGAGGTGATAGCGTCGCGCCAGTTCCGCGGTCAGGGCATCCGGGAGCGAAGCCTGTTTTAACACGTTCAGTTTCATAGCTTATCTTCTTTCAGAGTGTGGAAGGCGGAGGGTTTCTGGCCGCTCCGGGAGACGATGATGCCGATAACTCCGCCGAGGGCCAGCGCCACGGCGACGATCAGCAGTCCGGAGTGATAGCTGTTGGTCAGGTCCTTAATCTTCCCGAGCAGCGGCGGCAGGCCTAAGCCGACAAAATTGGCGATGGTGTTGATAAATGCAATGGAGGCCGCGGCCGCCACGCCCGCCAGCTTCTCGGTGGTCACCGCCCAGAACACCGGCGTTAGCGCGAAATTGAAGCCCACGGTGAGCACCAGCAGCAGATAGGCAACCAGCAGGTTGCCGGCATAGATGGCGACAGCCAGCGAGAGACCGGCCAGAATCAGCGGTAGCCCCATATGCCACGCCCGCTCGCCGGTCAGATCCGAATGACGGCCATTGAGGTACATAAACAGGCAGGCGAAAATAAACGGCACCGCGGACAGCAGACTAATGACCACATCGCTCTGCTCGCTGACCATACTTTTGAGGATCAGCGGTAAGAAAAGCGTGATGCCGATGGAGCCGAACGCCTGCAGAAACCAGACCAGACTCAGCAGGAGTACCACTTTATTTTTCAGCGCACTGAACCAGGAGGCGTGTTGATTGACTACCGCGCCGCGGTTATCAGCGGCAATCTGCGCCGTCAGCCAGCCTTTCTCCGCCTCAGAGAGCCATGCCGCCTTTTGCGGGCTGGAAGGCAGCAGCCAGAGCACCAGCGCCCCCAGCACGATGGCGGGAACGCCTTCAATGGCGAACAGCCAGCGCCAGCCGGCAACATCGGCGATGCCATGCATATTTAAAATCAGCCCCGAGACGGGCAGCCCGATGATCGACGCCAGCACCGATCCCATATAAAAGAACGACATCGCCCGCGCCCGGTTGCGCTTCGGAAACCAGCAGGAGATATAGTAAATAATCCCTGGGGTGAATCCCGCCTCCGCCATGCCGAGTAAAAAACGCATAATATAGAGCTGGGTCGGCGTCTGGACGAACGCCATGCCGGCGCTCACCATTCCCCAGGTGATCATTATTCTGGCGATCCAGATCCGCGCCCCCACCCGGGTCATGATCAGGTTGCTGGGAATTTCGAAAATAATATAGGAAATATAAAACATGCCGACCCCAAGGCCGTACATGCTGGCCGTTAATCCCAGATCGGCGTTCATTTGCAGCGCGGCAATGGAAATATTGGTTTTATCAAGATTCGCGACAAAATAGCAGATAATAATAAAGGGGATGATTTTGCTGTTTAGCTTTTTTAATGTAGAAGTACAGAGTTCAATGCTCATAATAATAACCCCATGACTTTGCCTCGGGCAGGGGAAGACCGCCCGCACCAGGCAAAGATTGATATTAAGAATCGCAGCAGGTATTAACCGGGGACTACCACTCGGCGACCACGCCATCGGCAAGGCGCCAGACGGGGTTCCGCCAGTCAGGAGCGCGTCGGCTCATCTCGATCACTTTCTCTTCGTCGATGTCGACCCCCAGCCCCGGCTTCATTAATGGTTTAAAGTACCCCCCCTCCATATTGAAATCGGCTTTGTTTTTCACGAAGTCGAGTAACTCGGCGCCCTGGTTATAGTGGATCCCCATGCTCTGCTCCTGGAAGACAGCGTTGTAGGAAACAAAGTCCACGTGCAGACAGGCGGCCAGCGCGATGGGGCCTAACGGGCAGTGCGGAGCTAGCGACACATCCGCCGCTTCCGCCATACCGGCGATTTTGAAGCATTCGGTGATGCCGCCAGCGTGAGAGAGATCGGGCTGCAAAATAGCCAGGCCGCCGGCCTCCAGCACCCGCTTGAACTCAAAGCGCGAGAACATGCGCTCGCCGGCGGCCAGCGGGATCGCGGTTTGCGCCGCCAGCCGCGGGTAGTACTCCGCCTGCTCGGCCAGCACCGGCTCTTCGATAAACAGCGGCCGATAGGGTTCCAGCTCTTTAATCAGCAATTTCGCCATCGGCGCGCTGACGCGGCCATGGAAATCGAGGCCAAATTCGATGTCGTTGCCAAATGCTTCGCGGATCTGCGCCACCGTGTTCACCGCCGCATCCACCGTGCGCGAACTGTCAATCATCCCCATTTCCTGACAGCCGTTGAGCTTGAAGGTATCAAACCCCATCCCGCGCAGCGTCTTAATTCCGGCAATGACCTCGGCAGGCCTGTCTCCTCCCACCCAGCTGTAGGCTTTGATTTTATCGCGCACCAGGCCACCCAGCAGCTGCCAGACCGGCGTATTTAACGCCTTCCCTTTGATGTCCCACAGCGCCTGGTCAATACCGGCGATCGCGCTCATCAGGATCGGCCCGCCGCGATAAAAGCCGGCGCGGTACATGACCTGCCACAGATCGTTGATCCGTGCCGGATCCTGGCCAATCAGATAGTCCCCCAGCTCATGTACCGCCGCCTCCACGGTGCGCGCCCGGCCTTCGACGATCGGCTCGCCCCAGCCGACTATCCCCTCGTCGGTTTCAATCTTGAGGAACATCCAGCGCGGGGGTAAACGCCAGGTGGTCAGTTTGGTTATTTTCATTTCACAACCTCTTGATACGCCCTAACAAATGCGGCGGCCTGCTCTGCGGTCCGCGCTACCGGCTGACCGGCGCGATAGAGATCGCTGCCCAGCCCCGCGCCCGCACAACCGGCCTCGATCCATTGCGCCAGGTTTTCCGGCGTGACGCCGCCGACGGCAAATACCGGCACCGACGCGGGCAAAACCGCTTTCAGCGCCCTGATGTAGTCGGGGCCAAACGCCGAAGAGGGAAAAATCTTCAGCGCCTGCGCCCCGGCCTCCAGCGCGGTAAACGCCTCGCTTGCCGTCGCGCAGCCGGCGCAGACGGTCATCCCGTGCCCGACGGCCCGGCGGATCACCGCCGGCTGCACATTGGGGGTCACCACCAGCCGCGCCCCCAGTTGCGCCAGCCGATCGACCTGCGCTTCCTGCAGCACCGTTCCGGCGCCAATCAGCGCCTGCGCGCCGTAGGCCTCGACCACGGCCGGGATGCTCTGCTGCCATTGCGGTGAATTGAGCGGGATCTCCACGGTGTCGAACCCGGCGGCGATCGCCGCGCCGACGTGCGCCAGCGCCTCGTCAGGGGTGATGCCGCGCAGAATAGCGATCAGCGGAAGTGAGGTTTGCCACTGCATGTGCGATGCTCCTTATACCAGCCAGAAAGGCATCGTC
This sequence comes from Klebsiella sp. D-Nf1, assembly GCF_002810515.1. Taxonomy (NCBI): domain Bacteria; kingdom Pseudomonadati; phylum Pseudomonadota; class Gammaproteobacteria; order Enterobacterales; family Enterobacteriaceae; genus Klebsiella; species Klebsiella sp. D-Nf1. Next base: position 1,711,708 of record NZ_PIOK01000001.1, read on the forward strand.
GCCCGACACTGTCGTCACCTGGCGCCCCAGCAGCTGAAAAGCCTGCTGATAGCGCGCGGTGAGGGACGGGCCGGCAACGATCGCGATAGCCTGTTCGTCGGCAATGAAGGCGCGCATGCTGGCCACCTCGGCGCCAATTAACAGGCCGGATAGATACTCGCTCACCTGCTCCCGGGCCAGCGCCCCCAACAGGTGCGCGGCGCGGGTCTCAAAAAGCTGTGGCAACACCGCGGGTGCGGCCAGGCCGCGCGCCAGCCCGGCGTGAAACGCCGCCGGCGCAGCCTGCTGCTCGGGTAATCCCGCACCGATCAGGGAGTGCGTCAGCAGCAGATGGTGCAGTTCGCCGGTCATCACCGTGCGAAAGTCTTCAATCCGCCGGCCGTCGGTTTTGACCCATTTGCAATGGGTGCCGGGCATGACATACACCGCCGCAGGGGCCAGCAGGCGTGCGCCGAGGAGCTGTGTCTCTTCGCCGCGCATGACGTTGTGGTGGTCTTCGCGGGAAGTGCAAAGCCCGGGGACAATCCAGATCCCTTCATCTACGGCGGTCAACTGGTCGCCAATGGCCGTAAAATCGGCGGGAAGCGGTAAATAGGGCGCGTTCTTCCAGCCCACGTTGCTGCCTACCATTCCCGCCATGACCACTGGGGTATGCCCCTCCCGCCAGCCATGGATTTGTGTCGCTAACACCGCTGCCGGCGATTGACCGTTCAGGCGGGCGATCCCCACCGCCGACTGCCGACTGTCGAGGCAGCGTTCGCCCTCAAACAGCCAGGCGCGAAAATTGGTCGATCCCCAGTCAACAGCGATGTAGCGAGATGTCATGTGATTTCCTTCAGTCTTCGTGTCGAGCTGGCGATCATGGTGAGCGCCGCCTGCTCTGCCGCGTTGCTGTCCTGATGGCGAATCGCATCGAACAGCGCCTTATGTTCCTGGAGCGTTTGCGGCATGTTGGCCTCATCCCCCATCCAGGTCCGTTCAAATATCGCGCGCTGCAGCGAGCTAATCGCCACGCTGAGCTGCTGCAGCACCGGGTTATGCACTGACGCCAGCACCGCTTCGTGATAGCGAATGTCGGCTTCATTAAAGGCATCGCGCTGCTGGTTGTTGGCGATCATGTCATTCAGCGCCGCCTCAATCTGCGCCAGATCGCTGGAGGTGGCCCGCTCTGCCGCCCAGCGGGCGATCGCCGGCTCCACCAGATTACGCACTTCGCTCATCGCCGCGATGAGCCCCGGGTCTTCATCCTGTTCCAGCGCCCATTGCAATACGTCGCTGTCGAGGAAATTCCACTGGCTGCGCGGCGCGACGAAGGCGCCGCGATAGCGTTTCATCTCAATCAAGCGCTTCGCCTCCAGCGAGCGAAAGACTTCGCGGATGATGTTGCGGGAGGTGGCAAACTCCTCGCACAGCTCAGCCTCCGCCGGCAGCGCCGCGCCGGGAAGATATTTGCCGCTCACAATCTGGCGGCCCAGGGTCACCATCAGCCGATCGGTTTTAGTCAGGTTCATAGCGTGTCCTTAACGGGGTTATGCCCGGTTACTTTACTCCGTTCAGCGCATTTCCACCCAGTCTGGTAGTACAAACGTGAACCTGTTCATCCTTGCCTGTGACACATAGTAGTACTATTAATAAAAATTGTACTACAATCAAGATCACAAAAAAGACAACTCATAACGAAAAAGGATCGTCGGCTTGCCAAAAATGGTGGTGAAGATCCTTCGCCGGGGACGGGAAAGATGGGCCTGCGAGGCTGGGTTAACGCGGCTTCGGCGGGGGGCTGTCAGGCTAATCGGGGTAACGAACGGTTGGTAGTCTGGCGTCGTTTCGGCCAATGCAGGTATACTTGGCAGATGTTTCCTCAGTTTCAGACACGCAGATGACAAAACTCACCTTACAAGAGCAGATGCTCAAAGCCGGCCTGGTCAGCAGCAAAAAAATGGCTAAAGTCCAGAGAACGGCGAAAAAATCCCGCGTTCAGGCCCGTGAGGCCCGGGAAGCGGTGGAAGAAAATAAAAAAGCTCAGCTTGAGCGCGATAAGCAGCTCAGCGAGCAGCAAAAGCAGGCAGCCCTGGCGAAAGAGTATAAAGCCCAGGTGAAGCAGCTGATTGAGATGAACCGCATTACGGTCGCCCGGGGCGATATCGGCTTTAACTTTACCGATAATAATCTGATCAAAAAAATCATGGTCGACAAGCTCACCCAGACCCAGCTGATTAACGGCCGCCTGGCGATTGCCCGCCTGGCGGTGGATAACAAGCCCGAAGGTGAATACGCGATTATTCCGGCGGTGGTGGCTGAGAAAATTGCCCAGCGCGACGCCAGCAGCATCGTGTTGCACAGCGCCCTGAGTCAGGATGAACAGGATGAAGACGATCCGTATGCCGACTTTAAGGTGCCCGACGATCTGATGTGGTAACCCGGGGCTTTCCCGCCGCGGGCAATCAAAACGGGCTCGCCTGCTGGATATGCATCGGCTCATGGCTGACGGGGTGGACAAAGCGGAGTTCGCTGGCGTGCAGCATCAGCCGCGGAGCCTGTTCCGTGCCAGGCAGCTCCCGGCCGCCGTACAGATCGCAGCCAAGGATCGGATAGCCCAGCAGCTGGCAGTGGATGCGCAGCTGATGGGTGCGCCCGGTCTCCGGGGTGAGCGCCACCCGCGTCAACGCCAGCGCCCTCTCTCCTTCCCGTGACTGATACAGGCGGTCGATGACCCGATAGCGCGAACGCGCCGGTTTGCCGTGCCGGGCGCACAATGACATGCGCGGGAAACGGGCCGGATCTTTGGCGATCGCCGCCTCCACTATCCCCTCGTCTTCCACCAGATGGCCACACAGCAGCGCCGTATAGACCTTGTCCACCGTGCGCTGGCTGAACTGTTGGCACAGCAAGGCGTTAATGCCCTTGTTGCGGGCGATGACCATCAGGCCGGAAGTGCCGAAGTCCAGGCGGTGCACCAGGGTGCAACCCGGAAAGCGCTGAACCAGCCGGTGATGCACGGAGTCGAGGTTGCGTGGATCTTTACCCGACAGGCTCAGCAGCCCGGCCGGTTTATTGATCAGCAGCAGGTGTTCATCCTGATACAAGAGGGTGATCTGTTCGCGGCACGGCGGCGCGACAAAGGTATCGATAATGGTGGACATCAGGCGGCCCGAAGAAGGAGTGGCTGGCGATAGTACCCCATTTTGGCCGCCGGCACGACGCTGGCGCACAATCCGCCCTCGCGGCGGCGCCATTTATCACCCACACTTATCGCAAAGGCATGGCCTGCACAGGCAATGTGCTTTACACTGCGCGCTGCAAAATTTGTGTTAACCAACGAGTAATACGGTAATGGCGATGAACGGAACAATCACAACGTGGTTTAAAGATAAAGGTTTTGGATTTATCAAAGATGAAAACGGCGAAAATCGTTATTTTCACGTGATTAAGGTCGCCAATCCTGATCTTATCAAGAAAGACGCGGCGGTGACTTTCGAACCTACCACCAACAATAAAGGGCTGTCGGCCTACGCGGTGAAGGTCATTCCGGAGAGCAAATATATCTATATCGCCGGCGAGCGGCTGAAGCTGACCTCCATCAAATCCTATGTGGTGTACCGGGAAGAAGAGCCGGTCGAGACCCGCGTCGATAAAGAAAACGCCGTGCTGTCGGTCGGGCTGCTGATGAACAGCATCCGGCCAAAATCCGCGGTGCAGTCGGGGGAGATGCGCTCGGTGAAAAAGCTGGCGATCACCACCTTTCAGGGGACAACTCTGATCTTCTCGGAAGACGAAATCGATATCGATGCCACGGTAAAACTGCTTAAGGTGTAAGCCCCGGCGCGCGGTTTCCCGCGCGCCCGAAGACCTGCCCGATATGCGACCCGCCATCGCCCCTCGCCGGACGGGGCGATGGCGCCAGACAGCCGATAAGGATGCCGCCGCCATGCCCGTAAATTTTGACTTCAACGATCTCTACGCCTTTCGCGCCCTGATGGAATATGGCAGTTTTCGGCTGGCGGCCGAATCCATCTGCCTGTCGCAGTCGGCCCTTAGCCGACGCATCGAAAAGCTGGAGACGGCGCTGGGCAACCGGCTGTTCGAGCGTACCACCCGGCGGGTGACCCTCACGCTGTATGGGCAAAATTTTGCCGAACGTTCGGAGCAGCTGCTGGCCCATGTCGAGACGGTGCTGGCGGATATCAGCCAGGTCAGCAAGGCGCGCACCGGGCTGGTGACGGTGGCGACGGTGCCCTCCGCCGCCTACTACTTTATGCCGGAAATCATTCGCAGCTTTCAGGCGCGTTATCCCCAGGTGCGCATCCGGTTGATTGACAGCAGCGTCGGCAATGTGATCGAGGCCGTCAGCAGCGGACAGGCTGACTTTGGCCTCTGTTTTGCCAAAAACCTGCCAGCCAGTCTCGAATTCACCCCACTGGCCGACGACCGCTATGTGGCCGCCTGTCGGTACGATCATCCGCTGGCGCGCAAGACGCACCTTAGCTGGCAGGCGTATTTTGAACAGGATTATATTGGCCTGGATCGGGTCTCGGGCAACCGGACGCTACTCGACCGGGAGCTGGCGCATCTAACGCCGGCGCGGCCAAGTATCTGCGAAACCCGCCACGTCACCACGATGCTGGGGATGGTGGAAGCGGGCATCGGCATTGCCGCCGTGCCCGCGATGTCAATGCCCGCCGGGGAGCATTCCGTTCTCCGCGCTGTGCCGCTCACTGACCCGGTGGTCACGCGCACGGTAGGCCTGATCCGTCTCAGCGGCCGTATTCAGTCCTACGTGGCGGCAGAGCTGGAGAAGCTGATTATTGAACAGTATCCTTCTGGCTGACCGGCGCGGCGGCGGCCGCGCTTCGCATGCCGGTGGCGTGGATGGTCTCCTGCGCCGCCGGTGAGGCCAGATACGTCAGCAGCGCCTTGCCTTCCTGCGGGTGGTCGGCGCTGATGGTCACCGCCCCGGCAAAGCGGGTGATGTACTGCAGGTTATCCGGCAGTTCACCAACGAAGGTCACGCCGGGTACCGGCAGCAGCTCGCTCACCTGCTGAAAACCGATCGCATACCGTCCCTTCGCCACTTCCGAGGCCACCGGAATGCGCTCCACCATCTGCGCTTTGCTCTGCATCGCGTCATCAATGCCCAGGGTGTGGAACAGCGTCGAGCTGACATAGCGTCCGCTGGCGCTGTCGGAGTACGCGACCGACGGCGCCGCCAGCAGCGTCGCCCGCAGCTGGTCTGCGCTATGGATAGCCGGCAGCGGCGCCCCTGCCTTCACCACCACGCCGATCGGCGAGTCGGCCAGCTCCCGGCGCGAATCCGGTTGCGTACGGCCCGCTTTCTCGAGGCTGGTCAGCGCGTCCCCGACCATAATCACCACGTCCGCGTGTTCGCCCCGCGCCAGGCGGTTAGGGATCGCCTGCGGCGTTTTCCCCATCGACGGGCCGGGGATCACCACGAGGTGGTTGCCGGTTTGTTTTTCCCACGCCGGAGCCAGCTTTTCCAGCGCCGCTTTGAAGCCGCCGGAGATCATCACGGTGACCTCAGCGGACAGCGCGCTGCCGCCGGTGGCGGCCAGCAGCAGCGTGGCCAGCAGGGTTCCTGTCGTTTTACGCATCATCTTCTCCCTGATTAACGTGCTGTCTGCAGCGCAACGGCGCTACGGCGATAGAGGTAGCAGGTGGCCAGCAGGCCGCAGACCGCGGCAAAGCTCATCCAGTAGCCGGGAGATGCTTTATCACCGGTATACTCGATCAGCGCCGTGGAAATCACCGGCGTGAAGCCGCCAAATACCGCGGTCGCCAGGCTGTAGGCCAGCGAGAAACCTGCCACGCGCACTTCGGCGGGCATAATTTCGGTCAGCGCCGGGATCATTGCCCCGTTGTACATGCCGTAGATAAACGACAGCCACAGCAGCACGCTCAGCATCATCAAAAAGCTCGGCGCGTTCGCCAGCATGGTCAGTGCAGGCCAGGCGGTAGCCAGCGACAGCAGGGTCATGGCAATCAGCACCGGTCGGCGGCCAAAGCGGTCAGACAGCGCCCCGCCCACCGGCAGCCAGAAGAAGTTGGAAATCGCCACCAGCAGCGTAACCAGCAGGCTGTCAGAGGCGCTGAGCATCAGCACCTTTTTACCAAAGGTCGGCGCATAGACGGTGATCAGGTAGAACGCGGTGGTGGTCATCGCCACCATCATCATCCCGGCGATAACCACCTGCCAGTTCGCCAGCAGCGTGGCGAACACCTGGCGCATCGCCAGATGATGGCGGCGGGCCGTAAACTCCTGGGTCTCCTCCAGCTTACGGCGCAGGACAAAAATGAACGGTACGATCAGGCAGCCGAAGACGAACGGAATGCGCCAGCCCCAGTCGCTGATGGCGCTCTGCTCCAGCACCGCGTTGAGGGCAAAGCCCATCGCGGCCGCCACCATAATGGCAACCTGCTGACTACCCGACTGCCAGCTGGTGTAAAAGCCTTTGCGGCCCGGCGTGGCGATCTCGGCCAGATAGACCGACACCCCGCCCAGCTCAGCGCCAGCGGAAAAGCCCTGCAGCAGACGGCCGATCAGCACCAGCAGCGGCGCCCACAGGCCAATGGTCTGGTAAGAGGGGATCAGCACGATCAGGAAGGTGCCGGTGGCCATGATCGACAGGGTGACGATCAGTCCCTTGCGCCGCCCCACCTTGTCGATGTAGGCGCCAAGAACGATGGCGCCGATGGGGCGCATCAAAAAGCCAGCGCCAAAGACCGCGAAGGTCATCATCAGCGAGGCGAATTCACTGCTCGCCGGAAAAAAGGTATGTGCGATGTAGGTGGCATAAAACCCGAACAGGAAAAAGTCGAACTGTTCGAGAAAGTTACCGGACGTGACGCGCAGGATGGCGCCGATCCGGTCACGGGTACTCATCAGTGAGGTTGTTGAATGCATGCAGGTCTCCAGTTTGTTATCCACGCGTTGTCGCGCGCCTGTTGCTGAAGACTGAAACAGAACCGGGAACGAAATAAGCGTAATAAACGCATCCATTAATGCATTTTACGCATGAATAACATTTAACTAATTAACATTACTTTTACATACAATCATTTAACACATGCCGTGCTAACCACGCCGCGGGTGACGGCGAAAAAGTCAGTTTTCCGTTTTGTGACCGAGGCCAGGGTACGTCGCCGTGGGTTGACGGCATAAAAACCCTGGCCTGGGGTGAGGATACACGCTGCCGGCCGCAAAGCGCGTCAGGAAGCGGACGCGGCAGACTCCCCCACCAGCGTCTGCAACAGAGCGATCAGCCAGCGGGTAGCCTCGCGTTTCCCGCTGCGTTGGTGGGCGTAAATCTTGACGTCAAACGGCGGAACCGGAAACGGCAGCGGGAAAATGGTCAGCCGGGCGGCGCGGGCCATCGTCTCCGCCGCTCGCCGGGGCAGCGCCATCAACAGGTCGCTCTGCTCAATAATAAAGGGCGCGCTCAGCATCGAGGGGGTTTTCATCGCCACCTGCCGGGAATACCCCTGCCGTTCCAGTTCGCAATCCAGCACCCCCTGCTGTTCATTCCACGGGGTCACCACCAGATGTCGGGCCGCAAGGTAGGCGTCGAGGGTCAGCGCCGTCCGGTCGGCCTGGCTGATGACCACATATTCGTCCCGCAGCCAGTTAATCTCCTCGAGATCGGGATGGGCTGGCTGGTCGGGGGTATTGAACCCGAGGGCAAGATCGACCTCGCCCGCCAGCAGCTCGGTCAGCGCCGGGCTGTGGGGCAGATAACGGAGTTCAAAACGCAGCCCGGGCGCCTCGCGCTGCAGGTGGTGCATCAGCGTCGGAAAGACGCAGAACGCGGTGAAATCGGTGATCGCAATCTGCATGCAGTCGGTGCTGGCGGCCGGCACAAACGCCGCCGGCGGCGTCAGCTCCTGGTTGAGAAACTTCAGCGCCGAAGCAATCGAGGGCGCCAGCTGGCTGGCATAGACGCTGGGGCACATCCGGTGGCCTTCGCGGTAGAACAGCGGATCGTTGAGGGCGCTGCGCAGCCGGGAAAGCGCATGGCTCAGCGCCGAGGTGCTCATTGCCAGCTCTTCCGCCGCCAGGCGCACCGAGCGGGAGCGATAGACCGCGTCAAAGACTGGCAGCAGGTTGAGGTCAATCCGGCGCAGGACAGGATGCATAATATTCATCGTTTGCTGATTTCATTGCACTTAATTCTTTTCACAATACCGCTTATCCTCAGGGTCAGCAATTTTGCTCTCTTTTGACTATTGATACAGGACGCCCCATGAGCATCACGATCCGCCAGGCCACCCCGGACGACGCCACCGCTATTTACGACATGATTTATGAACTCGCGGTCTACGAGAAAGCCCCTGAAGAGGTGGTGACGACGGCAGAGGAGATCAGAGAGACGCTGTTTGCCAGCGGCAGCAAAACCGAAGCGCTGATCTGCGAGGTGGCGGGTAAAGCGGTGGGCTACGCGGTGTTCTTCACCAGCTACTCCACCTGGCTTGGACGCAATGGTATCTATATGGAGGATCTGTACGTCACCCCCGACTATCGCGGGATCGGCGCCGGAAAAGCGCTGCTGAAAACCATCGCGCAATATGCTGTACAGCGTCAGTGCGGGCGTCTGGAGTGGAGCGTGCTCGACTGGAACCAGCCGGCGATTGATTTCTATCTGAGCATTGGCGCGCAGCCGCAGGATGAGTGGGTGCGTTATCGCCTCACGGGCGATGCGCTGCGGGCCTTTGCGGAGTAAAGCGGCTCGCCAGCAGGTCGGCGCCAGGCGTCGACCTGCTGGCCGCGGATCAGGCTTCGACCGCGCTATTCTGCAGCTGCGGACCGGCCAGCGCCAGACGCGCGCCCGCTTCGGTATCGCTGTACTGCTTAAAGTTATCCATAAACAGCTGAGCCAGGCTCTCGGCCTTCTCCTGCCACTTATCCGCTGAGCTCCAGCCATTACGCGGATCCAGCACCGCGCTGTCTACCCCTGGAATGCTCTGCGGGATCGCAAGACCGAACACCGGGATGGCCTCCTCGCGCAGCGGGCCGGTAGTGCCGTTGAGGATCGCGCTAATGATGCTGCGGGTATCGCGCAGCGACAGGCGTTTGCCCTCGCCGTTCCAGCCGGTATTGACCAGCCAGGCTTCGGCACCGGATTCCGCCATCTTCGCCGCCAGTACGCTGGCGTACTGGGTCGGGTGAAGCAGCAGGAACGCCGCGCCGTAGCAGGCGGAGAAGGTCGGCGTCGGCTGGGTAATGCCGCGCTCGGTGCCCGCCAGCTTTGAGGTGAAACCCGACAGGAAATGGTACTGCATCTGCTCGGTGGTCAGACGGGAGACCGGCGGCAGGACGCCAAACGCGTCGGCGGCCAGGAAAATCACCTTCGACGGATGGCCCGCGCGGGACACCGGCTTGACGATGTTGTCGATATGCGACAGCGGATAGGAGACGCGGGTGTTTTCGGTTTTGCTGCCGTCGGCATAATCCACGCTGCCGTCAGCGCGCACCACCACGTTTTCCAGCAGCGCATTGCGGCGGATGGCGCCATAAATCTCCGGCTCCGCCTGCGGGTCGAGATTGATGGTCTTGGCGTAGCAGCCGCCTTCAAAGTTAAACACGCCGTCATCGTCCCAGCCGTGCTCGTCATCGCCAATCAGCTGACGATGCGGATCGGTCGACAGGGTGGTTTTGCCGGTACCGGAGAGGCCGAAGAACAGCGCCACGTCCCCTGCTTCGCCACGGTTGGCCGAGCAGTGCATCGACGCGATGCCTTTCTGCGGCAGCAGGTAGTTCATAACCGAGAACAGCCCTTTCTTCATTTCGCCGCCGTACCAGGTGCCGCCGATGAGCTGAATACGCTCGCTGAGATTAAAGGCGACGAAGTTCTCGGAGTTCATCCCCTGCGCCTGCCAGTTGGCATTGGTGCAGCCCGCGCCGTTGAGCACCACGAAGTCTGGCGTAAAGCTGGCCAGCTCGTCGGCGCTCGGCACGATAAACATGTTTTTGACAAAGTGGGCCTGCCACGCCACCTCGGTGACGAAGCGTACGCCAAGACGGGTGTCCGGGCTGGCGCCACACCAGGCGTCGATGACATACAGTTTTTTACCGCTCAGCTGGCCCGCGACCAGGTTTTTCAGGCTGCTCCACACTTCTGGCGATAACGGCTTATTGTCATTGCGGCCGAGGCCGGAGTCTGCCCACCAGACGGTGTCGCGAGTCTGTTCGTCGCGGACGATGTATTTATCGCGCGGTGAACGGCCGGTGAAGATCCCGGTATCAACAGCCACAGCGCCAGAGTCGGTCATCACGCCGCGGGCCGCGCCGGTCAGCTCAGGAGCGGTTTCATGTGCAATAAGCAAATCGTAATCAGGGTTGTAAAAGAATTCGCCGCTTGCATTAATCCCCAGCTCCTGCAGAGCCATTTTAACTGATTCAATTTGTTGTGACATGGAACTCCTGACAAACTATTTAAGGTAAGAGGCCTGGGTTATTCATTGCTTTCGTCATCGTCGCCAGCGATTTAATAAGATAAGTCCTGGACAATAAAATAAAGCAATAAATAACCGTGAGTCGCGATTTCATATCGTGCTCATGTAGGGTCGCCGATATGCATTCATAAATCTCAACTTTCCAAAAAATGTTAACACCTGTCGATAATTATGTTAATTGCATAGTTTCTATGCGCTATGCTAAAATTGCATAGCCTTTATTACGTTTTTGAGGACTGGATCGGTGTTGGCAAATCTGGAAGTAAAATGGCTGTATGATGTGATTGCCCTCGAGGAGTCGCGCAGCTTTACCCTGGCGGCCAAAGCCCGCAACATCTCTCAGTCCTCGTTCAGCCGTCGCATCCAGTCGCTGGAGGCCTCCCTCGGATTCAGCATCTTTGATCGTAGCGCCAACCCCCTGCAATTGACCAACCGCGGGAAAATTTTTGTCGGCTATGCGCGAAATATGCTCGATGACATGGATTTTCAGATCAGTCGTATTAAGGGGTTAAATAACACGACCCAGAAAATAAGAATCGACGCGGCCCCTTCGCTGTCGGTGTTATTGCTGCCGGAAATCATCGCCGGTTACACCGACCGTAAAAATAAGACTTTTCATGTTGAATCGATTAACGTCAACGACGCCGTATTTAATCTGAAAGAGGGAAAAAGCGATTTTATCCTCTCCTTCTATAATGAAGAATTAATGAACTATCCGTTTATTAATCATAAAATTTTTGATTCTTACCTGCACCTGGTCTCCCCCTGCGACGAACATGGCCGCCCGCTGTTTCATTTACATCGCGGCGTGCTGCCGCTGATGAAATACGCCAACGACAGCTATATGGGGCGCCAGGTCAACCAGGTCATCGACCGTACGCCGGAGATCACCTTCTCCCTCACCTTCGTCTCTTCCATGAGTGAGCTGCTCAAGCGCATGATCCTCAATGGCGACGGCGTGGGCTGGCTGCCGCAATACTCTATTCAGCGCGAGCTGGACGAAGGCCGACTGACGATCCTCGATGACCGCCTGTCGCTGCCGATCGGCGCCTGGCTCTACCGCTCCGGCTCGCGGCTTAACCAGGCCGCCGAACGTTTCTGGCAGCACATTAAAACCCGTAACGAACCGCGGGAATAACCCCCTCAGCCGCTGATCCCCAGATATGCCTTACGCACCTCCGGGTCGTTGAGCAGCGCCTGGCCGCTGCCGCTCAGGCGGATCTGACCGTTCACCATCACATAGGCGCGGTCCGACAGGTTAAGGGCATGGCGCGCATTCTGCTCCACCAGAAACAGCGTCATCCCCTGGGCCGTCAGCTCGCGCAGGATCTGAAAAATCTGCTTCACCACCAGCGGCGCCAGCCCCAGGCTCGGCTCATCCAGCAGCAGCAGGCGCGGTCGGCTCATCAGCGCCCGGGCGATGGCCAGCATCTGCTGCTCGCCGCCGGAGAGGGTCATCGCCCGCTGTCCCCGCCGCTCTTCCAGCCGGGGGAACAGCTGGTACATCCGCGCCTTGTCTTCGGCCTGATAGCGGTTGCCGATGGCAATGGTCCCCATTAGCAGGTTCTCCTCGACAGTCATATCGGGAAAGATGCGCCGCCCTTCCGGGGCCTGGGCGATGCCGTTGCTGGCGATAAAGTGAGTCGATTTCCGGCTGATCGCCTCCCCGCGATAGAAAATCTCCCCGCCGGCAATGCGCGGCTGGCCGAAGACCGACATCAGCAGTGTTGATTTACCGGCGCCGTTGGCGCCGATCAGCGCCACCGTCTCCCCCTCGTTGACGGTGAGGGAGACCTGCTTCAGAGCCTGGATCGGCCCGTAGAAGACATCCACCTCATCAAAGGCAAGCAATGGCTGGCTCATCGGCGCGTCTCCTCTTCCTCAGCGCCAAGATAGGCGGCAATCACGCTGGCGTTGGCCTGGATCGCCTGCGGCGCGCCGCGGGCGATGACGTCCCCGTGATCGAGGACGATGATATGATCCGAAATCTCCATCACCATCCCCATATCATGTTCGATCAGTAGCACCGTGATGCCGTGCTGCTGGCGCAGAAAGCGAATAATCCGGCTCAGCGCCTGGGTTTCCACTGGGTTGAGACCGGCGGCCGGCTCATCCAGACAGATCATCTCCGGGCGGGTACACATGGCGCGGGCGATCTCCAGCCGTCGCTGCTGTCCGTAGGAGAGGGTCCCCGCCAGACGGTTGGCGCAGTCCACCATCTCCACCACCTCCAGCCAGTAAAAAGCGCGATCCAGCGCCTGACTCTCCGCCTGCCGATACCCGCGGGTATTGAGGATCCCGGCCAGCAGATGGCGGTTAACCTGGGTATGCTGGGCCACCAGCAGGTTCTCAATCACCGACATCTCGCGAAATAAACGTATATTCTGAAAGGTGCGCGCCAGGCCAGCGCGGTTCACCAGATGGGTGCCACCGAACATCTTGTAATAGATCCGCCTCCCCAGCTGCGCCGGGTGGAGAAAATCGTCCGGGTGAAGCTTCTGCCCCAGCACCTGAATGACATCGGTGACCTTTTCCCGCGCCCGCAGCACGATGCTCCCCCCCGTCGCCCGGTAAAAACCGGTCAGACAGTTAAACACTGTGGTCTTGCCCGCGCCGTTGGGGCCGATCAGGGCGGTGATCGACCCCCGCTCCACCTCCAGATTGACATCATTCAGCGCTTTGATGCCGCCGAAATGCATCATCAGATGCTCAACGCGTAAGATGCTGTCGGTCATGGCGCGACTCCTTTTCGCAACGCGACCCCGCTGCGGCTGGTGCGCACCAGGCCGCGCGGCCGCCAGATCATCATCACCACCATCAGCACGCCGAACAGCAGCACCCGATATTCGTCAAAACCGCGCAGCAACTCCGGAGTGACCGTCAGCACAAACGCCGCCAGCACCACCCCGAGGGTGGAGCCCATTCCCCCCAGCACCACAATCGCCAGGATCAGCGCCGACTCAAAAAAGGTGAACGACGTCGGGTTAACAAATCCCTGATAGCTGGCGAAGAACACCCCCGCGATGCCGGCGGTCGACGCGCCGAGCATAAACGCCGAGAGCTTCACCAGCACGTGGTTGAGCCCCATTGCCCGGCAGGCGATCTCATCCTCGCGCAGCGCTTCCCAGGCGCGACCGATGGGCATCCGCGTCAGACGATGTTTCACCAGCAGCACCAGCATCACCACCAGGCACAGCACGGCGTAGAGGAAGATAAATTTCAGGTTGGGGTTATAGCTGACGTGGAAAAACTCATGGATGGGGATGCCGCCATCTTTCGCCCGGCGGGTAAATTCGAGGCCAAACAGCGTGGGGGACGGCACCGGTACGCCGTTGGGCCCCCCGGTGAAGCTCACCCAGTTGTTAAGCACCAGGCGGATAATTTCGCCAAAGCCGAGGGTGACGATAGCCAGGTAGTCGCCATGCATGCGCAGCACCGGAAAGCCCAGCAACGCCCCGGCGAGGGCCGCCATCACCGCCCCCAGCGGCAGCATCGCCCAGAAGCCGAGGCCCAGGTACTGGTAGCCCAGCGCCAGGCCGTAGGCGCCGATGGCGTAGAACGCCACGTACCCCAGATCGAGCAGGCCCGCGAGGCCCACCACAATATTCAGCCCCAGGCCAAGCAGAACGTAGATCAGGCCGAGGATCGCCACGGTCAGCAGATATTTGCTGGCGAGAAGCGGAAAGGCGATGGCCAGGACCACCAGCAGCGGCATTATCCAGCGCAGCCGCGAGCGGTAGCCCGGCGGCCGGACGTACACCCCGTCATCCGCCCCCTCAAAGCGGGCAATAAAGGCTTTTCCCCGACGACTCTGCAGCAGCAGGCTGAGCGCCAGCCTGCCGGCCATCACCACCGCCACCAGGATCGCCACCCGCGCGGGCGCGAGGGTAAAACCATACCCTTTGAGCACCACGCCGACGATCGGGCCAAAGACAATTAACGCGCATAGACCGGCCAGCACGCTGTCGATCAGCGCGCTTTTGATATCCCGCGCAGGCTGGCGCGTAAATTCACCCATAAAGCCTCCTTAGACCTTGGCCACCAGCGGACGTCCCAGCAACCCCTGCGGGCGAAAAATCAGGATCGCCACCAGCAGCGCAAAGGAAAAGACATCTTTGTAATCCGAATTCACCAGCCCGGCGAACTGGGCTTCGGCCACCCCGAGCAGCAGTCCGCCCAGCATCGCGCCAGGCAGCGAGCCGATCCCGCCCAGCACCGCGGCGGTGAAGGCTTTGATGCCGATAATAAATCCGATATAGAAGTCGAAGGTGCCGTAGTTCATGGTCACCAGCACGCCGGCCAGACCGGCCATCGCCGCGCCGATGACAAACACCAGGGAGATCACCCGGTCGGTATTGATGCCGAGGATCGCCGCCATGCGCCGGTCCTGCTGGGTAGCGCGACAGATGCGCCCCAGCCGGGTGTACTGGATAATCCAGGTCAGGATCAGCATCCCCACCAGCGCCGCGACGAGAATAAACACTTTGGTCCAGGTGATCTGCACCACCCCATCGCCCACCGTCATGCGCAGCGCGCCGCTGAGCAACGTCGGGATCCCCTGCTGGTTCGGCCCCTGGCTCAGCTGGACATAGTTCTGCAGGATCAGCGACATCCCGATAGCCGAGATCAGCGGTGCCAGCCGCGTCGAGTTGCGCAGCGGCCGGTAGGCGATGCGCTCGATAGCCCAGCCATATACGCCAGTGACCACGATGGTGAACACCAGGGTGGCGAAAATCAGCAGCGGAAAGGAGTGGATCCCGAAGAAAGAGAGCAGCGCCAGGCCGATGGCGCACAGATAGGCGGAGACCATATACACCTCGCCGTGGGCGAAGTTGATCATGCCGATGATCCCATACACCATGGTGTAGCCGATGGCGATTAAGCCGTACACTGCGCCCAGCGTCAGCCCATTGATCAGTTGTTGCAGAAAAAACGCCGTCATAGCCCCTCCAGCCGCCAGGCAGACGGCCGCCGGGTTCCGTTCCCGGTCGACCGCCGCCGTGTGACGATTCGCAAGTCAAAAGGACAGAGTGTCCTCAGGTCGTGGCCGATCAGAGCTGATGATATTTGCCCTTGTCGTCCCACTGATAGACCACGTAGTCGGACACCTTGAGGTCGCCTTTGCCATCCCAGGCTTTCTTGCCCATCACCGTATCGACGTCGTGGCTCTTCAGCCAGTCGCTGGCTTTGGCGTTATCGGTACCCACGGCGTTCCAGGCCGCGGCAATGGCCTGAATGGAGGCGTAGGCGTAGAGGGTATAGCCTTCTGGTTCAAAGCCGCCGGCGCGGAACTTCTCGATCACCGCTTTGCCTTCCGGGAGGGTGCGCGGGTCCTGACCAAAGGTCATCAGCACGCCGTTGGTGAACTGCGGCCCGCCGGCGGCCGTCACCAGCTCCTCGGTGACGATACAGTCGCCGGAGAAGAATTTAGCCTGCACCCCCTGCTCGCGCATCTGACGCACCAGCGGGCCCGCCTCAGGGTGACAGCCGCCAAAGTAGACCACGTCCGGCTTGAGGGCGCCGATCTTGGTCACCAGGGCATTAAAGTCTTTTTCACCGCGGGAGAGGCCTTCGTACAACACTTCTTTGGTGCCCCGCTTCGCCAGCGCCGCGCGGGTGGCATCGGCCAGCCCCTGACCATAGGTGTCTTTATCGTGGATGACGGCAATTTTCTTCGCCTTCAGCACATCCAGCATATAGTTGGCGGCAATCGCCCCCTGCTGATCGTCACGACCACACATGCGGAAAAGGTCCTTCATGCCGCGCTCGGTGATCTGCGGGTTGGTCGAGCCGGGGGTAATGGTCAGGATCCCGGCTTCGTCATATACCTCGGAGGCCGGCATCGTTGAGGAAGAGCAAAAGTGCCCCACCACGGCAGAGACTTTCGCTTCATCCACCAGCCGGTTGGCCACCGCCACCGCCTGCTTCGGTTCGCACGCGTCATCCCCCTGCACCAGCACAATCTTTTCGCCTTTGATGCCACCGGCGGCATTGATATCGGCCACCGCCTGCGAGGCCCCCTTCCAGTACTGGGCGCCGTAGGTGGCGTTGGGTCCGGTAAAAGGCCCGGCGACGCCGATCTTCACGTCTGCCTGGGCGTAAAAGGCCATGCTCATACAACCTGCTATCACAACATGAAGCGTCATTGTTTTCAGTTTCAAAGACATTCGGATATTCCTCAGCGATGTAAAGCCTGGCGTCATGGAATGACGCAGAAAATATCACTTACCGTGTGGTGCCGACGTTGGCGCAGCGCCAGGACGGCCAGGGTGGAAGAAGCAAAAATCCCGCCAGGTAGAAATGGCGCGCCGGAGAGCGGACGCCCCGGTCAGTGCGCACGCGACGGCAACCCGTACCGCATCCGGCAAGGGCGCATTCCCTTTCAGGTCAGGAGATCGGTTGCCATCACGTGGCGAGCCGGACAACGCGGTATCCGTACCGACCCGTGAGCTAAACATAGATGCAGTTAGCGGTCGCTGCGCGCCAGCGTGGTGCAAAAATGCGAATATGATCAACAGTGGTGATTATTTTGTTGCGGTAATGTGAAGATGATAACAGGAGAGCCCGTTAAAGGCTCTCCTGTGGCCTGGCGGCCGCTCAGAGTTGGCTGGTGAACGTTCGGGAGATCACATCCTGCTGCTGCTCGCGGGTCAGCGCGTTAAAGCGGACCGCATAGCCGGAGACGCGGATCGTCAGATTCGGATACTGCTCCGGGTGTTCTATCGCATCGAGCAGCTTTTCCCGGTTCAGCACATTGACGTTGAGATGCTGTCCCCCCTCCACCGTCTCCTCGTGGTGGAAGTAGCCGTCCAACAGTCCCACCAGGTTGTTTTCCTGCGCCGACGGGGCTTTGCCGAGGGCCGCCGGCACGATGGAGAAGGTATACGAAATGCCATCTTTGGCATAGGTAAACGGCAGTTTCGCCACCGAGGTCAGCGACGCCACCGCCCCTTTCCGGTCGCGGCCATGCATCGGATTGGCCCCCGGGGCGAACGGCGTCCCCGCCCGACGTCCGTCCGGCGTATTGCCGGTTTTCTGTCCGTATACCACGTTGGAGGTGATGGTCAGGATCGACTGGGTCGGCACCGCCTGACGCCAGGTGGGGAGCGCCTGAATTTTGCGCATAAAGCGCTCCACCAGGTCGCAGGCGATGGCATCGACCCGATCGTCGTTGTTGCCGTACTGCGGATAGTCGCCTTCAATGACAAAGTCCACCGCCAGCCCGTGGTGATCGCGCACCGGCTTCACCCGGGCGTACTTTATCGCCGACAGCGAATCCGCCGCCACCGACAGGCCGGCGATGCCGCAGGCCATCGTGCGGTAGACGTCGCGGTCGTGCAGGGCCATCAGCGCCGTCTCGTAGCTGTACTTATCATGCATACAATGGATGATGTTCAGTGCGCTGATGTACTGCACCGCCAGCCAGTCCATAAAGTGGTCGAGGCTGGCCATCACGGTGTCATAGTCCAGCACCTCATCACGCAGAGGGTCGGTTTTCGGCCCCACCTGGATCTTCAGTTTCTCATCCACCCCGCCGTTAATCGCGTAGAGCAGCGTTTTGGCGAGATTGGCGCGGGCGCCGAAGAACTGCATCTGCTTGCCGATCACCATCGGGCTGACGCAGCAGGCGATGGCGTAGTCGTCGCTGTGAAAATCGCTGCGCATCAGATCGTCGTTCTCATACTGCAGCGACGAGGTGGCGATAGAGACCCGGGCGGCATATTTTTTAAACGCCACCGGCAGCGCTTGCGACCAGAGCACGGTCAGGTTCGGCTCCGGCGCCGGCCCCATGGTGTGCAGGGTATGCAGGTAACGGAAGGTGGTTTTACTGACCAGGGTGCGGCCATCCAGCCCCATACCGCCCAGCACCTCCGTCGCCCAGATGGGATCCCCGGAGAACAGCGTGTCAAATTCCGGGGTGCGCAGGAAACGTACCATGCGGATCTTCATGATGAAGTGGTCAATGAGCTCCTGGGCCTGCTGTTCATTGAGCCGACCCGCCCGCAAATCGCGTTCGATATAGATGTCGAGGAAGGTGGCCGTGCGCCCCAGCGACATGGCGCCGCCGTTCTGCGACTTCACCGCCGCCAGGTAGGCGAAGTACAGCCACTGCACCGCCTCCCGGGCAGTACGCGCCGGGTGGGCGATATCGCAGCCGTAGCGGGCCGCCATCTCCTGCATCTGCTGCAGCGCACGCCGCTGTTCGGCCAGCTCTTCGCGCAGGCGCAGGGTAGCCTCCAGCGCCTCGCCGCGCTCAAGGGCTGGCTGCAGGTCGGCAAACTGCAGCTCACGTTCGCGAACCAGATAGCGGATGCCGTACAGCGCCACGCGACGGTAATCGCCGATGATCCGTCCGCGGCCATAGCCGTCCGGTAGCCCGGTGAGCACCCCCGACTTGCGACAGCGCAGCATATCCGGGGAATAGACGTCAAATACCCCCTGATTGTGGGTCTTGCGCAGCGCCGTAAACTGATACTCAAAGTCGGGATCCATTTCGCGGCCATAGGCCTCGAAGGCGCTTTTGATCATATTGATGCCGCCAAAAGGATGCAGGGCGCGCTTCAGCGGCTGGTCCGTTTGCAGGCCGACGATCTTTTCCAGCGGCTGGTTGATATAGCCCGCCGCGTGGGCGGTGATGGAGGTGGCCACATTGGTGTCGAAATCCACCGGCGCATGGGTGGCGTTCTCGACGCGGATCCCGGCCATCACCTGCTCCCAGAGGGCGGTGGTCGCTGGCGTCGCGTCGGCGAGGAAAGACTCATCGCCCTCGTAAGGGGTGTAGTTATGCTGAATAAAATCGCGGACGTCGATCTGCGTTTGCCACGCCGTACCGCGAAAGCCCTGCCAGGCCTCGGCGTATCGTACATCCTGGGTATCGATATCTACTTTCATGAACATCGTCTCTCTACAGAATAAAAAGTCAGGCCAGCGCCGCCGTGTGGATCCGCCCTAAGCGGATCGCATCAAGGGCAATCATGCGCTCTTCATTGGTAGGAATAACCGCGCAGCGCACCCGGCTGGCGTCGGCGGAGATCAGGCGTTCGCCGACCGAATTAGGCTGCTGGTTGCGGGCGACGTCCATCTCAAGGCCAAAGACCGCCAGCCGCTCGCTTACCAGCCGACGGATCAGCACCGAGTTCTCGCCAATCCCGCCGGTGAAAATAATGCCGTCGAGACGCTGCAGCGCGGCGGCGTGACCGGCAATATGACGGGCGATGCGATGGACAAAGGTTTTAATCGCCAGGCGGGCGCGGGCATGGCCCTCATGCCACGCCTGCTCCAGCACCCGCAGGTCGGAGGAAAGGCCGGAGATCCCCAGCAGACCGGAGGCGGTGTTGGCCACCCGCTCCAGGTCGCTGAGGGTCTGCCGGGTTTCCCCGGCAATCCACGCCATGGCGCCGAAGTCGACATCGCCGCTGCGGGTGCCCATCATCAGCCCCTCCAGCGGCGTCATCCCCATCGAGGTGTCCACGCTGCGGCCGTTGCGCACCGCGCAGATCGAGGCGCCATTGCCCAGGTGGGCGATCACCAGGCCGCTCTCCTGCTCCGGCAACCCGAGCAGCGCCAGGGCGCGCCGGGACACATAGCGGTGCGAGGTGCCGTGGAAACCGTAGCGGCGTACCCCGAGGTTCTGGTAATACTCCCACGGCAGACCATAGAGAAAAGCTTCCGGGGCCAGGGTCTGGTGAAAGCTGGTATCAAAGACCGCCACCTGCATCACTTGCGGGAACAGCCGCTGCGCCGAGGCGATGCCGCTGAGACTGGCGTAGTTATGCAGCGGGGCCAGGGACGATACCTGGCGAATGTTATTGATAACCTCCTCGCTAATAATGACCGACTCGGTGAAGAGGTCGCCGCCGTGGGCAACGCGGTGGCCAATCAGGGCCACGCTGTCGATGAGGTCGCGTTGGGCTAATGCCCCGGCAATCGCCTGCAGGGCGCCTTCATAGCCGCGCTGCGCCAGCGCCACCGGCTCGCCGCCGTTGAGCGAGAGAAACGCCCGTTCCGCGTTGATGCCCTCGGCCACGCCGTTCAGCAGGCAGTCGCAGCTGACGGCGTCCAGTACGGAAAATTTGATCGACGACGAGCCGCAGTTGATCACCAGTACTACCGGAAATTCAGTCATGTTGTACTCCGCGTGGCCTGAGCCGGATTAGAACAGTTTGTAAACGATGTTGAGGATGGTCAGCAGACCAATGGCGGTCACAAAGAGGTTATCGAGACGGCCACGGTATTTGGCCAGCGAAGGCGCTTTACGAATGGCGTACATCGGCAGCAGGCACAGCAGCGAGGCGATAATTGGCGCGCCCATGGCCTCAATCAGGTCGAGGATATTAGGGTTGGCATACGCCACCACCCAGGTCGAGCCCATGATGAACACCATGCTCAGGGTATTGAGCTTGCCGCTGGAGACCCGGGTTTTATCCCCTTTATAGCCGAAGCGCAGGATCAGACCGTTCAGCCCTTCAAGGGTGCCGAGATAGTGGCCGAAGAACGATTTGAAGATGGCCACCAGGGCGATGATCGACGCGCCATACTCCAGCAGGGTGGCAAACGAGGATTTGGTGCCCGACATCGAGGCAAAGTGGTTCGCCAGATAGGAGAGTACCGGGATATTCTGCGCCTTGGCGTCCGCCATGTTCTGCGGCGAGAGGGTAAACAGGCAACTGAAGGCGAAGAACATCACCACCGCCACCATCAGCATGCTGGCCCGGGAGATGATCTGTGAGCATTTGCGTTCGGTATACTCCCGGCCAAACTGCGCTTCATACTCTTCGCGTTTGGAGACCACAAACGAGGAGACGATTGGCGAGAAGTTAAAGGAGAAGACCATGATGGAGATGCCCAGCCATACCGTCACCAGAATGCCGTCGTGACCGGTTAAGGCGATATCGCTGAGGTTGACCTGCTCAATCACCGCGCTATTCCAGTAAGGGATCAGGGACAGGGAGATCACCACCAGGCTGGCAATAAACGGCCACACCAGATAGCTCATCACCTTGACCATCAGGTCTTTACCAAACCAGATGACAAACGCCATCAGCAGCAGCAGGAGCAGCGCCACCACCCCGCGGTTGAGAGCCGGCATCTGCAGCTGGTTCTCCCAGAAGGTCATAAAGGTGTTGGTGATCGTGACGCCATAAATCCACAGCAGCGGACAGATGGCGAAGAAGTACAGAAAGGTGATCACCACCCCGCCGGTTTTGCCAAAATGCTCTTCCACCGTTTCGGTGATATTGCCGGAGGGGTTAGCCCCCGACAGGCACAGCCGGGCCAGCGCCCGATGGCAATAGAAGGCGATGGGATAGGCCAGCACCAGCATCACCAGGATCGGGATCAGCCCGCCGAAGCCGGCGCGGATAGGGAAAAACAGCACCCCGGCGCCGATAGCGGTGCCAAACAGGCCCAGGGTCCAGGTGGTGTCAGATTTACGCCAGGACGAAAGGCTTGTCTGGCTGGATGCAATGCTCTCAGTCGTACTCATATCCTGTCCTCACTTATGTATTGAATTAAGCGTCAACAAAACCCGTAATTTGCGATACCCGGGAGAGATCGATATTGCCCCCGGAAATCAGGCTGACCGTTTTGCGGTTCTGGATATAGCTGTCTAGTTTGCCGCTTAATAACGCGGCGCAGGCCAACGCCCCGGCCCCTTCGGTGATCACTTTATTGCGCTGAATTAAGGCGACCATGCTCTGGCGAATGTCGTCCTCACTGACCAGGACGATGTCATCCACCAGCTGGCGGGCGATTTCATAGGTCAGTTTCCCTGGCCGGGCGACATCGCAACCATCGGCTAAGGTGCCGGCGTGGCGATGGCTGGTGATCTCCCCGGCATACCAGGAGGCGGCCATCCCGTGAACATTTTCTGACTGCACGCCGATAATGCGGATCGTCGGGTTAATGGATTTAATCGCAATCGCGATGCCGGCAATTAAGCCCCCGCCGCCAATGGGCACGATGACATTATCCACGTCATACAGATCTTCTAATATTTCGAGGCCAATCGTTCCCTGCCCGGCGATAACCTGCGGGTCGTCATAGGGGGGAATAAAAATACGCCCCTCAAGTTCAACAATATCGCTGGCTTTGGCGAGGGTATCGTTAAAGTTATCGCCATGCAGGACTACCTCTGCCGAATAATCACAGGTGGCGGCGACTTTCGATTTCGGCGCCCCTTTCGGCATCACCACTTTCCCGTCAATGCCCAGCATGGCGCAGGAGAGCGAGACCCCCTGCGCATGGTTGCCCGCCGAACAGGCCACCACCCCTTTGCGTTTTTCCGCCGCGGTTAAACCGCAGAGCTTATTAAAGGCACCGCGGATTTTAAATGAGCCTGTGCGCTGCATATTTTCGAATTTAAGGAATATTTCACCCTGGCAGCGTTCACTAAAATAATTCGAGCGGGGCATGCCCGTTTTATATATTTTTCCCGCCAGGCGTTGCTTCGCCTCGAGAATATCGTCAATGGATACCGGAAGATCGTAGGTAATATGCATGATAGCCTCTGTATCTTAATATAAAGTCAATGACCGGGCGTCATCCTGCTGATAACAGCGAGGAAGTGTGTTGGGTTATTTAATCAATATCAGTCAGGCAATTTCTATTGGCTGCCAGTGGCGGTTGCCCTGCCCCGAAGAATACTGTTTCGCCATCTCCACTAGCGACGCCGCCGCGGTTTTAAGCCGGTAATTCTTCGACCATACCGCCGCATAGCGCGCTACCGGCAAGGCCTCTTTAATGGGGATGGTGACAAACTGGCTCGAGCCGAACGGCGTGGTCATGTCGCAGGGGATCACCGTCAGAAAATCGGCATTGAGTACCAGGTTATAGATCGTCACCACCGAATCGGTATTGACGATATTTTCGCGGCGGATGCCGCTGCGCTGCAGGGTGGTCAGCAGTTCGCTGTAATAGCCCATATTAGTCTCCGGCAGCACCCACTGCTCATGCTGGAGCGAGGCCAGGCGGACGGTGCCATTGCCGATCCGCGCCCGGTTCGCCACCAGCACAAACTCAGATTCAAACAGCGGCTCGACGTGCAGGTCCTGTAGTTTCATCTCATCGCTCAGCGTCCCGATGGCGAAGTCGAGACGCCCGTCGCGGATCGCCGGTAAAAAAGCGGAGAGCTGCGCTTCATACATCGATACCCGCGCCTTCGGGAAAGTCATTTTAAACTGATGCACCATCTCCGACATAAAGGTAAACCCGACCAGCGAAGGGAAACCAAAGGAGACATCCACCACCGCGCTGTTGGTCAGAGCATTCATTTCATTGACCATATTTTTCATTTCACGGGTGATCGCTTCTGACCAGTTGAGAAATACCTGCCCGGCCTCGGTGAGCGAAACGCCGGTATTTCGCCGGACGATTAATTCGCTGCCAAAATAACTTTCCATGTCACCAATGATTTTACTGACCGCCGGCTGAGTGAGTCCTAACGCTTTTGCTCCGGCCCCGATTGACCCACTGCGGATCACTTCCTGGAAAACCACCAGATGCTGTGTTTTAGGCAGAGAAAAAGTATTCATCGCGTCTCACTTTCATTCCTTTGTTGACGGCGGAAAGTGTAACAAATCGCGATTGCCGGGTTATGTGAGAGCTCTCACAAAGGCTCCGCCGCGGCGGATAGCCAGACTTCGCCAACAAAAATAAAAACATTAAAATCATTAAGTTATAATAAAAATGAGTGTTCTTTATGCGACTTCCGGCGTGCGCGAATGCGGGGATAAAAATAATTGATGGCGATAACAGCGCCGCTAAAATGGCGATAAAAAATACGCCTTTTGTACGCTATTCGAGCATCACTGTCAGGCTGGTGGGAAATCCAAAAATTAAATTAATGCTGTAAACAATAAAAAGCGGATGCAATAAACGCCGTTATTTAACGACAAGCCGGTTGGGCATCACATTTTATCCCCGGCGGTTGGGGAAAATGCGCAGTCATTATTTACACCAAAGAAACATTAAATTCACAATCTTGTTTTTCTTGTGCGGCGGACGGTGCTGCTTTTTCCGCCATCTCACAGCCGGTCATACTTTGATTAAAATCAACCCTGGTAATTTATCTTTTACGGCGGCCAATGGAGAGTCATTTGTGTTGCCGATCACAAATCCATAAAACAACGGCCTGGCCTCTCTTCCCCCGCAGATGATTAACCAGCTTTTCACTATGCAAATGCAAATAACGTATTTGCCCTCCCCGCAGGCGCTCTGTAGTTTGAGCCAGGATCCCGGCGCCAGTTTATCCGGGTCAGGACTTTATTATTCAGAGTGTTAAATTCCGCCATGATAAAATTAGCGCATCTTTTTAAAACCTATCCAGGCAGCGCCCAGCCGGCCATTCGCGACCTCAGTCTGGATATTGATCATGGCGAATTCTGCACCTTCGTCGGCCCGAGCGGCTGCGGAAAAACGACTATCCTGCGGATGATTAACCAGCTGGATATTCCCGACAGCGGCGACGTCTATATTCAGGGCGTCCGTCTCGCTGACGCTGATATTATCCAGATCCGCCGCCAGATCGGCTTCGTGATGCAAAGCGCTGCGCTCTTTCCCCATCGTACCGTGGCGCAAAATATCGCTACCGTGCCGCGGCTGGCGGGCTGGAGCAAAGCGCGGATCCGCGCGCGGATTGACGAACTGGTGGCGCTGATGTCGCTCGATAGTCATCTGCTGCACCGCTATCCGCATCAGCTCTCCGGCGGCCAGCAGGGGCGTGTGGCCATCGCCCGCGCTATCGCCGCCGATCCGCCCATTTTACTGATGGATGAGCCTTTCGCCGCCATCGACCCGGTGGTCCGCGAACGCCTCCAGGATGAGCTCTTGCTCCTGCAGCAGCGGCTGCAGAAAACCATTGTATTAGTGACCCACGACATCAATGAAGCGATCCGCCTCGGCGATAAAATCGCCATTTTCCAGGAAGGCGGCGTGCTGGCGCAGTTTGATACCCCCGACCGTATTCTGGCCCACCCGGCGAGCGAGTTCGTGCGCCGCTTTATTGGCCCGGAACCCAATCTGAAGCGGCTGGGCATGATACAGGTCGGCCAGCTGCCGCGTCACGATGTCCCCCTGCTCGACGAAGCGCTGACGCCGATCGCCAGCGCCCATCCACCGCTGGCCAGCCCGTTGCGTCTGGTGCTTGACCGCCAGCGACGCCCGCTGCACTGGTTTGATCCGCTGCGGGGCCTCACCCTGCCGGTGGAGCGCCCGCTCGCCAGCAGCCACAGCCTGCGTTTTGCCTACAGCGCGCTGCTCGACGTGGCGACCGGCGTGCTGGTGCATGTGGATGACGAAGGACAATACCAGGGGGCGGTATCCCACACCCTGCTGCAGCAGGTGCTCGACGGCGCGGTGGGGGTGCGATCTCATGATTGACTGGAGCTGGGTTATCGATAACCGCGCGATGATCGGCGATCTGCTCTTGCAGCATGCGCGGATGGTCCTGCTGGCCCTGCTTTTCGGCTCCCTGCTCACCGGCGGCCTGTTAGCGGTGACCTTACGCTGGCCCGCGACGGCGCAGCCGCTCATCACCCTGTGCGGCGTGCTCTTTACCATTCCCTCGCTGGCGCTGTTTATTTTATTGCTGCCGTTTACCGGGCTGTCGCTGACCACCTCGCTGATTGGCCTGACGCTGTACTCCCTGCTGATCCTGCTGCGCAACGTGCTGGCCGGCATGGAGAAGCTGCCGCAGGCGGCGCTGGAGTCCGCGCGGGCGCTCGGCTACACCCGCGGGTTCCGCTTCTTCGATATCGAGCTGTGGCTGCTGCTGCCCTCTCTGTTTGCCGGGCTGCGCATTGCCTCGGTGACGCTGGTCGGCCTGGTCACCGTCACGGCGCTGATCGGCCAGGGCGGGCTGGGGCAGCTGCTGCTGGCGGGTTTTAATCAGGACTTTCTGACGCCGATTGTCGTTAGCCTGGTCCTGAGCCTGCTCCTGTCGCTGGTCTTTGACGGGCTGATTGCCCGTCTTGGCGACTGGCTAACGCCGTGGACCGAATGATGACGCTGCTTCTCGCCACCTTTCACTGGCTAACCCAGCCGGAGCACTGGCTGGGTGACGAGGGCATCTTGCTGCGCCTCGGCCAACACCTTTATTACGTGCTGGTCAGTATGGCCGTGGCCTGCGCCATTGCCCTGCCGCTCGGCATTGCGCTGGGCTACTGGCGCAAAGGCGCCTTTGTGGTGATCAACCTGTTTAATCTCGGCCGCGCCATTCCGTCGTTAGGGCTGATTTTATTATGCATCATTGTTTTTGGCTTTAACGATATCCCGGTGCTGGCGGCGCTTATCGCGCTCTCGATCCCGCCCATTCTCACTAACACCTGGGTGGGGATTTATCACGCCGACCGTCCACTGTGCGATGCGGCCATCGCGCTGGGCATGACCCCCTGGCAAAACCTGTGGCAGGTGCGGATCCCGCTGGCGGCGCCGCTGATCCTCGCCGGGGTGCGCACGGCGCTGGTTCAGCTTATCGCCACGGCGGTGGTCGCGGCCTATGCCGGTCTGGGTGGGCTGGGACGTTTTCTGATCGACGGCCTCGGGCAGCGGGATATCCCGCAGGTGATCGGCGGCTCGCTGGTGGTTTCCCTGCTGGCGATAGGCGGTGAACTGCTTTTCGCCCGCTGCGCCGGCCGCCTGGTTCATCGCCGTATTGCCGCGCCTTATTAGCGTGAAACTGACATGACCCCAGCGCCTGGGGCTGATTAACCTGAAAATAAAAGAGGTATTATGAAGCAATTATTTGGCAAGGCCGTCACCGCCCGTCGATTTCGTCTCTCGCTGCTGGCTGCCGGGCTATTCAGCCTGAGCGTTAGCAGCCTTGCCGCCAGCGTCACGGTGGGCGGGGCCAACTTTACCGAAAGCTCCATTCTCGCCAACATCTACGCCAGCGCGTTAAAGAAAAATCATATCGAGGCCAACACCCGTCTCAACCTTGGCAACCGGGAAATTATTATTCCGGCGCTGCAGAGCGGTGAGATCGATATCGTCCCGGAATATCTTGGCGCTCTGCTCAATTTCTATAACGGCAAGACCGAGGCCACCAGCCAGCAGGCCGTTAGCGCTGAGCTGGCCCAGGCCCTGCCCGCCGATTTCACCCTGTTGACCCCGGCCCCGGCCACCTCGATCACCGCCTGGGCGGTACGTGCCGAGACCGCGGAGAAATACCATCTGCGCACCCTCTCCGACCTGAAGCCCGTCGCCCCGCAGCTGGTGATCGGCGGACCACCGGAGCTGGCGGTACGCGCCCTGGGCCTGCCGGGGCTGAAGCGCGTCTATGGTCTTGAGTTCAAAGCGGTGAAATCGCTGGACATGGGCGGGCCGCTGACCCGGCTGGCGCTCAATTCGGGCAAAATCGACGTCGCGACGGTCATCTCCACCCAGGGCAACCTGGCGAAGGAGAAATGGGTGGTTCTGGAAGATGATAAACATGAGCAACCGAGTCAGAACGTGGTGCCGCTGGTGCGCAAAGCCAGCCTGACGCCGGAGATCAGCGCCGTGCTCAATGAGGTTTCCGGCAAGCTGGACAATGCCACGCTGATTGCCCTCAACCAGCAGGTGGATCTCCAGCATAAAGATCCGGCAGCCGTCGCCGAGCAATGGGTTAATGCCAACCTCACCCAACACTGACCGTCACCCCGCCACGGATGGCGTTCAGCCGCGAGTCCACGCTATGTCTACCCGACACATGATCCTGAACCTGTTCTTTTATAACCCGCAGGGGGATTACCGTTTCTCCTGGCGTCACCCTGACGCTCCAGAAGCGGAAATATTTACCCTCAACTATTACGCCAGTCTGGCGCGCAAGGCCGAAGCGGCGACCCTCGACGCTATCTTTGTCGCCGACCATATCGCGGTGTGGGATACGGTGCCCAGCGGCCTGACCCACTATGCCAACGCCCGGCTTGAACCCCTGACGCTGCTCTCCGCCCTCGCCGCGGTGACGGAGCATATCGGTCTGATGGCCACCGCGTCGACCTCCTATAACGAACCCTATAACCTGGCGCGCTACTTTGCCTCGCTGGATTTCCTCAGCAATGGTCGGGCCAGCTGGAATGTGGTGACGTCGTGGCTGGAAGAAGAGGCGGCAAACTTCGGTCTGGAGCAGCTTCCCCGCCACGGCACCCGCTACCAGCGGGCCAATGAATTCATCGACGTGGTCACTCGCCTGTGGGATTCCTGGGAAGATGGCGCGGCGATCTTCGATAAAGCGCACGGATTATTCGCCGATGCCGGCAAGGTGCATCACCTCGACTATCAGGGCGAGTACTTTCGCGTGCGCGGCCCGCTCAACGTCCCTCGCCCGCCGCAGGGCCATCCGCTGCTGGTGCAGGCCGGCTCTTCAGAGGCGGGAAAAGCGCTGGCCGCCGCCTGGTCTGATATGCACTTCGTGTTTATTCACTCGATCGCCGAAGGGCTGGCCTATCGCGAAGAGATGAACCAGCGGCTGCGCCAGCACGGGCGCGATCCGGCCCATTTCAACATTATCGCCGGGGTCCTGCCGGTGGTGGTGAACTCCAGCGAGGAAAAGGCGGCCCGCCAGCAGCTTAACGAGCAGTTGATGAGCGACCAGATGGCTATCGACCTGCTCTCCTCTTATCTTCGGATGGATCTCAGCACCCTGCCACGGGACCAACCCCTGCCGCCGCTCCCCGATGAAGAGAGCTTTGATGGCATCCGCACGGCGCTGAAGCTTATCCGCCAGTACGATCCGCGGCTCACCCTGCTGGAGTTGGGGAAATTGTTATTACAGAGTTCCGATAGCTGGCTGCTGCTGGGCAGTGCCGAGGAGATTGCCGCCACCTTAACAGAGACCTGGCAGGCGGGCGCCGCCGATGGGTTCAACCTGATGTTCCCGCTGCTGCCGGGAGACTTTGACCGCTTTGTTGACCAGGTGGTGCCGATTCTGCAGCGTAACGGCGCCATGCGCGATCGCTATCCACCCGGCACCCTGCGTGAAAAGCTCGGTCTGCCCGCGGTGGAAAACCGCTTCACCGCGCCGTAGCCCGACGTGGCCCGCCCCGGCACAGATCGCTGGCCGGGGCATTTTACCTATAGCTGGCTGACTCCCAGCGCCGCGGCCTCATCCCGCCACGCCAGCAGCGGCGCATAGGCCTCCCGCGGCATATCGCTGTAGCCGCAGATCAGTAAGGCGTCGCACTGGGGACGATAGCGCGCATCGCTCACCAACTGCTGGAGCGCCTCGCGCAGGCTATTCAGCGTCGCCGCCGGGGTGGCGCCAGCGGTGATCAGCGGCAGCCCTGGCGCGGCCGGGCTCCAGCCGATCGCCACCAGGCCTGCCAGGGCCTGCGGCTGATGGCGCTGCAGTAGCGCGTAGGTCACGCAGTCGATGGCGGCGATATCGGCGTTTTCCTGCTGCAGCTCGCGCAGCGACTGCCGATGGCTGCCGCTGAACACCACCGCCGAAAAAAATCGCCCCTCCCGGGAGAGCGGCGCGACCATTTTACGCAGCACGTTGTAGCCGGACTGCGAGTGCTCGGCATTGCACACGGCCCGACGGCCAAAAAAGTCCCCCAGCATCCGGTGACTATCCGCTTCGCGGACCACCAACAGGCTGCGGTAGCGTCGCCCTTCACAACCGGGCGCGGCGTAGTGGAAACAGCCCACCGTCTGCACCTCCGGCAGCTGGGTCACCAGCGGGTAGCCGCAGGTCTGGCTCAGCAACAGCGTCGGCTGGCGCCAGTGGTCCAGCAGATCCTCGGGGTCAGCCGCCGGAGGGTCTCCCGTCACGGTCACGCCGCGTTCGGCCAGCAGCGACTGCACCGCCTGCCACAGGGCCTGGGTCTGTTGACGGTGGATGGCATACATCGGAAAGGTCATGCGTTCAGCCATGTTCTCCTCCCGCTTGCGCCTGCTCGCCAAAGCCCGGATGGGCGTTCACCGCCACCGCCCGGCGGCCAAAATGGCGTCGCCACTCACCGTACCCGCGCACCAGGAACCCCTGATTACGCTGCAGATAAGCCGCCTGGCGATGCAGATACAGCCGACGTAAACCGTACCAGGGGACGCCGGGCAGGTCATGATGCACCGCATGGTAATTGAGATTGAGGAACAGCACCCGCCAGGGGAGCCCGGCCTCGTTGATCACCGAGCGGGCCAGCGGGTCATCCGCGGCGCGGTGTTCGAGAAAAGAGCGCACTTTGGTCAGGGCCAGCGCCGGGTAGCTCACCGCCAGCACAAACCACAGTGGGGAAAACCCCTGCGCCGCCATCCAGGTCAGCAGGCCCGTCAGCAGCAACAGATGCAGACTCCACATGGCGATAGCGCGGCGGTCACCCTCGCGGAAAGCCCGCAGCGCGCTGTTCAGGGTGTGAATAATATCCATCAGCGGCGCCAGCAGCAGACGCCCCCAGAAGGTGTTGCGCAGGTGGATAAGGCGGCGCTGCCAGGCAGAGAAGCGCTGCCAGCTTTCCGCCGTCACATAGTACGATTCAGGGTCGTCCTCGGGGTGCGTCAGCAGATGGTTGCGATGGTGCGCCAGGTGGCTGTCGCGGTAGATGCCGTAGGGATACCAGACCGCCAGCGGCAGCGTCCCCAACAGCTGGTTAAACCATGCCAGCCGGGTGGGATGCCCATGGATAAGCTCGTGCTGTAAGGACATATACCAGGTGGTAAACCAGATCAGCAGCAGCGTGGCCGGCATCAAACCCAGCGTCCGCCAGCCCGCCACGCAGGCAAACCAGCCGCCGTAAACCGTCACAATCAGCAGCCATGTCGGCAGCTCGCTGCGCCACAGCCAGCTGCGCGCCAGCTGGCGGATCAGGATGCGCTGTTGGTCATCCACATAGACAGCCGTCTTCTTTTCCGTCACTTCCGATACCTTGCCGTGTTGCCTCATTCCCTCCGAAGATGTGAGATAACACGTTAAATAACAAAGTATTTAATTTACTTAGCTTTGCCAAAAAGCGCGTTTGTATTCACCGCTTTCATCAACACCTGAAACTGCGGATTAAATTCATCAAAGATTGGCAGCGCAGCGGCGCCCAGCGCGGCGGTATCGGTGCCGGTCATCCCCATTTTGACACGCTGCGCCGGCAGGTAACGCCCGCGCACAGACTGATACAGCGGCGGCAGCCGCGCCAGCACTTTCTCCAGCAAGGGGGCGGGCATCATACCGCCCACCACCACCGTCTCGGCATCGAAGACGCACTCCAGCAAATTGATCGCCTGACGCAACGGCGCCAGGATGCTGGTGATCCACTGGTCGAAAAGCGCAGCGTCCACCGACAGCAGATCCTCCGGCAGCGCGCGATAGGGGTCGAGGCCGCAAAACTCATAGGCCGCCTGCAGCGAAACATAGCGCTCAAGGCATCCCTCATTCCCGCAATAGCAAGGGCGACCGTTCGGCGCGACCACAATATGCCCGACCTCACCGGCGTTATGGGCATGGCCGGTATACACATGACCATCGGTAAAAATACCGGCGCCCAGACCGGTGCCAATATAGAGATAGACAAAAGAGTTGAGCTGCCGCGCCACGCCGTGAAAGCGTTCGCCAATGGCGGCCACCGTGGCGTCGTTTTCGAGAGTCACCGGCAGGCCGCTGAGTCGCCCGAGCTCCGCCGCTACATCGACCCCTTCCCAGCCGTTGAGCGTCGTGGGTCCCGTCGACGAGATCCCTTCCACGCCAAAGGGCCCCGGCATCACGACCCCCATCCCCAGCACCCGCGACCAGTCCAGCGTCGGCAGCGCACGGATCTCATCCAGCACCTCGGCGAGGCGGGCAAAGGTCGCACCAGGCTGGGGCTTTTGCACCAGAATGAGTCGGCGAAAATGGACCTCGCCGGCCAGATCCACCAGCACCACAATTAGCGTCTGATGATCAAGATGGATGCCAATTGACCAGGCGCTGGCGGGATTGAGGCTCACCGGCACCGCTGGCTGTCCACGGCCGCTGGCGCGCCGCGGTTGGTGGCTGGTCAGGAGATCCATCTGCTCCAGCTCCGCCACAATATTCGACACGGTCTGCGGGGTCAGCGCGGTCAGCCGCGCCAGCTCGGCGCGGGTCAGCTCGCCATGTAAACGCACCGCCTCAATGATCACCCGGCGGTTATGGACCCGGGCATGTTCAAGGTTTGTACCTGATGTTTTCATCGTTTCCCTTCCAGGCTGGACTGGTGAAATTTTAGCCGGCATCACAGATCTGACAACGACCCGCGCAGGCGAGCCTTCGCGATGGCATACCCTTTGCTACGCTTAGTGCTGGGACCACTCGGGAGATGTTGCCGATATTGTCGCCCTGATTAAATCAATCAAATTGATTTAATAAATCATAACCCCTTTCAGTACAGCACAGCGGAGAGCAAAGATGAAATACCACAGCGCACTACGGGTCAACGCCTGTCTGCTGGCGATGCTCGTTATCAGCGGGAGCGTCAGCGCAGCGACCCAGATTAATGCCCTGTTCATGACCCAGGCGGCCTATAGCGAAAACGACATTCGCGCGATGACCAGTGACTTCGAAAAGCAACACCCTGACGTGAAGGTCAACCTCGAATTCGTCCCCTATGAAGCGCTGCACGACAAGATCGTCGCCGCCCGCGGCGCGGGGGGTAACGGCTACGATGTGGTGCTGTTCGACGCGATCTGGCCGGCGGAGTTTAGCCGCTACGATCTGCTGCAGGATGTCTCCTCACGGATTGCCGCCGACGAGCGCGAAAAGATTTTCCCCGGGGCGATGAATACCGTGGTGTATCAAGGCAAAACCCTCGGCATGCCGTGGATCCTCGACACCAAATATCTGTACTACAACAAAGCCATGCTGGACAAAGCGGGGATCAAAACGCCGCCTGCCAGCTGGCAGCAGGTAATGGACGACGCCAAAGTGCTTAAGGACAAAGGGATCGTTAAATATCCTCTGGTCTGGAGCTGGTCGCAAGCGGAAGCGCTGGTCTGCGATTACACCACCCTCGTCTCCGGCTTCGGCGGGAGCTTCTACCAGAACGGCAAGCTCGATTTTTCGACGCCCGCCTCGCTGAAAGCGGTCACGCTGATGAAAACCTCGCTCGATCAGGGGCTGAGCAACCCGGCCTCACGTGAATACCTTGAGGAGGATGTGCGTAAGGCTTTCTCCAATGGCGACGCCGCCTTTGCGCTCAACTGGACCTATATGTACAACATGGCCAACGATCCGAAACAGAGTAAAGTCGCAGGTGATGTGGGCATTGTCCCCGCCCCAGGCGATACCCCGGATAAACCCGGCGCCGTCAACGGTTCAATGGGGCTGGGCATCGCCAAAGCCAGTCAGCATCCGGAAGAGGCCTGGCAGTATATTCACTATCTGACCTCCCAGCCGGTACAGGACAAGTATGCCAAACTGAGCTTGCCGGTGTGGAAAGCCTCGTACCAGGATCCTGCCGTTGCCAAAGGCCAGGAGAGCCTGATCGCCGCCGCCGACAAGTCGTTGAACGTGATGCTTTCTCGTCCCGAAACGGCAGATTACTCGCGCCTGTCAAATACCCTGCAACAGCAGCTTCAGTCGGTACTGCAGGGTAAAGCCACGCCCGACGTCGCCCTCAAGGCGGTCGACACCAGCGCGGCCCGTCTGCGTTAAGGAGGCATGATGCTGAGTCTGCAACGACGCGAGCATCGTCAGGCATGGGTGCTGTTAGCGCCCATGCTTATCGCGATGTTTATCCTCACCGCATGGCCGCTGGCGCGCACGCTGTGGCTGAGTTTTACCGATACCGCGCTGGCGGGAAGCGGCGAGGCGACCCACTACGTCTGGCTGGATAATTATCTTTATGCCCTGACCGACCCGGACTTTCGTGCGGCCTTCGCGCGAACGCTCTATTTCACCGTGGTCTCGGTGGCGATTGAGGGGGCGATCGGCGTACTGGTGGCGCTGTTGTTGAATCAGCGTTTTGTCGGGCGAAATGTCCTGCGGGTGCTGGTGATCCTGCCGTGGGCGTTGCCGACTATCGTCAACGCCATGATGTGGCGGCTTAACTTTAATCCCGACTACGGCAGCGTTAATGCTCTGCTCAGCCAGCTGGGGCTGATTGACAGCTATCGCAGCTGGCTGGGCTCGCCGGATTCTGCGCTGCACGCGGTGATGCTGGCGGATATCTGGAAAAACTACCCGCTGGTCACCCTGCTGGTGCTGGCCGCCCTGCAGTCCGTTCCCGACGATCTGTACGAGGCGGCGCGGCTCGACGGCGCCTCGGCCTGGCGGCGTTTTCGCGCCATTACCTTTCCGGCCATTGTGGGCCCCCTTGGCGTCGCGCTGGTGCTACGCACCATCGATGCCTTCAAAGTGTTCGACATTATCTATGTGATGACCCGCGGCGGCCCGCTCAACAGCACCAAAACGCTGAGCTTTTTTGTCTATCAGGAGTCCTTCAGCTACCTGCGCGCCGGCAGCGGCGCGGCCTACGCCATGCTGATGAGCCTGATGTGCGCCGTGCTGATAGCCCTGTATCTGTTTTTGCTGCTGCGTCAGCGGCGCCGGAGTGTTGATGATGAAGCGTAAAGGGTACATCGTACTGCGTTACCTGGCGGCGCTGGCGGTGGCGATCTCGATCCTCGCCCCGATGCTGTGGCTGTTTTTGATGAGCGTCAGCACCACCGCGGACCTCACCCGCGTCCCGCTGGAGTGGCTCCCGCGGCAGTGGGACTTCAGCCGCTATGGCCACCTGCTGTCGCTGGCCCCTGGCGAACCCGGGGCGCTGTTTCTTCCCGCGCTGGGCAACAGCCTGCTGGTGGCCGCCGGCGCGACGCTGGTGTCGCTGTTGCTGGCGATCCCCGCCGCCTTCAGCTTTTCGCGTTATCCCGGCCGCGACGGCTGGCTGTACGCCGGCCTCGGCATCTATATGGTGCCGCCCGTGGCCTTTGTGCTGCCGCTCTATTTTATTCTTGAACACTTTGGCCTGCTCAACACCCGCAGCGGGCTGGTGCTGGTCTATTGCTCGCTGATCGTGCCGTTTCTGACGTGGATGGTCAAAAACCAGTTCGATACCCTGCCGCAGGATATCGAGCAGGCGGCCCGGCTTGACGGTCTGCGCATCTGGCAGGTCCTGCTGCGTATCACTCTGCCGCTGGCGAAACCGATGCTTGGCGCCGCCGCGCTGTTCGGCTGGCTGCTGGCGTGGGACGAGTTTTTCTATGCGCTACTGTTCACCAGCAACCTCGCCGCCCAAACGCTGCCGGTGACCATCGCCGGCTTCACCGCTGGCCGCGCCACCGATGACGGGCTGGTGGCGGCGGTCGGCATACTGGCCTCAGTCCCTCCGCTGTTGATTGCTATCTGGCTGCAAAAATCGCTGGTCAGCGGCCTCACCAACGGAGGAAGTAAAGGATAACTATGGATAACACCAGGACACCTGTGCTCTATATCGTGGGCAATTACAATATTGATTTAGTGATGGGACCCCTGACCCACTGGCCTGCCCAGGGGACTGAGATGATGCTCGAGCACAGCGCGCTGCGGCCCGGCGGCTCTGCCGGCAACTGCGCGCTGGCCGCCGCCGCCATGCAGCTTCCGCACTGCGCGGTCGGCTGTCAGGGCGACGACGCGTTTACTCCGTGGCTGGCGGCACAGTTTCCCGGCGGCAGCGCACGCTGGCCGCAGTATCCCTGTGAAACCTCGCTGACGGTGGCGATCACCCATCCCAACAAAGAGCGCTCCTTCCTCAGCAACCACGGACATATTACCCGCCTGACCGCCGGGGATGTGCTGAGCCAGCTGCCGGCCGCCGCTGGCGAGGGCGATATCGTGTTGCTCTGCGGTACCTTTCTCTGTACCGGGCTGCTATCCGACTATCCGCAGCTGCTCGCCACGCTCCGCCAGCGCGGGTTTACCCTTGCCGTCGATACCGGCTGGCCGCCTCAGGGCTGGAGCGACCCGCTGCGTCATGAGGTCGACCGCTGGCTGGGCGACTGCGACTGGCTGTTGCTCAACGACGTTGAAACCCTGCAGCTGGCCGGCCACCCGACCCTCGCCGAAGCCGCCGCAGCCCTGGCGGCACGGCTCAGCGGCCGCGGCGGGTGCGTGGTAAAGCGCGGCGCCGACGGCGCGGACTGCTGGACGACCGACGGCCATCACCATGCGCCGACCCGGCCAGTCACCGTGATCGATACCATCGGCGCTGGCGACAGCTTTAACGCAGGATTCCTTGCCGCGCTGCTGAGCGGTAAACCTGCGGCAGCCGCGCTGCGCTGGGGAAATACCGTCGCCGCGCAGGCGATCGGCACCTCCCCGCGCCGCTATCCCGACTGGCATACCCTGCAACATCACCTTGAGGAGGCCACCGATGGCCAGTGTTGAACTGATCGATGTCGCCAAGCGCTACGGCAAACAGACGGTGCTCCAGCCGCTGGACCTCACCATCCCCGATGGCAGCTTTACCGTGCTGGTGGGCCCTTCCGGCTGCGGCAAGTCGACCCTGCTGCGCCTGCTGGCCGGTCTCGAAACGCTTTCCGGCGGCACCATTCTGATGAACAAGCGGCCGGTCAACGATCTGGATCCGGCCGACCGCGATGTGGCGATGGTCTTTCAGAGCTACGCGCTCTACCCCCACCTGACGGTGGCGGAAAATCTCGCCTTTCATATGCAGGTCAAAAAGGTGGATAAGCAGTTACAGAAAAGCAAAGTGCAGCAGGTCGCCAGCCTGCTGGGGATAGATAAACTGCTGGCTCGCTATCCGCGTGCGCTCTCCGGCGGCCAGCGCCAGCGGGTGGCGATGGGCCGGGCCATGGTCAGAAACCCCCAGGTTTTCCTGTTCGATGAGCCGCTGTCGAACCTTGACGCCCAGCTGCGGATGGAGCTGCGCGCGGAGATCAAATCCCTTCACCAGCGCATCAATACCACTATGATCTATGTCACCCATGACCAGGTGGAGGCGATGACTCTGGCCGATCAGATTGTGGTGATGCGCGACGGGCAGATCGTCCAGCAGGGGGCGCCGCTGGCCATTTACGACCAGCCCTGCAATACCTTCGTCGCCCGCTTTATCGGCTCCCCGCCGATGAATCTCCTGCCCGGTCAGCGCGCCGTGCGCGACGGCCAGCCCGGCGTCGCCTGCGGCGCGCTGTGGTTTCCGCTGGCCGAACGCTGGCATCAGGCCGTGGCGCAGCAGGGCGATGCCCCGCTGATTGTCGGTCTGCGCCCGCAGGATATTCTGCCGGATGCGCATGGCGCGCCGGCAACGGTAAACATCATGGAGGTGACGGGGGAATCCACCCTGCTGCATCTCGACTGGCAGGGTTTTCCGGTGCATGTGCAGGTTGCCGGCAGGGTGGCGGTCGCGGCGCAGCAGACGCTGGGGCTGACTCTCCGCCGCGAAAACCTGCATCTGTTTGATGCCGCCAGCGGCGAGCGGCTGGCGGAGACGCGCTAAGGGCGAAGGGAGCCGGTCATCTTCCGTGTGGCCGGGCTCCGTGCGACGTCGAGTTCCAGGGCTACTCCTCTTCCCGCTCTGCTGGGGTCCAGGTCGGCAGCGTCTGGAAGGTGTGCAACAGCCCCTCGGACCACGCCTTGCGAATGCGGTTGAAGTAGGGATCGCTGTCGGTGATGCGATGCTGCCCGGCACTGCTCAGGCTATCGCTGCGGTAGAGCAGCGTATCCAGCGGCAGGCCGACGGACAGATTACTGCGCAGCGTCGAGTCAATGGAGATCAACGCGCAGCACATCGCCTGCTCCAGCGGCGTATCGATGGTCAGCACCCGATCGATGATCGGCTTGCCGTACTTGCTTTCACCGATCTGGAAATAAGGCGTGTCGCGGGTGGCTTCAATAAAGTTGCCCTCCGGATAAATATGGAACAGACGATGGGTTTCGCCGGCGATCTGGCCGCCAAGCAGCAGGTTGCAGTTGAAGTTGGTGTTACTGCAGTTCTGCTGGTTGCTGCTGTCGCGCTGGATCACCTCCAGCAGCGTTTTACCGATCAGCATCGCGGCGTCGTAGAGGGAGGTGACCTGCATCAGATTCGGCTCCTGCTGGGTACGGATGCGCGCGCTGAGCAGGCTTATCACGCTCTGGGTGGTGGCCAGGTTGCCAGCGGATTGCAGCACCAGCACCCGTTCCCCCTCCTGATGGAAAACGTGCAGCTTTTTAAAAGTGGCAATATGGTCGACGCCCGCGTTGGTGCGGGAGTCGGAAGCAAACACCAGTCCATCCGCCAGGCACATGGCCACACAGTAGGTCATTGCGGTTTTTCCCGTATTATTGCTGCTGCGCCTGCTGGCTTTGTTCGCGCACTTCAGCGTTGGTTAACATAATCTCCCCGCCGCCGCCCAGCCGGGTGCCCCGTACCGGGCAGGCGTCGAGATAATCCAGCCCGGTCGCCAGCCGCAAATGCTGATTCAGGCGACGAGTATTATTGGTGATATCAAACGACAGCCAGCGGCCTTCGAGCCAGACTTCCGCCCAGGCGTGCATCGCCACATGCTGAGCGTTATCGCTGTAAACATAGCCGCTGACGTAGCGCGCCGGGATCTCCAGCGCGCGGCAGCAGGCCAGAAAAACATGGGTATGATCCTGGCACACTCCCTTCGCGCGGGCGAAGGCGTCGGCGGCGGAGTCCTGCACCTGGGTCGCGCCGGGGGAGTATGGCATTCTTAACAGCAGATCCGCCATCAGTTGATTCAGACTTTCTTCCGCTGCATCGGGACGATAGAGGCGCTGGGCAAACTCACGGATCGCCGTATCAGCGCGGGTTAGCGGCGTACAGCGCAGAAAAACCAGCGGCGACAGCAGCTCGGCCTCTTCATCACGCGTCTCTTCCCCTTCGTCGGCGATATCGACAATCCCGCTGGCGCGGATAGTGATCTCCTTGTGCGGGTTATCCAGCGTCAGCACATGCAGCACATTGCCCCAGCCGTCGGTGGTGGTCACCGCCGCCCCGTCCGGCAGGGTCAGCGTCCAGGCGGTGATGGTCTGCCGGCCGGTACTGCGCGGCGTCAGGCGCAGATACTGGGTGGAAAACTTCACTTCTTCATCGTAGCCATAGCGGGTGAGATGATCGATGACCAGTTTCATAAGGCCTCCAGATAGGTTTGTCTGATGCTGTCGGACAGCGCGTTAATTCTCGCCAGCAGGCCGTTAAGGGTGGTCTGCAGGTCCGCCTGCGCCAGGTCGTCGCGGGTGCTGAAGCGCAGGTCAACGTTGAGCTGATGGGCCAGGCGCAGCGGTTGATAGGAGCGATCGTTGGCGATTTTCTCCAGCTCGCCGACCAGATCGGCAATGCTGGCGCGCAGCGAACGCGGAATATCGTTACGCAGGATCAGCAGCTCCATCACCGTTTCACGACTGACCGGCTGGCGATAGAGGCTGTTGTAGGCTTCGCGGGCGCTGACCGCATTGAGCAAGGTATCCAGTCGATAGTATTCCCGCACCGGATCCGGGTCGTTGGTCAGTTGTTGATCCTTAATCAGCAGCAGCTGGGTAGTGGCAAACGCACGCTCAATCAGCGTGCCGATACCGATAAAGCTCAGCGCGTCGTTGCGCAGCAGCGTGCCAATCACCGCCCCGCGAAACAGATGCACCCGCTCTTTCACCCACTCGAAAAAGCCGTCGCTCCCCAGTTCGCCCAGCCCCTGGTGGCGCAGGGTTCGCAGCTCGATTCGGGTCGCATTAATGCTCTCCCACACTTCGGCCGACAGACTGCCGCGCACCGCGTGCGCATTGTTCCACGCCATCTCCACGCAGCTGTAAATACTGCAGGGGTTGTTGCCATCGAGGGCAAAGAAGTTGAGCAGGTTGCTCATGGTAAAACGGGCATGGCGCGCCTGAAACAGCTCGTGGGTCATCGACAAATTCAGCGGCAGCGCCAGATCCCGCGACTGCTGGCTGTGGCGGGGGATCATCGATAATTTCCAGGTCACGTCCAGTACCCGGGCGTAGCTTTCCGCCCGCTCGAGATAGCGGGCCATCCAGAACAGTTCACTCGCCGTACGACTTAGCATGATGCGTCATCCTCCATCACCCAGGTATCCTTGGTTCCGCCGCCCTGCGACGAGTTGACCACCAGCGACCCTTCGGTCAGCGCCACGCGGGTCAGGCCGCCAGGTACCAGCCGCATCTCCTGCCCGGACAGCACGTAGGGCCGTAAATCGATATGTCGCGGCGACAGACCTTCATCAACGAAGGTGGGACAGGTCGACAGCGCGAGGGTGTCCTGGGCGATATAGTTGGCCGGATTGGCCAGCAGGCGCTGGCGGAAGGCCTCTCGCTCCTCTTTGGTCGAACGCGGGCCAACCAGCATGCCGTAGCCCCCTGCGCCATGGACCTCCTTGACCACCATCAGCTCGAGGTTACTCAGCACATAGCGCAGGTCCTCTGCTTTCCGGCACTGCCAGGTGGGGATATTACTGAGGATCGGCTGTTCGCCGAGGTAAAAGCGGATCATCTCCGGAACGTACGGATAGATTGATTTGTCGTCGGCGACGCCGGTGCCGATGGCGTTGGCCAGCACTACGCCGCCGGCGCGATAGACTGACAGCAGCCCCGGTACGCCAAGCATCGAATCGGCGCGGAAGGCCAGCGGGTCGAGCCAGGCGTCATCGATGCGGCGATAAATCACATCCACCCGCCGCGGCCCCTCGGTGGTCCGCATATACACCGCGCCGTTCTTAATGAACAGGTCGGCGCTCTCCACCAGCTCGACCCCCATCTGCTGCGCCAGGAAGCTGTGCTCGAAGTAGGCGCTGTTGAAGCGCCCCGGGGTCATCACCACGACGCAAGGGTCATCCACCAGCGAGCTTTCGCGCAGGGTCTGCAGGAGATAGCTCGGGTAGCGCTCCACCGGCGCAATGTGATGCTGTTCGAACATCTCCGGATAGAGGCGCATCATCATCTTACGGTTTTCGAGCATGTAGGAGACGCCGGATGGCGTACGCAGGTTATCCTCCAGCACGTAGTATTGACCGTCGTTATTGCGCACCATATCGACGCCGGTGATATGGGCATAGGTGTTGTTTGGCAGGTTGATGCCCTGCATGCACGGCTGATACTGCTCGTTGGCCAGCACCTGCTCGGCCGGGATCAGCCCCGCGCGCAGGATATTCTGCTCATGATAGATGTCATAGAGGAAGGCGTTCAGCGCTTTCACCCGCTGGCGAATACCGCGGTCAATGCGCTGCCACTCCCCGGCGGGTATGATCCGCGGCACACTATCAAACGGGATCAGCCGCTCGGTTCCCTCATCCTCGCCGTACACGTTAAAGGTGATGCCGATACGGTGAAAAAGCAGTTCCGCTTGCGCTTTTTTCTGCCGGATAGAGAATTGATCAGTGTTGCGAAACCATTGCCACCAGGCATTATAGTGCGGCCGCTGTTCACCCTGCGCGGTCAGCATCTCGTCATAATAATGCCCGTCAGGTAGCGTAATTTTAATCATGGCTATCCCCTCCGGTTGTACTCACTTTGTGGTAATCCCGGTAAGAGAT
Source organism: Klebsiella sp. D-Nf1 (assembly GCF_002810515.1). Classification (NCBI taxonomy): domain Bacteria; kingdom Pseudomonadati; phylum Pseudomonadota; class Gammaproteobacteria; order Enterobacterales; family Enterobacteriaceae; genus Klebsiella; species Klebsiella sp. D-Nf1. Next base: position 1,753,576 of record NZ_PIOK01000001.1, read on the forward strand.
AAGCATTAATTATGCCAGGTCCTCTGCCGCCGCGGCGTTGTGCAAATCTGTTCTGACCCGCCGTCTGGTTGTGCAAAAAATCGCCAGAACAGCCGCCCGCGCCCGGCTGCGGTTGCACCGTCGTGAGGCAGCGCTACGATTTTTGCGCCATCGTGGACGCCAGCGCCTTCAGCCAGGCGGCATAGGCCGTGGGCCAGGCGGTCGTCGGCGTTCCCGGGCGCCCCATACCAAAGCCATGGCCACCGCGGGTATAGCGGAAAAGCTGCACAGGAACCTGATGCTGGCGGCAGGCGTCAGCCATCAACAGCGTATTGTGCGGATCGGAAATCGGATCGTCCTGCGCCTGTACCAGAAAACAGGGCGGTGTGGCCGTTGTCACCCAGGTTTGTACCGACCAGGCGCGGTCGGCCGCCTCGCTCGCCTGCGGCCCCACCAGCAGACGATGGGTCGCCGTATGGCTCCAGGGCGGCAGGAGCGTGATCACCGGATAGATCAGCGCGGCGCCGTCGGCGGTGGCGGGCTGGTGGTCCAGCGCATCCTCCGGCGGGTAGCTGGTAAACGCCGGCCGACAGGCAGCCATCCCCAGCAGATGTCCCCCCGCCGAAAAACCGAGCACGCTGACCTGCGATTCCCGGGCGCGGATCAGTCGCAGAGCTCGCTGCGCATCCTGCAGCGGCGCTAGTGCACCGGCCTGCCAGCCCTCCCCCGGCAAGCGGTAGCTCAGGACATAGGCGGTATAGCCGTGCGCCGTCAGCCAGTGCGCCGCAGGCCAGGCCTCACTGCCCATCTCGATCCGCTGGTATCCGCCGCCGGCCGCCACCAGCACCCCGTGGCCAGTGGCCCGGGCGGGTTGCCAGACCGTCAGCACAGGACGAGCGATATGGCTCAGCGCGCCGCGGGCGGATAACCGAGACTCTCCCCCCGGCCCGCCTCCGCCCGGCGGTTGATCCGGCCACAGCGGCAGCGTCAGCGCCGGAGCAGTGGCCGCCGCGCCCCGCGCCGCAGACAGCGCGGCGGCGCTGAACAGCAGAAATTGACGTCGATTCATGACTGGCTCCCGGGCGCGTTGGCTTGCCTGTAAGCCTAACCGCTTTGCTGGCGGTTGTATCAGAAAACCTGACAGGTAAATCCTCTGTTTTCGCGCAAAATGTTACCCCTGACACGCGCAGCGGCAGATATTCGTCTAAGGTTTCTGGATGGCCAAACGTCGTGGCCCGCAGTCGATAATGATAAGGAGAACTCCCCATGACGAGTACTGATGCACATCGTCCCGCTGCTTTGCCCTGTTCCCTGCGCCTGGCGATTGGCGGCGCCCTGCTCGCTCTGATGAGCCTGAATGTCCAGGCGGAAGACGGCAAAACCGCGCCGCCCCCCTCGCCGGATATTCTGCTGGGCCCGTTGTTCAATGATGTCCAGAGCGCGAAGCTCTTTGCCGATCAAAAAACCTTCGCCGACGCGATCCCTAACAGCGATCCGCTGATGATCCTTGCCGATTACCGGATGCAGAAAAACCAGGCCAGCTTTGACCTGCGCCACTTCGTCGAGCTGAACTTCACGCTGCCGAAAGAAAATGACACCTATGTGCCGCCCAAAGGGCAAACCCTGCGTCAACATATCGATGGCCTGTGGCCGGTCCTGACCCGCAGCACTGTCGAGGTGGAAAAATGGGACTCGCTGCTGCCGCTGCCTAAGCCCTACGTGGTCCCCGGAGGACGCTTTCGCGAAGTCTATTACTGGGACAGCTATTTCACCATGCTGGGTCTTGCCGAAAGCGGTCACTGGGATAAAGTCGAAGATATGGTCGCCAACTTCGCCGCGGAAATTGACACCTGGGGCCATATCCCCAACGGCAACCGCACCTATTACCTCAGCCGTTCGCAGCCCCCCTTCTTCTCCTTTATGGTGAGCCTGCTGGCGACGCACGATGGCGACCAGGTGCTGAAAACCTACCAGCCGCAGCTGGAGAAGGAGTATCGCTACTGGATGGCCGGGGCGGACGCGCTGGCCCCCGGCAGCGCCGACAAACGGGCGGTGCGGATGGCGGACGGCGCGCTGCTCAACCGCTACTGGGACGATAACGACACCCCGCGCCCCGAGTCCTGGCTTGACGACGTCAAAACCGCCAAGAGCAACCCGAATCGTCCGGCAACCGAGATCTATCGCGACCTGCGCTCCGCCGCCGCCTCCGGCTGGGATTTCAGCTCCCGCTGGATGGATAATCCGCAGCAGCTCGCCACCATTCGCACCACCTCGATTGTCCCGGTCGATCTCAATGCCCTGATGTTCCATCTGGAGAAAACCCTCGCCCGCGCCAGCAAGGCATCCGGGGACAGCGCCGGCGCTACGCAGTACGATGCGCTGGCTAACGCCCGCCAGCAGACCATCGAGAAATACCTGTGGAATGATAAAGAGGGATGGTACGCCGATTACGATCTGAAAACCCACAAGGTGCGCAATCAGCTGACCGCGGCGGCGCTGTTCCCGCTGTACGTCAATGCGGCGTCACGCGAGCGGGCGACGAAAGTGGCCGCCGCCGCTGAGTCGCGGCTGCTCAAACCCGGCGGGCTGACCACCACCACCGTCAACAGCGGCCAGCAGTGGGACGCCCCGAACGGCTGGGCGCCGCTGCAGTGGGTGGCGGTCGAGGGCCTGCAAAACTACGGCCAACAAAAGATCGCCATGGAGGTCAGTTGGCGCTTCCTGAGCAACGTTCAGCATACCTATGACAGCAAGCAAAAGCTGGTGGAGAAGTATGACGTAAGCTCGACCGGCACCGGCGGCGGCGGCGGGGAATATCCGCTACAGGATGGCTTTGGCTGGACCAACGGCGTCACCCTGAAGATGCTGGATCTGATCTGCCCGCGGGAGAAACCCTGTGACGCCCTGCCCGCCACGCGCCCGGCGGCGGCCCCTTCCGCGCAGAGCAAGCCAGCCGCCAACGACCCCGCGCCGGCGGCAGCGCAAAAGACCGGCGCCTGACGCTTTTCCGGCCCGTCCCTCCCCCTACCAAAATCAGTAGGGGGAGTTATCTCCCTGCTGACAACGGCCCCGTGCAGCCCCGCTCTGCGGCCCGCGGGAAGCACGTCACTCCCCCCATAGCCCTGAACCGGTCACCTTTCGCTTGATCGCATAAATACAAACAATAATAATTCGCATTACTTTTTAACGAACAATGACAGATTCGTTTTTCACGCGGCGGCGTACAGGAGTACCAGACCGCGTTGGTTCAGGATGATCTTATGAACGTGGCTATTTCTCGAAAACGCCCGAGGCTGCTGTACGCCCTCGTGGTCGCCCTTCCCCTCACCGCGCAAGCCGAAGAGACGGTGGTGGTCACTGCCAGCCCGCCGGCGTCCGCCAGCGCGCCGACTGAAGGCTACAGCGCCAGCACTTCGCTCGGGGCAACGAAAACCGACCAGCCGTTAATCACCACCGCCCAGTCGGTATCGGTTGTCACCCGCCAGCAGATGGCGGACCAGGGGGCGAATACCATCAGCCAGGCGCTGGAATATACTCCGGGGGTTTACTCCAGCTTCGGCGGCGGCGCGACCCGGTTCGACGCCATCTCCCTGCGCGGCTACCACGGCGGCGACGTCGATAACCTGTTCCTCGACGGTATGCGCCTGATGAGCGACGGCGGCAGCCATAACGTTGTGCAAATCGACCCGTGGTTTATCGAACGCGTCGATGTGATCCGCGGCCCCTCCTCCGCGCTCTACGGGCAGAGCGTGCCGGGCGGCGTGGTCAACCTGACCTCCAAACGCCCGCAGTTCAGCCAGCAGGGCCACGTCCGCCTGACCGGCGGTACGCAAAATACCAAAGGCGCGGCCTTCGATTACACCGACGCCATCAACGAGCAGTGGGCATGGCGGCTGATCGGTATGACCCGCAGCAGCGACACGCAGTATGACCATACCCGCGAAGAGCGCTACGCCATTTCACCTTCCCTGCTGTGGCAGCCGGACAGCGACACCTCGCTGCTGCTGCGCGCCTATCTGCAAAAAGATCCTTCCGGCGGCTATCATGGCTCTTTGCCGCTGGACGGCACCCGCTACGCGCACAATGGTCGTAAGCTCTCCCCCAGCACCAACGAGGGCGATCCGGGAGATGGCTATCAGCGCCGCCAGCAGATCTACAGCTATGAGTTTGACCACCAGTTCACCGACGTCTGGTCGGTCTATTCCGCCGGGAGCTACACCCATACCAACGTCTCTCTCGATCAGGTCTACCAGGTCGGCTGGATAGATGACAGCGACATGCTGGCCCGCGGCTACAGCGGTTCGCGCGGTTCGCTGGACGGCTGGTCAACCGATAACCGCCTGCGCGCCGATTTCAATACTGGCGACCTGGCGCATACCCTGATCCTCGGCGCCGAATATCATCGCTTCCGCAACGATCTGTGGACCGGCGCCGGCGGTGCGGCGCCGCTAAACCCGTTTACCGGTTATACCGCGCAGACCGGGCATACCGTCACCTACAGCGATGACAATCATCGCCGCTACTACCAGACCGGGCTGTATCTGCAGGATGAGATGGTCTGGAACCGCTGGCATGTGGATGTTTCCGCACGCTACGACCGCATCGTTTCCCAGCAGGTCAGCGATACCTTCGGCACCTCAAACCGCCGTTCAGACGACCATATCAGCGGCCGTGCCTCGCTGTTGTACGCCCTGGATAATGGCCTTTCGCCTTATCTGAGCTACAGCCAGGCGATCACCCCGGCGATGCTGCCGGGCGCGGACGGCAAACCGCTGAAACCGACCACCGCCGAGCAGGTCGAAGCCGGTCTGAAGTTCCAGCCGCCGGGCAGCCGCGACCTCTATAGCATTGCAATTTACGACCTGACGCAAAAGGATGTCGCCACCCGCGACCCGAACATCGCCACCGCCACCTATATTCCGGCGGGTAAGGTCCATTCCCAGGGCGTTGAGCTGGAAGCACACCACCAGATCACCCCGCAGCTGAGTACTATCGCCTCGTATACCTGGAATCGTCTGCGCTTCCAGGACACCAGGGACGGTACCGACAACAACACGCCGCAGCTGACCCCGGATCAGATGGCCTCCTTCTGGGCGCGCTATCAGTTCCCGGCGGGGATCTCGGTGGGCGCTGGCGTCCGCTACATCGGCAAACAGTGGGCGGATGATGCCAACACCGCGCGGCTGCCGTCGGTCACGCTGATGGATGCCATGATGCGGGCCGACCTCGGCGTCTGGTCGCCAACGCTGAAAGGCGCTTATGTGCAGGTTAACGCCAACAATATCGGCGACCGCGAGTATATTTCCGGCTGCTACGGCACCGGCAACTGCTACTGGGGAGCAGAGCGCAGCGTCATGGCCACCGTGGGCTACGACTTTTAACTGACCGCAGCAATATAAGCCTCCGGCCATGACGGCGGAGGCTTTCATGAAGACTTTCCGTCTCGCTTTTATTGCTGAAATTAACTTAAAAATGCCCCCCCATTATTTCACTTGCCCCCCGCGGATGAGAAAGCTTACTATGCTGGCGCAAACCGGTTATAGCGCTCACAAGGAATAAAAGTGAACCCCGTCATTAGCTATATTGCCAATTTACATCCGTTATCATTTATGGGTTATTATGTATTATCCACCACAGTGATATATATTCTGCTGAATATAATTATTGCGAAGACCCGCCCTGCCGGAAATACCACCGCCGTTCCGGCGCCCTATTCTATCTCCCCCTCTTTTTTAGCCTGGCTACGTCATCGCGCCACCAGCGTTATTCAGCTTGCTATGTTCCGGCTGTTAAGAAAAAACTATGTCACTCTCATCTATTCTGCAGAAAATATTCAGCTCTGCGCCAATCAGCAGTATGCCGACTGCAAAATGACCTGTGTGGAAAAAATACTGTTTGAGCATTTCGCTACGCCAAAATCCAGTCACCAGGATCTGCCGCTTTCTCTGCACGTCGCTGAACAAAACCACTGGGCTACCGATCCCCACTGCAGCGGGCTGCGGCTAAGCCCAACGCACCAAACGTGGAACATGATAGTGATTGCCGCCCCCTCCCTGCTGTTAATCGCTGTGCTCGTCTGGAAAACGCTTTTTGATCATCAGGCGATAATTCACTCCAGCGTATTGAGCTGGCTGGTGATGTTTATGGTTTCCGGACTGTGGTGGCTGTGGCTATTATGCATCACCTTAAATGCCACCCGGCTCGACCGGGAGGGGATCGCTATTAATATTCTTCACCACTATATTGATACCCTGAAAGATACGCTTATTGCTGACGCAGATACCCTGACCGATGAAAACGCCGATTATTGCGTGGCGATTGGTACAACCACCCTGCTTCCCGAAAGATTTGCTGAATATGTAAAAATCATCAACCTTATTCAGTATCCCTTTTGTCTGCAGCGCCTGGATTAACGAGGGGACAGTATGTAGAATTTTATGATGCATCTGCATCCACTGCTGTTTCTCGGCGGATTTATGTTTATCGTCCCGGGTATCTATATTGCTATCGGTACGACGATCGTCCTGACACGGCCAGCGGCTCAGCCCCAGCCGCACGTGACGGAGGTCAGTCCATGGCTGCTGGCCTGGCTGACCGGAGAAGGGACCCGGGTGATTCAGCTGGCGATGTTTAGCTTACTCAGTAAAAAGTATCTGTGGATCCCGGAGGCCGGGCAGGTTTTGGCCAACGGACGCTATGCAAACCAAGAAATGAACGTCATTGAAAGAATATTGTTTGACCATTTTGAGGTGCGAAAGCCGTGTCATGAAGATCTGCCCTGCAGCCTGAGTATTGCCGGACATAACCTCTGGCAGGAACAGATAGATAGCGCGGGCTTAGCCTTAAGTCCGCTGCGCCGCGGGTGTAATATGCTGGCCATCAGCATCCCTTCGCTCGCCCTCGGCGTTATCGTTGTCAGTAAGACCTTTATCTGGCTCGACCTCACCGCTTACAGCATCTTTAGTTGCCTGCTCATGCCCACGGGTTGCGTTCTGTGGGGCGGGTTATGGATAGAAGCCATTAGCAAAACCATTCGTCTCGATATCTGCGGCATCTCACATCATGACGCCCATGCCTGCATTGACGCGTTACGAGAAGCGATAGCGCTGAAAGGCGATCAGGGGGATGACGCGACAGGCATGCTCTGCGTGGCGGTGAACGGCCCAGGATCCCTTCCCGAGCGCTACCGGGACTATAAAACGCTCATTGCGCCGATGAGCGCTATCACGTCGCTGCGTACCGAGGATTAGGCGAGTGTGAAAAGCTCACCCCGCCAGGCCTGCGGGGTGAGCGTAGGACTACATGGCGTCCAGCGCTTTCTGCAGTTTCCAGATATAGCGCGGCGCCTGCGGTGCCGGGTGTTTCTTCACCACATGCTCGAAGAACTCATCGGCGTCGAGATCGTTAATCTCATCGATGGCGTCCTGGCGATCCGACGAGAAGGTGCGCAGCAGGGCGCCGGCGCCGTTGGCATAGGAGACCACCACCGCGTAGCGCATCACCTGCGGGTCTTTGATCCCCGCCAGCGGACCGTTCTCCAGAATGCTCAGATAGGCGGCCCCCATCGAGATATTACGTTCCGGGTTTTTCAGCTCACTGACCGACGGCTCGCCGCGCCAGCCCATCCGCCGGTAGACATCGCGTCCGGAGGTCGACGGCTTGAGCTGCATCAGCCCGACGGCGCCGGATTTACTCACCACCGCAGGGTTACCGCCCGACTCGATGGCGATGATCGCCGTGATCAGCTGCGGGTCCACGCCCCAGGCGGCGCCGGCTTTTTCACTGATCGGCATCCACTGCATCGCCCGCTTCACCGGGACCTCGGGGTTCCACGGCGGATTGGTGTAATCATGTTTCGAACTACAACCGGCCAGAAAAACGACTAAAATAAGCAACCATCTCAATTTCACACATCTATCCTTATCTACCCAAACGCCATCATGCTGCAGAACGACGGCAGCGGTACGTCCCCCGCCGGCCGACAACCTGAAGGATGACGGGTGCGGACTGAAGTTAGCCACCTGGAGATGACAATCGCCATTCCAGGCGGCATCATAACCCTTTCATTCATAGCAAGGAATTATCATGTCTCAGTTTTATCTGGTCGCGCCATCGGGTTATTGCATCAACCAGCAGGCGGCAGCCCGCGGCGTCGAGCGTCTGCAGCAGGCCGGACATGAGGTGGCCCACCAGCAGGTCATTCCCCGCCGGCAGCAGCGTTTCGCCGGGACTGAACATGAACGCCTGGCCGATATTAACCAGCTTGCCCAGTTGCCCGGACGCAACCGTATCGTCCTCGCGGTGCGCGGCGGCTACGGCGCCAGCCGCCTGCTGCCGCTTATCGACTGGCAGGGACTGATTGCCCGCCAGCAGCGCGACCCGCTGCTGATTTGCGGCCACAGCGATTTCACCGCTATCCAGTCGGGCCTGCTGGCTACGGGCAACGTCATCACCTTCAGCGGGCCAATGCTCGCGGGCAACTTCGGCGCGGAGACCCTCGATCCGTTTACCGAGCACCATTTCTGGCAGGCGCTACGCCAGCCGGAATTTACCCTCGAATGGCCGGGCGAAGGGCCGAACTGCCGGGTGGAAGGCACCCTGTGGGGGGGAAATCTGGCGATGCTGACCTCGCTTATCGGCACGCCGTGGCTACCGGCGATCCGCGACGGCATCCTGGTGGTGGAGGATATCAACGAGCACCCGTTCCGCGTCGAGCGCATGCTGCTTCAGCTGTTGCATAGCGGCGTGCTGGCGGCCCAGAAAGCGGTGATCTTTGGCAGCTTCACCGGCAGCGCGCCAAACGACTATGACGCGGGGTACGATTTGCCGCAGGTCTTTGATTACCTGCGCCAGCAGCTCTCCCTGCCGTTGATTAGCGGACTGGAGTTTGGCCACGAGCAGCGCACGGTGACCCTGCCGCTGGGCGCCCGCGCGCGACTGGTGAATCAGGCTGCTACCACCACTCTGACGATCAGCGGCCACCCGGTGCTGACAGAATAAATTTCCCGGACGCATAGGCGGATCCCCTGCGAATTGTTAAAATAGTGTCACTTTTAGCCATTCTTTCACGCCAGTCAGGGAGTACGTGAACATTGGACGCCGCTGCGGTCATTAGTCTGTTTATTCTGGGTTCTGTTTTAGTAACCTGCAGTATCTTATTGAGCTCCTTTTCTTCGCGCCTTGGCATCCCGATTCTGGTCATCTTTCTGGCCATCGGGATGCTGGCAGGCATTGACGGCATCGGTGGCATCCCCTTCGACAACTACCCCTTCGCCTATATGGTGAGTAACCTGGCGCTGGCGGTGATCCTGCTGGACGGTGGGATGCGCACCCAGGCCAGCTCCTTTCGCGTCGCACTATGGCCCGCGCTATCGCTGGCGACGGTCGGGGTACTGATTACCTCGGCGCTGACCGGGATGATGGCGGCCTGGCTGTTCAAGCTGGATATGATCGAAGGCCTGCTGATCGGCGCTATTGTCGGCTCCACCGACGCCGCGGCGGTCTTCTCGCTGCTCGGCGGCAAGGGGCTCAACGAGCGCGTCGGCTCAACGCTGGAGATTGAGTCAGGCAGTAACGACCCGATGGCTGTCTTCCTGACCATCACCCTGATCGAAATGATCCAGCAGCACCAAACCGGCCTCAGCTGGATGTTCGCCGTGCATATCATTCAGCAGTTCGGCCTCGGGATCGCCATCGGCCTCGGCGGCGGCTACCTGCTGCTGCAGATGATTAACCGCATCGTGCTGCCCGCCGGGCTCTATCCGCTGCTGGCGCTGAGCGGCGGGATCATGATTTTTGCCGTCACCACCACCCTCGACGGCAGCGGTATCCTTGCCGTCTATCTCTGCGGCTTTCTGCTGGGCAACCGGCCGATCCGCAACCGACACGGCATCCTGCAGAACTTCGACGGCCTGGCGTGGCTGGCGCAGATCGCCATGTTCCTGGTGCTGGGCCTGCTGGTGACGCCATCCGACCTGCTGCCTATCGCCATCCCGGCGCTGCTGCTGTCGATGTGGATGATTTTCATTGCCCGCCCGCTGTCGGTGTTTGCCGGCCTGCTGCCGTTTCGCGGCTTTAACCTGCGCGAACGGGTGTTTATCAGCTGGGTTGGCCTGCGCGGCGCGGTGCCCATTATTCTCGCGGTATTCCCGATGATGGCCGGGCTGGACAACGCCCGTCTGTTCTTCAATGTCGCCTTCTTCGTGGTGCTGGTGTCGCTGCTGCTGCAGGGCACCTCGCTGTCGTGGGCGGCGAAGAAAGCCAAAGTGGTGGTGCCGCCCATCAGCTGGCCCATCTCCCGCGTCGGGCTGGATATTCACCCGGAAAACCCGTGGGAGCAGTTTGTCTATCAGCTGGGCGCCGATAAGTGGTGCATCGGCGCGGCGCTGCGCGATCTGCATATGCCGCCGGAGACGCGGATTGCGGCGCTGTTTCGCAACAATGCCCTGCTGCACCCCACCGGCAGCACCCGCCTGCGGGAAGGCGATATCCTGTGCGTCATTGGCCGGGAGCACGACCTGCCGGCGCTGGGAAAAATGTTCAGCCAGTCGCCGCCGGTGGCGCTCGATCAGCGCTTTTTCGGCGACTTTATTCTTGATGCCGAGGCCCGCTTCGCCGATGTGGCGCAAATCTACGGTCTCGACGGCGGAGAGGAGTTCCGCGAGCATCAGCAGTCACTCGGGGAAGTGGTGCAGCAGCTGTTGGGCGCCGCGCCGGTGGTGGGCGACCAGGTGGAGTTCGCCGGGATGGTGTGGACGGTAGCGGAAAAAGAGAACGATCACGTGCTGAAGGTCGGGGTGCGGGTCGCGGAAGACGAGGCGGAGTGATCCGCCCCGGAATAGGTTACAGGGTCACAACCGGCACCCGCGGCGCCAGGGCGCACATCAGCTCATAGCCGACGGTGCCGCAGCTGGCCGCCACGTCGTCGATTTTAATCTCTTTGCCCCACAGCTCGACCGGCGCGCCGATCCCGGCCTGCGGACAAGGCGTTAAATCAACCGCCAGCATATCCATCGATACGCGTCCAACGGTGGTGGTGCGTATGCCGTCCACCAGCACCGGCGTGCCGCTCGGCGCCACCCGCGGATAGCCGTCGGCATAGCCGCAGGCGACGATGCCGATCCGCTGCTCCTGGGTGGTGCGGTACAGGCCGCCATAGCCTATCGCCTCGCCGGGGCGCAGGTTCTGCACGCCGATGATTTCGCTGCGCAGCGTCATGACCGGCTTCAGCCCGGTGTTCGCGATGTCCTGCCACTGCCCGGAAGGCGACGCGCCATACAGCACGATGCCCGGACGCACCCAGTCAAAATGCGCTTCCGGATGCCAGAGAGTCGCCGCCGAGTTGGCCAGCGAGCGCGGGCAATCCAGCCCCTCCGCCGCCTGTTCGATACGGCGCATCGGCTCGACAATCCCCTGCGGGTTCTCCGCCTCCGCGAAGTGCGACATCAGCGTCATCTCGCCGACGTTGCTTATCGCCCGCAACTGCTGCCAGACGGTATGCACCCGCTCAGGCATAAAGCCCAGCCGGTTCATGCCGCTGTTCACCTTGAGATAGATATCCAGCGGCGCGCGCAGCTTCGCCTGCTGCAGCGCCTTAATCTGCCAGTTGCTGTGGACGCTGGTGGTTAAGCGATATTGATCGAGCACCGCCAGTTCATCGGCATGGAAGAAGCCCTCCAGCAGCAGGATCGGACCTTTCCAGCCCTGCTCGCGCAGCAGGATCGCCTCTTCCAGGTTGAGCAAGGCGAAACCATCCGCCCCGCTTAACGCACTCCATACGCGCGCCACGCCGTGGCCATAGGCATTGGCTTTGACCACCGCCCACAGGCGCGACCCGGGGGCCGCGCGACGCACTATCTGTAAATTCTGCCGCAAGGCCAGCAGGTCGATGCTGGCCACTACCGGACGGGTCATGCAAGCTCCTTAGTTGTGTGCGCCATGCAGATGCTGCGGGCGCGCCGGGGTGAAGCCGGGGCTGTAGCGGGCGACCGCCAGATCGTCGTAAGGGATCGCCGGCGTGCGCCCGGAGATCAGATCGCTGATAAGCTGCCCGGAGCCGCAGGCCATGGTCCAGCCAAGCGTGCCGTGGCCGGTGTTGAGCCACAAATTTTTATACGCCGTGCGTCCGACCACCGGCGTGCCGTCCGGCGTCATCGGCCGCAGGCCGGTCCAGAACGTCGCCTGCTCGACGTGGCCGCCGCGCGGGAACAGGTCGCGCACCACCATCTCCAGGGTTTCGCGACGCGGCTGCAGCAGCGCTTTGTTAAAACCGACGATCTCGGCCATGCCGCCGACGCGAATGCGCTGATCGAAACGGGTAATAGCGATTTTGTATGTCTCATCAAGGATAGTGGAAACCGGCGCCCCGTCCTCCTGGGCAATCGGAATGGTCAATGAGTACCCTTTCAGGGGATAGACCGGTATATCCACCAGCCCTTTAAGCATCGCCGTTGAGTAGGAGCCGAAGGCCATCACATAGGCGTCGCCCTTGATGATCTCATCGCCGCATTTCACCCCGACAATGCGATCGCCCTCCTGCAACAGGGCGTCCACTGCGGTGTTGAAGCGGAAGGTGACCCCGGCCTGTTCCGCCATCGCCGCCAGACGGGTGGTAAACAGCTGGCAGTCACCGGTTTCATCATTGGGCAGGCGCAGGCCGCCGGTCAGTTTATGGCTGACTTCCGCCAGCGCCGGCTCCACCTCCGCCAGCCGCTTCGCTTCCAGCAGCTGGTACGGCACGCCGGCGTCTTCCAGCACCGCGATGTCGCGGGTGGCATTTTCATACTGTTTGGCGGTCCGGAACAGCTGCAGCGTCCCGCCCTGACGTCCTTCATACTGAATGCCGGTGGTATCGCGCAGCGCTTTCAGGCAGTCGCGGCTGTACTCCGCCAGGCGCACCATACGGCCTTTGTTCTCCATATAGTGGCGGGTGTCGCAGTTACGCAGCATCTGCCACATCCACTTCAGCTGGAACGACGTGCCGTCAAGGCCGATCGCCAGCGGCGCATGGCGCTGAAACATCCATTTGATCGCCTTCAGCGGCACCCCTGGCGCCGCCCAGGGCGCCGCATAGCCGGGAGAAATCTGCCCGGCGTTGGCCGCGCTGGTCTCCTCCGCCGGACCGGGCTGACGGTCGATAATCGTCACCTCATGACCCGCCTGACTCAAATACCACGCGCTGGCTACCCCAACCACCCCACTTCCCAGTATGACGACACGCATAGCGACTCCGTAACAGTTAAAGAACAATCATCTAATTACAAATTGATAACTCAGTTGAAAATATTATTCAACATACGCTTTATTTATGGTGACTTAACTCACAGCAAACCGCACCAGCCCTGCGCTGCGAGATTTACGATCTCATGCTGCGCTTAATTTTTACTCAGCATTAAATTCTGCAAATAAGCGCAAAAAACGGCTTTGAGATGGGGAAATCGCGAAGAAAAGAAATTGTCTGACGATACAGTTTGCCATCCGGTGTTCTATGCTTGTTTAGAGGTTTTCCGTTCAGAGAAAACCAACAACAACGAGGGCGCGCTAATGGCTACGATTGACTCCATGAACAGGGACACCACCCGTTTAAGCGATGGACCCGACTGGACGTTCGAGTTACTGGAGACCTACCTGGCCGAAGTGGACCGGGTCGCCAAGCTCTATCGTCTTGACACCTACCCGCACCAGATCGAAGTCATTACTTCCGAGCAGATGATGGACGCCTACTCCAGCGTCGGCATGCCCATCAACTATCCTCACTGGTCGTTCGGCAAAAAATTCATTGAGACCGAGCAGGCCTATAAGCACGGTCAGCAGGGCCTGGCGTATGAGATAGTCATCAACTCTAATCCTTGTATCGCCTATCTGATGGAAGAAAACACCATCACCATGCAAGCGCTGGTCATGGCGCACGCCTGCTATGGGCATAACTCATTCTTTAAAAATAACTATCTGTTTCGCAGCTGGACCGACGCCAGCTCGATCATCGATTACCTGATCTTCGCCCGCAAATACATTACCGAGTGTGAAGAGCGCTATGGCGTCGACGAAGTGGAGAAACTGCTCGACTCCTGCCACGCGCTGATGAACTACGGCGTCGACCGCTATAAACGTCCGCAAAAAATCTCTCTGCAGGAGGAGAAAGCGCGGCAGAAAAGCCGGGAGGAGTATCTGCAAAGCCAGGTGAATATGCTGTGGCGCACCCTGCCGAAGCGCGAGGAAGAAAAAGCGATTGAGTCCGCCCGTCGCTACCCCTCCGAACCGCAGGAGAACCTGCTGTACTTTATGGAGAAGAACGCCCCACTGCTCGAATCGTGGCAGCGCGAGATCCTGCGCATCGTGCGTAAAGTCAGCCAGTATTTCTATCCGCAGAAACAGACCCAGGTGATGAACGAGGGATGGGCGACCTTCTGGCACTACACCATCCTCAACCATCTCTATGATGAAGGGAAAGTGACGGAGCGCTTTATGCTGGAGTTTCTCCACAGTCACACTAACGTGGTGTTCCAGCCGCCGTACAACAGTCCGTGGTATAGCGGGATTAACCCCTACGCGCTGGGCTTCGCCATGTTCCAGGACATCAAGCGCATCTGTCAGTCGCCCACGGAAGAGGACAAGTACTGGTTCCCGGATATCGCCGGTTCTGACTGGCTGGAAACGTTGCATTTCGCGATGCGTGATTTCAAGGACGAGAGCTTTATCAGCCAGTTCCTGTCGCCGAAGATCATGCGCGATTTCCGCTTCTTCACCGTGCTCGACGACGATCACAACAATTATCTTGAGATCTCGGCGATCCACAACGAAGAGGGCTATCGCGAGATCCGTAACAAGCTCTCGGCGCAGTATAACCTCAGCAATCTTGAGCCGAACATCCAGGTGTGGAACGTTGACCTGCGCGGCGACCGCTCGCTGACCTTGCGCTATGTGCCGCACAACCGCGTCCCACTGGACAAAGGCCGGCGCGAAGTGCTGAAACATGTGCATCGTCTGTGGGGATTCGATGTGCTGCTGGAGCAGCAGAACGCCGACGGCAGCATTGAGCTGCTGGACCGCTGCCCGGCGCGCCCGAACGCGCTATAGCATTGGGGGACGATGAAAACGACGAAGGGGGCCATTGGCCCCCTTATGTTGTTTATCGATCGCTCATATCCGGCTTAACGCATATTCATGGCTAAATCGCCGGGCAGCGATTTCTGCATCCGATGCCAGATCTCCCCGCTGTCATGGCCGTAGCGACGGACCAGCTCATACACCTGATCGTGCAGGCCGCCTTCGCACACCTTCGCCAGCTGATGATAAAAGCCCAGCGCCAGGCTGCGCGCTTCCGGGCTGGAGAAATAGTGGCGGCCGATGCGGGTATACAGCCCCTTCATGCCGTTGAGGATCAGGCCGTAAATCGGGTTGCCGGAGGCAAACGCCAGACCACGGAAAATGTTGTAATCGAGGTCGGCAAAGGCGTCGGCGTGATCTTCCACTTCCCGGGCGCTGTCCAGTACCGCCAGCGCTTTATCCGGATGCTGACGGAACGCGGTGCGAATAAAAATCGTGGAAATATTGGTGCGCACGGAGAGCAGGTTATCAATCAGCTGCGGCACGCTGTCGTGATCAAGGCGTGCCAGCGTTTCGAGGATATTCAGCCCGGAGGTCTCCCAGAAGTTATTCACTTTGGTGGGTTTGCCATGCTGAATGGTCAACCAGCCGTCACGCGCCAGACGCTGCAACACTTCACGCAGAGTGGTGCGGGTAACACCGATCAGCTCAGAAAGCTCGCGTTCAGCGGGGAGAATCGATCCAGGTGGGAAGCGGTTATTCCAGATGCTCTCAATGATATACTCTTCCGCGAAACCCGCAGGGCTCTGCGCCTTAATGACCATAATAATATTTCCATTACACATTGTTGCAATTGCACTCATCATACCAGAGCCGCTATAGCGCAGATAGCATCGCAAGTGAATTAAAAAGGGATCGCCGTTTCATTTTCCGCTTTTACTTTGCTCTTTTCCTTATCACCCGTCACCGCCGCCGCGGTGCGAAGAAAGTTGCTTCTCATTTTGCTCAACTGATACTCTTGCCAATAGTTACGCACAAAATCATGTACTAATTGACGGGGAAGGATTCTGTCGTGGAAATTTCATATGGCCGCGCACTGTGGCGCAATTTTCTTGGCCAGTCACCTGACTGGTACAAGCTGGCATTAATCATTTTCTTAATCGTAAATCCGCTGGTGTTTGCCGTGGCGCCGTTTGTCGCCGGCTGGCTGCTGGTCATCGAGTTTATCTTTACCCTCGCCATGGCGCTGAAGTGCTACCCGCTGCTGCCGGGCGGCCTGTTGGCGATTGAAGCGCTGCTGATCGGCATGACCAGCCCGGCGCATGTGCGGGAAGAGATCGCCGGCAACCTTGAAGTGCTGCTCCTGCTGATCTTCATGGTGGCGGGCATCTACTTTATGAAACAACTGCTGCTGTTCGTCTTCACGCGCCTGCTGCTGGGGATCCGCAGCAAGATGCTGCTGTCGCTGGCCTTCTGCCTGGCGGCCGCTTTCCTCTCCGCCTTTCTCGATGCGCTTACCGTGGTGGCGGTGGTGATTAGCGTCGCCGTTGGGTTCTACGGCATCTACCACCGCGTCGCTTCAGCTCGCCCTGATGATAACGATCTGCTGGACGACAGCCATATCGACCAGCACTACCGCGAGGTGCTGGAGCAGTTCCGCGGCTTTCTGCGCAGCCTGATGATGCACGCCGGCGTCGGGACCGCCCTCGGCGGAGTCATGACCATGGTAGGCGAACCGCAAAATCTGATTATCGCCAAAGCGGCGGGCTGGCATTTTGGCGAGTTCTTTATCCGCATGGCGCCCGTCACCGTGCCGGTGATGGTGTGTGGGCTGTTGACCTGCCTGCTGGTCGAAAAGTATCGCCTGTTTGGCTACGGCGAACCGCTGCCGCCCGCGGTGCGGAAGGTGCTGCAGGACTTTGACGACCGCAGCCGCGCCCAGCGCAGCCGTCAGGAGCAGTTGCGGCTGATTGCCCAGGCGGTGATTGGTGTCTGGCTGATCGTCGCCCTCGCCTTTCATCTGGCCGAAGTCGGGCTCATTGGTCTGTCGGTGATCATCCTCGCCACCACGTTTTCCGGGGTGACTGATGAGCACGCCATTGGCAAGGCGTTCACCGAGGCGCTGCCCTTCACCGCGCTGCTGACGGTGTTCTTTGCCATTGTGGCGGTGATCATCGACCAGCAGCTGTTCGCTCCGGTCATTGAATTTGTGCTGCAGGCCTCGCCGCATGCGCAGTTGTCGCTCTTTTACCTGTTTAACGGCCTGCTGTCGTCCATTTCAGATAACGTTTTTGTCGGCACGGTCTACATTAACGAAGCGAAAACCGCCCTCGAACATGGCGTTATCAGCCTGCCACAGTTTGAGATGCTGGCAGTGGCGATCAACACCGGTACCAACCTGCCGTCGGTCGCCACCCCCAACGGCCAGGCGGCATTCCTTTTCCTGCTGACCTCCGCGCTGGCGCCGCTGATCCGACTCTCCTATGGCCGCATGGTGTGGATGGCGCTGCCCTACACCATCGTACTGACGCTGGTCGGCCTGCTGTGCGTCGAGTTCACCTTGATGCCGGTCACCAACTGGCTGCTGGCGCACGGCTGGGTGACCACGCCCACGCTGCCCTGACCCGATCCTGGCCCGGGTCCATCCGGGCCATTCAATAACCCGTTACGTAATATTTTCTGCCGGGCCGCTGGCGTCGGTTCGGTTTTCGTTTACACTGCCATGATTTAGCATCTTCCAGGGAAATGATTATGTTGCAATATTTAAACCAGTGCTCAAGGGGACGCGGTGCCTGGCTCCTGATGGCATTGACCGCTTTTATTCTCGAACTCGTTGCGCTGTGGTTCCAGCATGTGATGCTGCTGCAGCCGTGTGTGATGTGTATTTACGAACGCTGTGCCCTGCTCGGCATCATGGGCGCGGGGCTGGTGGGCGCCATCGCGCCTAAAACGCCGCTGCGCTATGTCGCGCTGCTGATCTGGCTATACAGCGCGATTCGCGGGCTGCAGCTGGCGTGGGAGCATACGATGATCCAGCTGCACCCTTCGCCGTTCCAGACCTGCGATTTCGCCGCCCGCTTCCCGACCTGGCTGCCGCTGGATAAATGGCTGCCGCAGATGTTTGTTGCCTCAGGCGACTGTTCGGTACGTCAGTGGCAATTTCTGTCACTGGAGATGCCGCAATGGCTGGTCGGTATTTTTGCTGCCTATCTGGTGGTCGCCATCCTGGTGATCATTGCTCAGCCAGTCAAAATCAAAAAACGCGATCTGTTTGGCCGCTAAGTCGCTGCGTGTACCGCACACAATGAAACGCCCTGCGGGGCGTTTTTTTTTATGTCTGCTGCGCATCGTTGCATCGTTTCCTGCCTGTGGTTGACCACAGCCCCTAAAAGATGCATATTAAATACATCTTTTACAACTCCACAGGAGCTCACATGTCATCTTTACTGATCCCCGCAGACTGGAAAGTTAAACGCTCCACCCCGTTCTTTACTAAAGAGAACGTCCCCGCCGCCCTGCTGAGCCATCACAACACCGCGGCCGGCGTCTTCGGTCAGCTGTGCGTCATGGAGGGAACGGTCACCTATTACGGTTTTGCCGATGAGCAGGCGACGGAGCCGGAAAAAAAAGTGGTCATTCATGCCGGACAGTTTGCCACCAGTCCGCCGCAGTACTGGCACCGCGTCGAACTCAGTGACGACGCCCGCTTCAATATTCACTTCTGGGTGGCCGAAGAAACCGACGGTGAAAACGGGCTGTTTCACGCGAAGAAAGCGTGACCCGGCGCTTAGCGCGCCCTGTCAGGCAGATTGAGGATATGGTCCTGCCAGTCGACGACGGTGGACTCGGGCACCGCAATATGGCGAACGGAGATGCGTTCACCGTGCATTGCCGCTTTTGAACCGGTCAACAGCGGATGCCAGGCCGGCAGCGGTTTGCCCTCCGCCAGCAGGCGATAGGCGCAGGTCGGCGGCAGCCATTCGAAGGTTGGCAGGTTTTCGCGGGTAAGCTTGATGCAGTCCGGCTCGTACTCGAAGCGACGCTCATAGTTACGGCACTGGCAGGTTTTGATATTGAGCTGACGGCAGGCAACGTTGGTGAAGTAGATTTCATCGGTGTCTTCATCCATCAGCTTGTGCAGGCAGCACTGGCCGCAACCATCACACAGCGATTCCCACTCCGCGTCGGTCATTTCATCCAGTGTTTTTTGTTGCCAGAAAGGTTGTTCGCTCATCGGAGTGTCCGTCGTTGCCAGTTAAGGGTGCACCTTATAACCAGTCTGGCACGCCGATGCAAGTTTTGCCGCCCCAAAAGGCGGCAAGCAACGCTTACAGCACGCGGGTGGTGAGCGACAGGCCGTTGAAGCCAACTTCCAGTTCGTCACCGCTGTGCAGCGGCCCCACCCCTTCCGGGGTGCCGGTGAGGATCACATCCCCGGCTTTGAGGGTAAAGAAGCGCGACATATAGGCAATCAGCGGCACAATCTTATGGATCATGTCGGCTGTGGTTCCCTGCTGGCGCACTTCGCCATTAATCTTCAGGCTTAACGGCGTATTCTGCGGGTCGCCGTGGAACTCAGCGGCCGGGATAAAGCCGGAGATCGGGCTGGCGTTATCGAAGCCTTTCGCCTTCTCCCACGGCTGCCCGGCCTTTTTCATCTTAGCCTGCAGGTCGCGCAGGGTGAGATCCAGCGCGACGCCATAGCCAGCGATCCCTTTCTGCACATGCTCTTCCGTCGCCTGACGCAGCGTACTGCCGATCAGCACCGCCAGCTCGACTTCGTGGTGCACTGAGCCCAGCCCTTCAGGAAGCACCAACGGCTGACGGAGATCGCACAGCGCGGTCTCAGGTTTAATAAACAGCACCGGCTCTTCCGGCGTCGCACTGCCCATTTCCTTGATGTGTTTCGCATAATTACTGCCGACGCAAACCACTTTGCTTACTGGATAATCCAGAAGCGCACCCTGCCAGTTATGATGTTGGTACATTATTTCCCCTCGTGGGTTAATCGGATTGTTTCCCCTGTTCCGCCAGGTGTTTCTTTAGTAGATTTTCAGATGGCGGGGGAAGTTGCAGGTAATAGCCCTGCTCGCTCAACGCCTGTTTCACTTTTTCCAGGTCGGCGTTAACCAGCTTTTTGCGCCCATCCAGCGGCAGCAGCATCGCCATTTGCGGCGTGCCGAAGCCGCGCATTAGCTCGTCAGGAACGCGTGAGAAATCGTCCTTTTTTTCGACGTATAAATAGGTTTGTTCACGTTTAGTACTTCGATAGATCACACAAAACATAGTTTTACTCGGAATTAGACCCGTGGTCACTTGCCTCAATATATGAGTGACTATAACATGCCTTTTAGTCTTCGGAATATCACCGCACTTCTGCGGTTGATAAACAGCAAATTGAGTAAGGCCAGGATGTCAAATACGCCAATCGAACTTAAAGGCAGTAGCTTCACGTTATCTGTCGTTCATTTGCACGATGCAAATCCCGAGGTTATTCGTCAGGCGTTAGAAGACAAAATCGCCCAGGCTCCCGCCTTTTTACGCCATGCTCCGGTGGTGGTGAATATCGCCAGCGTGGAGGAGGAGGTCGAATGGCGCGCCATTAACGAGGCCATCGCCGCGACCGGTTTACGCATTATGGGCGTCAGCGGATGCAAAATCCCGCGCCTGAAAACCGAAATCGATCGCGCCGGGATCCCGTTATTAACCGAAGGGAAAGAGAAAGCCCCTCGTCCGGCACCGTCCGAACCCACCCCTCCGCCGCCGCCAGTTGCTAACCAGATCACAAAAACGCGTTTGATTGATCAGCCGGTACGTTCCGGTCAGCGCATTTATGCGCCACACTGTGATCTTATTGTTACAAATCATGTGAGTGCCGGTGCGGAACTTATCGCTGACGGCAATATCCATGTATATGGCATGATGCGAGGACGCGCGCTGGCAGGCGCCGGTGGCGACAGAGACGCCCAGATATTTTGTACCCACCTTGCGGCGGAGCTGGTCTCCATCGCCGGGGAATATTGGCTGAGCGATAACATCCCGGCCGAATTTTATGGCAAAGCGGCACGCCTGCGTTTAGGTGAAAGCGCTTTGACAGTTCAACCGTTGAATTAATCCCTTTTTAACAAGGAATTTCTATGGCACGCATTATTGTTGTGACTTCGGGTAAAGGGGGCGTTGGCAAGACCACCTCCAGCGCGGCCATCGCTACAGGTTTGGCCCAGAAGGGAAAGAAAACCGTCGTTATCGACTTCGACATCGGCCTGCGTAACCTCGATCTGATTATGGGCTGCGAACGTCGCGTCGTTTATGATTTCGTCAACGTCATCCAGGGCGATGCCACGTTGAACCAGGCGCTGATCAAAGATAAGCGCACGGAAAATCTCTACATTCTCCCGGCCTCTCAGACCCGGGATAAAGATGCCCTGACCCGCGAAGGCGTCGACAAAGTTCTCGAAGAACTGAAGAAAATGGACTTCGATTTCATTGTCTGTGATTCACCGGCAGGTATCGAAACCGGTGCGCTAATGGCCCTCTACTTTGCTGATGAAGCCATTATCACCACCAACCCGGAAGTCTCCTCCGTTCGCGACTCCGACCGTATCCTTGGCATTCTCGCGTCGAAATCCCGTCGTGCGGAAAATGGCGAAGAGCCGATCAAAGAGCACTTACTGCTGACCCGCTACAATCCAGGCCGCGTCAATAAAGGCGATATGCTGAGCATGGAAGACGTGCTGGAAATTCTGCGCATTAATCTGGTGGGCGTGATCCCGGAAGACCAGTCAGTTCTGCGCGCATCCAACCAGGGTGAGCCCGTGATTCTGGATGCCGCGTCGGACGCAGGCAAAGCCTATGCCGATACCGTTGAACGTCTGCTCGGAGAAGAACGCCCTTTCCGCTTCATTGAAGAAGAGAAGAAAGGATTCCTCAAACGCCTGTTCGGAGGATAAATTATGGCTTTACTCGACTTTTTTCTCTCGCGAAAAAAGAACACGGCAAATATTGCGAAAGAACGCCTGCAAATCATCGTCGCCGAGCGTCGCCGCGGCGACGCGGAGCCGCACTACCTGCCGCAGTTGCGCAAAGATATTCTGGAAGTGATCTGTAAATACGTGCAGATCGACCCGGAGATGGTCAGCGTGCAGCTGGAGCAGCGGGATGGTGATATTTCGATTCTTGAGCTGAACGTGACCCTACCCGAAACGGAAGAGTCGAAACCCTGACCCTGTTGTTCCGCCCCGAAAAAAAACCGGCAACGCCCTGCGCCGCCGGTTTTTTATTGCCTGGAACTGGCCGTTCGTTAACGCGGATAGTCGTTTAACAGCAACTTCAGCCGCTCGGCCATCAGTTCGCCGCGCCAGCCGGAAATCAGCTCAGGCTCACCGGCTTGCGTTTTCAACTGCCAGTGCCAGTTCAGCAGCTGGTTGATCTGCCGACGCGAGGCCAGCAGTTCCGCGCTCACGCCCTTGTCGGCACTCACTTCCTGCACCAGCGCTTTAATATCTTTAAAGGCTTTGCGGTAACCCGGCATGTCAATGAGGTTCTGCAGCGGCGCCGGCAGGGCCGATTCCGGCAGCGCCTGGGCTTTCTCGACCAGGCTAATCAACGTTTTGCCGTGGAAGCGAATTTCACTGCCGGACAACCCGAGGCTGTCGAGCTCGCCGAGGCTGGTGGGCATATAGCGCGCCACGCTCCACAGATGCTCTTCCCGCACCACAAAGTTCACCGCCAGGTCGCGCTCACGCGCTTTGCGCAGACGCCACTCTGCCAGCAGCTGCAGGCAGCCCAGCTGGCGGGTACGCAGCTGCCAGGCGTTGCCGATGTCGCGCCAGGCCTCGGCCGGGTCGACCACCTCCTGACGGCGCTGCTGCATCAGACGACATTCGTCCAGCGCCGCCGACAGCCAGCCTGCGCGGTCGGTCTCCGCCATTAATTTGCTGGCGATCGGCAACAGGTACCAGACGTCAGCTGCGGCGTATTCACACTGACGCTCGGTCAGCGGGCGAGCCAGCCAGTCGGTGCGGGATTCACTTTTATCCAGCGCCACTCCGGAATACTCTTCCACCATGGAGGCAAAGCCCCAGGACATCGGGCGGCCGCAGAACGCCGCCAGGATCTGGGTGTCGATCAGCGGCTGCGGCATCAGGTTGAACGCATTGAGGAAGACTTCTAAATCCTCGCTACCGGCATGCAGATATTTAGTCACATCCTGGTTGAGCAGCAGCTCACGCATCGGCGCCCAGTCGCTAATCGTCAAGGGATCGATCAGAGAGACCTGAGTGCCGTCGAACAGCTGCAGCAGGCCCAGCTGCGGATAGTAGGTGCGAGTGCGGACAAATTCCGTATCCAGAGCAACGGTGGAGGCCGCGCTTGCCGCTTCGCAGACAGCGCGCAGGCCATCGTCGGTGGTGATCATCTGATAGTTCAAAGCATACTCTCTTAACTTGCGCCCATAAAAAACGCCGGCGTAGCCGGCGTCAGGCGACTCATTCGTTACTTAGCCTTTATTGTCCACTTTAGCGCGCGCTTCGTCACGCAGTTCTCGCCGCAAAATTTTCCCGACGTTGGATTTCGGCAGTTCGTCACGGAATTCCACCAGCTTCGGCACTTTGTAGCCGGTGAGATGGCGGCGGCAGAACGTAATCAGCGCTTCTTCGGTTAACGCGGCATCTTTCTTGACCACGAAAATCTTCACCGCTTCACCGCTGCTGCCGGACGGCACGCCGATGGCCGCCACTTCGAGGACGCCGCTGTGCTGCATGACCACATCTTCGATTTCATTCGGATAGACGTTAAACCCCGACACCAGGATCATATCTTTTTTCCGGTCAACGATGCGCAGGAATCCCTCTTCATCCATCACCGCGATATCCCCGGTGTGCAACCAGCCGTCTTTGATAATCTCATCCGTCGCGTCAGGACGCTGCCAGTAGCCCAGCATCACCTGCGGCCCCTTGATACAGAGTTCGCCCGGCTGACCCGGCGCCACTTCGTTATCGTCGTCGTCCACCAGTTTGGCTTCGGTGGAGGGCACCGGCAGGCCAATGCTGCCGCTGTGGTAGTCGATGTCGTGCGGGTTGACGCTGACCAGCGGCGAACATTCGGTCAGGCCATAGCCCTCCAGCAGATATTGTCCGGTCAGTTTTACCCAGCGCTCGGCCACCGCCTGCTGCACCGGCATCCCACCGCCGGCGGACAGGTGCAGCGAGGAGAAATCAAGCTGCTGGAACTCTTTGTTGTTCAGCAAGGCGTTGAACAGGGTATTGACCCCAGTCATGGCGGTAAAGGGATATTTCGCCAGCTCCTTCACCAGCCCGGGAATGTCGCGTGGGTTGGTGATCAGCAAATTTTGCCCGCCCAGTTCGATAAACAGCAGGCAGTTCATGGTCAGGGCGAAAATGTGATACAGCGGCAGCGCGGTCACCACGAACTCTTTGCCGCGATGCAGCAGCGGGCCGTAGGTGGCATTGACCTGCTCGAGGTTAGCCAGCATGTTGCGGTGGGTCAGCATCGCCCCTTTGGCCACGCCGGTGGTGCCCCCGGTGTACTGCAGAAACGCCAGATCTTCTGGAACGATCTCTGGCTTCACGTACTGCATGCGGTAGCCATGCTGCAGCGCGCTGCGAAACGAGATGGCATCCGGCAGGTGATACTTCGGCACCAGGCGCTTGATGTACTTGACCACAAAGTTCACCAGCGTGCCTTTGGCGGTGGAGAGTTGGTCGCCCATTCGCGTCAGGATCACGTGCTTAACCTGAGTTTTCGCCACCACTTTTTCCAGGGTATGGGCAAAGTTGGAGACAATAACGATCGCCGCCGCGCCGCTGTCGTTGAGCTGATGCTCCAGTTCACGCGGGGTATACAAGGGGTTGACGTTGACCACGATCATCCCGGCGCGCAGGATGCCAAACAGGGCCACCGGATACTGCAGCAGGTTAGGCATCATCAGGGCCACGCGATCGCCCTTCTGTAATCCTAACCCCTCCTGAAGGTAAGCGGCGAAGGCGCGACTACGCTCTTCCAGCTTACGGTAGGTCATCACTTCACCCATATTGATAAACGCCGGTTGGTCGGCGTAGCGGGTGGTGCCATGTTCAAACAGTTCAACCAGGGATTGATAGCGGTCAGGGTTTATCTCCGCAGGAACATCTGCGGGATAACGGTTTAGCCAAACCTTTTTCACTGCATCACCTCTGAAATAGTTATTCGTCGTCATCACAGCCCCTGGCAAATACATTTTGTTAACATTATATTAACTCAGCGTACCAGTTTATTAATTAGGCAATGAGCAGGTTGCGAAGCGCGTCACTATTTTTTTTCTTATTCGACTGAAAACAAAGAAACAGCGGACCGGCCGCTGTTTCTTTGAACTAACATAAACAACAAAATCATTCAGTTACGACGTTTCTCACCTCAGCAGGGCCGGGGTTGTACCAGCCCCAGCCGCCATAGCCGTAACCCCAGGGGCGCGGACCCAGCATCCACGGATCGATGGGCTGCGGGGGCATCACCACCTGCTGCACCACGTTCCAGCGTTTGTAGCCGATGGCGTTCATCAGCATAAATTTATACGGCGTGCTGCCCACTTTGCCGTCGACCACCCCGGCAATCGGCCCGACCACGGTCACCAGCTGGCCGCGGTAGTCGACCGGATCGAGGAAGCCATTAACGTCGGCATAGATCCGCCCACGTGACGGTTCGCCGAGCACAGGCCGTGCGCCGCTGTCCAGCGGCACGGTGGCGATTTCCAGGCGGGTTTTACCCTGCTGGTTCTGCACATTGACCACTTTGCCGCCAAAGCGTGCTTCCTGGCCAACGTACAGCTGCGGCGCGTTCATCACCCGCACTAAATCCTGCTGCGGCGTAGGGCTGGTGCCTTTGATGGCATCCGGCACTGACACGCAGCCGCTTAGCGCAACGGCAACCGCCGCGGCTAACAGCCAGCGAACGCCCTGTTTTTGACCCGCCATGATGCGACTCCTTTTCTCAGTCTTCTTGTTACTGAGATTCACTCGCGGCCTGGAAGTTTCTTCCACGCCACCTCGTTTCGCAAATAAACCGGCTCCGCTTTCTCCACGGCCACGGTTTTCCCCGCCGCCAGCAGGTAACAGGCTAACGGCAGCATATCCTCCGCCGCCGGCAGTTCAATTTCGCCGCTGCTTAAGGTCAGTCCGCTCGCTTTCGCCAGATCCGGCCACGCCTGCCAGCCGGTGCCGACGGTGGCCCATTCGCCGGAAAGCTGTGCCAGCCGTTCGGCTACCGCTTCCGGTTTGAGCACCGCTTCCGTCTCTTCGCCATGCCACACGCCCTGCTCGTCGCGCTGGTACTCGGCCCAGTAGACTTCGCCCATCCGCGCGTCAATAGCCGCCAGCACGCGGGTGGCGCCAGTTTTGCGCCAGGCGCCCTGCGCCATGGTGGCCAGCGTGGAAACGCCGATCATTGGCAGCTCAGCGCCCAGCGCCAGCCCCTGAGCGATACCGATGCCGATGCGCACGCCGGTAAAGCTACCCGGACCGCGGCCAAAGGCCAGCGCGTCCAGCTCGGTCAGCGTGGTGCCGCTCTCGGTGAGGACCTCCTGCACCAGCGGCAGGATACGTTGGGTATGTTCGCGGGGACAAATTTCGAAATGAGCACTAAGGGTGCCATCATTCCACAGCGCCGCGGAGCAGGCCTCTGTGGCGGTATCGATAGCCAAAATTCGCATGGGTGGTCACGCTCTCGTTACATAGTTCAGGCCTTCAGGCAGCCTGTTTTCCGGCAAACGGCCAACCCGCCGCCATGCCGCCCGAAGTCTATTGGGAACCGCTAATTAACAAAATGGCGCGCAGCTTAACACATTTTAGTGCGGATTACCTTGCCGGCGGCACGGCGAGGAAGCGCACCGCCCGGCGGATATCGCGGGTCCGCGGCGCAGGAGGCAAGCTGGCCAGGAACACCGCGCCGTAGGGGCGCATCACCAGCCGGTTGTCGCAGATCACCAGCACCCCGCGATCGTCGATATCGCGGATCAGGCGTCCCACCCCCTGTTTGAGGGTGATGACGGCTTCCGGCAACTGCACTTCATCGAACGGATCGCCGCCGCGCAGCCGGCAATCTTCCATGCGCGCTTTTAGCAGCGGGTCGTCCGGCGAAGTAAACGGCAGCTTATCGATGATCACCAGCGACAGCGCATCGCCGCGCACGTCGACCCCTTCCCAGAAGCTGCTGGTGGCCACCAGCAGGGCGTTGCCGGCGCTGACAAACTGCTGCAACAGCTGGCCTTTGCTGGTCTCCCCCTGCAGCAGCACCGGTAGCGTCATGGTGGCACGGAACTGCTCCGCCAGATCGCGCATCATGGCGTGCGAGGTACACAGCATGAAGCAGCGACCGTCGTTGGCCTCGATCAGCGGCTTGAGCATCGCCGCCAGGTGGCGCGCCGCGCCAGGCTGATTCGGCAGCGGCAGATTGCGCGGCACGCAAAGCAGCGCCTGATGTTGATAATCAAAGGGGCTTGGCAGCAGCAGGGACTGCGCCTCGTCGATCCCCAGCCGGGCGGTGAAGTGGTGCAGATCGTCGTTCACTGACAGCGTCGCTGAGGTAAAGATCCAGCTCCCCGACTTCTGCGTCATCACCTCTTTAAACTTCTCGGCCACGGTCAACGGCGTCAGGGCGAGAGTAAAGTGGCGCGAGGTGCACTCATACCAGTAGCTGTAGCCCGGTTGGTTAATCTCTTTCAGCCGCTTTAAGCGCCCGCGATAGAGGGTGGCGCGCTCAAAAGCGGCGTCGAGCAGCGCCGAACGGCCCAGCGAAAGTTTGGCGACGTCATAGCATAGCTCGAGCGCGTCATCGAGCAGCAGCAGCGCGCGCTGAATGTGGCTATCCGCCAGCAGTTCGCGCAGGTTGCCGCGATAGCCGGGATCCCCCAGTTGCAGGCGGAAATCCTGCGCGCTTTGCGCCAGGCGGTCGGCGCATTTTTGCAACTGCTGGGTGTCTTTCAGTTCGGTGCGGTAGGCAATGGTGATGTCTTTCGCCAGATCCAGCAGCTGGCGGCTGGAGAGCGACTGACCAAAGTACTGACTGGCGATATCCGGCAGCTGATGGGCTTCATCGAAGATCATCACTTCCGCCTCGGGGATCAGCTCGGCAAAGCCGCTCTCTTTGACCACCATATCGGCAAGAAAAAGATGATGGTTGACCACCACCACGTCGGCGTCCATCGCTTTTTTACGCGCCTTCACCACGAAGCAATCTTTATACAGTGGGCAGTCGCTCCCGAGACAGTTATCGTTGGTGCTGGTGACCAGCGGCCAGGCCTGGGAGTCTTCCGCCACGCTGGCGCAGGTGCTGATATCGCCATCCTGGGTTTGGTTCGACCAGGAGCGCAGGAGGATCACATCGCTGAGGGTTTGTACCGGCAGATCGCCGCCCGCCAGCGCCTGCTGCTCAAGACGTTCGAGGCACAGGTAGTTGGAGCGCCCTTTGAGCAGCGCCAGTTTGCCGGTGAATTTGAGCGCTTTGGCGACGGTGGGCAGATCGCGGCTGTAGAGCTGATCCTGCAGCGCTTTCGAGCCGGTGGAGATAATCACCTTTTTTTTCGCCCGCAGCGCAGGCGCCAGGTAAGCGTAGGTTTTACCGGTTCCGGTCCCCGCTTCCACCACCAGCGGACGGGAGGCCTCAATCGCTTCGCTAACGGCTATCGCCATCTGGCGCTGCGGCTCGCGCGGCTTAAATCCCGGTATGGCTTTGGCTAGCTGGCCGTCTGCTGCAAAATCGTCGATCACATTGCCCCCTGGTTATTTGGACAGTGATTATGTCAGGGAGGACGGCGTTTCGCCAGTCCGGGTAGTGACGCGAGCGGAACATTATGGCAGTCTTGCCGCTGCCGAATGGAATGCTCAAAGAGGAAAAAGACATGACAATTACGCGTATTGATGCCGAAGCCCGTTGGTCAGACGTGGTGATCCACAACCAGACCCTGTACTACACCGGCGTGCCGACAAATCTCGATGCCGACGCCTTCGAGCAGACCGCCAACACCCTGGCGCAGATTGACGCGGTGCTGGAAAAACAGGGCAGCGATAAGTCGCGTATTCTTGATGCCACCATTTTCCTCGCCGACGGCGCAGACTTTGCGGCAATGAATCAGGCCTGGGATGCATGGGTCGTCGCCGGTCACGCGCCGGTACGCTGTACGGTACAGGCGAAACTGATGAACCCAAAATATAAGGTTGAGATTAAGATTATCGCCGCGGTGTAACTCGTTATACCGTGCCTCCCGAGGTCGGCGAGACACGGTATCTGTAGGCCGGATAAGGCGGCACGCCGCCATCCGGCAACGTGCACCTAATGCCTGATGGCGCTGCGCTTATCAGGCCTACAAACCCGGACACCACATCAGTTGTTCCTTCAACTGCAGCGTCTCCTGCGGCAGGCATTTCAGCACATCGCGATAGCTGGCGGATTGTTTTGCATAACCACGGGCTGACTGCAGCAGCACCCGCAGCGCGCTATCCCACACTATCCCCTGCAGGTCACTGTACGGCCAGAGATCGGGTTCACGGATAAACGGCACCAGGTAATCTATCCCCTGCTTCACTCCTCGCCCGTCGCGGATGGTGTTCCAGCGATCGAATTCGACATGCTCGGCATAGCGATTCAGCAGCAGATGCGCCTCCAGATTAAACAGCGAGTAATGGAACGGAATGGTGCGCTCAAGCTCCATGGTCTGCTTGCCATCCTGGTCAATCTGCGCCGCCATTCGCTGGGTGATCCCCTGCGCAATGATCCGCGCCGCCAGCCCTTTATCGCCGTAGAATAGCGCGTTAACCGTCCGCTGGGCGTCGTACCAGGTGCCGTGGTTGTTGTGCCAGACATACTCTGAATGGCCGATTTCGCTGTAGTACATCCAGTGGTTAAAATCCCGGAACCACTGATGCAGGCCGATAATATCGTCGGTATCCAGCACGTTCGCCGGGCTAATCAAGCCGATGGTATCGACCACCATCCACATTAAGCGAGTGTCTATTAGCCCGGTGCCGCGACCGGAGACAATCCCCGGAATTGCCTGGCCGTAGTTCAGATGCGGATTCATTCGCGTCTCTGAATCCAGGAACCAGCAGCGGATCTGCATGGCCGCCGCCTGGGCGTAGTGGCGCTGACCGGTGAAATACCACGCCAGTCCCAGAGTCAGACAGCGTTCGCACATGCGGATAATGCGCGAGGTGTCGGTATCGTTATTTTCACACTGCGGATTGATATGCCCGTCGCGGCGAATATACGGCAGCCCGTTGGGGCGCCGTGGGTTCGGCCACCAGTAGGTGCCCAGGCTGTAGTAATCGTGCGCGTCGCCGCTCGCCGGCCGCAGTTTTTTATGCACAACGCTTTCCGGCGCTTCACGACGCAGAATATCGGCCTGCGAAACCAGCTTGCTCAGCGCCAGCTGCAGCGGCGAGAACGGCTGTTTTAATCCCGCACGCGCGTTTTCCAGACAGCTTTCGTCAAGGGTGTACAGCTTCATCGCCACGTCAGACGCCCTCCCGGCAGGCTATACGTTGACCGCTTTGCGCATCGAACAGATGCACGCCAGAAAGCTTCGGCTGCAGCCAGATGCTGTCGCCTTCTTTCACCGCCAGTCGCTGTTTAAATACCGAAGTAAACGCCCCGCCGCCGGTATCGCAGAACAACTGCATATCCGAACCGGTGTTCTCTACCGCTGTGACCTTCGCCGCCAGCGCATCATCGCGGGGCTCATGCACCACGTTGACCTGCTCAGGGCGAATGGCATACACCACCTGTTGACCATTGGTGACCGCTAACCCCGCAGGTAATGCCAGAAGCGAACCATCTTTCAGCCGCAGGCTGGTCGCATCTCCGTTCAATTCGACCTCACCGGGCAGCTGGTTAATCTCCGGCGAACCAATAAACCCGGCAACGAACAGATTCGCCGGCTGGTCGTACAGCTCCAGTGGGGTACCCGCCTGCTCGATGCGCCCATCGCGCAGGACCACAATCATCTGCCCCATGGTCATGGCTTCGATCTGATCGTGGGTGACGTATACCGAGGTGGTTTTCAGCCGGCGATGCAGTTCGCGGATCTCACCCCGCACCTGGGTACGCAGCTTAGCGTCGAGGTTTGACAGCGGTTCATCAAACAAAAACACCTGCGGTTTACGCACGATGGCACGTCCCATCGCCACGCGCTGCCGCTGGCCGCCGGAGAGATCCTTTGGTAAGCGCTCCAGCAGGGGATCCAGCCCCAGCAGTGCAGCGGCTTCATTCACCTTCTGGTTAATCTCCGCTTTCGGCAACTTAGCCATCTTTAGCGCAAAGCCCATATTTTCCCGCACCGTCATCTGCGGATAGAGGGCGTAGCTCTGGAACACCATGGCAATGTCGCGCAGCTTCGGCTCGACGTCGGTAACATTGCGTTCATTGATATGCACTTCCCCGCCGGAAATCTCCTCCAGGCCGGCAATCATGCGCAGCAGCGTCGACTTGCCGCAGCCGCTGGGCCCGACAAGCACGCAGAACTCGCCGTCCGGAATGGTCAGCGACACATCCTTTATCACGTGCGCATCACCATACGATTTACGTACGCTATTCAGTACAACAGATCCCATGGGTAACTCCTTATCCTTTGACCGCGCCGGACATAATCCCGCGATTGAAATGTTTTTGCAGACCGAGATAGACGATGATGCTGGGCAGCATCGCCAGCAGCGTAATGGCGATAAAAATGTTTGGCGTGATGCTCTCGTCAGTACGCAGCGTACCGAGGATCACCGGAATGGTGTTCAGACTGTCGTGGTTGACCACAATCAGCGGCAGCAGGTACTGGTCCCAAATCATAATGAAGCCGAAGGTGACTACCGTGCCAAGCGCCGGTTTCACCAGCGGCAGGATCACGTGAAAGAAAATCTGCCATTCGTTGGCGCCATCAATGCGCGCCGCCTCTTCCAGCTCTTTTGGGATCGCCGACATAAATTCCGTGAGCACAAAGATGGAAAACGCCCAGCCAACGACCGGCAGTATCATCCCGAGATAGCTGTTGTAGAGTGAGGCATCGATCAGCGGCAGCCGCCAGTTGATGATCATGTACAGCGGGATCGCAATCACCTCTTCCGGTAGCATCATGGTCGACAAAATCACCAGACTCACCAGCGCCACGCCGCGGAACTGCTTACGGGCCAGGGCATACGCCGCCAGCGCGCTGACCGACACCTGCAAAACAGTGCCGAAGAACACCACCAGGATGGAGTTCAACAGATACTGCCAGACACCGATATCCCGCCAGGCGAAGATGAAATTTTCAAACGAGAATTGATTCGGCCAGGCCAGCAGCTCACCCGGTTTCACCGGCGCACCGCTGAATGCCGTGGCGACGATGCCCCAGAACGGTCCGACAAAAACGATCAGCAGCAGCGCATAGATGCACCAGCGCCCTGCAGTATCCCAACGTTGACTTAACATCGCGGCTCCTTAGTAACGTGCAATACGTTTTTTCAGCGTCAGATGACAAATGGTTAAGAAAACCGTGAAGGCGAACAGCAGGAACGACACTGCCGACGCGTAGCCATAGTCAAACTGCTCAAACCCCAGTTTGTAGATGTGGGTCATGACCATTTCCGTCGCATTAGATGGCCCGCCGCCGGTGGTGGCATACACCTCGGCAAACACTCGGAAACCGCGGATAAAGGAGAGCATCAGCACCACCGAAAGCGCCGGGATCATGCCGGGCAGCGTGACGTAGCGCAGACGATTCCACCAGTTAGCGCCGTCGACGTTCGCCGCATCGTATAAATCGCGGCTGATCCCCGCCAGACCGGCAATAAAGATCACCATGTTGTAAGGCACCGCTTTCCAGATGTGCAGCAGCATGATGACCCCCAGCGCCTGGTCGGAACTGGCAAGAAAGCCCTGATCGGCGACGCCAAACCAGCTGAGAATGTGGTTAACCACGCCGTTGGGCGTCGGGTTGAATAAAATACGCCACATTTCGGCGACGATCGCCGCGCTGGTGACGGCGGGTAAAAAGATGGCGGTGCGAATAAAACGCAGGTGGCGCGCCGGGCCTTCCAGCAGCATCGCGAGGAAGAACGCCAGGATAGCCGCAGCGAACATCGTGACTACCACGTACAGCAGCGTATTCACCACCGCCGCGTGCAACTCGACGTCGGCAAAAGCACGGGTAAAGTTATCGAGTCCTACCCACTCGTTCGGCTGATTAAAGTTGACCTTGTAAAAGCTCATCACCAGACCCTGAATCATCGGGATGAACTTAAACCAGCTAAAAATAATGAGCGCAGGCGCTAAAAACAGCCACGGGATCAGCGCCCGCTTACGCTTTGCGCTCAGCCATCCGATCGAGTCAGGCGACGCGGCCTGCTTCATCGGCGAGGACTTCGTCTCATGCAGCGTCATCACGGTTGTCCTCAGTTAGCCAGCACATTTTGTTTTTTCAGCTCAGCGTTCATCTTGCCGTCGATACTCTCCAGCTCGCCGGCGATCGGGCTGTTGCAGTCGGCAAAAATACGGTTAAAGCCCTCGGCGGCCACCTGACGCACCGGCGTCCAGTTGGGTATTTGCGGCACATAGCGTCCCTGCTCATTGTAAAGCCTGGCGAAAGTCTCCCAGCGGGCGTCCTGATAGACGGCTTTGACGTCGACGTTCTTATTCACCGACAGGCGCACCACCGGAATATGCTGGCTGCCTTTACCCATGCCGATCTCCTGACCTTCCGCCGAGATCATAAATTCGATAAATTTACGCGCGGCGTCTTTTTGTTTGCTGCTCTTCATCATAAAGACCGTGGTGCCCTCCGCGAGCGTGGCTTCGCCTGTTGGCCCTGCCACCGGAATCACTTCAAAGTTGTCTTTACCCGGGTCTTTATCAAACAGCGCGATATGGTACGGGCCGCTAAAGAACATGCCGCTTTGCCCGGAGCGGAAAGACGGGATGACGTCGGCGGTGGTGGCGTTAATCGCCCCCGGCTGGGTGACTTTTTCGCAAATCATGGTGCGTATAAAGGTCATCGCCTGAACCACTTCTGGCGTATTGAGTGAGGCGCGGAATTTGCCGCCCTCTTCTTTGACGAAATCCCCTCCCGCCTGCCAGATAAAGCTGCTCATAAACCAGCTGGCATAGCCGCGCGTCGTGGAGGCGGGGACGATAAAGCCGTAGGTATCGTTTTTACCGTTGCCGTCAGGATCCTCGGTGGTAAAGGCTTTCGCCAGGGTCTGAATATCTTCCCAGCTTTTAGGCTGCGGCAGCCCCAGCTTTTCCCGCCAGTCTTTGCGTACAAACAGGGCGAACGTTTGGGCGGAGGTCGGCACACCGTAGTACTTACCGTCAATATAGCGGGTACTCTTCCATGCGGTCGGGAAGAGCTGGTCGCCGCCGGCGATCGACTGCGGATCTATTTCCTCAGCAATACCCAACTGGATAAACTGCCCCAGCGAAGCCGCGTCGTTAAAAATCAGATCGGGCAAAGCGTTACCCGCCGTGGCGCGCGCCAGGCGCTGTTCAAAGTCAGTAGTGGCGTTGAAATACTCAATTTTGATACCGGTTTTTGCTTCAAATTTCTCCGCCTCTTGCTTGTATATATTTTTCGAGTCGTTGCTGGCGCGGATCCAGACGTTGAGGGTCGTGGCGGCATAGCTTTGGCTCACGCCGAGTCCAAGCGCGGTGAGTAGTAATAATGAGCGGAATTTATTCGCAGACATGATTGCATATCCTTTATTGTTGGACACAAAGGTAATTAAATTCTCAATTAATACGCAGGAATTAATTTGAATATCACTCAGGCGTTAAAACAGCTGACGCAAGAAATATTTCCATTCATTAGATAGAAACACACCCATCAATACAACCACAGTAAAAAGAAATTGCGTTTCAAAAACAAAAAAGTTGAATCAGATCACATAGAAAAGTGACAATGAAAGTTACATCAAAAAATTACACATTAAAATCAATTAATTATAAATTTATCGTTTTTGTTAAAATAATCAAAAAATATAGAAAAACGCTAAATTCCGTGATGTACATAACATTAAAAAGGTCATTATCCATCGATAGCGATAAATTTGATGAGCGTCACACAAAAAATAACTTTGTCTTTTACACTGCTCGCCACTGTATATTCAAATATATTGTTTTTAATTAAACCGCCTGTTTTATGTGTTATTTAAATACGCGACAGGCTTAAATCCGTTGTTATCTTTTCTCACACTTGCAGAAGGGTTATCACCATGAACGCAATACCTCGCCGAGGTTGGTTATGCGTTGCGCTATTTTGTTCCAGCCTTAGCGCTTCTCTGCATGCCGCCGAGCCGTACACGCTGGACGAAAAGGATTTAGCCTTTAGCCGCCAGCAGATTGCCGCCAAAGATCCGTTGTTTGTTCTGGCGCAGGCGGCCTTGCTAAAAAAAGCCGATCTGGCGCTCACGCATCCGCTGCGCTCAGTGATGGACAAAACGCTGGTCGCCGCCAGCGGCAACAAGCACGACTACTATAGTTTCCCCCCTTACTGGTGGCCGAATCCCGATACCAAAGACGGGCTGCCGTATATCCGCAAAGATGGGCAAACCAACCCGGACGCCAATAGCGATGCCACCGATAAAAACCGCCTGGTGAAGATGAGTCAGGATGTATCAACCCTGGCGCTGGCGTGGTACTTCTCCCACGACGATCGCTACGCGCAAAAAGCGGCAGCCCAGTTGAAGACCTGGTTTCTCGACCCACAGACGCGTATGAACCCCAATCTGCAATACGCCCAGGCCATTCCCGGCATTAACAACGGGCGCGGTATCGGCATTATTGATAGCCGGGCGCTGGTTGAGGTGGTGGACGCTATCGCCCTGCTGCAATCCTCTGCGGCGCTTAGCGAGAAGGACGTGAGTGCGTTGAAGCAGTGGTTTGGCGAGTATTATCACTGGATGACCACCAGCCAGAACGGTTTCGAAGAAGATAACTGGCACAACAACCACGGCAGCTATTTTGACATGCAGGCCGTCACCTTCGCCCTGTTTAGCGGAAAAACCGACGAGGCGAAACAGCGCCTGTATCTCACCCAGCTACGGCGCATTGCCGGTCAATTTGATATCGAAGGCCGTCAGATGGCCGAGCTGGAGCGTACGCGGCCCTGGCACTACAGTAATTTCAACCTTGAAGCCTACAACCGCCTCGGGCGACTGGGCGAGAAAGCGGGCGTCGATATCTGGAACTTCACCCTTGATGACCATAGTCTGCGCAAAGGCTATCAGTACATCGCCGGATTTATTAACAGCGATACTCCATGGCCATGGAAAGACATTGATAACATGGATGACCAAAAAGCGCTGCGCAATATCGCCACTGCCGCCCACGCCTGGCCGGAAGATCCGCTGTTTCGCAACAAAGCGCAGTGGCTGCGGGCGAAATATCCCGACGATATCACCACCCTTATTGCCCCGCTTTTACCATCCTCAGAGGTCAGGGATAACCGCTAATGAAACAATTTACTGGGCTCTGGCCCGACATTGTCGAACGTGCCGCCGCCCATAGCGGGCTGCTCGAACGGCTCGTGAAGGATGCACAGCCGGTACTTCATGCCGCATTACGCATTCCGCAGACCGGGATTGCCAGCTGGAATCTTTACTACTTTTGCCCGCACCACGGCGTACGATTAACGTGGCGAGCGGACATGCCCCACCAGCATGCCTGCCCGGTCGATGGCGAGATTTTTCGCGGCGAACCGTGGGACGGCGCGTGGTGGCGCGAAATGAACGGACGTAATGCCAGCGCATGCCAGCGGCTCGGCCTGTTATGGCAGTTAACCGGTGAGAGAGCCTGGCGCGATAAAGTACGCGCCATATTGATGGGCTATGCGGATGTCTATCCAGGCTATGAAGTCCACGGCGATATTCCCAACAACGGGCCGGGCAAAATGAACGCCCAGACCCTGTGCGAAGCCAACTGCATTTTGGACATGGCGTTGGGTTATGACTTTATTGGCGACAGCCTGACGCCTGGTGAACAGCAGCACATCAGGGAAAATCTGTTGCGCTGTGCAGCCACGTTTTTGCGGCAACATCGCACGCCGCAGATCCATAACCACGAAGTCAAAATCAATGCGGCGCTGGCTGTACTTGGCTTCATCCTCGAAGATGAGGATCTACTGGAGTTTGCCGTTTTTCAGCCGTACGGCTTGCGCTGGCAGCTGGAAAATGGCCTGCTGGCAGAGGGGCTATGGTTTGAGGGTTCGATTCACTACCACTACTACGCGCTGCAGGGCTTTTTCGCCTTTGAGAAGCTGGCGCGCGGCACCCGCTGGAGCCTGCTGGATGGCCCCTGGTATCAGCCGATGCTGAAATTCCCGCTGTCGCTGCTGCTGCCGGATGGCACATTCCCGCGGCTGAATGACTGTCTTGCCGGGCAGGAAAAGCTGCAGCACCGGGATCTGTACGAGTTCGCCTGGTTTATCTGGCGCGATCCGCTGTATGCCGCCGTGCTGCAATTCACCGAAACGGAGCCTGACGAGGGTGAGACGTTACTGTGGCGCCATCATCCGCTGCCTGAGTCACCGCTGTCGCCGATCCCCCAGCAATCCTTTTTTGCACCTGGCGCGGGGTTGACCCTGTGGCGACGTCCGAAGCAACAGCTGGCGGTGCTGATTAAACACAGTCCCTGGGGAGGGGAACACGACCACTACGACAGACAAAGCCTGATGCTATGGCAGCGCGACGGCTGGCTGTTGCCGGATCCTGGCACCACCGGCTACGGGGCGGAAATGCATTATGACTATTATAAAAACAGCGCCACGCATAATACGCTGTCAGTTAACCAGAGCAATCAACCCCCTGCCATCCCGACGGTGCTGGGCTGGCAGATAGCTGACGACGTTTACTGGCTGGATTGTGAGACCGACTGGGGTAAACCGCCGCCAGCGCTCGACAGTCATAGTCGAGTCGAATGGGACCGGGAGTCCTGGCGTGACGTAC
This sequence comes from Klebsiella sp. D-Nf1, assembly GCF_002810515.1. Classification (NCBI taxonomy): domain Bacteria; kingdom Pseudomonadati; phylum Pseudomonadota; class Gammaproteobacteria; order Enterobacterales; family Enterobacteriaceae; genus Klebsiella; species Klebsiella sp. D-Nf1. Next base: position 1,791,555 of record NZ_PIOK01000001.1, read on the forward strand.
GCTTTCGCCGCCGCCTGCTGTGGCTTGAAGACGTTCTGATCGATCTCTCAACGGTGGAAAACCCCCATCGCCAGCAGCTCGACTGGACGCTGCATCTGGCTGCCAGGGCGCTGGATCAGAACGGCACACCGCAGCCTTTTTCGCTCAGCGGACCGCTTCGGCATATGAAGATGGCAACGATGACGCCACTGAATGGCTGTCAGCCACGCCACTTTGTGCGGGACGGGAGCACCATCGCGCTGTGGCTGGCGGGCGACGGCGAGCTATGGCAAGGGCTGGCGCCTGATAACCCGGCGATAACCGACCTTAGCTATCTGGTTATCCGCAATCATCTTCCACAGGCGCGTTTTGTCGGTCTGTGGGATCTGGCCAACGGCTCCCCGCTCACCGAAGCGCATGTGGATCCCACGCCAAAGGGAACCCGAGTAACCTTCTGGCGCAGTCATCACATGACGCAGGTAACGCTCTATGACGAACCCGGACGAGTCCCTGATGTGATCCTGTCGAGGAGGTAAGGTTTCGGACCTGAGCAAGACGAAACTGAATTACTCGTCTTCATCCTGATCGTCGTCTTCATCTTCAAAGCGCGCTACGATCCGCTCGCCGGTATGATTAGCGCGCAGCTCTTCCGCCACCAGGGCAATCGCCTGGCCGCTGCTCATCCCCTGGGCCATCAGTTCATGGATACGTTCGACCGCTTTTTGCTGTTGCTCGTGGCTCAGCGAAGGTAAACCTGCAAACATCTTTTACTCCTGCTACATTGTGGGGCGTAATTATTTCACGCCGTCCCCGCCTACGCCAGAGGGATGGCAACGTTCAGGATCGAGAAAGATGTTGTCCCCCGCGATTATTACCCTGCCCTGGCGCCCGGATGCGGCCGAACACTATTTTGCGCCGTTAAGCGCCCTGCCCTGGGCGATGCTGCTGCATTCCGGCTTTGCCGACCATCCCCATAACCGCTTTGATATTCTGGTGGCTGCCCCGCGCGCCACGCTGTTGACGCGCGGTGAACAGACGTGGGTCGATGACGGCGAAACCGTTTTGGTCTCCACGGAAGATCCGCTGCAACTGCTCCAACAGCAGTTGGATCGTCAACCGTTCACGCCACAGCCCGATGACGATCTGCCGTTTCTTGGCGGCGCACTGGGGCTATTCGGATACGATCTGGGCCGCCGCTTTGAGCGACTTCCGGACTATGCGCAGGCCGATATCGCGCTGCCGGATATGGCGGTGGGGATCTATGACTGGGCGCTGATTGTCGACCATCAGCGCCAGCAAATTTCGCTGCTCAGCTATGACGATCCGCAGCAGCGCCTGCAGTGGCTGCAGGCGCAATCACGTCCGGCGAGGGAACCCTTCACCCTGACCTCTGCCTGGCAGTCAAATATGAGCCGCCAGCAGTACGGCGAGAAATTTCGCCAGGTGCAGGCCTATCTGCACAGCGGCGACTGCTATCAGGTCAACCTCGCCCAGCGTTTTCAGGCCCGCTACGTCGGTGATGAATGGCAGGCCTTCCGCCAGCTGAATACCGCCAACCGCGCCCCCTTTAGCGCCTTTATTCGCCTCGAGGAAGGGGCGATTTTAAGCCTGTCGCCGGAGCGCTTTATTCAGTTGCGCCAGGGAGAGATCCAGACGCGCCCGATAAAAGGCACCCTGCCACGGCTCGATTCGCCGCAGGAAGATGCGCGGCAGGCTGAGAAGCTGGCGAATTCGCCGAAAGACCGCGCCGAGAATTTAATGATTGTCGACCTGATGCGCAACGACATCGGCCGCGTCGCCGTGCCGGGCAGCGTGCGGGTACCCGAGCTGTTCGTGGTGGAGCCGTTCCCGGCGATCCATCATCTGGTCAGCACCATCACCGCCCGCTTACCGGCGACGCTGCACGCCAGCGATCTGCTGCGCGCCGCCTTCCCCGGGGGGTCTATCACTGGCGCCCCGAAGGTCCGGGCGATGGAGATTATTGATGAACTGGAACCTCAGCGACGTAACGCCTGGTGCGGGAGCATTGGCTACCTGAGCTATTGCGGCAATATGGATACCAGCATCACCATTCGCACCCTGACGGCCTGGCAGGGGCAACTGTATTGCTCCGCCGGGGGCGGTATCGTCGCGGACAGCGAGGAAGATGCGGAATATCAGGAAACTTTTGATAAAGTTAATCGTATCCTGCACCAACTGGAGAACTAGACCATGGCGGACCACGCCCTCAATCTGGATGATTTTCTGTCCCGCTTCCAGCTGCTGCGCCCCCAGCCTTCGCGCCATGCGCTCAATCAGCGGCAGGCGGCGGTGCTGGTGCCGATCGTGCGCCGCCCGCAGCCCGGCCTGCTGCTGACCCAGCGTTCGCCGCTGCTGCGCAAGCACGCCGGTCAGGTCGCCTTTCCCGGCGGCGCGGTAGATAATACCGATGCGACGCTTATCGCTGCTGCTTTGCGCGAAGCCCAGGAAGAGGTCGCGATCCCGCCGGAAGCCGTCGAGGTGATCGGCGTTCTGCCGCCGGTGGACAGCGTTACCGGTTTTCAGGTGACGCCAGTGGTGGGCATTATTCCCCCCAATCTGCACTATCACGCCAGTCAGGACGAAGTCTCAGCGGTATTCGAAATGCCGCTCGCCGAAGCCCTGCGCCTGGGGCGCTACCATCCGCTCGACATCCACCGTCGGGGTAACGACCACCGCGTCTGGCTCTCCTGGTACCAGCATTATTTTGTCTGGGGAATGACCGCCGGGATCATTCGCGAACTGGCGCTGCAAATTGGCGCTCGACCTTAGCTATACTGTTTATGAGAGAGCGCTCTCACTATTAGTAAAATCGCGGTTATCCATTAGTTTAATTCATGTGAATAGTTCAACTGGCAGCGCGCTTCCCTCTTACACTATGCGCAGTTATTACATCGTTACCGCACCCGCGGTAACCCTGTCAGGAGTATTATCGTGATTAGTCTATTCGACATGTTCAAGGTGGGGATTGGTCCCTCATCTTCCCACACTGTTGGCCCGATGAAGGCCGGTAAACAGTTCGTCGATGACCTGGTCGAAAAAGGATTGCTTAATGCGGTGACCCGTGTGGCGGTTGACGTCTACGGTTCACTGTCATTAACCGGCAAAGGCCACCATACGGACATCGCTATTATCATGGGACTGGCGGGCAATCAGCCCGATACGGTCGATATTGACGCGATCCCGGCATTTATCCGTGACGTCGAGGCGCGCGGCCGACTGCTGCTGGCCAACGGGCAGCACGAAGTCGACTTCCCGGCCGATGACGGCATGCGTTTTCGCAGTGACAATCTGCCGCTGCACGAAAACGGCATGACCATTCATGCCTGGGCCGGCGAGAAAGAGATCTACAGCAAAACGTACTACTCGATTGGCGGCGGCTTTATCGTCGACGAAGAGCACTTCGGCAAAGAAGACGCCAACGAATTGCAGGTTCCCTACCCGTTTAAATCGGCACAGGAAATGCTGGCGTACTGTAAAGAGACCGGCCTGTCGCTCTCCGGCATGGTGATGCAGAACGAACTGGCGCTGCACAGCAAAAAAGAGATCGAGGACTATTTCGCCAACGTCTGGCAGACCATGCGCGCCTGTATCGACCGCGGGATGAACACCGAGGGCGTGCTGCCGGGTCCGCTTCGCGTGCCGCGTCGCGCCTCGGCGCTGCGTCGTCTGCTGGTGGCCAGCGATAAGCTCTCCAGCGATCCAATGAACGTCGTTGACTGGGTCAATATGTTCGCGCTGGCGGTCAATGAAGAAAACGCCGCCGGTGGCCGCGTAGTGACCGCGCCGACCAACGGCGCCTGCGGCATCGTTCCGGCCGTACTCGCCTATTACGATCACTTTATCGAGTCCGTCAGTCCGGAGATCTATATTCGCTACTTTATGGCCTGCGGAGCGATCGGCGCGCTGTACAAGATGAATGCGTCCATTTCCGGCGCGGAAGTCGGTTGTCAGGGTGAAGTGGGCGTTGCCTGCTCGATGGCGGCGGCAGGTCTGGCTGAACTGCTCGGCGCCAGCCCGGAACAGGTTTGCGTGGCGGCGGAGATCGGCATGGAACACAACCTCGGCCTGACCTGCGACCCGGTCGCTGGCCAGGTGCAAGTGCCATGCATTGAACGTAACGCCATTGCCTCTGTCAAGGCGATCAATGCCGGGCGAATGGCGATGCGCCGTACCAGCGAACCGCGCGTCTCGCTCGACAAAGTGATCGAGACCATGTACGAAACCGGCAAAGACATGAACGCCAAGTATCGCGAAACCTCACGCGGCGGCCTGGCGATTAAAGTTCAGTGTGACTAAACTGTTCGCCTTCCCCTGCGCCCGCAAAGCGCGCAGGGGGACAACATGGGTTACTGACAGCTCCCTGATGCGCCTTCACCGGCGCATTTTCTTTTTTCTATACCTGGCGATATTCTGCCACTACAATTGCTCTATTAAATAAGCCACGCTTAACCACTCGTCCTGTCGACAGGGTGTCGCACATGCAGACTGCACAAAAAGTCATTACGGCCTATCGTCGCAAACGCATTATTGTCTGCCTGCTGGTAGCCTTGCTAACCCTGGGTACCACCTTAGCTATCCGATTTATTTCACAGCGTAGCGTAAATGAAGAGTATATTCGTACTGCCGCCAGCCAGCGGGTCACGGCGCTGAATAATATCCTGCGTCCGCTGAGTGCAGAGCGGGCGACGCTACTCTCCCTGGTCGACAAACCCTGCATGGATATTCATCTCACGCTGCGCAAAATGGCGGCCTCGCTGCAGACGGTCCGCTCCGTCGCGCTGGTGGCGTCAGGGATGATCTACTGTTCCAGTATCTTTGGGCAACGGCAGGCGGATCTGCACCAGCTGCAGCCCGCCCTTCCGGCTCACCACCCCTTACTGCTCTTTTCTACCGACAACTCACTGCTCAAAGGCACGCCGGTGCTGATCCAGTGGTATCCTGCCTCGGAAAGCGGCCTCGACGGCGTGATGTTAATTGTCAACATCGAGCTGCTGGGAACCTTAATTCTCAAGGAAAAATCGCCCCTGATCAGTGACGTCAGCCTGCAGGTTGGCGACCATTATTTTATCAGCGGACTCGGCCTGATTGACAAAGCGCACGCCCCGCAGGCGTCGGTGATTTATCGCCAGCGCTCCACAGAATTTCCCTTTACCATCAACATTAACGGTCCGGGCGCCTCGACTATCGCGCTGGAGGAGCTGCCTGGTGAGCTGCCGCTGGCCCTTATCTTCAGCCTGTTGATGACCGGCATCGCCTGGCTGGCCACCGCCGGCAGGATGAGTTTCTCGCGAGAGATAAGTCTCGGCATCTCTGCCCGGGAGTTTACGCTCTGGTGCCAGCCGCTGCAGGATGCGCGCAGCGGACGCTGCTGCGGGGTGGAAATCCTGCTGCGCTGGAACAACCCCCGCCGCGGGGCGATTTCGCCAGAAGTGTTTATTCCCATCGCCGAAGGGGACAATCTGATCATTCCCCTCACCCGCTACGTGATTGCCGAAACCGCCCGCCGCCTGGACGCTTTCCCCAGCGACCGCCATTTTCATATTGCGATTAATGTCGCCGCCCGTCACTTTGCCAATGGTTTACTGCTCCGCGACCTGCACAATTACTGGTTTAGCGTCAACCCGGTACAGCAGCTGGTGGTCGAGCTCACCGAGCGCGATGTCCTGCAGGATGGCGACCAGCACATGGCTGAACATCTGCACTTCAAAGGGGTTCAGCTGGCGATAGATGATTTTGGCACCGGTAACAGCTCGCTCTCGTGGCTGGAAAAACTGCGTCCGGACGTGCTGAAGATTGACCGCTCGTTTACCAGTTCAGTCGGGATAGACAGCGTCAATGCCACGGTGACGGATATTATTATTGCCCTCGCCGATCGTCTGAATATCGTTACCGTTGCCGAAGGGGTGGAGACGCTGGAGCAGGAAAGCTACCTCAGAGGCCACGGCGTCGATGTACTGCAGGGATTTTATTACGCCCGGCCGATGCCTGTTGAGGCGTTTCCGGCGTGGCTGGCAGACAGAGAGGGACAGAAAACCGAGTGGGCAGAATAGCTCGCCGACCCCAGGGGCCGACGAGCAGGGCAATTACTCTTCTTCGTCGCTCAGTGGACGGGTGACCACCGCGCGGACCAGGTCGACCCGGTAATCATTCGCTTCGACCACGGTAAACTGCAGCGGCGGTAGCGACACGGTGTCGCCAATGCGCGGGATATGGCCATTGACGGCGATCACCAACCCGGCCACCGTGGCAATATCCTCATCTTCATTGACCAGCGCATCCAGTCCAAGCGCCTGCTGCAGCGCATGCAGGTCGGTCGACCCTTTGATCAACCAGCCATCGCCGTCAATGACGATCTCCGGCGTCTCATCGGCATCCGGGAATTCACCGGCGATGGCTTCAAGGACGTCCAGCGGCGTCACCAGCCCCTGTACCATGCCAAACTCGTTGGTCACGATAACAAAGCTGCCGCGCGCACGGCGCAGAACCCCGAGCAGATTGATCGGGTCCAGCGTTTCCGGGACGACAATTGCCGGAGAGGCAGAGGCCAGCGCCGCAATGTTCTCACCCGCCTCCAGGGCCACCAGCAACTCTTTCGCCCGCACGATACCGATGATTTCATCCAGTTCTCCGCGGCAGACCGGAAACAGACTGTGCGGCGACGAGAGCAGCTGACGACGAATTTCATCGTCACTCTGTTCAGCGTCAACCCAGCTGATTTCCCCGCGCGGGGTCATAATACCGCGCAGAGAGCGTTGGGCCAGCGTCAGCACGCCGTTAATCATGTAACGCTCTTCTTCGGCAAACGCCCCTTCCGGGACCGGTATGGCTGCCGGGCTGTCGGCGTCATGGCTAGCAGAGGCTTGTTTCCGGCCCCCCATCAGACGCAGGATCGCATCCGCGGTACGGGCACGCAGCGGCAGCGTCGACTGATGTCGTACAAAGTTGCGCCGCGCCACCTGGTTAAAGAACTCGATGATGATCGAGAAACCGATCGCTGCGTACAGATACCCTTTCGGAATATGGAAGCCAAAGCCTTCCGCCACCAGGCTCAGGCCGATCATCAACAGGAAGCTCAGACAGAGCACCACCACCGTCGGGTGCTGGTTGACAAAGCGCGTCAACGGCTTCGACGCCAGCAGCATCATGATCATGGCGATCACCACCGCCGCCATCATCACCGGCAGATGGTTAACCATCCCGACCGCCGTGATCACCGCATCCAGAGAGAAGACGGCGTCCAGCACCACGATCTGCAGTACCACCACCCAGAAACTGGCATACCCTTTACCGTGACCGGCATCGTGCTGGCGGTTTTCCAGCCGCTCATGCAGTTCGGTCGTCGCCTTAAACAGCAAGAAGATCCCGCCGAGCAGCATGATGAGGTCGCGCCCGGAAAAAGAGAAATCGGCGATGGTAATCAGCGGCTTCGTCAGGGTCACCATCCAGGAGATCACCGACAGCAGCCCCAGGCGCATCACCAGCGCCAGCGACAGGCCGATCAGTCGGGCCTTGTCACGCTGTTTCGGCGGCAGTTTATCCGCCAGGATGGCAATAAACACCAGGTTGTCGATACCGAGCACAATCTCCAGAACGATAAGCGTCAACAGGCCGGCCCAGATTGAGGGATCCATTAACAATTCCATGTACGACTCCGGTTAGCGGCAAGCTGAGTCATCGCCATGTCATGCATGGGCGCGACAATAGGTGCTGAGAGAAAAGCGTGATGCGTGGAGGTGGCAACCTGGTGCCAGAAAGTGAAAAGACGTCGATGACGGTCCATACTGCGGGCTATGCCCTATACTCCTGAGTAATTAAACGGAAGTTAAACATAGCAAAATATAGATCGAAATTGGAAAAAATTTACCTGAATTTGCAATAACTAAGGCTATTTTTTGCGCTGCAAAATTATTACCAGGCGATGCCTGATTAACGGATCTTCATCACATTAATTATTTTTTCACTGTCTAAAATAATTCGCGGTAGTAACTATTTTCTATCTTACACCCTAACTGAATCGATTTTGTCCTCAAGAGTGATTCAGGATGTATCAAAGCAGATGATGCATTCACGATAATAAAGGAGGTAGCAAGTGACGATTGCTATTGTAATAGGCACACATGGTTGGGCTGCAGAACAGCTGCTGAAAACAGCAGAGATGCTGTTGGGCGAGCAGGAAAACGTTGGCTGGATCGATTTCGTTCCGGGTGAAAACGCCGAAACGCTGATCGAGAAATACAATGCCCAGTTGGCAAAACTGGATACCAGTAAAGGCGTGCTATTTCTCGTCGATACATGGGGAGGCAGCCCGTTCAACGCTGCGAGCCGCATTGTCGTCGATAAAGAGCATTACGAAGTTATCGCTGGCGTCAACATCCCGATGCTGGTGGAAACCTTCATGGCCCGCGATGACGACCCTTCGTTTGATGAACTGGTCGCCTTAGCGGTAGAGACCGGTAGCGAAGGCGTGAAAGCGCTGAAGGCCAAACCGGTAGAAAAAGCGGCTCCCGCGCCAGCCCCTGCCGCGGCGCCAAAAGCCGCCGCGCCGGCCAAACCGATGGGCCCGAACGACTACATGGTGATTGGCCTCGCGCGCATTGACGACCGTCTGATCCATGGTCAGGTCGCCACCCGCTGGACCAAAGAGACCAACGTCACCCGCATCATCGTCGTCAGCGACGAAGTCGCCGCGGATACCGTGCGCAAAACCCTGCTGACTCAGGTTGCGCCGCCAGGCGTCACCGCCCACGTCGTGGATGTGGCTAAAATGATCCGCGTCTACAACAACCCGAAGTATGCCGGACAGCGCGTTATGCTGCTGTTTACTAACCCGACTGACGTTGAGCGTATCGTCGAGGGCGGCGTGAAAATCACCAGCGTCAACATCGGTGGTATGGCGTTCCGCCAGGGCAAAACCCAGGTTAACAACGCGATTTCCGTCGATGCTAAAGATATTGAGGCGTTTAAAAAACTGAACGCACGCGGTATCGAGCTGGAGGCACGTAAAGTGTCCACCGACCCGAAACTGAAAATGATGGATCTGATCGCTAAGGCTGATAAATAACCTTGCCGATCGCGCCCCAGTTTTCACTTTAAGACTTAATCAACAGGAGAAGTACAATGGAGATTACCCTTCTTCAGATTGTGCTGGTGTTCATCGTCGCGTGTATTGCGGGTATGGAGTCGGTACTTGATGAATTTCAGTTCCACCGTCCTCTGGTCGCCTGTACGCTGATCGGTGCCGTTCTCGGCGATATGAAAACCGGTATTATCATCGGCGGTACGCTGGAAATGATCGCCCTGGGTTGGATGAACATCGGTGCGGCGGTTGCCCCTGATGCCGCACTGGCGTCCATTATTTCCACCGTTCTGGTTATTGCCGGCCATCAGAGCATCGGTGCCGGTATCGCGCTGGCTATCCCGCTGGCGGCGGCAGGCCAGGTGCTGACCATTATCGTTCGTACCATCACCGTAGCCTTCCAGCACGCGGCGGATAAAGCGGCGGAGAATGGCAACCTGACCGCCCTGTCGTGGTTGCACGTCTCGTCCCTGTTCCTGCAGGCGATGCGTATCGCTATCCCGGCCGTTATCGTGGCGATTTCCGTCGGTACCAGCGAAGTCCAGGGCCTGCTGAACGCGATCCCTGAAGTGGTCACCAGCGGTCTGAACATCGCCGGCGGTATGATCGTGGTTGTCGGTTATGCGATGGTCATCAACATGATGCGCGCAGGCTACCTGATGCCGTTCTTCTACCTCGGCTTCGTCACCGCCGCCTTCACCAACTTCAACCTGGTGGCTCTGGGTGTGATTGGTGCGGTCATGGCTATCCTCTACATCCAGCTGAGCCCGAAATATAACCGCGTTGCCGGTGCGCCGGCTCAGGCGGCTGGTAACAACGATCTCGATAACGAACTGGACTAACAGGTGAGCGAAATGGTTGATATGACTAAAAATACCACCGAGAAAAAACTCACTCAGAGTGATATTCGTGGCGTGTTCATTCGTTCTAACCTGTTCCAGGGTTCATGGAACTTCGAACGTATGCAGGCGCTGGGCTTCTGCTTCTCTATGGTTCCGGCGATCCGTCGCCTGTACCCGGAGAACAACGATGCGCGTAAGCAGGCGATTAAGCGTCACCTTGAGTTCTTCAACACCCATCCTTACGTTGCCGCTCCGGTACTGGGCGTAACGCTGGCAATGGAAGAGCAGCGCGCCAATGGCGCAGAGATTGACGATGGCGCCATCAACGGCATCAAAGTCGGTCTGATGGGGCCGCTGGCCGGCGTCGGCGACCCGATCTTCTGGGGTACTGTGCGTCCCGTGTTCGCGGCCTTAGGCGCTGGGATCGCGATGAGCGGTAGCCTGCTCGGGCCTCTGCTGTTCTTTATCCTGTTCAACGCGGTGCGTCTGCTGACCCGTTACTACGGCGTTGCCTACGGTTATCGTAAAGGCGTGGACATCGTGAAGGACATGGGCGGCGGTTTCCTGCAGAAACTGACTGAGGGGGCGTCAATCCTCGGCCTGTTTGTGATGGGGGCACTGGTTAACAAGTGGACGCACGTGAACATTCCGTTGGTGGTGTCAAAAATCACCGGTTCTGACGGACAGGTTCACGTCACCACGGTGCAAACCATCCTCGACCAGCTGATGCCGGGCCTGGTGCCGCTGCTGTTGACCTTCGCGTGTATGTGGCTGCTGCGCAAGAAAGTTAACCCGCTGTGGATCATCGTTGGCTTCTTCGTCATCGGTATCGCGGGCTACGCGGTCGGCCTGCTGGGTCTGTAATTTTCAAGCTGTACGCCGGGGGCTTGCCCCCGGCTTTTTTTTATCAGGAGGAACGCAAAGCAATGACATTCACGGACCTGGTGATCTTTCTGTTTATCCTTGCGCTACTGGCCTACGCGGTGTACGACCAGTTCATTATGCCGAGGCGGAACGGCCCGGTGCTGCTGGCCATCCCCCTGCTTCGCCGCAGCCGTGTTGACGGCCTGATCTTTGTCGGCCTCACCGCCATTCTGATCTATAACAACATCACCCAGAACGGCACCGCGATCACCACCTGGTTATTATCTGCCCTGGCGCTGATGGGTCTCTATTTATTCTGGATGCGCACACCGAAAATCATTTTTAAATCGCGCGGCTTTTTCTTCGCCAACGTGTGGATAGAATATCAGCGAATTAAAGAGATGAATTTATCCGAAGACGGCGTGCTGGTGATGCAATTAGAGCAACGGCGGCTGCTTATTCGCGTACGAAATATCGACGATCTGGAGAAGATATACAAACTCCTCCTTTCAACTCAATGAGTTAAGAATATAGCCAGCGCTATATCTTTCCAGCGTTCGTCTGGAAAAACATATAGCCATGGCTATATTTCCCCGCCTCCTCTCCCCTTTTTTATTAACTATTTATTTACTTATAAATTCAAATGAAAATCGTTATCATTTGGTTATTAAAATAGCCGTCTTCTGTTATTGTTTTATATTCTAAAAATATGTTAAGGTTGCGCCCGTCGTTGGGGAGTAGCCGATTTCCTGTTTGCCAGGAAATGTACGTGTCAACATACTCGTTGCAAAACGTGGCACGTACGGGTTGAAGTGATTCAATCAGGCGAGACCATAGATACATCACTGCTGTACGTATTGCTCAGCCATTGAGCGGCTCCGCGTATATTTACTGGGGGCAGCGATGTGTCATATGGATTATCCCCGGTCAGGACACGCACATGAATTTATCCGCTACCATTCTTCTTGCCTTCGGCATGTCTATGGACGCCTTCGCGGCCTCTATCGGCAAGGGTGCCACCCTGCACAAACCTAAATTCTCAGAAGCCATCCGTACCGGGCTGATTTTTGGCGCCATCGAAACCCTGACCCCGCTGGTCGGCTGGGGACTCGGCATGCTGGCCAGCCAGTTTGTCCTCGAGTGGAACCACTGGATTGCCTTTATTCTGCTGGTGTTTCTCGGCGGGCGAATGATCGTGGAAGGTTTTCGCGGCGACAGCGACGAGGTGTGTGAAGCACCTCGCCGTCATGGTTTCTGGCTGCTGGTCACCACCGCCTTCGCCACCAGCCTTGACGCAATGGCCGTTGGTGTGGGTCTGGCCTTCCTGCAGGTCAGCATTGTGACCACCGCGCTGGCGATCGGTTGCGCGACGTTTCTTATGTCGACGCTGGGGATCATGGTCGGTCGCTTTATCGGCCCGCTGTTGGGCAAACGGGCCGAAATTCTCGGCGGTATTGTGCTGATTGGTATCGGCAGCGAAATCCTCTGGAGCCATTTCGCCGGCTAAGCCTTATGCCTCTCGCTGCCAGCAATGGATCATGAAATCGGTCTGGCAGCCAAATGTCGCCTGCTGACGCAGCGCGGCGTGCACTTCGGGTTTTGCCCGCCACGCGAACGGCGTCATCTGCAGCAGCGCCTGCGCTTCATCACCGGTCAGCGTCATCGGATAGGCCAGCTGCTGCTGAGCATCCAGGCGGAACCCCGGCATCGCTTCCGTCTTCAGCTCATGAAGACGAACTTCATCGTAAATCAGCCCTTTCAGCTCCAGTAAATGGCGTGGACCCGGCGTGGCAGTGATTACCCATCCGCCAGGACGCACCACCCGCGCCAGCTCTTCGGCGTTGCAGGGCGCGTAAATGCGCACCACTGCATCGAAACTGGCGTCGGAGAACGGCAGGCGCTGGCTGGAGGCCACGCAAAAACTGACCTCAGGATAGCGTTTTGCCGCCGCGCGAATCGCCGGCTTCGACACGTCCAGCCCCCAGCTGCGGCTGGCGATGGCGGCAAACGCGTGGGTGTAATACCCTTCGCCACAGCCGATATCCAGTAAGTCCGCTGGGGCGTAGTGCTGCAGCCGCTCGGCGATCGCCTCCCGTAGCGGCTGATAATGACCCGCATCCAGAAACGCCCGCCGGGCCTGCATCATCTCTGCGCTATCGCCAGGATCGCGTGACCGTTTGAACTGCACCGGTAGCAGATTGACGTATCCCTCTTTCGCCAGATCGAACTGATGCCGCTGCGGGCAGGAATAGTGGTTGTCGCTGCGGCATAGCGGCGCGTGGCAAAGGGGGCAACTGTATGACATGACGGCTCCGGTGTCGCTGAAAGGGCGAAAGTGTAGCGCTATTCGCCCCCGCAGACCACTGTTACAGCGCCGGTGCCAGCGGATGGCTGTCGTGCATCACGATCAGATTCTCCGCCCCTTGCGGCATACCGTCCGGCATCACATTTTCCAGCCGCAGGACATCGCCCATGATCTGGCTGAAGACCGGCGCGGACACCGCCCCGCCGTAATAGGAACCATTGCTCGGATCGTTCATCACCACCACCAGGGCAAACTGCGGGCGACTGGCGGGCGCCACACCGGCGGTATAGGCCACATACTTGTCGATATATTTTCCGTCCGGGCCGATTTTCTTCGCGGTCCCGGTTTTTACCGCCACCCGATAGTCGCGCACCGCCGCTTTGGTCCCGCCCCCGCCCGGGAGCGCCACGCTCTCCATCATATGCTCCACGCTGTGAACAATGTTCTCCGGCATCACCCGTGTGCCTATCACCGGCGGATCGATGCGGGTGATCGACAACGGTCGTTCAATACCGAAACCGCCGATAGTCGCGTAGACGTGCGCCAGCTGGAGCGGCGTCACCATTAATCCATAGCCGAACGCGAAGGTGGCGCGATCCAGTTGCCCCCAGTAGCGACGATGCGGCATCAGCCCGGCGCTTTCGCCGGTCAACCCCAATCCGGTCGGCTCGCCGAAACCGAATGCCTGATAGGTATCAAGCAGATGCTGCACCGGCATAGCGAGCGAGAGATGCGACACGCCGGTATCACTGGATTTTTGCAGGATCCCGGTCAGACTCAGCTCCGGATAATAGCCAACATCACGGATACGGTGGCCGTCGAGGACAAACGGATGGGTGTCTACCACGCTGTCCGGCTGGACAATCCCCTGCTGGAGCGCGGTCATGATCACCAGCGGTTTAACGGTCGACCCGGGTTCGAAGGTGTCACTGATGGCGCGGTTGCGGAAATCATCCAGCGTCGCGGTATCGCGATTGTTCGGATTGAAGTCCGGGTAGCTGGCCATCGCCAGAATCTCGCCGGTATCAATTTTGATCAACACCGCCGCCCCGGATTCTGCCTTATTCCAGCGAACAGCATTGTCGAGGGCATCTTCGGTCACTGTCTGCAGGCGTTCATCAATACTCAGTTGCAGGTTGTGCGCCGGGACTGGCGGCACTTCGGTAATATTTTCAATAACATTGCCATGTTTATCTTTGCGCACCAGACGTCGGCCGGGTTTGCCGGTCAGCTGGGCATTAAAGCTTTTCTCCACCCCTTCGATGCCCTGATTATCGACGTTGGTAAAGCCCAGCAGATTGGCAGCCACATGTCCTGCCGGATAGAAACGTCGCGATTCATCGCGCAGATAGACGCCCGGGAGATGCAGTTTATCAATCCACTCCGCCTGCTCCGGATTGATCTGACGCGCCAGATAGAGAAAACGGGCGTGCGGATGGCTCTGTACCCGCTGGGCCAGCTCCCCGAGGTTGAGATGCAGTGCTTCGGCCATTGCCTGCCAGCGAGGACCATAGCCAACCCCACCTTTTTCCATGGTAGTCTGTGGGTCGATCCAGATAGCGCTGACCGGTACGCTCACCGCCAGCGGCCGGCCTTCACGGTCGCTAATCATGCCGCGCTCTACCGCCACGGGCTCTTCGCGCAGAGAACGCATATCTTCTTGTTTTACCAGATTATCGGGAGAGATAATTTGCAGCCAGCCCACGCGGGCCAGCAGCAGTCCCAGACAACCGAGAATGGCCACACACAGTAACCCGAAGCGAATCGGGGTAAAGCTGGCGGAGGACTTCATTTTTTTCTTTAGCACCATAGCTCCGGCATTATTTTGCAACCATCTGATTTAACAGAAAATTAGCAAAACAGACTGCTACACAATGCTAATAAAGTTGAGTATTTGCAACAAGACGCGACAGGAGGGGGTAAAATGACATGCTTTGCAATAAAAACGCAAAAGCCCCGCGCAGGCGAGGCTTTTATACAAGAAGAGTGGTCTTGTATCAGATAGCAGTTACGTTAACTGCAGCCGGACCTTTCTGGCCGTCCTGAATTTCGAACTCAACGTTCTGGCCTTCAGCCAGAGTTTTGAAGCCGTTACCCTGGATAGCGGAGAAGTGTACGAACACGTCTTTGCTGCCATCAGCCGGAGTAATGAAACCAAAACCTTTAGACTCGTTGAACCACTTAACTTGACCTTTAATCTTTGCCATTTGCAAAATTCCTTAGACTGTTTTCTTCGCCTGCTGGCGTTTACATAGATAAAACTGACACATAACTGCATGAGGCACTAATTTAAGGTTCGGCAGAGAAGCGGTATTCAACGACAACGTGTTTACTCAGGACTTCTTTACTGAAAATGCCACACATAAACAGAACTGTACCTCGTTTAACCCGAAACGTGTTATCACATACTACGTAAATAATGGCAAGCCATTTTTAAACGTGTCACGATCGTTCGCACAAATTATAAGGTAATCATTTGATCGCCTGCACATTTATGCGTCTTTGCCGCCCCTGGCAAGGCACTATAGCGTTCGCTAATATCACCTGGTTGCTGCCTCATTACTGCAACTTTTTTACCATAGCTCAACAACTTCGCTTCGTCCAGGTATGTACGTATACGAACCGCCATACTGACGGCGGCACGCTGAAGGTGATGAATATTGATGCGCATATTTAGTCATAACAGCAGACGAAAAATCGCTAAAGCCGCGCCAGTGTAGTGATAATAAAACCTGTTAGTCGCCACGCTAAAAATAGTGCTAATTCTGCACCTTAATAATGAAAAAATGATGACAGTGTCACATTCCATAGCAATAAACGTGGCGGGGATGACTTTATTTACAGCGTGTAATAAAGAGAATATTGCGCTGAGAAAGGAATAATGGAATAAGAATAAGATATTACTGCCAGCTATCATGCAGGTGCGCACCTTATGATGCACACCTGTCGAGGTACTTAGCGCTCTGCCACCAGGCGGATAAACTCATCCTCCCCTTTCGCCTTACCCGCGACGGTTGGCTCAGCCACGTCCTCTTTTTCCGGCACATTGGCCTCACAGAGGCGACGTAACAGCGCATTCTGCCGCTTTTGCTGATCCAGCAGCGCTTGCAGCAGTTCTATCTGCTCGTTCGCCCGCGAACTGGCGCGGTTGACGAAGAACCATAACAACAGACCGACAAGCAGCAACGCGACGGACACGGCCAGCGATGCCAGATTTAAGATCCCAGGATTTAGTAACTCACTCATTTCACCACCTCAAAGAGAAGGCGTTCATTCTACCACCCACACCGCAGAAGGAAATCAGTCGTCAGAAAAATGTCTTACCACGGGATGAATTTATTGATAGTGCAAATGCCGCTGAAAAACTGAACATCCTGGTCGCACATTACGTTAAGCATCTGAGTCCACAGCAACAGGCAGCCTGCTATGATGACTATCAGTAAAACCCACCGTAATTTTTTCACTCCACTCTCCGCTTTAGTACTTTATGTCGCCAGGATAACACGGCCTTCTTAAACCGCGGCTAACTGTAATACGAAAGGCAAGTTTAGGAATCATCGACTTGTTTCAAAACGTGTTCGTGTCAAAATCACGGCAAGGATCATACAAATAATGAGGCATCAATGCGATTAATCATTCGTACTATTGTCGTCGTGGCTATCTTATGGATTGGCGTATTATTAAGCGGCTATGGCGTATTATTCCACAGTGAAGAAAACGTCGGTGGTCTGGGTCTTAAGTGTCAGTATCTCACCGCCCGCGGGGTCAGTACCGCACTTTATGTGCATTCCAACAGCGGTGTGATCGGCGTCAGTAACTGTCCCATTCTGCGCAAAAGCGCAACCGTGGTTGATAACGGTTAAAATTGGTCCGGCGAGCGCGACAATAGCACCGCGCTCACCGGATGTTTCAGCTACCGCGTCAGAACGGGTAGTCGTTGTATCCCATTTGCTCAGAAATCTTACGCGCCGCCTGGTGCAGCATCGCCACGTATTCATGCAGACGTTCTTCTGAGAAACGTAGCGTCGGGAAAGAGATGCTCAGTCCGGCGATAACCACGCCGAAACGGTCGAACACCGGGACTCCGATGCAGCGCAGCCCCTCTTCCTGCTCTTCGTTATCTTCGCCATATCCCTGCTCGCGCACGCCATCCAGTACCTTAAGCAGCTCCTCCGTGCTGGTGATCGTCCGCTCGGTGCTGCGCTTATACTCCACGCCCTCGAGGATCTGCTCAACTTCACTGCGATCGCGCCAGGCCAACAGCACCTTGCCGATCGCGGTGCTGTACAGCGGGTTGCGGCGGCCAATGCGTGAGTACATCCGCAGGTTGTACATTGAGTCAATCTTGTGGATGTAGACAATACTGTCTTCATCCAGCGCGCCGAGGTGAATAGTCTCTTTCGTCAGTCGCGAGAGTTCGCGCATCTGAATATCCGCGCTGCGCACCAGGTCGACGTTCTGCAGCGCACGTGCGCCCAGCTCGAACAGCTTGAGCGTGAGGGAGTATTTCTCTGACTCCCCTTCCTGTGCCACATAGCCCAGTGATTTCATGGTCTGTAAAAAGCGATAAACGGTGCTTTTCGACATCATGACGCGCTGGGACAGTTCGGTAATGCCAATTTCACGCTCTTCACCCAGCGCCTGTAGGATGCCAAAAACCTTCAATACCGAAGAGACAGAATCTGGCTGTTTATCCAAATCTGCACCTGCCATTTATCACCTCGTCGTAACTGTTTTATAAAATTTAGAACCGGTTTTTATTATAAATTCGCCGCCTCTGCGCCGCAATCATTCTTCTGCCACTTCGTTACAAATCTGCGACATACTGCGGATTAATCAATGCTAAACTCATCATTCAAAAACCCGTTTCATTTAAGACTTATATTCACCATGGATAAAAATTCTTCCGATGGCGTGCCGCTGCCGCAACGCTATGGCGCCATTCTGACCATCGTGCTTGGGCTGACCATGGCCGTGCTCGACGGGGCTATCGCCAACGTCGCGCTCCCGACCATCGCCAGCGATCTTAACGCCTCGCCGGCGTCGTCAATCTGGATCGTCAACGCCTACCAAATCGCCATTGTTATCGCCCTGCTGCCGCTCTCCTTCCTCGGCGATATGGTCGGCTATCGCCGCATCTATAAGATAGGCCTGGTGGTGTTTATCTTTACCTCGCTGGCCTGCGCGCTGTCGCGTAGCCTCGAAATGCTGACCTTCGCCCGCGTCGCTCAGGGGCTGGGCGGCGCCGCGCTGATCCGCCTGATTTATCCGCAGCGCTTTCTCGGACGCGGCATGGGCATTAACTCCTTTGTCGTCGCGGTCTCATCAGCGGCAGGCCCGACTATCGCCGCGGCGATCCTTTCCCTCGCCTCATGGCAATGGCTGTTTTTAATTAACGTGCCTCTGGGGATCGTCGCGTTTGTTCTGGCCATGCGCTTTCTGCCGCCCAACAGCGCACGCAGCAAAATCATCCGCTTCGATCTGCCAAGCGCCATCATGAACGCCCTCACCTTCGGGCTGCTGATCACTGCGCTCAGCGGGTTCGCCCAGGGACAGTCTCTTCAACTGGTGCTGGCTGAAGTGGCCGCCATGCTGGTGGTGGGCTTCTTCTTTGTTCGCCGCCAGCTCAGCATGCCCGTCCCCCTGCTGCCGGTCGACCTGCTGCGCATCCCACTCTTCTCGCTTTCTATTTGCACCTCCATCTGCTCCTTCTGCGCGCAGATGCTGGCGATGGTTTCCCTGCCCTTCTTTCTGCAGTCAATGATGGGACGCAGCGAAGTGGAGACCGGCCTGCTGCTGACACCGTGGCCGCTGGCGACCATGGTGATGGCGCCGCTGGCTGGCTATTTGATTGAGAAATGCCATGCGGGGCTGCTGGGGGCCATCGGTCTGCTTATTATGGCCTGCGGCCTGTTCGGCCTGGCGCTACTGCCCGAGTCGCCGTCCGATCTGGATATCATCTGGCGCATGGCGCTGTGTGGCGCCGGTTTCGGGCTGTTCCAGTCACCGAATAACCATACGATTGTCGCCTCGGCCCCGAGTCATCGCAGCGGTGGCGCCAGCGGGATGCTGGGCACCGCCCGCCTGCTCGGTCAGAGCACCGGCGCGGCGCTGGTCGCCCTGCTGTTCAACCTGCTCGGCAACAGCGGCACCCATACTGCCCTGCTGCTGGCTGGTATTCTGGCGACCGTTGCCGCATTGATTAGCGGTCTGCGCGTCACCCAGCCGCGCGCAGCCTGATAAACGGCGGCAAAAAAAATCCGCAGCTTTCGGGCTGCGGATTTTTATTTTTAGCGTCGGACCGACGAATTACTTCAGATACTCACCGCTACGCAGGGCTTCAATACGCTTATCCAGCGGCGGGTGAGTCATAAACAGCTCGCTCATGGATTTCGCTTTACCATTGATGCAGAACGCCATCATGCTGCTGGCTTCCTGCGGCTCATAGCTGGTTTTCAGTCGCTGCAGGGCTGCAATCATCTTCTCGCGGCCCACCAGTCGCGCCGAGCCGGCGTCAGCGTGGAACTCGCGATGACGAGAGAACCACATGGTGATAATGCTGGCCAGAATACCGAACACCAGCTCCAGCACCGTGGCAACGGCAAAATAAATCAACGGGTTGCCATTGCTGCTCTCCCCTTCATCTTCCCGGTTGCCGCCGAGGAAACCGGCCGCAATCTGGGCAATTACACGGGAGATAAAGATAACGAAGGTGTTCACTACCCCCTGGATCAGCGTCATGGTGACCATGTCGCCATTAGCGATGTGGCTGATTTCATGGGCAATGACTGCTTCCGCTTCATCACGACTCATGTTTTGTAACAGCCCGGTGCTGACGGCGACCAGCGAGGCGTCGCGACGCGCGCCTGTGGCAAAGGCGTTGATATCAGGCGCGTGGTAAATAGCCACCTGCGGCATGGCAATGCCCGCCTGCTGCGCCTGCTGGGCGACGGTGTGCATCAGCCAACGTTCCGTTTCGTTGCGCGGCTGCTCGATCACTTCCCCACCCACAGACTTCAGCGCCATCCATTTCGACATCATCAGTGAAACGATAGAACCACCGAAGCCGAACAGCAGGGCCATAATCAACAGACCGGTCATGCTGCTGGATTGGATCCCCGTGAGGCTTAACACCAGCCCGAACACGACCATCACTGCCAGGTTCGTCAGCAGGAAAAGCGCGATTCGCATCATAATTTTCTTTTTACCTCAATTTAACAAAACGCACTATGCGATTACCCACATCGTATGGGTCAGACTGCAATTTTCAACCATCAGCCCCCGCTAAGTCACGATAAAAACACAACTTTACATTTTGTAGCATCTTGCTGACAGCGACCGGGCAGGTTGACATTTTGTTAGTTGAGCTGAACGGGAATGACAAAAGCACAAAAAAAACGGGCACCTTCAGAGGTGCCCGTTTGCTGTTTATTTACTGGCTGGCGGTTCCACCGCCGGGCGCGCTTTTTCAAGATGCGCCAGGTCTACCGCGATATGGACCGTTTCATCAAGATACGGATCCGGCTCCTGGTAATCCTTCGCCAGGTCATCCAGTTTTTTCAGCGGCGGCTTGCCTTCGCGTTTCAGGCGATCGTTAATCCGCGCCAGACGAATCGCATCATCCTCTTCGTTCTCTTTCTCACGCTGGGCGTAGTTCAGAGAGACGATGTTACGCTTGTCCTTCATCGCGTTATAACGGGCAATATCCTTCATGATGTACTGGAACTCGGGATCCTGCGCGATACGCTCATCATGGCGCTTGAGCAGTTCCGGTCCAAACGGGGTCAGGTCCCCGGACTTCACATAGGTGGCCGCATTGATGCTGTCCCACGGCAGGGCGTTGTCTTCATACTGCTCGCCGGTTTCGCGATCTTCATTACCGGTTGGCATCATGATATCCGGCGTCACGCCTTTACGCTGCGTACTGCCGCCGTTAATGCGGTAGAACTTCTGGATGGTGTACTGGACGGAACCTAAGGCTGGCCAGTCCGGACGCAGCATCTGATCGTAGATACGATTCAACGAGCGATACTGCTGTACCGTCCCTTTACCGAAGGTCGGCTCGCCAACGATCAGCGCGCGGCCATAATCCTGCATCGCCGCGGCAAAGATCTCAGACGCCGAGGCGCTAAAGCGGTCAACCAGCACCACCAGCGGTCCTTTGTAATAGACCACGCCATCGTTGTCGCTGTCTTCGCGGACCTTGCCATTGTTATCCCGCACCTGCACCACCGGGCCGGACGGAATAAACAGACCCGAGAGCGATACCGCCTCGGTCAGCGCCCCGCCGCCGTTGCTGCGCAGATCAATGACGATACTGCTGACGTTCTGTTTTTCCAGCTTCTGCAACTGCACTTTCACGTCATCGGTCAGGCCAACGTAAAAGCCCGGAATATCCAGCACGCCGACTTTTTCTTTACCGACGGTTTTCACCGACATCTTCACCGCGCGGTCTTCCAGACGGATCCGCTCGCGGGTCAGAGTCACGATACGCGTCTTGGCTCCTTTGCCGGCCGGCAGGATCTCAAGGCGCACTTTGCTGCCCTTCGGCCCTTTAATCAGCGCGACAACATCATCCAGACGCCAGCCGATGACATCAACCATCGGCTTCCCGGTCTGGCCAACGCCAACGATGCGGTCGCCGACACTGATCGCTTTGCTCTTCGCGGCCGGACCGCCCGCCACCAGCGAATTGATGACGGTGTAGTCATCATCCATCTGCAGGACAGCGCCGATCCCCTCGAGAGAGAGGCTCATCTCAGTGTTGAACTGCTCGGTATTACGTGGAGACAGATAGTTGGTGTGCGGGTCGATTTCGCGAGCGAAGGCAGTCATCGCCAGCGAGAAAACATCTTCGCTGTTGGTTTGCGCCAGACGACGGATCGCGAACTTATAGCGACGGGTTAAGGTGTCGCGGATCTCTTTATCGTCTTTACCCGCCAGCTTCAGGCTTAACTGGTCAAACTTAACCTTGGCGTCCCACAGCTTGTTCAGCTCGGCCTCATCTTTTGGCCACGGTGCTTTGGAGCGATCAAGGTTGAAATTATCGTTGCCGGTAAAGTCCATCGGACGTTCCAGCACCTTCAGCGCATACTGATAGCGCTCAAAGCGACGCTGCTGCGCCAGGTTGTAGAGGTCGTAGAAGACGTCCAGTTTCCCGGTGCGCAGTTCGTCGCCGATTTGGTCTTTTTTGGCCGCAAACTTCGCCACATCGCTGGCCAGCAGCACATTATGGCTGTAGTCCAGCAGGTTCAGATAACGGTCAAAAATCTTTGCCGAGAAGGCGTTGTCGAGATCAAACTGACGGTAGTGAGAGCGGGTAAAGCGCGACGTCACGCGCTCGCTCACCGTCGCGTGCTGCGGCTCTTCTTTCAGCACGGGAATTTGATCTGCTCGGGTTATTTCATCAACAGCGAAAGCATGGCCTGCTATTGCCAGCAGGCCCGCAAGCGCGGTGATTTTAAAAAATGTGTTCATGCCTGGCCCGGCCTCCGTTTCAGAACACCAGGTGTTCTGCGCGTACAATCATTGACATACCAGAAGTCAGCTGTACACGAACGCCATCTTTGGTGATTTCCAGAACGGTGGCGTCCATTGCGTTATTGCCTGCTTTTACCTTCAGCGCCTGGCCGACGGTCAGAACGGAAACATCCGATACCGGAGTATGACGCTCTTCACGCGGGGCTTTGGCCGCAACAGGACGCGGTTTACGCTGTTCAGCGCCTTCTTTACGACGCGGCTGCTGAGGACGCGGTTTACGCTCGCGGCGAACCCCTTCATCCTGCTGGCCTGCGGCGGCGGCGGCTTCGCGTTTTTTCGCCTGCTGGGCAGCGCGCTGCGTCTGAACGCGAGCTTTTGCTTCTTCCAGCTGCTGACGCGCATGGGCGATGTGCTGTTCTTCCAGTTCGCCACACGGGTTGCCGTCCAGGTCAACGCGGATAGCGCCGGCTTTCACGCCGTACAGATAACGCCAGCTAGACGTGTAGAGACGTAATGCAGCGCGAAGCTGGGTTTTGCTGAGATTCATCTCACCACCCACTCGCTCAACGAGATCCTGAAAAATACCAATTTTCAGGGGGCGCGCTTCGCCTTCAGCGCTAAAGCACTGAGGGAAACGTTCGGCCAGAAAGGCGATAACTTCTTTACTGCTATTCAACTTAGGTTGATTTTCCATGAAATTTCCTGATTACAACGGACGTAGCCAACAAGCCGCAGGCATGAACAGGCGACATTATAATGACGTCCTCGCTAAATGCTACGTTATCCGTTGATTATCCCACGACACGGGTAAAGATTTTTTGATAATCAGTGGCCGCGATACGTTTTTCGAGTTGCTCGACCAGCGTGCGCAACCCCTGCTCATCTTCAGCGGTGAAGCGGCCGTATGCCGGGCTGTCGATATCCAGCACGCCGATAATCTGGTCGTTCACGCGCAGGGGAAAGACGATTTCCGAATTACTGGCCGCATCGCAGGCAATATGACCATCAAACGCATGCACGTCCTCAACGCGCTGGACCTGGGCTTGCGCCACCGCGGCGCCGCACACGCCGCGACCGACCGGAATGCGCACACAGGCCAGTTTGCCCTGGAACGGCCCCAATACCAGGGTATCGCCTTCCAGAAGATAGAAACCGGCCCAGTTGACTTCGCTCAGCCGCTCGAACAGCAACGCGCTGGTATTGGCGATCATCGCCAGAAAACTGGTTTCACCTGCCATTAATGCCTGGAAATCGCGGTTTAGATCCGCGTAAAATTCTGTTTTGCTCATTATATCTTCACTTGGTTGTCTTACTGCCTGATACGTACAGCCTACTAAAATAAGCATTAAATGCGCTTAGGCTCAAGATGAATTCATTCATAGGTTAAGATAGTGGGATACATTCATTCCTGTACGTAATAAATGCCGATAAAAACACCAACGATCAAACCTGCGAAGAAGATGGTCGTGCATGCCGTCAGCACGCCGCTTCCCTATGCGCATTATCAGCGCTGTACGCAGTGTGACATGCTCTTTCGCTTACCGGTGCTTAAACGCTACCAAAGCGCCTGGTGTCCACGCTGTAACGCGAAGGTGCGTGATGGGCGCGACTGGTCGCTGACGCGTCTGGGCAGCATGGCTGTTGCGATGCTGCTGTTAATGCCTTTTGCCTGGTCTGAACCTCTGCTGCGCCTGCATCTGTTGGGCGTACGCATCGACGCCAACGTCCTGCAGGGGATCTGGCAGATGACCGCACAGGGTGACCCGCTTACCGCCGCCATGGTGCTGTTTTGCGCGGTGGTCGCCCCGGTGCTGCTGGTGGTCTCGATTAGCTATCTTTGGCTGGGCAACGTCCTGGGGATGAACCTGCGCCCGGTGCTGCTGATGCTCGGCAAGCTCAAAGAGTGGGTGATGCTGGATATCTATCTGGTGGGTATTGGCGTCGCCTCCATCAAGGTGCAGGATTACGCCTTTCTGCAGCCCGGCATCGGCCTGGTGGCGTTTATCTCGCTGACGCTGCTGAGCATCCTGACGCTTATTCACATGAACGTCGAAGAGCTGTGGGAGCGTTTCTACCCTGAACGGCCGGCGACCCGCGCCGATAATAATCTGCAGGTGTGCACCAGTTGCCACTACACCGGCTACCGCGACGCGCGTGGCCGCTGCCGACGCTGCCACACCCCGCTGCATCATCGCCGGCCCCAGAGCCTGCAGCGCAGCTGGGCGGCGCTGGTCGCTTCGATGATTTTCCTCTTACCGGCCAACCTGCTGCCGATCTCGATCATCTATGTCAATGGTGCGCGCCAGGACGATACGATCCTCTCCGGGATAATCTCCCTTGCCAACAGCAATATCGCCATCGCCGGGGTGGTGTTTATCGCCAGTATTTTGGTGCCATTCACCAAAGTTATAGTGTTATTTACCCTCCTGGTCAGCATACAATTCAAGTGTGAGCAGGGGTTGCGCACCCGCATCCTGCTGCTGCGGCTGATAACCTGGATTGGCCGCTGGTCGATGTTGGATCTGTTTGTTATCTCACTCACCATGTCGCTAATAAATCGCGATCAGCTCCTCGCCTTCACCATGGGGCCGGCGGCGGTTTACTTCGGCGGTGCAGTAATTTTAACTATTCTTGCAGTTGAATGGCTGGACAGCCGCTTACTTTGGGACGCACATGAGTCAGGAATCGCCCGCTTCGCAGACTGAAGCCAGAATAAAAACTAAACGCCGCATCTCGCCATTCTGGCTGTTGCCGGTCATCGCGCTACTGATTGCCGCCTGGCTCATCTGGACCAGCTTTGACGACCGCGGATCGACGATTACCATCGATTTCCAGTCCGCTAACGGCATCGTCCCGGGGCGGACGCCTATCCGTTATCAGGGGGTGGAAGTCGGCACCGTCCAGGATATTAGCCTCAGTAAAGACCTGAGCAAGATTGAGGTTTCCGCCAGCATCAAACGCGATATGAAAGATGCACTGCGTAAAGAGACCCAGTTCTGGCTGGTCACGCCGAAAGCCTCTCTGGCCGGGGTCTCCGGGCTGGATGCGCTGGTGGGCGGGAACTACATCGGCATGATGCCAGGCAAAGGCGATCCCGAAGATCACTTCGTGGCCCTCGACACTCAGCCGAAATACCGCATCAACAACGGCGAGCTGATGATCCACCTGCAGGCGCCTGACCTTGGCTCCCTGAGCAGCGGCTCGCTGGTCTATTTCCGCAAGATCCCGGTCGGACGCGTGTATGACTTCACCCTGAATGCCAATAATCAGGGAGTCACCATCGATGTCCTGATCGAACGCCGATTTACCAACCTGGTGAAAAAAGGCAGCCGATTCTGGAACGTCTCCGGGATCAAAGCCGACGTCGGCCTGAGTGGGGCAAAAGTGCAGCTGGAGAACCTTTCTGCACTGGTGAACGGCGCTATCGCCTTTGACTCCCCCGCCGATTCGCAGGTTGCGGCGCAAAACGATGACTATCATCTGTACGAAGATCTGGCGCATAGCCAGCGTGGTGTGCTGGTCACCCTCGACCTGCCCGACGGCGATGGGCTGAAAGCAGGCTCGACGCCGCTGATGTATCAGGGGCTGGAAGTGGGCCAGTTAAGTAAGCTGAATCTTAACCCCGGCGGCAAGGTGACCGGCGAGATGACCGTCGACCCGAGCGTGGTGACGCTGCTGCGTGAGAAAACGCTGATTCAGATGAAGAAGCCGAAGATCTCCCTCGACAACCCCAGCGTCAGCGCCCTGCTCACCGGCAATACCTTTGAACTGGTACCCGGGGAAGGCGAGCCGCGCAATCACTTCTCGGTCATGCCAGCAGATAAAGCCTTGCTGGAGGAACCCAACGTCGCCACCGTCACGCTCTCCGCGCCGGAAAGTTACGGGATTGACGGCGGCCAGCCGCTGGTGCTGCACGGGGTAAAAGTCGGCCAGGTGCTGGAGCGCAAACTGACGGCTAAAGGTGTCACCTTCCAGGTCGCCATTGCCCCGGAATACCGCGATCTCATTCGCGGCGACAGCAAGTTTGTGGTTAACAGCCGTCTGGATGTCAAAGTCGGACTCGATGGCGTGCAGGTGCTGGGGGCCAGCGCCAGCGAATGGGTTAATGGCGGGATCCGGGTCATTCCGGGAGAAAAAGGCGAAATGCAGAGCAGCTACCCGCTGTACGCCAACCTCGAAAAGGCCCAGGAAAACAGCCTGAGCGAAGTGCCGACCACCACCTTAAGCCTCTCAGCGGAGACCCTGCCTGACGTTCAGGCCGGCTCGGTGGTGCTGTATCGTAAATTCGCCGTCGGCGAAATCATCTCCGTCAAACCGCGCAGCGACGCGTTCGATATCGATCTGCATATCAAGCCGGAGTACCGCTACCTGCTGACCAACAACAGCGTCTTCTGGGCCGAAGGGGGGGCGAAGGTCAAACTTGACGGCAACGGGCTCACCGTCCAGGCCTCGCCGCT
The DNA here is from genome assembly GCF_002810515.1 of Klebsiella sp. D-Nf1. NCBI lineage: Bacteria > Pseudomonadati > Pseudomonadota > Gammaproteobacteria > Enterobacterales > Enterobacteriaceae > Klebsiella > Klebsiella sp. D-Nf1. The sequence continues at coordinate 1,818,579 of NZ_PIOK01000001.1, forward strand.
GGCGCGCGCCATTAAAGGAGCGATCAGTTTCGATAACCTCAACGGCAGTAGCGCCAACGCGCGGCTGAATAACAAACGTATCCTTTATGCTTCTGAAACGGCGGCACGCGCCGTGGGCGGCCAGATCACCCTGCACGCGTTTGACGCCGGGAAGATGGCGGCCGGGATGCCGATTCGTTATCTCGGCATCGATATCGGTCAGATCCAGTCCCTGGAGCTGATCACCGCCAAAAACGAAGTGCAGGCGAAAGCGGTGCTCTACCCGGAATACGTCGGCACCTTCGCCCGGGCCGGGACCCGCTTCTCGGTGATCACCCCGCAAATCTCCGCCGCGGGCGTTGAGCATCTGGACACCCTGTTCCAGTCGTATATCAACGTTGAGCCCGGACGCGGCCCGGCGCGCCGCGACTTTGAGATCCAGGATACGACGATCAGCGACTCACGCTATATCGACGGCCTGAACATTGTGGTGGAAGCGCCGGAGGCGGGGTCGCTTGGCATCGGTACGCCGGTCCTGTTCCGCGGCCTTGAAGTGGGGACGGTCACCGGCCTGTCGCTGGGGTCGATGTCCGATCGGGTGATGGTGAAACTGCGTATCAGCAAGCGCTACCAGTATCTGGTACGCAATAACTCGGTGTTCTGGCTGGCCTCAGGTTACAGCCTCGACTTCGGCCTGATTGGCGGCGTGGTGAAAACCGGGACCTTCAATCAGTTTATCCGCGGTGGGATCGCGTTTGCCACGCCGCCGGGTACGCCGCTGGCGCCAAAGGCTCAGGATGGCAAGCACTTCCTGCTGCAGGAGAGCGAGCCGAAAGAGTGGCGGGAATGGGGCACCGCCCTGCCGCAGTAACCCTCACGACCCCTTCTCCCGCCCCGGCCAACGCCGGGGGCGGGAAGATAACCAACCGCACGCCCCGGTGTCCTGCACCGGGGCGTTTGTGCTAAACTGCGCACCCTTTTTTTCTGTGGTGCGCTGCCTGTGGCTGAAAATACTGTCTATTTCCCTGAAGCGTTTCTCGCTCAAATGCGTGCGGCAATGCCCGCGCACCTCTCCTTCGACGACTTTATCGCCGCCTGCCAGCGCCCGCTACGCCGCAGTATTCGCGTCAACACGCTGAAGATTAGCGTTGATGATTTCCTCTCTCTGGTCGCCCCGTATGGCTGGCAGCTGACGCCGGTCCCCTGGTGTGAAGAGGGATTCTGGATCGAGCGGGACAACGACGATGCACTGCCGCTGGGCAGTACCGCCGAACATCTCAGCGGGCTGTTCTATATTCAGGAAGCAAGCTCGATGCTACCGGTCGCCGCCCTGTTCGCTGATAACCCGCAGCCTGAACGAGTGATGGACGTTGCCGCTGCGCCGGGGTCAAAGACCACCCAGATCGCCGCCCGAATGGGTAACGCGGGCGGTATCCTGGCCAATGAGTTCTCCGCCAGCCGGGTGAAGGTGCTGCATGCCAACATCAGCCGCTGCGGCATCAGTAACGTCGCCCTGACCCACTTCGACGGCCGGGTTTTCGGCGCGGCGCTACCTGAAGCTTTCGACGCCATCCTGCTTGATGCTCCCTGTTCGGGCGAAGGCGTGGTGCGTAAAGATGCTGACGCGCTGAAAAACTGGTCGCCGGAGAGCAACCTCGACATTGCCGCCACCCAGCGCGAACTTATCGACAGCGCCTTCCATGCCCTGCGTCCTGGCGGGACGCTGGTGTATTCGACCTGCACCCTGAATCGCGAGGAAAATCAGGCGGTCGTTCAGTGGCTGCTGTCCCGTTATCCGCAGGCGGTGGAGATCCTGCCGCTGGGAGATCTGTTTTCCGGCGCGGCCGATGCCTTAACCGCTGAAGGGTTTCTGCACGTGTTCCCGCAGATCTACGATTGCGAAGGCTTCTTCGTTGCTCGTCTGCGCAAGACTGCAGCGATCGAGCCGCTCCCGGCGCCAGGCTATAAGGTCGGCAAATTCCCGTTTGTTCCGCTGAAGGGCCGTGAAGCCGCCGCGGTAACCGCCGCCGCCAACGCTGTTGGCCTCGAGTGGGACGCGGGCCATACGCTGTGGCAGCGCGATAAAGAGCTGTGGCTGTTCCCGCAGGCTATGGAGCCCCTGTTTGGCAAGGTGCGTTTTTCACGCATCGGCGTACGCCTGGCGGAGGTGCACAACAAGGGTTACCGCTGGCAGCATGAGGCGGTTATCGCCTTTGCCGCGCCGCAGCGCGCCTTCGAGCTGACGCAGGAGGAAGCGGAGGAGTGGTATCGCGGACGCGACGTCTATCCGCAGACCGCGCCGCAGCAGGATGAAGCCATCGTGACCTTCCAGGGTGTCCCGCTGGGCCTGGCCAAGCGCGTCGGCTCCCGCCTGAAGAACAGCTACCCGCGTGAACTGGTGCGCGATGGGAAACTTTTTGCCGGCAAGGTGTGACGTCGTGCAAAAAATACGCATTTTTTGACTGGCGATTTTCACCCCATTGACTACGCTGAAAAATGACGGCCTCAACTGGTCGTACCACAACTCAGCTGAAAAATGGGGTGAAGCGATGAGTAAAACCAATGTCCGCATCGGCGCGTTTGAGATAGACGATGCCGAACTGCACGGTGAACATCAGGGAGAGCGAACGTTAAGTATTCCCTGCAAATCCGATCCAGATTTATGTATGCAGCTTGACGCCTGGGATGCCGATACCAGCGTGCCCGCCATTCTCAATGGCGAACATTCCGTTCTCTACCGTAAACATTACGACCGCCAGTCTGATGCCTGGGTCATGCGCCTTGCCTGACTCAAATGAACCCGTCGCCAGAGACGGGTTATTTATTTCCCCGTCCCGCTGTCATCCCCTACACTAAATAGTATGTGAACCCGAGCATGAGGCCAGGATGTTTGCCTTGGTGTTGTTTATTTGCTATCTGGATGGCGGCTGTGAGGACATTGTGGTTGACGTCTACCGCGAGGAAACGCAGTGTTTAGTGGCGATGGAGGATCAGCGGATCCGCCACGGCGGCTGCTATCCGATAGAAGATTTTATTGACGGCTTCTGGCAACCCGCCAGCGAATACAGCGATTTTTAACCTGCCGATTGTAGCGCCACCAGCGTCAGCGTTCCGCCAAACACGGCGCCTGTATCAATATAGTGTTGATTATCGCGTTCATAAGGCGTGCGAAGCGGCGTATGGCCAAACCAGAAATGGTCTGCTCCGGCGATGGCGCCATGACGTCCCGCCAGATGTTCGCTCAGGCGATGACGGCTCCATAACACCCGCAGGGGATCCACCGGCTGCTGCCAGCGATAGACTGGCGCCGGATAATCGGCATGGGCGATCACATGCCGGGCATCTGCACACCCAACTTCAATAATCAACGGTAGCCGCTGACAACGCGCTAACAGCCGGTCGGCTTCGGCCCGCTGCTGCGCGGTGCCCCGGCCATACCAGTCGCCGCCATTCATCTGCCAGAGTGCCATATCCCCGCTCTCCAGCGCCTCCAGCGCCATCTGTTCATGATTCCCCCGTACGGCCCTGAACCAGCGGCAGCGCAGCAGGCCGAGGCAGTCAGCGCTCTGCGGTCCGCGATCGATCAGATCGCCCACGGAAATGAGCAGATCGGCCCAGGGATCAAAGCGCAGCTGACGCAGGCGGCCCATCAGTAGCGCAAAGCAACCATGCAGATCGCCCATCAGCCAGATATTACGCCAGTCGCTACCATTAATACGTTGATACATATAATTACCTCTCTGCTGTAATTATAGGTAATTGCGCCGGATCCCGGTGATTTTTATTTACACCTCAATCGATTTTAAACAAACGGGAAATATAGTCGGCCAGAGGATTAAGCTTATCAGAGGCTCGCTTTAAAATAGGAGGAAATAACAACGAGGTGTTTATCGTGACAGACAATAGCCTGCATTCAACCAGCGTACTTGCGCCGCGCTCGCATCTTATTGCCGATCTGGTGATGGGCAGACTAATACCTGCACCTATCTGGCGGCAGAGAAATTTTCGCCTTAAATTTCTGCTGCGTACGGCGTTATTTTATAGCCCCACCAAAGCGATGCTTGAGGCGCTTAGCGCCCGCGATGATTTTAACCAGCTTCTGGCCGCGCAGGCGACCTTGCCGGGGAAAGTGCACCGTCAGTACCTGACGCGCGATCTTAACGCCTGGCAGCGGGCGATGGCGGTGATAAGTCATTATCGCTACATCGATACCCTGCAGGGGTCGCTGCTGGCGCATGCCATGACCGCGGTGAGCGAGGTCCCGCTGCTGACGCTGAACGGAAAAGACGACAGCCCGTTCACGCTCTCCGCCTCGTCTGCCGGGAAGGCTGAGCGTGAGGGCGAAACCACGCTGTGGCTACGTGACAACAACAACACCCTGTTGGCCAGCGCAACCTTTAGCGTGACCTGGGACGGTGAAGCCTGGCAGCTGGTCATTGGCGGCCTGCAGGGGCCACGGCGCCACGTTTCCCATGAGGTGATTAAGCAGGCCACTCGCGCCTGCTTCGGCCTGTTCCCGAAGCGCCTGCTGCTGGAGTTCATCTGGCTGCTGGCTGCTCGCAGCGCTATCGAGTCGATTTATGGCGTCAGCGATAATGGCCATGTGTTCCGTGCCCTGCGCTATCGCCTGAGCAAGGGCCGCCATTTCCACGCCAGTTACGACGAGTTCTGGCAGTCCATCGACGGTAAGCCGGAAAGCGCCTGGCGCTGGCGGCTGCCGCAGCGTCTGGAACGCAAACCACTGGAGAGTATCGCCAGTAAAAAACGGGCTGAATACCGGCGTCGGTTCCAGCTGCTGGATCAGCTGGCTGAGCAGGTGGACATCCTGACGCAACCGCGCCATGGCACGTAAATTTCGCTGCCGGTAACGCCGCGCTGACACGCGGCGTTTGCTTATTCGGTACTTATTTCGCTACTATCATGGCCCCAGGCGCCATTGGATAGTGGTTGGCATGATGAGTAAAACCGAAATTTTCCTGCTAATTATTCTTGCGGTCATTCTGCTGGGCTGCGTATGGTTTATTTTTAGCGATGAAATTTGGCTTTTGCTCTGCTATCTCGAAAGTAAGATATACCCCACCTTTAGCGTTCCTGAATAATTTCAACCGCCACACATAGCGCATTTGCTTATTATTTTTAGCGATACGGTCGTTCGATGATAGCTAATCGCATGAATTGCCAAATCTATTAGACTTTGCTCATTTTATTTATCATACAAATATGTATACTAGCAGACTTCCGATGTTGGCCCGCCTGTTAACCTGCACGCCGGGCCTGGTTAGGTGCAGGTTTTTTCTTTTCTCTTTCCACCTCAGTTTCAGATCTCTCCTTCCCGACGCAACCCTTCCTCAGGATGCGATTTGTGTGTAAATGGATTGTGTATGCTAAAAACGGTGTGCTATAACGGGACATCCAGAGGCCAGCCTGGGGTTTGACTGACATGATGTCGCTGGCTATTGCGAAAGCAAAAAGTGACAGATAAAAAGAGACCGAATACGATTCCTGTATTCGGTCCAGGGAAATGGCTCTTGGGAGAGAGCCGTGCGCTAAAAGTTGGCATTAATGCAGGCTAAGTCGCCTTGCACTATAAGAATAGTTTAACGCGTCAGCTTTTCCAGTCTGCGGCCAATGTGGTCGTATAATTCCTGGTAAACGGCTGTCAGCCAGTAAAAAACCGCCACTGCCGTTATCCGGCAAGGGCGGTTTTTTTTATGCTATTACAGTAAGATAACGCGGAACGCTAGCAGAGCTTCTGCGCTCGCTCGATAAATGGCGCGAGGCTCATTTTTTGTCCCGGATGCTGCGGATCGTCGATCTGGATCACGGAGATCGGCTGCGCGGTCGTCTTGCCGGCTTTAACCTGCTGTTCCGCTACGTCATTGAGCGGATACTGGACCAGCGTACTCGGGTTGATGGCGTAAAGCGCGTTACCCGGACGGCAGGTCAACATCACCTCTTCACGGTTGAACGCCCAGCTCTCCTTCCCCACTTCAAAGCGGCTCACGGTGATAATTTGCGGCGCCGCCAGAGCAGCCCCGGAGCTTGCCAGTAACAACATGGTCAGAACAATTTTTTTCATGATTTTGCCAGTTAATTCAATAAGGTTCCCAGGTGGCAAACAGACTGACGGCCAGCAGCGCCAGCGCGCCCAGCCCTATCTCAGCCTGCGTGGTCCGCAGGATCAGGCTTTCCGCCCGCGAACCGCTTGCCGACATGCGCGGTACCAGAACATACCTGTTCACTAAGGCAATTACCACCATCCCGGCGACCAGCGCACATTTGATCAACAGCATGCGCCCCCAGGGCGAGGTTCCGATCACCGCACCCTGGATCAACAGCGCATTGACTACGCCGCTGGCAAGGGTGCCGGCCACTGCCAGATGTCCGTAACGCGAAAAGCGCGCCATGGTATAGATTGCAGCCTGACGCCAGCGCCCCTGCGCCAGGCGCAGGCAGTAGATGAAGGGCAACAGGCCGCCGAACCAGCTGGCGACGCAGAAGAGGTGGACGGCATGATTAGTCCGCTGCAGGGCGCCAAGTAAGCCATCGTGCATGGCGGCATGTCCTACCCCGGCGGAAAGCAACAGCTGGGCTGCCAGCAGGGCCATCAGTTGCCTGGCGCCGTGATGGGGACGGATCCACACCACGGCGAAAGCAGTCAACGCCAGCAGGATCTGCCAGATCCACACCCCGCCGAAGCGGGTACCCGCTACCGCCTGCCAAACGGCGGGCTGCCAGACATCCGCCCAGCCGTCGCCCATTATCCCCCCCTGCAGCAGATACAGCGCCACGGTTGAGAGCGCGCCGATCAACATCAGGGGGCGCAATAGCGGATAAAAGCGGTGCATCAGCACGCGCCTCAGCGGTACTGGCGCCCACCAGGCGCCGTACAGCACGCAGCCAAAAGCCAACATCAGGGTGATAAAGTGCCCAAAACGCAGCGTGATATAGAGCCCGGTCAACATCGATCACTTCACGCTAAAAGTGTATTGCCCTTTGGTTTTATGGCCGTCAACCGAGACCACATGCCATGCTACGGTGTACTCCCCCGGAGGCAACGTTTCCGCCAGGGGTAAGGTGACCTGAGCGGGGTTGTCAGCGCTGCGGGTCAGTTTTCCGGTGGCTACCGCGTGCTGCTGCGGACCGGTGACGACCACGCCGCTGAAGGCCGGTTCGATCCCTTCGGAGAAACTGAGCGTCAGCGTCTGAGGGGGAGCGGTCAGCTGTGCACCCGCGGCGGGGATCTGCTGTTGCAGGTGAGCGTGGGCGAAGGCGCCTGCCGCGGTTAACATACCGGCAAACGCAACCGAGAGGCGCAACGCGCGTCCAGCGAGGAGTCGCATATTCGTCATTCCCTTTTGTTATGTCTGTAGGACAGAGAATAACCCTGTATAATGGCAGAGTCGAGCTAAGCGTCAGCGCCTCGACCGGGTTTACCAGCACACTGGAGTTAATAATGGAAAGAAATCTGGCCAAAATTTCGCAAGCTGAGATGGATAAGGTCAACGTCGATCTCGCCGCCGCCGGCGTCGCGTTTAAGGAGCGATACAACATGCCGGTGGTCGCTGATTTGGTCGAGCGTGAGCAGCCCGCCCATCTGCGCGACTGGTTCCGCGAACGACTGATCGCCCACCGGCTGGCGTCTGTTTCGCTTTCCCGACTGCCCTGGGAGCCGAAGCAGAAATAATGCGCGCCCGCCTGCTCCCCGTCGGTTGGCAAGGCCACCCAATTCCTTTACGCTTGTTGTTTTGCTCTGGAGCGAGCCATGTTGCGCGTCATTGATACCGAAACCTGCGGCCTGCAGGGGGGCATCGTCGAAATCGCCTCGGTCGACATTGTCGATGGGCACATCACTAACCCGATGAGCCATCTGGTGCGTCCTGACCGCCCCATCACGCCGCAGGCGATGGCTATCCACCGTATAACGGAAGAGATGGTCGCTGATAAGCCGTGGATTGAGGAGATTATTCCGCACTATCTTGGCAGTCCCTGGTATGTCGCGCACAACGCCAGCTTTGACCGCCGGGTGTTACCGGAGATGAGCGGCGAGTGGATTTGTACCATGAAGCTGGCCCGCCGCCTGTGGCCGGGGATCAAATACAGCAATATGGGGTTATATAAATCACGTAAGCTGAATGTGGCGACCCCGCCGGGGCTGCATCACCACCGCGCGCTGTATGACTGCTATATCACCGCCGCGCTGTTGCTGGATATCATCAACGTTTCCGGCTGGACGCCTGACGAAATGGCCAATATTACCGGCCGCCCGGCGCTGCTTACCACCTTTACTTTCGGCAAATACCGGGGTAAAGCGGTGGCCGAAATTGCTGAAAACGACCCCGGCTACCTGCGCTGGTTATTCAACAATCTCGACCGCATGAGCCCCGAACTGCGCCTGACCCTCAAACATTACCTCGGGGAATAGTCGTCACACTGCCGCTTTCCCCGGCAGTGTCCCCTGCGCCAGGGCAATGAAAAAGGCATACTCCAGCGCCACTCCCTCATAGCTTTTAAAGCGCCCGGATTTGCCGCCATGGCCGGAATCCATATCGGTGCAAAGCAGCAGCAGGTTATCGTCGGTTTTCAGTTCCCGCAGTTTGGCCACCCATTTTGCCGGCTCCCAGTATTGCACCTGGGAATCGTGCAGCCCGGTGGTCACCAGCATATGCGGATAAGCCTGCGCCCGGACGCCGTCGTAGGGGCTGTAGCTTTTCATGTAGTGGTAATAGGTTTCATCCTGTGGGTTTCCCCACTCTTCAAACTCACCGGTAGTCAATGGAATAGATTCATCCAGCATGGTGGTCACCACGTCGACGAACGGCACCTGGGCTATCACGCCATGAAACAGCTCAGGACGTTCGTTAACGGCCACGCCCATCAGCATCCCGCCGGCGCTGCCCCCCATGCCATAGCAGAGCTGCGGATCGCCGTACCCCTGGGCCAGTAGCGCGTCGCAGACGTCCAGATAGTCATTGAAGGTATTTTTCTTACTCAGAAATTTGCCGTCCTCATACCACTGCTGCCCCAGCTCGCCACCGCCGCGGACGTGGGCAATGGCGTAGACAAAGCCCCGGTTGAGCAGACTCAGCCGGCTGGCGCTGAAATCGGCATCGATACTCTCGCCATATGAGCCATAGCCATAGACCAGCAGCGGATTGCTCCCTTTGCGGAAATGGTCGCGATGGTAGACCAGCGATACCGGAACCTCGACGCCATCGCGGGCGGTCACCCACAGGTGTTCGCTCTGGTAGCAGCTCGTGTCCAGCCCCTTCACTTCCTGCTGCTTGATAACCCGCCGTTCGCCGGTATCCATATCCAGTTCAAACAGGGTGTCCGGCGTGGTCATGGAGGAATACCCGTAACGCAGGCGCGATGTTTCGGGTTCCGGATTATAGGCAAGCCAGGTGACATAGGCCGGATCGTCAAAGGCGATCCCTACCACCTCCCGGGTCTTGCGGTTAATTTGCCGCAAGCTGGTCAGGCCGCGCTGGCGCTCCTCGACGACCAGCCAGTCGGTAAACAGCGTAAATCCTTCGAGCATCACGTCGTGACGCGGCGGGATCAGCGTGGTCCACTGATCTTCATCGCGCAGCACGGTACGATAGAGGCCAAAATTCTTCCCCTCCCGGTTGGATCGCAGATAGAACGCGTGCTGATAGTGATCGAGGCTGTATTCGTGATCTTTCCGCCGCGGCAGGAAGCAGACCGGCTCAGCGTCAGGGAGTTCGGCGTTGAGCAGTAATGCTTCACTGGTGGTGGCGCTGGAGAGATAAATCACCACGAACTGCTGGGAAGTGGTCTTATGTACGCTGACGTAGAAGGTCTCATCTTTTTCTTCGTACACCAGCACATCACTCTGCGCCGCGGTACCCACCGTGTGGCGCCAGACCTGATAAGGCAGCAGCGTGGTGGGATGTTTACGCACGTACCACACAAAGCGGGAATCATTACTCCAGGCAAAGCCCGAAGTGACATTTTCCAGGATCTCCGGGTACCACTCACCGCTGCTAAGGTTGCAGAAGCGCAGGCCATACTGGCGGCGGGAAAGATAATCCTCCGCTACCGCCATCAATTGGTTATTCGGCGCGACGCCCAGTCCGCCAAGGGTGTAGAACTCACTCTTCGCCGCCCGCTGGTTGCCGTCAAGCAGGATCTCCCACTCATCCCACTCCTCTTTGAGCACCGACTGGCGCTGATAGATGGCGTATTCACAGCCCGGCTCGTAAACCTGGCGGTAGCGAAAACCGTTTTTACTGTAAGGGGCGGAGACTTCCCGTTGCGGAATGCGGTCAATAATCTCCTTCAGCAGACGTTCCTGCAGGCTGAGCTGCGAATCCATTACCCGCTTGCCGTAGGCGTTCTCCGCGTGCAGATAGTCCAGCACGTCAGGTTGCGCGCGCTCATCGTCGCGCAGCCAGTAATAGTTATCGATGCGTGTATCGCCATGCAAGGTCATGGCGTGAGGGATCCGTTTGGCTTTTGGTGGCATGTTGGTCTTCTGCTGCTTTATCGTGACACAAGAGCATTCAGGCCACACGGCGGCGCCTGAATGATGACGTGTCTATAAGGGTGGCAAAAGACGCGGGCGATGCAAGCGAAACGTGATAATTTAGACGCTTAGCGCTTGTTTTTGTGACTGGATATCCTGTTCTATATCGGCCCGGACATCCTTTGGCAGTGACAGCGCGTCTCCCAGCGCGTTCAGATAACTGCGTTCCATAAAGTGGTCGATATCAATGACCGCGCAGCTGACGTAGTAGATCTCCAGCGCCTCCTGCGAATCAACGATGCCCTCCGCCAGACGCTGTGGATCCAGCGGTTGGGCCAGCGCCTGGTCGATCAGCACCCGAGCCTGAACGTCAATATTGGCCGCCCGCAGCTGGGCTTCAATATTGGCCCGCTCGTGGTCATCAATATGACCATCGCTCTTGGCGGCAAAAACCAGCGCGGTGATCAGCCGCACGCTGCGCGGATCAACGTCCGCCGGCACGACAGCCGGCGTGCTCGCCTCGGACGCAGGCGCGTTTTGAGCGCGCATCTTCTGTTGATACTTGTTCCATAACACCGTACCCGCCACCGCCCCACCGCCTGCCAGCAGCGCGCTGGTGCCGTACTTCGCCAGCAGTTTGCGTGAGGATTTACTGGCCACCAGCAACCCGGCCAGCCCGCCAATCGCACCAGGCAGCAGTGCGCTCCCTTTTGACGACTCGCCTGTCGGTGACGCGCCCTGCTGCCCGAGCAGCGACTGCAGTTGATTAAGCCAGTTAGCCATGGTTTTCCTCTCAGGTGATAAAACACTGCTATCAGCCTAAACGACGCGATGTCAGGAAATGTTAGACCTGGCTAAAGATGCGCAAAGGTGGGCGCGGCAGACAAATCCCTGCCCAGCCAGCCAGGCCATAGCTGGCTGCCGCCAGTCAGGCCACTTTCACCTTACGCGCTTTGGCAGCCGGTGCAGCGTCTTCATCCGCCGGAGAAGCCTCTTCTGCCGCCGACGACGCGGGTGAGTCGTGCGCGGACGCATCCTGCTCCGGCAATCGGCCGACGCGCAGGATATGCTGCAGCGCCTCTTTTCGCTCTGCCAGCCACATCGCCATGGTGTCACGCTGGGCGTCATCCATCTCCAGCGGCGATGCCATCAGCCAGTCATTCAGCACCTCTGCCAGATCGAGCATTTTGTCGTAAGCGTCGGCCTCTTTTTTGCTGGCAAAAGACATTTTTTCCTCACCTTCGCGGATCACAACATATTTAATTTCAACCGCCATGCTGCAGCCTCTCAATACTGTATTTTTATACAGTATAACAAATTTCCTCTCCGGACTCAACTCACGCGCGTAAAGACAGACGCAAACGTTTTCGTTTATAATCGGCGGCATCTTTTTTTACTGCGGAAGAGAGTTATGACTGTATTAGGCACCGCGCTGCGCCCGGCAGCCACCAAAGTAATGCTGTTAGGTTCCGGCGAGCTGGGCAAAGAAGTCGCCATTGAATGTCAGCGTCTGGGCATTGAAACTATCGCCGTCGACCGCTACCCCGATGCCCCGGCGATGCAGGTCGCCCACCGCGCCCACGTCATCAATATGCTGCACGGCGAGAGCCTGCGCGCCCTGATTGAACAGGAAAAACCCGATTACATCGTGCCGGAGATCGAAGCTATTGCTACCGATACCCTGGTTGAACTGGAACAGGCCGGGCAGAAAGTGGTCCCCACGGCGCGGGCGGCAAAGCTCACCATGAACCGCGAAGGCATTCGCCGCCTGGCGGCAGAAGAGCTGCAGCTCCCCACCTCCAGCTATCGCTTCGCCGACAGCGAAGAAGGCTTCCGTGCGGCCGTTACCGAGATCGGTTTGCCATGCATCGTCAAACCGGTGATGAGCTCCTCCGGCAAAGGCCAGAGCTTTATCCGCTCGGCTGACCAGCTCAGCGAAGCCTGGCGCTATGCGCAGCAGGGCGGCCGCGCCGGCGCCGGGCGGGTGATCGTCGAGGGGGTGGTGAGTTTCGACTTTGAAATCACCCTGCTCACCGTCAGCGCCGTCGATGGCGTGCATTTCTGCGCCCCGGTTGGCCATCGCCAGGAAGACGGCGATTACCGTGAGTCCTGGCAACCGCAGCAGATGAGCGACCTGGCCCTCGAACGTGCCCAGGCCATCGCCCGCAAGGTGGTGCTGGCGCTGGGCGGTCATGGCCTGTTTGGCGTGGAACTGTTCGTATGCGGCGACGAGGTGATCTTTAGCGAAGTCTCCCCGCGCCCACATGACACCGGCATGGTGACGCTGATCTCGCAGGATCTCTCGGAATTCGCCCTGCACGTTCGCGCCTTCCTTGGACTGCCCGTCGGCGCTATCCGTCAGTATGGTCCGGCCGCTTCCGCAGTGATCCTTCCGCAGCTGACCAGCCAGAACGTCAGCTTTGGCCAGTTGCAATCGGCCGTCGGGGCTGGCCTGCAGCTGCGTCTGTTCGGCAAGCCAGAGATTGACGGTACCCGCCGCCTGGGGGTGACCCTCGCCGTCGCCGATTCAGTCGAAGAGGCGGTGGCACGGGCTAAAACTGCCGCCGCGGCGGTCATCGTCGAAGGGTAGAGACAAAAAAACCCGGTCGCGTTGCCGCTGACCGGGTTGTCGACCTTGAGGCGCGGTTTACTTCGCGCCTTCCACCGCTTCACGCGCCAGGGTGGTAATGCGATCGTAGTCGCCGGCCTCCAGCGCATCGGCTGGCACCAGCCAGGAACCGCCAATGCACAGCACGCTGTTCAGCGCCAGGTAGTCACGGTAGTTGGCCGGAGAGATACCGCCGGTCGGGCAGAAACGAATGTGGCCGAACGGACCCGCAATCGCCTGCAGGGCTTTCACGCCGCCGTTGGCTTCCGCCGGGAAGAATTTAAACTCTTTCAGACCATACTGCATACCCAGCATCAGCTCGGACACCGTGCTGATCCCCGGGATCAGCGGAATGGTGCCGTCTTCAGTCGCCGCTTTCAGCAGGGATTCGGTCAGCCCCGGGCTGATAGCGAACTGCGCGCCAGCTTCCGTTACCGCTTTCAGCTGCTCGACGTTGGTGACCGTGCCCGCGCCGACAATCGCGTCCGGCACTTCTTTGGCAATCGCGCGGATCGCTTCCAGGGCGCACTCGGTGCGCAGGGTGACTTCCAACACGCGCACGCCGCCTGCGACCAGCGCTTTCGCCATCGGTACCGCATGCTCCAGCTTTTTCACTACGATAACCGGGACAACCGGACCGGAGGTGAGGATTGCTTCTGCTGTTGTTTTCCAGTTTTTCATCAGGATTTTCTCTCGCCAGATCTAGAAATAAAATCGTCTTAAAAAGTGATGCAGGTTGCGCCCTGCTCCGCGCCAGAGAGCTTCTCACGCAGCGCCCCAAACATCTCCCGACCGGTTCCCACGCGCGACGCGCTGAGGTCAGGGATATGCGGCTGACGCGCCGCCAGTTCGGCATCGTCCACCAGCAGCGTCAGTTCTCCCGTCTGTCCGTTCACGCGAATCACATCGCCATCGCGCACTTTGGCCAGCAAACCACCGTCATACGCTTCAGGCGTGACATGGATAGCTGACGGGACTTTACCGGAGGCGCCAGAGAGTCGGCCATCGGTCACCAGCGCTATTTTGAAACGGCGGTCCAATAATACACCAAGTGGCGGCATAAGTTTATGTAATTCTGGCATCCCGTTCGCTTTTGGCCCCTGATGACGGACCACCACCACACAATCTTTATCCAGCAAGCCCGCTTCAAAGGCCGGCAATACGTCGTGTTGGCTCTCGAACACCACCGCCGGCGCTTCAATCACCTGGTTCTCTACCGGGACCGCCGACGTTTTCATTACCGCGCGTCCCAGGTTGCCGCTCAGCACTTTCGTGCCGCCGTGGCGGGAGAACGGTTTCTCGAAGGTCGCGATGACCTGATCGTCAAGCGGCGCTGTCGCCCCTTCACGCCAGTCCAGCTCGCCGTTGTTGAGCCACGGTTCCAGGGTGTAACGCGACAGACCAAAGCCGGCGACGGTGTGAACATCCTCATGCAGCAGGCCGCCTTTCAGCAGCTCGCGCACCAGTACCGGAACGCCGCCCGCCGCCTGGAAGTGGTTAATATCCGCCGGGCCGTTGGGATAGAGGCGCGCCAGCAGCGGCACCACGTCTGACAGGTCGGAGAAATCGTCCCAGTTAATAATGATCCCCGCCGCGCGGGCCATCGCCACCAGGTGCATGGTATGGTTGGTGGAGCCACCGGTCGCCAGCAGCGCCACGATGCCGTTGACTACCACTTTTTCGTCGAACATTTTCCCCAGCGGCATCCACTCGTTGCCATTGCCGGTCATGCGGGTGACCTGGCGTGCGGCAGCGGCGGTCAGCGCGTCCCGCAGCGGGGCATCCGGATGGACGAAGGACGATCCCGGCAGTTGCATGCCCATAAACTCGACCACCATCTGGTTGGTGTTCGCCGTCCCGTAGAAAGTACAGGTTCCCGGCGCGTGATAAGAGGCGGCTTCGGACTCCAGCAGCGCCATACGATCCACTTTACCTTCCGCGTACAGCTGGCGAATGCGGACCTTCTCTTTATTAGCCAGGCCGCTGGCCATTGGACCGGAGGGAATAAAGATCGACGGCAGATGGCCGAAAGAGAGCGCTGCCATGGTCAGGCCGGGGACAATTTTATCGCACACGCCGAGGTATAGCGCGCCATCGAACATGTTATGCGACAGGCCGATTGCGGCGGACATGGCGATCACTTCGCGGCTCAGCAATGAGAGCTCCATACCGTCCTGCCCCTGGGTTACGCCGTCGCACATTGCCGGCACGCCGCCAGCCACCTGGCCGACCGCATTGGCGCTATGCAGCGCTTTACGGATGATGTCCGGATAGTGTTCATAGGGCTGGTGAGCGGACAACATATCGTTGTAGGAGGTGATGATGGCGATGTTGTTGCGCAACATGCTTTTCAGAGAGGCTTTGTCGTCAGCCTGACAGGCCGCGAAACCGTGAGCCAGATTGCCACAGGCCAGTTGCGCACGATGCACGGTGTCGGTTTTGGCCTGGTTAATCCTTGCGAGGTAAGCCGCGCGGGTCTCACGCGACCGTTCGATAATGCGATTTGTTACCCGTAACATTGTCGAATTCATAAAGGCTCCTCAAATTTGTATCTGTCCGGCCGCTGCGTGATGACGTATTTTTGTGCTAAAGGCCACCAACACCAGCGCTCAGGGGCAAAATGTCTGAAAGCAGTGTAATAAAAAAAGCCCCGTGGGTGAATCCTCACGGGGCTTAAAAGATTAAAAAGCGTGCGACTTTCTGCGTCAGATCATGTTACCGGTAAAATAACCCTGACGGATTAGGCGGCGAGCTTACTCGAACTCGTTCCACGAGCGGCCGTCACGGGTGATCATCGCCACCGACGCAACCGGTCCCCAGGTCCCTGCCTGATACGGTTTCGGCGCATCGCGGTCGGCAGCCCAGGCTTCGGTGATGGAATCCACCCATTTCCACGCCTCTTCGACTTCATCACGGCGCACAAACAGCGCCTGGATACCGCGCATGGTCTCCAGCAACAGACGCTCATAAGCATCGGCCAGGTGCGTCTGATTAAAGGTCTCGGAGTAGCTCAGATCCAGCTTAGTGATCTGCAGATTATGCTTATGGTCGAGGCCCGGCACTTTGTTCAGCACCTGGATATCCACCCCTTCGTCCGGCTGCAGACGAATAGTCAGCTTGTTCTGCGGCAGTTCCTGCCAGGTCTCTTTAAACAGGTTCAGCTCCGGGGTTTTGAAGTAAACCACTACCTCAGAGCATTTGGTCGGCAGACGTTTGCCGGTGCGCAGATAGAACGGTACGCCGGCCCAGCGCCAGTTATCGATATCGACACGGATCGCCACGAAGGTTTCGGTGTTACTGGTTTTGTTGGCGCCCTCTTCTTCGAGATAGCCCGGCACTTTTTTGCCCTGGGCAAAGCCGGCGGTGTACTGGCCGCGAACGGTTTTCTCACGCACGTTGGAGCGATCAATGCGACGCAGGGATTTCAGGACCTTGACCTTTTCATCACGGATGCTGTCGGCGCTGAGATCGGACGGCGGCGACATGGCAATCATGCAGAGGATCTGCAGCAGGTGGTTCTGGATCATGTCGCGCATCTGTCCGGCCTGGTCGAAGTAACCCCAGCGCCCTTCAATACCCACCTCTTCCGCGACGGTAATTTCGACATGATCGATAGTGCGGCAGTCCCAGTTATTGACGAACAGGGAGTTGGCAAAGCGCAGCGCCAGCAGGTTGAGGACCGTCTCTTTACCGAGGTAGTGGTCGATACGGTAGACCTGGCACTCTTCAAAAAACTCGCCGACCTGGTCATTGATTTCACGCGAGGTTTCCAGCGAGGTACCCAGCGGTTTTTCCATCACCACGCGCGCAGGCTTGGCATTGAGCTTCGCTTCGCCCAGACCTTTGCAGATCGCGCCAAAGGTGCTCGGCGGCATGGCGAAATAGTTGATGGTGACACGGTTCTGTTGATCCAGCATCTCACCCAGACGCGTGAAGCCGCTGGTGTCATTGACGTCAAGGTTACAGAACTCCAGGCGTCCGCTCAGGGAATCCCACAAACCTTCATCAATTTTTTCCTTCATGAAGGTTTCCAGCGCTTCGCGCACGACTTTGGTGTAAGCCGCTTTATCCCAATCGGCACGGCCGACGCCAATGATGCGGGTGTCGGCGTGGATCTGGCCCGCTTTTTCAAGCTGATACAGGGAAGGCAACAATTTACGTCGCGCCAGGTCGCCCTTCGCGCCGAAAATGACCAGGTCGCATGCCTGGGCCGTTTGCGTTACCGCCATGTCATTCTCCTCAGTTGATAGTCTGGTGCTTCTGCCAGGCTATATTTGTAATTTTCTTACACTGCACTGTACTGTGTTTACGTATTTCCCGAAAGCCTTCCCCTTCGTTTGCGGCGGTAAAACCGCACAGGGTGAAAACATTCGGCGATGATTTGGGCATCTGGCTGATATTGTTCGTTGTTTGTACCTGTTTCAGGTCAGTAAAATACGACTCTGATCATGTAATGAAAAAAAACAACATTATTTCACGTCATTCCTCACCGCTTGCGCTTGCGGAGGGGTATATTCTTGCTAAAACGCCCGATGATTTCACCCATTAATGAAATCGTTTCCATTGATGAGCGCCCTGTTACTAATGAACATGCTGGAAAAAATCCAGTCCCGACTGGAACACCTTAGCAAATCTGAACGCAAAGTGGCGGAAGTGATCCTCGCCACCCCCGCGCAGGCCATTCATTCGAGCATCGCCGCCCTCGCCCTTGAGGCCGGGGTGAGCGAACCGACCGTCAATCGCTTCTGCCGCAGCCTCGAAACCCGCGGGTTTCCTGATTTTAAACTGCACCTTGCCCAGAGCCTCGCGCACGGTACGCTCTATGTTAACCGGAATGTTGATGAAGACGACAGCGTTGAGTCATACACGGGAAAAATATTCGAATCGGCCATGGCGAGTTTAGATCAGGTCCACCATTCTCTCGACATGTCGGCGGTGAATCGCGCGGTGGATCTGCTGACTCAGGCCAAAAAAATCGCCTTTTTCGGCCTCGGTTCCTCGGCGGCGGTCGCCCATGATGCGATGAACAAATTTTTCCGCTTTAACGTGCCGGTCATCTATTCCGACGACATTGTCCTGCAACGCATGAGCTGTATGAATTGCGATGACGATGATGTGGTGGTGATTATCTCACATACCGGAAGAACCAAGAGCCTGGTGGAACTGGCGCAGCTGGCCCGTGAAAACGATGCCATGGTGATCGCCCTCACCTCCGCCGGTACCCCCCTGGCCCGGGAAGCCACGCTCGCTATCACCCTCGATGTGCCGGAAGATACCGACATCTATATGCCGATGGTCTCCCGTCTGGCCCAGTTGACCGTCATCGACGTGCTGGCGACGGGTTTTACGCTGCGTCGGGGGGCAAAATTCAGAGATAACTTGAAGAGGGTCAAGGAAGCGCTGAAGGAATCGCGTTTTGATAAAGAACAGTTCGTACCCAGTGATAATCAATAAAAGTTGATAACAAGCAGTACCCCATTACACCTTCGATAACGATCCGGCTGTGCGACGTTGCAGGCTGGCGCTACCGAATCCATGTTCACGCAACACCAAAGTTGTATCAGTCAACGGAGTATTACATGTCCAGAAGGCTTCGCAGAACCAAAATCGTTACTACCTTAGGCCCAGCAACTGACCGTGATAACAACCTGGAAAAAGTTATCGCCGCGGGCGCAAACGTAGTGCGTATGAACTTCTCTCACGGCACCCCGGAAGATCATCAGCTCCGTGCCGACAAAGTGCGTGAGATTGCGGCGAAACTGGGCCGTCACGTTGCTATCCTCGGCGACCTCCAGGGACCAAAAATTCGCGTATCGACCTTCAAAGAAGGCAAAATTTTCCTCAATATCGGCGACAAATTCCTGCTCGACGCTAACCTCGGCAAAGGTGAAGGCGACAAAGAGAAAGTCGGGATCGACTACAAAGGCCTGCCGGCGGACGTCGTGCCGGGCGATATCCTGCTGCTCGACGATGGTCGCGTACAGCTGAAAGTCCTCGAAGTTCAGGGGATGAAAGTGTTTACTGAAGTGACTGTCGGCGGTCCGTTATCTAACAACAAAGGGATCAACAAGCTGGGCGGCGGTCTGTCTGCCGAAGCGCTGACCGACAAAGACAAGGCTGATATCGTCACCGCCGCCAAAATCGGCGTCGACTACCTGGCGGTCTCTTTCCCGCGCTGCGGCGAAGACCTGAACTACGCCCGTCGCCTGGCGCGCGATGCCGGCTGCGATGCGAAAATCGTCGCCAAAGTTGAGCGTGCGGAAGCAGTCTGCGATCAGGATGCGATGGACGACGTGATCCTCGCCTCCGATGTGGTCATGGTTGCGCGCGGCGACCTCGGCGTCGAAATCGGCGATCCAGAACTGGTGGGTATCCAGAAAGCGCTGATTCGTCGTGCCCGTCAGCTGAACCGTTCCGTCATTACCGCTACCCAGATGATGGAGTCGATGATCACCAACCCGATGCCGACTCGCGCGGAAGTGATGGACGTGGCCAACGCCGTGCTGGATGGTACCGATGCGGTGATGCTCTCCGCGGAAACCGCTGCCGGTCAGTACCCGTCGGAAACCGTGGCCGCGATGGCGCGCGTGTGTCTGGGCGCCGAAAAAATCCCGAGCCTCAACGTCTCCAAACACCGTCTGGACGTCCAGTTCGACAACGTGGAAGAAGCGATTGCCATGTCGGCGATGTATGCCGCCAACCACCTGAAAGGCATCACGGCCATCATCACCATGACTGAATCGGGCCGCACCGCGCTGATGACCTCGCGCATCAGTTCCGGTCTGCCGATTTTCGCCCTTTCCCGCCACGAGCGCACCCTGAACCTGACCGCACTCTACCGCGGGGTGACCCCGGTGTTCTTCGACAGCCAGAATGACGGGGTAGCCGCTGCGCACGATGCCGTCAATCTGCTGCGGGATAAAGGCTATCTCGTCTCCGGTGACCTCGTGGTCGTGACCCAGGGTGATGTGATGAGCACCATCGGCAGCACCAACACCACCCGTATCCTCACCGTCGAGTAAGCCTCGGTGTCGACCTGCCAGCGATGCGGCTGGCAGGTTTTTTTTGCCCACTATCTGGCAGACTACACCATCCAGCTCAACAACAGCGTCGCGGCGATCACCGTTGACGCCCCGCCGATCCGCGTCGCAATCTGTGCAAACGGCATCAACCCCATTCTGTTTGACGCCGAGAGGATGGCCACATCTCCGGTTCCTCCAAGGCCACTATGGCAGCTGGTCACGATAGCGGCTTCCACCGGATACATATTCAGGCGAGCAGCGATAAAGAAACCGCTCAGCGCCATGGCAATAACGATGGAGCCGCAAACCACGACGTAACCAACGGAGAACACCGAGACCACGCTCTCCAGCGGCACATACAGCATGCCCAGGCCGATCATCAGCGGCCACACCAGCGCGGCGGAGACGAACTTGTAGCAGCTATGCGCCCCCAGCTCCATCGCCGCCGGGATAACTTTGGTATATTTGCAGAAGACGGCCGCCAGAATCATCAGCACCGGCCCCGGAATATGCACCACCTTCTCCAGCAGACCACCGACGATGAAAAACGCGCAAATCATCAGCAACCCGGCACCCATGAGCTGAAAATCGGTGGGTTGGGTACTCTGATGTTGCGCAAAGACGCTATTATCGTCATGGCTACGGATCAGCATCCCATTGCCGGATAGCGCCGGACGACGTGCGCCCATGCGCGCCAGAAAACCAGCGCAGATAATGGCGAAAATATTCCCAACCACCGCGGCCGGCGCCAGCTGGGCAACATAGACATCAGGCGTTTGCCCGAGAATGGCCGAATAAGCCAGCGACAAAGGCAGGATCCCTTCGCCGATGCCGCCGCCGATAATTGGCACGATAATAAAAAAGAAGGTGTGGTAAATACTGTAGCCAAATAAGCTGCCCACCAGCAGGCCGGTTAATATTGCCGCCCCGGTCCCCACCACCAACGGGACAAACATACGCACCATCCCCTGGATCAGAATAGTGCGGTTCATTCCCAGAATACTCCCGACGACCAGACAGGCGATGACGAAATAGAGGAGATTGGCCTCTTTCATCAGCAAGTGCACAGTATCGAGCGTATGAGCTTCAAACACGCCAAAGTAGACCAACACTGAGGGCATCATCAGGCACAAGATAGCCGGCCCGCCAATGTCTTTTAATACTGGTACCATGCGGCCAATCTTAGCCAGCGCGAATCCGAGGGTCATAATGACCGCCAGTCCGCCAATCATATTTTTCGGCAGCAGACCCGCACTCGCAGAGAGCGCGACGATCGCAGCGATACCAATAAAGAGCGTTAACGGTACGGCACCAACGTCGATATTGGAAAAAAATCGTGTCGATTGCCCGTTCGGTTGGGTTTTATCTATCGGGTGGTTGAGTGAATTATTTTCCATATTTTTACCTGAATGATAAGGAGGTAGCGTAGGGTAGTAACGCAATATTAAAATTTGCGTAGCAACATAAACGAAATAGCACTAAACACCGGCTCAACAAAATACACTCAAAACGGTAGCACAGGCGTTTAAAACAAAAAATGACAAACGGTTTTCCGCTGTCGGCTTTGTGACTAAACCATAAAGTTTATTTTAAGTAATTTAATTTATCGTCATAAAGCTAAAGTTAGCATCATCGATAATATTTGCATCTCATTCAAGCAACTCCATGATTTAACCCTGATTTACCCATTTGTAAGTAAAGTATCCGAGGCGAAATTATTTAAAGGCAGGCGACTGTGATGACTATCACCTTTTAAATATTACGGGATCGCTAGATTGGCGACACAACAACCCAATAAAATATGTCAGGACATCTTATGCCTTCACTACTCTTACAATCCCTTTTCCCATTGGTATTTATCATGCTGCTGGGATGGCTTAGCGGTAAACTAGGCTATACCCGGCGCGAGGATGCCTCCGTTCTTGCCACGGTGGTGATCCGCTTTGCGCTTCCGTTCCATCTTTTTATCGGCGCGTTAAATACCAATCCCGATAAAATTAAAAACTTCACCTTTATGGCGGTGTTAGTCATTGGCCTGATGGGATCCTATTTTCTCACGCTGCTGATCTCACGCTATGTTTTCCGTCATGATATTAAAACCAGCGCGATTCAGTCGCTGGTTTGCGCCTTCCCCGATATGGCCTACTTTGGTGCGCCCGTTCTGGCGGTACTGATAGGCCCGGAGGGTTTTCTTGGCGTGCTTATCGGAAACCTGGTGACCAGCGTATTGATGATCCCTCTGACTATCATCCTGATTCGCATGGGAGACAAGCACGGAAGTGCGGATGAACCCCAGCTTCATGCCGGGCAGCTGATCCTGCAAAACCTGCTGAAAGCCGTGAGAAACCCCATCGTCTGGATCCCGATTTCCGGCGTGTTGCTCAGCCTGGCAGGGGTCCAGTTGCCGCATATGCTCAGTATGCCTATTGAAATGGTGGGTAAAATCGCCGGCGGTCTGTCACTGTTCGCCCTGGGGCTGCTGTTTTACGGCGAACGCCCGACGGTCAATATTCAAACCTGTACCAATATCAGTATCAAAAATCTGATCCAACCGGCAATGATGGCGCTGGCCGGACTGGCCTTCGGGCTCAGTCATACCTTAATGCAACAGGTTATTATCATCGGCGCGACGCCTTCCGCCATCGCCGCAGGGATGTTTGCTCTGCGCAGCGATACCTATATTGAGCCGGCCTCATCCTCTATTTTGCTGGGTACCGCCATCGGCGTCGTCACCGAAGGCATTATGATTTATTTAATTTCGTGAACACGGAACGAAAACCCTTAAGCATCCCGGTCATTATTTACTATGATATTCAGGAGTCATCCAATGTTAGCCACAGAAACCTTATACACTCCCTATAACGGTGCAGTCTTGCTGGAAAATCCGTTATTAAATAAAGGCCTTGCATTTACCGAAAGTGAACGCACAGCATTTAATCTTCAGGGACTGTTACCCCATAATGTTGAAACCATTGAAGAACAAACCGAGCGCGCATGGGGCCAGTTTTGCCAGTTCAAAAAGAGTATTTCACGCCATATCTATCTCAGGAATATTCAGGATACTAACGAGACATTATTTTATAACCTGCTGCGCAGCCATATGAAAGAAACGTTGCCGGTGATCTATACCCCGACGGTGGGAGAAGCGTGCGAACATTTTTCAGAAATATATCGCCGGGGACGCGGTTTATTTATTTCCTGGCCTAACCGTCACCAGATTGACGAAATGCTGCAGGGGTTTTCCCGCAATGATATCAAAGTCATTGTCGTGACCGATGGCGAGCGCATTCTGGGGCTGGGTGACCAGGGGATTGGTGGCATGGGGATCCCCATTGGCAAACTCTCGTTATATACCGCCTGCGGGGGTATTCACCCGGCATCCACGCTGCCCATTATGTTAGATGTTGGTACCAATAACCCGCAGCATCTGGAGGATCCACTGTATATGGGCTGGCGCCATCCGCGCATCAGCGACGAGCAGTACCTTGAGTTTATGGACATGTTTGTCTATGCCATTCAGCAACGTTGGCCGAATGTATTACTTCAGTTTGAAGATTTTGCCCAAAAGAATGCCACGCGACTGCTCAACCGTTATCGTCACCAGCTGTGCTGTTTTAACGATGATATCCAGGGTACCGCCGCCGTGACCTCAGGGACGCTGATCGCCGCCGCGGCCGCGGCCGGGACGCCGATCCGCGACCAGCGGGTAGTTTTCCTCGGTGGCGGTTCGGCCGGATGCGGCATTGCGGAAAAAATCATTGCGCTGATGGTGGATGATGGTCTCTCGGAGGAGGAAGCGCGACGCCGCATCTTTATGGTTGACCGCTTTGGCCTGCTGACGGATGAGATGCCCAATCTGCTCGATTTTCAACGCAACCTCGTGACGCCGCGAGCCAGTATTGCCCACTGGGATACCGAGTCCGCCCAGCTGTCGCTGATGGATGTCGTACGCAACGTCCACCCTACCGTACTGATTGGCGTGTCAGGCCAGCCGGGGTTGTTTAGCGAGGAGATTGTGAAAGAGATGCATCGGCACTGCCCGCGTCCGATTATTATGCCGCTGTCTAACCCCACCTCCCGGGCCGAAGCCCAGCCGAAGGATTTGCTGGAGTGGACCCGGGGAAGCGCGCTGATCGCCACCGGTAGCCCGTTCGAACCCGTCTTCTACGACGGCAAAACCTACGATATCGCTCAGTGCAACAACGCCTATATTTTCCCCGGTCTGGGGCTGGGGATCCTCGCCAGTAAAGCGCAGCGCGTCACCGAAGCGATGCTGATCACCTGCAGTAAAACCCTCGCAGCCCACTCGCCTTTGGCGACCCGTGAAACCGGTGCTTTACTGCCGCCGGTTGAAGAGATTGAAATGATTTCCCGGGCTATTGCCGCAGAGGTTGCTCGCGCCGCGCAGCGGGACGGCGTCGCGCCGCAGATTGACGAGGCACAGCTGGCGGCGAATATCGATAAAACCTTCTGGCGAGCGCGCTACACCGCCTATAAACGATCGTCATTCTGATCGCTATTCCTCAACTCATCTTGCGGGAAGCCGGCTGGCTTCCCGCCACACCGGGGAACCACGCATGTTCAATGTGCTGATCGTCGATGATGATCCCATGGTAGCCGAACTGAACCGGCTGTTTATCAGCCGGGTGGCTGATTTTCACTGCTGCGGGGTGGCGGCGACGATCGGCGACGCCAAAGCGATGCTGAGCCATCTGGCGCAGGTCGATCTACTGCTGCTGGATGTCTACATGCAACAGGAGAATGGCCTTGACCTGCTGCCCTCGCTTCGCGCAGATGCGCGGAATATTGACGTCATCATGATGACATCTGCCGCCGATGCGCTCACGCTACAAACGGCGCTGCACTATGGCGTGGTGGATTACCTGATTAAACCGTTTCAGTTTCCGCGCTTTGAGGAAGCCCTGCAGACATGGCGCAACAAGCGTGAAGTGAAGCAGGCGAAATCCTGTTACGCCCAGGCGGATATCGACACCCTGCTGCGTCGCGGGATCCCGCAACAGGAAAGCGCCCGCCGCTTGCCGAAAGGGCTGACTCCGCAAACCCTTCGCCTGGTGTGCCAGTGGATTGACGCCCATCAGGCGCGCGATTTTTCGACCAACGAGCTGGCGGCGGCGCTGCAGATATCCAGGGTGTCATGCCGCAAATACCTGATTTGGCTGGAGCAGATAAACGTGCTCTTCACGACCAATCACTACGGTATCACTGGCCGCCCGGAGTATCGCTACCGGCTTGTCGTCGAGAACGTGATGTTACTGACGCAATATAGCCAGTGAGCCGGGAACGCCCACTGGCTCTCTTTTAGACTACTTCTTTGGGAACAGCTCTTTGCGTTTATAGGGCTCGATTTCACCCGGTTTGCGCGTTTTCAGCAGCTTCAGGATCCAGGTGTACTGCTCGGTGTGCGGCTTAACAAACACTTCCACTTCTTCGTTCATCCGCCGGGCGATCGTCGTATCGTCAGCGTCCAGCAGATCGTCCATTGGTGGACGGACCAGCACCGTCAGCCGATGCGTTTGGCCATCATAGACCGGGAACAGCGGTACGACGCGGGCGCGGCATACCTTCATTAAACGGCCAATCGCTGGCAGCGTCGCCTTGTAGGTAGCAAAGAAATCCACAAATTCACTGTGCTCTGCGCCGTGATCCTGGTCGGGCAGATAGTAACCCCAGTAGCCCTGGCGCACCGACTGAATAAACGGTTTGATTCCGTCGTTGCGCGCGTGCATACGCCCGCCAAAACGACGGCGCACGGTATTCCACACGTAATCAAAGACCGGGTTACCCTGGTTGTGGAACATCGCCGCCATCTTCTGCCCACCGGAGGCCATCAGCATCGCCGGGATATCCACGCCCCAGGCATGCGGAACGAGGAAAATCACTTTCTCGTTATTACGCTGCATCTCGTCGATGATCTCTTTCCCCTGCCAGTCGACGCGGGCAAGGATTTTTTGCGGATCGCGCAGGCCCAGCTCGGCCATCATCACCATCGCCTGCGGCGCCGAGGCATACATGGCGTCGATGATCGCTTCCCGTTCGCGCTCGCTTTTTTCCGGAAAACAGTACAGCAAATTAATCTGCGCCCGGCGCCGCGAGCTTTTCGCCAAACGCCCTACGAAGCGGCCGAGTTTGCCGAGGATCGGATCGCGAAAGGAAGGCGGCGTCAGCGCGATGCCAGCGAAGGCAAAGACGCCCAGCCACGCGCCCCAGTAGCGCGGCAGTAAAAAGGATTTCTCAAACTTAGGGATAAACTCAATATTATTTTTTTTCGTTTCCATGCCCAATCCGCAGGTCGACTGCTTAATCAAGATAATGGGATAGTGTAGCGAGACGTTGGGTAACCTACAAAAGAAAAAGCCGGCGCCCTGGGGCACCGGCTTTCCACTGACCGGTAGTTAGTCAAACCGCAGCTGCGGGACGACCTCTTTGACCTGCGCCAGGTAATCGGTACGGTCGGAACCGCTCAGCCCTTCGGTACGCGGCAGCTTAGCCGTCAGCGGGTTGACCGCCTGCTGGTTGATCCACACTTCGTAGTGCAGATGCGGTCCGGTAGAGCGGCCGGTATTCCCCGACAGCGCGATACGATCGCCGCGCTTCACTTTCTGCCCCGGTTTCACCAGCAGCTTACGCAAGTGCATATAGCGGGTGGTATAGGTGCGACCATGGCGGATAGCAACATAATACCCGGCAGCGCCGCTGCGCTTGGCCACCACCACTTCACCATCGCCGACCGCCAGCACTGGCGTCCCCTGCGGCATCGCGAAATCGACGCCACGGTGCGGCGCGACGCGCCCGGTGACCGGGTTCAGACGACGCGGGTTAAAGTTAGAGGAGACGCGGAACTGACGCGCCGTCGGGAAGCGCATAAAGCCTTTCGCCAGCCCCGTCCCGTTACGATCGTAGAATTTGCCGTCTTCGGCACGGATAGCAAAGTAGTCTTTACCATCGGAGCGCAAACGCACGCCCAGCAGCTGACTTTGCTCGCGCTTACCGTCGAGCATTTCGCGCGACATCAATACCGAGAACTCGTCGCCTTTTTTCAGCTTACGGAAATCCATCTGCCACTGCATGGCCTTGATCACCGCGCTGATTTCGGTACTGGTCAGCCCGGCGTCTCGTGCGCTGGAGACAAAGCTGGCGCCGACGGTGCCCTTCAGCACATTGTTGACCCAGTCGCCTTTCTGCAGCTCGCTGCTCATTTTAAAACCGTTATCCACACGGGTATAAGTGCGGGTTTCACGGCGGGACATCTCCCAGGTCAGACTCTGCAGATCGCCGTCCGCGGTCAGAGTCCAGGAGAGCTGCTGGCCAATTTTCAGATTACGCAGCTCTTTATCGGCGGAGGAAAGCTGGGCGATATCACCCATATCGATACCGTACTGGTTCAGGATGCTGCTGAGCGTATCGCCGGTCGACACCACATATTCGTGACCGCCGGCATCGGTATCGGCCTTCTCGTCGAGTTCATCCTGAGGAATGGCTTCTTCTTCCTGCGGGGCCTGGTCGATCGGCTCGGAGGCTTCCGGCAGCAGGGAACGGATCTCGCTTTTTTCCAGTTCAATGGTTCTGACGATGGGGGCGGATTCCGGGTGGTAAATGTAGGGTCGCCAGACGGCGACCGCTAAGGTAAGAACGCTAAGCGACCCCAACATGACGCGATGAGGTCGTGGCAGATTGTTGAATGCCTGAGTGACAGCGCGGGCTATCTGTTGCACGTATTCACTTCCTCGTTAATCTCCTTTCAGGCAGCTCGAATACTGATTCGCCAGCTGGGTCAGGAATTGCGGGTAACTCGCTTTACCCAACGTAATTCCAGTACCCAGCGGATCCAGGGTTCCCATGCGCACAGACGTGCCCCGGGCAACAGCTTCGATAACCGCTGGCCTGAACTGTGGCTCAGCAAAAACGCACGTGGCCTTCTGCTCAACCAGTTGTGTTCTGATTTCGTGTAAACGCTGCGCACCAGGCTGTATTTCAGGGTTGACGGTAAAGTGCCCCAGTGAGGTCAAACCGTAGTGTTTTTCAAAGTAACCGTAGGCGTCATGAAAAACGAAATAGCCCTTCCCTTTCAGCGGTGCCAGCTCATTGCTAACCTGCTTGTCAGTTGCCGCCAGCGCGGCCTCGAACTGCTGCAGGTTGCTGTCGAGTTTGGCTCGACTCTGCGGCATAAGTTCCAATAATTTATCGTGGATTGCAACCGCCGAAAGCCGCGCTATCTCTGGGGATAACCACAGATGCATATTGTAAATACCGTGATGGTGATCGCCGTCACTTTTTTCTGCTGCGCCGTGGTCATGACCATCATGATCGTCATCATCGTCAGCGCCGGTCATCAGCAGCGGCTTCACCCCATCCAGCTCCGCGATGGTCACCTTTTTATTCGCCGCAATGCTTTGCGTCGACTTATCCATAAAGGCTTCCATTTCCGGACCAATCCATACCACTAAGTCTGCGTTCTGTAAGCGTTTTACATCAGAAGGCCGCAGTGAATAGTCATGCTCTGAGGCGCCGTCGGGCAATAGCACCTGAGTATCTGTCACCCCATCGGCGATAGCGGCTGCAATAAAGCCCAGCGGTTTCATGGAAGTCACTACGGCGGCGCTGGCCAGCGGAACCTGCGCGAACAAAAAAACAGCGCTAAGTCCAGCGCAAAGAAGCGTATTTTTATGTAACATAATGCGTCTAGTCATCGAAACGAGTGAATGTGATGTGATATTATAACATTCACTAGCTTGTGCAACCCTAAATTACTATGACAAACCTTGTTACGCTGGAAAATGTGTCGGTGGCCTTTGGCCAACGCCGCGTGCTGTCTGACATTTCGCTGGCACTCACGCCAGGCAAAATATTAACCCTGCTGGGCCCGAACGGCGCCGGTAAATCGACCCTTGTGCGAGTGGTTCTGGGGCTGGTAGCACCAACAGAGGGTGTCATCAAGCGGGAAGACCGCCTGCGGATTGGCTACGTGCCGCAGAAGCTGCATCTTGACGCCACGCTGCCGCTGACCGTCAGCCGCTTCCTGCGTTTGCGCCCGGGTACCCGCAAAGACGACATCCTGCCGGCACTGAAACGTGTGCAGGCCGGGCATCTGATCGACGCGCCGATGCAAAAACTCTCCGGCGGCGAAACCCAGCGCGTACTGCTGGCCCGCGCCCTGCTCAACCGCCCACAGCTGCTGGTGCTGGATGAACCAACCCAGGGGGTTGACGTCAATGGCCAGGTGGCGCTTTACGATCTTATCGACCAGTTGCGCCATGAACTGGACTGCGCAGTGCTGATGGTATCGCACGACCTGCATCTGGTGATGGCCAAAACCGACGAAGTCCTGTGCCTGAACCAGCATATCTGCTGCTCCGGCGCGCCGGAGGTGGTCTCCATGCATCCGGAGTTTATCTCCATGTTCGGCCCGCGCGGCGCGGAACAGCTGGGGATTTACCGCCACCACCATAATCACCGCCACGACCTTCAGGGGCGAATTGTACTGCGTCGGGGAAACAGCCGCTAATGATTGAACTTCTGTTACCTGGCTGGCTTGCCGGGATGATGCTGGCCTGCGCCGCCGGCCCGCTGGGCTCCTTTGTGGTCTGGCGCCGCATGTCCTATTTTGGCGATACGCTGGCGCATGCGTCGCTGCTCGGCGTCGCTTTCGGCTTACTGCTTAACGTCAATCCGTTTTATGCGGTGATCGCCGTAACCCTGCTGCTGGCCGGCGGGCTGGTGTGGCTGGAGAAACGCCCCCATCTGGCGATCGATACCCTGCTGGGCATCATGGCGCACAGCGCACTGTCGCTGGGGCTGGTGGTGGTCAGTCTGATGTCTAACGTCCGCGTCGATCTGATGGCATACCTGTTCGGCGATCTGCTGGCAGTGACGCCGCAGGATTTGATTGCCATCGCCATTGGCGTAGTGATTGTGATTGGTATCCTGCTCTGGCAGTGGCGACCTCTGCTGGCGATGACCATCAGTCCGGATCTGGCGTTTGTCGATGGCGTGAAACTGCAGCGGGTCAAGCTGCTGTTGATGCTGGTCACCGCCCTGACTATCGGCGTGGCGATGAAGTTCGTCGGCGCGCTGATCATCACTTCCCTGCTGATTATCCCTGCCGCCACCGCCCGCCGTTTTGCCCGCACGCCGGAGCAGATGGCCGCCGTGGCAGTGGGCGTGGGCATGCTGGCGGTCACCGGGGGGCTGACCCTATCGGCCTTCTACGATACCCCCGCAGGGCCATCGGTGGTGCTGTGCGCCGCCGCGCTGTTTATCCTCAGCATGACGAAAAAAGCCGCCAGCTGAAAATGAAAAAGCCCGGTCATGCTGTTGACCGGGCCTCCACACGCACTGCTCTGCCGCAACGCACTATGGCATTTCCGGCGGCGTAATGCCGAAATGATTCCAGGCGCGCACCGTCGCCATTCTTCCCCGCGGCGTACGCTGCAGAAAGCCCTGCTGAATTAAATAAGGCTCCAGCACATCTTCAATGGTTTCCCGCTCTTCGCCGATCGCGGCGGCAAGGTTATCCAGCCCCACCGGCCCACCAAAGAATTTATCTATCACCGCCAGCAGCAGTTTGCGGTCCATATAGTCGAACCCTTCCGCATCGACATTCAGCATATCCAGCGCCTGGGCGGCAATGTCGGCAGAGATGGTGCCGTCATGGCGCACTTCCGCGAAGTCGCGCACCCGACGTAGCAGACGGTTGGCAATACGCGGCGTGCCGCGTGAACGACGGGCCACTTCCAGCGCGCCTTCGTCGCTCATCTCCAGCCCCATATGGCGGGCGCTGCGGCTGACAATATGCTGTAGATCGGGTATCTGATAGAACTCCAGACGCTGCACGATGCCAAAGCGGTCGCGCAGCGGTGAGGTCAATGAACCGGCCCGGGTGGTGGCGCCGATCAGGGTAAACGGCGGCAGATCGATTTTGATGGAGCGCGCCGCCGGACCTTCGCCAATCATAATATCCAGTTGATAGTCTTCCATCGCCGGGTAGAGCACCTCTTCCACCACCGGCGAAAGGCGATGGATCTCATCGATAAACAGCACGTCGTGCGGTTCGAGGTTGGTCAGCATCGCGGCGAGATCGCCTGCTTTCTCCAGCACCGGGCCGGAGGTGGTGCGCAGATTCACCCCCATCTCATTGGCGACAATGTTCGCCAGAGTGGTTTTCCCCAACCCAGGCGGGCCAAAAATCAGCAGGTGATCGAGGGCGTCGCCGCGCAGTTTCGCCGCCTGGATAAAGATCTCCATCTGCGAGCGCACCTGCGGCTGGCCGACATACTCTGCCAGCAATTTTGGGCGGATGGCGCGGTCAACGGCCTCTTCTGCGCCGCTGCTGTCTGCCGATACCAGCCGGTCTGCTTCAATCATCCCTTACCTCACAACGCGGCGCGCAGCGCTTCGCGGATTAGCGTTTCACTGTTGGCGTCCGGACGCGCGATCTTGCTTACCATCCGGCTGGCCTCCTGCGGTTTATAGCCCAGCGCGACCAGCGCGGCAACCGCTTCCTGTTCGGCATCATCTGCCGTCGGGCCTGCCGGTGAAGTCAGCACCAGATCGGCCGCCGGAGTGAACAGGTCGCCGTGCAGCCCTTTGAAGCGGTCTTTCATCTCGACGATCAGGCGTTCTGCGGTTTTTTTGCCAATCCCCGGCAGCTTCACCAGCGAGGCGACTTCTTCCCGCTCAACGGCGTTGACGAACTGCTGCGCCGACATGCCGGAGAGGATCGCCAGCGCCAGCTTTGGCCCTACGCCGTTGGTTTTAATCAGCTCTTTAAACAGCGTACGTTCCTGTTTGTTGTTAAAACCATACAGCAGCTGGGCATCTTCACGCACCACAAAGTGGGTAAAGACTATCGCCTCCTGACCGGCCTCCGGCAGCTCATAGAAGCAGGTCATTGGCATATGCACTTCATAGCCGACGCCCGCCGTTTCCAGCAACACCAGCGGGGGTTGTTTTTCGAGAATGATGCCTCTGAGTCTGCCTATCACATGGGGCTCCTGCGTTATGGTCTAAGTATCTGGCGGTATCATAAAAAAAGGCTGGATAGATATCCAGCCTGATTTGCGATTATCGTAAGCGCCCTCGCGCCAGATTGAGCCGGGTCTCACTTATCTGAGCGGCATTCTGGCTAACATGGCAGTGGGTGATGGCAATCGCCAGCGCATCCGCCGCATCCGCCTGCGGATTGGCAGGCAGCTTGAGCAAGGTACGCACCATGTGCTGGACCTGGCTCTTTTCGGCACTGCCGATCCCGACAACGGTCTGCTTGACCTGGCGGGCGGCGTATTCAAACACCGGCAGCGACTGATTGGTCGCTGCAACAATCGCCACTCCCCGCGCCTGCCCGAGCTTTAACGCCGAATCGGCGTTCTTCGCCATAAAGACCTGCTCAATGGCGAAATAGTCGGGCTGGAACTGGGTGATGATCTCTGTCACCCCAGCGTAAATCAGCTTCAGCCGCGACGGCAGATCGTCCACTTTGGTGCGAATGCATCCGCTGCCAAGGTAGCTCAACTGCCGTCCGACCTGACGGATCACGCCATAACCGGTGACGCGCGACCCCGGGTCAATGCCGAGAATAATAGCCATCACGCGCCTCCGGTTAACCGTGGATGCGACTGCATCACAGGGTGGCTGCGACCTCGTCGGAGATCTCGCCGTTATGGTACACTTCCTGCACGTCGTCGCAGTCTTCGAGCATATCGATCAGACGCAGCAGCTTCGGCGCCGTCTCGGCATCCATATCCGCTTTGGTGGACGGGATCATCGAGACTTCGGCAGCGTCGGCTTTCAGGCCAGCGGCTTCCAGCGCGTCGCGCACGGCGCCCATCTCTTCCCACGCGGTGTAGACGTCGATGGCGCCGTCGTCATAGGTCACCACGTCTTCTGCGCCGGCTTCCAGCGCCGCTTCCATGATGGTGTCTTCATCGCCTTTCTCGAAGGAGATGACGCCTTTCTTACTGAACAGATAGGACACGGAGCCGTCGGTACCGAGGTTACCACCGGTTTTGGTGAAGGCGTGACGCACTTCCGCAACGGTACGGTTACGGTTGTCGGACAGACATTCCACCATTACCGCGGTACCGCCAGGGCCATAGCCTTCGTAAATGATGGTTTCCATGTTCGCGTCTTCATCACCGCCGACGCCGCGCGCGATGGCGCGGTTCAGGGTGTCGCGCGTCATGTTGTTAGACAACGCTTTATCAACAGCTGCACGCAGACGCGGGTTGGAAGCCGCGTCGCCGCCGCCCAGACGCGCCGCAGTCACCAGCTCGCGAATGATTTTCGTAAAGATTTTACCGCGTTTAGCATCCTGTGCCGCTTTGCGGTGTTTGGTGTTGGCCCATTTACTATGACCTGCCATAAAAAACTCTCCAAAAAGCGCGCCCTTTCAGGCGGCGTTAATTACAAATTCTTCAATCGCCTGCCGGTTGCTCCACGACTTGGTCAGCGCAGCGGCTTCCGCCGCGCTAACCCAGCGGTATGCCAGATGTTCGGTGAAGGTAATCTCCCGCTCATGAGGCAGCGCAAGACAGAACCAGAATTCTGTATTGCGCTCTACGCCCGGCGCATAGCGATGACGCAAATGAGAAAATATCTCGAACTCCACCGTGCGCTGACAGTCAATTAAGGTCAGTTGCTCGCAGGCAACATCAATGGCGACCTCTTCCTTTACTTCACGCGCGGCGGCCTGCAGCGCGGTCTCTCCTGCTTCCAGGCTGCCGGTCACCGACTGCCAGAACGCGGGATCGTCGCGCCGCTGTAACATCAGCACCCGTTTCGTATCTTCGGCGTAAATCACCACCAGCACCGAAACGGGCAGCTTAAATGACATATTACTTGTTCTCCAGAGACGCTTTTGTCTCTTTCTCCACAACCTGAATACCCAGTTCACCAAGCGAGGCCGGATTCGCGAAGCTTGGCGCTTCGGTCATCAAACAGGCCGCCGCGGTGGTTTTCGGGAAGGCGATAACGTCGCGGATGTTATCGGTACCGGTCAGCAGCATAGTCAGGCGGTCAAGACCGAACGCCAGGCCCGCATGCGGCGGCGTACCGTATTTCAGCGCATCCAGCAGGAAGCCGAATTTTTCACGCTGCTCTTGCTCGTTAATGCCCAGAATGCCAAATACGGTTTGCTGCATGTCGCCACGGTGGATACGCACAGAACCGCCGCCGACTTCATACCCATTAATGACCATATCGTAGGCGTTGGCTACGGCCTCTTCCGGCGCGGCTTTCAGCTCGTCCGCCGTCATATCTTTTGGCGAGGTGAACGGATGGTGCATCGCCGTCAGGCCGCCTTCGCCGTCGTCTTCGAACATCGGGAAGTCGATCACCCACAGCGGCGCCCATTTGCTTTCGTCAGTCAGGCTCAGGTCTTTACCGAGCTTCAGACGCAGCGCGCCCAGCGCGTCAGCCACCACTTTCTTGTTGTCGGCACCGAAGAAGATCATATCGCCGTCCTGCGCGCCGGTGCGCTCGAGGATGGCTTCCACGATCTCAGCGGTCAGGAATTTCGCCACCGGGCTGTTGATCCCGTCCATGCCTTTCGCACGCTCGGTCACTTTAATATAGGCCAGCCCCTTCGCGCCGTAGATCTTCACAAAGTTGCCGTATTCGTCAATCAGCTTGCGGGTCAGAGAAGCACCGCCCGGGACGCGCAGCGCCGCCACGCGCCCTTTCGGATCGTTGGCCGGGCCGGCAAAGACCGCGAACTCCACGGACTTCAGCAGGTCGGCGACGTCCACCAGCTCCATCGGGTTACGCAGATCTGGTTTATCGGAGCCGTAACGACGTTCGGCTTCGGCGAAGGTCATGATCGGGAAATCGCCCAGGTCGACGCCTTTAATTTCCAGCCACAGCTGACGCACCATCGCTTCCATGATCTCACGCACCTGCGGCGCGGTCATAAAGGAGGTTTCTACGTCGATCTGGGTAAATTCAGGCTGACGGTCGGCACGCAGGTCTTCATCGCGGAAGCATTTAACGATCTGATAATAGCGATCGAACCCGGACATCATCAGCAGCTGTTTGAACAGCTGCGGGGACTGCGGCAGTGCGTAGAATTTGCCTTTATGCACGCGGGAAGGCACGAGGTAATCGCGAGCGCCTTCCGGGGTGGCTTTAGTCAGCATCGGGGTTTCGATGTCGAGGAAGCCATGGTCATCCATAAAGCGGCGCACAAAGCTGGTGATTTTCGCGCGGGTTTTCAGACGCTGCGCCATTTCCGGACGACGCAGGTCGAGGTAGCGGTATTTCAGACGCGCTTCTTCGGTGTTGACGTGATTGGAGTCCAGCGGCAGCGATTCTGAGCGGTTAATGATCGTCAGATCGGAGGCCAGCACTTCGATGGCGCCGGTGGCCATGTCCGCGTTGATGTTTTTCTCTTCACGCGCGCGGACGGTGCCAGTGACCTGAATGCAGAACTCATTACGCAGTTCAGAGGCTAATTTCAACGCATCCGCACGATCCGGGTCGAAAAACACCTGAACGATGCCTTCGCGGTCGCGCATGTCGATAAAAATGAGGCTACCGAGATCGCGACGGCGGTTGACCCAACCACACAGAGTCACCTGCTGCCCAACGTGGGACTGTCGAAGCTGTCCGCAATATTCTGTACGCATGAGATATCCCTTAACTTAGCCGTCGGCGGATTGTCGTCTGCCCTGCAGGCGACGAGGTCGCAGCTTTAGCTGATGTCACAACTGAATGAAAAAAGGCGGCTATTATACTGGAAATTCTGTCGTTCGATAAGTCCGACGCACGATGTACGCTGCTTTGCTGCGCGCTTAACGTCTACACTCACATAAATTAACAATATTTGTTACCCTTTTGCAGAAGCCGCGCAGGTATTGTAGCCGCCTGACAACAGAACAAGATACGGGGATACCATGTTAGAACTCAATGCAAAAAAAACGGCGCTGGTGGTGATCGATCTGCAGGAAGGCATTCTGCCTTTCGCCGGCGGACCGCATCGGGCTGACGAGGTGGTGGCGCGTGCCGCTCGCCTGGCAGACCAGTGTCGACAACAGGGTTCACCGGTCATCATGGTCCGCGTCGGCTGGTCGGCCGATTTCGCTGAAGCGCTGAAACAGCCTGTCGACGCTCAGGCCGGGGCGCATACGCTGCCTGAAAACTGGTGGACCTACCCGGCCACGCTCGGTAAGCAGGAGAGCGATATCGAAGTGACCAAACGCCAGTGGGGCGCGTTCTATGGCACCGACCTTGAGCTTCAGCTGCGCCGCCGCGGTATCGACACCATTATTCTCTGCGGTATCTCCACCAATATCGGCGTCGAGTCCACCGCCCGCAACGCCTGGGAGCTGGGTTTTAATCTGATCATCGCCGAAGATGCCTGCAGCGCCGCCTCCGCCGAGCAGCATCAGGGCAGCATGACGCATATTTTCCCGCGCATCGGTCGGGTGCGCAGCACCGAGGAGATCCTCGCCGCGCTATGATTTATATTGGGCTTCCCCAGTGGTCGCACCCGAAATGGGTGCGCCTTGGCATCACCAGCCTTGAAGAGTACGCCCGCCACTTCAATTGCGTCGAGGGCAACACTACCCTGTATGCGCTGCCGAAGCCGGAGATAGTCACCCGCTGGTATGAACAGACCCACGATGACTTCCGCTTCTGCTTCAAATTCCCGGCCACCATCTCGCACCAGGCCGCCCTGCGTCATTGCGACGAGTTAAGCAGTGAATTTTTTGCCCGCCTGGCGCCGCTGGCCTCGCGCATCGGCCAGTACTGGCTGCAGCTGCCGGCGACCTTCGGTCCTCGCGATCTCCCCGCGTTATGGCAATTTCTCGACGGGCTGCCGAAGGATTTCACCTACGGCGTCGAGGTTCGTCACCCCGAATTCTTCGCCAAAGGCGAAGCGGAACAGCAGCTCAATCGCGGGCTGCACGAGCGCAACGTTAACCGCGTGATCCTCGACAGCCGCCCGGTCCACAGCGCCGCGGCCACCAGCCCGGCGATGATCGACGCGCAGAAAAAGAAACCCAAAGTGCCGGTACATGCGGTGATGACCGCCCGGCAGCCGATGGTGCGCTTTATCGGCGGTGACGACATGGCCCACAACCGGGAACTGTTTCGCGTCTGGCTGCAGACCCTGCCGAAGTGGCATCAGTCTGGCACCCCGTGGCTGTTCCTGCATACCCCAGACATTGCTTACGCGCCGACGCTGGTCGATACGCTGTGGAGCGATCTGCGCACCGCCCTGCCGGCGGCAGGAAATGCGCCGTCGATTCCGCAGCAATCCTCCCTTTTCTGATATCCTGCTATCATAATCGGAGCCATCTGCCAGAGTTAAAGGGAGTTTTCGTATGGTCAGCGCGCTGTATGCCGTTTTAGGTGCGTTATTGTTAGTGAAGTTTTCTTTCGACGTGGTGCGTTTACGCACCCAGTACCATGTGGGCTACGGTGACGGCGGCTTTAGCGAGCTGCAGGTTGCCATCCGCGTTCACGGTAATGCCGTCGAATATGTGCCGATTGGCCTCATTTTGCTGCTATTTATGGAGATGAATGGCGCCCAGACCTGGATGGTGCACGTTTGCGGCATTTTATTGATTGTCGGGCGACTGATGCACTCCTGGGGTTTTCATCACCGCGTCTACCACTGGCGCCGCTCCGGCATGAGCGCGACCTGGTGCGCGTTGCTGCTGATGGTGCTGGCCAATCTCTGGTATATGCCCTGGGAGTTGGTTTTCTCCCTCCGTTAGCGCACAATACGCCGTTTTCGTTTTTTCGGGTTTAACGTTATGTCTCACCGCGATACGCTTTTTTCCGCGCCGATTGCCAGCCTCGGCGACTGGACCTTTGATGAACGGGTTGCTGAAGTCTTCCCCGATATGATCCAGCGTTCTGTGCCCGGCTATTCCAATATCATCTCGATGATCGGCATGCTGGCCGAGCGCTTCGTTCAGCCCAACACCCAGGTTTACGATCTTGGCTGTTCGCTGGGCGCCGCCACCCTTTCCGTGCGCCGCAGTATTAGCCATCCAGGATGTCGCATTATCGCCATCGATAACTCCCCGGCGATGGTGGAACGCTGCCGCCGTCATATTGACGCCTATAAAGCCCCGACGCCGGTCGAGGTGATTGAAGGGGATATCCGTGCGGTGGCCATTGAAAACGCCTCGCTGGTTATCCTGAACTTTACCATTCAGTTCCTCGAGCCGGGCGATCGCCAGGCGATCCTGAATAAAGTCTATCAGGGTCTCAACCCCGGCGGCGCGCTGGTGCTCTCGGAGAAATTCAGCTTCGAAGATTCCCACGTTGGCGAACTGTTGTTCAATATGCATCATGACTTTAAACGCGCTAACGGCTACAGCGAGCTGGAGATCAGCCAGAAACGCAGCATGCTGGAAAACGTGATGCTGACGGACTCCGTGGAAACCCATAAAGCCCGCCTGCGTCAGGCTGGGTTTGAACATGCCGAACTGTGGTTCCAGTGCTTTAACTTTGGCTCGCTGGTGGCAGTAAAATCCGGGGAGCAGGCATGATCGACTTCAGTAATTTCTATCAGCTGATCGCCAAAAGCCCGCTGTCTCACTGGCTGGAAACCTTGCCAGCTCAGGTAGCCACCTGGCAGCGCGAGGCCCTGCACGGCAAGTTTCGCGAATGGGAGCGTGCCGTTGAGTTTCTCCCTGAATTAACGCCCTGGCGTCTGGACCTCCTGCACAGCGTCACCGCCGAGAGCGAAACGCCGCTTAGCGAAGGCCATCAGCTGCGGGTAGAAAATCTGCTAAAAAACCTGATGCCATGGCGCAAAGGGCCTTATTCGCTGTACGGCATTAACATTGATACCGAATGGCGCTCTGACTGGAAGTGGGAGCGTGTCCTGCCGCACCTGTCCGATCTCACCGGGCGGACTATCCTCGATGTGGGCTGCGGCAGCGGCTATCACATGTGGCGAATGATCGGCGCTGGCGCACATCTGGCGGTCGGCATCGATCCCACCCAGCTGTTCCTGTGCCAGTTTGAGGCGGTCCGTAAGCTGCTCGGCAACGATCAGCGGGCGCATCTGCTGCCGCTGGGTATCGAACAGCTGCCGGCGCTGGAAGCTTTTGACACCGTGTTCTCGATGGGCGTGCTTTACCATCGCCGCTCGCCGCTGGACCACCTGTGGCAGTTGAAAGATCAGCTGGCGCCCGGAGGCGAGCTGGTGCTGGAGACGCTGGTGGTCGAAGGGGATGAAAATACGGTGCTGGTTCCGGGCGAACGCTATGCGCAGATGCGCAACGTCTATTTTATCCCCTCGGCGGCGGCCCTGAAAATGTGGCTGGAGAAGTGCGGGTTTATCGATGTGCGCATCGTCGATGCCTGCGTCACCTCGACTGAGGAGCAGCGGCGCACCGAATGGATGACCAGTGAATCACTGGCCGATTTCCTCGACCCGCAGGATCAGCGCAAAACCGTGGAAGGCTATCCGGCTCCGCTGCGCGCGGTGATTATCGCCACCAAACCGGAAACGCAGCAGTCGCTGGCGAAAAAAGCGAGATAAAAAAAGGCCCCTGTTTAATGGGCAGGGGCCTGGTACGGGCAATCATCATATTGGGCGACATGATGTGCAGCAAAAAACCGTTTAACTTCTCCAGGCGGAGATAATCCTTTTCATCTCCGCCACCGCTTCGCCATTAACGGCGTAGCGCCTGTATTCGTCCGCATCAGGATCGGCTGACATCGAAACGCCTGGATGACGAAAGCGCATTTCCGATGGCAACCACTGGCCTGCAGAGCTATGAACCTCTTTCACCCCCGCCTGCAGAAACAGCGGCAGGTTCGCGGCGCGGACTCCCGCACCGGCCATAATGATTGGAGTATCCCCTGCGGCAATAAGTTCCGTAATTAATGAAATACCTTTCTCCGCTGAGGGTTGCTGACCGGAAGTCAGGATACGTTTAATCCCCAGCTCACCCAATGTATTCCAGGCCTGACGCGGGTCGGCGCACAGATCGAACGCGCGATGAAAGGTCACCGCCAGCGGTCCTGCCGCCGCCATTATTTTTTTCATCCGCGGAATATCCACATGGCCATCAGCATCCAGCACACCGGTCACCAGACCAGGGAACCCCAGCTCACGTACCATCTGAACATCGGCAAGCATCGAGGCGAACTCCGCCTCGGTGTAGCAGAAATCGCCACCGCGGGGGCGAATAATCGGATGCACCGGAATGGTCATCGCCTTGCGGACCGAGACCAGCACCCCATAAGAGGGCGTTAATCCCCCTTCCTGCGGCGCGGCGCAGAGCTCGATGCGATCGGCACCGCAGCGCTCAGCCTCCCGGGCGCACGCCGCGCTATAGCAACAGACTTCCAGTACCGCCATTTCCCTCTCCCTGATCCAGACCATCCTTCGAGCATGTCACGATTTCGCGCCACAGACGCCGCGCCGCTTCACACTGTTATGTATCAGCTTGCTCGCTGGCGACGATTTGTTCAATAGACCACGGATGAAATTTCACCGTCACGCTACCGTCGGTCACCGCCAGAGTGGGGTTCGGCAGACGCTCATGCTGCCCTTTCGGCGAACTGGTTTTGACGACGATCCCCGACTGGCTGAGTCCGTCATCGGCCAACAGCGCCAGAGCACGGGCATTTAAGGTTGCCGGATCGCCAGGCAGGACAATTTCAATATGCTCCCAGCCTTCATGGGGATAACGCTTTTCACCCGGCCACGGCAGCTCAATGATATGGAAGCGCCAGTGCGCCACGCAGACCGGCTCCGCCAGCTTGAACAGGCAAATGGGCCGGCCGTTGATCATATTCTCCGACAGCAGGGTTCCGCACTGTTCCAGACCGCGGCGCCAGCGTTCCGCCGTGGTATTCTGATGACAGCGCAGGGAGATATGGTCGGCGTCGAGCCCGGCTATCTCCAGCCCCAGTCGCGCAGTGAAGCGCTGAAGCGCATCGGAAAATCGCGGGAGATCCGCCGTAATATCGGCCAGTTGTTCAATTTGCTGCCAGTTTGCCATGGGTTTGCTCGTCAATAATGCTCGTCAGTAATGAAAAGGTAATTTACCGTGTTTCGGCCTGCGGACCAACCGCCGCCCTGCTGACGGGCAACCGAACGGCGATGGATTGCGCACGCCGCCGCGCCGCGCGCAATGCTGACGGACGGGGACAAATGCAGTATACTCCCGCCCTAATTTGTCCACATTATGGCGCCGCCTCCCTCGGGGGCAGGCGCATTACACGTAAGGTATTCCGGTGAATATTCAGGCTCTTCTCTCAGAAAAAGTCAGCCAGGCCCTGATCGCGGCAGGCGCGCCTGCCGATTGCGAACCTCAGGTCCGCCAGTCAGCAAAAGTTCAGTTCGGTGACTATCAGGCCAACGGCGTGATGGCTGTCGCCAAAAAACTGGGCATGGCGCCGCGACAACTTGCAGAGCAGGTACTGTCTCATCTTGACCTCAACGGCATTGCCAGCAAGGTTGAAATCGCCGGGCCGGGCTTTATCAATATTTTCCTCGATCCCGCGTTTCTGGCGGACAACGTCAACCGCGCACTGCAGTCTGAGCGCCTGGGCGTCACGAAACCGCAGGCGCAGACCATCGTCGTCGACTACTCGGCCCCCAACGTGGCGAAAGAGATGCACGTCGGCCATCTGCGTTCGACCATCATTGGTGATGCTTCAGTCCGTACCCTGGAGTTCCTGGGTCATAAGGTGATCCGCGCCAACCACGTCGGCGACTGGGGCACCCAGTTCGGTATGCTGATCGCGTATCTGGAAAAACAGCAGCAGGAAAACGCCGGTGAGATGGCCCTGGCCGACCTCGAAGGTTTCTATCGCGAAGCGAAAAAGCACTACGACGAAGACGAAGCCTTCGCCGAGCGCGCACGTAGCTACGTGGTTAAACTGCAGGGCGGCGATCAGTACTTCCTGCAGATGTGGCGTAAGCTGGTGGACATCACCATGTCGCAAAACCAAATCACCTACGATCGCCTGAATGTGACGCTGACCCGCGATGACGTGATGGGTGAGAGCCTGTATAACCCGATGCTGCCGGGGATCGTCGCCGATCTGAAAGCCAAAGGGCTGGCCGTCGAGAGCGAAGGCGCCACCGTGGTGTTCCTTGATGAGTACAAAAACAAGGAAGGCGAACCGATGGGCGTCATCATCCAGAAAAAGGATGGCGGCTACCTCTATACCACCACCGATATCGCCTGCGCGAAGTATCGCTATGAAACGCTGCACGCCGACCGCGTGCTCTATTACATCGACTCTCGTCAGCACCAGCACCTGATGCAGGCGTGGACCATCGTGCGTAAAGCAGGCTACGTGCCGGACTCTGTGCCGCTGGAGCACCATATGTTCGGTATGATGCTGGGTAAAGACGGCAAGCCGTTTAAAACCCGCGCCGGCGGCACCGTGAAGCTGGCCGATCTGCTGGACGAAGCGCTGGAGCGCGCCCGTCGCCTGGTCGCGGAGAAGAACCCGGACATGTCGGCTGACGAGCTGGAAAATCTGGCAAAAGTGGTGGGTATCGGCGCGGTGAAATATGCCGATCTGTCGAAAAACCGCACCACCGATTACGTTTTTGACTGGGATAATATGCTGGCGTTCGAAGGCAACACCGCACCGTATATGCAGTATGCCTATACCCGCGTGCTCTCCGTCTTCCGTAAAGCCGGCATCGACGAAAACGCGATGAACGATGCACCAGTGGTCATCGCCGAAGATCGCGAAGCCCAGTTGGCCGCGCGCCTGCTGCAGTTTGAAGAGACCCTCTCCGTGGTCGCTCGCGAAGGGACGCCGCACGTGATGTGCGCCTACCTGTACGATCTGGCGGGGCTGTTCTCCGGCTTCTACGAGCACTGCCCGATCCTCAGCGCGGAAAGCGAAGAGATCCGCAACAGCCGCCTGAAGCTGGCGCTGCTGACAGCGAAAACCCTCAAGCTGGGTCTCGATACTCTGGGTATCGAAACCGTAGAGCGTATGTAACCAGTAACCCGGCGAAAGCCGGGTTAGTTTTATTCGGCGCCCCGCCAGTGGGGCGCTCTGCTCAGAAATATTTACGCAGATACTCCGTCAGACAAAGGATCGCCATCGCCTGGCCATAGGGCATCGAGGTAAGCGGGATCTGGCGATAAAAATCAAGGTCTGACCCCATTCCAGTGCCAAACGAGGTCTGCAGCAACTCCCCCTGCGGCGAAATATTCTGCACAATCCCGCGAATCGCTTTTTCAGCCACCCCGGCATAGTGCTGCCCGACGTAACGCTTGCGCACCGCTTTAAGAATGCCGTAGGCAAAGCCGGCGGTCGCGGAGGCCTCAAGATAAGAGTGCGGATCGTCCAGCAGGGTATGCCACAGGCCGCTGTCGTCCTGGCATTTTGCTAAGGCGGCAATCTGTGCGTCGAGTACCGTCATCAGATAACGCCGTACCGCGTTCCCCTCGGGGAGATCCACCAGCTCCAGAAAATCCGGGATCACCATGGTGAGCCAGCTGTT
Organism: Klebsiella sp. D-Nf1; assembly: GCF_002810515.1. NCBI lineage: Bacteria > Pseudomonadati > Pseudomonadota > Gammaproteobacteria > Enterobacterales > Enterobacteriaceae > Klebsiella > Klebsiella sp. D-Nf1. Next base: position 1,862,144 of record NZ_PIOK01000001.1, read on the forward strand.
GCCCCGCGCCCAGCGCGCCCGGGCAAAGTTGTGCCGCCCCTCATAGCTCCAGCCGTGAAACCACAGCCCGGTCTCCCGGTCCATCAGGTTCTGCACATGGAGCAGGAACTGATAGGTCGCCTCCTCCACATACTGCGGGCGATTAAGCAGCTTGCCAATTTTGGCTAACGGCAACACGGTCATCATCAGCGTGTCATCCCACATTTGCTGATGGTTCTCCTCCGCCAGGGTCATGTGCTGCATGCCGCCCTGCTCGGTGCGCGGCATCTCATGCATCGCCCATTCCGCCCAGCTTTCGAGCCACGGCAGATACGCCATCCGGCCGGTCTCTTCAAAGCGGTATGCCAGGGTCAGGAACGGGGCCATCGTATTGACGTTTTTGGTCGTTGCCCCCTCGGCGAAGCGGTCGGCAAACCAGCGGTCGATGATATCGCGCATCTCGATATCGCCGGTTTGCTGATAATACTGATAGATGCCGTACAGCCCAACGCCGTGGGTCCACTCCCAGCCGGCCCAGCCTTTGGTATCGATCACGCGCCCGTCATCGAGGCGCAGTAAAAATTGCCCGCTCTCATCCTTAATGTTCACCAGGTTTTGCGTCACGTTGCGGATCAGCGCCTGCAGTTCGCTGCGGGCGATAAAACGCTCAGGCTGACACAGTAATGGGCTATGTTTGACTGGCCAAACTTTCATGTTGTTAACCTCGGGTGTATGTCGAATTCAAAGCGCTGCCCTGGTTGAGCGCCGGGGCAGCAGGTTTATGACGATTCAGATAGCCAATATTGTTATTGCCCCACAGGCAGTCGTAAGGCATCCCCGCCAGCATCTCGACCACCGCGCGGTGTTCCGCACGGGTCTGTTCCGGCTGGGCACAGCCGAGATCGCGCATTCTGAGGGTTTCACTGCGCAGGATGCTGTGGGTGTGCAGGTTGAGCTTGAAGCGTAGCGAGACGAGGAAGCCGCAGGCTAACACCACCAGGGTGCCGACGCTGAGGATCAGTAAAATGGTATGACTCACCCCTGGCGGTTGTATTTTTTGCCCGGAAACAAACCCCGACAGTTGCATGATGATGCCCACCAGCATCACCGCCCCCGCCTGCGAGGCTTTGCGGGTCAGCGTCATGATGCCGGCAAAAATCCCTTCGCGGCGCTGGCCGGTGATCGCCTCGTCGACGTCGGCAATATAGGTATAGGTATTCCACGGCACGTAATTAATCCCGCCGCGTCCCAGTCCGGCGACAGCAGAGATGAGCAGCAATAAGGAATAGACGTCGCTCAGTCCGGCGTAATAGAGCAGCGCATACGAGAGCGAGCTCAGGCCAAACAGGACCACCACCATGCGGTACGACGGCGCGGGGCCAAAGCGAATGCACAGCGGGATCATGGCGATCACCGCGATAAACTGGAAGATGGCCATCGTCCCCAGCAGATTCGAGGCGACAGAGGCTTCCTGCATCAGGACAAAGACCACGTAATAGGTAAACACGGCATTGAAGACGTCCTGGGCGATATAGCCCCCCAGATACATGCCGAGGTGCTGGCGAAAAATTTTTATCCGCAGCGTGGAGCTTAGCTCAATCACCAGGCGATTGAGGCTCTGGGCGAGGGTTAAGTTTTGTTTTTCCGCTTCCGCCCGCAGCGCCGCCTCTGACCACGCCTCACGCGGCCGTTCCCACGTGAAGCACCAGACGAAGGTCAGCATCACCGCGCACAGGACCGAGAACACCAGACTGGCATAAAAGAATGAGCTGGCATTGTCTTTACCGAGCCAGGTGAGGAGGATCCCCGGCAGAAAGGAGGCTAAAATCGCCGACATTTGCGCCATCGAGATGCGCGCGCCGGAAAATTTGGTTTTCTGTTTAAAATCATCGGTCATCTCCGGCACCAGCGTTTCGTAGGGCACCAGAATCATGGTGTAAACCATATCAAACAGCAGATAGGTGACGAGGTAGTACCAGAAGCCCATCTCGCCGACCCACATCGCTGAATAGCTGAATACGCACGGGATACCGAGCAGAATAAAGAATTTTCTGCGGCCGAAGCGCTTGCCGAGCCAGGTGGTGCCGAAGTTATCGGTGAGAAAGCCCATCAGCGGGCTCACCACCGCATCCAGCACGCGGGCAGAAGCAAAAATGAGCGTGGCCTCTATTGGGGAGAGTCCGCAGAAGGTGGTGTAAAAGTAGAGCAGCCATGCGGCGGTTAGCGCCGTCGTGCCGGCGCCGAGAAAATCGCCCGCGCCGTAGGCCAGGTAGTTAGCCAGTCCAATTTTTCGTGTTTTCATCGCCGTGATCCTGTGTCTTTTTTAAAAGAACGCCGACAATCGTTCCGGATTTGCCACCGGAAGGGAGTGGGTACCTGGCTACACTAAAAGCAGTGAAAAGACGTTACCTTTGTGTTTTTGCCACGGAACAACCGCCGGTGGCAAAATGACAAAGAGACGATGTCTCCACTTCACTCATTTATAAAACAGCATTTCTTTTAAATAAAAAGACAGGTTCATTTATGTGATCTTGTGGGGAAAACACGGACTGGCGAAGAGCGTCGCAAATCACGTGAGCAGCCCTTGCGCCGCTGGGGAAACAGGAGTAAAGAATGGAAGAAAGGGTTATTCCGCGTATCTCAAGGAGGCCTGATGCCTTATTCACATCTGCTGGTTGCCGTCGCGCCAACGCCGGAGAGTCAGATATTAATTAAAAAAGCGGTGTCGATTGCCCGCCCCGTTAACGCGAAAGTGAGCTTTATCACCTTCGCCACGGACCCGGAGATGTATAACCAGTTCGCCGCACCGATGATGGAAAATCTGCGTGAGCTGATGCAGGAAGAAACGCGGGAGTTTCTCAATGAGCTGGCACGTCAGGCGGACTACCCGATAGAAAAAATGACCATCGCCTGCGGCGAACTGGGTCACCATGTCAAAGACTTTTGCCAGTCGCACAAGGTCGATCTGGTGATCTGCGGCAATCACAACCACTCGCTTTTCTCGCGCGCCACCTGCTCGGCGAAAAATATCGTCGGCAGTAGCGGCGTCGATGTCCTGCTGGTTTCCCTTGAAAAGGGCTAACGCCGGTTAGCCCTTTTCCTGAACTAGGCCAGTTTAGGGAAGGTGGCTATCTTCCCCCGCAGGCGGCTCTCCTCGCTGCGCGGCGAAATATGCTGCAGATCGTCGACAAAGCGCGCCTGCCAGTTATGAATATCATTCTCTCTGATCACGTCCAGCATCGCTGAATGACGGGCGATACGTTCCGCCAGCGGCATGCTGAGAGCGCGATCCAGCGCGGTGGCCACCTCATCGCGATCGTAAGGGTTGACGATCAGCGCGCTGGTCAGCTCCTGCGCCGCCCCGGCAAACTGCGACAGGACCAGCACACCGGGGTTATCCGGATCCTGCGCCGCGACATACTCTTTCGCCACCAGGTTCATGCCATCACGCAGCGGCGTCACCAGCCCGACGTCAGAGTAGCGGAAGACCTTCATCAGCAGCTTACGGTCAAAATGCTGGTTCAGGTAGTAGAGCGGGGTCCAGCCAAGCTGGCCAAACTGGCCATTGATGCGTCCGGATGCCGTTTCCAGCTGGTGGCGGATATCCTGATAGGCCTGCACATCGCCACGGGAAGTGGGCGCAATCTGGGTATAACGGATCTTGCCATGATGCTGAGGGTACTTCTCAAGCAGCGTCTCATAGGCAAGGAATCGCTCCGGCAACCCTTTCGAGTAGTCAAGGCGTTCCACGGAGAAGATATTCTTCACATTTTTCAGCTCATTCTTCAGCTGGGCCAGCTTCGGTGGCAGCGGGCCTTTGGCGTTGCGGGTAATCTCGTCCGGATCGATCCCAATCGGATAAACCTCGGTACTGAACGCCTTACCCCATGCCTGATAGCGTTTGTCCCCGATCTCGGAGAGCCGGGTCTGCATGGCAATGCTGTCAAGAAAGGCGGTTCTGTCGCTTTCGGTCTGGAAGCCCAGCAGATCGTAATCGCACAGTTGCTCCAGCAGCTCGGCATGCGGCGGTAGCGCGTTAAAAATCTCCGGCGTCGGGAACGGAATATGCAAAAAGAAGCCGATCCGGTTGTTCACTCCGCGCTTACGCAGTTCACTGGCGAAAGGCAGCAGATGGTAATCATGGATCCACAGCGTATCGTCAGGCTCGATCAGCGGCAGAAGCTTGTCGGCCAACATCGCGTTGACCCGCTGATACCCTTCCCAGGCTTCGCGCTGGAAGCTGACCAGGTCAAGACGATAGTGGAAGGTCGGCCACAGCACGGCATTGGAAAACTGGTTGTAATATTCATCATGGTCCCGTTCATTCAGGTTGAACGACGCCCAGGAGATATTTCCGCGGGAGACCTGCTGCAGCGGCTGCTGGTCATCACCAATTTCGCCGCTCCAGCCAAACCACAGCCCCCCCGCCGCTTTCAGTGCCCCCAGGATGCCGACGGCCAGGCCGCCAGCACTCGATTTTTTATCGTCCGGTAAGGCGATACGGTTAGAGACTACGACTAAACGACTCATGGTCATCCCTCCTTTCGATTTGCGCGTCATACGCCAGATGTTGCACCCACGTCCTTACAGCGGCGGCATCCGCCAACCGCCAGTGCGCCTGAGTTTCCCCGGCGCCGACTTTTACCGACATCCCCTGCAGTTGATTAACCACGCTGAATCCCGCCTCGTCGGTCAAATCATCGCCGACAAAAACTGGTTCGCGACCGGCAAACGGCGCCTCCTGCATGAAGGCGCTGATCGCCTCCCCTTTGTTCACTCCGCGGGGTTTAATCTCCACCACGCACTTGCCCAGCTGCAGTGCCAGCAGCGGGTAGCGCTGAACGATGCGCTGAGCCAGCTCCAGCACCGCGCTCTGCTGCTGCGGAGCCTGACGGTAGTGCAGCGCGAAGGCCATCTCTTTACTCTCCAGCTCGCAGCCGGGAAGCGCCTGCAGCGCCGAGGTCAGTTCAGCCGCGATTTCATCGCGCAGCGCCGACGGCAGAGAAACGATATAGGTTTTACCATTGATATCACGGCGTTCTGCCCCGTGAACACCGGCCAGCGGTAGCCGCCAGGGATGGGTTAGCGCGTCAAGTTCAGCCATTGAGCGCCCTGAAATCAATGCCACCGCCCCACCCTGCTGCTGGGCCAGCGCGTTGAGCGCCTGCAGCGTGTTGTCGGGTATCACCACCTGATCGGGGTGCGGTTGGATATCGGCAAGAGTACCGTCGAGGTCAAAGAAAAAAGCGTAGTTTCCGGTTAGCGCAGGCGGTACAGATATCTGGTTATCCACCCTGTTTCCTCCTTATCATGGCCAGCCGAAGCTGATTGTTAATTATATGTTAGCCATGTAAGTATAGACAGTGTGACCAACCTCGCCATTTTTGATAGTTACCGCCAGCGAAACGGGCGCTGGCGGTAATTACTCTGTAGACTTAAAAGTTCGGCCTAAAATCAGGCCGCACGTTTGGCCTTTTGCTTGTAGCGGTCAAAGATCACCGCCGCCAGCAAGATGACCCCGCGCACGACGTATTGTGAGAATGGCGAGATGTTCAGCAGATTCATCGCGTTCTCCACGGTCCCGAGGATCAGGATCCCGGCGACTACGTAGGAGATCTTGCCGATCCCGCCCTTCAGCGATACCCCGCCCAGCACGCAGGCTGAAATAACAATCAGCTCATAGCCAATCGAGGTCATCGGCTGGCCGCTGGTCATCCGCGACGCCAGAATGATCCCCGCGGCGGCCGATACCAGACCGGAGAGAACAAAGATAATAATCTTGGTGCGCACCACCGGGACCCCGGCCAGGCGCGCCGCCTCTTCATTGCCGCCAATAGCCAGCGTATTACGACCAAAGGTGGTTTTGTTTAGTAATAATCCGAAAACCACCAGGCAGGCGACCGTCAGCCAGATTGGCGCCGGCAGACCAAACCAGTTGGCATAGCCGAGGGTGAAGAAACGCTCATCTTCGATCCCCACCGCTTTACCGTCGGAGATAATGTAGGCCAGACCCCGGACGATTTGCATCGTCGCGAGGGTGGTGATCAGGGCGTTAATCTTCAGGCGCGCAATGACAAAGCCGTTGACCAGGCCACTGACCGCGCCCAGCAGCAGGCCGGCGGCAATCCCCAGCCACAGGCTTTCGCTGAGATTAATCACCACCGCGGTGGTCACCCCGGCGCAGGCGATAACCGACGCCACCGACAGGTCAAAATCGCCGGAGGCCAGGCAGAAGAGCATGCCGCAGGCCACCATCCCGGACATCGAGATCGCCAGCCCCAGTCCCTTCATATTGACGAATGAAGCAAAGTTGGGCACAAAAATAACGCAGCCGATAAACAGCACAGCAAACACCACCAGCATGCCAAACTGATCCCAAATGCGGGCAAAGCTAAAGGCAGAGCGGGTAGCGCCGGACGTAGTCACTGATGACATCATTTACTCCTTACTCAGGCGACAGCCTGACTCACTTTTGGCATCGCAAGGCTTAACGCCTGCTGTTCATTGGCTTCTTCATGCAGCAGTTCGCCGGCGATTTGTCCTTCGCGCATCACCACGATGCGGTCAGCGACGCCCAGCACTTCCGGCAGGTCGCTGGAGGCAAACACCACGGCAACACCTGAGGCGGCGAGGCCATATATCACGTTGTAAATTTCATGTTTGGCGCCGACGTCGATGCCGCGGGTGGGCTCATCGAGCAGGATCACCTTCATCTCTTCCGACAGCCAGCGGCCAAGGATCGCTTTCTGCTGGTTACCGCCAGACAGGTTCATGATCAGCTGTTCCGGGCCCGGCGTTTTAATATTCAGCGACTGGATATGCTGATCGGCGTTGTCCGCCTCCCAGGCGTTGTTGATCAGGCAGCCAGCGTGAATATGCTTGCGCCGGGCGCTGATATTGATGTTGTCGCGCACGGAGTGAACCGGAATAATCCCCTCCGCCTTGCGATCTTCCGGGCACAGCATCATGCCGGCCCGAATGGCCTGGGCCGGTTTACGAATGTCCACGGGCTGGCCATCGATATACACCTGACCGCCGGTGATCCGCGTCCCGCCAAATAAGCCTTTCATCAGTTCGCTGCGACCGGCGCCCACCAGCCCGAACAGGCCGACAATTTCACCACTGCGTACCGAGAGGCTGACCGGCGTACGCACGCCCGGCGCTTTGACCTCCTCCAGGCGCAGCCGCTCTTCGCCATAGGGGCGAGGCTTCCAGCCGTAAATATCCCCCAGATTGCGTCCCACCATTGCCTGGACCAGCGCGTCATGACTGACGCTCGGCATATCGTCAAAGGTGCAAACATAGCGGCCATCCTTAAAGACGGTGATGGCATCGCTGAGGGCGAAAATTTCTTCCATCCGGTGCGAAACATAGATGATGACCCGCCCCTCCTCCCGCAGTTCGCGGATAACGCGAAACAGGTTGTCTATCTCGCGGGCGGAGAGCGAACTGGTCGGTTCATCGAACGCGATGATCTTGGCGTTGCGCGCCAGCGCTTTGGCAATCTCCACCATCTGCCACTGGCCAATGGAGAGATACTTCAGCGGCGTCTCCGGATCGATATCCAGCCCCAGATGCTCCAGCTGCAGGCGGGCCTCATAGTTGAGCAACGATCGGTTGACGATACCGCCTCTGTGCGGCAGCTGGCCAAGATAGATATTTTCGGCGACGGTCATCTCCGGGATCAGATGCAGCTCCTGGTAGATAATCGCCACGCCGGCGTTCAGCGCCGCCATGGTATTGCTGAACGCCATCTGCTGGCCGCCGATCTGCAGGTGACCGGCGGTCGGGATGTAGTTACCGCTGAGAATTTTCAGCAGCGTCGATTTGCCTGCGCCATTTTCGCCCATCAGCGCGTGGATCTGTCCTGGGTAGCAGTCAAAACTGATATCGGACAAGGCCTTTACGCCAGGGAACGTCATGGTGATGCCGCGAAATGAGAGATAAGGGATAGACTGTTGCATAACGACTCCGCTCTTCAGCACTCAGCCCCCGCCGCGGCGGGGGCCAGTTCAACCGGGCTGTTACAGCCCTTTTTTCGCCAGCTCTTCTTTGAAGTTATCGCGGGTAATCAGCACCACATCGGTCACCGCCGTAAACTTCGGCGGTTCAACGCCTTTGGTGACCCAGTTGTAGAGCATTTCGCTGGTTTTATAGCCATGAATATCCGGGCTTGGCAGCAGGGAACCATAGAAGCCGGTCGGTTGGGCCTTCGACAGTTCGTTGACCGCATCCACACCGTTAATACCGATGCCAATCACATCCGGTGCTTTAAAGCCCTGGCCTTCAGTGGCACGCACGCCGCCGAGCACGGTGTTGTCGTTCATCCCAACGATCAGCCAGTGTTTCACCTGCGGGTGCTGGACCAGCATCGAGTTACCGGCGTCAAACGCCCCCGGGATATCGTTAGATTTTGTCGGAACGCGGTAGATTTGCGCGTCCGGGAAGCCGGCTGCCTTCAGGGCATCAATGGAGCCGGTGGTGCGACGACGGGCGGTGTCCAGCTCATCGGCGGTGATAGCCATTACCGCAGTGTCTTTGACATCCCAGCCGCGTTTCTGCATCTCTTTATACAGCTCCTGCCCCTGGCGGGCGCCGATTTCGCTGGCCGCCATCATCACCAGCGGCACGCTCTCCATCGGTTTACCTTTGGCGTTGACGAACTGGTCATCGACGGTAATGACCTTCATGTCATAGCCGCGCGCTTTGGCGACGATCGCCGACCCGAGTTTGGGATCGGGGGTACAGATGACAAAACCTTTCGCGCCGCTGGCCGCCAGGCTATCGATCGCGTTGAGGGTTTTCTCACCATCCGGAACCGCAATCTTAATGACGTCAAACCCTAAATCTTTTCCTGCTTTATCAGCAAATTTCCACTCAGTCTGGAACCATGGCTCTTCCGGTTGTTTCACCAGAAAACCCAGTTTTAAATTTTCCGCCATAGCTGATTGTGACATAACCGCAGCGAGACCAATGGCCGCCAGCGCTTTAGTAAATTTGTGCATGGTAAACTCCAGCTTTAATTCGCTTTCATGTAGGGAAAAATCGGAATTAACAATTTTATCGGCATCAAAACAAGGCATTAGAAAAATCGCATTCCCCACTGCCGTTGTTAGAGTAGTAATACCCGGAAATTATTTCTCCATACGAGAGCATTATCACATCGCGGAATTACAGTAATTTCGTACATACATTTAGCAAAAAATGACATAAAAAAAGACATAATTGTCATACAATTTTAGCGACTTATAGCAGGATCATCTATACCACCAGCAGACTTATCCTTGTGATGTCAGAGGGTGTTTAACGGAGGGTTACAACACTGTTATCACCGGCGGTTGACGGCGTCATAAAGGCCGATCGTCTTTTCGCTTTTTCCTGTGACAAGCAGCCTCACACGGCTGGGCTACGTGACCCACTTAATATCGCGAAAAAACGGATCTTTTGCGTAATTTATTCCGAATTGAAAAAATATATTCCTCTTCAAAAAAAGCCTGCAACAAAAAATAAAAATAATTTTCATTAGCCTGAAACATTACTATTGAAATAACTTATTCCGCTCTGTTCTACGACAAATTTCGTAGTCAAATATCTATAACTTATCACTAACCCGATGCCAGCAAGCCCCGCCAACGGCGCACAATCTCAATCCTGACGTTATCCACAAATAATGGTGTAACAAAACGTAAATTACCGCACTTGAGAGTTTTCTTAATTCCGTTCAGCGAGTATTCTTAAATCGTCGGCAAACGGGAAAAATTACCCGACCATATGGAATGTGTAGAGTTTTATTATTCTGCAACAGTGCAGCGTGTCACTATTTTATCTTGCGGTTATCCGCAGGATCCGTCGACACGCATCAGTAACCCCTTCCAGGTTAATAAGGATATTTTTATGGCAGTTCCAGGAATGGCACAAAAGCTAAACACCCAAATGAACCTTGAGTTTCACGCCTCTAACGTTTACCTGAATTTAAGCGAGTGGTGCGCCCGGCATCGGTTCGACGGCGCCGCAACATTTTTGCGCACCCGCGCGCAAAGCAGCATCACCCTCACCATGCGCGTGTTTGATTACCTGAAAAAAGCCGGTAGCTGGCCGATAGTGAATCCCGACCACGCCTGTAATCCCGAGTGTACCTCGCTGGAAGATCTGTTTACTCAAACTCTTAGCGATTACCAACAGCGTAGCAGTATGCTAAGCGGTCTTGCCGAAGAAGCCAGAGCGCACAGCGACGATAACACCTGGCGATTTCTGACGCTGCTGGCGGAAGAGCAGCAACAGGATGGTCTGCTGTTGCAAAGCGTGCTTGAGGAAATCCGCAACGCCGATAAAGCCGGTCTCGGAATGGAGCAGACCGATCGGCGTCTGATGGCATTGGTCGGGGAATCGCGGAAGCCACATTAGTCGGGCACTTCGCTCTGCCGGGGGAGCGCGACCGCGCTGCCCCGTCTCTCGCTTTAAATCAGTTATGTCAATTTTCCCACCTCATTTATTCCCCAATAGAATAAAAAAGTTTTAGCGCGATCGCATTCCCACGTCACCGCTATCCCTTCTCAGGGATTAGTGAGCGCGGTCACTTTTTATCAAGCCACAAAGAAATATAAAAACAGTGTTTCAAAAATATAAAACACGAGGTTTATTTTTTATGGCTAGATATACGGCTTCAGCCCCTGAAGGGCTGCAGGGAAGACCGATCTTGTTACGCCATCAGTTAGCTTACGGCGGTGGTAATCTGTTGGGGAGTGGCGCACTGGCGATAAGCGGCGCCTGGCTGCTCTATTTTTATACGACCTTTTGCGGCCTGACGCTGATCGAGGCCTCATTTATCTTCTCCGTCGCCAGCATCATTGATGCTATCAGCAACCCGCTGATGGGCTATCTCACCGATAACTTTAGCAAAACGCGCTTAGGCAAGCGCTTCGGCCGCCGGCGTTTCTTTCTGCTAATCGGTATTCCGCTGATGATGTTCTACCCGCTGCTGTGGGTGGAAGGCCTGAGTTTCTGGTACTACCTCTGCACCTATGTGGTGTTTGAGATCATCTACACCTCTATCATGGTGCCTTATGAAACGCTGGCGACAGAGATGACCGATGATTTCTCGTTGCGCTCAAAACTGACCGGCTATAAAGCCATTTTCGGCAAGCTAGCCAACTTCCTCGCGGCGTTTATTCCCGGACAGTTCATTCTGCTGTACGGCAAAGATTCTGCCACCCCTTTCTTCCTCACCGGTCTGACCTACGGCGCTATCCTGATCGTCGCGATTTCCTGCCTGTGGCTGTGCAGCTGGGAGCGCGAACGCGAGGAAGAAGTGGAAACCAGCGCGAAAAAAGGACTGCTGAGCACCCTGCTGTCGCTGGCAAAAGATATGCGTTCCACCTTTTACCTGCGCGTATTCCGCAAACATCTTGGTATGTACCTGTGCGGGTTTGGCGCTGAATGGCTGTTTGCCTCCATCTTCACCTATTTCGTGATATTCGTTCTGCAGCATGATCCGGCGATGGTCGCTGGACTGAACAGCCTGAACTCGATTCTGCAGCTGATCTCTACGGCGCTGTTTATCGGCCTGTGCGTGAAAAAGGGCTTCAGCAAACCCTATATCCTGGCGCTGGGGATCGTGATTTTCGCGGTCCTGCTGTATACCTCGCTGTGGTTCTTCCATCTGCCGTCAGGCCTGGCGACGGTGCTGATGTTCGGCATTACCGTGCTGTTCGGCCTGGGTACCGGCGGGGTTTACTACATTCCCTGGACCGTTTACACCTTCCTGGCCGATGTCGATGAGATCTACACCGGACGCCGTCGGGAAGGGATCTATGCCGGCGCCATGACCTTCTCAGGGAAAATTCTGCGCTCGATTGTGGTGTTCTCGATGGGGGCGATCCTGAGCTTCTACGGTTTCCAGTCAAAAGCGCACAGCCAACCGGAAAGCGCGGTGACCGCTATCGCAGTGGTATTCTGCGTCGGGGTGATCGCGTTAGCGTTGGCCGCCATCGTCTTCAGCAAGCAGATGAAGCTGGATCGTAAAGCTCATCTGGTGGTGCTGCAGGAAGTCGCGCGGATCAAAGCGGGCGGAAAAATCAGCGATATCGCGCCGGATGTGCGAGTTATCGTGGAAGATCTGGTCGGCCACCGCTACGAAGAGTGCTGGGGCAACAGCAAGTTGTTCAAAGATACGGCCCCTGCGCCTGCGCAGACCGTGATTTCCCATTAAAGAAGAAGGCCCCGCCGGTGACCGGCGAGGCCTGTTATTAATGCGTTTCTTCCTGCGGGGTAAACTTCAGCTCAATCAACGCGATCGCTTTTTGCACCGCGCGAAGGGTCACCGGGTCGGCAGAGGCCGGATGGCTGGCGAAGTCGATAGCTTTCAGCTGAGTGGTCATTTTTTCACGCACTTCCACGGGCGCAATGACGTCAATGACGTCGAGGATCTGTTTGATAACCAGCTGGCAGGCAACCACATCGGAAACCAGCTCATCGTGTTCGGTAAGATGTTGAGACATTAATTACTCCTTTTTTCAGGAGCGTAATAGTACCCTAAATCGTCACAGATAAAAAAACCTGCCGTCGCAGGTTTTTTTATCTGCCCTACTGGCTGGCGGAACTTCTCCTGCCGCTTTGCCCAGGTTCACACTCTTGATGGCATTAACAACATGACTACCACGATCTCTTCCAGAGACGAACGTGCTTTTTCAGCGCCTGCGCTGCTGGTGGCCGGTGCTTTTTTTATGGAGTTTCTCGACGGGACGGTGATCGCCACCGCGCTGCCCGATATGGCGAAAGATTTTGGCGTCACCGCGGTCGAACTGAATATCGGCATCAGCGCCTATCTGATCACCCTCGCGGTACTGATCCCAGCCAGCGGTTGGATCGCCGATCGCTTCGGCGCTCGCGCTATTTTTACCCTCGCCCTGGCGATCTTTACCCTTGCCTCGGTCTTCTGCGGCCTCTCCACCGAGGTGCATACCTTTGTCGCCATGCGTATCCTGCAGGGGATCGGTGGCGCGCTGATGGTCCCCGTCGGTCGCCTGGCGGTACTGCGAACCACGCCGAAACACCTGCTGATCAAAGCCATCGCTACCCTCACCTGGCCGGCGCTGGTGGCCCCCATTATCGGCCCGCCTTTAGGCGGCTTTATCACCCGCTACGCCAGCTGGCACTGGATCTTCTTTATCAATGTCCCGCTGGGCCTTGCAGCCATCATCCTTGCGCTGCGCATTATCCCTGATATTCGCGAAACGGAACGGCGCTCCTTCGATCTCACCGGCTTTATCACCACCGCAGTCGCGATGGTCAGTCTGGTCACCGCGATGGAACGGCTCGGCGATCGCCAGCCGCAGATCTGGCCGACGCTGGCCCTCGCCGCGCTTGGCTTCGGCTGTCTGGCATATGCTATACGCCACTTCCGCCGGGCGACGGCGCCGATGGTTCGTCTCGACGCGCTACAGGTGCCTACGTTCCGGGTGACGATGTACGGCGGCTCGCTGTTCCGCTCCTCCATCAGCGCGGTCCCCTTTCTGCTGCCGCTGCTGTTTCAGGTAGGGTTCGGCATGGATCCCTTCCACTCCGGCCTGCTGGTGCTGGCGGTGTTTGTCGGCAATTTGACCATCAAACCCGCCACCACGCCGCTGATCCGCTGGCTGGGCTTTCGCCGGCTGCTGTTGATCAACGGTGCGCTGAACGTCTGTTCACTGCTGGCCTGCGCGCTGCTCACGCCGCAGACGCCGGTCTGGGCCATCATGCTGATCCTTTATCTCGGCGGAGTATTTCGCTCAATCCAGTTTACGGGCGTGAGCACACTGGCTTTTGCCGATGTCCCCGCCGCGCAGATGAGTGATGCCAATACGCTGTTCAGTACCGCGTCGCAGCTGGCTGTGGGGCTGGGGATCACGCTCGGGGCAATTGGTATTCGCCTGGGTGAGCAGGTCGGCGACTGGCTGCACCTTTCCACGCTGCCGGGGATCAGCTTTCGCCTGTCGTTTGTCTTTATCGCGTTGATCTGTCTGGTGGGGATGATCGACAGCCTGCATCTGGCCAAAACGGCCGGCAGCAGCGTGTCGGAGAAGAAGACATAAATGATGGAAGGGCCAGGGGCGCTGGCCCTGATGACGGTTAACCGACGATCTGGCGAACGAAGGCTTCGATTGCTTTATCCTGACAGTTTTCGAAGAAGCACTGCTGGAAGCGCGGGCCAGATACCGCGGTTTTCACCAGCTCCGGATCGATGGCGCGCAGGGTGTCGAGATAGTTTTCTTTTACCACTGCCGCTTTAACCTGGTTGAGGATCCCGGCATTTCGCACCTGCGGCTCTTTGCGCTCCGGCGGATAGCCTTCGCCGTTGCGGCCGGTAAACGCTTTTTCAAAGATAAAGCGTACATTCAGCTCCGCGCCCCAGCCGAAACCTTTGGCAAACGGCAGCGACAGCGCATTACCATTGTTGATCTGAGCAAACAGGAACGCGTCCGCCGGATCGATACAGTAGCCGCAGACCACGCCCGGGTGAATATTCAGCGACATCAGCGCCCCCTGACCGGTACCGCAGCCGGTGACCACGAAGTCGACCGCTTTCGAATTCAGCAGGATGCTGGCCATGATCCCGAGGTGAATGTAGGTCAGATGATGATCGTGCTCATCGCTCATGCCGACGTTGTACACCGGGAATCCTTTTTCGTCGGCAACGGCGTTAAGCTCCTTAAGGATGATGGCGTTTTTGTTCGCCTGGCTGTTCTCCATCATCAGTGCAATCTTCATGGTTTACTCTCCTGAATGCTGTGCGGGCCTGCCCGCAGAATGTCATTGGCGTTGACTGCACTCTACTACCTGAAAAACAAACTTTCAAATTTTATGAAAAGTTGTTTTAAAAATTACGCAGCGCTTCACACTTTCACCCTCTCCGCCGGTCCAGTCGCCAGGTCCACGCCCCCAGGCAAGCAACCCCACCTCGTGGTTTGAACTTCGTCAGCCAGTTGGAAGGTCATTTGATTTTCCAATACGATTAATAATAAATTAAAACCATTCTCATTTATTATTAAACTGCCAATGCGTGTTATTCCCATTAGCATTTTAAATAAAATATTTTTAAATTTACTTTTTGCAAATAATTAAATAACAAATTATAGTGGCATCCTATAACATCTATTTTTAATTCCAGGAGCGCGACAATGCTGAAAACGGAAATGATCGACAAACTGAATGAACAGATGAATCTTGAACTTTATTCTTCTCTTCTTTATCAGCAGATGAGCGCCTGGTGCAGTTACCACAGTTTTGAAGGCGCAGCGGCCTTCCTGCGTCGCCATGCCCAGGAAGAGATGACCCATATGCAGCGCCTGTTCGACTACCTGACCGACACCGGTAGCCTGCCGCGCATCAACGCTATCGCCTCCCCGTTTGCCGAATATGCCTCACTGGACGAGCTGTTCCGCCAGACCTATGAGCACGAGCAGCTGATCACGCAAAAAATTAATGAACTGGCGCACGCCGCCATGACCAGTCAGGATTACCCGACCTTTAATTTCCTGCAGTGGTATGTTGCTGAACAGCACGAAGAAGAGAAATTATTTAAATCGGTGATTGATAAACTGACTCTCGTTGGAAAAAGTGGCGAAGGTCTGTACTTTATCGATAAAGAACTGGCTACCCTCGACACACAGAATTAATCTCCCGCGCCGCGACAACCCGTGTCGCGGCCCTTTTAATGCCGGCAAATCTTATTTTCTGCGGTAGTAAAGCCTTCTTCTCTGGCAATAAATTTGCCTTTTTTCTCTAAAAACGCTACCAGCTCTGCGGCGCTTAGATTCGCTGCTGAACAGGTGTGAAACCGCGCCTCTTCGCCAAAGCGGTGGCGAATGGCGGCCTCCAGCGAGGCGACCGTCCAGGACTCACCCGAGGCGAGCATCATCTGCAGTACTTCATGACCATGAATAGAAGACATAACCCCTCCTGAAAACCACCAGCTTAGGCCAGCCATGCCATCGGCGCCTTGCGCCAGCGCAGGCTTTCCCCCCTTTAAGTTCGTAAAGTTTACATTACACCCATTGTAACCCTCATTTGACGAATGCCGTAATATCCCCTACTCTGCGCGGCATAATTTATTGTTATTTGCTGTAGGGATAGCGAAAAGCGTGAAAAACCGCACTCTGGGCAGTATTTTAATCGTAGCTGGCACCACTATCGGTGCAGGAATGTTGGCGATGCCATTGGCCGCCGCCGGCGTTGGGTTTACCGTCACGCTGGGTTTACTTTTCACCTTGTGGGCACTGATGTGCTATACCGCCCTGTTGTTGCTGGAAGTCTACCAGCACGTGCCTGCCGACATGGGGCTCGGCTCCCTGGCCGCACGCTATCTGGGCCGCTACGGGCAGTGGATTACCGGGTTCTGCATGCTGTTTCTGCTGTATGCCCTCACGGCGGCCTATATCAGTGGCGCCGGTGAATTGCTCGCTTCCAGCCTCAACCAGTGGCTGGACTGGCAGCTGCCGCCGGCGGCCGGGGTACTGTTATTTACAGCACTGGGCGGGGCGGTGGTGTGCATCGGTACCTCGCTGGTCGACTTATTCAATCGCTTCCTGTTTAGCGCCAAAATCATCTTTCTGGTGATTATGCTGGCGCTACTGATGCCGCATATTCATCAAGTCAATTTGTTGACGCTGCCGGTTGAGCAAGGCCTGGCGCTGTCGGCTATTCCGGTGATCTTTACCTCCTTTGGCTTTCACGGCAGCGTGCCGAGCATCGTCAGCTATCTTGGCGGCGATATCCGCAAACTGCGCCGGGTATTTATTATCGGCAGCTTTATTCCGCTGGTGGCTTATATTTTCTGGCAGCTGGCGACGCTGGGGAGTATCAACCCTCCCGCGTTCACCGCCCTGCTGGCCAAAAACGCCGGTCTGAACGGTCTGCTGGAGGCGATCCGCGAAGTGGTGGCGTCTCCACACGTGGAGCTGGCCGTACACCTGTTTGCCGACCTCGCGCTGGCGACCTCATTCCTCGGCGTCTCGCTCGGCTTGTTTGATTATCTGGCCGATGTGTTTCAACGCAAAAACAGCGTGAGTGGGCGTCTGCAGAGTGGAGCAATCACCTTCCTGCCGCCGGTGGCGTTCGCCCTGTTCTATCCCCGCGGTTTTGTTATGGCCCTGGGCTACGCCGGGGTGGCACTCGCCGTGCTGGCCCTGATGTTGCCGGCTCTGCTGGCAATGAAGAGCCGCCGACAACATCCGCAGGCTGCCTGGAGAGTGGTCGGCGGCGCGCCGGCGCTGTGGCTGGTTCTGCTGTGCGGGATCGGTATCGTGGCGATTCAGTTCAGTATCGTCGCCGGACTGCTGCCTGCGGTGGGATAAAAAAAGGGGCCGGCCGGCCCCTGGTTTTATTTTGCTAAGCAGCACTGCTTATACTTTTTTCCGCTCCCGCACGGGCAGGGATCGTTGCGTCCGACCTTCGCCTCATTTCTGACCGGCTGCGGAACCACCACCGGCTGCGGATTCGCCATCCAGTACTGGTAAAGCGCCAGCGCCGCCGGCGTGATACGCTCGATGCTGTCGATAAACTCATCCGCCGTCAGATTATCCAGCGCGGTAAACTGCGCCTCGCTGCCGTGGAGTGCAATCGCGTCCAGGGCTGGCTGAAGCTCAGCGGGCAGCGTCGACCAGTCGCTCAGCGCTACGCCGCGCAGGTAGCCAAAGCACCACTCTTCGACGATCGTCAGTTCCTGACCTTCCGCTTCGCGGGTGCCAAACAGCGGTTCGAACTGTTCGGGATAGGACTCCAGCCGTTCGGCGATGTCGCTCATATGCTGCAGCGTCAGATCGACAAAGCGATCGCGCTCGCGGTCATTGGCCCAGCGCGGCACATTGTCCGCCCCGCCCCAGATGGCCACCAGCCACTGGGCTGGTTCGATATCAGTCGGTGCAGAGAGGATAGCCGTCAGCAGGCCATCCAGTTCAGACACATCCAGAATAGCGCCTTCGGTGGCGTATTTCGCCAGCGTTTCGTCCAGCCATTCCAGTTCGTTTTCGTTTAAAGGTCCGGTATTCATTCACAGGCTCGCATGGTAAAAATCGGGCCTACAGTAGCCGAATTGCCGACAGAAAGCCACCCGGCGCGGCAATCCGCCTGCCCATGCACATCAGGCCAGGCCGTGCAGCGCCGCCGCCACGTCGCGAATGGCCTCCTCCCCTAACGGCAGCAAGGGCCGGGGAAGACAGTCAGGATCGCACAGCCCGAGAATGGCCGCCGCGCTGGCTATCACCCGCAGGCTGCCGCCATAGCGGTCAAAGCATCGCCAGAGAGGGGTCAGCTGCGCATTCAGCGCCGCAACCTGCGCCGCGTCGCCAGTACGAATCGCCCTTACCAGCGCCCCCGAAAGTTGGGGAAAGAGCCCGCCGCAAACCGAGTACCAGACTTCGCAACCGGCCTGCAATCCCGCCGTCGCCAGGGCGTCGCCGCTGGCGCCAAGCGTAACGCGGGCAGGAAGATGACGGCGCAACGTTGCCAGCCGTTCACGCGCCTGTGGCTCAGGCAAACCGGGAATTTTAATCGAGGCGATGGCCGGCAAGGCGGCGATGCGCCCCTGCAGCTCATCCGCCAGCGTGACGTGAGTGGTGCGGGGATTGTCATACAGGCAAACCGGAACCGAGACGTGCCGACAGACCTCTTCGTAAAAGGCAAAGATCTCCTCCGCAGAAAGCGGCTGATAGGACATCATCGGCAGTAATAACGCATCCGCCCCGGCCTGCTGGGCATCCTCCACCAGGCGCAGCACCTCGCTGGTGGCGATGGCGCCGACACCGACCATCATCGGGATCGACCCAACATGCGCTTTCGCCACCTGCACCACCCGCTTGCGCTGCTCACGACTCAGATAAGCGTAGCTGCCGGTCGAGCCCAAGATGCCCAGCGAGTCGACGCGGGTATCGGTAAGACGAGAGAGAATACGGATAAACGCCTTTTCATCAATATGCTGCTGATGCAGCGGCGTCAGCGGAAATGCGCAAAGCCCTGTGAACATGATGCCTCCGGCAGGCTGGGATACGAATCCGGTTGATAGTAGCAAGGAGAGATCGTTTTGTCCTGGGACAAATGAAAGGTTGACTGAACGGCCTAATCTGAAGGGTAGAAGAAGGTTATCTTACAAGGATGTCAGGAAAAGGGAGGGACAGAAACAAAAAACCACCCGTAGGTGGTTTCACGACACTGCTTATTGCTTTGATTATTCTGCTTTTATCCCAATGGTACCCGGAGTGGGACTTGAACCCACACAGCGCGAACGCCGAGGGATTTTAAATCCCTTGTGTCTACCGATTCCACCATCCGGGCTCGGGATATAAAGTGGAGGCGCGTTCCGGAGTCGAACCGGACTAGACGGATTTGCAATCCGCTACATAACCGCTTTGCTAACGCGCCTTTAATACTGAAGCACCCGCAACTGCCGATGCTGATAATCTGGAGCGGGAAACGAGACTCGAACTCGCGACCCCGACCTTGGCAAGGTCGTGCTCTACCAACTGAGCTATTCCCGCATTATCAAGTTATTTGCTAATTACTTGATTTTGTTATCGTCTGGAAGACTGTGCTGCCGTTCGATGCGTTGCATTCTACTTATCTCTCGCGGTGAGTCAACGGTATTTTTCGCAACTTTGCATCGTTTGCTGAAAATAACGGCGAAACGATCACTGATCAAGCAAATCGCCGCGCGCTGCGTTCAGATACTGCAGCATCGACCACAGCGTCAGCACCGCAGCTACGAGGAAAAGCGCGATCCCGGCCCACTCAACCCACGGATAAGGACGCCACAGCATCCATACCAGGGCGGCCATCTGTGCGGTCGTTTTGACTTTGCCAATCCACGAGACCGCCACGCTGCTGCGTTTCCCCAGCTCAGCCATCCATTCGCGCAGTGCCGAAATAATAATTTCACGGGCAATCATGGTCGCCGCCGGCAGCGTGACCCACCAGGTGTGATAGTGCTCGGCAACCAGCACCATGGCGATAGCCACCATGACTTTATCCGCCACCGGATCCAGGAAGGCGCCAAACCGGGTGCTCTGATTCCAGCGACGGGCCAGAAAACCATCAAACCAGTCGGTCACGGCGGCGACAAAGAAAATCAGCGCGCAGGCAAACGGCGCCCAGCTAAAGGGGAGATAAAACGCCAGCACAAAGAACGGGATCAGGATGACGCGAAACAGAGTAAGCAACGTAGGGATATTAAATTGCATAGTGACGGGTAACTATCTGTTGTAAGTAAAAATTAGCCCTATGTTGCTACAGAGCCCCTAATGTTTCAACGAGTAGAAGATCTTTTCTGCCAGACCGTGAGAGATGCCCGGTACTTTGGCAATTTCCTCGACGCTGGCCTGCTGCAGCCCCTGCAGCCCTCCCATATACTTCAGCAGCATCTGGCGACGCTTCGGCCCCACTCCCTCGATAGTCTCAAGCGAGCTGGTGCTCTTCACTTTCGCCCGTTTTTTACGATGTCCGGAAATCGCATGATCGTGCGATTCATCGCGGATGTGCTGGATTACGTGCAGGGCGGGCGAATCCGGCGGCAGGCTAAACCCCTCACCTTCCGGTTCAAAGAATAACGTTTCCAGGCCGGCTTTACGATCGCTGCCTTTCGCCACGCCCAGCAGCAGCGGATGATGTTTATCCCAGGGAACGTCCAGTTCGGCAAACACCGCTTTCGCCTGTGCCAGCTGCCCCTTTCCGCCGTCTATCAGGATCACATCCGGAATTTTGTTGTCATCAATCACTTTACCATAGCGTCGACGCAGGACCTGATTCATCGCCGCATAGTCATCCCCTGGGGTGATGCCGGTGATATTGTAGCGCCGGTACTCCGCACGCAGTGGGCCATTGCTGTCAAACACCACGCAGGACGCCACGGTCTGCTCGCCCATAGTGTGGCTGATATCAAAGCACTCCATCCGCTTCACGGCCGGCAGCTCCAGCACGGTGGCCAGCGCCTGCAGACGCTGATGAATGGTCGACTGCTGAGACAACTTGGTGGTTAACGCCGTCGCGGCATTGGTGCGCGCCAGCTTAAGGTAACGCGCCCGGTCGCCGCGCGGTTTAGTCTGCACATTGATTCTGCGCCCCGCCAGTTCCGACAGCGAATCGGCCAGCAGCGTCTTATCGCCGAGGTTGAAGTCGAGCAAAATCTCGCCCGGCAGGGTGCGCATCTGGCTACCCTGCAGGTAGAACTGACCGACAAACGTCTCCACGACCTCTCCCAGCTCAGTGCCGCCCGGGACTTTCGGGAAGTAGCTCCGGCTGCCCAGCACTTTGCCCTGGCGGATAAACAGCACATGGACGCAGGCCATTCCGGCCTCAAAGGCGACGCCGATAACGTCAAGATCGTCGCCGGTGTTAGAAACAAACTGTTTCTCCGTCACCCGGCGCACGGCCTGAATCTGGTCGCGAATGCGCGCGGCCTCTTCAAACTCCAGACTTTGGCTCGCTTTCTCCATTCTGGCGATGAGCTGGGTCAGGACCTGATCGTCCTTGCCGGCAAGGAACAGCCGTACATATTCAACCTGCTGAGCATACTCTTCTTCGCTGACCAGCCCCGCCACGCACGGCCCCAGACAGCGGCCAATCTGATACTGCAGGCAGGGACGCGAGCGGTTGCGATAGACGCTATTTTCGCACTGGCGAACAGGAAAGATTTTCTGCAGCAGCGCCAGGGTCTCCCGCACGGCATAGCCGTTGGGGAAAGGACCAAAGTACTCGCCTTTCGCATGTTTGGCGCCGCGATGCATCGCCAGACGTGGATGAGTATCACCGCTGAGGAAAATAAAAGGATAAGACTTATCATCGCGCAACAGCACGTTGTAACGCGGCTGGTACAGCTTGATATAGTTGTGCTCCAGCAGCAGCGCTTCCGTCTCGGTGTGGGTGACGGTCACGTCAATCTGCGCAATCAGCGCCACCAGCGCTTCGGTTTTACGCGACGCGAGATTGCTGCGAAAATAGCTGCTGAGCCGCTTTTTCAGATCTTTGGCTTTGCCAACATAGATGACGGTCCCGCCAGCATCATACATCCGATACACACCGGGCTGGCTAGTCACCGTTTTCAGGAAAGCTTTTGCGTCAAAAACATCACTCACTGGCTTGCTAACGACTCCGCATTACACAGGCCATGGCGAATTGCCAGGTGGGTCAGCTCCACATCGCCATGAATGTTTAATTTGCTGAACATTCGGTAACGATAGCTGTTAACCGTTTTGGGACTCAGATTGAGCTGCTCTGAGATCTCATTCACCTTCTGACCTTTGGTGATCATCAGCATAATCTGCAATTCGCGTTCAGACAAACTGGCAAACGGCGATTCCGTTTTTTCCGGTTCAATCTGACTTAGCGCCATTTGCTGAGCAATATCGGAGGCAATGTAACGTTGTCCGGACGCCACGCAACGGATCGCATTCACCACTTCCTGCGGCGCTGCCCCCTTACTGAGATAGCCCGCCGCCCCCGCCTGCATGACCTTGGCAGGTAGAGGGTTCTCGGTATGCACGGTGAGCATGATCACTTTCGTGCCCGCCACGGAGCGCGCGATTTTGCGCGTGGCTTCAAGACCACCGATCCCGGGCATGTTCATGTCCATCAGGACGACATCTGCGGAATTAGCCCGGCACCACTTCACGGCGTCCTCGCCGCAACAGGCTTCGCCAGCGACTTTAATCCCTTTTATATCTTCCAGAATGCGTCGTATCCCTGCGCGCACCAGTTCGTGGTCATCAACAAGAAGAACGTTGATCAAAGGAATAATCTCCAGAATGAGGGATAACGCTACTGATACTTTATCTCCCACATATTACCGGGTTTTATTGCTAATTTAAAAGGCAAAAAAATGCCCTCGCCTCGATTTGACTCTCATTTATGGCAATGTCTGTGCACACACAGTGGAAAGTCATTGAGAACAGTCAGTTGCCATGGTCTTATTTTTTAACAATCCTCATACAGAAAGCACAAAAAACACAACAGATTACGTAGCGCATAAATAGGAGGCAAAATATGTAACAAATATTAACGTGCTAAATAAATGGAATAAATTAATGGCAGTCTGGCGGCTATTACGTATTATCCGAAGCACGGAATCATTCACAGCTCAGATGAGAGAACAGAAATTAAGCACTCCTTTTTTTTCCGTCGCTTGTGGTATACTGCGCGGCCTTCACATTGGGTAAGGCGCATTAGCGCAGCGAGTAAACGAGGATATCGATGAGCACACCAGATTTTTCCACTGCAGAAAATAATCAAGAACTGGCGCAGGAAGTCTCCTGCATGAAAGCGCTGATAACGCTGATGCTGCAGGCGATGGGCCAGGCGGATGCGGGTCGCGTGATTATTAAAATGGAAAAGCAGATCGCGCAGATGGAAGATGAGGCTCAGGCCGCCGTATTCTCCAGCACCGTTAAGCAAATTAAACAAGCTTACCGTCAGTAATCCTGTGCCGGCTGAAAGTATCCCTGACAGCCGGTGTCACGTCTGGCACGCAGAACGACAGGCGCTCTCAGATTAACCCTGTCGCCACCGCATAACAGGCTATCTGCGTTTTGTTCGGCGCATTGAATTTCCGTTGCATATTCTTCTGGTGGAAATTCACCGTATTTTCCGAAATAGAAAGAATCATCGCCACCTCCGCCGAGGTCTTCCCTTCCGCGGTCCATTTCAGAATTTCCAGTTCACGGCGGCTGAACTTCATTTCCGGCGGCATCACCATCTCATCTTCCAGACGCAGGAGCGTCAACAAGCTTAGCTCTGTCAGCATGCGCAGGCGCATCTCCAGTTCATCTTCAGGATAAGCGTCCGGCAAACGGTTATTCGCGGAGACGGAGAGAAAACCCTGCGCATGGTTGGGCAAGGTCAGGCACTGGGTCACCCCTTTTTTCAGACCATGATCGCGGGCGCCGTCCCATAATGCCACCGCATCGCGAAACAGCCCATCCTCCCATGGCAGATGACCACGCATAAAATTCTCCGGGCGTAATACCGGATCTATCGCGAAATAGTTCTCGGCCTGGTAGTGCGACATCCATGCGCGGGGATAGGTCGACTGGAAGGTGACGCGGGGGCGAGTGAAAGGCACCGGGTGGCGTACACAAAGCGTGTAGTAATCATATTCCAGCGCTTCGGTTTCTCGTTGCAGGAGATTATAAACCTCCTCACCAGCAGCCACGGACTGAAATTGATGCAGCATATCCCGCCGCCAGCTGAAAAAATCATTGTCCCTCATAGCTGTGCAAATAACTCCTGATTGATAATCATTATTATAAATACAGAAAACTAACACATAAATCTTATTTATATGTATAAAATATTGTCGCCGTCGCATTTATTAGTCTGAAGGCTTGCCTTTTTCCCGTTCTCAGCGCAGAACCTCGTGCCCACGTTCTTGTCATTTTCTACACCCTACAAAGGGGGATGGGAAGCGGTGTATACGGCCACAGGGAGAGATCGCACAAAGAGGTGACGACGAGCGTGGCGCGCCGCAGGGAAGACAGGCTGAACGCGGCGGCCCTCCCCCGGGAAAGCCGCCGCGCCAGCACATGGTTTACTGCATCAGAAATTTTTCGAGGAACTGGCGAGTGCGCGGCTGCTGCGGGGAGGCGAACAACGCTTTCGCCTCTCCCTGCTCGACAATGCGCCCTTGATCCATAAAGATGGCCCGATCGGCAACGTCGCGGGCGAAACTCATCTCATGGGTCACAATAACCATGGTGCGTTTCTCCTGCGCCAGCTGCCGGATGGTGTTGAGCACCTCCCCCACCAGCTCAGGATCGAGGGCTGAGGTCGGTTCATCAAACAGGATCACGTCCGGACGCATGGCCAGCGCGCGAGCAATAGCCACCCGCTGTTGTTGACCGCCGGAGAGGCGACGCGGATAGCTATTCTCTTTACCGCTGAGACCCACTTTCGCCAGCAGATCGCGCGCCCGCACAATCGACTCCTGCTTATCTTCACCTTTTACGATGACCGGCCCCTCAATAATATTCTCCAGCACCGTACGGTGGGGAAACAGATTAAAGTTCTGGAAGACAAAGCCAACATGCTGGCGTAGTCGGCGGATGAGTCCTTTCTGTGACCCCATGCTGCGGCCGGCGTCGATGGTCACATCGCCAACGCGGATGGTGCCGCTCTCCGGTTGCTCCAGCAGGTTGATGCTGCGCAACAGCGTGGTTTTACCCGAGCCGCTGGGGCCGATGATCGCCACCACTTCCCCTTTCTGTACCTCCAGGTCGATACCGTGGAGCACCGTCTGGCCATGGAATTTCTTCACCAGGCTTTTCACTTCTATCGCACTCATTTCGGATCACGCTCCTGGCGGTTCAGCTGGTTTTCAAAATAGTTCTGCAGCGAGGAGAGGACGGTCGCCATCACCCAGTAAATCAGAGAGGCCGCCAGATACATGGTGAAGACCTCCAGGGTTCGGGAAGTGATAAGCTGCGCCTGACGGAACAGCTCCGGCACCTGGATCGTCGCCGCCAGCGAGGTATCTTTTACCAGGCTGATAAAACTGTTGGACAGCGGCGGCAAAGCGACCCGCGCCGCCTGGGGTAAGATGGCCCGGCGCATTGTCTGCCACGGCGTCATGCCGATACTGGCCGCCGCTTCCCATTGCCCTTTGTCGATCGAAGCGATGGCCGCGCGCAGGGTTTCCGCCGCGTAGGCCGCCGTATTGAGCGACAGGCCGATCATCGCCGCCGGAATCGGGTCAAGCTCGATGCCAAACTGCGGCAAGCCGTAGTAGATCATAAACAGCTGGGCGATAAGCGGCGTGCCGCGAAAAATGGAGATATACATGCGCGCCAGCCATTTTACCGGCCAGAGGGGCGACATGCGCATCAGCGCCAGGATAAAGCCCAGCACCAGGCCGAAAAACATCCCGCCAATGCTCAGCTGCAGCGTAAAGACGGCCCCTTTGAGCAGAAAAGGAGCGGAATCGATGACCAGTTGGATACTTTCTTGCATGCTGTCGTTTCTGTATTAGAGGTGAGGATGATAGGCAAACAGCGCCGGCGCCCCGCCGGTATGGACGAACAAAATCGGTCCTTCATCCTTAAAACGCTTCTGCGTAATGCCGTCGATAAGCCCGGCCATCGCTTTGCCGGTATAGACCGGATCGAGCAAAATACCTTCCAGCTCCGCCAGTAGCTTCACGGCGGCCATGCCTTCCTCGTTCGGCGTACCGTAGCCTGGGGCAAAGTAATCATCCCACAGGGTGATGTCGGCTTTCGCCTGCAGCTCGAGGCTGCTGGCCACGGCCTGCTGCAGCGCCACCACTTTTGGCAGCTGGTCAGCAACAGAGCGCGATACCGTCACCCCAATCAGTTCCGCCTGCGGCATCAACTGTTCGAGCCCCACAGCCAGCCCGGCATGCGTACCGGCGCTGCCGGAAGCCACCACCACCGATGAGATCTCCACCGCGCCTTCGCACTGCTGGGCAATTTCCAGCGCGCTTTCCACATAGCCTAACGCCCCGAGCGCATTGGATCCGCCGACCGGGATGACGTAGGGGCGATATCCCTGCGCCTCGATGCGGGTCGCCAGCTCGTCGAGCTGAGCGGCAGGATTGGAAAGGGCATCGCACATCTCAACCTGGGTGTTAAACAGATCCAGCAGCAGGCGGTTGCCATTGCTCAGATAGTTCTCCGCCCGAGTGCCGATGGGGTTTTCCAGTAGCGCCACGCAGTGCAGCCCCAGTTTCGCGGCGACCGCCGCCGTCTGACGCACATGGTTGGACTGGATCGCGCCGGCGGTAATTAAGGTATCCGCCCCTTCACGCAGCGCATCGGCGGCGAGAAACTCCAGCTTGCGCAGTTTGTTGCCCCCCATTGCCAGCGGCGTTGTATCATCGCGTTTGATAAAAATCTCGCGCCCAAGGTGATCGGACAAACGCGGCAGATACTCCAGCGGCGTCGGTGCGCCAATTAATTCCAGACGCGGAAAGCGGGTTAAATTTTGCAGTGACATGGCCCCTCCTGACTCAGTTATGCTTCATTATGCACACAGTTACGCGCTAAATAAAAAAAGGCGCTTCCAGGAGCGCCTTTTTTCACCACTGACCGTTATTTCGTCACGTCAGCGCCAAACCATTTCTCTGACAACGCCTTCAGGGAGCCATCTTTCTGCATATCCGCAATCGCGGCGTCTACCGCTTTCAGCAGATCGTCGTTGCCTTTGCGCAGCGCCACGCCAGCCTCCTGACGGGAGAACGCATCACCGGTTACCGCCAGCGTATTGTTGGTTTTCTTCACCAGATCCAGCGCGGCCAGACGGTCAACCAGAATGGCGTCAATACGGCCTACGCGCAGATCCTGGTATTTCGTCGGGTCATCATCATAGGTGCGGACATCAACGCCCTGGACGTTCTGACGCAGCCACTCTTCATAGTTAGTGCCCAGTCCGACGCCGACTTTCTTGCCTTTCAGATCCGCCGCGGTTTTAATCGCGCCTTCGTTACCTTTCTTCACCAGCGCCTGCACGCCAGAGATGGTGTACGGGGTTGAGAAATCGTATTTCTTCTTACGCTCATCGGAGATAGTGACCTGGTTAATCACCACGTCGATGCGTTTGGAGTCCAGCGAAGCCAGCATACCGTCCCATTTGGTCGGTTTGAGATCGGCTTTCACACCAAGATGTTTCGCCAGCTCGTTGGCAAACTCCACTTCAAATCCGGTCAGCTTGCCGTCATCACCCTGGAAGCTAAAAGGAGGATAGGTGCCTTCGAGGCCCACACGCAGGGTACCGCGCTCTTTAACCTGATTGAGCAGGTTTTCCGCTGCAAAAGTTTTCACGCTAACGCCAGCCATCAAAACAACGGCCATCGCGCCCATCAGCGCCTGACGACCCAGAAGTGCTAATTTCATAGATACCCCGAAGGTTAGGATTTTCCTGTAGTGTAAGGCGCTTAACAGCCTCACACCAACATCGTTACGCTACATCTTATGCCAATTTATTATATATGATCCCTGTTAGGGTATAGCGAAAATCAGGGCTTTCCTCACCCGTTTTGCGGGATATCTCCCATACTGCAAAGGTCAGCCTGTTGACGTCTGGAGCATGGAAGATGAAAAACCCCACTTTGTTGCAATGTTTTCACTGGTACTACCCCGCCGGCGGCGAATTGTGGCGTGAAGTCGAAGCGCTGGCCCCCAGTCTGAATGAAATCGGCATCAATATGGTCTGGTTGCCGCCCGCCTATAAAGGCGCCTCGGGCGGTTATTCCGTCGGCTATGACACCTACGATCTCTTCGACCTCGGTGAGTTTGATCAAAAGGGATCAGTCGCCACCAAATATGGCGATAAAGCGCAGCTGCTGGCGGCGATGAAGGCTCTGAAAGAGCATGATATCGCCGTGCTGCTGGATGTGGTGGTGAACCACAAAATGGGCGCCGATGAAAAAGAAACCCTACAGGTGCAGCGCGTCGATGAGCAGGATCGCACCCAGATTGCCGAGGAGATCATTGAATGCGAGGCATGGACTCGCTATACCTTTCCGGTGCGAGCCGGGCAGTATTCGCAATTTGTCTGGGACTATAAATGCTTTAGCGGCATCGACCACATTGAGAACCCGACGGAAGATGGCGTGTTTAAAATCGTCAACGATTACACCGGCGAAGGCTGGAACGAGCAGGTCGACGATGAGCTTGGCAACTTCGACTACCTGATGGGTGCCAACATTGATTTTCGTAATCACGCCGTTACCGAGGAGATCAAATACTGGGCGCGCTGGGTCATGGAGCAGACCGGCTGCGATGGTTTTCGTCTTGATGCCGTGAAGCATATCCCCGCCTGGTTTTACAAAGTGTGGATCGAGCACGTCCAGGAGGTGGCGCCGCAGCCGCTGTTTATTGTCGCGGAGTACTGGTCCCATGAGGTGGAAAAGCTCCAGCAGTATATCGACCTGGTCGAGGGCAAGACGATGCTGTTCGATGCCCCGCTGCAGATGAAATTTCATGAAGCCTCACGCCAGGGACGCGACTATGACATGAGTCAGATCTTCAGCGGCACGCTGGTGGAAGCCGACCCTTTTCACGCTGTGACGCTGGTGACAAACCATGATACGCAGCCGCTGCAGGCCCTTGAGGCGCCGGTTGAACCCTGGTTCAAGCCCCTTGCCTATGCGCTGATCCTGCTGCGTGAAAATGGCGTGCCGTCGGTCTTTTATGCCGATCTTTTCGGCGCATCCTATGAAGATACCGGCGGCGATGGACAAACCTACGCCATTGAGATGCCCGTTATCGAACAACTGCATGAACTGATCGACGCCCGTCAGCGCTTTGCTCACGGCGTGCAAACGCTGTGGTTCGATCACCCCAACTGTATTGCCTTCAGCCGTAGCGGCACCGACGAGGATCCCGGCTGCGTGGTAGTGATGTCCAATGGTGATGAAGGAGAAAAGACCCTGACGCTGGGCGAGAACTATGGCAATAAACGCTGGCGGGATTTTCTCGGCAACCGGGAAGAGATTGTCGAAACCGACGACGACGGTAGCGCGACCTTTACCTGCAACGGGGGCAGCGTGAGCGTGTGGGTGATGGAAGCCGTGCTGTAGTCAGCGGGCGATGTACCTGGCGGGCCGAACGGGCCCGCCGGAACCTCAGCGCGCGGAGACCGGCGCGCTGACGGTCCCTGTCGTACGCACTTTGGCCCACGCCTTTTCGCACTCGGGGGTGAGGCGTTCAACACGGGTCAACGTCATACGGTCGTAGGAGAGGGTATTACCCTCACGCTCGATCGGATAGATATCCAGGGAAGCCGTAACATTGTAGATCTGGTTATCGCGGTTCATCAGTTTACCCGGCTGCGCGATCACGCGCTGCCACTGGCGGCAGTCGAAGGTATCCCCTTCTTTGGTGACGATCAGGCTGGCGATCGCGTCAGGGCTCATCATTTCACTCTGCGGCCCTTTCGATTGCCAGTAGCCCTCAAGGCCAGCCGGCGCCGGCGCTTTAACGACGTCATCGTAATGATCAACCTGCACACATCCGGCCAGCGCCAACACCATGCCAGCAAAAACTAACTGTTTCATCATTCATCCCACAAGCCGATAAAAAAGTATTGTGGCATTAAAGCGTTAAGCCTTCCACCCCCGCCCCAGGCGGAAAAACCGGGCAAGACAGAAGCCGGCAATCCGACCTTCATTTGAAATAAGGAAATTCCGAAAATAAAATATTGTTTGGGGCCTAACCATAGCATCTGTGGGCACTTTTTGTTTTTAATCCGCTCACACTACCGGTTCTCGACTTTACTTTAAGAGTTTTCCTGGCAAATTATATGCATAGATGCGGAATAGTTTAATGGAACTAATGGGTTCTTTCTTAAACCTACTATATACCGCTCGCAAGGACTGCTTCACAAAGTGAGTGTGAAGTGAATATCGTTACGTGTTGATTGAGGATGGGTCATGTCAACGATGATTATGGATTTGTGCAGCTATACCCGGTTAGGCTTAACGGGTTATCTGACCAGTCGGGGAATTAAAAAACAGGAAATCGTTGAGGTCCATTGCGCGGCAGATCTGCAAAAACATTGCGCCTCGTGCTGTCCGGCAGTGGTGTTTCTTAATGAAGACTGCTTCGTGCATGATGATGAAAGTAATGGCATTATTCGCCAGATCATTACGCAAAACCCGGCGACGCTGTTTGTTATCTTTATGTCGCTGGCAAACATTCATTTTGACCGCTATTTGCGGGTACGGAAAAACCTGCTGATCAGTTCTAAATCGATAACGCCAAAAGACCTTGATGTTATTCTGGTTAATTATCTTAAATACAAAAACAGCAGTCTGGGGCAATTAAATTTACCGACTTTATCGCTGAGTAAGACTGAATCCAATATGCTGCAAATGTGGATGGCCGGGCATGGCACGTCGCAAATTTCAACGCAAATGAACATCAAAGCGAAGACGGTATCGTCACATAAAGGCAATATTAAAAAGAAAATACAGACGCACAATAAACAGGTGATTTACCATATCGTTCGGCTTACCGAAAACGTCACTTCAGGTATTCAGGTGAACCTGCGCTGAAACAAACTGGCGGTGGTTCCGCCAGTCCCGTTTTATGAGGTTTCTTTTTCGACGAAGATCCCATCCGGGTGCCCCACTTCATTGAAAAACCAGATCCCTAAAGGATAGTCTTCCAGCGAAACCAGATACATCGTCCCTTCACTAAACGACTCAATTGCCAGCACTACCCCCGATCGACGTGGGCCACCGTCGGTCTTCACCGTGACACGATCGTTCACCTGCATATTCAATCTCCTCTATTTTTCAGCCAGTGTAGAACAAAACAACGCAACTCGCAGCGTTGCGGCCCATGACTGTTGTTTTTTTAGACTGACTATACTTAAAGAGGCTTGAGCGACGCTCAGCGAGGGGGTAATGATGAAGAATCGATTGACAGGCCAGGCCGGGAACGACGTTGATATCAATGTTGATGCTCTGCTGGCAGCGATTAATGAGATTAGCGAAAGCGAGGTCCATCGCACACTGGATGACCCGCATCGTGCCAGTATTGATGGTCGAGGAGCCCATACCTGGCGCGAACTGGCGGAGGCCTTCGAGCTCGATATTCACGATTTCAGCGCCAGTGAAGTCAACCGCTAACGGTGGACGAAAAAAATCCCGACTCGCAGGAGTCGGGATCAAACTTGCTAATGCAAGAAGCACTTGAAAATTCGTTACACCGGGAAATCCGATGCGTTAAAACATTATCCTCAATTATTTTGCATGACAAGAGATATTCATGCCGCAAATTATTGAGAATGTTGGCGCTTTGCAAGGAACATGGCTACAGGGCTGATGCGAGAAGGCTTCGCCGCAAACCGGTTTCATTCGATAGCGCGATCCCTGTCGAACACTTTAAGAAAAATCTCATTTTAGCTGATTCGGGCGAAACGTTTTGCTCACGCTTCGCTGTCAAAGCAGACCTGATTGCGGCCATTCTGCTTTGCCTGATAGAGACGACGATCGGCTACCGACTGCAAGGCTTCAAACTGATACTCCCCCTGCTCTTCACTGGCACTGACCCCCAGCGACGCACTGACCCGCAGCGTCACATTGTTATGCAAAAAGACCTCCCGGAGCTGGATACGCAGGCGTAGCCGCTCTGCCACCACCGCCGCTTCCTGAAGCGTGGTATCCGGCAGCACGACACAAAACTCCTCCCCACCCACGCGGCCCAGCAAATCGCCCTCACGAACGGTGCTGGCAAGGGTACTGGCCACCGTCGATAGCACTCTGTCGCCCGCCTGATGACCATAGCGATCGTTAATGCGTTTGAAGTGATCCAGATCGAGCTGGATCACCGCCAACGGTCGTCCACTGCGCTGGCAGGCGCTGGCTACCGCCATCGCCTGTTCAAACAGCGCCCCGCGATTGAGCAGACGGGTTAAGGCATCGTGCCATGCCTGCCATTCGAGGGAGGTTTGCAGGACGCTCATATTGCGGACCATGCGGCGGATCACCAGCCAGGAGAGCAATAGCATTAAGGTGAAGAGCACCCACATCAGGGTCAGGGCGATGGTGATGGTGCCAAAATTGCCCCGCACGCCTTCCCGCAGAGTGTGGATCCGCAGCAGCACGCCGTCAAAATTGCGCAGTTTGGCCCAGCTGATATAGCGCGTCAGCAAGCGCAGTCCCCCCTGGTTATCATGGACAAACGCGCGGCTGAGCAACTCCTGTTCACGGGGGGACAAAAGCGTCAGGACATTCCCCGGCGCGGAAGAGGCCAGCAGGTTCAAATGGCTATCATAAAGCTGGTACTCCCCCTCCTGCCCCCCCTGCATGGCGCTGACCAAAAACGCTTTTATTTCACTGACCGAGAAGTCCATCGCCAGCACCCCGCGCCAGTAGCCGGCGAAATCCAGCGGTATCGAGGCGGTGACCACTTGCTCTTCCATCTGTGGATCGTCGTCAGGAAAGGTTTGCCAGATAACGCCCCGCCCCGGATTATTCCGCTGGCTCTGTCGGGTAAACCAGAGGGCGCCGATGGCTTGCGAATAGTGGGTCATCACCTGCGACTCGTCCCGCAGCGGCAGGGTCGAGGTGAAAAAACCACTGCGGGAGATATACTGCATTCGCTCCGCGAAATCGCGGTTATGTTGCGTCAGATTCAACAGATACCCCAGCTCCAGCGTCGCCATCAGTTCATCAGCCGCGAGCGGATCGTCCTTCAGCAGCATAGGGTTGTTACCGACGACGCTGCCCGAGACGCCAAACACCGGCAGCGTACGACGGTTCGGCAGCGCCACACGCCAGGCCTCCTGGTGACGCTGGCTCAGATAGCGCTGGCTGGCACTACGCAATACGTCGATATCGAGCGGCTGTTCAAGCGCAGACTGCATACCGTGGCGAAAAAACATCATCCGGTCGATGTTGAACTGCAGCAGTCCATCCATTTCATGGGCGACATTAGCCAGATTATTACGCTGGTTGGCCACGTAGGCCTCTTCCAGGACGTTGATTTCACGCCAGATCAGTAACGTGGAGAAAAAAAGCACCACGATAAAACAGACGTTAACCACATGCGCCGGGCGAGTCAGGTGGCGGAGCTTTTTCATCTTCAACCGAAGTGGCTTATCCATCATTCTCTCGCAGTACGTAGCGCAAACCTGACGACGTCAGCGCCCCGGGTTCTGTCGATGCCGGGCGCGCTTTTAGCGTAGACGACGCAGCGCCGTCGCGCTGTGTGCAACCACACTACTTCACCGACCGGCGCAGGCTGCTCACCACTTTCACGCCCGCCAACACCACTGCGCCAATGATAAAACCCAGCACCAGGTTGGCAATGACCGGCAGCAGGGAAGCCAATATCCCGCCCAGCCCCGCGCTCCAGTGCTCAATGGCATGATGCAGTGGCGCAATGCCGTGAACCACAATTCCGCCGCCGACAAGGAACATCGCCAGCGTCCCAACGATGGAGAGCACTTTCATCAGCCAGGGGGCTACCACTAACAATCCTTTGCCCAGCCATTGCGCCAGCGCAGCGCGTTTCTCCGCCAGCCAGTAGCCCATGTCGTCCAGCTTAACGATCACGCCCACCAGACCATAGACCCCGATAGTGACCAGAATCGCGATCCCGGAGAGGATCAGGATCTGATTGAGCAGCGGCGCTTCCGCCACAATGCCGAGGGTGATGGCGACAATTTCCGCGGACAAAATAAAATCGGTGCGAATCGCCCCTTTCACTTTGTCACGCTCAAAGGCCAGCGGATCGCGCTCCGCCAGCGCCTGAAGACGCTGCTGCCGTTGCGCAGGATCCTCTTTGTGCTTGCGCGCCTCCAGGCTGTGAAGCACCTTCTCCACCCCTTCAAAACAGAGGAACGCGCCTCCCAGCATCAGCAACGGCGTAATCGCCCAGGGAATAAAAGCGCTGATCAATAGCGCCAGCGGCACGAGGATCACTTTATTAACGAACGAACCTTTCGCCACGCCCCAGACGACCGGCAGTTCACGATTCGCTCGCACGCCGGTCACCTGCTGAGCATTGAGCGACAGATCGTCCCCCAATACCCCGGCTGTTTTTTTCGCCGCCAGCTTGCCCATCACGGAAATATCATCCAGTAGCGTGGCGATATCATCGAGTAACGTTAAAAGACTACTTCCTGCCAAAATAATTTCCTTCTCTTTTCATCAATGTCTCCCTCGAGTATGCGTTAAAAAACGGCCGGTGCCCAAGGTACAATTAGTCAATATAAATTTAACAAACTCGCGCAAATTAAGCGCTCGCCAGCACGATAGTTTTCACGTTTACTATATGTCCCCTTTCTATCTCTGCACCGTCGTGAGGAAGTATGTCTACCCGTCAGCTGTTACCGCTTATCGGGGCGCTGTTTGCGCTGTATATCATTTGGGGCTCTACCTATTTTGCCATCGCCGTCGGCGTCGCCAGCTGGCCGCCGCTGATGATGGCCGGTATTCGCTTTCTCTCTGCCGGCGTGCTACTGCTGGGCTGGCTGCTGGCCACCGGCCATAAGCTGCCAGCGCGCCGGCCGTTGCTTAACGCCGCGCTGATCGGGATTTTGTTGCTTGCCGTCGGCAACGGCTTCGTCACCCTCGCCGAACATCAGCACGTCCCGTCAGGGATCGCGGCGGTGATGGTTGCCACTGTGCCGCTGTTCACCCTGTGCTTCAGCCGCTTTTTCGGCATCGCCACCCGTAAACTGGAATGGCTGGGCATTGCCATTGGCCTGGCGGGTATCGTGATGCTCAATAGCGGTGGCAATTTAAACGGTAATCCGTGGGGCGCACTGCTGATCCTGGTGGGTTCGCTAAGCTGGGCGTTCGGTTCGGTTTACGGGTCGCGGATTGAGCTGCCAACCGGCATGATGGCAGGGGCTATCGAGATGCTCGCCGCCGGGATCGTCCTGCTGGTCGCGTCATGGCTGACCGGTGAGACGTTAACCCATGTCCCCTCATGGTCCGGGATCGCCGCCCTGGCCTACCTGGCTATCTTTGGCTCGCTAATCGCCATCAACGCCTACATGTTTTTGATCCGCAACGTCACCCCGGCGGTAGCCACCAGCTATGCCTACGTTAACCCGGTGGTGGCCGTCTTGCTCGGCACCGGGTTTGGCGGTGAAAGCCTGTCGCTCATTGAATGGTTGGCGCTGGCAGTGATTATTTTCGCCGTAGTGCTGGTGACGCTGGGAAAATATCTCTTCCCCGCTCGCAGCGAGGCTACTCCTTGTAAGGCGTCGAAGTAAACGCCAGCTCGCGGATCCCTTGCGTATCGATCTGCGCGTCGTGCCCGGCGCCGCAGATCCACTCTTCCAGACGCTCGGTGAGCGCCTCATCATTTAGTTTCAGCCGGCCGCGCAGGGCGCATTCCCAGATGATAAGCATCCGCCAGCCCTGCTCAGCCAGCTGTTGCCGGTCGCGGGCATCGCGCGCCACATTGCCGGCGATTTTATCCAGCCAGAACGCCGTCCGTGTGGCCGGTACCTTAAACAGATAACAGTCATGGTGATGCCAGAAACAGCCGTGAGTAAAGATAACGCAACGGTAGTCGGGCAAGGCGAAATCGGGGCGTCCCGGCAGCGCGCGATCCTGGGCGACAAAGGTGAATCCCGCCCCGGCCAGCAGCGCCGCTATCCGCTTTTCAATCGCCGTATCGCGCGTAGCGATAGCCCGCATATTTTTACTGCGCGTGGCTTTATCGTGAACATCCGCCATCGTTATCATCCGCTTCGCGACGCGCCACCGCCTGGGCGATACGCGGCGCCAGGAGCTTCGCCACCGCGGCGAAGACCGGAACCACCACCGAGTTGCCGAACTGACGATAGGCCTGGGTATCCGACACCGGAATGCGGAAACGCGAACCCTGGGGCGATTCAAAGCCCATCAGCCGGGCGCATTCGCGCGGTGTCAACCGGCGAGGCCGCCGCTGTTGGTTCTGCGGATCGTCAAAATGCTGCTCGCCCAACGGCCGGTCCCAGCCGCGATCGACGAGAATTTCGGCACCGTCTTTATAGTAGCGGGCAGACAGCGTTCGAGCCACGCTGTGGGGATTACCGGGGTCTACCAGGCCATAACCAAAGCCATTACCCCGCGCCTGATGCTTGCGGGCATAACGATAGAGATATTTCCACAGCACCGGCGTAAGGATAAATTTGGCATCCACTGTCGGCTCCAGCAGCTCGCCAAATGTCGGCCGCACCGCCGGATAGAGCGCAGCGATATCGCGCAGCGTAAATCCTTCATGCAGCTGCAGGTCGCGGCGGAAACCCACCAGCACGATGCGCTCCCGGTGCTGTGGTAAGAAATGGCGCCCGTCGATGACCTTAGGGTCATCCGGCCCGGTATGCCCGGCATCGGCCACCTCATACCCCAGCTCATCCAGCGTCTGCATGATGATGCGGAAGGTGCGCCCCTGATCGTGGCTTTTGAGGTTTTTGACATTCTCCAGCACAAAAATCGCCGGCTGACGCGCGGCGATGATTCTCACCACATCAAAAAACAGTGTCCCCTGGGTTTCGCAGGCAAAGCCGTGCGCGCGGCCCATGGCATTTTTTTTGGAGACGCCGGCAAGTGAAAAAGGCTGGCAGGGAAAGCCGGCCAGCAAGACATCATGCTGAGGAATAGTCTCGCGGATATGCTGCGCCGCTTCGTCATCGCTGACATCGGGGCGGTGGCTGAGCGTGACATCGCGGATATCTTCATTAAAACGATGCTGCTGCGGATCACAGTACCAGTTGGCCTTGTAGGTACGCACCGCGTGCTTGTTCCACTCGCTGGTAAAGACGCACTGCCCGCCAATGGCTTCAAAACCGTTGCGGATCCCGCCGATACCGGCAAACAGATCGACAAAGCGGAACGCATAATGCGGGTGATGAGCTGGCGGCGCCGGCAGCAGCGTCGCCAGATGGGTGACCTCCTGCGGACGCAAACGCCCCGCCGCGCGGGGGAGCGCCGCCACGCGCTTGAGGATCGCCGCGCTCCAGTGCTGTTCGCCGACGCTTACCAGTTCGGCGACCAGCGTTTTCACATCATAGATCGTCATCAGCTGACGCAGCAGCGCCTGAGCCTCTTCCCCGGCCTGCTCTGCCAGCGGCAACGACCTGTTTTCCTTAATTAACTTTTGCGGCATATCCTCAACCAGCGCGGACGATTTTTGCAGAGAGTACCATAAATCACTGGTCGGTTGACGCCTGCGGTGCAAAGCGGCGCAAAACCGCTTCATCCAGCGCCCGCGGCTCCCCCTGCAGCTCGGCGCTGAGCTTGGCCATAAATTCGACGAGGAAGCGGGCATTGTGCTGCGCCATCTCTTTTCCCCTGGCCGTCTGCATGGTCTCCGGCAGGCGCAGGAGTTTGCACTGGAAATGGTCAAGGGCATATCTGCGGTCATCCAGCGCCCGCCGGTCAGCAAACGGATCTTCAGCATCAAACAAGATGGTATTCAGGGCGCCGGCGACGGCGAAGACGCGCGCCAGACCAATCGCCCCCAGCGACTCAAGACGGTCGGCGTCCTGGACGATTTTCGCCTCCAGCGTGCGCGGGGGGATCGCCGCGCTGAAGCTGTGCGCCTCGATGGCATGGCTGACCGCCGCGTAACGCTCCACGGGAAAATCGGCAAAAGAGGATTGCAGGATCGCGAGGGTTTTCTCGGCGGCCATCATCGAGGAACGGCTACGCTCCGGATGATTCTTCGGCAAGCTGACGATGTCATGAAAATAGCTGGCCGTGAGGAGCACCAGTCGGTCGACTTCCTCCCCGGCGGCCAACTGGGTAGCCGTGGCCCAGACGCGACGAAAATGGGACAGATCGTGTGCAGCATCATCCTGCGCGTAATGCATCAGTATCCAGTGCTCAAATCGTTGCTGCCAGTCAACCAGGTCCATAGGCTTTCCTTTATGTGAAGGTCAGCCTCGAGCATAGCAACTTTACCGCTGATGATCCTGCTCGCCGCGAGACGGCCGGGTATACCAGACGACCGCCCCGAGGATCGCGCCAATGCCCGCAAGCACTAACATACCCAACAGCGCACCAAGCCACTTACCCGTCGTGGTTCCAAAATCGCCCTCCACGCTGGCGCCGGGAACGCTCTGAATTTTTCCGACCACCCACCAGTAACGCACAATGACCCAGACACAATATCCGCAAAAAGCATACAACGCCCATAACGCGAGCTTCCCTCCGGGGCTGCGTTTTGCCTGCTCTTCCATCTCATTCCTCTCCGTGACACAACACACTACCGCCACTCAAAACGTGACAAGCGTCACATTATACCGTCAACCTGCGCAGCAGGCAGCAGTTTCATCCCCATCTTCTGCGTCAACCTGCGACTTATGCTGCCGGTGAGCGCGCGCTGGAGTGCTTTATGTATTATTCGCCCCATGGACAAAGTTTATTTCGGCGCGGAAGGTCGGGTGTTGTATTGATAATTTTTTGATTATTTTCGCCGGTAGAAAATCAATTTTCGTGATGAATAATGTCTTGATGTTAATTCATACAATCCATTTCATTGAGTTAACAAAATCTATCAAATGACATCATATCCTATTGCTATATAACAAAATGATACCACACCCAAAATCATTCATAAAAAACATAAAGAACCAAATAGAAATAAATTG
The DNA here is from genome assembly GCF_002810515.1 of Klebsiella sp. D-Nf1. NCBI lineage: Bacteria > Pseudomonadati > Pseudomonadota > Gammaproteobacteria > Enterobacterales > Enterobacteriaceae > Klebsiella > Klebsiella sp. D-Nf1. Next base: position 1,901,195 of record NZ_PIOK01000001.1, read on the forward strand.
AAATATTTTACATTATTTATTTACATTTTTCATTTTAAATAAAAATGAACTTAGTCGTTAGTATCTGATAGTCATTCCGGAGGGATTGTCATAATTCATAGAAATTATTATTAAAAGGGAATATATAATGAAAAGAAAAGTACTGGCACTCATGGTACCGGCATTATTAATGGCCAATGCCGTTAATGCCGCGGAAATCTATAACAACAACGGTAACAAACTGGACCTTTACGGGAAAGTTGACGGCCTGCACTACTTCTCTGACGACGCTTCAGAGGACGGCGATCAGACCTATGTTCGCTTTGGCCTGAAAGGCGAAACGCAGATTACCTCAGAATTAACCGGCTACGGTCAGTGGGAATACAACATTCAGGCAAATACCACTGAAAAAGAAGGCGCAAACTCCTGGACCCGTCTGGCCTTCGCTGGTCTGAAGTTTGCCGACTACGGCTCACTGGATTACGGTCGTAACTACGGCGTGGTGTACGACATTGAATCCTGGACCGATATGCTGCCGGAATTCGGCGGCGATACCTACACCCAGACCGACGTCTACATGACCGGCCGTACCAACGGCGTGGCAACCTACCGTAACAGCGACTTCTTCGGCCTCGTCGATGGTCTGCATTTCGCCCTGCAGTATCAGGGTAATAATGAAAACGCCGGTTCTGGCGAAGGCACTAATAACGGCGGCAAACGTAAGCTGGCGCGGGAAAATGGCGACGGTTTCGGTATCTCCAGCTACTACGATCTTGATATGGGGATCAGTGTAGGGGCAGCGTATTCGTCTTCGGACCGGACCCATAACCAACAGGCAGCGGCACACAGCAGCCAGCGCTATGCCAATGGCGATAAAGCCGATGCCTGGACGGTCGGCGCGAAATATGACGCCAACAACATCTATCTGGCCGCCATGTATGCAGAAACCCGCAACATGACCTTCTATGGCAACGACAGTTTTGGTGGGATTGCCAATAAGACGCAGAACTTCGAAGTGGTCGCGCAGTACCAGTTCGACGACTATAATTTACCGCTGCGTCCGTCTGTCGCCTATCTGCAGTCGAAGGGGAAAGATCTCTACACCTATTCTCGCTACGGCGACAAGGATCTGGTCAAGTATGTCGACGTGGGCATGACTTACTACTTCAACAAAAATATGTCCACCTATGTGGATTACAAAATCAACCTGCTGGATGAAGACGACCGCTTCTACAAAAACAGCGGTATCGCGACCGATGATATCGTCGCCCTCGGTCTGGTTTACCAGTTCTGATGCCCGTCAAAGCCCGCGTTCAGCGGGCTTTTTTATGTTCCCGCTCCGTTGAGATCACTCTTTTCGACATTGCCGCTTTCCAGGCGTACCTTCCCTCTTTATGATGCGTTTAAGCTCGTTCGGGCAAAAAGCGGCGATAAGGTCCTAAAAGGATAACGTGCTACCGCGTCTCTACGCTGAAACCAGGACGATGATGATGGCGATACCCCAGCGCAGGCGTTATACCTGAAGCTAACGGTGTGATTGAAGGGGAATGGTCATTAAGAGAAAAGTGGCGGAGAGAGGGGGATTTGAACCCCCGGTAGAGTTGCCCCTACTCCGGTTTTCGAGACCGGTCCGTTCAGCCGCTCCGGCATCTCTCCGCTGTTGTGGTTGCTATAATGCCAGGATCTTTGGCATTTTAATAGCTCCCGTTTCGGTAATCGTGTTCAAGTGACGACTTTGCGAGCGATATGATGTTTAAATGGCCCTGGAAAGCAGATGATGAGTCCGGCAATGCAGAGATGCCCTGGGAGCAAGCGCTTGCCATTCCGGTGTTAGCCCATCTTTCACCCACTGAGCAGCGCAAGCTGACTCAGATGGCTGCCCGTTTCTTACAGCAAAAACGTCTGGTGGCCCTCCAGGGGCTGGAGCTCACCCCGCTGCATCAGGCACGCATTGCCATGCTCTTTTGTTTGCCGGTGCTTGAGCTGGGAATAGAGTGGCTGGACGGTTTCCATGAAGTGCTGATCTACCCTGCCCCGTTCGTCGTGGATGATGAATGGGAGGATGATATTGGTCTGGTCCACAACCAGCGGGTGGTGCAATCAGGACAAAGCTGGCAGCAGGGGCCTGTGGTGCTGAACTGGCTGGATATTCAGGACTCCTTTGATGCGTCAGGCTTTAACCTCGTGGTGCACGAGGTGGCGCATAAACTGGATGCAAGGAATGGCGATCGGGCCAGCGGCGTGCCGCTTATCCCGCTACGCGAGGTCGCCGGCTGGGAACACGATCTCCATGCGGCAATGAACAATATTCAGGATGAGATAGACCTGGTGGGGGAAAGCGCTGCCAGCATTGACGCCTATGCCGCCACCGATCCTGCGGAGTGCTTTGCCGTCCTCTCGGAATATTTTTTCAGCGCACCCGAGTTGTTCGCGCCCCGCTTCCCCGCCCTGTGGCAGCGTTTTTGCCACTTTTACCAGCAGGATCCGCTGAAGCGGATACGTGAGAATGGCCTGCAGGATGAAGACGATCGGCGCATTGTTCACTAAAACAACGCCTTGAGCTAAATTTAGCCATTTGAATCAGCAGGTTAATTTTAGTGTTGACACAAAAATACGAGGCCAGTAGTATGCGCCTCGTTCACACGATTCCTCTGTAGTTCAGTCGGTAGAACGGCGGACTGTTAATCCGTATGTCACTGGTTCGAGTCCAGTCAGAGGAGCCAAATTTAAAAAAGCCTGCTTTCGAGCAGGCTTTTTGCTTTTTAGCTTCCGTCAGGTCTGCCTCACTTCTGTCCGGCCCAGCCGCATAAGAGCTAGCGGCGCATCAGCGCCTCCTGCCAGCGTCGCGTCAGATAGTTATGTTCATCCATCACCGAATTCCATACCGCAATATGTCCCATCCGCTGCTCGTAGCTTCCACCATCCCGACGCTCACCCGCAGGAATAAGCGGCGCGCCAGAGGCATCGAGGAGTAATTCAGCTGCCGGTTTTCCTGCATACCAATAGTCCCATTCGGCCTGAGACAGACAAGCGCGGCTCCGCTGAGGGTTGGAAATATAATACCCCTGCCGGGCCATTACTGCGCCGGGCCAACCAGACTGCCACCAGTTAAGGTAATCATAGGCCGCTTCTTTTACCTTCCCGGTCACGCAGCGAGATAGCGACATGCCGCCATACCACGCCCGATAGCCTTCGCGCGGGCGCGCCATTTTATAGCCTCGCTGATGGAAATGGTGCCGGAAATAGATGGGAGCCCATAAGCTCTGGACCTCAACGCATCGATTATCGATTAAATCGCATGCCTGCTCCTGGGACGACCAGAATGCGGCAAAGTGTCCCTGGCGATTAAGATGGGCTAATCCTTGTGTCAAAACATCGATCTCTTCCAACGTCAAATTGCCAATATCGGCAAACTGCGCCATCCCCGCGCCCTGCATGGCCAGAGCGGCATCGATCCCTCCCATAGCTGCATCCTCCTGCAGGGCGACCGCGCCAGTAAGCGCGCTATGCAGCAGCCATCCCCAACTCTCTTCTTCCTGCTGAAGCGCCTCGGGAAGACGGTCGACATGATAAGCAAAGCTATCGGCATTATGCGTCAATGGCAGCATGCTGATGAGATCGCTCGGCTGGCTGCTTAAATGGCGATCCCGTTGAACGTACAAGCGCTGGGACGGTACGCTGCCATCGGCCACAACGCCGTTCAGGGTGCCCTGCTTCGCCAGTTCGTTCACCTCGTCCCAATATTTCAGCCGCTTCACCTCCAGCGGCTGAATAGCACGTGCCGGCCAGACAAAATCGATATTATGAAACCACTGGTCATAGAGATCGTAACTGTCAGGCTGCATAACCGCGATGCGCTGGGCATCTTCCACGCTATGCAGCAGGTATTCGATCTTAATCCCCAGCTCCTGCTCAGCGCGAACACGCAATATCTCCAGTAATGTCACCGACGTGCCCAAAACCCGAAGCGTTAATGGAGGAGAAATAATCGCCGCAGAACTCATCCCTTCAGGACTCCTGTAATACTTGCATAAAGCGGCTAAAGGCCTGCTGCAAGCGATGCGCCTCCAGTCCACGTAAGATAAATACCAACGTTGAATGGCTTAAGGCTCCAGGCCAGTCATCCAAATGCACCGGAGGATGCAACGTGTGCTGTACACCATGAATAACCACCGGAGTCTCACTGTCGCTTACACGCAAAATGCCTTTCATTCTCAGCACCGCGTTACCATGGCAATGTAATAGCATGGATAACCAGATAGCAAAAGCGGGCCAGTTTAACGACTGCTCAAGCGAAATCACGCATGTTTCTGTCGTGGGATGCGCCCCGCCATCGCGCTTTGGCACCAACGAAAACGTGCTGTCAGCACATGACCCTAACCAGCGGAAACGCTGTTCATAAGAGCCGCGAAATACTTCACTTCGGAACAGCCAGTCCGGGGTATCCTGCGCCAGCCGCGTAGTGCTCACTTCCGCCAGCGGATTAAGCTGACGCAGCCACTGCTCGAGCGTCACCGTCTCCTCGGGGGCAACGCGATCGCTTTTACTCACCAGCAGTTTGTCCGCCGCCGTCACCTGCGCAAGCCACTCGGGCTGAAGATCGGCTTGACGGTGGGCATGTTCCGCATCGACGAGTGTGACCAGCGTCCCTGGCGTGAAATGGCTCTGCAACTGACGATCGTGGAGAAGTGTCGATAAGATGGGAGCCGGATCGGCCAGCCCGCTGGTTTCCAGAACAACGTAGCGAAACGCCGGGATCAGGCCGCGCGCCCGCCGTTCATAAAGCGCCAGCAGAGCGGCCTGCAATTCCCCTCGAATCTGACAGCATACGCAACCGCTCGGCAATAACACAGTATCCGGCGCGACTGCGTGAAGCAGATGATGGTCGATCCCCACCTCGCCAAACTCATTCACCAGCAGAGCAATATCGTTCACGTCCTGCCGGGCGAGCCAGTTTTTCAGCAGCGTTGTTTTACCGCTACCCAGGAACCCGCTCAGCACATGGAGGGGTAATTTCTCTTCAGCAGGCATCGTTTTCCCCTTTGGCCTCAAGCGAGGCTAACCAGGCATCATCGAGCGGATCGATCGCCTGATGCAGCATGTTCTCGGCTTCTTTCCACAACCGATCCAGGGAGTGGACCAGCACCTGTTGTCCCGTCGGGCTGGCCAGCAGCCATTGACCATGAAACTCCGTCAGCGAGAGGCGCCAGGGCTTCAGCGTACGGTTTAGTAATGCCAGCTGCCGCAGACGCAGCTGGCGTAGGGGAATATCCTGCCGCAGCGGATCGCTCCACTGCGGCCCGTTATCAAGCAGGCCGCACACTCCGCACATCATCCACTCCTCAAGGCATCACATCACCCGAATTTGGCCCCAGCGTCTGGCCAACGAACAGGTTACCCCCAGGCTCGCTGGCCAGCAGCAGCGCCACCGGCGCCACTTCTTCTGCTCGCCCAAAGCGCCCCAGCGGCAGCTCCGCCGTTTTGGCCGTTTTCCACGCCTGGTGAATACCCTCAATAAGCGGGGTTTCAATCGGTCCTGGGGCGATAGCGTTAACCAGCACATTTCGGCTGGAGACTTCCAGCGCCAGAGATTTCGTCAGGCCGATCACGCCAGCCTTAGCGGCCGCATAGTGACACAGCTCTGCCCCACCTTTGATGCCCAGTTGGGAAGCGATATTGATAATGCGTCCCCAGCGTTGGCTTAACATCACTGGCAGAGCTCGCTGGCAGGCCAGAAACACGCTGCGCAGATCGACGGCCATCATGGTTTCCCACATATCCAGAGTGATATCGGTGCAGGGAGCCTGGGTAAGCATGCCTGCATTGTTGACCAGCACGTCAATCCCTTCATAGTGCCCCAGGCAGGCATCCACACCAGCCGTTGCCCCGTCGACCTCGCCGACATCAGCCACCACGCCATAGCAATGCGCCCCAATTAACCGACAACGCTGTACCACCCCTTCCAGTTTATTACGGTCCCGGTCGGTGAGTATCAGTCGTGCCCCTTCCCCGGCAAAAAGCAGTGCGATAGCCTCGCCGATACCACTTGCCGCGCCCGTCACAACACAACGTCTGTTTTGCAACTGCATAGTGGCTCCTTAATCCGGCCAGCGGACGGTCAAACCACCGTCGACAATAAGGCTTTGCCCGGTCAGATAACGGCTTTCGTCGCTGGTGAGAAAAGCCACTACGCGAGCGATATCATCCGGACAGCCAACCCGTCCCAGTGGAATCGATCTGGCTGCTTTTGCCAGCCCCTCCGGCCCCAGAGAGTTCTGCTTATCCAGCGACTGTGGGGTTTCAATCAATCCGGGGATCACGGCGTTGCAGCGAATACCTCGCGGTGCAAGCTCAACGGCCAGTGAGCGACAAATCCCTGGGACTGCGGCTTTCGCCGCCGCGTAGTGGGCGTGCTCCTGCCAGCCATAGACGCCCCCGGCAATCGATGAGATAGCGACCAAACTCCCACCGCTGACCAGTCGTGGCGTAGCCGCCCGGAAACACCGCATCACGCCGGTGAGGTCCACATTAAGCATTTCGTTCCAGCGGTCGTCGTTCATCTCTTCAATAGACGCGCAGCGTAAGATCCCCGCATTGGCGATGACATAATCAAGACGGCCATAATGAGCGACGCCTTGCGCTATAAACGTATCAACCGACGCCGTATCGGCGACATTCAGCGGCAGCCAGAGTGCATCGCCACCAGCCTCCTCAACCTGTGCAGCGGCGACAGTAGGGTCATGCGGATCGTCCGGGTAGTAACCGGCGATCACCCGTATTCCGCGGCGGGCATACAGGGTGGCCAGCGCCAGACCAATGCCGCTTGCCGCACCACTGATTGCCGCTACTCGCTGACTGATGTTTGTGGTTTCCATCATTGCTCCTTACGCCTGAGGTTGTGTGTTAACGGTCTTGTTCATCCCTGACGCGTGCTGGACATCGCCACGCGCCAGCCACATCACCACACCTGAGATAAAGCAGGGTATGGCGCCAAACCACAGCGCAGCATCCTGCCAGTGCCCTCCATGGCTTAACACTGCGGTGGTACCAACGCTGGCGATGATCGCCCCGACCGGTCCCATCGCGCCAATCAACGCCCCTGCCGTAGCACGGATGGCGGTAGGAAAGCTTTCACTAATGAAAAACAGCGCTGCCGCGTAGGGACCAATCAGGAAGAACAAACCAATACTGTACAGCGTGACGATAGCGGCAAAGTTGTCCGGGCAGTAGAGCATGCCAGCAAACGCCACCCCCCCCAGCATCCAGCCGACCGCGATAGTATTACGACGCCCAATCCGGTCGCCCAGCCAGCCATGGGCCAGGTAACCGCAATAGCCCACCAGATTGGACAGGATTAAGATAAGCAACGAGTTGTTAAAAGAAACATCATGGGTTTTGGTGATGACCGTCGTACCGAGCACGCTAAAAATCTGAATGGCAAACCAGTTGATCAGTACCGCCGCCCCCAGTACCAGGGTGGCGCGCAGCGATGTGCCTCGAAACGCTGCGGCAATCCCACCGCGGTGATGTTCCTCCCATGAAATCTGATAATCCTGGGCTACCTGACGGGCTTCGGCGACCTGCCCTTGTTCACGCAAATGTTGGATTTTCTTTTGTACCTGGAATTGAGGTGTTTCTTTAAGTTTTAGCGCCAGCACAGCGATAACCAGTGAGGGTAATGCTGCAAAAATGAAGCTGCCCTGCCAGCCGATGATGGGCATTAAAATGGCGGTCAGCGCTGAAGCGACTAGTGCACCGACCGGCCAACCACCTTGCACAAGACTGTAGACAAACCCTTTACGTTTATTGAGTTTTGGATCGTCGAGCGCGGTATACAGTTCTGATAAATAGGTAGCGTTCACCGTTTGTTCCGCGTAGCCCAACCCCGCGACAGAGCGAATGGCCGTCAGCGCCCCTTTCCCCCATGCACCGCCCACAGCGGTCAATAATGAGCACAACGCGGCACCGCCAACGGTAATGACAATCCCCATCCGGCGTCCCAGACGATCGACCAGCGGACCAATCGCCAGCGCAATCACTGCGCCGCCAACCGCCACCCAGGTGGCGATTTCCGCTTGCTCTACCTCATCCCAGCCAAAATGGAGACCGATTTCCGGCAATAATGTGCCAAAAAGGATGAAATCGTAGACAGCGAAAACCCAGGCAAAAAAGGCAATCCAGGTGGCAAATTTCACATCCTTGATGGTTAACTGCTGCGGCTGCCAGCCGTTTACGGAAGTTTTGTTAAAAATGCTCATAGCGTAATCCCTCTGTCAGGGGGTAAATGACATTATGCCGAGCGCGGTTTGCGCGCTTTAAAATCATCTGCAATTTCGTCAAAGGTCACGAAGCGAACGCCATCGTGGCTACGGATGTACTGAATCAGGCGTTCAAGCATTAACAACACCTGAGGACGGCCGGAAACATCGGGATGGATAGTCATGGTGAAGACGGCGTACTCATTTTCGCGATAAACCCAGTCGAACTGGTCGCGCCACATCTCCTCCAGATGACGAGGGTTAACGAAGCCATGGCTATTAGGGGATTTTTTGATAAACATCATCGGTGGTAGATCGTCGAGGTACCAGTTGGCTGGAATTTCAACCAGATCCGTCTCCTGTCCGCGCTGCAATGGTTTCATCCACGCATCGGGATGCTTGCTGTAGTCGATTTTTGTCCAGCTGTCGCCAACCCTGACATAGTACGGATGGAAGTCGTTGTGCATCAGACTGTGGTCGTATTTAATGCCCTTTTTTAACAGCAGCTCGTTAGTCACATTGCTAAACTCCCACCACGGCGCCACATACCCGGTCGGGCGTTTACCGGCTAACTGCGTCACCAGTTCGATGCTACGATCCAGCACCGCTTCCTCCTGGGCTGGCGTCATGGCAATCGGGTTCTCATGGCTATAACCATGGATCCCCACCTCATGTCCTGCCTCCACAACCGCTTTCATCTGCTCCGGAAAGGTTTCTATCGAATGCCCGGGAATAAACCACGTCGTACGTAATTGCTGCTCCGCGAACAGTTTCAGCAGCCGCGGCGCGCCCACTTCCCCGGCAAACAAGCCGCGTGAAATATCATCCGGAGAATCTTCGCCACCGTATGACCCCAGCCAGCCGGCAACGGCATCAACGTCCACACCAAATGCGCAAAGGATTTCTTTGGCCATGTTTATTTTCCTTTTGAGTTGAGGGATAACGAATTAGCGCCATCACCTTTGGAAGGCGCCAGCAGATGCGCTACCGCACAGGCAGCGCTTAAAAGCGAGCGATCTTCACCGTTCGGTGAAGAGAAAAGCAGACTGGTATACAGGCCGTTCGCGGTCGTACCGCTTGGCACAGCGAGACCGGGCATATCCAGTAAACTGCCTGGCATGGTTAAGCGCAGCGTGGCGCTATTGGCGAGGGCAAATGCCTCAGCATCCGCCTGCAAGGGCGCCAGCCGCGGCGCGGTATGCGCGACCGTTGGTGTCACCAAAATCGCGCCATTGAGTTCTTCAGCCAGTGCCAGCTGCCAGACCGGACGTAGACGCAAAAAGGTGGTGAGCACCGCCGGATCAATCGTGCCGGAGGCCAGCAATCGGCGGCGAATGAGGGGATCCATCGCTGTTGCTGCCGGTGACGCCAGCAGAGAGGCATGTAACTGAAAGGCTTCAATCGCCCCTGGCCAGCCATGGTGAGCAATCCAGGTAAGTGCTTCATGTAAGGCTGGCAGGCGCCGATATTCAACAACGACGCCTGACGCCGCTAATCGGGACAGCAACGAAGCACCGTTGTCACGGACGCTAATATCAGCGGCATTGAGAATTTCCGGATCGACAATTAACCGTGACACCGTCGACGAAGTCGTCTCCTCGCCACAGAGAATGACATCAAGGGCGTAAGCATCACGGACGCTGCGACAAAGAGGCCCGAGCGTATCGAGAGACGCCGCCAGGGGAAACACTCCGCTCGCGTCATAGCGATGACGGCTGGCGCGAAAACCGATCACTCCGTTAAACGCAGCCGGGATGCGCACGGAACCCGCGGTATCCGTTCCTATTGCAATGCAGGCCACCCCTTGAGCAACCGCTCGCGCCGCGCCGCTGGAAGAGCCACCAGGAACATGTTCCTCGCCATCGGTTGCCAGTAATGCCGGCGTGGTAAACGTTGGGTTAATACCCAGACCGGAAAAGGCAAACTCACTCAGATTGGTTTTGCCGATAGTCACCATTCCCGCCTGCGTCAGGCGCGCCACCATTCCGGCATCGTGTGTCGCGAGAGGCGCATCCAGGCGGGTTGCGGATCCTGCAGTGGTTCGGGTCCCGGTGATATCGAATAAATCTTTCCAGCAGACCGGAATACCATCCAACGGGCTCAGCGGCGTGCCCTCGCGCCAGCGCTGCGTCGAGGCGGCAGCCTCCTGACGGGCGCGTTCGGGAGTCAGCGTAATAAAAATCCCTTGGGTCTCTTTGGCCGCCGTCAGGCAGGCTTCCGTAAAGGCAAGTGGCGAAAGCTGACCTCTGGCAAACAGCGCCGCAATGGCACAGGCATCAATCTGGCCCCGCTGAAATTGCAGGCGAATCGTATTCGCGTTCATATCACCCTTAAATGTATATTTAAATAAAAATCCATTTAAACATAGCAAAACGAGTGCCAGAACAATGACAAAAAAGTGTCTAAAATGTGATCATATCGTATTAATTTTGTTTTATTATAGTAATATCAAGAAGATAGAAGTGGGCGAAGCAATGAGATAACAGGTGTAGAAGAGCATCATGAACCGGAGTCATAAATGTATATTTTATATTATGATCCATTAGTGGGCAGCCTGCACTACCGCGGTGCTAATGATGGGGGTTGGTATGACACCGCTCAGGATGTGATAAGGTAAGTTTGATGAGGTAAGGATCGAAAATATGGTCATGCAGACAAACCCTTCGCATGCGGCAACGGAAGATACCGCCGCTGCGCGCTATGAAGTTATTCGTCAGTTTTTACGTCATATTCTGGTTGCCCAGCGAGTGCCAAAGGGGCTGGTACTTCTGGAGGGTCCGTTAGCACAATTATTCGGTACCAGCCGGGTGCCGGTGCGTCGGGCGCTCAGCCTGTTACATGAAGAAGGATTAATTACCCGCTTCGAGGGGCGTGGTTTTATCGTGGCACAGCCTGACGAAGAGGTCGAGCCATTGCGCCTCGCCCTGACCCGGGAGCTCTTCGGCCTTGATGAACAGCAGCCATTGGTGGATACCCGCACCAGTGGTGAAAAGGTGCTGGAGAACCTGCAGGTTGTACTCTCAACAGCCATGGTATTTGGCTGTTATTCGGTAAATGAGCAAAAAGCGGCACAATATTATAATGTTAGCCGCTCGGTAATCCGTGAAAGTCTGATGCGTTTGCGCGACAAGGGACTGGTAGAAAAAGAGCCTTACTCACAGTGGTTGACCGGCCCGCTTACCGCGCGCGAAATCGCCGATCACTTCGAGATCCGCGCCAGCCTCGAACCCGCAGCGTTGTGCAAGGCTGGACCTCACCTTTCGTCGGCGTGGCTGGCGTCCATGCTGCAAAAGACGCAAGGTTATAAAGGTCGACAATTGACTGCCGCGGAACTGGAGTTACTGGAAGAAGATCTTCACATCCGCTGCCTCGAGCCCGCAGGTAATAAGCTGATGATGCAGATCCTGCGCCAGCATCAGTCTCCTTTCATCATCACGCGTATCTTCTATGATTTACTGGCCATTCCGGTAGAAACCGCCACCCTGGAAGAACACGCTCTGGTGTATGACATGTTGCTGAAAGGAAACTGGGCGCTGGCGGCCGCCTGCCTGAAAGATCACCTTGAACGCGCGCAATCCCGGACCCTTCAGCGTTTAAAAGTGCTTTCCGTGCTGCCTGTCCCCGACTTACCCAACTTTATGGAAGCGAACTAAGCAGATGGCGTCCCGCAGAGGGCGGTCAGCCCGCCAGGGACAGCCAGTCGTTCGACACTTACAAACTCCCCTGCACCGCTGAGGCGCTGATATTCACCGGCATGCCGGAGCGGCGCTGCAGGGTTTGCTCGGCCTGCGAAGGACTCACTCCCGGCCCCTGGGTAAACTCGCGCAGCGCCGAGGTCATCGGCAAGGGGACTTTTCTGTCGGATTCAAATTCCGCCCGATTGCGCGACAGCGGCTCGTGCACCTCCAGCCAATGGCTGCCGTCCGGCTCTACGGTGTACTTCACCGGCTGATCGATTAGCTGGACGCGCGTCCCCACCGGTACGTTATCAAACAGGAATTTAATATCGTCATTGCGCAGGCGAATGCACCCCTGGCTGACGCGCAGCCCGATGCCAAAGTTGGCGTTGGTGCCGTGGATGGCGTACAGCCTGCCGATGTAGATCGCATACAGCCCCATCGGATTATCAGGCCCGGGCGGCACCAGCGCCGGCAGGGTTTTGCCCTCTTTCGCATACTCGCGCCGGGTATTGGCGGTCGGAACCCAGGTCGGTCCCTCCTGCTTGCGCTCTACCGCCGTCACCCAGTTACGCGGGGTTTCACGCCCGGCCTGGCCAATGCCTATCGGCAGCACTTCCACACTATTGCCCAGCGGCGGGTAATAATAGAGACGCATTTCGGCGACGTTGATGACGATCCCTTCGCGCACGGTGTCAGGCAGGATCAACTGTTGCGGAATAGTCAGCGTCGAACCGGAGTGCGGCAAATAGACATCGACGCCGGGGTTGGCTTCCAGCATATTGCTCAACCCCTGGCCGTACTGGGCAGCAAAACTTTCCAGTGGTTGGGTGTTGTTCTCCGGGACGGCGATGGTAAATGCGCTGCCCACCAGACGGCTTCCCTCCGGCGGCAGCGGGTAGCTGACGGCCAGTGCGCCGTGGCTGGCGAGCAGCATCAGCGCAGAACAAAGTAATTTCACACGCCGCATCGTCATTTTCCCTTCCTCAGTCGCGACTCTCGTGTGTGAATTATAGCGTTATTTCCTCGCCTCGATCCGCTGACCCACCATGACTTAAATCTGATAGTCGATAGCAGCCTCTTCCGGCTCCATCGCCTGACGCTTAATTTCATCCAGCGACAGTCCGGCATTGCACAGTTCGATTAAGCGCCAGACGTAGTTGCGCTGCAGCTGGCCCCGCTTCAACCCCAGCCACACGGTATTGGCATCGAACAGATGGCGGGTATCGAGGCGCGTAAAGGTGTCCGCTTCCCGGGCATCCCCGGACTGCTCGGCGACCAGCCCGACGCCCAGCCCCAGCTCGACGTAGGTCTTGATGACATCGGAATCCTGGGCGCTCAGCACAATATCCGGCATCAGCCCTTTGCGGTTGAAGGCCTCATCGATTCGCGAACGGCCGGTGATCCCCTGGCGATAGGTGATTAACGGCCAGCGGGCTATTGCCTCAAGCGTCAGAGGAGAAACCTGCGTCAAAGGATGATCCTTCGGCACCAGCAGGCTGTGATGCCAGCGGAACCAGGGGAAAGCCGCCAGCGTCGGGTCGTTGCTCAGGCGCTCGCTGGCGATACCGATATCCGCCCCACCGTTATGCAGCAGCGCTTCGATTTCCTGCGGGGTGCCCTGCACCAGCTCGACGCGAACATCTGAGAACAGCTCGCGGAAGGCTTTAATCACCGGCGGCAGGCTGTAGCGCGCCTGGGTGTGGGTGGTGGCGATGGTTAAGACGCCGGAGGCATCATTGGTAAAAAGATCCGCCAGCCGCCGGACGTTGCTGGCTTCATTGAGGATGCGCTCGGCAATGGATAACAGCGCTTTACCCGGCTCGGTCATGCCTAACAGGCGCTTACCGCGACGGATAAAGATCTCAATCCCCAGCTCCTCTTCCAGTTCCCGGATATGGCGACTGACGCCTGACTGCGAGGTATAGAGCATGTTCGCGACTTCCGTCAGGTTGTAATCCTGACGGGCCGCCTCACGGATAATTTTCAGTTGCTGGAAGTTCACCCTTTCCTCCGGGCCAATGGACTTAACGTATCTGCTATTGTTAAAGTCTGTTGTCCCAGGTAACAAATAATAAAAACCAGCAACTTATTCCTTAAGAGAATATAGCCTAACTAACCAGCTGCAGTTCACGGTTCTCCAGCGACGGGCGGCTCACCAGAGACAGCAGGATCTCTTTCACCGCTTGCGCCTGCGGCGACAGACTGCCGCGTGCCGACATATTCAGCGACAGCGACAGGCTCATCGACGGCGTGCTAATCCGCGCCATCCAGCCGTTTGCCGCGCCGCACAGGGAGCGGGCAGCGGATTCCGGCAGGACCGTCGCCCCCATACCGCTGGCGATGGCCGCGGTCAGGGTGGTAATGGATTCGATCTCGCCGATAATTTTCGCCGACAGACGACGCAGGGTGAACGCCTCAGTGACCCGCGCCCGAACCGCGCTGTAATCCCGCGGCAGGAACAGGTTCATCTCCGCCACCGCCGTGAGATCCACGCTCTGTCCCGGGCAGTCGCGGGTACCCACCAGATAGAGATCCTCTTTTAGCAGCGGCTGGCTGACGATACCGGCCACTGGCGAACGCTCATACAGCACCGCCATATCCAGCTGACCAGCCAGCAGCTTGTCATTCAGCGCAGTGCCGCTGCTCTCCTGCAGATAGACCATCACCTCGGGCAACTCATTACGCACCGTCTGCAGCAACGGCATGGTAATGGCAGAAGCTGCCGTGCCCGGCGCCAGGCCAATCGAGACCTGACCACGCAGCGTCTGGCCGACATTATTGACCGCCAGCTGCGCCTGCTCACACTGGCGCAGGATGGTTCGCGCATGGGTGTAGAGAATTTTACCGGCTTCTGTTGGCGTGACCCCTCGCTTGGTGCGTATCAGCAACTGCTGGTCCATTTCACCTTCCAGGGTCGCGACCTGCTGGCTCAGGGCCGGTTGTGCGATGTGCAAGACTTCAGCGGCCTGGGTCAGACTGCCGATATCGACGATTTTCACAAAATATTTCAGTCGTCTTAAGTTCATTTTGCCTCCTGTAAGGAACGCCAGCGTCAACGCTGGAAGTATGATGTAACTGGTTCTGCAATTTGCTTGCCAGCTTTTCAATTGCGCTGCCGCTGCCCGCCAGAGGCCGTGTTATAAGGGATAGTGATAACAATCCAGCTTTTATTTGCCCGGTAAGCAGATTGTGGTATGCCCCATTAGGGGTATTTTTGCACCGCAACGGTGCGTAATGGTGAAAAAAGCGGCATCCAGTCAGGGGTTGTTGAAATTGTCAGCAGTTGAACGCAATTCTTTGAATCAGGCTTTGACAAGGCCGGATGGCATCGTTAATATGCGCCCCGTTCACACGATTCCTCTGTAGTTCAGTCGGTAGAACGGCGGACTGTTAATCCGTATGTCACTGGTTCGAGTCCAGTCAGAGGAGCCAAATTTAAAAAAGCCTGCTTTCGAGCAGGCTTTTTGCTTTTCGCTTTTCATGCGGGTTTACGGCGTCATTGCCGCGCGGCAAATCGGGCAACCTGTTCGGCGAGAAAATCAATTTCCTGCGGCGTGTTATAAAAAGCCAGCGAAGGCCGGACGGTACTCTCATAGCCCAAACGACGCAGGATCGGTTGCGCACAGTGATGCCCGGACCGCACAGCGATGCCAACCTGACTGAGATAGCGCCCCACGGCTTCATTTTCATGCCCCGCCAGCACAAAAGACAAGACGCTGGTTTTGTTCGCCGCGGTGCCGACCAGCGTCAGGCCCGGAATAGCCGACAGCTTCGCAATCCCATACTCCAGTAAGGCATGCTCATACTGCGCAATATTTTCGATCCCCAGTGAGGTCACATAGTCGATGGCCGCCCCCAGCCCGACGGCATCGGCAATATTGCCCGTTCCCGCTTCAAATTTATTCGGCGAAGGCTGATAGCGCGTCAGTTCAAAGGTCACGTCGGCAATCATGTTCCCGCCGCCCTGGTACGGGCGCGCCTCTTCCAGCACCTCCTGCTTGCCATAGACGACGCCGATCCCGGTAGGTCCAAAAATTTTATGCCCGGAGAAGACGAAGAAATCGGCATCCAGCGCCGTGACGTTAGTCGGAATATGCGAGATAGACTGCGCGCCGTCGATGGCGATACGCACGCCAAAACGATGGGCGATCTGCACCAGTTCCTGAACCGGCGTCACGGTCCCCAGGGCGTTGGAAACGTGAGTGGCGGACACAAAACGGGTTTTATCGTTGAATAACCGAATATACTCCTCGACGATCAACTGTCCGTGCTCATCAACCGGCGCAACGCGGATCGTCGCACCCGTCTCCTGCGCAATAAGTTGCCACGGCACAATGTTGGCGTGATGCTCAAGCTGCGTGAGAATAATTTCATCCCCAGGGCGTAGCAGCGGCTTCACGTAGCTGTGCGCGATAAGGTTGAGTCCCTCCGTGGTGCCGCGCACGAAGATGATATTCTCCGGGCCGCGGGCGCCAATAAAGCGCGATACTTTCTCCCGCGCGGCTTCATAAGCATCGGTGGAACGAGCGGCAAGCGTATGCGCCGCCCGATGAACGTTCGAGTTCTCGTGCAAATAATAATGGCTGATGCGATCGATAACCTGCTGCGGGCGCTGGGTCGTCGCGGCATTATCCAGCCACACCAGCGGATGCCCCTCCACCTGTTCGGCGAGGATCGGAAAATCCGCACGGATCCGCTCAACCGGGATCTGCCCAACCCGCGCCGCTGGCGCAGGCCGGGAGCCGAAAGCAGGCAATGACGCAAATCCGCGAGGGGCGATATCCGCCCTGCTCTCCTGGCCCAGTGGCACCACCCGCGGCGCGTAGGCCGCCTCCACTCCGCGCGGACGGGCGGGCGTATCGCCCAACAATCCTTGCAGATCCCGCGCGTCGGGCAGGCCATAATCGCGTGCAGAGGGGGCGTCACCCGCCTCGCCGGGCCATCCGCCCGGCGCATAGGGAAGCGTGAATAAATTACTCGTAGTCATAATATTCACCCACTTCAACATCTTCCAGCACGGCAATGGCGTCATCGGCCAGGATCGCGGCGGAGCAATAAAGTGAGAGTAAATAAGAGGCCACGCCGTTGTCATCGATCCCGCGGAAGCGCACCGACAGCCCGCGAGACTGCTCGTTTGGCAGCCCTTCCTGATAAAGTCCCAGCACGCCGCGTTTACTTTCCCCGGAGCGAATCAGCAGAATATTGGTTTTCCCGCCCTGGCTTTTTGGGTTCTTCAGTCCGTCGACAAACAGTTTATCGGAAGGGATCAGCGGAATACCGCGCCACAGAATAAAAGTCCCGCCATGCAGGTTCACGGTGACCGGCGGCACACCGCGACGCGTGGCCTCACGCTGAAAGGCGGCAATGGCCCGCGGATGGGCGAGGAAGAAGGAAGGCTCTTTCCACACTTTTGACAACAACTCATCCAGATCATCCGGCGTCGGGCGGCCGTTGCGGGTCTGAATGCGCTGCGAGTCATCAATATTTTTCAGCAGTCCATATTCATCATTATTAATAAGCTGGCTTTCCTGACGTTCACGCAGGCTTTCGATCGCCAACGCAATTTGCTCTGACGCCTGGTCATAGGGCGAACTGTAGAGATCGGCGATTTTGGTATCGACGTTAATAATGGTCGAGATCGAATCCAGCTGATATTCACGCGGTGTGGTCTGATACTCAATATAGCCCTGCGGTATCTCTACGCGCGAAGGATCCTGGCTGCATAATACGTCCAGCGGCGTCTCTCCCTCCACGACCTTGTTGACGCGATAAATTCCCGACTCCAGCCCTTTATAATCGAGAAAACGACTGACCCAGCGCGGAGTAATTGCCGCGAATTGCGGCGCCGTTTTGGTCACGTTCGCTAACTGATACGCGGCTTCACGCCCCAGTGCATTAATACTTTTTTGTTCTGCCATGTTAAGTCCTTAGTGTTTGAAAGAGTGGAGCTGAAGGTTAGTATTGCGGTAAACGGGTATCGACATCCCGCGCCCAGGCGTTTAGGCCATCTTTTAAATTCATCACGCGCCCCTGATAACCTGCGCGCTGGAGTGCCCGAATGGCGAAAATACTGCGCTGCCCTATCTTGCACAGAAACACCGCATCGACCGTCGGATCGAATTCATCAATACGTCTGACTATCTGACCCAGCGGCATCACTTTGGCCTGCGGAAATTTTGCGATCGCTCTTTCGTGGGGCTCACGAATGTCGATCAGTTGCAGGGGTTTTCCCTCCTCTATCCAGGCGTGAAGCTCAAGCGCCGTGACGCTTTCAATGGGTGCTTCTGACTCATCGGGTTTCAGCCCGCAAAACTCCTCATAGTCGATGAGCGCATGGATCGACGGATGCTCACCGCAGACCGGACAGCCAGGGTCCCTCTCCAGCCGCAGTTCACGTTGCTTCATCTGCCACACATCAAAGAGCAGCAGACGGCCGATCAGGCTCTCGCTGCCGCCGACGATAAGCTTGATGGCTTCCGCGGCCTGAATCGTGCCAATAATTCCCGGCAACACACCGACCACACCGCCTTCCGCGCAGGAGGGCACCAGACCCGGCGGCGGTGGCTCGGGATAAAGGCAGCGGTAGCAGGGTCCTCGCCCGGCATAAAAGACGCTGGCCTGTCCTTCAAACTGGAAGATGGAGCCGTAGACCAGCGGCTTACCCAGTAACACGCAGGCATCGTTGATCAGATACCGGGTGGGATAATTGTCCGTGCCGTCGACTACCAGGTCGTATTCGCGGATGATCTCGAGCGCGTTTTTACTGCTCAGGGTGGTGTTATAGGTTTCCACCTGAATCTCGGGGTTGATTGCTTTAATCTTGTCTTTCGCCGAAGCGACTTTGGGCCGGTTAATATCTTTGGTGCTGTGAATAATCTGCCTTTGCAGGTTGGAGATATCGACAAAATCAAAGTCGACAATCCCCAGCTTACCGACACCCGCCGCGGCCAGATAAAGCGCCACTGGCGCCCCCAACCCGCCGGTGCCAATAAGCAACACGCGGGCGGCCTTCAGACGCTTTTGCCCCTCAAGCCCGACTTCCGGCAGCAGCAAGTGGCGGCTGTAGCGGGCAATTTCAGCATGCGTCAGTTCCGTCAGACGGTCGTCCGGGATAATACTCGGTCTACTCATATCGCCTTCCCGACGCCACCGGCAATGGCGGGAACCAGCAGCACTTCCGCCCCATCGCTAACCGGCGTCTCCAGCCCACCGGTAGTTTTAATATTGTGTTCTCCCACATACAGATTGATAAAGCTGCGCAACGCGCCTGCGTCGTCATACAGATGCGGCTGAATGTCCGGATATCGCGCCGCCAGCGCCGCGACCAGCTGCCCAACGGTGTGACCTTCGAGGGTCACCTTCCCCTGACCGTCGGTGAACGCGCGTAGCGCAGTGGGGATCAGTAATGTCGATGCCATAGTGATAATCTCTCCGTGTTTTGCTCTGGTTTCCGGCAACGTTGTGCCTGTTATTCACGTCATGAAACGATGTGCACTTCCTCCTGCAAAAAGCGCAGACGGTCCTGCGTGAGCCGCCAGCTGGTCAGCGCCCCCGCCTGCCGCTGCGCGACCGCCACGATGATGTAGGCGTAAAACGGCAGGGCATGTTCACGGTCAAATTCCGATGGAATGGCCGGATGATCGGGGTGCGAATGGTAATAGCCGATGACATCCACACCTTCCGCCAGCGCAGCACGCTCCGCCCGCAAGGCGTCGTCGGCGGTGATAACAAAGCGGTGGTACTGCTCTTCCGATTCCCGCGCGTTGACGATGGGGAAAATCGCCGTCACGCGGCCATCGCCCTGCGCAGATAAATGGCCAAAAAGCGCACCACAGCATTCATTGGGATAGGTCTTTTCCCCTTCAGCGCCAATCTGTCTGGCGATTTCGCGAGTCAATTCAATCATGAGTTTCATTCCAGAAAGGGTCGGTCAAATAGCGGGAGCCCACATCGCACAGCAGTGTGACCACCACCGAACCAGCCGGCAGCGTGCGGGCCAGCCGTGCGGCGGCGGCAACATTGGCGCCAGATGAAATACCGACAAAAATGCCGTCCCGCCGGGCGAGGCGTCGCGCGCTCGCATAGGCCTCCTCGGTGGTGACGGAAATCACATCATCAAACAGGGTTTCGTCGAGAATGCCGGGTTTAATGCTACTGCCCATATGCTTAGTCCCTTCAATGCCATGGAATGGCGAAGCGGGCTGCACGGCGAGGGTTTTCACCCGCGGATCCTCGAACTTCAGCCGTCGGGCGGTACCGACAAAACTGCCTGACGTACCCATCCCGGCGACAAAATGGGTGACTTGCTTTCCGCTCTGCTCCCAGATCTCTTTCCCGGTGGTCGCGAAATGCGTTTGCGGATTAACGGGATTGTTATACTGGTCGGGATAAAAATAGCGCTCCGGGTGTGCGGCGACCTGGGCCTGAACTTCAAGATAAGCGCCATCGGAACCTTCAAGCGGATCAGTCTCCACAATCGTGGCGCCATACTGACGAATTATTTTTTTACGCTCCGGGCTGGTATTCTGCGGGAGATACAGCCGAACGTGATACCCCAGCGCGGCGCCGATCATCGCGTAAGCAATTCCGGTATTACCGCTGGTCGCATCAATAATAGTTTTATCCGGCGTCAATAACCCCCGCGCAATACCGTCCAGTACCATCGCTTTTGCCGCGCGGTCTTTCACCGAGCCGCTGGGATTCATAAATTCAGCTTTCGCCAGCAGGGTGACACCCGATAATTCTGCAGTAAAAGAGGGCAAGGCTATTAAAGGCGTCGCGCCAATCGTTTCAAGTAAATTCATAATAATGATCACGCTGCTATTTTAGTGGTACGGGAACGGTAGGTTTATTTATTCTTGTAATGATTAAATGCCGTCGCCGTCGCTGAAATGCCTCTGCTGAATTCGCGCCTGTTGAACATTACTGTCCGGTGGCACATCACGGGTTAGCCAGATATTTCCTCCGATGCTGGAGCGCGCCCCGATGGTAATTCTCCCAAGTATTGTCGCACCGGCATAAATCACAACGTCATCTTCAATAATAGGGTGGCGAGGATAATTCTTTTGCAATTGTCCATCCTCACCGACGAGAAAACGTTTGGCCCCCAGGGTGACAGCTTGATAAATACGCACTCGTTTACCGACGATGGCGGTTTCACCAATGACCACGCCGGTTCCGTGATCGATAAAGAATCCATCATCAATCTGCGCACCGGGATGAATATCGATTCCGGTCTGGCTATGCGCCTTTTCGGTGATGATGCGCGCCAGCAGCGGAAGGTCGAGCTGATGCAGCTCATGGGCCAACCGATAGTGCATCACCGCATGAATTCCCGGGTAGCACAGCAGCACATCATCCATACTGCGTGCGGAGGGATCGCCCTGATAAGCGGCGAGGATATCACCGTCAAGACGCTGACGAATCACCGGTAAACGGTTGGCAAACTGCTGAACGCGTCTGACCGCCTCCTGCAACAGGACCTCATTTTCCGCCTGCTCATCCGACTGATAATAGAGTTCCAGCAGCGCTTCTTCGGTGAGTCTGTCCAGCGCCGTGCCGAGCAAATGGCCGACGTAATAATCCTCCCCCTCTTTGCGTAAGTCCACGTCGCCTAAGCGCATCGGATAAAGCACTTTTATCAATGTATCCGCGACGGAATTAACGCTTTCCCGGGAAGGTAAACTCCGTTTATTACGATAATTATTCTTCGCGTGCTCATCGCGCCACGCCTGGCGAACGCGACGCAATTCATTGACGACATTATTTAAATGCCAGTTATTTTCTCTTTTCGGCAAGAGATACAATTCACCCGCTTCCGGCATAATAATATCCTTCATAAAAGCACATCGATAAAATTCTTTTTGGCGTTACCTCACTTTTATGCATTACCCACATTAAAAACAAATAACCTTATTGACTTTCAATAGCTGAAAAGAATAAATAGTTAAAAATCAAGGCATTCTCTCCCCCTCACCTCACTCAGTCGTGATATCGCGTCCCGCCAGGTCAAGCATTGCAGGTGTCACACCTCAGTAAGACGGGCGAAAAGCGGGCCCCTTGCGGTAAGCAGAGCCGAGGACTGCTTTCTGAGCCGCTAGCCCATCAGCCACCGGTGATCCGTCAAAGGCGCCAACATAAAAAAGCCTGCTTCCCAGCAGGCTTTGTTTTATACGGCGGCAGAACACCGCTTCCGGAAGGCGAACCAGCCCCTTTCCAGCGCTTACGCCCGGGGCCACAGGCCATGTTTGTTAGCGCAAGCTTTCTTCCTTCAGATCTATCTCCCGCAGCACTTCATAAAAGGTCGTATCACTGATGTTATGGGCGCGCCGCAGTCGGAACAGCTCCTGGCGCTGGGCGATAATGACCTCTCTTTGCATATACTTCTCCAGCCTGGCGCGCTTCGCCAGCTCCAGCCCGACGTCCTGCTCCTCGTCACTGTCGTTATAGTGCAGCCGCCGCTGGTACGTTTCCAGCAGCATATTGCCCGCATCGACCCGCAAAGCCTGCTCATTCGGATCGTCCACCGGCTCGTCCAGCAGCGCATTCAGGCGGTTAATCGCCACTTCGGTCATCACCGCACCGATATTGTCCTTCCCGGTGTCATGGGGTAAATCATCGGCAAGATACTGGGTCATGTACGGCAGGCCGACAGCCGCCACGATGAGCGACATCAGGATCACCGCCATTGAGAGAAAGATCAGCAGTTCCCGCCCCGGAAACGGCGAGCCATCCGCCAGCATCACCGGTAACGTCAGGATACCGGCCAGGGTGACGGAACCTTTTACTCCCGCCAGCGCCATGACGGCCATGATGCTGAATCGCGGACGAATAGTGATAGCCTTGCCCCGGCGCTTACGGCGGAAAATCGTCAGGGTCATCGACAGCCATACCCAGGCAAAGCGCATCAGGCCAAGCGCCAGCGTGATGGCCACCGCGTACAGCAGCAGATACCAGGGAGACGAGACGCCGGCCTGACTGGCCACCGCAGGAAGCGTCTTCAGCATGCGCGGCAGCTGCTCGCCCAGCATGAGAAAAATCATGCCGTTGAGGGTCGTCTGCAGCATGGTCCACACCGCGCTGCTTTTCATACGCGTCGCCGGTAGTCGGGGACCCGACAGCTGCTCATAGTGCATCGCAATGCCGGCGGCCACCGCAGCAAGAATGCCTGAGACATGGAACGCCTCGGCCAGCAGGTAGGCGGCAAAGGGGATAAGCAGGCTTATCAGGATCTGAATTGCCGGCTCCTCGCGGGTGCGGCGCACGAGAAAGTTATTACATTTGCCGGTGACCCACACCACCACGAGGCCACTGAGGATCCCCCCAAACGCCATCAGGAAAAACTTCACCACCGCGTCTCCCGGGGAGAAGCTGCCGGTCAGCACCGCGGCGATGGCGAAGTTAAAGGCGACAAGGCCTGAAGCATCGTTTAACAGCGACTCCCCTTCGAGAATATGCGCCATCCTTGAAGGAAGCGGCGAGCTGGCGGTCATTGCCGATACCGCCACCGGATCGGTGGGTGACAAAATAGCCGCGAGGGCGAACCCCGCCGCCACGGTGATAGCCGGGATCAGCCAGTGTATAAACAGGCCAATGCCGAGGATCGTCACCATCACCAGGCCTATCGCCAGCGACAGAATCGGCTTCATATCCCTGAAAAAGGCGTCTTTGGGGATCCGCCAGCCGTCGAGGAAAAGCAGCGGCGGGATAAACAGCAGCAAAAAGATATGCGGATCGAAATCGACCTGAAATCCGCCGGCGGCCAGCGCGGCGCCTGCGGCGATCTGGATCAGCGGCAGCGGTACCTTAACGGGCAGAAGATGAGACACGAACACGGTCACGACGATGGCCATCATAAAGACCAACACAATAGTAATTAGCGACATTCGCCCCCTCCTCTGACGGCAATACTCATTCTGTACATCACGCTTTTATTCCTTTCCTTGCAGGTGTTGTTTCATCGCCGGTTTATTGCTTCAGACGCCGATAATAGAGGTCAGCAATCTCGGTATGATGGCGATGTTATTTAAACTACGGTGGCGCCTCCTGCCGAACCAGGGGTGACAATGTGTTTTATCGTACCGCCTTTGTCAATCCGCCATCGTCTGCAAATAATTGACAATCCGCGTCTGCGGCAGCGTAATGAAGGCATCTCTGGCGCTTGTCTATCCCATCTCATAGTGAACACGGATCAATATATTCTTTATATTATTAGTTCTTCTTATCGTATTTCGAATACGGATATTACCAGGCAACCTAATAGAATTCGCAGAGTAATATTTCTCTGCCGAAAACAACGGTGATAACCGTACAGTGCCAGAAAATGCTCATGCCAGGCCGCCTTCCTGACCCAGGTTGTTCGACATCCCTCTCCTCCGCCACGCTGCGCTTGCCCCATCCCGGGTTTGGGCGTACCCTGACCGACAATTAAACCACACGGTCTAAATGATGAATCCCGATACCTCCGCCATCCTGAAGCCCCGCCGCGGCCGTCCACCCAAGGTCGATCGCCAGTTTGACGATACGCGCCAGGCGCTGATTCGCTCAGGCCTTGAAGTGCTGACCGAAACGGGCTATCTCGCGGCGGGTATCGAGGCCGTTATCAGGAATATCGATGTGCCCAAGGGATCGTTTTATCACTGCTTTAAAAGCAAAGAGGCCTTTGGCCTGGCCGTGCTTAGCGCCTATGGCGACTTTTTTGCGCATAAATTAGATAAATTCCTGCTGGACGACGCCGTGCCGCCGCTGGAACGGATGGCGGCTTTTGTGCGTCATGCCGGCAAGGGGATGGAGAAATACCAGTTTCGCCGCGGCTGCCTTGTGGGCAACCTGCTGCAGGAGGCCCCGCTGTTACCCGACACCTTTCCCGGGCGATTAAAAGCGATCCTGACGGCATGGGAGTCGCGCGTGGCCCGCTGCCTGCACGAGGCGCAGGCTGCCGGAGCGATTGCCCGCGACGCCTCACCGGACGCGCTGGCCCAGGTGTTCTGGATCGGCTGGGAAGGCGCGGTGATGCGCGCCAGGCTGTGCCAGTCCGCCGCACCGCTTCACCAGTACTGGGAATTTTTTGCGCACAGTATGACAACAAAAACACCTGCACAGGACGGCGTTAGCGCCGATAACCCCCTTCCGACGAGGAATACTCTGTCATGAAAGCATTAGTTCTGGACCAGATCGACAACCGCACCGTCGCCGCCGTCAAAGCGATCGACCTGCCCGCCCTTGCCGAAGGCGACGTTCGGGTCGCTATCGACTGGTCGAGTCTCAACTATAAAGATGCCCTGGCGATCACCGGCAAAGGCAAAATCATCCGTCAGTTCCCAATGGTGCCTGGCATCGATTTTGCGGGACGGGTGAGTGAAAGCCGCGATCCGCGCTTTGTTCCCGGTCAGGACGTGATCCTCACCGGCTGGGGCGTAGGCGAAAACCACTGGGGTGGCCTGGCCACCGAAGCCTGCGTCAAAGGCGACTGGCTGGTTGCCCAGCCGGCGGCGCTCAGCGCGCGCCAGGCGATGATCATCGGCACCGCCGGCTTTACCGCAATGCTGTGCGTTGATGCCCTCGTCAGTGCGGGCGTCACTCCGGAAAGCGGGGATATCCTGGTCACCGGCGCCAGCGGCGGCGTCGGCAGCACCGCCGTGGTGTTGCTGAAAGCGCTGGGCTACCGGGTGACGGCGGTATCGGGCCGGGAATCGACGCACGATTACCTGCGCCAGCTGGGCGCCGATGCGATCCTGCCGCGCAGCGACTTCGCGGAGACCCGTCCGCTGGAGAAACAGCTGTGGGCGGGCGCGGTGGATACCGTAGGCGGCACGATGCTGGCCAAAGTGCTGGCGCAGACGCAATACCGCGGCTGCGTCGCCGCCTGCGGTCTGGCCGGGGGCTTCGATCTGCCGACCACCGTGATGCCGTTTATTCTGCGCAACGTGCGCCTGCAGGGGGTGGACTCGGTGATGGTGCCGACTGCTGAACGCGACGCCGTCTGGCAGCGTCTGGCTCAGCTTCTGCCGGAGAGCTACTACCAGCAGGCGGCCACCGAAATCACGCTGGAGCAGGCGCCAGCGTATGCCGCAGATTTTCTCAGCAACAATATTCACGGCCGCACGCTGGTCAGCATCGGCCAGTAATCCTCTTCTCCCGGCGCCCGTGCGGCGCCGGATCCCGAGAGGATCAAGGCATATCATTTCCTTCCCCACGGGATTATGATGACGCGAACCGATGCCTTTGCGAGTGGTAAAAAAGTAAATGGATGTCATAAGCATCATTATGGCGGCGGGTAAATCATCCGTTGACGTTGCACTGTATACGCTGTTGCCGATTATGGTGATCATGCTGATCATCATGAAATATCTGGAGGTCCGCGGCATCCTCGATGTGATTGTTCGCTGGGTTGCCCCGCTGCTGAAGCCCTTCGGCTTAACCGGGATGAGCGCCTTCGCCCTGATCCAGATTAACTTTGTCAGCTTTGCCGCCCCGCTTGCGACGTTGTCGATTATGGACAAACGCGGCGTCTCGGACCGGCAAATGGCCGCCACGCTGGCCATGGTGTTCGCCATGGGGCAAGGCAATGTCTTTTATCCCCTCACCCCTTTTGGTCTGCACTGGCTGGCCTCGATCGTTATCTCGGTGGTCGGCGGGCTGTGCGCGGCCGCCGTCGCCTGGCACGTCACCGGACGGCGCTTATCGGTCGCCGAGAATCCCCGCGCGGAAGCGCTGCCCAACGCCGAGCAAAACAGCCAGGGCATACTGGCGGTGATCAACAGCGCCGGCTCCGACGCCATCCGCCTGGCGCTCGGCGCAGTCCCGATGCTGATCCTGTCGTTAACCATCGTCGGACTGCTGCAGGGCGCCGGGGCCATCGACCTGCTACAGCAGTTGCTGAAGCCGGTACTTGGCTGGCTGCACATCCCGCAGAACTTTGTGCTGCCGGCGCTGGTGAAGTGCGTCGCCGGGGGCACCGCCTACTTTGGCGTCATTTCTGAGCTGATCCAGCAGGGCAAAGTGACCGTCAGCCAGGTCAACGCCTCGGCAGGCCTGCTGATCCAGACCTTTGACCTCCCCGGTATCGGTATTTTTCTCGGCATCAGCTCACGGTTCGTCCGCCTGTTTCGCTTTGTCGTTCCCGCGGCGATCGTCGGCATCCTGCTGCGTACCGTTCTGCACCTGATCCTGTTTTAACGCCTCTGCTCTGGCCTGCGCTTTCAGGCAGGCCGTCACCGCCGCCTGCTCGCCGCAGGTGATATGCTCATCGACGCGCGCCAGCATCCACGGAAAGAAAGGATTGGAGGTGACGCGCATTAACGTCTCCAGCCCCACGCTCAGCGTTCCGGTTTCCCCACGCAGTGAAATGGTGCCCAGGCTGATGCCGTAGCGGTTCTTCTCGTCCGGCTCGCGACCATACAGCGAGTCGCTCAGGGGGAACGGCACCGCCACATGCGACAGAGAGTACATATCCGCCGGCCAGGCGAGATGCAACGGATAACGATGCTCATCCTGCTCCTGCGCCAGCGTGGTACGGGCGATGGTCTGCAGCGTGTGCGCCGTCGCGTTGGTCACCACCGTGGTGGTATAGGCCCGCGGCGCCGGGGGCAGCAGCGTATTGACTGCCGCATAGAGCGCGGGACGAAACAGGACCCGGAGATCCGCCGCCTGGTTAATGTCGAACACCACCAGCTCGCTGCCGTTATCCGGCAGGTAGCGATACAGGGATTCCACCACCGCGCGGGTGCTGACCGTGGAATCCATCACCGACTGAAAGGTCAGGACCGGCGGCAGCGCTTTCAGCTCGCCCTGACGGGACGCGCGGATAATCTGCTGCTGCAGCGCCTGGCTCAATAACCAGGACTGTCTTGCCGCCTTAACCGGAAAGGAGTTGTACTTGAAGGGATTAAACTCAGGCGCCACGTTCAGCCAGGCCGCGCGGGCGAACGCCGGGAAGATGGACGGCAGCCCGGCGAGGCCAGCGAAACGGGCAAACGCGGTCACGCCGATCATCGGCGACAGCAGGATAATCTGCTGCGGCTGGCGCAAGTGACTGTCCTCCAGGCTATCGAGAGCATACTTGAGCGCCAGCGCACCGCCGTTAGAGTAGCCGACCAGATGCAGCGGCACGTCCGCCCCGGCCAGGCGCGTCGCTTCGCGCACCGCCAGACGCGTCGCCGCCAGCCAGGTCTCCCAGTCCACCGCCGTTAACGCCCCCGGCGCGGTGCCGTGTCCCGGCAAACGCGGCACCACCGCCACATAACCCCGCTGCTGCCAGAGTTGCGCCAGATAGCGCACGCTGTAGGGCGAATCGGTCAGGCCATGGAGCAACACCACGCTGCCGCGCGGCTTGCCCTGCGGCAACAGCACAAAAGAACGATTCCAGTCCTGCTTAAACTGCCCCGGCCAGACCCGGCTGTGACGATAAAAGCGGTTGACCGGGGTTTTATCTTCTTCCGGCAAAGCCTCTGTCACCTCGCGCTGGAGATCGGCGAAAATCGTCTTCTCCCGCGCCAGATACTGGGCAAAGGTCGCCTGGTCGATCGCTTCGGCCGACATCTCGTTGGCGCTCCAGGTATGCCAGCGATGCAGGGCCGGGCCACGCTGGGACTCATAGATCCGCCCGGCGAGAAAGACCACCAGCAGCACCAGTAGCGCAATGATCCCTTTTTTTAGCAGTGAGCCAATCACGGCGCCCGACGTTCGCCAGTGGCGTAAAACATGCTTCATGACGCTCCCTCTTATATTTTTCGCGTAGCCGAACTCATCTGCCCTATTCCTGACAGGCTATTTTCACTGTCTGCTTCTCAGCATAGTCATCGGTTCCGGGAAATTAAACCCGGCAGATCATTCATGTTTGGTGAAAAAAAACCTACCGATGAGATCAACGTTCGGTCGCGTATTTTTAAATACTGTATAAACCAAGGGGATAATCTTATTGTCAGACCTTGAGAAAACATGAATTATCGGCAGGGACACAAACAGGACAGGAAGATATAGATGGAGTGGTGGGTAAAAAAAGTACGAAAAAATTCAATGACCAGCCCCTGCTGCGTCGTGCTGCAGAGCGGTGCGCTGGAGATGATTGCGGAAATTGAAGCCTGTCGCCTCCACCTGCAGGAAGGCGATAAACTCACTCCGCTGGCCAATGCTCGTTATTGTCTGAATAATAACCCGGCGCAGACGTTGAAGATCCTCAAAGCCACTCATTATAGCAGTGAGCGCTGGGCCAACCTCGGCGGATAAAGAACACGCCAGGCCCTTAGCCAGTTATGGTCTCAGTATCTTCGCATCCAATATATAAATTCCCCTTCGTCCTTTTCGCGCTGTGACATACTATCGGGAATGTCAGCAGACCTGAAACAAGGAGCGAATAATGAATCACAAGGCCGCCAGTCTGACCCCGGAACAAGCGCTTGCCGAGCTGGAAGCGCGCTATGAAGCCTCGGTCACGGCGTTACGCAAGGCCATCGGCGATTATATCGACCATAATACGCTCCCTGATACCGAAGCCCGTGCGGAAGGCCTTTTTGTCTATCCGCAGCTGTCGGTCTCCTGGGACGGCGCCGACCATAAGGCCCTCAAAACGCGCGCCTGGGGGCGTTTTACCCATGCCGGTTGCTATACCACCACCATTACGAATCCGAAACTGTTCCGCAGCTATTTGCTGGAACAGCTGACCCTGCTGTATCAGGACTATGGCGCGCATATCAGCGTCGAGCTGTCGCAGCATGAGATCCCCTATCCTTACGTGATAGATGGCTCCACCCTGACCCTCGACCGCTCGATGAGCGCTGGTCTGACGCGCTATTTTCCCACCACCGAGCTGTCACAGATTGGCGATGAGACCGCGGATGGCCTGTTCCACCCTACCGAGTTCTATCCGCTGTCACACTTTGACGCACGCCGCGTCGATTTTTCGCTGGCGCGTCTGCGACACTACACCGGCACGCCGGCGGAACACTTCCAGCCCTACGTACTGTTCACCAACTATACCCGCTATGTGGATGAGTTCGTCAGCTGGGGCTGCAGCCAGATCCTCGATCCCGACAGCCCCTATATCGCCCTCTCCTGCGCCGGCGGGATCTGGATCACCGCGGAAACGGAAGCGCCTGAACAGGCTATTTCCGATCTGGCGTGGAAAAAGCATCAGATGCCGGCCTGGCATTTGCTCACGCACGACGGCAAGGGGATCACCCTGATTAACATTGGCGTCGGCCCGGCTAACGCCAAAACCATCTGCGATCATCTGGCGGTACTGCGGCCGGACGTCTGGTTAATGATCGGCCACTGCGGCGGCCTGCGCGAAAGCCAGACTATCGGCGACTATGTGCTGGCCCACGCCTATCTGCGTGACGATCATGTGCTGGATGCCGTACTGCCGCCGGATATTCCGATCCCCAGCATTGCCGAAGTGCAGCGCGCCCTCTACGACGCCACCAAGCAGGTAAGCGGGATGCCCGGCGAGGAAGTGAAGCAGCGGCTGCGTACCGGAACGGTGGTGACCACCGACGACCGTAACTGGGAGCTGCGCTATTCCGCTTCGGCGCTGCGCTTTAATCTCAGCCGCGCGGTAGCTATCGATATGGAGAGCGCGACCATCGCCGCCCAGGGGTATCGCTTCCGCGTGCCTTACGGCACGCTGCTCTGCGTCTCGGACAAACCGCTGCACGGTGAAATCAAGCTACCGGGCCAGGCCAACCGCTTCTACGAGGGCGCCATCTCCGAGCATCTGCAGATAGGCATCCGGGCGATCGACCTGCTGCGCGCCGAGGGAGATCACATGCACTCGCGTAAGCTGCGCACCTTCAACGAGCCACCGTTCCGTTAACCGGTGACGCAGGGATAAAAAGGAAACACGCTGGCGTTCCCCGCAGGGGATCGTCAGTGTGTAGCGATATCCCCACCGGCGAGCAGAGTCATTTGGCGCTGAAGATGCCCACTTTTATTTTGTAAGCCATAAACCGGACAATATCATTCTGGGCCTTTTCAAGGCTATCTGCGGAAGAAGACTCGGTCGATTCATAGCCAATAATGTCCTGGTTTTTGAGTATGGTGCGACCATTCATACTCATCATTATTTTTCCCTTCAGGGTGGTCGTATATTCTGTTCCGCTGTAAACGGCATTTTCAGTATAAGTATAGGTGCTATTGACACAGCGGGTTTTCGTTTCACCGGTTTTCATTTTTTTCCCTTTGCCGTCGCGACTGAAAACAGGGACATCGTAACACTGCTGTGTGACGCCCTCTCTTTCTTCCGGCGCGGTCCTTCTGTAACTTCCGGATTCACGTTCGGCTTTGGTTAAGCGCAATGTAATAACAAAATTTGTACCGGTTTTTTGTGGGGCACTGGGATAGTCGAAGACATAGTGACACATACAGCTGACTTCCAGAGGGTAAGGAAGCACTTTATTCCTGTCGCTGGCTTCTTTTTTGCGTTCATCGAGTGATTTTGCCGCGTAATAGTGACGAAGTCCGGGAATAACACCTTCCCTCAATACATCTTTACCCGCGATAGCCCGGTCTCCGGCAATTTTTATAATGATATGATTGGTTGCATTGTCATAAGCCGTTTGCAGATCGTGATTAAGACCTTTACGCCATGGGCTGTAACGATAAGTTGCAAGCAGGTCATGGAGCTTCACTGTTTTATTTTTTTCTTTTTGCGCCAGTTGATAAAAAGCCTCTCCCGCCAGATCCCTTCCTTTTTGCTCGTTAGCCGTGGATGGGTAAGATTCAGGATGAATCTGCGCTTTCATTTCTGCCGTCATTAAGGGCATGACGCGGCGCATCTCCGGCATCCAGCAGGCATAGCTTTCGCCTTTTTGCCAAAGATCATTAATACTAGATTGTGCATGAATATATTTAAGATTAATTATAATTTTATTATAATTATCGACATAGGCCTGCAATACTTTGGCTTGCAGACCGGCACTCCCCTTAGCCTGCGCGATTGTCAGGGCTCCCTTCAGGTAATCAAGGCTGTCACAATAGGAAGAAGAATATGAATTCTTATTTGCCAGATAGGAAGCGCTCTCCAGGTTACGGTTGATTTTACCTCGCGAAGTCCATGCACAGGCGCTTAATAAGAGTGTAGATATCAATACTATAATAAAGCATTTACTTTTCATCGTTATTTCCATTAACAAAAAAGAGTGTAGTGAATAATCAGCTCGCAGTTCCATTCGCATCTGATTATACGAGCCCGTGCGGCAATGGAAACGGTATTTTATAGAAGTGACTGTGTGATCCGCATTGATGTGATTTCCCCCATGCAACAAATGGCCCTCGGGGTTGCTCTTACGCTTCATGACATGTAAAAAGCGGCCTGATTCCAGGCTGATCGTCCCGTTACCGACAATACCTTTGAAAATGTCGGGCTGCGTTGCAGCTAAGGTCACTCTTCACACTGCATCAATCCCTGATCTGGTTTCTCGGCACAGCTCGTAAAACGGTGAACACCTTGCATGTTATGCACAGAAATACCCGAATGCGTCTTCAGCATTGCAGTAACAACGCATGAATCCTTCATTCCATCGCTTCATTATTACCCTTATAGCTTTACATCTATATAGTATTTAACCTATATTAACCTGGAGGTCCCGTGTGGACGATTAAAACAACGGATATGTTTGATCGCTGGTTTACCTCGCTCAATGATATCGATCGGGCCAGCGTGCTGGCAGCGCTGTTGGTCTTGCGGGAAAAGGGGCCGGGTTTGTCCAGACCTTATGCCGATACGATCAGAGGTTCCCGCTACAGCAACATGAAAGAGTTGCGTGTTCAGAGCCGGGGCGATCCAATACGGGCGTTTTTTGCTTTTGACCCGGCCCGTACCGGCATTGTGCTTTGTGCCGGAAATAAGGTCGGCAATGAAAAACGGTTTTACCATGAGATGCTCGCGGTCGCAGATCGGGAATTCACGAACTGGCTTAACAGATTGAAAGAGAAGGAGTAACGCGATGGGCAGAACGCTGGAACAGCTTCTTATAGATGAAAAACCGGATGTCGTTGCCGAAGCTCAGGCTATTGCTAAGGATATCCTGCTTAATATTCATCTTGCCGAACTACGTGAGAAGGTGCAGAAGACCCAGGTAGAAATGGCTCAGGATTTAGGCATAAAACAGCCTACCGTTGCAGGAATGGAAAAACCGGGCCGCGACCTGAAGCTCTCTACCCTTAAGCGTTATGTTGAAGCGGCGGGTGGTAAGCTGCGGCTTGATGTTGAGCTCCCGGACGGGTCGCACTATGAGTTTGTTTTGTAGCGTAGGGTATCGAGAGTGGATCGATGCGCCTGCGGTGGGTAAGGAGATCCTGTAGATAGACAGATATTGTGAATGAAGTGCTGACCCGACTGGAAGCCATTATGAGCTGATACTTTTTATACGGCCAAAAGATGTTGAAAAGCAAAAAGCCTGCTCGAAAGCAGGCTTCTTAAATGTGGCTCCTCTGACTGGACTCGAACCAGTGACATACGGATTAACAGTCCGCCGTTCTACCGACTGAACTACAGAGGAATCGTGTGAACGGGGCGCATATTATCGATGACGCCCGGCGCTGTCAAAGCCTGTTTTCAATAAAATGAATCGTTTGCCGAATTATTCTTCACTTTGCGCAAAAAATGGCGTTCATCCCCGCAAACGGCTCAGGTTTTCTCCGACGTGGCCTTCACGCGCGGGTACTTCCACAGCCAGCGACCGCTCACCATGCGGAAGTAAAACAGCACACCGCGCACCGCCCAGTCGAGCACCATCCCCAACCACACGCCAATCACGCCCATCCCCAGCACGATACCCAGCGTATAGCCCGCCACCACCCGGCAGCCCCACATCCCCAGCATCGACACCCACATGGTATAGCGTACGTCGCGGGCCCCCTTAAACGCGCAGGGTAAGGTCCACGACAGCGACCAGATTGGCATAAACAGGGCGTTGAGCCACAGCAACTGCTTCACCACCTCTTTCACGTCGTCTTCATGGGTATAGAACGAGGCAATGAAGCCGGCGAACGGGGCGCTGCCCCAGGCGATCAGCGTCAGAATGATCGTCGACAGCCAAAATACGTGCCAGGCCTGGAATTCAGCCTGACCAATCTGCCCTTTCCCCAGTCGCTTGCCGGTGATGATCGTCGAGGCGGAGCCGAGGGCGTTGCCCGGCAGGTTAATCAGCGAGGCCACTGAAAAAGCGATAAAGTTGCCGGCGATAACGTTGGTACCCATCCCGGCGACAAACATTTGGGTCAGCAGCTTGCCGCCATTGAACAGGACCGATTCGATACTGGCCGGGATGCCGATCCCCATCACCTCCCAGATAATGGCGAAGTTAAAGGGTTTGAAGTAGCTCTTCAGCGACAACCGCAGCGCCGGATTGAGGCCCACCATCAGCACCCATATAGTCGCCACGGCGCCAATATAGCGGGCAATGGTCAGCCCGAGACCGGCGCCGACAAACCCCAGCCCCGGCCAGGAGAAGATGCCATAGATCAGCACGCTGCTGATTAAGATGTTGAGGATATTCATCCCGCCGTTGATCAGCAGCGGGATTTTGGTGGTTCCGGCGCCGCGCAGTGCACCGCTACCGATCAGCGCAATCGCCGCCGCCGGATAGCTCAGCGCCGTCAGCTCCAGATAGGTCAGCGCCAGGTCCTTGACCTGCGCAGTGGCGTCACCGGCAACAAAATCAATAATCTCCTGACCAAAGGCATGAATCACTCCCGCCAGTAAAATGGAAAACAGCGTCATAATGGCCAGCGACTGACGCGCGGCCGCTCTCGCCCGCCGCCGATCGCGCTTGCCAAGGCTAAAAGCCACCACCACCGTGGTACCAAGATCGATGGCGGCAAAGAACGACATGATCACCATGTTAAAGCTATCGGCCAGCCCCACCCCGGCCATGGCCTCTTTTCCCAGCCAGCTGACAAGGAAGGTGCTCAATACCCCCATCAACAGCACACAGGCATTTTCCAGCAAAATGGGTACAGCGAGAGGGCTGATTTCGCGCCAGTACAGCACACGATAACGCTGACGTTTTTTAAACCAGGATGTCCGTTCGACGGCCTGGCGTACGGCGGAGGTGACGTTCAAGAGAGACCTTAGTGAGAGATGTTGAAACAACATTTCAAATGATGATTGAGAAATGGATATCCTGCAAAGTATTTTTCCTGAATAATTGTCGGAAATGACAACAAATTGTTGATGGAAGCGGCAGTTGCACCTGAACAGGCGAATTGATGTTTGACAAAAGATTTTTCGCCGCTAAGATACGACTCCACACGATTCCTCTGTAGTTCAGTCGGTAGAACGGCGGACTGTTAATCCGTATGTCACTGGTTCGAGTCCAGTCAGAGGAGCCACATTTAAAAAGCCTGCTTTCGAGCAGGCTTTTTGCTTTTTTGCGTCGCTGACGTTAACTGAGAATCGCATCCAGCCTGGCAAGCACCTCATTGACAACGGCGTCAGGTATGCGTTCCAGACGCTTGCCGTTCCGGGCCGCCATATCGATAGTTCTGGGCTGGTCGCAGCGAATAACACCTGTTGTTTTGGTCCCCGCCTCTTCCAGTGAAACCGTGAAGCCTGCTGTACGTGCAAAGTTTCCGCCGCTGGTGACGGGAACCACGACCGGTAGCCGGGTCAGCTTGTTAAACGATGCCTCCAGCCGCCAGAACCCGCCGAGACTCACTGCGCCCTTCCCTGCCGCCGCCCTACGCCCCGAGTATCCTCCGTGAACGCACCCCAGCTCAGCCTGAAAAAGCCCCCGTCAGTAGGATGAATTCACTGCCGCTTGCGGGTGAGATAGCGTGGATTATCCACGCTGTCTAACGTTACACCCGGAGGCACCATGAACCTCAGACAACAGCAACAGCAGGCGTTCGATCGCAGCGGAGAACCCCTTATCGTCGGCGACGTCAGCCACTGCCCGCTGCCACCAGAAACCCTCGCTGCGCTGGGCCCCGATTCACCCTATGTAGTGCAGGTATACGGCTCGGGACTGACCGGCGAGGTTTACCGGCTGCGCATCGCCGGCAAGGAGTACAATTTAAAAAAACGACGCGCCGTCGCCGGCGTCGCCAACCTCAACGGCCAGCTGTCGTTTTTAAATGAAGTGCAGCGCCGGCAAGCGTTGCAACGGCTGAAGGATAACCCGGTCACCGCCCCGCGCTTCACCCACATCGTCCCAACGCTGTATGCCGATTATCGCCTCGGCATCCTGCTCTCGCCGTGGATCGATGGCGAGCTGATTCACCATCTGACCCCGCCGCTGATCGCCCAGCTATTTACTACCCTGGAAGCCTGTGAGGAACAGGGGCTGATGGAGTGGGATCTCTGTCGTGGAAATCTGCTGGTGGACCATCAGGAGCAGCTGTGGCTGTTCGATTTTGGCTACATGTATCCCTTCGATCCGCTCAGGGAATTCAACAGCAACGGTCTGGCCGATCCGCTGTTCCACTTTGTCGAGCGCTTTGAGACCCGCTTCTTTTTTAGCTGGCTGATGACCCAGGTTCCCGGCGCGGAGCAGCAGCTGGCGCACTATCGCGATCTGAAGCGGCTGGCGGTCGAAAGCTACCGGCGCAAGCTCGCCTGGCTCCGCGCCCGACAGGCCGCCCCGCAGGTGCAGGCCCATTTTCAGCAGATAACGGCGCGCTGGGCGTCGGCGCTGGCGGACCCAGCCGCGCTGAGCCGGTTATTTGCTGTGGAGGCTTTCCGCTCCCACGTGCTGGATATCGAAGACGATCTGCATGGCCAGTCGTGTACCTTACTCACCCTGCAACGTATCGACTGGGTGATAGGCCAGCTGGAACAGCATTATCGCTTTATCGCCGACGAAGGCGGTCTGTTTTACGATAACGAAGGCAAATCACAGCAGGCGCTGCTCAGCAGCTATGCGCAGAAGCGGCAGCTGGCGCAGCGGTACCTGCAGAACGCCTCCACGCCAGGTTAGCGACGCTCGCGACCCTGCTTCTGCTTCGCCTGGTACATCAGCCGGTCAGCGGTGGCCACCAGCGCGTTGAGACTGGGATGGCTGGCGGGATCGTACTCGACGCAGCCCCAGGAGAACGCCAGCTGCCAGGGGTGAGCCGCCTGCTGGTTGAAACGGGCCACGTTGTGACTGAGCGTCTCCATCGCTGTCGCGGCATCGTGGCGACTGGTATTGGCGAACAGAATGATAAATTCGTCCCCACCCTGCCTGGCGAGGATATCGGACTCACGGAAGGCCGCTTTCATCAAATCGGCGATGGCGATCAGCGCGCGGTCGCCCTCTTCATGCCCCCAGGTATCATTGATGTGCTTGAAGCGGTCGAGGTCGACAAAGGCGAGGCTTACCGGCTCCTGGCGGCGCTGGGCCGTCAGCAGGGCATACTCCGCCAGGGTAAGGAATCCCCGGCGATTAAACAGTCCCGTCAGCTCATCAGAGGTTGCTGCATCCAGCACCTTGAACTCATCCTCCACGATCGCCGCCAGATCGCTTAAGATCTGCATTTCATGGGCGGAAAATGAACGCGGCTGGTGATCCATCAGACAGAACGATCCAACGGTCGCGCCATCCGGCAGTTGCACCGGATACCCGGCGTAAAAGCGGATATACGGCGCCGCAATGACCAGCGGGTTATCGTGAAAGCGCTCGTCCTGCTGCATGTCGTTGACGATAAGCGGGTCGGTTTGCAGGATGGTATGGGCGCAAAATGAAATATCTCTCGGCACCGTGTCCACATCGAGACCGGCACAGGACTTAATATGCAGGAGATCTTCCCCCACCAGACTGATGGACGCCACCGGCAGGTTATACAGCGAACGGGCAAGCCTGGTCAGGCGATCGAAGCGTTCTTCTTTTCCGCTATTCAACAGCCCGGAAGAGCGTAGCGATTGCAGGCGACGCTGCTCGTCGGGATGAAGTCCGGCTAATTTCATTGTCTCTCTCTTGTCTCTTGCGCAGAATTCTGCCGGGTTTCTACAGAGAAACCCGGCGTTTTATCCTGCCAGGGGGAAAATAGTCGTCAGGTATCCCATGAGTTAAGCAGATTTCCCCTGCTCGTCAACCAGCGTGCCCCGGCGACGGGCGGCCAGGGCACTGGCGGAATGCCATTAACGGCATTCTGTCCGGCAAAGGGGGAAGATCAGGCGCGGATAAACGCCAGCAGATCGGCGTTGATGGTATCGGCGTGGGTGGTGTGCATCCCGTGCGGGAAGCCAGGATAAATGATCAGCTGGCTGTTTGGCAGCAGCTTGTCCTGCAGGATGGCCGCATTTTTATAGGGAACCACCTGGTCGTCATCCCCCTGCAACACCAGCACCGGCAAGGTGATCGACTTAAGGTCTTCCGTCTGGTCGGTCTCTGAAAACGCCTTGATGCCTTCATAATGGGCCTTGGCGCTGCCGATCATTCCCTGTCGCCACCAGTTCTGGATCGTCCCCTGCGACACTTCAGCTCCGTCACGATTGAAGCCATAGAACGGGCCAGAGGCGACGTCGAGATAGAACTGGGCGCGGTTCGCCGCCAGCGCTTTGCGGAAACCGTCAAACACCTCGATCGGCGTACCGCCCGGATTCTGCTCGGTTTTCACCATCAGCGGCGGGACGGCGCTGATCAATACCGCTTTTGCCACCCGGCCCTGCGGCTGGCCGTAGCGGGCGACGTAGCGGGCGACCTGGCCGCCGCCGGTGGAGTGCCCGACGTGGACCGCATTGTGCAGATCCAGATGTTCCACTACCGCCGAAACGTCCGCCGCGTAATGGTCCATATCGTGCCCCTCGCTAACCTGATCGGAGCGGCCATGACCCCGACGGTCGATAGCGATGACCCGGAAACCTTCGGCAAGGAAAAACAACATCTGGTTATCCCAGTCGTCGGCGCTCAGGGGCCAGCCGTGATGAAAGACAATCGGCTGAGCTTCCTTTGGACCCCAGTCTTTGAAGTAAATGTTGACGCCGTCTTGGGTGGTGACAAATGCCATATTACAGACTCCTCTTTCAGGATAACCAGCCTGCAGGCCCGTGCCTGGGCTGAATGCCGACGGCGGCCGGCAGGAGTGCCGACCGCACAGGAATGTGATGCCTGTAACAGTGTAGAAGAAATTTGTCACCACGCCGGGTGACTTACCCCGTCTCGTTTCATTTGCCTCCCGGACTCACTTACGCCGCACTCTCCTGCTGCCTGATACGCACGATCAGCGCGCCGAGCAGCGACAGGTCCAGCAGCACGGCGAAGGCGAAGCACACGCCGCTGCGCCCGGCCCCGGCAGTGTGTTGGGCCAATAGCGTCGCCACGATGACAACGACCACGCTCAGCAGCGTTGCGCCACCGACTCTGGGCCCACACTGCACCGACCGTCCCGCCGCAATCCGCCAGGCGACAACCGCCCCCGCCCCGCCGCACGCCACGCCCGGCAGCATGGCGGGCCAGTCCTGCCCGCCATACCAGGCCACCAGCGCCAGCAGCCAGCCGGCCGCCGACAGCAGAAAGGCCCAGCGTGTCGCCGCCAGGGGCGAGCGATAAAGCCATGACTGCCCGCGTGTGGATCCCCACCCGGCGCCGCAAGCGGCGATTAGCGCCGTCAGCAGACTCAGCACGCCGGTCACTCCGATAACGGGAACCATGTTTAACAGCAAGACTCCGGCGGCAAAAGCCACGCTCAGGGCGATGGCGCGGCCACGCGGCTCGATAATCCCCGCCGCGTCCGCGGCGGTGTAGCGGCTTACAACGTGCATGATTGACTCCTGACATGCCAGCTAGCATGAATTTAATTCATGCCATTGTCTTTACATGCCCATAGCCTAGCGCCACTATATTGCCTTACACAAACGCATAGTTTTCAGCCATAGATGAGAAAAACTCAGCCATGAGAACACCCCGTCTACCGCCGTTGGGGGCGCTGCGCGCCTTTCATGCCGTCGCCCACCACCGCAGTTTTAAACAGGCCGCCGAGGCGCTCGGCGTCAGCGCGACGGCAGTCAGCCATCAGATTAAACAGCTGGAGTCGGTGCTGGCGTGCCGGGTGTGCGAACGCAGCGCGCAGGGCGTTAGCCTGACTGCCGATGGCGAGATCCTCTACGCCGCCACGCAGCGCGCCTTTAGCGCCCTGGAGCAAGCCGTCGTCCAGATCGCTCATGCCCGTCAGCCGCCATCCTTAACTGTCACCACCACCTCCAATTTTCTCACCCACTGGCTGGTGCCACGGCTGGCGAACTTTACTGCCCGCTTTCCGGCTATCGACCTGCGTCTGCACACCAGCGTCGAACGGGTGGATCTGCAACTGGGTACCGTGGACGCCGCGATTCGCTATCGTGAAACGCCGGAGCCGGACCTGTGCTGCACGCTGCTGTATGAAGATCGTTTTATCGTGGTCGCCAGCCCGTCGCTGGGACTCGCCCGGCATGAAGATCTGCAGCGGGTGACGTTGTTTCACGTCGCCAACCGCCGCGTGCCGGCCGACTCGCCAAACTGGGAGAACTGGCGCCGCCGCTATGGGCCGTCGACGCTGAATATTGATGCGGGGTTAACCTTTAGCGATGAGACCCATGCCCTGCAGGCGGCGGTGGCCGGCCAGGGGGTGGTGATCGCCAGCGAACTGCTGGCGCGGGATCTGCTGCAGCGCGGGGTGTTGTCCGCGCCGTTTAGCTGTGCATTACCGGGCGCCTGCTACTACCTGGTCACCACCGAGGCAGCGGCGCAGCGCGCGGATATTATCGCTCTGCGGGAGTGGCTGGTCGGCCAGATGGTATTAGGTGACGGTCGCCATCCGGCGGAAGAGTAGCGGGCTTACCAGCCGCAAACGTTGGTCTCTTCATCGGACTCGTAGCCGCGAACGATATTGATCAGATCCTTCACCGCATCAGCGGCGGTGAGCGGGTCGCGCAGCGCCGCCAGCGAGGAAAAGGTTTTATCAACCGAGACGCCGTTATTATTATTGGTGACGGTTAACACCCACTCCCCTTCTTCATTACCACCCGGCAGGTCATCCAGCAGACTATTTACCGCCTCCACCGCGTGCTGAGGAATATAAAGCGCCATCGGTTTGAGATATATTTTTTCGCGTTTTTCGTGAAGCTGGCCGTTCTCTACCGCCAAGGCATAGCCTTTATTTTCACTGTTCATCTCTGGTTATCCCTCGATGAGAATTTTCGGATCAACGTAAAAGTCGACATTAAAAACCGTGTCCTCGCTGAGCGCCTCAATACAGTGCCATTTCTCCGGCGGAAAAACGCCAAACTGCCCGGCTTCAATGGTCAGGGTTTCAACAGGATCGGGGCTGGTTTCATCGGCATAGCCGAGATAGCGGATCGCCCCCTGCATCACCGAGAGACGAGGATAGACGCCCTGCCGGGTGCCAGCATCCAGATGGCGGCGCCAGATAGAGGCCGGGGCGGTCTCTTTGGTCCACAGCGGCGTGCTGCGGGTGTGAACGTAATGGGTGGGAATAATGATTCGCTGCATGATTGTACCTCACTTTACCGTCTCAAATGCGACGGTCAGAAATAGCCTTTATGATGCATATCATATACCCCTTTTAAACGCTAAGGATATTATTTTATTGCTGATTTTACCGTCTACTCCTTTTTATACCTCTCAGGGATTAGCGACGCGGTAAAATAAAAAAGGCGATTTCAGGATCCTGAAATCGCCCGGGAGAATAAAAATAAATGCGTTAAAATTTGTTAGCGCAGCGGACTCGGCTTGCCGATTAAATACCCCTGGACCAGGTCGCACCCCAGCGCCTGCAGCGAGGTCAACTGCTCTTCGGTTTCCACGCCTTCCGCCACAATACGCATATGCAGACTCTTTCCCATACTGATAATCAGGCGAACGATATCCAAATCGTCTTTTTGCTCCGGAATATTGATAACAAACGAGCGGTCGATTTTGATTTTATCGAACGGGAAGTAGCTTAAACGCGACAGAGAAGAATAGCCGGTACCAAAGTCATCAATGGAAATCTGAATGCCCTGCTCGCGCAGCTGGCTGAGAATTTCCAGCGAACGGGTATTCTCATTGAACACGTCCGACTCGGTGATCTCCAGATCCAGGCGTCGCGGATCGAGGCCGGTCTGCTGCAGCACACCGATAATGGTATCGGTCAACGACGTGTTCATCAGTTGAATCGGCGAAACGTTGACCGAGACTTTTAGCGGCGTCGCCCAACTGGCCGCTTCGGCGCAGGCGGTTTTCAGCACCCACTCGCCGAGGGTATTGATCAGGCCGATTTTCTCCGCGACGGGAATAAACACCGTCGGCGGCACGGCGCCGCGCACGGGATGGAACCAGCGAACCAGCGCTTCATAGCCGTAGATTTCACGCGTAACGGTATCGGCGATCGGCTGGTAGTAGACTTTAAATTCGTCATGGCCCAGCGCCTGCAGCAGGTCATCTTCGAACGATTTATTCTCCTGCAGGCGCTGCAGCATGCCCGGCCGGAAAATTTGCACATGACCGCTACCCTCTTTTTTTGCCTCGTACAGCGCAAGGTCGGCACACTTGTACAGATAATCGGTCCGGCTTTCGCCGTCAGAGATAACGATCCCGATGCAGGCGTCGATATTAATCTGCGCATCGTAGATCTGATAGGGCTGGCTGATCTTCTCCCGTATCACATTGGCGCGCTCGAGAGCCATCTCTTCAGTCAGATCGTAAGAGAGCATCGCGAACTCATCGCCGCCAAGGCGATACAGCGTCTCGGAGGTTTTGCGGAAAAAAGAGAGACGGCTGGCCAGATCCTGCAGCAGCTTATCGCCAGCATCATGGCCGAGGGTATCGTTCACATCCTTAAAGCTGTCGAGGTCGAACAGCATCACCACCGCGCAACCCTGATAGGGACGCACCTGGTTGACAATCTCCTGCAGCCGCTGCCAGAAAGAGAGACGATTCGGCATACCGGTCAGCGAATCATGGTAGGCATCGTACTGCAGTCGGCGGTTCTGCACCTGCAGCTTCTCTTTCGAGGCCTGCAAATCGTTGGCCAGCGTCTTCATGCGCACATGGGCGCGACGCAGGTTATTATTCTGCCGGAGCATCAGCAGACCAAGAGTAATACACATGGCGATCAGCAGAATGGAGATCACCGAATAGATATAATAAAGATGCTGGATTTTATCATGCGTGATATTAACAATATTAATATCTTGCGTCAGGGTGGCGGCGGCCATTGAGGTCAGGGGGCCATCCAGTTCACTCAACACCGGCAGGATCTGTTTGACCTGCTCCGGCGTCATGGTATCAACTTGTTTATCAAGCAGATGAAGATTACGAATCAGCGTCGCGACCACCGCCTTCCGTTGTTCGCTTTTGTTAATAAATTTACCCAGATCGCCCTGCTGCAGGAGTTCGATCTGGCTCATCATGATCTCCAGGCGCAGGCGCGCCTCATCGTGGTCCGCCCCTTCGGCCCCGATCGCCATTCCCGCCAGACGAGACTCCAGTCGCATATATTCCGACACCATCTGCGACATTGACCACGAGTCTG
This sequence comes from Klebsiella sp. D-Nf1, assembly GCF_002810515.1. Classification (NCBI taxonomy): domain Bacteria; kingdom Pseudomonadati; phylum Pseudomonadota; class Gammaproteobacteria; order Enterobacterales; family Enterobacteriaceae; genus Klebsiella; species Klebsiella sp. D-Nf1. Next base: position 1,944,543 of record NZ_PIOK01000001.1, read on the forward strand.
TATAGCGGGTAAATTTTTGCAACTCACTCTGTCGCTCATGCACCAGATAAGTAATATATCCGGTAACAATAAATAACGACAAAATAATAGCCGTGAGTATTCGATTCAAGATCCAACCCTTACTCTATAATAATCTTAGAAACTTGCCAGGCCGATCGGGAATAATAGATCTGGTTTTGTAATTCAGCGCTGCTGTCGTAAGGGTAGACGATAAATAATGGACCTTTATCGCGAACACGCATATATTCGCCGTTCATTTTTAACGCCATAATGACCGGGAATTTATAAAAATCATCAATCGGAATAATGGTGGTGTAGTCGTTAAGCGCCAACACGCGGGCGGATTTGCCCTTAGCACCGACTAAATCCATGAGTTTATTAAGGGGAATGCCCTCAAAACGAACCTTACCGGTGTACCAGGGGGTGGTGGTTTCCACCGTCTTCATCCCCAGTTTTTCCAGCGCCGCGAGGTCAAAAACGGCCTTGTCACCGACGTTCGTATTCCCGATTTTTCCGGAAATGGTCAGTACAGGTTTTCCTGTCGGCGCAGGCAGTTTTTCAGCATAAGCAGAAGGCAACATGACAGAACAAAATAACACTGCAAGAAGTAGACGCATTTAACTCACCATTCCAGAGAAGGAGACATGTTAAGTGTAAACCATTTACGTCAATTCTTAAAAGGTGTCCCTCTTTGTTATCCGTTGATTTAATTAAAAGTATAAGCTGGCTGGCAAATTGCCAGATTGTTTAGTACAGGGTGTGATTTAGCCCGCCTTTCCCGTCGCTTCTTTTTTGTGCCATCTCCCCGCTTAGCAGGCAAACTACTTTCCTCCTGGGCCGCTGCGCGGTAGTCTCAGAGCAGACGCAATAGTAAAAGCGTCTCATTCCAATAACGACAAATTACGTGACTGACAGGACAGGGTATGGATTCAACAATAAGCGTGCAGCCCGTCGAGGCGCCAGATTCATTGCTTCGCGCCCGGCGGGCGGCATGGGGCAGTTTTGCCGGCGCGGTGGTCGACTGGTACGATTTTCTTCTCTACGGCATTACCGCCGCGCTGGTGTTCAACCGCGAATTTTTCCCGCAGATCGGCCCGGCGATGGGAACCCTTGCCGCCTTTGCCACTTTCGGCGTCGGGTTTCTTTTTCGCCCGCTCGGCGGGATTATCTTTGGCCACTTTGGCGACCGCCTCGGGCGCAAACGGATGCTGATGATGACCGTCTGGATGATGGGTATCGCCACCGCCTGCATCGGCCTGCTCCCCTCATTCAGCCAGATCGGCTGGTGGGCGCCGGCGCTGCTGGTGTTCCTGCGGGCGGTTCAGGGGTTTGCCGTCGGCGGGGAATGGGGCGGCGCGGCACTGCTTTCGGTGGAGAACGCCCCGCAGGGAAAAAAAGCCTTTTACAGCAGCGGGGTGCAAGTGGGCTACGGCGTCGGCCTGCTGCTCTCGACCGGGCTGGTCTCGCTGATCAGCAGCCTGACCACCGACGAGCAGTTCCTCAGCTGGGGCTGGCGCTTACCGTTCCTGTTCAGCGTGGTACTGGTCCTTATTGCGCTATGGATCCGTAACGGCATGGCGGAATCGCAGGAGTTTGAAGCACAGCAGAGCCAGGCCAACCTTCAGCCAGAGAAGAAGCGATTGCCGGTGGTGGAAGCGCTGCTCCGCCATCCGGGGGCGTTTTTATTGATTATTGCGCTGCGGCTGTGCGAGCTGCTGACGATGTATATCGTCACCGCCTTCGCCCTCAGTTACTCCACGCAAAACCTCGGTCTGCCGCGCGAACTGTTTCTCAACATCGGCCTGCTGGTGGGCGGGCTTAGCTGCCTGACTATCCCCTGCTTCGCCTGGCTGGCTGACCGCTATGGCCGTCGGCGGATCTATATCACCGGGGCGCTGATCGGTACCCTGAGCGGGTTTCCTTTCTTTATGGCGATGGAGAGTCAGTCCGTCTTCTGGATCCTGTTCTTCGCCCTGATGCTGGCCAATATCGCCCATGATATGGTGGTCTGCGTCCAGCAACCGATGTTTACCGAGCTGTTCGGCGCCAGCTATCGCTATAGCGGCGCCGGCGTCGGCTACCAGGTGGCGAGCGTGGTCGGCGGCGGCTTTACGCCGTTTATCGCCGCGGCGCTGGTCACCTTCTCCGGCGGTTCATGGCACAGCGTGGCCCTCTATCTGACCGCGGGATGCCTGCTGTCGGCGCTCACCGCCCTGCTGATGAAAAAACAGACCGTCCACTGACCCACCTGCGGGGGGCGTGACCCGCGCCCTCCGGTAAGGAGAATGCATGTCTCTGTTGTCCCTGGCCGACTGCTGGCCTCGCCGTTTTACCCCCTCCTCGCTGGCGCTGCAGTTTTGCGAGGACCCCACCCAGGCGGAACAGCCGCTGTTTGCCAAAGCCAGCGCCGGGGAGGCCGTCGCCCAACTCTGGCAGGCGCCGCAGGGATTTGTGGTGCCCGGGAGCTATCGTCAGTTTGCGGACCTGCCAGCGGTCAGCGCGCATTTTGCCGCGCGCGGCTGGCCGGTATGGCTCCGCCGCTCCGGGGGCGGTCTGGTGCCCCAGGGGCCGGGCATTATCAACCTTAGTCTCGCCTGGCCGGTGCAGCAGTCGCTCGGCGAGGCCGCCGAACCCATCTACCTCTCGCTGTGCGCGGTGCTGCAGCGTACCCTGGCGCGCTTCGGCGTTGCCAGCCACGCCCGGGCGGTAAACGGTTCCTTTTGCGATGGCCGGTATAACCTCGCCTGCGGGGAGGGCGAGGCGGCGCGCAAGATTGTCGGTACCGCCCAGTACTGGCGGCCGCTGGCGGCAGGCCGCGGCCACGTGGTGCTGGCCCATGCGGCGATCCTTATTGACGCTGATCTTACCGCGGCGCATCAGGCGGCGAACGCCTTCGAAGCGCAGCTCGGCAGCGAGCGGGTCTATTGCGCCGACAAAACCGTCACCCTCGCGCAGCGGCTTCCCGGCGAGCGCCATCTGCTGCCCCGCTTTAGCGAGGCGCTGGCGCGGGAGCTGGACGCGGCTCGCTAAAGGTCGCTTTCAGGTAGCGGCTGAAGGTTTCCACTGCGCGCGACACGCGCGGGGTATAAGGCCGGATGACATACAGCCGATCGGCAAACACCTCCACCGGCTGCCACGCCGGCAGCAGCTCCTGCACCAGCCCGCGGCCAATGGCCTCCCGGGCGCTGAAATCCGGCAGCAGCGCCACCCCCAGTCCCGCCAGCACGGCATCGCGTAGCGACTCGCTGTTATTCGTGGCGAAGGGCCCCTGCACGTTGATGGTCACCCGTTCATCGGGCGCCTGGCGGGAGGCGAACGTCCACTGCGGGCGCTGTGGCCCACGGGGATAGGTCAGGCACTGGTGGTGGCGCAGATCGTCGGGGGTCTCCGGGCGGCCATGGCGGCGAATATAGTCGGCGGACGCGACGATCAGCGTCGCGGTGTGACACAGCGGCCAGGCGACGTGGGTGTCCGGCAGCGCCTCGCGCCGACAATGGCGGATGGCGAGGTCGAACCCTTCGCTGGCCAGAGAGGCCAGCCGGTCGGTCACCTCAAGCTGCAAATGCAGCTGGGGATGCTGATGCAAAAACGGCGCAATCGCCGGGACCAGCTGCTGGCGGGAAAAGGCCACCGGCGCGGTCAGGCGCAGCGTTCCCCGCAGCGGCCCGCCCTCATCGCAGGCGCCGGTGAAAATATCCCGCAACTGACCAAACGGCTCGTTGAGCTCCGCCACCAGCCGCAGTCCGTCGTCGCTGAGGCTCACGCTGCGGGTGGTGCGATGGACCAGGGTTTTCCCGGTCACCCGCTCCAGCTCGCTGATTTTCTGGCTGATGGCCGACTTGCTGATCCCCAGCTTTTCCGCGGCCCGGGTATAGCTTTTTTGCTCTTCCAGCACCGTCAGCCAGTACAGATGGGCCCAGTAACTCTCCGGACGACTCTCGCTCATGTGATTGTTCACCAGTAAAAACAATGTATTCAACTATAGCGGTTTTTGCCCGCGACGGCATCGGCTAGCATCCTGTTCAGCCCGTCATTATTCCCTAACGATAAGGAACACCTGCATGCCATTACTGACATTTGACCTGATTGAAGGCCGTACGGAACAGGAGATCAGAACCCTGCTGGATGCCGCCCATCGCGCCGTGCTGCGTGCCTTCGAGGTACCGGAACGCGACCGCTACCAGATTGTTCACGAAAACAAAGCCCACCATATGGTGATTGACGATACCGGCCTCGGACTGACCCGCACGCGGGATCTGGTGGTGGTGCGGGTCTATACCAGCCCGCGCAGCGAGGCGCAGAAGCAGCGCTTCTTCGCCCTATTGCAGGAGGAGCTGGCGGAGCACTGCGGCCTGAGCGGCGATGATGTGATGGTGTCGATTATCAGTAATCAGAAAGGTGACTGGAGCTTTGGCCGCGGGGTCGCACAGTATCTTACCGGCGATCTGTAACCCGCAGCCCGAAGTGCGCCCTTAGCGGCGGGCTGCCGTCGCGATGCGCTGGCGCGCCTGCTGCTCAATATTCTCCAGCAGTTCCTGGACATCATCTTCATCAATATCGAGGAACTGGCCTTCCAGCAGCGCGGCGTGAATATCCTCCCGGGTGACCGAGATGCCCAGCGGCACCGCCCGGGGCTTGACCTCCTCCGCCGCCAGCGGATGCGGATAGCGGCGGCCAACCAGGTTATTAAACACGATAGCCAGCAGCGCCAGCATCAGCGAGTTGAGCAGCACCGGCGTCAGCACAAAGTGATAGCCTTCGCTGTGCACCCCGGCGCCGCCGAGGATCGCCGTCAGGGCCACCGCGCCGCCGGGGGGATGCAGACAGCGCAGAAAATACATCCCGGCGATCGCCAGCGCTGCCGCCAGGCCACAGGCCAGCGCCGGATGGGGAACCAGCATACCCACCGTGACGCCGATCAGCGCCGACAGCACATTACCGCCGACAATCGACCACGGCTGCGCCAGCGGGCTGCTCGGCACGCCAAATAACAGCACCGCCGACGCGCCCATGGGGGCAATAAACCACAGATTGACTTCGCCGAGAAGCCAGTGGCTGAACATGCTGGTTACCGCCAGCCCGGTGCCGGCGCCAATGGATCCCAGCACGATATGCCGGCGGGCCACCGGCAGCGCGTGCGGCTTCAGGCGCCCAAGGAAAATCCGCAGCCGTGAAAACAGCCCCGCAGAAATGACACTCAACATCGCTTTATCGCTTAGGTCATAGGAATTACTTATATTTTATTTTCTTTTTTTAACCTTACATTAACAACCATGTATTTCGCAGGGAATAGCGCGGGCAATCTCGTCCTGAGGGCACAGGGCTGTGAATTCTCGCGTGGGCTGATAGAATCCCTTTTCTGTCAGGGGGATACCCCTTTTGCGAACTGAAGGTCATAACCCAGTGAATAATAAAATCTCTTTAGCGAAAGAAGTGGCATGGGCCAGCCAGAATATGCCGCGTACCCTGCGTCAGGTCGCCGCCCTGCCCGACCTCAGCGGCGTGCGCCTGGCCTGCTGTATGCACCTCGACATGAAAATGATCCCGCTGGTGCAGGGGATCCTCGACAAGGGCGCTCAGGTCTTTTTAACCACCTGTAACCCCACCACCGTGCAAGACGACGTGGTGGCCTGGCTGGTGGAGCGCGGCGCCGAGGCCTGTGCGTGGCGCAATATGAGCGATGCCGACTGGCAACAGTCATGGGAAAAAGCGATTGCCTGGCAGCCCACTCACCTGTGCGAGATGGGCGCCGATATCACCACCCTGCTCCATCAGCGCGGCGAGTTCGGTAACATCGTGGCGGGTCTGGAAGCCACTGGCTCGGGCGTCAATCGGCTGGGCGATATTCAGCCAGGCTATCCGATCTTTAACTGGGACGATCTGCCGGTCAAAGAGGGGCTGCACAACCGCCATATGGTCGGTCTCACCGCCTGGCACACCTTCTTCCAGACCACTCATCTCACCCTGCATGAGAAAAAAGTGCTGGTGATCGGCTACGGCCTGGTCGGCCAGGGCGTCGCGGCGGCGGCAAAAGCCTTTGGCGGTCAGGTGATGGTGGCGGAGATCGATCCTGCCCGTCGTCTGCAGGCAGCCTACGACGGCTGGCACGTGGTGGTTCTGCAGGAGGCTATCGCCTCAGCGGATGTGGTGGCCACGGCGACAGGCGGGAAAAACGTGGTTAATCGCCAGGCGCTGGACCGTGCGAAAGCGGGAGTCTTTATCCTTAACGTCGGCCACGTGGCGGAAGAGATCGACGGCGAGTACCTGCGCCAGTACCCTCAGGAAGAGGTGATGTCGTATATCAACGCCTACCGCATGGCTGACAAAACCATCTATCTTCTGGCCAATGGTTCGATGCTCAACCTGACCGCGGGCTTCGGCGACAGCCTGAACGCTTTTGACGTCACCCTGGCGGTGATGGCCAGCGGCATTCGCCATATTGTCACCGACGGCATGCGCGCCCCGGCGCAGGTTTACCTCCTGCCCCAGGCGGTCTGGCAGCAGGCGCTGTAAACGCAGCGCATCGTCCCCCGATCGTGGAGACGATGCGCTTTACCATCAGGACGACGGCGCGGTATCCGGCAGTACAATGTTGCTCTGCGCCAGCGTTCCCATCTGGTTGTACATCACGCTGGCGGCATCCAGCAGGTGCATCGCCAGCGCGGCGCCGCTGCCCTCTCCCAGGCGCATGTCCATATCGAGATAGGGCCGCAGACCCAGCGCGTCCAGGGCGATCTGCGCCCCTTTCTCCGCCGACAAGTGCGAAGGGACAAGATATGGATGCGCCGCCGGAGCCATGCGACACGCCGCCAGGGCAGAGGCATAGGAGAGGAAGCCATCCAGCACCACCGGCAGACCACAGGAGGCCGCCCCGAGGATCACCCCGGTCATGCCCACCAGATCGTAACCGCCCACCTTCGCCAGGACATCCAGCCCCTCCTCCGGGTTCGGCTGGTTAAGGGCTATCGCCTGGCGCACCACCGCCACCTTATGGCCCCGCTGCGCGAGTGGCAGATTGGCCCCACAGCCCACCACTGCGTCAGGATCGCTGCCCGTCAGGACACTGATCACCGCTGCGGCCGGGGTGGTATTGGCCATTCCCAGCTCGCCGACGCCAAAGACTTTCACCCCGTCGGCGGCGAGCTGGCGGGTGAGATGCATGCTGGCCAGCAGCACCGTCTCCGCCTGCTGGCGACTCATCGCCGCCGTCCGGGCGATATTCCCGCTACCGCGGGCCACCTTGAGGTTAATCAGGCCCGGCAGCGGGTCGGCATCGATGCCGACATCCACCACCTGCACCCTGGCCCCGGCCTGCACCGCCAGCACGCAGACGCCGGTGTTTCCCCGCACCATATTGCCGGCATGAATGGCCGTCACCACCTGCGGCGAAGGCGTCACGCCTTCATGCCAGACGCCATGGTCGGCGCACATGACCACTATCGCCTTCTCCGCCAGCGCCAGCTGCCCCTGCAGCCCCGGCAAACCAGCCAGCTGCACGGCCAGCGTCTCCAGACGGCCAAGGCTACCGGGCGGCTTTAGCAGGCCATCAATATGCTGCTGAGCGCACGTCATGCCCGCTACATCGGGCTGCGGAATGGCAGCCAGTAACGCAGAAAGTGTTTCCATTCTGTTCCTCACCGTTGGCGCCAGGCCTTACAGCAGCGCCAGTAAAAAGAGTAATTCACCCAGCTCAATCGCCGCCCCGAGAGTATCCCCGGTCTGCCCACCGAGGGTTCGCTTCAGCGCCCATCCCAGTCCCCAGATCAGCACCAGGGTGATCAGCGCGGCGCGCAGACCCTGCAGCCCCAGCAGGACGGTGGCCAGCGCTACCCCCATCGCCACCGTCACCAGCGTCTGCTGCAGGCTAACTTTGCCAATAAACAGATTGCCCAGCCCCTTTTCCCGCGCGTAGCGATGACGATACATCAGCAGCACCGCCATTCCGCGACCGACGGCGCAGGCCGCCGCCAGCGCTGCGATGGGGTGGATATCGCGCAGCAACAGCTCGCCGACCACCAGCACTTTCGCCACCAGCACGAAGATCAGCGCCAGTCCGCCGTGGGTGCCCAGCCGGCTGTCGCGCATGATCTCCAGCATCCGATCGCGGGTACGGGCTGAGAAGATGCCGTCGCAGGTATCAGCCAGCCCGTCAAGGTGAAATCCGCCGGTGAGCAGCGCCAGCGCCAGCACGCCGAACAGCGCCGCCAGCGGGACGCCGCACCACGGCTGCAGGAAGAGCACCACCGCGCCGGCGATGGCGCCGAGCAGTAAACCGACCAGCGGAAAGGTAACGATACTGCGCTGGTACTGTTCGATCTCCAGCCCCTGAGATAACCGCGCCGGGACCGGCAGGCGGCTGATAAACGAGAGTGCAGCAAAGAATGACTTAATCACGTGAGGTTGACTCCTGTCGGCGAAAGCAGCGGAAGAGTTCGGTCGCGCCCGGTCAGCACCTGAGTTTGTCTTCTGGCGAATCGATCGTCGGAGAGGTGAGAGGTGTTGAGATATCGCTCTGACGCCGCTGCGTCAGATGCCCGGCCAGGATGAGAGAAACCCTTCCGATATCAATACGTTTTCGCGGGGCAGTATAGCAAAGAGTCGGTGAGGAGAGGCAGTTGCCGGGACAAAGTTTTGCAGAAAAAGAGACGAATGGGGAGGGAGAGCAGAACAGCCCGGCGACGTCGATCGCCGCCGGACCGGCAGGGATTAGCCTTCGACTTTGGCTTCGCCCATCACTTTCAGTTTTTTGGAGATGTCGCGGCGCTCTTTGGACAGCTCGGCATTTTTGATGATGTAATCATCAACGCGATCTTCGTAATCGCTCTTCATGCTGGCGATGATGCCCTGGATAGCTTCCACGCTCATGCCCGGTTTGATGTAGTCGCTGAGGTTGTCCAGCAGCAGAACGCGCTTCTGGTTATCACGGATCTTTTTCTCAACGTCCTGAATTTCACGCTGCAGTTTGTTCTTACGACGGTACAGACGAACAAACTCCAGTACGTCCTGGAAAGAAGGCTTAGTTGTTTCCATTTTTACACCCCTAATAATTGAGATTCGGATTCGTAAAGCGACTGCGATATAGGGCTAACATAACTGCTAGCAGTCGCTGATGACAATGTTTTTTCCTTTGCGTTTATCATAACCCTAAACGCTGCTGAATCGAAACAACCCATGCAGTTACCCGGTGCATCTGGTGCTTATTTGCGCAACGCGCGGCAGATCAGATGCGACAGCAGCTCCAGCTGACGCGCCAGTTCAATCGAGAGCCAAACATAGCCATGAATTGGGGTTTCCGCCAGGCTGTCGTCACCCTGCTCTTTCATCAGCTGGCGCAGTTCGAGAACGATCTCATTCAGCTTTTCATTGTTGGCGCGCACAGGCTGAGGGTTCCCTTCATACAAGGCGTGGGCGATGGCCAACAGCGTCTGCTGGGTCATCTGCTGCGTCTCCCGCAGGGTGTGCGCATTGAGCATCACAAAATGACCAGGACGGGTGGCCCACCAGGCGTTGATCTGCAGCTCCAGCATGCAGACGAGGTTGCGGCTGACGGTCTGGATAGCCTCGAAGATCGCCTTCTGGATGTGCGTCTCTTTGCTGGCGGGGGTGATCAGCCCGCGCATTTTGACGACGTCGTTCAGCGCCTGTTGGAGATGCTTTTCCAGCGGCGGCCGATCCACCAGATTTGGCGAGAAGCCGGCCTGGTAGAGGCGGTTAAAGTTGGTGACATAGCTGGCCATCTGGATGCGCCAGTGGATGAACGCCCGCTGCGGCCAGATACCGGTAAACAGCATCGCCAGCAGCGAGCCGAAGATCACGTCGCCGCTTCGCCACAGCGCGGTATGCATATCGCCGGGCGGCGCCCCGACCACCACCGACAGGGTAATGCCGATCAGCAGTGCCTGATAGGGTTTCTTGCCCAGCGCCAGCCAGCCGCAGAGGAACATCGCCGCCGCGCACCAGAGGACCATCAGCGGCAGGGAGATGAGCTCAAGCTTCAGCGCCACCAGCCCCAGCGCCGAGCCGAGGATCGTGCCACCGATGCGCTGAAACGCCCGCGGCACGACGTTGCCCCAGAAGGAGATCGGACCCATCACCACCACCAGGGTGATGAGAGGCCAGGTCCCCTCAGGCACGTTCAGCAGCCGCACCAGCAAAAAAGTGAGCACAAAGGCCAGCGCAATCCGCACGCCATGCACTACCCGATAATGGCGATACAAGCGGATCTCAAATGGCTTGAGTGATTTATCAGCGCGCACAACCCTCTCCGGCAAAACGAAAAGGCCAATTGTAACTGCTTTTTCGCCCGGAGCGTGCCGGGAATGTAAAAATCCTTGTCCGGAATAGGGGTAAACCGCTACGACGCTACGCGCTCAACGGGGACATACATGTCGATATCCCAGTAGCCGTCGTGGTTGCCGTCGTTGAGATAGATCTCAAAACAGGGCCTGGGGGCCACGCGATACGTTGTGCTCTGCAGCAGGCTGTCGAAAAACTGCATCCACGGGGTGGCAAAATCGTAATCCACCACCCGCGCGCGGGCGCAGGCGTAATCCCCGCCGGCAACCGCCGCCAGTATCACCCCTTCGCTGTTGGCGGGAATGACGTAATCCTCGTCAACGGCGACCACGGTGGCGCAGCGCAGTTTTTCCGCCGGCACTTCCTCCGGGTTATCGTAGTAGACGGCAAGCCATTCACGGGCGGGCACCTGATGGTTCTCAACCCACATCATCAGTTGCTCAAACCCCTGCTTGACCGTTTGATCCCAGGGCCCGACCAGATGGAAACCGGCAATGGTTTTCTTGCCGAGGGTGGTGATGCTGTAGTTCATCTTGCCTCCTTTGGAGATAAATGACTGTATGAATATACAGTTAATTTAACAGGAGATCCCCCCTCAGTATGTGCGCGAATTCACAGAGTCGCCATCACACTGCTGAAAAAAGAGACGCCCCGCCAGCAGGAGCGACAGACGAAAAAAAACCGCCTGCAAAGAGGCGGTTATCATGGTTACAGCTCGTGGTGCAGGTAATCGCTCATTCGCGAGAACACCCCGCCTTTATTGATGCTTTCGAGGGTGACCAGCGGATAGTGCCCCACCACCTTGTCGCCGTCATACAGCGAAATCTCGCCGACCCGCTGGTTGGCGGCGATCGGCGCCTCCAGATCCTTCTTATCCAGCACATATTTCGCTTTAATCCGCGACACTTCCGCCTTCGGCAGCGCTAACCAGAAATCCTGATCGGTGCCGAGCTTAATCTGCTCTTTATCGCCGTACCAGATGCGTTCGGTGCCGACCTTCTGGCCTTTCTGCAGCACCTGCACGGTGTCAAAGTTCTGCTGCCCCCAGTGCAGCAGTTTAGCGGCCTGCTGCTCGCGGCCTTTCGGACTGTCCGCCCCCATCACCACGGCGATCAGCCGGCGCTGGCCATCCACCGCCGAGGCGATCAGGTTGAACCCGGCGCCCGAGGTGTGGCCCGTTTTCAGGCCATCGACGTTCATGGTTTTATCCCACAGCAGACCGTTACGGTTTTGCTGGGTGATCCCGTTCCACGTCAGGCTTTTTTGACTGTACATGTGGTAGACGTCAGGCTCGCCATGAATAATCGCCCGCGACAGCACAGCGAGGTCATAGGCCGAACTGTGCTGGCCCGGGGCGTCGAGGCCGTGGACGGTTTCGAAATGGGTGTCCTGCAGGTGCAGTTTTTCGACATACTGATTCATCAGGGCGACAAACTGCGGCTGGCCACCGGCGACATAGTCGGCCAGCGCGACGCAGGCGTCGTTACCGGAGTCGACAATCAGCCCACGGCTGAGGTCGCGGACGCTGACGCGATCCCCAGGCTTTAAGAACATCAGGGATGACCCGTCGAACACCGGGTTGCCCTTCGCCCAGGCGTCTTTACCTACGGTGACGATGTCGTCAAAGGTGATACGATGGCTGTCGATGGCGCGATCGACCACGTAGCCGGTCATCAGTTTGGTCAGACTGGCAGGATTGCGCTGCTGATGTTCGTTACCCGCGGTCAGGACCTGACCGGTGGTGTAATCCATCAGCACCCAGGAACCAGCCTGAATAGCCGGTGGCGCGACCGTAGCAGGGAAGTCGACGGCAAATGCGCAGGAAACGCTCGAAGCGAGCAAAGATACAGCAATAAACAAACGGCCTTTCAACGGCATATCCTCTAGATTTACAGATCCGCCGTCCTTTTTACGGAACTTCGCGTTTCATATCAGGGTTTAATTGCAAGAAAATATGACACAGCAGAGGATGTTGCTTGCCGTTACCCTTCTGATGCCCGGGCAAATCGTTTACCATACCCGTCGCACGCCACCACGGATAATGAACAGACTATGCAAGATAGCGTCAACCAGCCCGGATTTTTATTCCACGATTATGAAACCTTCGGCACCAGCCCTTCCCTCGACCGGCCGGCGCAGTTCGCTGCCATCCGCACCGACGCGGAGCTGAACGTGCTGGGCGAGCCCGAGGTGTTTTACTGCAAGCCTGCTGACGATTACCTGCCACAGCCGCAGGCGGTGATGATCACCGGGATCACCCCGCAGGAAGCGCTGGCCAAAGGGGATAACGAGGCCGCGTTTGCCCGCCGCATCCACGATCTGTTCACAGTGCCGCAAACCTGTATTGTCGGCTATAACAACGTGCGCTTTGATGACGAAGTGACACGGAATATCTTTTATCGCAACTTCTATGACCCTTATGCCTGGAGCTGGCAGCACGATAACTCGCGCTGGGATCTGCTCGACGTGATGCGCGCTTGCTATGCCCTGCGTCCGGAAGGGATCACCTGGCCGGAGAATGACGAGGGTTTGCCCAGCTTCCGGCTTGAACATCTGACCGTCGCCAACGGTATTGAACACCAGAACGCTCATGATGCGATGGCCGATGTGTACGCCACCATCGCCATGGCAAAGCTGGTGAAAACCCAGCAGCCGCGGCTGTTTGATTATCTCTACAGCCATCGCAATAAGCGCAAGCTGGCGACGCTCATCGACGTGCCGCAGATGAAACCGCTGGTGCATGTCTCCGGCATGTTTGGCGCCGCGCGCGGCAACACCAGCCTGGTGGCGCCCCTGGCCTGGCATCCGGAAAACCGCAATGCGGTGATTATGGTCGATCTGGCGGGCGATATGGCGCCGCTGCTGGAGCTCGATGCCGATGCCCTGCGCGAGCGGCTTTACACCCCGCGCGCCGAGCTTGGCGATCTGCCGGCGGCGCCGATTAAGCTGGTGCATCTCAATAAATGTCCGGTGCTGGCTCAGGCCAATACTCTGCGCCCGCAGGATGCCGACCGGCTGGGGATCTCTATTCAACGCTGTCTGGAGAATGCCCAGCTGCTGCGGGCGAATCCGCAGGTGCGCGAGAAAGTGGTGGCGGTCTATGCCGAAGCCGAACCGTTCGTGCCGTCCGAGAACGTCGACGCCCAGCTTTACAATGGGTTCTTTAGCGATGCCGACCGCGCGGCGATGAAAATCGTGCTGGAAACCGAACCGCGCAATCTGCCGGCGCTGGATATTACCTTCGCCGACAAGCGTATCGAACGCCTGCTGTTTAACTACCGGGCGCGCAACTTCCCCGGCACGCTCGATGAACATGAGCAGCAGCGCTGGTTAGAGCATCGTCGTCAGGTGTTTACGCCTGAGTTTTTGCAGGCCTATGCCGATGAGCTACAGATGCTGTATCAGCAGTATGCGGATGATAAAGAGAAGCTGGCGCAGCTGAAGGCGCTGTGGCAGTACGCACAGGATATTGTCTGATTGGCTGAAATTCCCGGGTTGCGGCTAACGCCTTACCCGGGCTACAAACTGTATCAGCAGTATGCGGATGATAAAGAGAAGCTGGCGCAGCTGAAGGCACTGTGGCAGTACGCACAGGATATTGTCTGATTGGCTGAAATTCCCGGGTTGCGGCTAACGCCTTACCCGGGCTACAAACGATGGCTGGACTCGTAGCCCGGGTAAGACGCCTCGCGTCGCACCCGGGAACGTTGCTTAACTTTTCGCGCGGCTGGCGATGATTTCATCCGCCACATTGCGCGGCGCTTCCGCGTAATGGTGGAACTCCATGCTGTAGGTTGCCCGTCCCTGAGACATCGAACGCAGCGTGGTGGAATAACCAAACATCTCCGCCAGCGGCACGTCGGCGCGGATGATCTGGCTGCCGAAGCGCTCTTCCATCCCCTGCACCATCCCGCGACGGGAAGAGAGATCGCCCATAATATTCCCGGCGTACTCTTCCGGCGTCTCCACCTCGACGTGCATCACCGGCTCAAGGATCACCGGATCCGCTTTGCGCGCGCCTTCCCGGAAGCCAAAGATCGCCGCCATGCGGAACGCCATTTCCGAGGAGTCCACGTCGTGGTACGACCCAAAGGTCAGGGTCGCTTTCACGTCAACCACCGGATAGCCCGCCAGCACGCCGGTGCCCATCGCTTCGCGCAGCCCTTTCTCCACGGAAGGGATGTACTCGCGCGGCACCACGCCGCCTTTGGTGGCGTCCTCGAAGACGAAACCGCTGCCCGGCTCCAGCGGCTCCAGGGTCAGCACGACGTGCCCGTACTGCCCTTTGCCGCCGGACTGGCGCACAAATTTGCCTTCCACGTCCGTCACTTTCTTGCGCAGGGTTTCGCGGTAGGTGACCTGCGGACGACCAATGTTGGCCTCAACGCCAAACTCGCGCTTCATCCGGTCGACAATGATCTCCAGATGCAGCTCGCCCATACCGGAGATAATCGTCTGGCCGGACTCTTCATCGGTATGCAGACGGAACGACGGATCTTCCGCCGCCAGCCGCTGCAGCGCGATGCCCATTTTCTCCTGATCCGCTTTGGTCTTCGGCTCGATGGCCAGCGAAATCACCGGCTCCGGAAATTCCATCCGTTCGAGGGTAATGATCGCATCCGGATCGCACAGTGTATCACCGGTGGTCACATCCTTCAGACCGACGCAGGCCGCGATATCCCCGGCGTGCAGTTCGTCAACTTCGTGGCGGTCGTTGGCGTGCATCAGCACGATACGCCCGATGCGCTCTTTCTTGCCCTTCACCGGGTTCCACACCGCATCGCCTTTTTTCAGCGTCCCGGAGTAGACGCGGATAAAGGTCAGCTGGCCGACGTAGGGGTCGGTCATCAGTTTAAACGCCAGCGCCGACAGCGGCTCATCGTCGCTCGGATGGCGTTCCGCCGGCTGGCCTTTCTCATCAACGCCCTGTATCGCCGGAATATCCAGCGGCGACGGCATCAGCTCCACCACCGCATCGAGCATGCGCTGCACGCCTTTGTTTTTAAAGGCGCTACCGCAGAGCACCACCTGGATTTCCCCCTTCACCGTGCGCTGGCGCAGACCGGCAACGATCTCCGCCTCGTCCAGCTCACCGGTTTCCAGGTATTTATCCATCAGCGCGTCGCTGGCTTCCGCCGCCGCCGAGACCATTTTCTCCCGCCACTCGCGGGCCGTCGCCAGCAGATCGTCAGGGACAGGCCCATAGCTGAAGGTCATGCCCTGGGTGGCGTCATCCCACAGGATGGCGCGCATTTTCACCAGATCGACAACGCCGGTGAAATGCTCTTCGGCGCCAATGGGGATCACAATCGGCACCGGGTTGGCCTTCAGGCGGTCGATCATCATCTGCACCACGCGGAAGAAGTCCGCGCCGGGGCGGTCCATCTTGTTGACGAAGGCCAGCCGCGGAACGTGGTATTTATTCGCCTGGCGCCAGACGGTTTCCGACTGGGGCTGCACCCCGCCGACGGAGTCATACACCATCACCGCGCCGTCGAGCACGCGCATGGAACGTTCCACCTCAATGGTGAAATCCACGTGCCCCGGGGTGTCGATGATATTGATCCGGTGCGGCTCGAAGCTGCGGTCCATACCCGGCCAGAAGCAGCTTACCGCCGCCGAGGTAATGGTGATCCCGCGCTCCTGCTCCTGGGCCATCCAGTCGGTGGTTGCCGCGCCATCGTGTACTTCACCCAGCTTATGGCTCATCCCGGTATAAAACAGGATGCGCTCGGTGGTGGTGGTTTTACCGGCATCGATATGCGCGGAGATACCGATGTTGCGATAACGTTCGAGGGGGATGGGTCGGGGCATGATGCGTCCTTAGTCATTTTGACTGTCAGTCTGCGGTCGGAATGATCCGCAGTTCATTTAACTGCCGCCTATCATAGTACAACTGTACGAGTATATTCGAACTATTTTTGCTATTATTACGATTGGTCAGGTTGCGGCGGCGCGCGTGGTATCAGAACCGGAGTTTGGGTATAGTAGCCGCCAGCCGCCGATATGGGCTGCGGCTACCATGCGCCGCGCCACCGCCGACACAGGATTATTATGATCGCCAATCACCCCGAACGAGAACAAATTCGCCTGGAAAATGTCCTTTCCGCGCTCGGTAACCCACTGCGACTGGAGATCATCCGCACGCTGGCCGACGGCAGCGAGCTGAGCTGCAACGCTCTGCGCCAGGAAGAGGTGGCCAAGTCCACCATGACCCACCACTGGCGCGTCCTGCGCGACAGCGGTGTGATCTGGCAACGGCCTCAGGGACGGGAGAACATGATTTCGCTGCGCCGGGAAGATCTGGACGCCCGTTTTCCCGGCCTGCTGGATACGCTGCTGAACGTGATGCAGCAGCCGTGAATCGCTAACCGACAGCCTACTCCTCTCCCGCCAGCCGCTGATACTGTCTGAAACGCGCCCGGGCATCGTCCTCCGTTTGTCGGAACAGCGCGTCCGCCAGATCCGGCGTGGTTTTATGCAGCGCGGCGTAGCGCACCTCGCCGAGCAAAAAGTCGCGGAAACTCTCTTCCGGCTCTTCGGAGTCCAGTATAAACGGCGTTTTGCCCTCGGCTTCCCGCTGCGGATGATAGCGCCACAGGTGCCAGTATCCCGCCTCCACCGCCCGCTTCGCCTCGCGCTGACTGCTGCGCATCCCGGCTTTCAGGCCGTGGTTGATACAGGCGGCATAGGCGATCACCAGCGACGGTCCCGGCCAGGCCTCGGCCTCGGCGATGGCCCGCAAGGTCTGATCTTTATCGGCGCCCATGGCGATCTGGGCGACGTAAACATTGCCGTAGCTCATCGCCATCATGCCGAGATCTTTTTTACGCGTGCGTTTTCCCTGAGCGGCAAATTTGGCGATCGCCGCCACCGGGGTCGACTTGGACGACTGGCCGCCGGTGTTGGAGTAGACCTCGGTATCAAACACCAGAATATTGACGTCTTCCCCACTGGCCAGCACATGATCGAGGCCGCCAAAGCCGATATCGTAGGCCCAGCCGTCGCCGCCGAAGATCCACTGCGAACGCCGGACGAAATAGTCGCGGTTCTGCCAGAGCTGCTCCAGCAGCGGGACGCCCTCTTTTTCCTCCGCCAGCAACGCACTGAGGCGGTCCGCGCGCTCGCGGGTCCCCTCCCCCTCATCCTGCTGCGCCAGCCACTGCTGCATCGCGGCGTGAAGCGCGTCGCTGACCGGCAGCGCCAGCGCGGCGGTCAGCTCCTCGGCGATCTGTTGGCGGATCGCCTGGCCGCCAAGCATCATGCCGAGACCGAACTCCGCGTTATCCTCAAACAGCGAGTTTGCCCAGGCCGGCCCGTGGCCGCGATGGTTGGTGGTATAGGGCATCGAAGGCGCGCTGGCGCCCCAGATCGAAGAGCAGCCGGTGGCGTTGGCGATCAGCATCCGGTCGCCAAACAGCTGGGTAATAAGCCGGGCATAGGGCGTTTCTCCACAGCCCGCGCAGGCGCCGGAAAACTCCAGCAGCGGCGTTTCGAACTGGCTGCCTTTGACCGTCGTTTTACGAAACGGGTTATCTTTTGGCGCCAGTCCCAGGGCGTAATCCCAGACCGGAGCTATCGCACGCTGGCTGTCGAGGGAGACCATCTGCAGCGCCTTGCCGCGCGACGGGCAGCTCTCCACGCAGTTGCCGCAGCCGGAGCAGTCCAGCGGCGAGATAGCCAGATGATAGTGATAGTCTTTGGCCCCCTGAGCGGGTTTACTCAGCAGCCCGGCGGGAGCCGTGTCCTGCTCTTCAGCGCTCAGTAACGCCGGGCGGATCGCCGCATGCGGGCAGACAAAGGCGCACTGGTTACACTGGGTACAGCCGTCAGGCTGCCAGACCGGCACCTCCAGCGCGATGCCGCGCTTCTCCCAGGCGGCGGTGCCGGAGGGAAAGGTGCCGTCTTCCATCCCGGCGAAGGCGCTCACCGGCAGCAGGTCGCCACGCTGGCGGTTCATGGGCTGCAGGATATCGCGGATGAAATCCGGCATCAGGGCGCTCGCCTGCGGTGCCGGCGCCTCGAGGGTCGCCCAGTGAGCGGGAAACGTCACCCGGTGCAGCGCCGCCATCCCCAGCTCGATAGCCCGCTGGTTCATCTCAATGACGCTCGCCCCTTTGCTGCCATAGCTTTTCTCCACCGCCTGCTTGAGATAGTCCGCCGCCGTTTGCGGCTCGATAATCGCCGTCAGCTTAAAGAACGCCGCCTGCATCAGCATGTTAAAGCGCCCGCCGAGGCCCAGCTCACGGGCGATGTCCACCGCATTGAGGGTATAAAAGTCGATCTTTTCCTGCGCCAGATAGCGCCGGACGCTGACCGGCAGGTGCTGCTCCAGCTCCGCCTCGGACCAGCTGCAGTTGAGCAGAAAAGTGCCTCCCGGCTTCAGCCCCTCCAGCAGGTCGTAGCGGTCGACATAGGATTGCTGAGAGCAGGCGATAAAATCGGCCCGGTGGATCAGGTAGGGCGAGGTGATCGGCCGGTCGCCAAAGCGCAGGTGCGAAACGGTGATCCCCCCGGACTTTTTCGAGTCGTAGGAAAAGTAAGCCTGGGCGTAGAGTGGCGTGTTATCGCCGATGATCTTGATGGCGCTTTTGTTCGCCCCGACGGTGCCATCCGAGCCCATCCCCCAGAATTTGCAGGCGGTGATCCCGGCATGGGAGACCGCCAGCGGTTCCTGCCGGGCGGGCAGCGAGGTAAAAGTGACATCATCGACAATACCCAGAGTAAAGCCGTCCTTCGGCAGCGGCTGCCTGAGGTTGTCAAACACCGCGGCGATATCGTTGGGCAGCACGTCCTTACCGCCGAGCGCGTAGCGGCCGCCGACAATCAGCGGCGCATCGTCGCGTTGATAGAAGGCGTTCTTGACGTCGAGGCACAGCGGTTCCGCCTGCGCCCCCGGCTCTTTGGTACGGTCAAGGACGGCAATACGCTGCACGCTGGCGGGCAGTTGCGCGAAAAAGTGCGCCAGCGAGAACGGCCGATAGAGATGGACGCTGAGCAGCCCCACCTTCTCCCCCGCCGCATTCAGCGTCTCCACCACCTCCTGGACGGTGTCGCACACTGAGCCCATGGCGATAATCACCCGCTCGGCATCCGGCGCGCCGTGGTAATTAAACAGGTGATATTCCCGCCCGGTCAGCGCGGTGATCTTCGCCATATAGCTTTCCACCAGATCGGGCAGCGCGAGGTAGAAGCGGTTACCGGCCTCCCGCTCCTGGAAGTAGATATCCGGATTTTGCGCGGTGCCGCGGATCACCGGATGATCCGGGTGCAGCGCCTGCCGACGAAAGCGCTCCAGCGCCGGGCGGTCCAGCAGCGTCGCCAGTTGCTCATACGCCAGCACCTCAATCTTCTGTATTTCGTGCGAGGTGCGAAAGCCGTCGAAGAAATTGATAAACGGGATCCGCCCGGCGATCGCCGTCAGGTGCGCCACCGCCGACAGGTCCATCACCTGCTGAACGTTATTCTCCACCAGCATGGCGCAGCCGGTCTGGCGTACCGCCATCACGTCCTGGTGGTCGCCAAAAATATTCAGCGAATTGGTCGCCAGCGCCCGCGCGCTGACGTGAAAAACGCCTGGCAGCAGTTCACCGGCAATTTTGTACAAATTGGGGATCATCAGCAGCAGCCCCTGCGACGCGGTGTAGGTGGTGGTGAGCGCTCCCGCCTGCAGCGCGCCGTGCACCGCCCCGGCGGCACCGGCTTCGGATTGCATCTCCATCAGGCGCACCGGCTGGCCAAACAGATTCTTTTTCCCCTTAGCGGCCCATTCATCGACATTTTCCGCCATCGGCGTGGAGGGGGTGATGGGGTAGATGGCCGCCACGTCGGTAAAGGCGTAGGAGATCCAGGCCGCCGCCGTGTTGCCATCCATTGTTTTCATGTTTCCGGACATCGTTCAATCCTCAAAGGTGAGCGTTCTCTTTACCGCGGCAGCCCGCGGCAAACCCTGTCACCTCTCCAAGCACAGCCTGTGCCAGCTCGCAAATTGCCGCCTGTCACTCATCAATTCAACAGGTTAAGGGAAGAAACGCGCAGGCCCGTCCGGCGGGATTGCGGGGAATAAGACACTGTGCGCGACAAGCTGTTGAACAGGTGACAAAGCGCCGCGCCGGGCCCGTGGGGGGAAATTGTTCTGTTTCGCACATTTGGTGGCGTTATTGTGCCGTTTGCTCAGCCTCCCGGCGCGGCCGGTTTACAAAAAACATTTATTTATCAAATGGCTGAACAAAAATTCGCAGCTGGTACGTTCCCTGCACTTCTCTGCTGGCAAACACTCAACAACAGGAGAAGTCACCATGACCATGCGTCAATGCGCTATCTACGGTAAAGGCGGTATCGGTAAATCCACCACCACCCAGAATCTCGTCGCGGCCCTCGCCGAGATGGGTAAGAAAGTGATGATCGTCGGCTGCGATCCGAAAGCGGACTCCACCCGTCTGATCCTTCACGCTAAAGCCCAGAACACCATCATGGAGATGGCGGCGGAAGTGGGCTCGGTCGAGGATCTGGAGCTCGAAGACGTTCTGCAAATCGGCTATGGCGATGTCCGTTGCGCCGAATCCGGCGGCCCGGAGCCAGGCGTCGGCTGCGCCGGACGCGGGGTGATCACCGCCATCAACTTCCTCGAGGAAGAAGGCGCCTATGAAGAAGATTTGGATTTCGTCTTCTATGACGTCCTCGGCGACGTGGTCTGCGGCGGCTTCGCTATGCCGATCCGCGAAAACAAAGCTCAGGAGATCTACATCGTCTGCTCCGGCGAGATGATGGCGATGTATGCCGCCAACAATATCTCCAAAGGGATCGTGAAGTACGCCAAATCCGGCAAGGTGCGCCTCGGCGGCCTGATCTGTAACTCGCGCAAAACCGACCGGGAAGACGAACTGATCATCGCCCTGGCGGAGAAGCTTGGCACGCAGATGATCCACTTCGTTCCCCGCGACAACATTGTGCAGCGCGCGGAGATCCGCCGGATGACGGTGATCGAGTACGACCCGACCTGTCAGCAGGCCAACGAATATCGTCAACTGGCGCA
The DNA here is from genome assembly GCF_002810515.1 of Klebsiella sp. D-Nf1. Classification (NCBI taxonomy): domain Bacteria; kingdom Pseudomonadati; phylum Pseudomonadota; class Gammaproteobacteria; order Enterobacterales; family Enterobacteriaceae; genus Klebsiella; species Klebsiella sp. D-Nf1. The sequence continues at coordinate 1,965,874 of NZ_PIOK01000001.1, forward strand.
GAAGATCGTCAATAACACCAAAAAAGTGGTGCCGACGCCGTGCACCATGGACGAGCTGGAATCGCTGCTGATGGAGTTCGGCATCATGGAAGAAGAAGACACCAGCATCATTGGTAAAACCGCCGCTGAAGAAAACGCGGCCTGAGCACAGGATCCTCACCATGACCAACGCAACAGGCGAACGTAACCTTGCGCTCATCCAGGAAGTCCTGGAGGTGTTTCCCGAAACCGCGCGCAAAGAGCGCAGAAAGCACATGATGATCAGCGATCCGCAGATGGAGAGCGTCGGCAAGTGCATTATCTCGAACCGTAAATCGCAGCCCGGGGTGATGACCGTGCGTGGCTGCGCCTATGCGGGCTCGAAAGGGGTGGTGTTTGGGCCAATCAAAGACATGGCCCATATCTCGCACGGCCCCATCGGCTGCGGCCAGTATTCGCGCGCCGGACGGCGCAACTACTATACCGGCGTCAGCGGCGTCGACAGCTTCGGCACCCTGAACTTCACCTCTGATTTTCAGGAGCGCGATATTGTTTTCGGCGGCGATAAAAAGCTGACCAAACTGATCGAAGAGATGGAGCTGCTGTTCCCGCTGACCAAAGGGATCACCATCCAGTCGGAGTGCCCGGTGGGCCTGATCGGCGATGACATCAGCGCCGTGGCCAACACCAGCAGCAAGGCGCTGGATAAACCGGTGATCCCGGTGCGCTGCGAAGGCTTTCGCGGCGTATCGCAATCGCTGGGCCACCATATCGCCAACGACGTGGTGCGCGACTGGGTGCTGAACAATCGCGAAGGGCAGCCGTTTGCCAGCACCCCGTACGATGTTGCCATCATTGGCGATTACAACATCGGCGGCGACGCCTGGGCCTCGCGCATTCTGCTGGAGGAGATGGGGCTGCGCGTAGTGGCGCAGTGGTCCGGCGACGGCACCCTGGTGGAGATGGAGAACACCCCGTTCGTTAAGCTCAACCTCGTCCACTGCTACCGTTCGATGAACTATATCGCCCGCCATATGGAGGAGAAACATCAGATCCCGTGGATGGAATATAACTTCTTCGGCCCGACCAAAATCGCCGAATCGCTGCGCAAGATCGCCGATCAATTTGATGACACCATTCGCGCCAATGCGGAAGCGGTGATCGCCAAATATGAGGGGCAGATGGCGGCCATCATCGCCAAATATCGCCCGCGGCTGGAGGGGCGCAAAGTGCTGCTGTACATGGGGGGGCTGCGGCCGCGCCACGTCATCGGTGCCTATGAGGATCTCGGGATGGAGATCATCGCCGCCGGCTACGAGTTTGCCCATAACGATGATTACGACCGCACCCTGCCGGACCTGAAAGAGGGCACCCTGCTGTTTGACGATGCCAGCAGCTATGAGCTGGAGGCCTTCGTCAAAGCGCTGAAACCTGACCTCATCGGCTCCGGGATCAAAGAGAAATATATCTTCCAGAAAATGGGGGTGCCGTTCCGCCAGATGCACTCCTGGGACTATTCCGGCCCCTATCACGGCTATGACGGCTTCGCCATCTTTGCCCGCGATATGGATATGACCCTGAACAATCCGGCGTGGAACGAACTGACTGCCCCGTGGCTGAAGTCTGCGTGATTGCCCCTTCACTGTCCCGTCAGTCCACCGATTTGTGGCGCGGGAGGAGAACACCATGAGCCAAACGATCGATAAAATTCACAGCTGTTATCCGCTGTTTGAACAGGATGAATACCAGACCCTGTTCCAGAATAAAAAGACCCTTGAAGAGGCGCACGACGCGCAGCGTGTGCAGGAGGTTTTTGCCTGGACCACCACCGCCGAGTATGAAGCGCTGAACTTCCAGCGCGAGGCGCTGACCGTCGACCCGGCCAAAGCCTGCCAGCCGCTCGGCGCCGTACTCTGCTCGCTGGGGTTCGCCGGCACCCTGCCCTACGTGCACGGCTCCCAGGGCTGCGTCGCCTATTTTCGCACCTACTTTAACCGCCATTTTAAAGAGCCGGTCGCCTGCGTCTCCGACTCCATGACCGAGGACGCGGCGGTGTTCGGCGGCAACAACAACATGAATCTGGGCCTGCAGAATGCCAGCGCGCTGTATAAACCCGAGATTATCGCCGTCTCCACCACCTGCATGGCCGAGGTGATCGGCGACGATCTGCAGGCGTTTATCGCCAACGCCAAAAAAGAGGGATTTGTTGACGACAGCATCGCCATTCCTTACGCCCATACCCCCAGCTTTATCGGCAGCCATGTCACCGGCTGGGACAATATGTTCGAAGGGTTCGCGAAGACCTTTACCGCTGACTACGCCGGGCAGCCGGGCAAACAGCAAAAGCTCAATCTGGTGACCGGATTTGAGACCTATCTCGGCAACTTCCGCGTGCTGAAGCGGATGATGGCGCAGATGGATGTCCCGTGCAGCCTGCTCTCCGACCCATCAGAGGTGCTCGACACCCCCGCCGACGGCCATTACCGGATGTACGCCGGCGGCACCAGCCAGCAGGAGATCAAAACCGCGCCGGACGCCATTGACACCCTGCTGCTGCAGCCGTGGCAGCTGGTGAAAAGCAAAAAGGTGGTTCAGGAGATGTGGAACCAGCCCGCCACCGAGGTGGCCGTTCCGCTGGGCCTGGCCGCCACCGACGCGCTGCTAATGACCGTCAGTCAGCTGACCGGCAAACCGATCGCCGACGCTCTGACCCTGGAGCGCGGCCGGCTGGTCGACATGATGCTGGATTCCCACACCTGGCTGCATGGCAAAAAATTCGGCCTCTACGGCGATCCGGATTTCGTGATGGGGCTGACGCGCTTCCTGCTGGAGCTGGGCTGCGAGCCGACGGTGATCCTCAGTCATAACGCCAATAAACGCTGGCAAAAAGCGATGAAGAAAATGCTCGATGCCTCGCCGTACGGTCAGGAAAGCGAAGTGTTCATCAACTGCGACCTGTGGCACTTCCGGTCGCTGATGTTCACCCGTCAGCCGGACTTTATGATCGGTAACTCCTACGGCAAGTTTATCCAGCGCGATACCCTGGCGAAAGGCAAAGCCTTCGAAGTGCCGCTGATCCGTCTGGGCTTTCCGCTGTTCGACCGCCATCATCTGCACCGCCAGACCACCTGGGGCTATGAAGGCGCAATGAACATCGTCACGACGCTGGTGAACGCCGTGCTGGAAAAACTGGACCACGACACCAGCCAGTTGGGCAAAACCGATTACAGCTTCGACCTCGTTCGTTAACCATCAGGCGCCCCGCCGCAGGCGGGGCCAGGAGGGAGTATGCCCATCGTGATTTTCCGTGAGCGCGGCGAGGCGTTGTATGCCTATATCGCCAAACAGGATCTGGAGGCCCGGGTGCTCCAGGTCGAACATGACGAGACGGACCGCTGGGGCGGCGCGATTGCCCTCGAGGGGGGACGTCGCTACTACGTCAATCCGCAGCCGGGGCGACCCGTCTTCCCGATAAGCCTGCGCGCCACCCGCAGCACGCTGCTATAAGGAGCTGGAAATGTCCGACAACGATACCCTTTTCTGGCGTCTGCTGGCGCTGTTCCAGACGCTGCCGGAGCTGCAGCCGGTGCAAGTCGTCGACTGGCTGGCGCAGGAGTGCGGCGAAACGTTGACCCCGGCACGGTTAACCACCCTGACGCAGCCTCAGCTGGCCGCCAGTTTTCCTTCGGCGACGGCGGTGATGTCCCCGGCCCGCTGGGCGCGGGTCATCGCCTGCCTGCAGGGGGTGCTGCCCGGCCATTTGCGCATCGCCCGCCATCCTCAGCGAACGCCGCAGCTGAGGGTCGCTTTTTGCTCGCAGGATGGCCTGGCCATCAATGGTCATTTTGGCCAGAACCGGCTGTTTTTTATCTATGCCTTCGATGACCAGGGCGGCTGGCTGGAGGATTTGCGCCGCTATGCCTCTTCTTCTGCCGCGTCTGACGCCAGTGAGATGCGCGCCAGGCTGCTGGAGGATTGCCATCTGCTGTTTTGTCAGGAGATTGGCGGGCCTGCCGCCGCGAGGTTGATCCGCCATCAGATCCATCCGATGAAAGCGCCGCCGGGCACGACGATTCAGGCTCAGTGCGACGCGGTAAGCGCGATGCTGGCCGGTCGGCTGCCGCCGTGGCTGGCGAAGCGCCTCAACCGGGATAACCCTCTGGAGGAACGTGTTTTTTAATCGTTGCGTTTTGCTTGTTGCCCGCCGACCCCGCGGGCTTTTTTTTGTCCCTGCAGGGGACATCCTTTCTTTCAGCAAGGCAAGCGCCGCAGGACAGGGACAAAAGTAACAGCGGGGGGTTGGGCGCATCAGGAAATGTTGTGCTTGTTGCCCGCCGACCCCGCGGGCTTTTTTTTGCCCCCGCAGGGGCATCCTTTCTTTCAGCAAGGCAAGCGCCGCAGGACAGGGACAAAAGTGACAGCGGGGGGGTTGGGCGCATCAGGAAAATTGGCGAGAACGCAGGCGCGCATCCAGGACTGGCCGCCAGGACGGCGGCCAGAGGGCGGTCGAGACAAGGATGTCGAGTCCGCCCGTTCCGCCAGATGAAGCCGGAGTGGAGCGGACCGCGCAGCGGCAATTTTCAGCGCCATGCGGGGGGTCATGGGGGGCGGGCGAAACGCCCCCCATGCCGTTCACCCGCAGAGGGCGCAATGAAATAGTGAGGAAGGTCGGTGAACGGAATATTCCACCTTATCGTCGCCTCCCGTCATTCGCCAATATGCGGCAATACTGTCGCGGTAAATCCAGTTATCAGCGCGATAAATCATGCCTCCCCCTGTCCGATTGTTGCCTTTGTCGCAAAACCCACAACCCTTTTTCCTTAAAAATCAATCCCCCTCTCCCTGGAGCGCGAATTGCATCACCTCTCCGGTCTCCCACCGTCAACGAGGTCACTATGAAGGGAAAGGAAATTCTGGCGCTGCTGGACGAACCCGCCTGCGAGCACAACCAGAAGCAAAAATCCGGCTGCAGCGCTCCTAAGCCCGGCGCTACCGCCGGCGGCTGCGCCTTCGACGGCGCGCAGATAACGCTCCTGCCCATCGCCGACGTCGCGCACCTGGTGCACGGCCCCATCGGCTGCGCGGGCAGCTCGTGGGATAACCGCGGCAGCGTCAGCGCCGGCCCGGCCCTCAACCGGCTCGGCTTTACCACCGATCTTAACGAACAGGATGTGATTATGGGCCGCGGCGAACGCCGCCTGTTCCACGCCGTGCGTCACATCGTCGACCGCTATCATCCGGCGGCGGTCTTTATCTACAACACCTGCGTACCGGCGATGGAGGGCGATGACATCGAGGCGGTCTGCCAGGCCGCACAGACCGCCACCGGCGTCCCGGTCATCGCCATTGACGCCGCCGGTTTCTACGGCAGTAAAAATCTTGGCAACCGAATGGCGGGCGACGTGATGCTCAGGCAGGTGATTGGCCAGCGCGAACCGGCCCCGTGGCCGGACAACACGCCCTTTGCCCCGGCCCAGCGCCACGATATCGGCCTGATTGGCGAATTCAATATCGCCGGCGAGTTCTGGCAGGTCCAGCCGCTGCTCGACGAGCTGGGGATCCGCGTCCTCGGCAGCCTCTCCGGCGACGGCCGCTTTGCCGAGATCCAGACCCTGCACCGGGCGCAGGCCAATATGCTGGTGTGCTCGCGCGCGCTGATCAACGTCGCCCGGGGGCTGGAGCTGCGCTACGGCACGCCGTGGTTTGAAGGCAGCTTCTACGGGATCCGCGCCACCTCCGACGCCTTGCGCCAGCTGGCGACGCTGCTGGGGGATGACGACCTGCGCCGCCGCACCGACGCGCTAATCGCCCGCGAAGAGCAGGCGGCGGAGCAGGCCCTTGCGCCGTGGCGTGAGCAGCTCCGCGGGCGCAAAGTGCTGCTCTATACCGGCGGCGTGAAATCCTGGTCGGTGGTATCGGCCCTGCAGGATCTCGGCATGACCGTGGTGGCCACCGGCACGCGGAAATCCACCGAGGAGGACAAACAGCGGATCCGTGAGCTGATGGGCGACGAGGCGGTGATGCTTGAGGAGGGCAATGCCCGCACCCTGCTCGACGTGGTGTACCGCTATCAGGCGGACCTGATGATCGCCGGCGGGCGCAATATGTACACCGCCTGGAAAGCCCGGCTGCCGTTTCTCGATATCAATCAGGAGCGCGAGCACGCCTACGCCGGCTATCAGGGCATCATCACCCTCGCCCGCCAGCTCTGTCTGACCCTCGCCAGCCCCGTCTGGCCGCAAACGCATGCCCGCGCCCCGTGGCGCTAGGAGAACACCATGGCAGATATTATCCGCAGTGAAAAACCGCTGGCGGTGAGCCCGATTAAAACCGGGCAACCGCTCGGGGCAATCCTCGCCAGCCTCGGGCTGGCCCAGGCCATCCCGCTGGTCCACGGCGCCCAGGGCTGCAGCGCCTTCGCCAAAGTTTTCTTTATTCAGCATTTCCATGACCCGGTGCCGCTGCAGTCGACGGCTATGGATCCGACCGCCACGATCATGGGGGCCGACGGCAATATCTTCACCGCGCTCGACACCCTCTGCCAGCGCCACAGCCCGCAGGCCATCGTGCTGCTCAGCACCGGTCTGGCGGAAGCGCAGGGCAGCGATATCGCCCGGGTGGTGCGCCAGTTTCGTGAGGCGCATCCGCGCCATAACGGCGTGGCGATCCTCACCGTCAATACCCCGGATTTTTTTGGCTCGATGGAAAACGGCTACAGCGCGGTGATCGAGAGCGTGATCGAGCAGTGGGTCGCGCCGACGCCGCGTCCGGGGCAGCGGCCCCGGCGGGTCAACCTGCTGGTCAGCCACCTCTGTTCGCCAGGGGATATCGAATGGCTGGGCCGCTGCGTGGAGGCCTTTGGCCTGCAGCCGGTGATCCTGCCGGACCTCTCGCAGTCAATGGATGGCCACCTCGGTGAAGGGGATTTTACGCCCCTGACCCAGGGCGGCGCCTCGCTGCGCCAGATTGCCCAGATGGGCCAGAGTCTGGGCAGCTTCGCCATTGGCGTGTCGCTCCAGCGGGCGGCATCGCTCCTGACCCAACGCAGCCGCGGCGACGTGATCGCCCTGCCGCATCTGATGACCCTCGACCATTGCGATACCTTTATCCATCAGCTGGCGAAGATGTCCGGACGCCGCGTACCGGCCTGGATTGAGCGCCAGCGTGGCCAGCTGCAGGATGCGATGATCGACTGCCATATGTGGCTTCAGGGCCAGCGCATGGCGATGGCGGCTGAGGGCGACCTGCTGGCGGCGTGGTGTGATTTCGCCCGCAGCCAGGGGATGCAGCCCGGCCCGCTGGTCGCCCCCACCAGCCACCCCAGCCTGCGCCAGCTGCCGGTCGAGCAGGTCGTGCCGGGGGATCTTGAGGATCTGCAGCAGCTGCTGAGCCACCAACCCGCCGATCTGCTGGTGGCTAACTCTCACGCCCGCGATCTGGCGGAGCAGTTTGCCCTGCCGCTGATCCGCGTCGGTTTTCCCCTCTTCGACCGGCTCGGTGAGTTTCGTCGCGTCCGCCAGGGGTACGCCGGTATGCGAGATACGCTGTTTGAGCTGGCCAATCTGCTGCGCGACCGCCATCACCACACCGCCCTCTACCGCTCGCCGCTTCGCCAGGGCGCCGACCCCCAGCCGGCTTCAGGAGACGCTTATGCCGCCCATTAACCGTCAGTTTGATATGGTCCACGCCGACGAGTGGTCGATGAAAGTCGCCTTCGCCAGCTCCGATTACCGCCACGTCGATCAGCATTTCGGCGCCACGCCGCGGCTGGTGGTCTACGGCGTCAAAGCCGACCGGGTCACCCTGCTGCGGGTGGTGGAGTTCCCGGTCGCCAGCGGTCACCAGACCGAGAAGATAGCCGAGCGCATCCACGCCCTTGAGGATTGCGTCACCCTGTTCTGCGTGGCGATTGGCGAGGCGGTTTTTCGCCAGTTGCTGCAGGTGGGCGTCCGCGCCGAACGCGTCCCCGACCAGACCACCATCCTCGGCTTGCTGCAGGAGATCCAGCTTTCCTGGTATGAAAAAGCGCAGCGCCGCAGCGCGCGGCAACGCGATCCGCAGCGCTTTAACCGCCTGCTGGAGGAGCAAGCGTGGCGGGAGGAGCCCGACCCGCTCCCCTGATCCTGTCGTTTATGTGACAAAGCCCACAAAACGCCACAACAGTGTCGGCCCTGTCGGGGGCGGTTAACCCACCAGGTCATTAACAAATAAGGTTTTTATGCGTTGGTATCGCAATTGCTTGGGGGTCAGTACCACCGCCAGTCTGCGGTGTACCGCGCCCCGGCGTTTTCGTCATCATCCCTGGAGCTGACAGCATGTGGAACTACTCCGAGAAAGTGAAAGACCATTTTTTTCATCCCCGCAACGCGCGCGTGGTCGACAACGCCAACGCGGTGGGCGATGTGGGTTCATTAAGCTGCGGCGATGCGCTGCGCCTGATGCTGCGGGTTGATCCGCAGACCGAGATCATCGAGGAGGCGGGCTTCCAGACCTTCGGCTGCGGCAGCGCCATCGCCTCCTCTTCCGCGCTGACGGAGCTGATTATCGGCCACACCCTGACCGAAGCCGGGCAGATCACCAACCAGCAGATCGCCGACTACCTCGACGGTCTGCCACCGGAAAAAATGCACTGCTCGGTGATGGGCCAGGAAGCGCTGCGTGCGGCCATCGCCCATTTTCGCGGCGAAAGCCTTGAGGAGGAGCATGAGGAGGGCAAGCTGATCTGTAAATGCTTCGGCGTCGACGAAGGACATATTCGCCGGGCCGTGGTGAACAACGGCCTGACCACCCTCGAGGAAGTGATCAACTACACCAAAGCCGGCGGCGGCTGCACCGCCTGCCATGAAAAAATTGAGCTGGCGCTGGCGGCGATCCTCGCCCAACAGCCGCCAGCGCCCCTGCCAGCGGAGACGGCCCACGATGCGCACTGGCAAAGCGTGGTCGATACCATCAACGAACTGCGTCCGCACATTCAGGCCGACGGTGGCGACATGACGTTGCTCAACGTCACCCCGCGTCAGGTGACCGTCAGCCTCTCCGGCAGCTGCAGCGGCTGCATGATGACCGACATGACCCTCGCCTGGCTGCAGCAAAAGCTGATGGAGCGTACCGGAAGTTACATGGACGTGGTGGCGGCCCCGGCCGCGGTTAACTAACCCAAGGGGGATACGATGAAACCTGTTTATCTTGATAACAACGCCACCACCCGTCTCGACCCGATGGTTCTCGACGCGATGATGCCCTTTTTGACCGACTTTTACGGCAACCCTTCGTCGATACACGATTTTGGTCTGCCGGCGCAGGCGGCCCTTGAACGGGCGCACCAGCAGGTGGCCACCCTGCTCGGGGCCGACTACCCCAGCGAGATCATCTTTACCTCCTGCGCCACCGAGGCCACCACCACCGCCATCGCCTCGGCGGTGGCCCTGATGCCGGAGCGGCGCGAGATCATCACCAGCGCGGTCGAACATCCCGCCACACTGGCGGTGTGTGAGCAGCTGGAGCGTCAGGGATACCTGATCCACCGTATCGCCGTGGATCAGCAGGGCGCCCTGGATATGGCGCAGTTTCGGGCGGCACTTAGTCCGCGCGTGGCGCTGGTCAGCATCATGTGGGCCAATAACGAAACCGGCGTCATGTTCCCGGTGCCCGAACTGGCAGAGCTGGCTCATGAGCAGGGCGCGCTGTTTCACTGCGACGCGGTGCAGGTGGTGGGCAAAATCCCGATGGCGCTCAGCCAGACGCGGATCGATATGCTCTCCTGCTCGGCGCATAAATTCCACGGCCCCAAAGGGGTGGGCTGCCTCTGGCTACGGCGGGGAACGCGTTTTCGCCCGCTGCTGCGCGGCGGCCACCAGGCGCATGGTCGGCGGGCCGGTACGGAAAATATCAGCGGCATTGTCGGGATGGGCGCCGCCAGCGAGCTGGCGCAGGTTCATCTGCCGGGCATGGCGCAGATTAGCCAGCTGCGCGATCGTCTTGAACAGCATCTCCAGGCCACTATCCCGGCGGTGACGGTGATGGGCGGCAGCCAGCCGCGGGTGCCCGGCACCCTCAATCTGGCCTTCGAGTGTATCGAGGGTGAGGCAATCCTGCTGCTGATGAATCAGGCCGGGATCGCCGCCTCCAGCGGCAGCGCCTGCACCTCCGGCTCGCTGGAGCCGTCGCACGTCATGCGGGCGATGAATATCCCCTACACCGCGGCCCACGGCACCATCCGCTTCTCCCTCTCACGCTATACCCGGGAAAAAGAGATCGACTACGTCATCGCCACCCTGCCGTCGGTTATCGACCGGCTGCGCGCCCTGTCGCCTTACTGGCGACAGGGTCAGCCGCACCTGCAGGATGGCGCCTTCACGCCGGTCTACGGCTAAGGCGGGGGAGACAATGATGGGACGCGTACTGATTAACGACACCACCCTGCGCGATGGTGAACAGAGCCCCGGCGTGGCCTTTCAGGCCAGCGAAAAGATCGCTATCGCCGAGGCGCTGTACGCGGCGGGGATCGAGGCCATGGAGGTCGGCACCCCGGCGATGGGCGAGGAGGAGTGCGCCCGCATCCGGCAGGTGCGCCGACAGCTCCCGGGCGCCACGCTGATGACCTGGTGCCGGATGCAGGCGGGAGAAATTCGCCAGAGCGCCGACCTGGGCATGGACTGGGTGGATATCTCCATCCCCGCCTCCGACAAGCTGCGACAGTACAAACTGCGCGAAGGCTTACCGCTGCTGCTGGAGCGGCTGGCGGCCCTGATCCACCTCGCCCACACCCTTGGCCTGAAGGTCTGCATTGGCTGTGAGGACGCTTCGCGAGCCAGCGACGCGACGCTGCAGGATATTGCCCGCCTGGCCCGGGAGGCGGGAGCCACCCGTCTGCGCTATGCCGATACCGTCGGTATCCTCGACCCGTTCACCACCACGGCGCAGATCGCCGCCCTGCGCCGCGTCTGGCCCGGCGAACTCGAAATGCACGCCCATAACGATCTGGGTCTGGCCACCGCCAACACCCTGGCGGCGGTGCGCGCCGGGGCCACCAGCGTCAACACCACCGTGCTGGGCCTGGGCGAACGCGCGGGCAACGCGGCGCTGGAGACCGTGGCGCTCGGGCTGGAGCGCTGCCTGGGCGTCGAGACCGGCGTGCGTTTCACCGCCCTGCCGGCGCTGTGCGAGCGGGTGGCCCTTGCCACCCGCCGCCCGGTGGATCCCCAGCAGCCGCTGGTGGGCGAGCTGGTTTTTACCCACGAATCCGGCGTGCATGTTGCGGCGCTGCTGCGCGACAGCGAGAGCTATCAGGCAATCGACCCCGCCCTGCTGGGCCGCGGCTATCGGCTGGTGCTGGGCAAACACTCCGGTCGCCAGGCGGTTAACGGCGTCTTCGATCGAATGGGCTATCACCTGACGTCAGCGCAAATTGACCAGCTGCTGCCAGCGCTCCGTCGCTTTGCCGAAAACGGCAAACGCAGCCCGCGGGATGATGAGCTGGCGGCAATCTACCACGCGCTCTGCGGCGCCGAGACGCTGCAGGCCAGGGGGTGAGTATGGAGTGGTTTTATCAGATCCCCGGCGTGGGCGACCTGCGCTCCGCCGATGCGTTCTTTCAGTTTTTCGCCGTTCCCTACCAGCCCGAGCGCCTGGCGCACTGCAGCCTGCCGGTGCTGGCCACCTTTCACCGCAAGCTGAAGGCGGAAGTGCCTCTGCTCAACCAGCTGGAGGAGAACCCGCGCGCGCACTGGCTGCTGGCGCGCCGACTGCTGGCGGAGAGTTATCAGCAACAGTTCGAGGAGAACACGCCATGAGACCCCAATTTACCTTTAGCGAAGCGGTCCGCGTCGTGCGCGCCATCCGTAACGATGGCACCTATGCGGGCCTGCCGTCCGGCGCCCTGCTGGTGCGCCGGGGCAGCATCGGCTATGTCCGCGACTGGGGGGTATTCTTGCAGGACCAGATCATCTACCAGATCCACTTCCCGGACTGCGACCGGGTGGTCGGCTGCCGCGAACAGGAGCTGATTGCCGGCGATCGACCCTGGCTGGCCGGCAATCTGCAGTATGGCGATAGCGTAATCTGTCAGACGGCGCTGGCGATGCAGGGCGAGATGGTGGTCAGCGTCGGGCAGTTGGGGCGCATCGAAGCCACCGACCGGGGCGAGCATGGCGACGGCTATATCGTCGACTTCGGCGGCCGCTGGTTCCAGGTCCCGGTAAGCGCGCTGGCGCTGGCAGAGGAGGAAGAATAATGGAGCCATGGCAACGATTTGGCCGGCAGCGGCTGGCGCAGAGCCGCTGGAACTGCGAGCCGGCGGCCATCGACGCGGTCGACCGGCAGGCCTTCGAGGCGGCCTGGCAGCGCCAGGCCCAGATGGAGCAGCTCATCGTCGCTCAGATTGCGCCGGAGGCGATCCCCGCCGCGCTGCTGGAGGGCCTCACCACTTCGCTGGGCGCCTGGCTGGATGAGGGAGGATTTACGCCAGCGGAGCGGGCGGCGATCGTCCTGCACCACGCCCGGCTGGAAACCGCCTTCGCCGGGATTGCCAGCCAGGCGCCGCGGCCGGATCCCGCCACGGTGCAGGCCTGGTATCTGCGGCATCAGGCGCAGTTTATGCGCCCGGAACAGCGCCTGACCCGCCATCTGCTGCTCACCGTCGATGGCGACGACCAGGCGGTTTACTCGCGCATACGGGAGCTTCATGGGCAAATCGAAGCCTCTCGTGAGGCGTTTGCGCCGCTGGCCCAGCGACACTCCCACTGCCCGAGCGCGCTGGACGGCGGACTGCTGGGCTGGATCGGCCGGGGGCTGCTCTATCCGCAGCTGGAGGAGGCGCTGTTTGCGCTGGCGGAAAATGCGCTGAGCGCGCCGGTGGCCAGTGAGCTCGGCTGGCATCTGATCTGGTGTGAGGCCATTCGCCCTGCCGCGCCGATGACGCCTGAGCAGGCGCTGGAAAGCGCCCGCGATTACCTCAGTCAACAGAGCCAGCGCCGCCACCAGCGCCAGTGGCTGGCCGAGATGTTAGCGCGCCAGCCGGGGCTGTGCGGGTAGCCGACAGGCTACCCGCCATCGCGCCTACAACAGATGCGGTTTAATCTCCTCAAGCCAGGTCGCCAGACGCGCGTCGGTCTCGTCGAACTGGTTATCCTGGTCCAGCACCAGCCCGACAAAGCGATCCCCCTCCAGCGCCGATGAGGCGCTGAACTCATACCCCTCGTTCGGCCAGCTGCCGATCATCGTCGCCCCGCGGGCACGCAGGGCGTCGTACAGCGGCCGTAGCCCGCTGGCGAAGTTATCTGGATAGCCACGCTGATCGCCGAGACCAAACAGCGCCACCGTTTTTCCCTGCAGGCTGACGTCGCCGAGGTTGCGGATAAACTCGGCCCACGACTCGCTCTCGCCCCCGGCCTCAAGGCCCGGCAGCTGGCCGTCGCCCAGCGTCGGCGTCCCCAGCAGCAGGGCCGGGTAGGCCAGCAGGTCCTCCAGCGTGGCGCGGTTGATATTGACCGGGGCGGCGGCGGCCTCCCCCAGCTGCTTGTGGATCAGTTTCGCGATCTTGCGGGTTTTACCGGTGTCGGTACCAAAGAAAATGCCAATGTTCGCCATAGTACGCTCCTGTCGGAATGGTGTTGAAAAAAGGAATGACGACAGAGGTATTGCGAAGGCTGTGCCAGGTTGCCCTGCACCGCGACGGCCCATCCCTGCCCCATCAGGATCGCTTCGCCTCACAATGCCGCGCGCCAAAGGCGCACCCGGCGGGGCGAAAGGTAAAAATCCGTGAATTTTCCCCCTGTCGGATCAATGTTTCGCGTGGTCGTTCCGATAAGGGCGCACACTTTGCATGGTTATCCGGGTTCGGCTTACCCCGCCGCGTTTTGCGCACGGTGTCGGACAATTTGTCATAACTGCGACACAGGAGTTTGCGATGACCCTGAATATGATGCTCGATAACGCCGCGCCGGAGGCCATCGCCGGCGCGCTGACTCAACAACATCCGGGGCTGTTTTTTACCATGGTGGAACAGGCCTCGGTGGCCATCTCCCTCACCGATGCCAGCGCCAGGATCATTTACGCCAACCCGGCGTTTTGCCGCCAGACCGGCTATTCACTGGCGCAATTGTTAAACCAGAACCCGCGCCTGCTGGCCAGCAGCCAGACGCCGCGCGAGATCTATCAGGAGATGTGGCATACCCTGCTCCAGCGTCAGCCCTGGCGCGGTCAGCTGATTAATCAGCGTCGGGACGGCGGCCTGTACCTGGTGGAGATTGACATCACCCCGGTGCTTAGCCCGCAAGGGGAACTGGAGCATTATCTGGCGATGCAGCGGGATATCAGCGTCAGCTACACCCTCGAACAACGGCTGCGCAACCATATGACCCTGATGGAGGCGGTGCTGAATAATATCCCCGCCGCCGTGGTGGTGGTGGACGAGCAGGATCGGGTGGTGATGGACAACCTCGCCTATAAAACCTTCTGCGCTGACTGCGGCGGCCGGGAGCTGCTCACCGAGCTGCAGCTCTCCCCTGGCCGGATGACGCCCGGCGTGGAGGCGATCCTGCCGGTAGCGCTGCGCGGGGCCGCGCGCTGGCTGTCGGTGACCTGCTGGCCGTTGCCCGGCGTCAGTGAGGAGGCCAGCCGCTACTTTATCGACAGCGCGCTGGCGCGGACCCTGGTGGTGATCGCCGACTGTACCCAGCAGCGTCAGCAGCAGGAGCAAGGGCGCCTTGACCGGCTGAAGCAGCAAATGACTGCCGGCAAGCTGCTGGCGGCGATCCGCGAGTCGCTGGACGCCGCGCTTATCCAGCTGAACTGCCCGATTAATATGCTGGCGGCAGCCCGTCGGCTGAACGGCGAGGGAAGCGGGAATGTGGCGCTGGAGGCCGCCTGGCGTGAAGGGGAAGAGGCGATGGCGCGGCTCCAGCGTTGTCGCCCCTCGCTGGATCTCGAAAACCCCGCCGTCTGGCCGCTGCAGCCCTTTTTCGACGATCTGTGCGCCCTCTACCGTACCCGCTTCGATCCCGACGGGCTGCAGGTTGATATGGCCTCACCGCATCTGATCGGCTTTGGCCAGCGCACCCCGCTGCTGGCGTGCTTAAGCCTGTGGCTCGACCGCACCCTGGCCCTCGCCGCCGAATTGCCCTCTGTGCCGCTGGCGATGCAGCTCTATGCCGAGGAGAACGACGGCTGGCTGTCGCTGTACCTGACTGACAACGTGCCGCTGCTGCAGGTGCGCTACGCCCACTCCCCCGACGCGCTGAACTCGCCGGGCAAAGGCATGGAGTTGCGGCTGATCCAGACCCTGGTGGCGCACCATCGCGGGGCCATTGAGCTGGCTTCCCGACCGCAGGGCGGCACCTGCCTGACCCTGCGTTTCCCGCTGTTTAACACCCTGACCGGAGGTGAAGCATGATCCCTGAATCCGACCCGGACACCACCGTCAGACGCTTCGATCTCTCTCAGCAGTTCACCGCCATGCAGCGGATAAGCGTGGTGCTGAGCCGGGCCACCGAGGCCAGCAAAACGCTGCAGGAGGTGCTCAGCGTATTGCACAACGATGCTTTTATGCAGCACGGGATGATCTGCCTGTACGACAGCGAGCAGGAGATCCTCAGTATCGAAGCGCTGCAGCAAACCGGCCAGCAGCCCCTCCCCGGCAGCACGCAGATCCGCTATCGCCCCGGCGAGGGACTGGTGGGGACCGTGCTGGCCCAGGGGCAGTCGCTGGTGCTGCCCCGGGTCGCCGACGATCAGCGTTTTCTCGACCGCCTGAGCCTCTACGATTACGATCTGCCGTTTATCGCCGTACCGTTGATGGGGCCCAACGCCCGGCCAATAGGGGTGCTGGCGGCCCAACCGATGGCGCGCCAGGAAGAGCGACTGCCGGCCTGCACCCGTTTTCTCGAAACCGTCGCCAACCTCGTCGCCCAGACCATCCGGCTGATGATCCTTCCGGCCTCACCCGCCCTGTCGAGCCGCCAGCCGCCGAAGGTGGAACGGCCGCCGGCCTGCTCGTCGTCGCGCGGGGTGGGCCTTGACAATATGGTCGGCAAGAGCCCGGCGATGCGCCAGATCGTGGAGGTGATCCGTCAGGTTTCGCGCTGGGACACCACCGTGCTGGTGCGCGGCGAAAGCGGCACCGGGAAAGAGCTGATCGCCAATGCCATCCATCACCATTCGCCGCGGGCTGGCGCCGCCTTCGTCAAATTTAACTGCGCGGCGCTGCCGGACACCCTGCTGGAAAGCGAACTGTTCGGCCATGAGAAAGGCGCCTTTACCGGGGCGGTGCGTCAGCGTAAAGGACGTTTTGAGCTGGCGGATGGCGGCACCCTGTTCCTCGATGAGATTGGTGAAAGCAGCGCCTCGTTCCAGGCCAAGCTGCTGCGTATCCTCCAGGAGGGGGAGATGGAGCGGGTCGGCGGCGATGAGACCCTGCGGGTGAATGTCCGCATCATCGCCGCCACCAACCGTCACCTGGAGGAGGAGGTCCGGCTGGGCCATTTCCGCGAGGATCTCTACTATCGTCTGAACGTGATGCCCATCGCCCTGCCCCCGCTGCGCGAGCGTCAGGAGGACATCGCCGAGCTGGCGCACTTCCTGGTGCGCAAAATCGGCCAGCATCAGGGGCGCACGCTGCGGATCAGCGAGGGCGCGATCCGCCTGCTGATGGAGTACAGCTGGCCGGGTAACGTTCGCGAGCTGGAGAACTGCCTCGAACGCTCGGCGGTGATGTCGGAGAGTGGCCTGATCGATCGCGACGTGATCCTCTTCACTCACCAGGATCGTCCCGCCAAAGCCCTGCCTGCCAGCGGGCCAGCAGAAGACAGCTGGCTGGACAACAGCCTGGACGAACGCCAGCGACTGATCGCCGCGCTGGAAAAAGCCGGCTGGGTGCAGGCCAAGGCGGCACGGCTGCTGGGGATGACGCCGCGCCAGGTCGCTTACCGGATCCAGATCATGGATATCACCCTGCCGCGTCTGTAGGCCGCGGTGTCAGGTTCAGGACATTGTCGTCAGTGCGGCAGGAATGCGACAATGTTGTGCCGCAGGGATGCGGGATAACGCTTTATTTTTCAGCCAGATAAAAAATTCGTCACTGGTACGTCGTTTGCAGCAGGAAGGTATCGCCCAACCATGAAGGTACGACCATGACTTCCTGCTCTTCTTTTTCCGGCGGTAACGCCTGTCAGTCGGCGGACGCCAGCGCGTTAGCGCCGCGGGTGGCCGACAAGGTCGCCGCGCACCCCTGCTACTCCCGCAGCGGGCACCACCGTTTCGCCCGAATGCATCTCCCGGTCGCTCCGGCCTGCAATCTGCAGTGCAACTACTGCAACCGTAAATTCGACTGCAGCAATGAATCCCGTCCCGGGGTGTCATCGACGCTGCTGACCCCCGAGCAGGCGGTGTTGAAAGTGCGCCAGGTGGCCCAGGCCATCCCGCAGCTGTCGGTGGTCGGCATAGCCGGGCCCGGCGATCCGCTGGCCAATATGACCCGCACCTTCCGCACCCTGGAGCTGGTCCGCGACCAGCTTCCGGATCTCAAATTATGCCTGTCGACCAACGGGCTGATGCTGCCCGACGCGGTCGATCGCCTGCTGGAGGTCGGCGTGGATCACGTCACGGTGACCATCAATACCCTGGATGCCGATATCGCCGGGCAAATCTATGCCTGGCTGTGGCTCGACGGCGAACGCTACTGCGGCCGGGAAGCCGGGGAGATCCTGATTGCCCGCCAGCTTGAAGGAGTCCGCAGGCTGACCGCCGCGGGAGTGCTGGTCAAGATAAACTCGGTGCTGATCCCGGGGATCAACGACGGCGGCATGGCTGAGGTCAGCCGTCGTTTGCGGGAAAGTGGCGCGTTTATTCACAATATTATGCCGCTGATTGCCAGACCGGAGCACGGCACGGTCTTTGGTCTCAACGGCCAGCCGGAGCCGGACGCCGGGATGCTCGCCGCGATCCGCAGCCAGTGCGGGGAGGAGATGCCGCAGATGACCCACTGCCACCAGTGCCGTGCCGACGCCATCGGCATGCTGGGCGAAGATCGCAGCCAGCAGTTCACCCGGCTGCCGGATCCGGACAGCCTCCCCGACTGGCTGCCCATCCTCCACCAGCGCGCCGAACTTCATGCCAGCCTCGCCACGCAGGGGGAGTCGGACGCGGATGACGCCTGTCTGGTGGCCGTGGCCTCCCGCCACGGCGAGGTCATTGACTGTCATTTTGGCCATGCCGACCGCTTCTCGATCTACAGCCTGTCGGCCGCCGGTATGGTGCTGGTGGGCGAGCGCTTTACGCCGAAATATTGCCGCGGCGAAGAGGAGTGTGAGCCACAGGAGAACGAGGCCAGACTGGCGGCGCTGCTGGCGCTGCTCGCCGACGTGAAAGCGGTGTTCTGCGTGCGTATCGGCCATACGCCATGGCAACAACTTGAATTGCAGGGCATTGAGCCGCAGGTGGACGGCGCGTGGCGTTCGGTCGCCGAGGTGCTGCCTGCCTGGTGGCAGCAGCGGCGCCAGAGCCTGGCGGCATCGCGCCTGCGTCAGGGAGTCGCCTGATGGCGCCGGTCGACTGGTTAACTCGCCTGTGGCGATTGTATCACGCCGGAAAAGGCTGCTTTCCGCTGCGGATGGGGCTAACTCCCGCGGCATGGCGGGCGCTGCAGCAGCGGCTGGGCGAGGTGGCGACGCCGCTGGACAGCGCGACGCTGAGCCGCCGTCGGCTGATGACCGAGCTGAATGCCACCCGTGACGAAGAGCGTCGGCAGCTGGGACAGTGGCTGACGGAGTGGATGGCGCCGGGGGCCGAACCGATGGCGCAGATCGTCGCCGAGGTGGCGCTGGCGTTTAACCATCTGTGGGAGGATCTGGGACTCGATTCGCGGGCGGAACTGGGCCGACTGATGAGCGACTGCTTTCCACAGCTGGTGGTGCAGAACATCCACCATATGCGCTGGAAAAAGTTCTTTTACCGCCAGCGCTGCCTGCAGTCGCAGGGGGAGATTGTCTGCCGATCGCCGAGCTGCGACGAGTGCCTGGAGCGCAGCCTCTGCTTCGAACCGCCGCCGCTATAAACAAGCCGCAGCCCCCTGCGGCTGACCCAACCACACACGCGTTTTACCGCTTTACGCGGGTTTCTGCCGGGTGGCGCTTCGCTTACCCGGCCTACAAAGCCATTTACATATCAAAAGGTTAACCATCACCGTAGGCCCGGCAAGCGCAGCGCCGCCGGGCAATATATCAGGCTCCGTGTCCAACATGTTGCCGGGTGGCGCTTCGCTTACCCGGCCTACAACCCCAAATCACCACTGGATCAGGGGCTACTGAAACTGCCGGTGCTGGCGGCCTCAAAATCGCTGAGACGTTCCCGGCAGGCCGGGGCAGCCCGCATGGATGCGGGCTGAGGGCCGTGTTTTGCACGGACGCTGCCTCGGCCCGACCCGAAGCCTGCAGGGATAAGTCGAATGTACCACGACGTGGCGATTTTGCTGGCCGGAGCCCGGGGGTACAGGGGGCGGCGGCGACTGGCCGCCCCCTGTGCGCTCCCTGCGCCGTGAGAGACATAACGCAGAAAACTAACCGGGAGCGCAATGTGCACTGAAGTCACTAATAACATAAAGGATCGCACGACGGTGCTTTCCCTCACCCTAACCCTCTCCCGGAGGGAGAGGGAACCGTCCGGCCGTCGTTTCCGTGCCCAACATGTTGCCGGGTAGCGCTTCGCTTACCCGGCCTACATAACCATTAAATTTCAGCAGGTTAACCATCACCGTAGGCCCGGCAAGCGCAGCGCCGCCGGGCAAAAGATATCGCACCGGGCCAAACGAAAAAAAAGCCGGAGGTTTCCCTCCGGCTTTTCTCATTTACATCACGCTATACCTTAGGCCACATCTTCGTACTGCGGCACCGGGTTGCGGAAGCTTTTGGTCACGCAGGCCAGATAGACCAGACCGATACCGGCCCAGATCAGGCCCAGAATCATCGAGCTCTCTTCCAGGTTGACCCACAACGCGCCAACGGTCAGGGCGCCGCACATCGGCAGGAACAAATACTGGAAGTGGTCTTTCAGCGTCTTGTTGCGTTTCTCACGGATCCAGAACTGCGAAATCACCGACAGGTTAACGAAGGTAAACGCCACCAGCGCACCAAAGTTAATCAGCGCCGTCGCCATCACCAGGTCGAAGTTAATCGCCAGCAGCGCAATAGCGCCGACCAGGATGATGTTCATCGCCGGGGTGCGCCAGGTCGGATGGACGTAGCCGAAGAAGCTTTTCGGGAATACGCCGTCGCGGCCCATCACGTACATCAGACGCGCCACGCCAGCGTGCGCCGCCATACCGGAAGCCAACACGGTGATGGTGGAGAAGATCAGCGCGCCAACCTGGAAGGCTTTACCTGCTACGTAGAGCATAATTTCCGGCTGTGACGCATCCGGATCTTTAAAGCGCGAGATGTCCGGGAAGTACAGCTGCAGGAAGTAGGTGGCAAAGATGAAGATCAGGCCGCCGATCAGCGCGGTCAGGAAAATCGCGCGCGGGATGACGCGCTCTGCATCTTTGGTCTCTTCAGACAGGTTGCTGATGCCGTCGAAGCCGGTAAACGAGAAGCACAGGATCGTCGCCCCGGTAATCATCGGGATCACGTGCGCGTCACCGGACCAGAACGGACGGCTGCTGGCCAGCGTACCGGCGCCTTCGCCTTCAAACACGCCATAAATCACCATGCCGAGAATAACGGCAATCAGCACCACCTGCAGCACCACGATCACGGTGTTGAAGTTGGCCACGGATTTAATGCTGCGCAGGTTAAAGGCGGTCATAAAGGCGACCAGCGCGATAACAAACACCCACGAGGGTATCGAAGGAATGAGCGCTTCAAAATAGATTTTCGCCAGCAGAATGTTGATCATCGGCGCGAACAGGTAGTCGAGCAGCGAGGACCAACCCACCATAAAGCCAACGGTCGGGCTGATGGATTTCTGGGCATAGGTATACGCCGAGCCGGCAGAAGGGTAACGACGTACCAGCTTGCCATAGCTCAGGGCAGTAAACAGGATAGCGATTAACGCAAAGGCGTAGGCCGTCGGCACGTGACCGTCGGTCATACCAGAGACGATACCAAACGTATCGAACAGCGTCATCGGCTGCATATAGGCCAGGCCCATCATTACAACCGGAACTAACGTAAGCGTTTTACGTAATTCCACGCGAGAGGTATTTGGAGTAGCGTTATGCGACATAGTTATCCCCTTTTACGGTGAATGCCAGCGCGTAAGCAAAAAATTGCCCCATTTCTTTCTATTCCTCAGCGACAACGACTGTCGGTTTTTAGTAAATATCTATCCGGTACGAAGCCCGGCCTCTTGGTATTGAATGATGTGTCTTTCGACCAAAAAAATAACCGACACTTTAAAAAAAAGCGTCGGCTAGTCTCTGGTTTTCAGGCCGCATATTTTGCAACAAATTCAACGGCGTTGACAAGATGCTATGAAGTTCATTGCGTAAGCATATTTTTTAACGTGCTAATATCTATACGATTTCCGTATGATAAATTGCAAAAATAGCACTATTTGCTAATAGCGCTTCGCGCCACCATTTGCTCGCCAAACCGCAGGTGGCGTCATTCCAGGCGATCCAGGCATGCTGGCGGGGCGACTGGCCGCCCACGGCCATGCTGATGAGCTCGCCGCTCTCCAGCAGCGCCTGCACCTGATAGCGCGGCAGGCAGCCCCAGCCCAGTCCCATGCGCAGCAGCGCCAGCTGCCCCGCGGCGTCACACACCGTCAGGGTCTCCTGATCGCTAAGCAGCGCCCCGCCCTCGCCGGTGGCCACCGCCCGGTAACGGCGCAGGGTCCGCCAGCTCAGCGGAGCACGATGTCGCGCCAGGGGATGCTGCGGGGAAACCACCAGCAGCAGCTCCAGCTCGCCGAGGGGGAAAGAGTCATAGCCGCTCAGCGGCGGTGGCTCGCCGAGGGCGCCCAGCAGCAGATCGGCCTGCCCGTCAGTCAGCGGCCGCCAGTCAAACAGCGAGGGACTAAAAATGAAGTGCAGCCGGGTCAGCGGCTGTTGTTGATAAAATGCCGCGATCAGCGGCGAGAGCTGCGCTACGGGAAAAGTGCTGTCCACCGCCAGGCGGAGGGTGTGCTCCCACCCCTGCTGCAGCTTGACCGCCCGGATCTCCAGTTCGCGGGCGATATGCAGCACCTCCCGCCCTTTCTCCAGCAGCATTTGTCCGGTGGGGGTAAAGCGCGCGCGGTGGCCGCTGCGGTCGAGCAATTGAATATTGAGATCGCTTTCCAGCCGGTGAATGGTGTAGCTCAGCGCCGAGGGCGTTTTAAAGAGCTTTGCCGACGCGGCGGCAAAGCTCCCCTCTTTTTCCAGGGCATCCAGGATCACGAGGACATCCAGCAGTGGTTTCATCGCTACCCCCTTACGGTATGCGAATCACCGCTGGCAGATCACTCCATCGGCATCACCAGCGGATCGGGGTACTGGTACTCAAACCCCAGCTCATTGCAGATACGATTGCCATCCACAATCTTGCCCTGGCCGCCGTCCGGGCTGTCGCTGAACACCGGCGGCGGCAGCCCCAGCTCACGGGCCATCTGCGGATAAAAGAGGCCGCGCGCCGGATGGCGGGGCGCACATAGATTATAGATGTGCCCGCCCTTCGGGGCCTGCAACAGCAGTTCGATAGCGGCCACCACATCCTGCAAATGCACCAGATTGACCACGTGCTGGCCATCCGGCGCCGACTTACCGGCAAAAAAACGTCCCGGATGACGGGAAGGCCCCACCAGCCCGGCAAGGCGCAGAATATCCACCGACGTCCCCGGCAGATTGTGCAGCCAGTCCTCCAGCTCCTTGAGCACCTGCCCACTGGCGGTTTGCGGCTGGCGCGGGGAGTTCTCTTTCACCGTGCCGTTGACGTTGCCATACACCGAGGTGGAACTGGTGAAGACGATCCGCGGAATATGGTGCGCCAGCGCGGTATCGACAATCTCCTGCACCGCCTGCAGATAAAACCCCTCTCCCGCCCCGGTACGCCGGGCCGGCAGCGTGATCACCAGCGCATCGACGTTCATCAGCGCGTCGAGGTCCTCGGTATCACAGACCAGCTGCGGCTCCAGGCGCAGCGGATAGCTGTCAATCCCGCACATCCGCGCCGCCTCCACGCCATCCTGCGTGGTTTTACTGCCGGTGACCTGCCAGCCTCGCGCCATCAATGACAGCGCCAGCGGCATCCCCAGCCATCCCAAACCGACTATCGCGACCTTTTTCATCCCAGGCTCCTGACTCTTTCGCTGTGCTGATTACAGGCTACGCCAGCCAGCGGCAACTGACAATTTCTTCGCTCAATGTGAAATGAATTAATGATAGAAAAAAGCCCTTGCTTTCTGCGGCGGAAGTGGTTTAGGTTAAAGGACATCAAATGCATAGTCATTCACAGAGAATTTTTATGAACCGCGTTCAATTTAAACACCACCATCATCACCATCATCCTGACTAGTCTTTCAGGCGATGTGTGCTGGAAGACATTTGGATCTTCCAGTGGTGCATGAACGCGCAGAGAGCCCCCGGAAGATTCACTTCCGGGGGCTTTTTTTTGGACCAAATTCGGACAGATTCAGACAGGTATTCAGAGGAAAAGAACAATGTTAGACAACACCCGTTTACGCATAGCTATTCAGAAATCAGGCCGTTTAAGCGAAGATTCACGCGAATTACTCAGCCGCTGCGGCATTAAAGTCAATTTGCACACCCAGCGTCTGATTGCGCTGGCAGAAAATATGCCAATCGACATTCTGCGCGTGCGTGATGACGATATCCCGGGCCTGGTGATGGACGGTGTTGTCGACCTCGGCATTATCGGCGAAAACGTACTGGAAGAAGAGCTGCTCAGCCGCCGCGCTCAGGGCGAAGACCCGCGCTACTTCACCCTGCGCCGTCTCGACTTCGGCGGCTGCCGCCTGTCGCTGGCGACCCCGGTGGATGAAGCCTGGAACGGCCCGGCGGCGCTGGATGGCAAACGCATCGCCACCTCTTACCCACACCTGCTGAAGCGTTACCTCGATCAAAAAGGTATCTCCTTTAAATCCTGTCTGCTGAACGGCTCCGTGGAAGTGGCGCCGCGCGCCGGCCTCGCCGACGCCATCTGCGACCTCGTCTCCACTGGCGCCACCCTGGAAGCCAACGGCCTGCGCGAAGTGGAAGTGATCTACCGCTCCAAAGCCTGCCTGATCCAGCGCGACGGCGAGATGGCCGACGCCAAACAGCAGCTGATTGACCGCCTGCTGACCCGTATTCAGGGCGTGATCCAGGCCCGCGAGTCGAAATACATCATGATGCACGCCCCGACCGAACGCCTGGAAGAAGTGGTTGCCCTGCTGCCGGGCGCCGAGCGTCCGACTATTCTGCCGCTGGCAGGCGACAAGCAGCGCGTGGCGATGCACATGGTCAGCAGCGAAACCCTGTTCTGGGAGACCATGGAAAAACTGAAAGCGCTGGGCGCCAGCTCCATTCTGGTGCTGCCGATTGAGAAGATGATGGAGTAATCGGCCAGCCGGTCACGGGACACACAGGGGAAAACAATCATGAGCTTCAACACAATCATCGACTGGAACAGCTGTAGCGCAGACCAACAGCAACAACTCTTAACGCGCCCGGCGATTTCCGCCTCCGACAGCATCAGTAAAACGGTGGCGGAGATCCTCGATAACGTCAAAGCCAACGGCGACGCGGCGCTGCGCGAATACAGCGCGAAGTTTGATAAAACCACCGTCGCCGCGCTGCAGGTGAGCGAGGCGGAGATCGCCGCCGCCGGTGAACGCCTCAGCGACGAGCTGAAGCAGGCGATGGAGGTGGCGGTGAAAAACATCGAGACCTTCCACAACGCGCAGCAGCTGCAGGCGGTGGATGTCGAAACGCTGCCGGGCGTGCGCTGCCAGCAGGTCACCCGCCCTATCGCCTCCGTCGGGCTGTACATCCCGGGTGGCTCGGCGCCGCTGTTCTCCACAGTGCTGATGCTGGCGACACCGGCGCGCATCGCCGGCTGTCAGCAGGTAGTGCTCTGCTCGCCGCCGCCGATTGCCGATGAGATCCTCTATGCCGCGCAGCTGTGCGGCGTAAAAACCATCTTTAACGTCGGCGGCGCCCAGGCTATCGCCGCCCTCGCCCTCGGGACCGAGTCGGTGCCGAAGGTGGATAAAATCTTTGGCCCGGGTAACGCTTACGTCACGGAAGCCAAACGTCAGGTCAGCCAGCGTCTGGACGGCGCAGCCATCGACATGCCGGCCGGCCCGTCGGAAGTGCTGGTGATCGCCGACAGCGGCGCCACCCCGGACTTTGTCGCCTCCGACCTGCTGTCGCAGGCGGAACACGGCCCGGACTCGCAGGTGATCCTCCTGACCCCGGACGCCGACCTCGGCAACCGCGTCGCTGAGGCCGTCGAACGCCAGCTGGCCGCCCTGCCGCGCGCGGAAACCGCCCGCGTGGCCCTCTCCGCCAGCCGGATCATCGTGGCCCGCGACCTGGCGCAGTGCGTGGCTATCTCCAACCAGTATGGTCCGGAGCACCTGATCATTCAGACCCGTCAGGCCCGCGAGCTGGTGGACAGCATCACCAGCGCCGGTTCGGTTTTCCTCGGCGACTGGTCACCGGAATCCGCGGGCGATTACGCCTCGGGCACCAACCACGTCCTGCCGACCTATGGGTATACCGCCACCTGTTCGAGCCTCGGCCTGGCCGACTTCCAGAAGCGGATGACCGTGCAGGAGCTGTCGCGCGACGGCTTTGCCGCCCTCGCCTCAACGATTGAGATCCTGGCCGCCGCCGAGCGCCTTGACGCCCACAAAAACGCCGTAACGCTGCGCGTTGCCGCCCTGAAGGAGCAAGCATGAGCATTGAAGATTTAGCCCGCGCCAACGTCCGCGCGCTGACCCCGTATCAATCCGCTCGCCGCCTGGGCGGCAAAGGCGACGTCTGGCTGAACGCCAACGAATTCCCGACCGCCGTGGCTTTCCAGCTTACCGCGCAAACGATGAACCGCTATCCGGAGCCGCAGCCGAAGGCAGTCATCGAGAGCTACGCCCGCTACGCCGACGTCAAACCGGAGCAAGTGCTGGTCAGCCGCGGCGCCGACGAAGGGATTGAGCTGCTGATCCGCGCTTTCTGTGAGCCCGGCAAAGACGCGCTACTCTACTGCCCGCCCACCTACGGCATGTACAGCGTCAGCGCCGAGACCATCGGCGTCGAATGCCGCACCGTGCCGACCCTCGCCGACTGGCAGCTCGACCTGCCAGGTATCGAGGCGCAGCTGGACGGCGTGAAGGTGGTCTTTGTCTGCAGCCCGAACAACCCGACCGGTCAGATCATCGATCCGCAGTCGATACGCGACCTGCTGGAGATGACCCGCGATAAAGCCATCGTGGTCGCCGACGAAGCCTATATTGAATTCTGCCCGCAGGCGACGCTCGCCGGCTGGCTCAGCGACTATCCGCACCTGGTGGTACTGCGCACGCTGTCCAAAGCCTTCGCCCTCGCCGGCCTGCGCTGCGGCTTCACCCTCGCCAACGCCGAGGTGATTAACGTGCTGCTGAAAGTGATCGCTCCGTATCCGCTCTCCACGCCGGTGGCCGATATCGCCGCCCAGGCGCTGAGCGCGGAAGGGATCGCGGCGATGCGCCAGCGCGTGGCGCAGATCCTCGACGAGCGCCGCTACCTGGTGGAACAGCTGCGCGGCATCGCCTGCGTGGAGCAGGTCTTCGATTCCGAGGCGAACTACGTTCTGGCGCGGATAACCGCCTCCAGCGCAGTGTTTAAATCTTTGTGGGATCAGGGCATTATCTTACGTGACCAGAATAAACAACCTTCATTGAGCGGCTGTTTGCGTATCACTATCGGTACCCGTGCTGAGAGCCAGCGCGTGATTGACGCCTTGACTGCGGAGAATGTATGACCCAGAAGTATCTCTTTATTGACCGTGACGGCACCCTGATTTCCGAACCGCCGGTGGATTTCCAGGTGGACCGTTTCGACAAGCTGGCGTTTGAGCCGCAGGTGATCCCGGCGCTGCTGAAGCTGCAGCAGGAAGGCTATAAGCTGGTGATGATCACCAACCAGGATGGCCTGGGAACTGACAGTCTGCCGCAGGAAGCGTTTGATGGCCCGCACAACCTGATGATGCAGATCTTCGCCTCGCAGGGCGTCAATTTCGAAGAGGTGCTGATTTGCCCGCACTTCCCGGGCGACAACTGCGCCTGCCGCAAGCCGAAAACGCAGCTGGTGCTGCCGTGGCTGGAAGACGGCGTACTGGATAAAAGCCACAGCTATGTGATTGGCGACCGGGTCACCGACCTCGAGCTGGCGGATAATATGGGGATTACCGGCCTGCGCTATGACCGCGAGACCCTGGACTGGCCGACCATCAGCGAGCAGCTGACCCGCCGCGACCGCTATGCCCACGTCGAGCGCATCACCAAAGAGACCCAGGTGGACGTGAAGGTGTGGCTGGACCGCGAAGGCGGCAGCAAGATCCACACCGGCGTCGGCTTTTTTGACCATATGCTCGACCAAATCGCCACCCACGGCGGCTTCCGCATGGAAATTAACGTCGGCGGCGATCTGTACATCGACGATCACCACACCGTGGAAGATACCGGCCTGGCCCTCGGCGAAGCCCTGAAGCTGGCGCTCGGCGACAAGCGCGGCATCAACCGCTTCGGCTTCGTGCTGCCGATGGACGAGTGTCTCGCCCGCTGTGCGCTGGATATCTCCGGCCGTCCGCACCTGGAGTATAAGGCGGACTTCACCTATCAGCGCGTCGGCGATCTGAGCACCGAGATGGTGGAACACTTCTTCCGCTCGCTCTCTTACACCATGGCGGTGACCCTGCACCTGAAAACCAAGGGCAAGAACGATCACCACCGCGTGGAGAGCCTGTTCAAAGCCTTTGGCCGTACGCTGCGCCAGGCGATCCGCGTCCAGGGCGATGCCCTGCCGTCTTCCAAAGGGGTGCTGTGATGAATGTGGTGATCCTTGATACCGGGTGCGCCAACCTCAATTCGGTGAAATCGGCGATTGGCCGCCACGGCTATGAGCCAGTGGTCAGCCGCGATCCGGAGGTGGTATTGCGTGCCGATAAACTGTTTCTTCCCGGCGTCGGCACCGCCCAGGCGGCGATGGACCAGCTGCGCGACCGCGATCTGATCGACCTGATCAAAGCCTGTACCCAGCCGGTGCTGGGGATTTGCCTGGGCATGCAGCTGCTCGGCAAGCGCAGCGAGGAGAACAACGGCGTCGATCTGCTGGGCATTATCGAAGAAGAGGTGCCGAAGATGACCGACCACGGTCTGCCATTGCCGCACATGGGCTGGAACCGGGTGTATGCCAAAGCAGGCGATCGTCTGTTCCGCGGCATTGAAGAAGGCGCTTATTTCTACTTCGTGCACAGCTACGCCATGCCGGTCAACCCGTACACCATCGCCCAGTGCAATTACGGTGAGGCGTTCACCGCCGCGGTGCAGAAAGATAACTTCTTTGGCGTGCAGTTCCACCCGGAGCGCTCCGGGAGCGCCGGGGCGCAGCTGCTGAAAAACTTCCTGGAGATGTGATGATTATTCCTGCTTTAGATTTAATCGACGGCACCGTCGTTCGTCTCCACCAGGGCGATTACGGCCAGCAGCGCGACTATGGCAGCGATCCGCTGCCGCGCCTGCAGTCCTATGCCGCTCAGGGGGCGGAAGTCCTGCACCTGGTCGACCTGACCGGGGCGAAGGATCCGGCGAAACGCCAGATCCCCTTGCTGAAATCGCTGGTCGCCGGCGTTGACGTCCCGGTACAGGTTGGCGGCGGCGTGCGGACCGAAGCGGATGTCGCGGCCCTGCTTGAGGCCGGCGTCGCCCGCGTGGTGGTCGGCTCCACCGCGGTAAAGTCCCCGGAGGAAGTGAAAGGCTGGTTTAAACGCTTTGGCCCTGAACGGCTGGTGCTGGCGCTCGACGTGCGCATTGACGCCGACGGCAACAAGCAGGTGGCAGTCAGCGGCTGGCAGGAAAACTCCGGCGTGACGCTGGAGGAGCTGGTGGAGAGTTATCTGCCAGTCGGCCTGCAGCACGTGCTGTGCACCGATATCTCCCGCGACGGCACCCTGGCAGGTTCTAACGTCTCGCTGTACGAGGAAGTCTGCGCCCGCTACCCGCAGGTGGCGTTTCAGTCATCCGGCGGCATCGGCGATCTTAATGATATTGCCGCGCTGCGCGGCACCGGGGTGCGCGGCGTGATTGTCGGTCGCGCGCTGCTGGAAGGTAAATTCAACGTAACGGAGGCCATTCAATGCTGGCAAAACGGATAATCCCCTGCCTCGACGTCCGCGACGGCCAGGTAGTGAAAGGCGTGCAGTTCCGTAATCACGAGATCATTGGCGACATCGTCCCGCTGGCCAAGCGCTATGCCGACGAAGGGGCCGACGAACTGGTGTTCTATGATATCACCGCCTCCAGCGACGGCCGGGTGGTCGACAAGAGCTGGGTGTCGCGCGTGGCGGAAGTGATCGATATTCCTTTCTGCGTGGCGGGCGGGATCAAGTCGCTGGAAGACGCGGCGCAGATCCTCTCCTTCGGCGCCGATAAGATTTCGATTAACTCCCCTGCTCTCGCTGACCCGACGCTGATCACCCGCCTTGCCGACCGCTTTGGCGTGCAGTGCATTGTGGTGGGGATTGATACCTGGTTTGATGCAGAGACCGGCAAATATCACGTCAACCAGTATACCGGCGATGAGACCCGCACCCGGGTGACGCAGTGGGAAACCCTCGACTGGGTGGAGGAAGTGCAGAAGCGCGGCGCGGGCGAGATCGTCCTCAATATGATGAACCAGGACGGGGTGCGCAACGGCTACGATCTGCAGCAGCTGGCGAAGGTTCGCGCGGTGTGCCATGTCCCGCTGATCGCCTCCGGCGGCGCGGGCACCATGGAACACTTCCTCGAAGCCTTCCGCGACGCCAACGTTGACGGCGCGCTGGCGGCCTCGGTATTCCACAAACAGATTATTAATATTGGCGAACTGAAAGCGTACCTGGCGGCACAGGGCGTGGAGATAAGGGTATGTTGACTGAACAGCTGGATTGGGAAAAAACGGACGGCATGATGCCGGCCATCGTGCAGCACGCCGTATCCGGCGAGGTGCTGATGCTGGGCTACATGAACAAGGAGGCGCTGGAGAAAACCGAAGCCACCGGCAAGGTCACCTTTTACTCACGCACCAAACAACGGCTGTGGACCAAGGGTGAAACCTCGGGCAATGTCCTCAACGTGGTGAGCATCACGCCGGACTGTGACAACGATACGCTGCTGGTGCTGGTAAACCCGATCGGGCCGACCTGCCATAAAGGCACCACCAGCTGCTTCGGCGAAACCGGCCACCAGTGGCTGTTCCTCTATCAGCTGGAGCAACTGCTGGCCGAGCGTAAGCATGCCGACCCGGAGAGCTCCTACACGGCGAAGCTGTATGCCAGCGGCACCAAGCGTATTGCGCAGAAAGTGGGGGAAGAAGGCGTGGAGACCGCGCTGGCCGCCACGGTGAACGACCGCTTCGAGCTGAAGAATGAGGCGTCGGACCTGATGTACCACCTGCTGGTGCTGCTGCAGGACCAGGGGCTGGATCTCGGGGAAGTGATTGATAATTTAAGAGCACGGCATAAGTAATATTAGTACTAGTTAATTCCGCAAATATAAAAGGCAGATTTGTCCTCAAATCTGCCTTTTGTTTACCATTAACTCATGTTACAAGCCATTATTCCGATCTGGTGGGTAATGATGACAGACAACGTTTGTTGAGTTGTTGTCTTTCTTTATCAAAAAACCAACCCCATTTATTGAAATATTTAATCGCAGAGGTCATATGGTAAAACAGGAACTTAAAGCTGTGATATGATTTTCTTTGCGATAGATGAACCACTGTAGAATCAGGACAATAAACAACATTAAAATTTCCCGCACTGATACGGCGCGAAAAATCGACATCCTCTAAATACATGAAGAATCGAAGGTCGAAACCTTGAACTTGTAGAATGGCGTTATTGCTCACCATCATAAAACATCCTGACATCGATGGCGCGTAGAATGCAGCATTAAAATTAGCGTTACGCAATTCATACTCATTATTTATGTTGGGAAAAAATGATGAGAGAAAACGACGTCCGAAAAGTTGAAATGGTGCCGGCAATAGCTTTGTCGCATATTGTAATGCACCATTTGGATATATGATTTTAGGAACTGAAAGGTCGACCGAATTTTCCTTACAAAAGGAAAACAGTTTATCAACCTCGCCCTGAGCATAGTAAATGTCAGGATTACAAATCAAAAAATAACTACATTGGTTTTTATAATGTTCAAATACTTTATTATGCCCTGCGCCAAAACCTTCATTATCAGGTAATCTTATGACATCAACTTTATCGTGCTTATAATCATCCAACCAGGTACAAAAAGAACCATTATCCACTATAACTAGTTTATCGATATTCTTTTCATTTAATAACGAATCAAGCGTAAGCTCAATTTCTTGAAAAGAATGTTTATAAAGAACAAGCGAAGCTAGTATATTCACATAGCACCTTACTACATTTTCCCAACACAAACGTAAATTATGGTTGATAATGTACCGAGTTTATATTGATGGTAAACACCAGATTTTATGTAAAAATAAATCCTTTTCAAAAACCTACTTTTACTTATATTATTATAGTTATAATAAACTTGCTTTTCATTCTCACCGAAGTGAGCCACTATCTTATCGAGAACGGTTTTATTCCGTTTATTCCAGTCCGCACGATTTCCTTTAAAAGATGAAAAGAAATTACGCACACGTAAAAAAATATTACGTCCATCACCAATCACATTATTACTATGTTGGCGATACAACACTCCAGGGGTGCGATCAAAATAAATGCGACCGTTGCATGCGCTTACTATCTGATAGAGCGACCAATCATGTACCACCATTTCTTCAGTCGAGGCAGCCATTAATAACTCTCTGGCTTTATGATTGAATACCATAGTATTGCCGCTAGCAACATTATGCAACAGAGCATTGGCAAAACTGAGTGCCTTATTGGGTGAAAGTGATTCCCCAATAATATTATCAGCCTGATCGATAAGAGTGGTAGCCGAGCAATAGAGAGCAGGAGTATCTGAGGGGACACTGTCCAAAAAGCGAACTGCATTTTCTATTTTTTCGGGTAGCCAAATGTCGTCCTGGTCAGAAAAAGCATAATAATCAGCAATGATTTTTTCATCGTTGATCATGGACTGAAAATTTTGGCAGAAACCAAGACAAGGGCCTTTTTTTAGAAAACCAGAAATCTCTGGATGAGAAAGATAAAAGTTATTAACAATTTCGGCTGTCGAATCGGTCGAGCCATCATCAGAAACATATAAACACCAGTTCTTATATGTTTGGTTAAGAAATGAATCAAGTTGAGGCTGAAGGTACTCCTGACCATTTCTTACAGCCATTAAAATAGCAACACTTCGGTTCATTCTGAAACCCTGCCCCTCTATCTGCTATCCGCAGATAGAGGGGTTATTTTTAATTTAATTTACTAAACCACGACCACAATAATCATCATCTAAGGTCATTTTTTTCACGAAGTCATTTTCTTTTCGATTGCAACTTGAAATGAACTCACTATATAAAGAATCAGCTATTGTCAATGAAGGCGAAAAATCAGGGTAAAGCGTATTTCGTATATCTCTTGCATCACGAACGAAATCCATGCAGCCTTTTTGTAACTCCGTTCTGATGTCTTTTGTTATAAGCTCTTCTGGACGCTGTTGTTTATATACTGGCGTAACGGTCGCATTTTCCAGGATATATTTAACAATTTGGGTATCATCCGAGCTTAACAATTTTTCAAGTTCGAAACTTTGACGTAGAATCACTGAGTTTTCATTTTGAAGTGAGATCGAGTTATCAATAAAACAACCATGAGCTTTACTTCCGCTCTTTAAGCCCTTTCCTGCAGTTTCAGATGTTGCCATATAATAACCATCGACTCTGTCGGCTACAATATTTATAAGCGCTTTCTGGATCGTTCCTGAGTATCCAACATCAACGACCGTCTTATGACCTGATGTTAAGAATCCTTCCTGTTTAAGGTATTGTAACAAACCTTGCTTTTCAGCATGAGCTTCAGAAAGAATATCAGGCATAAGATATTCCAGCAATGACCTAATTTCGGAAATATCCTCATTCTGCACTTCTACTAACTTGCCTTTAGACCAAAGCCCAGAAGAGTATAAAGAGGATAATTTCTCTTCAGGTAGGACCAATCCATAACGTTCGCGTAAAAACATCTCGAGTGTATTGGCAAAGAAAGTCGACTTAGCTATATCCAAGACATCATTCAGTGTTGTTACATTAGGAACGTTAACCGCACGGCGAGACAAAATCAGGTAATGACTTTGAGGTGCAGTTTTTGCCCCATCACACCAAAGATCATAAACGTCTTTAATGATTTTCCCTTCTCTGGCAAGAAAATATAAGTCTTGAATGTCAGATTGTGCGGCGCGCTTTCTCAGCCATTCAGCAAATGAGGTAAGCAATGGACCTGCAAGATTGTAACCAATCTGATACGGACTTGAAGAGAAAAGCTTTAATTTTTCCGGAGAGAAACTCCCAATTTGACTTAAATTTTTCCTCGTCAAAAGACCAAAGGTCAGTTCTCCGTCTAGATCCGAATTAAACGCCTGCTTAGCTAACCCTGCATACTCTGGAGTATGAAGTGCTAAGTCCGTAGCTCTAACAATATGCAAACCGAGAGTGTTGAACCGATCGCAAGGCAACTGTAAATCACTACGCTCGTTATCGCCAATCATCACGACTTCATTACCGGAAACACCATACTCGGTAAAAAGAAGCTCGTACAGTTCACCCGTATCCTTTCTTTTACCTTTATCTGATGATAAATAAATTTTATCCCATCCGGTAAAACCATTAGACTCGAGCATATTAACGATAGTTTCAAGCGGTAAAAACATATCGCTGACAATAGCGATTTTTTTACCACTCTTTTTAACAAACTCAAAAATTTCCAACATATCCGGCCGAGCCGAAACAGAAGCAATTTCAACCCGTTCTTCGAGCTCACGAAACTTTTTGGCGACTGAATGTTCAACCTTATAATGTTGCTGCAATTCATTATAGATATCGTCAATACTGATATCCCGCCCAGCGCGGTGCCTTGCACTCTGCTCTGCGGCAGGCCTTTTAGACAGAAATTCGGACGCTTCCTCAGCAGACAACTGGCTGGCAATGATCTGTTTTGTATGGTCAGGATGAAGTAAAGGACGAATCAACAAAGTATCAAAAATATCAAAAGCAATAATTTTTTTGCTTGGATCAGAAATTATTTGATGAATCGACTCTAACGTTCTAGGGAAATATTGATGATCCCAACGGAAAGTGGATTTTGACTCATTCTCACAGTCTTTTATAATTAATGAACCATAATTCAAAGCCTGAGGGACTATACCTAGCAAACGTTCAATTGCATGTGCTGTAGTCCCATCAGTCTGTCCTTTTTCTTCAGGAAAATCTTGCCACGCTAAATTCATCTCGAATAACGGGGACAAAGCATCTACACGGGCCCAAAACATTGAACCTGCGGGGAAATTGAAATATCCATCAGGACAGGCTATTCCCATTTTAGCGCAAAGTTCACTGCCTTGCTGTTTGTTGGCTAACCAGGTAAATGCCATATAAGGCAATGTATGATGAACTTGAGGATAGATAATCCCTAACGAATTATCATCTTTAAATGCTTTAAATATTCGTTTTACATTAGATTCCGAACCGAACAAACCATTCAGTAAATACTCTCGCCAACCGGTTGTTTTTCCCTCATTATATAATGACTTCTTACTTTGAATATGACAAATAAAATCATATTGTTTTAAGGCGGAACCAAACTCGGCGAATACTGGAGCAATATCACGACCGCGATTAGGTACTACTCGCACATCGAGATTTTCGATATTTTTAATCTTCTTAAATTGCAGATTGCATTGTTGTTTGGCTTCTTCACTTGTTACTGAAATGTAAACATCGAACTTAAACGGCATTGTTGACAATTGTGCCACAAATTCATCGATTAAGTCTGGATAAAAAATATGACATTGAACAGCAATTCTTCCAGGCTGTGTATTAATATCGTCACTTAATAAATTAATATCGATAAGCTTATCACTTACCTCTAATTCATTTGATATCAGAGAATGAGCAGCCATAAATTTAGGATGACTAGTGAACCAACTAGGTCGAACCTTAAATGCCATGGTTAATAGTTGTTCGCGATACTTATAAGGGGTTCGATAATAAGCTGACTTGGCAATGTTACGGACTTCTTTTTTAATATGCCACATCGCATCTTTCTGTTGGCCGCGGAGTACTCGAAACATGAATCTTAGCGGCTTAGTGATTTTCCACGAGTTAGTATTAATCAGCCGCTCAATTTCCTTTTCGAGTGCATGGACATTGCCAGAAATATGATGCTGACTGTTTTCCAGTTCATGGATTCTGCCAGCCATAACATTTTTAATATTTTTATCTTCCTGAATTCTCTTTATATAGAGTTCGTTTTCTTCTTTTGATTTATTAAGTTGATGCTGAAGTTCTTGGTTTTGACTCTCAAGAACGGATCTGGCTGATTCAATATGCTGGATATGATTATGGGCTTCTTCGCGCAGAGTAATTAACTCACCTAGGCGTGAAAATGCCTCTCTAATGAGGGCAGGCTCACCAAAAGAAGCCAACTTTTCATAAAGAGCTTGGCTTTTTTTGCCTACAAAAAGCACACCCAGGCCATATGAATGCAAAAATTCAAAAGATGGATACTGTTGTTGAAGTTCATCCCAAAGCTGCCATACACCAAATCCTCGTTCACGGACATTGGTGTCATGGAACAGGACAACCGCATCATCTGCTAATTTTGATTTCCAGGATTCAAAGTCATGTTTAACAGCTTCATAGGTATGTAAGCCGTCGATATGCAATAAATTAACGCTACCTGCAGAAAAATATTCGTTCGCCTGATCAAAGGTCATGCGCATTAAATTTGAAAATGCAGAGAAATACTGCTGATTCCATGCACTTACATCTCTGAAAACATCTTCACTGTAGCTACCAGCATGCTCATCCCCCTGCCACGTATCAACAGCATAGCATTTGGAACCGGTATTATTTTCCAGGACAGCCTGGCAGATTGCAAAATATGAATTTCCTGAATGCGTACCTAATTCAACAATAGTACCCGGTTTCATTTCCTCAACAAGCCAACTGACAAAGGGGATATGGCCGCACCAGCCAAATGGGAAAGTCAGTTTTCTAGGTCTGGAAAGCATTGATTTATTAATCATAGTCATAAAATAATTACTCTTAATTCACCGAGATACTAATATTTTTCATTGGAATACCGACTAGCCCAGTCACCGTACTGGAAGAATGCGATTTAAAAATTACCGCATCATGTATCCAGTGATGTTGGATATGTTCTTGCTGACTACCTTCAGCTACTGCGACGCAAATACTATATTCACCGACTGGAAGTATAGGCATGTTAAACTCGAAAATGCTATCCATATTGTCATTAGGTTGCATACTGAGTGGTGTATCCATATAAGAAAGGTATGTGTTATCACCAAATAACGTTTGTCCAAGTCGGTCTTTTATATAGAAACCGATTATTGGGCTAAACATACTTTTCAAGCATTTAACACTTATTCTAAGCTTAACTTCTTCCCCACCAACTACCCATGATAAAGGTTCACCGTTTTGATCCTCTAGCCTTACACTATAGATCTCTGCGCCATTCTCACCAAACTGTTTACTTTCATCATTAAAAGAAAACAGTTCTATATCATTACGTAAATTACTAGCATTAATAAAACTAGTACGCATATCTTTATAAGCTACAACCTCGGTAACATCCTTGTTTTGACGCTTGACGGATACATTCCTGTTACTCTGTTTAAATAATGCAGCAAGATAAGCTTCCGAAACATCTTTCGCAGAACCTTCCATCTTCTTCTGCCCATGATCAATCCAGATAGCACGATCGCATAAGTTTACAATTGAAGCGGTATCATGGCTAACGAAGAGCACAGTACCATGTTCCATAAATGCCCGTAGAAAACGCATACATTTTTGAA
Organism: Klebsiella sp. D-Nf1; assembly: GCF_002810515.1. Classification (NCBI taxonomy): domain Bacteria; kingdom Pseudomonadati; phylum Pseudomonadota; class Gammaproteobacteria; order Enterobacterales; family Enterobacteriaceae; genus Klebsiella; species Klebsiella sp. D-Nf1. Next base: position 2,003,029 of record NZ_PIOK01000001.1, read on the forward strand.
CAAAGAACGCATCACCAACCGAAAGCGCTTCATCTACTATTAAGATATCTGCATCAACGTGAGCGATAATTGAAAATGCCAACCGTACAAACATACCACTAGAATATGTTTTTACCGGTTGCTCAATAAACTCTCCAATTTCGGAAAACTCAACGATACTGTCGAAACGTTCTTTTATTTGCTCGTCAGTTAGCCCCATTATTGATGCTGAGATAAATATATTTTCTCTACCTGTGAAATCAGGGTTAAACCCAGCACCAAGCTCTAACAGAGCAGCCACTCTACCGTTTACAGTTACATTGCCATTCGTTGGCGACAACGTCCCACAAATAATTTGCAATAGGGTTGATTTACCTGCGCCGTTGGCACCAATGATTCCAATTGTCTCTCCTTTATTAATAGTTAAGGAGACATCATTAAGTGAATAGAATTCTTTATGTTTCTTTATACGCTTTGCCCCAGCAACTCGGCGTGGTAAATTTGCCAGGAACTCTTTTATCCGATCTTTTGGAGAGTTGTAGATGCGAAAAATTTTTGTAATATGTTCTACTTGAATGACAGCTTCGCATTTAACTGAATTATAGGACATCTGCAAAACCTTTTTTAGCCTTCTGGAATATTTTCATTGCAATAATGTAAAATATAATACTTGAGATATACAGAATTGAATATGATTCAATTGACATGTTTTTGCCAAAGATTAATACATCTCGTGTGTTTTCTATTAAAAACGCCAACGGGTTGTACATCATAACATCCTGAAAACTTTTAGGAATTGCGCTTAACGGATAAAATATCGGAGATAAAAACATCAGAAACGTTATCATAATTGGCACAGCCTGAGCTATATCTCGAAAATATACGCCAATGGTTGAAAAAATAACAATTAATGAAAAACCGATAAGAAACAAAGGAATCAACAACAACGGAAAGAATAAAATTGTCCAAGGCACTGAATTGAAGACAATTAGTTGAGCAATGAGCAAAATTATGAAACTTATAAAGAAATTAAACACGGCCGAAAGAAAAATGCTAAACGGAAGACAGCCAAGTGGAAAAACAACTTTCTTAACGTAATTTACATTACTGGTAAATAATGTCGGTCCTCGACTTAAACACTCTGCTAAGAAGTTGAATATAATCAACCCAGCAAACAATACTACTGCGAAGGTCCCTTTCCCTCCTTCTAAACTACCCCATTTAGCCTTGAAGACTTCTGAAAATACAAACGAATAAACACATAACATAATTACTGGGTTAACAACTGCCCAAAAACCGCCGATAAAAGATCCCTTATATTTAGAATCAATATCTCTTTTCGCCAGTTTCAAGATGAGGGTTTTGTTTTTCAAGAAATACTTCAGCATCGCTTAGACATACCTTAATTTATATACTGGATTCAGGCTCTGGTAATTTTTTGAGCCAGAATCCAGGTCATCACTAGATATACACTTCCGCGTTGGCCAGCGTATGCGCCTGCAGATCTTTCTCCGACAGCGACAGCGCGCTGTCGCTCAGCGCCGGCCAGTCAATCCCGATCTCCGGATCGTTCCAGATGATGCTCCGTTCTGACTGCGGCGCGTAGTAGTTCGTCGCCTTGTAGACAAACTGCACCGTGTCGCTCAGCGCCATAAACCCGTGGGCGAACCCTTCCGGGATCCACAGCTGACGTTTATTCTCTGCGCTGAGCACCGCGCCCACCC